>NC_015064.1:0-1436384 GCF_000178975.2 Granulicella tundricola MP5ACTX9 | reverse complement strand
CGTAGACACCGCCCCCAGCGTCATCTTCTGCGCCGCTGTGTCGATCCGCTTACTCCGGCTGAACGGCTCCAGCATCACAGCCTGCCCCGTCTCCACTGCCTTGATAATCCCTTCGAGCACCCGCACATCCGCAAAGCCCTCTTCGCCATCCGGCTCAGGCTCCGTGCCATTCAGAATACAGTCCGAGAAGTACTTCATCTCCCCGCCAAAGTGATCCGTGTTCTTGAAGCTCTCCTTGCTCTTCTTCTCCCCAATCGCCGTCGTCTGCTCCAGCCCCTTGCCGAACATGTAAGCCGGATCAAGCTGCACACTTCCCTTCGTCCCAACGGCCGTAAAGAAGTTCGTAGCATTCCCAAAATACGAAAGTGTGAACTGCGCCAACCGCTCCCCCGGAAACCGCAGCGTCACCGCAACCGTATCCGCAAAGTCCTGGTCGAACCCCGACTCCGGATGCTTCGTCCCCACCGCCGAGACCACCTCCGTCGGTTCATCTTCAAAGATGTACCTCGCCGCATTCACCGGATAAGGCCCCATATCCAGCACCGGCCCAGCCAGCTTGCCGGAGTGCGCCCGATGATTCTCCGGATCGACCATCTGCGCAAACGTCGACGTAAACAGATGCACCCGCCCCAGTTCCCCAGACCGAACCTTCTCGATCGTATCCAGCGTCCCCGGCTCAAAGTGAAGCCGGTAAGCCACCATCAGCTTCGCGCTGGAAGCCTTCTCCGCCGCCAGAATCTCCTTGCACTTCTCGGTCGAAACCTCCAGCGGCTTCTCCGTCAGCACATGAATCCCGGCCTGCAAGGCAGGAACAATGAACTCCGCATGACGCCAGTTCGGAGTAGCCAGATAGATCGCATCGAACGTCCCTGAAGCCAGCGCCTCGCCAAACTGTTCATACGTAAACGCAGCCTGTACACCGTACTTCTCGCCAAGCTCCCTGGCCTTCACCGGATCAGACGTAATCAGCACACTGATCTCGGAGTTACCCGTATGCCCCACACCCGGCATCATGTCTTCCTGCGCAATATCTCCCAGCCCGACAATCGCATACCGAACCTTCTTGCCGACACCAAACCCCAAAGCTTCCTTCAGATCCATCACACATCTCCTCGCGTCGCAACGCAGTCGTCGCCAGCACGTCCCATGGCTCCCGTCTGTGATGCAACTGTTCCTTCGCAAGGATGTAAATGGATCGCAGTTGGGTGCCCCACGTCCCGATTCTGGGACGTGGGTTTCCACCAACCCCACCCGGTCCCCTCTACTTCTTGGTCGACGTCTTCTTCTTGGCAGTCCCCGCAGCCTTCGCCACACTCGCCAGCTGAATCGTATGTGCATTCACAATCGCCGCAATCAACCCCGGAAACCGCACCTCGATCTCAGCACACCGCGACGTATTATGCATCTCCACCCCACGCCGCTCGCCCCGAATGATCCCCGCCTCACGCAGCACCTTGAAATGTTGTGAAAGCGTAGACTTCGGAATCGTCTTCTCGCTCACCTGCAGAAACGTCGAGCAGTTCTGCGAGCACGACTGCCCCACAATATCCGCAAAGATCGCCACCCGCACCGGGTCCGACAGCGCATGAAGAATCGCCTCAACCGTCACATCGTCAACCGAAGGATGAAAGAGTGGTCTCATAACCTTCAATCCTACTCGCAATTCATCCATCGTTCAATTGTTCATGTATATCGAACAATTGAATCAGCCTGCAATTCCCGTACATCCTATCCGTTGAAAGCCATTCAAACACAAGACAGGAACGCCCCATGACCCCAGAAGCATCCTTCACAGACGCCGCCCTCCGCCAGTGGAAGCAGCAGGCAGACCGCACCGCCAAAATCCTCCACGCCCTCTCGGACGAGCAGCTCCAGCAGCCCGTCGCCCCCGGCAAAAACCGCCTCTCCTACCTCTTCGGTCACCTCCTCGCCATCAACGACGCCATGCTCCCTCTCCTCGGCCTCGGCGCCCGCCAGCACCCGGAGCTTGACGCCATCTACCTCGCAGCCCCGGACCGCACCCAACCCCAGACCCTCGCCGCCGCAGAACTCAAGCAGCAATGGGACCAGAACGCAGAAGCGCTTTGGACTGCCTTCAACACCCTCACGCCGGCCCAATGGCTGGAGCGTCACACCGCAGTCTCAGAAGAAGACTTTGCCCGCGAGCCCCATCGCAACCGCTTCGCCATCCTCCTCGGCCGCACCGCCCACCTCGCCTACCACGCAGGCCAAATCAAACTAGTCTAACTACCCCAACAAAAAGGCGAGCCACTCTTAGAAAAAGAGTGCCTCGCCTTTCGTAACTAAAAAAATAATAAAAGAAGAAGAAGAACCAAGCCCAACAGAAACCACTAAAGCTAAAACTCCCCTCCTATCCCGCTTTTATCCGTCTTATCCCCGTTACGCCTCGCTTGTGCTCTAAGACTTATCCTGCTCCTTGAAGCTCTTGGCAGGCGCATCCGTCTTAGGCTTCTCACTCCCAGGATAAGTCGGAATCCCTGTCACATCCGTACTATCCAGTAACTCCACCGTACTTCCATCCTTAGTCGTCAGCGACACATCAGAGAACGTCCAATCCTTCGCATCGGCAATATGCCCCGCAGTCAACGCGTCGATCTTCAGATGATCCAGTTGAAACCGTTCCAGCGGTGCCTGCTTATAAGCCTCCACCTCAAACGCTGACTTAGCCCCCGTCGCTGCAATATTCCAGATATGCACGTCATGCACATGCGCAATCCCCTGCGCGTCCGGCACCGGCGTCGAGAGTACCTTCCAGTAAGCCGGATAGTTCGTCTCCGTCGCCGGAATCGTCGCATAGCTGTAAGAAGGATTCCAGTTCATCGTCACCTTCAACACCACCGGAATATCCGTCAGCGTCAGATCGTGAATCCGCACATTCTCCGCAAAGCCCCCGCGCGTATGCGCTGACTTGAACAGTATCCCCACCGGCACATGCCCAAACACCTTCAGGTTATAAGCCTCGATATTCCTGAAGCCACCCGAAGTCTCACTCCCAAACGTCACCCCCGCCGCGCCATCGCGAATCGTTGAATCCCGCAGCACCACATCCTCCGTCGGACGATTCACCCGCAACCCATCGGAGTCACGCCCAGCCTTCAAACAAAGCGCATCGTCATTCACAGCAATATCCGCATGAGCCACCACGATATGCTTCGACGAATCGATATCGATTCCATCGGTCGAAGGTCCACGCCCACCCTCGTTATTCCGAATCGTCAACCCATCCGCTGTCACATCGGTCGAGTAGCAGATATGCAGCGTCCAGAACCCCGACCGCCGCAGCAACAGCCCGCCGCCAATCTTGATATGCGAAGAGTTGAATACCTGCACCAGCCGCGGCCGCCGAGCGTCATAGTCGGAAGCCCACCGCAACCCGCGCGGCTCATAGCCCTTCCGCAACGTCCAGTAGCTATCCCAGTAGATCTTCCCATCCCCGTCGATCGTGCCTTCGCCGGTAATCACAGCATCCTTCTGCTCATAAACATTCACCAGCGCCGCCGGCCAGCTCATCTCGATGCCCGCAACCCGCGTCGGCATCACCGGATAGTCTTCAATGCGCTGCGACCCAAGGATCGTCACACCCTTATCCAGTTGCAGCGTCACCCCGGACTTCACAAAAATCGAACCCGAAAGATAAGTCCCCGGAGCGAACACCACGGTCCCATGACTCTTCGCCGCAGCGTCGATAGCCTTCTGGATCGCAGCCGTATCCATCGTGCTACCGTCGCCCTTCGCGCCGAAGTCGTTGACCTTCACAGTCCCCGCAAACGCCGCGCTTGAAGCCAGCATCAGCACACTCAAACCAAACCCCGGACGAACTAAACGAATCTTCATTGAGCCCCTTGCGTAACGAGATGAATAGAACCAAGCAGCCCCGAAGGGAGCGCCTGCACCCGGTTCAGATCCTGCATCTGGAACCGGTCGCCATACTTCTCAACCAGAGGCTTGTAATCATGCGGAGGCAGCGCGGACCAGGCATTCAGCGCGGTGTTATAGACCTTGATCTCAATATGGTTCACGCCCGGCTTCAGCAGCTTTGAAACATCCAGCCGATAAGGCGGATGCCACAGCGCCCCCGCAGCGTTGCCGTTGATCGTCACCAGCGCAGCTTCACGAATCGGCGGCTCAAAGTAGGCATGCATCCCCGGCCCAGTCCCCGTCACCTTCGGATCAGGCAGACCATCCGCACCCAGCGCACGATGCTCCGGCGGTGAAGACGGAGAACCCGGCAGCGCCTTCCCTCCTTCGATCTCCAGATAAACCGGCCCCTTAGGCGCAGCAGCCAACGTAAACTCACGCGAGTAAACAGCCTCACCCGAGTAATGCAACGTAGCCGGATCGGCCATCCAGTCCGTCAGCGCAGCCTCGTTCACAGTCTTCGCAGCCGAAGTAAAAGTAACCTTCCAGTCCCGGCTCAAATCATTCACAGCCGTGAACTCACCCGCCCCAACCGCATTGCCCGCAGGCCGACCGCTGAACACATAAACCGCAGACTCATAAGGCGCCAGCTCGATCGCAGTATCCGCAGCCGAAACCATCCCAACCTCAGCCCCCGTCTCCGGATTCCACTGAGCCCCAACCTTATAGCTGGTCCCAAACCGAGCAGTAGCCTTCACCGCCTCATTTGAAGTATTCACAACAAAATAAACATCCCCATCCGTCAGCTTCCTGCGGATGAACCCGACAGCCTCGCTACCACCCGGCGTCATCAAAAGATCCGGCGCAGCCAGCTTTCGCAGAGCCTCCCCAAGCCCCCCCACATCAGCCACAAAATGCTCCCCGCCAAACAACTCACCAGCCAGCCTCGTCACCTCAGCTGAAGCCGCACCTTCCTCATCCATCGAAGGCACCCTCCCCACCGCCACAACCTTCCCGCCACCCTTCACATAAGCAGCAATCTTCCGCAGCGTCTCCACCGGGATCCGGTCCGTAGGCGGCAGCACCAGCACCGGATGCCCCACACCCACCCGATTCACCGCATCCGCATCCGTGTAGTCCAGGTTGTACCCCGCCATCAGCACAGCCGACATCAGCCCCGGCGAAATCAGCTTCGCCATCGCCCCACTCACCGTCACCTTCCCCGGCGAGAAGCCCGCCCACGCATCATCCGTAGGCAACAGCACCGCCACCTGGTTCGCCGCCTTCCCTTGCCGCATCAGGTAGCTCATCCGCCCAATGTACGAACTCACCGCCGGCATCACCGGATGCCAAGGATTATGGTCATTGAACACCGCAGCAGCATACAGCGACCACCCCGGCTCCCCAACCTGCGGAGCCGAGTAAGGCCACCCGTGATAGATCAACTGATTCTCCCCCATGATGAAGTCGATATCAGCCTCCGCCTTCATATCCAGCGGAGTAGCCCGGAACACAGGCGAGTGCAGCCAAGTAAACGTCTCACCAGAAGTCACAGTCTTCCCAAAGTCATGATTCGCAGAAGTAGCCCACCGCAAGGTAGAGAAAGCCCGCCACTGCGGCCCCTCGCCCTCCGCCAGATCCACCAGCCGCTGGCTTGAAAGCGAAACCGCCGGCTCCCCATACGTCTGCGACCGGAACTTCGTCCCATGCGCCTTCGCCCAGTCATTGATCTGCACCAGGTAGTTATCGTCCACCAACTCCGTCAGCGTCCGTCCATAGTCATGCCGAACCTTATCCGCCGCCGCCGTCCCCCCCGCCCAAAGCTCCGGCAGATGCACCATAAGGTCATACCCACGCCGCTTCTTAAACTCCTCCGGCAGCTTAGGCGTCCAGTCCGCCCCATAAGCCTCCAGCGAGTCAGAAAAAATCGCATACGGCGGTGTCCCTCCAAACGCCTTCACCAGCGGCTCCCCCACCGCCTTCAAATGCGTCGCCACCGCCTCCTTACTAAATGGGTCGAGCACATACCCCTCAGCCCCCACCGCCGCCCGCTTCACCATCTGCTTCGTATGCCCCGCAACAAAAAACAGTGCCACCCTATCTGAGGAAGAAGAAGAACCCGCAGGCACCGCCCCATCCGTCACCGGCTTAGCAGTCGCAGCATCCCACTTCTTAGCATCTCCCTGCGCCACAAACCGACCCACCACCTGATCCCCGTCCCCCAGCTTAACCATCGGCAACGCCCCATTCGCAAGCGGCAGAGCCACCATCCGCAGCCGCCCCGCAGCTTCCTCCAGAGTCGTAGCCGGGCCCCCATAAGGCCACCCACTACATAACGTCAGGTCGATCCTCAACCCCAGCCGCCGTCCCTCCGCCTGCGCATACGTCACCGCACCAAGCATCCCAGGCGAAAGAAACGCCTCATTCTTCAGCCCCTTAGCCGCGTCGTCGAGCACCTCCGGATAAACAAACGCCAGCTCCGCTCCCCCAAGCCCATCCGCCTTCATCTGCTCCAGCTCCCGCCGAATCTCCGGCTTCTCCACCGCCGGCCCAAACCACCACCACCGCACCATCGGCTTCGCCTCATTTGGCGGCGACACAAAACCCCGCTCCACCGCAGCCACCTGCGCCACCGCACCCACTCCACTCAAAGACAACCCCACCACCCCAGCCAGCGCAGCAGACCGAAACAAACCGCTATAAACCTTCTTCATCGGAACTCCACAACGCATCATTTCATCCACCAGCCAACAGACTCGCGAAACTCGAAATCTACGCAACCATCTTAATCAATGTCAATTGAAAAACTGTTTCTCAAATCAATGTCAGAACACTCATCCAACCACACGCATTGAAAACTATTTCCGTATTGACAATGGTAGAACCACTTCGATACTGTCTCGGCTGCAGCTTCTCATTTAGTAGAGCTGCACAGCTTCACCTTTTTCGGAGGTTTCAGTGTTCTCACTCTTCAAGGCCCCGAGTCTCGTTCGACGCATCGGTCAGCCCGGCCCGCTCCACCTTTCCAGCAAAGCCGCACTCCTCACCCTCCTCCTCACGCCCGCCATCAGCCTAGTCGCCCAGACCGGCGGTGAAGCCGGCATCCAGGGGACCGTCCTCGATCAGACCGGAGCCGTCATCCCCGGAGCCGTCGTCACCGCCACCAACACGGCCTCCGGTGTCACCACCACCCGCACCGCCTCGTCAGACGGCCTCTACACCATCTCCCCCATCCTTCCCGGCGTCTACACCGTCACCGTTGCTGCAAAGGGCTTTCAGCAGGCCAAGCAGAACAACCTCAACGTAGACGCCCTCAAGCTCACCGGCCTCAACGTCACCCTCCAGATTGGCGACCAGAACACCGAAGTCACCGTAGAATCCGCGCCCCCCGCGCTCGAGACCACCAACGCCACCCTCGGCGCCGTCATGGAGAACCAGACCTACTCCAACCTGCCCCTCCAGCAGAGCGGCCAGCAGCGTGACCCCACCGCCTTCGCCGTCCTCACTCCTGGAGTCGTCGGTGGAGCCCGCGCCCCCATCATCGGCGGTACCGGCAACTACCTCGCCGCCGTTTACATCGACGGTATCCCCGTCACCACCATCAACCAGAACGGTGATAACCGCGTCGTCTCCAACGCCCTCCCCGTCGAATCCATCGATCAGTTCCAGGTCATCACCAGCTCCCCAGACGCCGAGTACCAGGGCGCAGGCCTCATCAACTTTTCTCTCAAATCTGGCACAGACAAGTATCACGGCTCCCTCGCAACGTACGTCCGTGCCCGAGCCTTCGACGCCTGGAGCTACGCCTCCAAGGACGCCACCTGTCCCACCACATCAGGCGCAATCGTCCAGTGCGGTAAACCTGACGAGCACCAGTCGGAGTACGTCGCCTCAGGCGGCGGCCACATCCCCCTCACCAAAAAGCGCGGCTTCTTCTATCTCACCTACGACAAGTACCACGGCCGCGCTGGCATCAACCCCAACTTCCTCACCATCCCCACCGCACGCATGCGCACCGGCGACTTCGGTGAGCTCACCACTCCCATCTACAATCCCCTCACGGATGCAACCTGCGTCGGCACCACCTGTCGCACGCAGTTTACTGGCAACGTCATTCCCACTCAGTATCTTTCGCCCACTGCATTGAAGATGCAGGCCGCGCTTCCCACCAACTACGCCAATACCAGCACGGTCAACAACTACTTCGGCGGAGTTCCCAGCGGCTTTGACAACTGGGAGATCGCAGGCCGTGCGGATTTTGACCTCACTTCCAAGCAGCGCCTCTCCTATGTCATCGCGTATGGCGTCCGCAAGAACGTTCCCTTCACCGTCGGCACCAATGCTACCGCCGCAGGCGTCGTTCTGCCTCTGCCATATACGGCCGGCGGCATCGCCACCATCACCCCTGTCATCACGGACATTGAACATGCGTGGCAGATCTCGGACCACATCACCAACCAGTTGAAGTTTGCCTTCAACCGTTTCGGTCAGCCCATCACCAGCCTTACCGATGGAGTTGTGGGCGACCGTGCAGCAGCAGACTTCGGCATCACTGGTCTGCCAGCAGGACAAGCCCAGACCGAGTTCCCCGGAGTAGCCTTCACCGCAAACACCGGCAACCCCACCGCGCTCGCCTCCTGGACCTCCAACGGCGCATCCGGAGCAACTCAGACTACCGTCCCCAACACCTACACCCTGCTGGATAACTTCCTCGTCACCAAGGGCAAGCATAGCTTCACCATCGGCTTCACGACCCAGTGGCTGCAGGACAATGTAGCTGCACAGCTCGGACCTTCGAGCATCTATCAACTTGCCTTCTCCGCCAACTCCACCGCGCCCATCGTCAACGGGACCATCTCCACCACCTCCGCCGGATTCTCTTACGCCAGCTTCCTCCTCGGAGCAGCCAGCCAGAACACCACCCTCACGGAACAGGCAGTCTCGGAGACCGGTGGTCGATACCATGACATCTCCCCGTACGCGGAAGATGTCTGGAAGGTCACACCAAAACTCACCGTCAACATAGGCCTGCGCTGGGACTACTTCCCACCCTTCCATGAGGTCCAGGACCGCTGGAGCTTCCTCAATCCCAATCTTCAGAACGCCATCACCGGCAACATGGGCGAACTTCAGTTCGCTGGAAACCACGGCGGGGCTGGCGTAAGTTGCGGCTGCCGCACACCGGTCAACACATGGTGGAAGAACTACGGTCCGCGTGTCGGCCTTGCGTACTCCGTTACACCAACCACCGTTGTTCGCGCCGGCTATGCCCTGGTCTACTCCATTGGCGGAGGCGTAGGCGGACGTGGCGGCGCAGGCACAGGAACCGGCCAGACCGGCTTCAATATCGCTGCCCCCAGCCCCACGGAGATCACACAAACCAGCGCCGGCGCTCCCGGACCCTCGTATTACCTCAACAACGGGGCCTTCTTCACTGGTGCGGGTATCGCGAACACCCAGTACGGTGGCCCCGGCTACGCACTGCCCACCCTCCCCGCGCAGAATGCAACCTCGCAGACCCTGCTCACCAGCTACTTCGGAAGCACTGGCTCTACTGGTGCAGGCCCCGGCTACGCGGACCCATACCTCTCGGGCCGCGCACCGGAGTTCAACATGTTCAACGGCGGCATCCAGCAGGCCCTCACCAAGGACCTCACCCTCACCGTTAACTACGCCGGAACCCAGAGTCACTTTCTTCTCGGCGGCGGCTCCAATCCGCGCGGCTACTTCGCAGACCAACTCAACCCCAAGTACTACGTAGCCCTCGCAGGCGTAGCGGACTCCACAGGCAAGAACTCCCTCCTGGGAGCACTCGCAACCCCGGCCAACGTCCAACTCGCCAAGAATGCGTTGCCTGGATACGGATTGCCGTACAACGCCATCTCCTCACCCACCACCAAGGCGACCATCGCCCAGACACTGGTTGCGTTCCCCCAGTACAACGGTGTCTCGGATACATGGGGTCAGAACGTAGCCAACATCAGCTACAACTCTCTCCAGGTATCGCTGGCCCAGCGCGCCTCGCACGGCCTGTCCTACACCTTCAACTACACCTGGTCGCGCAACATCGGTGACGACGGCACCTACCGCTCCGGCTTCGATCTACCCTCGGGCTCCGTCTCCGGAACCAACGCCGCCTATCACCAGAACCGCATCGACCGTGGCCTCACCACCACGGACATGACCCATAACATCTCCGCGTACGGCGTCTGGGAGATCCCGGGAGCAAAGTCGGGTAACCGCCTCGTTCGCGGCGTCACCAGCGGCTTCCAGATCTCCACCATCTACCAGTTCACCAGCGGAACTCCCTTCATCCCAACCTATAGCGGCTGCCAGTCACCCAACGCCGGCACCTGCGAACTGGACATCAACCCCAACTACACCGGTACTGGAAAGCTCGCCAAGGGTTACCGCTCCTTCGGAACCCAGTACATCGACCCCAACGCCTTTAGCGCACCCACGACCTACTCCACAGGCTTCGCCACCAACTACAACAAGGTCGGCAACGCACCCCGCACCGCACCCTTCGGTCTCCGCAACCCCTATTTCTGGAAGGACGACATCAGCCTCCGCCGCTCGTTCAACCTGGGGACGAGTCGCCTGAAGTTCGTTGCAGAGGTCGACGCCCTCAACGTAGCCAACCACGCAACCCTCTCCAACCCCACCACCACTTGGGGAGCACCGGGCACAGCCGCTGGGTCTGCCTTCGGCAAAATCACCGGAGCCCAGGCCAACCCGCGCGACTTCCAATTCGCCGGCCACCTCAACTTCTAACCCGCTCCCCTCAAGCAAAAGCCCCGGCCGCCCAAAAGGTAGCCGGGGCTTTTTCATTCCCAGATACTGGGTGCCCCATGTCTCGCTTCTGAGACATGGGTTCCACGGCTCTCACCCTTCCCCCAATAATGCCTACTAAGGAATATTCGGCGCAGCAACCGCACCCTTCCCCGGATCGGGATACTCAGCAGAAGCACGATGCTCCCGAGCCATCCCCGCCTCCATCTTCGCCACAATCTCCGGATGGTCTACAGCCACATCCTTACTCTCCCAAGCATCGACCGAAAGATCATAAAGCTCGAGCTTCCCGCCCCGCTTCAGCCGCACCGCCTTCCACCTCCCCAGCCGAGCGGCCTGCCGAAACACAGGCTCATAGAACTCCCAGTACAGAAACCGTTCCTCCCCGGTCAGCTTAGGATTCATCAGGTAAGGACGAAGACTGATCCCGTCCCCCTTCTCCACCGGCGCACCCGCCAGGTCGAGAGCTGTCGGCAGGAAGTCCGGAAAGTAAGCCGACATCTGGTTCACCGCGCCAGCCGGAATATGCCCCGGCCACCGTGCGATCAGCGGATCACGTATCCCCCCCTCATACATATCCCGCTTATACCCGGTCAGGTTCCCGTTTGAATCGAAAAAATCGATCACCCTCGTCTGCTGGACCGTAGGCTCAGACCGCGGGCCATTGTCCGAAGCAAAGAACACCACGGTATCCTCGTCCAGCTTCAGCCTCTTCAACGTATCCAGGATCTTCCCGATCCCCAGGTCCATGTACCAGATCATCGCCGCATACGTCTTCTCATCGTCCGCCCAGGTCGGATGGTCCTTGTAAGGACCAAAGTCCGGAGCCGTATAAGGGCTATGCGGACTGTCATAAGCCACGTACAGGAAGAACGGATCAGCCTTATGCCGCTCAATGTAGTCCACCGAGTCCTCCGTAATCATGGTCGTGTCATACCGCCCCTGCTTCCCCCCGGCATTCTCCGGGATATCGATCAGCGTCTCCCCATGCATCCGCTTCTCCGGCCAATACCCCTGCGTCTCGTCGATCTGCGTCAGCCACCCCTTGAACTCCTCGAACCCATGCTTGGTCGGCACCGCATCCGGGTCGTACCCATCCAGGTGCCACTTCCCCATCAAGCCCGTCCGGTACCCCGCCCCCCTCAAGTAATCCGCCACAGTCCGATCCTCGGTCGTCAAACTCGCCCGCCGGATCTCCTCCTTCTTCTTATGCCCCACATGCCCCGCCGCCAGCGCAAAGTTATCCCTCACCCTCGCATGTCCCCCATGCATCCCGGTCATCAACGTACACCGCGAAGGCGCACACACCGGTGCCCCCGCATACCCCTGCGTAAACCGCATCCCCCCGGCGGCCATCCGGTCGATGTTCGGCGTCCGAATCTTCGTCTGCCCATAGACAGCCGGATCCCCATACCCCATATCGTCCGCCAGGATGAAGACAATGTTTGGCCGGCGTCCGCTGGGTTTATCCGCACCCAGCGCGTAGGCAGACCCCGCCGCAAGCGCACTAACCAGAAAGCCCCTGCGGCTCAATTGTGTTGAAGACGGCATGGCACCCCTCATCTGTTTCGACGAGAAGTATACAACCCCACAAGGAACTATTTCCCAGGTGAAACCAGTGACAACCCGCGCCACCCCGCAAGAATCGCTCCTGTCATAATGGCCATCAGAGGCACGCATTGAAGTCATCGTCGAAGCGCAGCTCCGCACAAAAGACCGATATCCACGACGTCGCGGCTCACGCTGGGGTTTCCATCGCAACCGTCTCGCGCACCCTCAACCACGTCCCCACCGTAGACGCTGCCCTCGCCGCCCGTGTCTGGAAGGCCGTCGCCGAACTCGACTATCTCCCCAACACCCAAGCCCGCGCCCTCGTCTCCGGCAAAAGCAGACTCCTCGGCCTCATCGTCTCCGAGATCACAAACCCGTTCTTCCCTGAGCTCATCCAGGAGTTTGAACGCATCGCCGTCGACCAGGGCTACGAGATCCTCATCGGCTCGACCAGCCACGACCCAAAAAAAATGGACACCTGCGTTCGCCGCATGTTGGAGCGCAAGGTCGACGGCGTAGCCATCATGACCTTCGGCTTTGAGGAGATCGTCCTCGATCGCCTCATCGCGGACGAGATCCCGCTCGTCTTCATCGACGTAGCTTCGAAACACCCGCGCAGCGGCGTTCTCTCCGTCAACTATCGCGAGGGGATTCAGGAAGGCGTCCAGCACCTGGCCGCTCTGGGTCACCGCAAGATCGGTTTCATCTCCGGCCCGCTACATCTCCGCTCGGCCCAGGCACGCAAGTCTGCCTTCCTGGAGTCAATGCAGTCCGCAGCGGTCCCGATCAACCCCAAATGGATCGTCGAAGGGGATCACACCCTGGAGGGCGGCCGAGACGCCATGCAGACGATCTTGTCTCAAAAAGCCTTGCCAACGGCCGTCATGTGCTCCAACGATATGACCGCGATCGGGGTCCAGCACGCCGTCTTTGAAGCCCGCCTCCGCATCCCGGAAGACCTCTCCCTCATCGGCTTCGACAACATCCACATGGCGGAGTACACCATCCCTCCCCTCACCACGGTCCAGATGTCCTGCAAGGACCTGGCCCAGAAGGCCGTACGAATCCTCCTCTCCCATCTCTCCCCCGAAGGCGGAAAGGGAGAGATCGAGATCACCATCGGCACCAGGCTCATCGTCCGGCAGACGACGGGGCAGCCCCGGAACTGAGCCTAGCCCCCCGTCCAAAGCGCGCGCCGACCACGAAAAAAGCTTCCGCCGCCAGCCAGCAAAACTTTTTATTCAAAATAGCGTCTCCATACATAGGCCGAGGCACGCGCATCTCAATGTGCGAGGCAGTAGGCGGAGGTTACAGATGTCACAAGGGGATACTTTGTCCAGGAGCAATATTTCACCCGCACGCAGCTCCTCCAGGTGGACTGCGGAGCTGATCCGCACCACACGCAACACCGCGCTCATCGCAGGCATGATCGCATCGACCGGCGCTTTGCTCGCCCAGGCCCCGAACGTCTCCGACGCTCAGGTCGAGTCGAACGTCCTCAAAGCCCTCGCCGGAGCGCCCGAGCTGGCCTCCGAAGCGATCACTACCAGAACGGTTTACGGCACCGTCACCCTCAGCGGAACGGTCGCCACCGAGCCACTCCGCAAGCGTGCCGAAAACCTTGCCGCCAACGCCCCAGGGGTAAAAAAGGTCGTCGACCAACTCACCCTCGGCGGCGCATCCGTCTCCGCAAATCAGTCCGCCGGCCCCGGCCCCAACATGGTCCTGCAGTCCGACGGTTCCTACGCCCCCGCCGATTCCACCCAGCCTGACACGGCTCAGAACGCACCACCGCCAACCTCACCCAACGGCCAGTATCAGCGCAACAACCCAGACGCGGACCAGGCTCTGGACCAGCAGGCCGCCAACCAGCAGCCTCAGCAAACCCCAGCCCAGACGAACGATCCAGCCAATCGCCGCCCCCTTTCAGCCTCAAACTATCCGCCCTCTCCTCAGGGCGGCAACTATCCTCCGCAGGCAGGCCAGCCTTACCCCCAGCAACAGCCCCAGGGCTACCCGCCGCAATACCAGCAGTATCCCCCTGTTCAACCCGGTTACAGTGCCCACGGATACGCCGCGCCCATGGACGGCGGCCAGGTCGCAGGCCAGCCTGTCACAGTGCCCGCCGGCACTCTGATCCGCATCCGCGTCAACCAGACGCTCTCCAGCCAACACTCTCAGCCCGGCAGCAACTTTGACGGCATCATCATCAATGACGTCGTCGCAGGCGGCCTCATCGCCATCCCCCGCGGAGCCACCGTCCGCGGCACCGTAGTCGACGCCAAGCCCTCCGGCGCCCTCAACGGCCGCGGCGAGATGACCCTCCAGCTCAACCAGATCATCCTCGCCGGCAAAACCTACCCCATCGTCTCGGACGACTGGATCCACAACGGCGGTGATAAGACCATCGAATCCGTCAACAAAACCCTCGGCTTCGGCGCAGTAGGAGCCCTCATCGGCGCAGTCGCAGGCGGAGGAGTCGGAGCAGCTGTCGGCGGCGGCGTAGGCGCGGCAGCCGGTCTAGGCTCGTCGGCAGCCTCAGGACGCGGACAGGTCTTCGTCCCCTCGGAGGCGGTCGTCACCTTCCACCTCGCACAGCCCGCCCCCATCCTCACCGTCTCAGAGCAGGAGATGCAGCGTCTGGCCTACGGCGTAGCCCCCGGAGCAGACCCCCGCTACGCCCGCCGAGCCTACCCCCGCCCCTACGCGCCATACCCGGCTCCCTACCCCCCACCGTACTAAGCTTCACCCCGTACAAAGCATGGCAAAGGCCCGGGGAGCGATCCCCGGGCCTTCGCATTTCCTCCGCACCCGCTCAAACCGTCGCAACCCTGATTTATACTTGAGGCTTGTCCCGGAGCCAGGCACCCGTGCGTCGCACTCTTACACGCATCCGGAACGCGGAATAGCCCGGACACGCTCCTGCCTCTCGGCAGCGCAGCGAAAATACGCACGAAGTGAAGGTCGTCAGCCAGGCATGATTCGTATCTTTCAGCAGGACAATAAGTTCGTCAAACTCGCCATCGCCAGCTTTATCACTGTCGCCCTCGGAGCCATGGTGATCACCCTCGTCCCAGGCATCTTTGACAACGTGGACAGCGGCGGAAGCGGCGTGAACTATGCCACCGTACACGCCCCCGGCCTCTTCGGCCGTTTCGGTGGAGACAGCGAGCCCGTCCTCCAGACCGAAGTCACCCGCGCCGCCACCCAGCAGCTCGAGCAGCAGAAGCTCCCCCCCATGCTCATGCCCTACATTGAGAGCCGCGTCGCCCAGCAGCTCGTCCAGGAGGCCATCCTCAAGCTCGAAGCAGACCGCCTCGGCCTCCAGGTCGCAGACAGTGATCTCCTCCGCGAGCTCCACCAGGGCCAGATCGGCCAGATCCTCTTCCCCAACGGGCAGTACATCGGCGACGACGCCTACATGAACTTCGTCCAGAACCAGCTCAACATGACCCGCGGCGACTTTGAGATTCTCGTCAAGAAAGAGATGGAAGTAGCCCGTCTCCAGGCGCTCATCACCGGCGGCGTCACCGTCTCGGACAACGCAGTCCGCGACTCCTACCGCGTCTCCGGCACCAAGGTGAAGTTTGACTACGCCGTAATCACCTCGGACACCCTCCGCGCCACCGTCAACCCGTCCGACTCGGACCTTCAGACCTTCTTCAAAACCAATCAGGCCCGTTACGCCACCGCCGTACCGGAGTCCCGCAAGCTGAACTACTTCGCCTTCGGAGCAGACCAGATCCCCGGCGGCAAGCCCCAGGTCACCGACGCCGATCTCCAGACCTACTACAACGCCCACCTCGCCCAGTATCAGGTCAAGGATCAGGCCAAGGTCCGCCACATCCTCATCGCCGTCCCTGCCGGAGCTGATGCCAGGACCGACGCAGCCGCCAAGGCCAAGGCAGACGATCTCCTCAAGCAGATCAAGGCCGGCGGTAACTTCGCCGACCTCGCCAGCAAGAACTCAGACGATCCCGGCTCCAAGGCCAACGGCGGCGAACTCGGCTTCCTCAGCCCCGGTCAGACCGTTCCCGAGTTCGACAAGGCCTCCTTCTCGCTCAAGCCCGGCCAGACCTCGGACGTCATCAAGACCAAGTTTGGCTATCACATCCTGCAGGTTGAGGAGCGTCAGAACGCCCACACCAAGCCCCTCAATGAGGTCAAGGCAGAGATCACGCCCATCGTCGAGCAGCAGAAGTTCGGCAACGCGGAAGCAGCCTATGCCAAGTCCCTGTCGGACGAAGCCAGGAAGAATGGCATCGACAAGACCGCTGCCGCACACGGCCTCCACGCCACCACCACCGACTTCGTCGGCAAGGATGGCGTAGTCCCCGGCGTCTCTGACTCCACCGCCCTCCTCGCCCAGGCCTTCACCACCACCAAGAAAGGCGATCCCATCTCCGTCTCCACCGGCGACGGCTTCGCCATCTTCCAGGTCGTCGATATCCAGGCCCCGCACGCTCCCACCTTCGACGCCTACAAGTCGCACATCCTGGACGACTACCGCGCCGAGAAGGTCCCCCAGCTCCTCAATGAGAAGCTCAACAAGCTCGACGCCCGCGCCAAGGAGCTCAACGATCTCCACAAGGCAGCCGCCGAGCTCAACATTCCCGTCAAGTCTAGCGACCTTGTAGGCAAGGATGGCCAGGTCCCCGATCTCGGTGCCATGTCCGGCCCCGGAGCTCCCGCCTTCGATCTCGCCAAGGGCACCGTCTCCAATCCCATCAATACCGGCTCCAACGGCATCGTGCTCGTCGTAACGGACAAGCAGGAGCCCAGCGCGGATGACATCGCCAAGAACTTCACGGCAACCCGTGAAGGCCTCCTCAACGAGCGCCGCGAAGAGGTCTTCCGCCTCTACCTCGGCACCCTCACGGAGAAGTACCAGAAGTCCGGCGGCATCCGTTACGCAAAGAAGACCAACGCACCCGGCGCTCCAGGCTCCTCCCCGTTGGGCCTCTAAACACAAAGCATCTCACTCAATCGAAGCGGCCAGGGACACAATCCCTGGCCGTTTCCCTTTCCCCACCCTAAAAAACTCTCGTCATTCTGAGCGCAGCGAAGAACCCCCGTATTGGGACTGGCTGTTGCAGTTGCTGATCCCTGTTCCCTGTTCCCTGTTCAAACCCTCCCATTACCCATCCAGATTCGCCAAACTCTCCCCTCACCCGAACCCCACCTCCGCCCGTTAGCATCACAGCAGAGAGCAAGAGGGAGAAGAAGATGCTTCAAGAGCGCGTATCCGGGGTTTTACTGCACGTCACATCACTGCCGTCTTACGGTGGCATAGGCGATTTCGGCCCTGAAGCCTACAACTTCGTCGACTTCCTCGCAGCCTCCAAGCAGCGCATCTGGCAGGTCCTGCCCCTCAGCCCCACCGGCTACGGAAGCTCTCCATACTCCGCACTCTCGGCCTTCGCCGGCAACCCCATCCTCATCTCGCTTGAAATCCTCGCCGACCAGGGCTGGATCGACCGCGACCGCATCGCCAACCTCGCCCCACACTCCGGCCCCTGCGACTTCGGTCGCGCCGCTACGGAAAAGCTCCCGCTCGTGGAAGAAGCCGCCGCAAACTTCCTTGACCGCGCCACCGGCGACCAGCGCCTGCGCTTCCAGAAGTTCTGCACGGATAACCACTCCTGGCTCTCTGACTACGCCATGTTCACCGTCCTCCGCCGCACCTACGAGTACGCAAGCTGGCACGAGTGGCCCGAAGAGTACGCCCGCCGCAAGTCCGACGCCCTCGCCACCCTCATGAATGAGCGCGGCCGTGAGCTCGCCATCGAGCAGGCCGTCCAGTTCCTCTTCTCAGAACAGTGGTGTACCCTCCGCGGCTACTGCGCCGACCGCAAGATCCAGATCCTCGGCGACGTCGCCATCTTCGTCAACTATGACTCCGCCGACGTCTGGACCAACCCAGACATCTTCGAGCTAGACGATCAGCTCCGCCCCATCCGTGTCTCCGGCGTCCCACCCGACTACTTCTCCGCCACCGGCCAGCGCTGGGGCAATCCCCTCTACCGCTGGTCCACCCTCAAGGAACGCGGCTTCGACTGGTGGGTCGCCCGCATCCGCCGCTCCCTTACCCTCTATGACGTCATCCGCCTCGACCACTTCCGCGGTTTTGAGGCCTTCTGGTCCATCGCCGCAGATGAAGAGACGGCCATCAACGGCCAGTGGGTCAAGGCCCCCGGCCACGATCTCTTCCAGCGTCTCCGCGACGTCTTCGGCGACCTCCCTTTCGTCGCAGAGGATCTAGGCGTCATCACCAAGGAGGTCGACGAACTCCGCGAGCATTACGGCATGCCCGGCATGCGCATCCTCCAGTTCGGCTTCACGGACCGAGGCTCCCACCTCTATCTCCCCCACCGCTTCGTCCCCAACACCGTCACCTACACCGGCACCCACGACAACAACACCACCCTCGGCTGGTGGCTTGACGACACCGGCGAGGCCGAACGCGCCAACGCCCAGACCTACCTCGGCAAGATCGATCATCCCGCCGAGATCGTCTGGGCCATGATGCGAGCCGCCGCCCGCTCCGTCGCCAACGTCTGCATCTTTCCCCTCCAGGACATCCTGCACCTCGGCAGCGACGCCCGCATGAACACCCCCGCCGGCATCGGACAAAACTGGGCCTGGCGCTACGATCAGGGCACCCTCCATCCAGACTTCGCCTACCAGCTCGGAGCCCTCATGGAAATGACAGACCGCGACGGCTACTCCGCTCCAGTCGAAGGCACCGAGGCCGCCGGCAAACCCACCGAGGACGCAAGCAAACGAGCAGAGCTCGGCACAACCGTCTAACCCCGGCACAACCGTACAACCCAGACACGGTCGTCTGCCCAAGGCACAATCCTCTACCCCAGAAAACCGTCATTCTGCCCCTGTAAGGGGGAGAATCTCCGTAGTTGCTTTCGCCGTTGCCTGTTCTGGCTTTTGCCGTTGTCTGTCCTCGCTCTGCCGTTGCCTGTAGACTGTTACCAGCGAACCACATCCACACCAAAGATCGGGAGCAACAATGCCACTGTCCGGCGAAGCAATCCGCATGATGAACTACGTTGACGATATCGCAGTAACCCTCCGCCGCATCCAGGCCGTCCTCCCGTCCCTGACGGAAGAAGAGCGCGCCCGCGTCAGCGACTACATCCGCAACTCAGAGCCCAACTACGAATCCGTCCTCATCGCCATCGCCAAGTAGCCTCATGACGGCGCCTGAGATCTCACCTTCCAAAATCAAGGTCGCGATCATAGGCGCCGGCACCTCCGGCCGGCACTTCGCCCTCGCCTGCGCCACCGCCGGCTTCTCCGTCGTCCTTGAAGACGTCATGCCGGCCAAGCTCCGCCACGCCGAGTCCGACTTCTCCTCCCTCGGCCTCACCGTAGGCCTCGCCCTCACCATCGAAGACGCCGTCCGAGAAGCCGATATAGCCGTAGACTTCGTTCCCGACGACCTAGAGTCCAAACTCGAAATCTACAGCATGCTCGACCGCATGGCCCCCCCAAAGACCATCCTCTGCACCCCCAGCCAGGTCCTCAGCATCACCGACCTGGCCTCCTGCACCTACCGCCCGGACCGTTGCATCATGTTCCGCGGCGACCCCATCCCCGCCTCACCCGTCCGTCTCCTCCTCGCCGCCGCAACTTCCCCAGCCACCCAGGCCCTCGCCCACCGGCTCTTCACCACGCTCGGCCACCCAGTCCACCCGGAACCAGACCCAGACCTCCCCCAGCTCCTGAAAAACATGAACACCTCAAAGCTGTAGCGCCCCCTTTCTGGAGCTCCCTTCCTCCGCGCTAAGAAGCTAAGTCCCTTCCAGGCATCAGGAAGCGCGAAATATTTACCCAAAGTGATACGTTCTTTCGTTCTCAGCAGCTGTGCAAATCATTACACTAGCTTCATCGCGAAGAATTGATTTGCACCGAGGCCAAGGTGACTTACGCCCATAACGACATCCTCAACGGCTGGAAGGAGATAGCCCAGTACGTCGCAAGGGATATCCGAACCGTCGAACGCTGGGAAAAACAACGCGGGCTCCCCGTACGCCGGGTCCCCGGTGCAGGTCGCGCCACCGTCTTCGCCCGCATCTCGGAATTGGAACTCTGGCTGCACAGCAGCAACCTCGCAGAGACTGAACCGCTCATAGCGCTCGAGGACCAGACCCACTCCCGTCCCACCGCCCTCGCAATAGCAGAACTCCCCACCCTCTCCGAAGCCGCCACCAGCCCCACAATCGATTCACCAGCCCCCCCGGTCCTCTACCAACCCGTTCGCCCCGACCCCGCAGCCAGCCTCATCCACCACAAGTACTTCATCCCCGCCATGGCCCTGATCCTGGGCAGCGTCTTTGCCATCTTCATCACCCAGCCTCTCGCCCGCCGCGCCGCCGCTCACACCCCACCCCCCGCGCACGGCATCAGCGCCGTCTCCGCGTCCCCCGCCGGCCCCGTCCGCCAGTCCCAGGTCCCAGGCGTCGACGCCCTCTACCTCCGCGGAACCTTCTTCTTTGAGCAGCGCACCCCCGACACCCTCAACCGCGCCCTCCAGCACTTTACCGCCGCCATCGAAAAGGACCCCACCTACGCCCCCGCCTACGTAGGCCTCGCCAACACCTACAACCTCCTCCGCGAGTACTCCGTAGTCCCCGATGAAATCGCCTTCCCCAAAGCCTTGGAGGCCGACGAAAAAGCCATCGCCCTCGATCCCTCCCTCCCCCAGGCCCACGCCTCCCTCGGCTTCGTCAAATACTTCTGGTCCGTAGACGCCCCCGCAGCAGAACGCGAGTTCCAGACCGCATTAGCCCTCGATCCATCCCTAGTCCTGGCCCATCACTGGTACGGCTCCGTCCTCACCCATGAAGGCCGTTACACAGAGGCACTTCGCGAGCTCGACACAGCCCAGCGCCTCCAGCCCAGCTCCTCCGCCATCTTCACCAGCCGAGCCCTCGCCTTCGGCCTCTCCGGCCATCGCGATGAAGCCCGCGCCATGCTCGAAGAGCATCTCTCCCAGGACCACAATCGCGAAGACCACAACTCCTCGACCACTCACATCGTCCTCGGAATCCTGGACATGATGGAGCCTCATGACGTCCCCGGCTTCCTGCATGAATGGAGACGAGGCGCGGAGCGCCGTCAGGACAGTGAATCCCTGGACCTCGTCAACAAGGCGGAAGCCGCATACCACCACGGTGGCGAGCCACTCATGTGGCAGATCATGCTGGCAGCAGAGCAGAAGCAGCACTCCTATTCCACCGCCCGCACGGTTCGCATGGCAGACTCTGAAGTTCTTCTAGGCCGGCCGGATCAGGCCCTCGCCGATCTTGATGACCTCATGCACCGCCATGATCGCGCCATCATCAGCATCTTCGTCGACCCCATGCTCTTCCCCCTGCAGAAGGACCCGCGCTTCGTCAATCTTCGCGCAGAACTTCGCCTCCCACCCGGAAACTAGCGCCCCAAATCATCGCGCCGTTACCGCCGGACAAGCCTCGGATTCCGCTTGATGTGCGCATACTGCAGCAGAATATAAGCGTCCGTCATCCCCGCAATATAGTCCGCCACCACCCGCGCCAGCCCTTCGGCCTTTACCTCTTCCCCATACCCTTCAGGAAGCTCCTCCGGGTTCTCCATCCAGAACTCGAACAGCGCCGTCACCACCTCTTCGGCCTTCGCATGTTCGATCTCCAGCGCCTCGCACGTATACAGCGTGTCGTACAGATATCGCTTCTCCTGCAACCGCTCTGACTCCACCAGCGCAGAGAAGGTCGCAACCCGCGCCTTATGCGCCCGCACCGCACTCAACGAGGTCAACTTAGCCGCAGACAGGTTCGCCCTTGTATTCGCAATCAAATCGTTCGTCAAAGTGTTCTGCATGAGTTGCAGCGCCTCATGAAACAGAAACTTCTCCGCCAACCCAATGTGATCCCGCTCCACGATCTGAAAACACCGCGCCAATATCTCAACATTGGTCCTCACATGAGAGATCTCCAGCAGCCCCGACTCCACCCCATCATCCAGGTCCGCAGTCAGGTAAGCAATCTCGTCCGCCAGATCGATGATCTGCGCCTCCAGCGGCGGCGCCTGATCCAGAAAGTAGCAAGCCAGCTCCGGATACTGTTCCGCAGAATAATCCTTGGAGTGCTTGACGATCCCTTCCCTCACCCCCAGCGTAAGGTTCAGCCCGCGATGCGCCGCATACCTCTGCTCAAAGTGTTCCGTAATCCGAAGCGCATGAAGGTTATGGTCGAAGCGTCTGCCATGCTTCTGCAAGCACCGGTCCAGCGCACGCTCACCCGCATGTCCAAACGGCGGATGCCCAATGTCATGCACCAGCGCCAGCGTCTCCGCCAGGTCCTCATTCAGCCCCAGCGCGCAAGCCACCGCCCGCGCGATCTGTGCCACCTCGATCGTATGCGTCAGCCGCGAACGAAAATGGTCTGAAGCCCTCGACGTAAACACCTGCGTCTTACCCGCGAGCCGCCGAAACGCACGCGCCTGCACAATGCGTTCCCGGTCCCGCTGAAAGGGAGTCCGATAAGGGTGAGAGGGCGCAGGATAGGCGCGGGTGAGCAACACATCACCCGCAACGTCGTTGACGGCACAAGCACTGGAAAGATTGGTCATCTACGCCAATTTTATCTGAGCCGTTAGGACTTCTTGTTCGCCGCTCCACCAACCCGAGCCAGCTTAGTCCGAGCCTGCTCCAGATTATGCTTCACCTTCGCCACATCCGCAGGATCGGCGTCCGCCGGCAGTGACCGCGCATACTCCGTCATAGACCGTTCCCACTGCGCCACAGCCTGCTGCAGGTGCCCGGTCTTCTCATACAACTGCCCCAGGTGATCGTGAATGGAAGGATCGGAAGCCGTCCGGTCGATCGCCTTCTTCAGGTTCGTCTCCGCCGGCCCATACTGCCCCATCTTGAACTGAACCCAGCCCAGCGAATCCAGAAACGCCCCATTCTGCGGGTCCAGCGTCACAGCCTTCTGAATCATCGCCAGCGCATCCGGCAACGCAATTCCGCGCTCCGCCTGCATATACCCAAGATCGTTCAGCACCGTCGCATTGTTCGGGTCGATCGCCAGGACCTTCTTGTACTCCGCCTCAGCCTCGTCATAATGCTTGTCGTGGTCCAGCACAGTCGCCCGCAGCAGATAAACGTAAGCCTTGTCATCCGGCTTCGCAGACAAAGCCTCGGCCTTGTCTAACTGCTTCATCGCATCGTCGGACCGCTTCAGCCGCAGGTCGATATTCGCAATCGCCACCAGCGTATCCCGGTCGTCAGCCCCGCCCTTCAGTTGAGCATTCGCCAGCGCGAGTCCCTTTTCCACCTGGCCCGTATCCGCAAGCTGAAACGCATACGTCAACTGGATGCTCTTATCGTTCGGCAGAGCCGCGGAAGCCTCCGCGCCCACAGCCACCGCGTCCTTCCACTGGTGTGCATCGCGGTAGGTATCGATCTCGCGCTGATAGCCGCGAATCGCATAGTCCCCACCCATCGAGACCATCTCCTTATAAGCCGTAATCGCCTCCGGAGTCTTGCTCTCCTCGCCGTACACAATCCCCAGCCGATCCAGGAAGATCGCCCGGTTCGACTTCTCCGGCTCGGAGTACTTCCCATCAGTCTTCTTCGTAGAAGCGAGAACACCCTGCAGCGTCTGAATCGCCTGGTCGTACTTACCCAGCGAGTCGTACAGCACCGCCTCGTTGAACACCAGCTCCAAATTGTCGGAGTTCGTATTCAGCGACTTCGCCTTATCCAGCGTGACCAGAGCCTCGTCGTAATGCCCCTGCCGACGTTGAATCTCGGAGATATGAATCGTGCTCTGCACATCCGTCGGATCGGCCGCCACAATCTGCTTCAGCACCGTCAGCGCAGGGTCAAGCTGGTTGTCCAGCAGCAGCGCCGCAGCCAGCGCACGCTCGGTATCCACATTGTCCGGCTCTTGATCGAGCGATTCCTGATAAGCCTTCGCAGCATCCTTCGGCTTGTGCAACTGATCGTAAGCCGCACCCAGCGCCGCGCTCGTCCGCGATCCGCGATCATCCGCCGGAATCCCACCCAGTACATCCACCGCACGCTGCGGCTGACCCTCCTCCATGTAGAGCCGCGCAATCGAAAGCACAGCCTCCTCGGAGTTTGAATCGATCTCCCGCGCCGTCTTGAACTCAGCCTCGGCCTTCACCGAGTCGTGGTTCAACCCATAAAGCTGCCCCAGGATCAGGTGCGTCTCCAGATCCTTCGGTTGCAACTGTGCAATCTTCTCGTACTCACCGATCGCCAACTGCAACATCTCCGTCGCCTGCGGCCCCTGCATGTCGTTCAACGACCGCAGATAAACCTTACCCAGCAGCAGGTGAGCAGACAGGTCGGTGGAATCCTTCTTCACCTGCTCCTGCGCCGTCGTCACCGCCTCGCGGATACGCCCGATCTTGAAGTACAGATCCGCCAGCCCATCCTGCAGATACTTGCTGTTGGGGTCTGCATTCAGCGCCAGCTTGTACTCTTCGATCGCCTGCGTCGCATAGTCCGGACGGCCGTTGTTGATCGCCATCTCTTCGTACAGATGCGCCAGCCCATCATGGTAGTAGGCGCTGGAACGATCGGTGATTGCAGGAGGAACAACCGGGGCCGGCTTCACCTGCGCCATCACAGCATGGGCAGCAAGCAACAGTGCAGCAACAGGAACGATATGCTTCGCGGAAGAGCGCAGTGTCATGAGGATCGTCTTTCCTTGCCTAAACAGCGAGTAGGAGCCGCGAATGATGCCCGTGACTAGTCTTCTGGGTTAGACGATGCTTTCAACAGATTGGATGCGGCACAGCACATACGATTGCTAGGCAGTGTACAACGAAACGCCCTGAATCCAATGATTTGTCCCCCAGAATCACCCGTGCCGGAAGTGCCGGACCCCCGTAAACACCATCGCCAGACCCAGCCGGTCCGCCGCCTCGATCACCTCGTTGTCCCGCATCGATCCGCCCGGCTGAATCACCGCCGTCGCACCCGCCTGCGCCACAACCTCCAGCCCATCCGGGAACGGGAAGAACGCGTCCGAAGCCGCAACCGTCCCGCTCAGCGGCAGCACAGCCTTCATCGCGCCAAACCGAGCCGCATCCACACGCGACATCTGTCCCGCGCCGATCCCGACCGTCTGCCCATGCCCCTCATGAAACCGGCCATACACAATCGCATTCGACTTCACATGCTTGCAGATCGACCACGAAAACAGCAGAGCCCGCAGCTCTTCCGGCGTAGGCGGACGCTTCGTCACCGTCTTCAAATCCTCCGCCGTAATGTGCTTCCGGTCGGCAGTCTGCACCAGCAACCCACCGGAGATCTGCTTGATCACCCGCGGAGTCTCCGCCGGAGCAATCTGAATCAGCCGCAAATTCTTCTTCGCCCCAAACCGAGCCAACGCATCGGCAGTAAAGCTCGGCGCGACGATCGCCTCCACAAACAGCTTCGCAATCTCCTCCGCCGCAGCTCCATCCACCTCACGATTGATCCCCAGCACCCCGCCAAACGCAGACACCGGATCGGCCGCCAGCGCACGCGTATAAGCATCCAGCACCGAGTCTCCCGTAGAAGCCCCGCACGGATTCGTATGCTTGATGATCACCACAGCGGTCTCATCGAACTCACTCACCAGCTCCCAGCACGCGTCCAGGTCCACCAGGTTGTTGTAAGAAAGCTCCTTACCCTGCAACTGCTTCGCCCCAGCAACGCCCTTCCCGGACCCATCGCTGTAAAGCGCCGCCAACTGATGCGGATTCTCCCCATACCGCAGCACAACACTCTGCGGCTCGATCACCCGCACCGTCTTGGGGAGAGCCTCCTTATCAAACACCGCCGCATCATGCGGATTATCCGTCACCACCAGCGCCTCGAGAGCCGTAGCAATCCCCGCATCGTAAGCCGCCGTCGTGCTGAAAGCAGCCTTGGCCAGCCGCCAGCGGGTAGCCCGCCCCAGCTGCCCCTCGTTCGCCGCCATCTCCTCCGCCAGCCCCGCATAGTCCGCCACCGCCGTCACCACCGCGACATCCTCAAAGTTCTTCGCCGCCGACCGCACCATCGAAGGCCCGCCGATATCGATATTCTCGATAATCTCCGCAGCCGAAACCCCCACCTTCGCCGCCGTCTTCTCAAACGCATACAGATTCACCACGACCATATCGATCGCCTGGATCTCATGCTCGGTCACCGAAGCCACATGTCCTTCGTTCCCGCGAATATGCAGAATCCCGCCATGCACCTTCGGGTGCAGCGTCTTCACGCGCCCATCCAGCATCTCCGGAAAGCCGGTCAGGTCGGAAATATCCCGCACCGTCAGCCCCTCCTCACGCAGCGCCTTGGACGTCCCGCCGGTCGAAACCAGCTCCACCCCATGCCCCGCCAGCGCCCGCGCAAACTCCACCAGCCCCGTCTTATCGGTTACAGAGAGCAGTGCCCGGCGAACAGGCTTCAGGTCAATCGCAGGATCATGGACGGCGTCGGTAATGCATTCAATGTTGTTCACCCTTACAGCTTACCGAACCTTCCACCGCGTAGAAAGCGCCGCCAGTTTATCGTCCATCGTCTGTGGCTTCGGAGCCGCAACCTTCGGCTGCATCTGCGGCCGCCCACGCTCCTGCCCCCGTACCTGCGGAGCCCGCGCAGCCGGAACCACACCGCTCATCAAAGCCTTCATAGACAAGGCAATCCGCTTCGACGCCATATCCGCCGAGATCACCTTCACCTTAACAATCTGCCCAACCTTCACAGCCTCGTTCGGGTCCTTCAAAAACCGGTTCGACAGCTCCGAAATATGCACCAGCCCATCCTGATGCACCCCGATATCCACAAACGCCCCAAACTTCGTCACGTTCGTCACCACCCCCTCGAGCACCATATCCGGCTGCACATCCGCCAGCTCCCGCACCCCCTCATGGAAGCTCGGAGCCACAAACTTGTCGCGCGGATCGCGTCCCGGCTTCCGCAGCTCCTCCAGAATGTCGTTCAGCGTAAAGCTCCCGCCCGCCAGCTTCGATTTATCCACCCCATCCAGCAGCCCCGGAGTAGCAATAATCCGATCCACCGGCGCGCCCACCTCCTTCGCAATCTGCTCCACCAGCGCATAGCTCTCCGGATGGACGGACGTAGAATCCAGCGGCTGCACCCCGCCCCGAATCCTCAAAAATCCCGCCGCCTGCTCGAACGTCTTCGCCCCCACCCCCGGCACCTTCTTCAACTGCGCCCGAGAATTGAACCGCCCATTCTCATCCCGGAACTGCACGATATTCAACGCCGTCCGTTCCGTAATCCCCGCCACATACCGCAGCAGCGTCCACGAGCTCGTATTCAAATCCACCCCCACCTTGTTCACGCAGCTCTCAATCGTCGCCTCCAGCGATTGCTGCAACTGCCGCTGATCCACATCGTGCTGATACTGCCCCACCCCAATCGCCTTCGGGTCCACCTTCACCAGCTCAGAAAGCGGGTCTTGCAGCCGCCGCGCAATCGAAATAGCCCCCCGCACCGTCAGGTCCAGCTCCGGAAACTCCTGCCGAGCCACATCGCTCGCCGAATACACACTAGCCCCCGACTCCGACACCATCACCTTAAAGATCTCCGTCAACCCCTGCTCCGCCAGAAAGTCCCTGACAAACGCATCCGTCTCCCGCGAAGCCGTCCCATTCCCAATCGCAATCGCCCTCACGTTGTGCGCCTTCACCAGACCCGCCATCACCTGGTTCGACTTCGCAGTCTGCCCCGTATGCGGATAGATCACGTCATGCGCCAGGAACTTGCCCGTCTCATCCACCACCGCAACCTTGCACCCCGTCCTCAGCCCCGGATCGAGCCCCAGCACCGCAATCGGCCCAGCCGGCGCACCCATCAACAAATTCCCCAGGTTCTCCCGGAACACTTGGATCGCATCCACATCGGACCGCTTCTTCAGCTCCAGCCTCAGCTCGCCTTGAATCGAAGAGCTCAGCAGCCTGCTCCAGGAATCCTCAATCGCCAGCTCCAGTTGCGCCGTCCAATCCCCATCCGGCCCCAGCACCTGCTTCCGCATGATCCCCGTCGCCCGCGCCGCATCCATCTCGATCAGGAAATAAAGCACATTCTCCGCCTCACCCCTTCGGATCGCGAGCATCCGGTGCGAAGGAATCGTCTTCACCGGCTCCCGATACTCGTAGTACATCTTGAACTTCTCCTGCGCATCGACGGCATCCATCGCCTTCCGGCTCACGATCACGCCTTCATCATGCAGCAGCGTTCTGAGCGCCTTGCGCAGCTCCGCCGTCTCCGCAATCCGCTCCGCCACAATATGCCGAGCCCCCTCAAGCGCCTCCACAATCGAAGCCACCCCCTTGGCCTCGTCTATAAACGAACCCGCCAAGTCCATCAGGGAAAGAGCCCCCGCCGCCTGCCCCCAGACATAATCCGCCAGCGGCTCCAGCCCTTTTTCCTTCGCGATCGTAGCCTTCGTCCGCCGCTTCGGCCTGTACGGCAGATAAAGGTCTTCGAGCTCACCCTTATCCAGCGTCCCCTCGATCTTCGCCTTCAGCTCATCGGTCAGCTTGCCCTGCTCCGCAATCGAGCTCAGCACCGTCTCCCGCCGGCTCAAAAGATCCCTGAAATACGCCAGCTTCTCCTCAATCTCCCGGATCTTCACCTCATCCAGCGCACCGGTCGCTTCCTTGCGGTATCGCGCAATAAACGGCACAGTCCCACCCTCATCGAGCAGCGAAATCACAGCCACGACGGAGCTCAGCGGGGAAGAAAGGTTTTGGGCAATATGAAAAAGGATCTCGTGCGGAAGGGTCTTAGTCTCACTCATAATCTCCCCCAATCCTACCCGCCCCACCCGAGGAAATCCCGTCCCAACCTATCCCCACTCCACACACACCCAAACCAACCAACGAGGTCATTCTGAGCGCAGCGAAGAATCTCAGTAGCTGCGGTTGCGGTTGCGGTTGCGGTTGCGGTTGCCGTTGCCGTTGCCGCTGCGGTTGCCGTTGCCGCTGCGGTTGCGGTTGCAGTTGCGGTTGCAGTTGCCGATGCGGTTGCCGCTGCGGTTGCAGTTGCGGTTGCGGTTGCGGTTGCGGTTCGGATTAGAGGGGGGCTTCAGCCCCCCGTCAACAAGCCACAAACATGCGGGGCTTCAGCCCCGGGCCGTTGCTCGTTTTACCCCGCCACTTTGCCCCGCAAGGGCAAGACATTGCCCTTGCCCTTACAGCACCACCCCACCCGTAAGCGAACTCACCTTCCCCACCGAATGCTTCTCACACCACCGCCGCAACCCATTCGCAATATTCTCCACCGCCCTCGGATCGGCATAACTAGCCGTCCCCACCTGCACCGCCGTCGCCCCCGCCAACATAAACTCCACCGCATCGCTCGCATTCAAAATCCCCCCCATGCCTAATATGGGTATCCGAACCGCCTGCGCCGCCTCATAAACCATCCTCACCGCAATCGGCTTGATCCCCGGCCCTGAAAGACCCGCTGTCACATTCGCAATCCTCGGCCGCCGAGTCTCCGGATCGATCGCCATCGACAAGAAAGTATTCACCAGCGAAAGCCCCTGCGCCCCCGCCCCAGCCGCAGTCCTCGCCATCAGCGCAATCGAAGTCACATTCGGCGAAAGCTTCACCACCACCGGCCTCGCAGCCAGCTTCGCGCACTTCCCCACCAGATTCCCCAGCAGCGTCGGATCGGTCCCAAACACCATGCCCCCATGCGCCGTATTCGGGCACGAAGCATTCAGTTCATACAGCGAGATCCCCGGCGCATCGTTCAGCACCCGGATCACCTCCAGGCAATCCTCCACCGTGAATCCAAACACATTCGCAATCACCACCGCCCCCGCAATCTCCCGCAGCCGAGGCATCTTCCCCTCCACAAACGCCTTCACCCCCATATTCTGGAGCCCAATCGCGTTCATCATCCCGGAGGCGGTCTCAATAATCCGAGGCGTAGGATTCCCCGCCATAGCCTCCCTGGACAAGCCTTTGGTGACAAAGGCCCCAATCCTCTCAAACGAAAGAATCTCCTCAAACTCCACCCCATACCCAAACGTCCCACTAGCCGCAATCACCGGCGAAGCCAGCTCCACCCCACACACGGTCACCCGCATATCCGGCCCCTTGGCCACCTTCCCTACCTTCGCCGCATCCTCACCCATTCCCAGATTGTATTAGTTCCAAGTCCAATCTCTGCTCGTCATCCAAACGCTCCCCGCACCACTCGCCCCACCCCGACAAAAATCTGCCTCGAGCGCTTTTATCAATACTTATCCCCTTAATCTATCGCCAAGGACCAGCACCCCCTCAACCCCGGTAAAATGGTCTCGATGCTAGACCTAGCCTTTGTCCGTACCAATCTCGCCCAGGTGGAAGAAAAACTTCGCACCCGCGGTCTCGACCCCGCCGTAGCCCTAGCCAACTTCGCCGCCATCGACACCGCACGCCGCGAGGCCATCACCCGTTCCGAGACCACCAAAGCCGAGCGCAATCGCCTTTCGAACGAGATCCAGGCCCTGAAGAAGTCCGGCCAGGACGCCACGTCGCAGATGGACGCCGTGAAAGCCCTCAAGGCTGAAGGCGAAGGCCTGGAAGTCGCAGCCGCGGAAGCAGACACCCGCCTCCGCGACATGATGCAGACCGTCCCCAACCTCCCCGCGGACTCAGTCCCGCTAGGAGCAGACGAGCACGCGAACCAGCAGGTCAAGACCTGGGGCACAATCCCCACGCTCGACTTCACCCCCAAGCCCCACTGGGAGCTCGGCGAAGCCCTCGGCGTCCTCGACTTCGAGCGCGCCGCCAAGATCACCGGCGCACGTTTCGTCGTACAGTTCGGCCAGGGCGCACGCCTGGAGCGAGCCCTCGCCAACTTCATGCTGGACCTCCACACCCGCCAGCACGGCTACACAGAGGTCCTCCCCCCGGCGATGGTGAACTCCAAGTCCCTCTTCGGCACAGGCCAGCTTCCAAAGTTCGCAGAAGACCTCTTCCACTGCGACGACAAGGGCCCTTACGAACCCGGCAACTATCAGGACTCCGACCACTGGCTCATCCCCACCGCCGAGGTCCCCCTCACCAACATCTTCCGCGACGAGACCCTCGACGAGGCAGACCTCACCATCAGCTTCTGCGCCTACACCTCCTGCTACCGGAGCGAGGCCGGCAGCCACGGCAAGGACACACGAGGCCTCATCCGCCAGCACCAGTTCCAGAAGGTGGAGCTCGTCAAGTTCACTCGCCCCCAGGACTCAGAGGCCGAGCACGAGAACCTGACCCGCAACGCCGAGACCATCCTCGAGCAGCTCGGCCTGCCCTACCGCCGCATGCTCCTCTGCACCGGCGACATGGGCTTCTCCTCTGCCAAAACCTACGACCTGGAGGTATGGCTCCCCGGTCAAAGCACCTACCGCGAGATCTCAAGCTGCTCCAACTTCGAGTCCTTCCAGGCCCGCCGCGCCAACATCCGCTACCGTCCGCTGGTCGACGGCAAACCAGCCAAGAAACCCGACTTCCTCCACACCCTCAACGGCTCCGGCCTGGCCGTGGGCCGCACCTACGTCGCCATCCTGGAAAACTACCAGCAGGCCGACGGCACCATCCGCATCCCGGAAGTCCTCATCCCGTACATGGACGGCGAAACCGTCATAGGCCGCCAGCAAGGACCTTGGAAAAAATAATGGGCAAACTCCTCAAAAGCTACGTCTTCTGGACCTATGACCGCGGCTCCCTGCACTACGACGTCATGGTCACCGCCATCCTCATCTTCATGTTCGGCGCACCCCGCCTCATGAACTTCAAGGACAAACCCGTAGAAACCGTCGCCCTCCACTCCAGCGAGGTCCTCGTCAAAGAGGCCGGCACCACCAGCGCCGGCAGCAGCCGCTTCGTCTACCAGGTCCGCGCCGAAGACCTGGGCAACGCCAAATCCGACACCGAGCTCCGCGTCGCTATCCTGCGCGTCGTAGAGCCCGTCTCCGGAGAGGTCACAGTAGAGAAGTACGAGCCCGTCCGCAACGCCACCGGTGACATCATTGCGTATAACGCGTGGGTGCTCCGTTAGCGTCTAACCAGAAGCACTAACGAGGAACGCAATGAACAAAGCTCTTCTCAGCCTCGCTCTGTTACTGACTGCTGCCGGCGCAGCCCAGGCCCAGGGTAATCTCACCGAAACTCTCGCGAAGCTCGACGCCGCCAGCGCCAAGTTCTCGAACGCCCAGGCCGACGTTCACAACGTCTCCTACAACAACGTCATCAAGGACATCGACGACGACCAGCACGGCATCGTCTATTTCCAGCGTGCCAAGAGCGGCTCCCAGATGGGCATCAAGACCGACGGCAAGGGCGCTCGCACCGTCGAGTACAAGAACGGGACCCTGCGCGACTATATCCCAGGCTCAAAGTGCTACAACACCGTTCATAACTCCAGCATCGAGACCTACCTGACCCTCGGATTCGGGGGCAGCGGCAAAGACCTTGCCAGCGCCTGGAACATCGTTGACCTGGGCCAGGAGACGGTTGACGGCATCAAGGTTGAGAAGCTGGAGCTAACTCCAAAAGACGCCGGCGTCAAAGCCAACGTCACAAAATTTACTCTCTGGCTTGACCTGGCTCGGGACGTCTCCCTGAAGCAGGTTTTGCTGGCGCCTACGAAAGACACACACACCGCCACCTACACCAACATCAGGCTGAACCAGAAGATCGATACCAAGCCCTTTGAGATAAAAGGGAACTCCTGCAACAAGTAAATCAGAGCAGAGTAACTGGCTGTTGCCAGTCGCTCTACTCTGATCGTCTTATCCTTGCAAGCCTGATGCGCTACCGCAGCCGCGAACTACCCGAGTAAACCTGGAAGCTCAAGCCCGCACTCACGCCATAAGGATGGATCGCTCCAAACGTGAACTGCGGCCAGACCTGGTACTCGAAGTCGATCATCCGCAGGCTCAACCGGCTATGCTTCACCCGGTAGTCGATCCCGCCGCCCGGTGCCATCACAAAGTACTGCCCCTTGGCATAGTTGAACGGAAAGTTGAAGTCTCCGCGCCCGACTAGCAGCTTTCCATACGGCCTATAACCGTGCCGCAGGAAAGAGATCTTGGGTCCAACCAGGTAAGTCGATTCCTTTACATCCTCGGTCGTATTCAGCGTCAGCTTGCGAGCCTCAGCCTCAATCCCGAACCGCCGGTAAAGGTTGGCATCCACATACAACGTTCCGCCGCCAACCTTCTGCTTGCCATAGTCCGTATTGAAGCCGGAGAAAGTAGCACCCACTGATACATAAGTGCCAGGCCCGGTCGCCGTGTAAGCCGCCTGTGCTCCGCAGAGGGAGGCGGAGAGCGCCAGCATCAGCGCTCCCACTCCCCCTGCGATCCGCTTAGATTGGATCGCAGTCATCTTCATTACTGGGTCACCGTCAGCTTCACAGTCCCTGCCTGTGTCGCCCCTGTTGCGTTACCCGATCCAACGATCTGGAAGGTGTAGCTTCCAGCCGGCGTATCCGTCATCGAGAAGCTGTTTGCGCATCCCGAAAGACCAGCCACACTGCCCAGCAGAAGCATCATCACCAGCAGTCCCAGCGGACGGCGGATCCTCTTGCGTCCAAAGAACATCGCCAGCAGCCCGGCAGGCAGCATGCAAGCCAGCACGCCATTTCCACCGAACCCGCCATGCTCGTTCTTCGCAGTCACATTCGCTCCAGCGCCCAGCGGGTTGCCGGTATCGACAATCACCGTCACCGTCGTCGCCAACCCATTGCTCACCTTGATCTCGTTCTGGGAGAAGGTGCAGGTAGCGGCGGTCGGAAGACCCGCGCAACCCAGCGCCAGCGTATCCGTGAAGGTGCTTGCCGTCGTGATGGCGATCTGCAACGTACCGTGATCGCCGCTCTTGATCGTCATGCTGGAAGGCGTCATGTTGATCGTGAACTCGATCGTCGGACCAACCACAACCGTGATCGCCGCAGAGTCCGAGGGCGCGTAGAGCGAGTCGCCGCTATACGTGCTCACGATCTTGTATGTCGCCTGGATCGGAGTGACCGAAAGCGTAGCAACACCAGTCGCATTGATCGGAGCCGTACCCAGCACGATCCCGCCCGCTGCGAAGGTCACAGATCCCGTCGGAGCCTTGGGCCCTACGCCCTGCACCACGGAGATCAGCGTGACAGACTGTCCAGCAGACAGAGCCGTCGTTGAGGTTGAGAAGGTGTTCGTCGAAGGCCGCAGCACTACAGTCTGGACCAGAGGAGCAGTAGTAGCAGGCGAGTTCGAGTTGTCACCCGCGTAGCTTGCGACCAGCGTGTGCGCGCCCAGTGCCGGAGCCTGCAGCGTGAACGTTGCCACACCGCTGCCATTCAGGGCGAGAGAGCCGACAGCCGTACCGCCGTCTGTCAGCGTAACCGTCCCGGTCGGAACCGAGCCAGTCACACCGTTCGACACCGTCACCGTGAAGCTCACGTCGTCGGTCAGCAAGGAAGGATTCGCACTGGAAGCGATCGTGATGCTCGTCTTCTGGGCAATCTGCTCGTTGATCGTTGAGGACACGCTGGAGTGATCCAGCGTATCGCCGGTATAGCTCGCCGAGAGTTTATGAATACCGGCCGCCAGCGTCGACAGCGTCATCGAAGCCGTCGTCGCACCGTTAGCAGTCACCACCGGCACCGTCTGCAGCACCGTCGTTCCATCCAGGAACTGTACGCTGCCTGTCGGAGTGCCACCGTTGCCCGTCACCACTGCGGTGAAGACGATCGGCGTGCCCGTGAACACCGGGTTTGCATTGGTTGTGAAGGTGGTTGTCGTCGTGGCCGTGTTGATCGTGGTCACAGCAGGCGTGGATGCGCTCACCTGATCGTTCGCATCGCCGCTATACTTCGCGACCATGGAGTGCTGTCCAGGCGTCAGGCTTGAAGAACTGTAGCTCGCCGCGCCCGTAGCATCCAGAGGCAGCGTCGTCACCAGTGTGCCATTGTCGGAGATCGTCACCGAACCCGTCAGCGCCTTCGCGTTCGCGCCCACTACGTTGATCGTCCACTGCACCGGCAGACCAGCGATCTGGCTCTGTGTGCTCGCACTCAGCGCCGTCGTCGTCACCTGCATCACGCTCTCCGTGATCCCGGTTGAGGTCACCGAAGCATGGTTCGTGTCGCCGCCATAAACTGCAACCAGCGGATGCGATCCGATCGCAAGCGTCGAAGTCGTGATGGTAGCCGCACCGTTCGCATCCAGCGTAGCCGTACCGATGGAGAGTCCTCCGTCAGTAAAGATCACCGTGCCCACAGGCTGGCTGCCCGAACCCGCAACCTTGGCATTCAACACCAGGGCCGTCCCGAAGGTGACCGGGTTCCCGCTCGTAGCGAACGCAATGTTGATGGTCGCGGACTGCACCACCTCAGTCATACTGACCGAGCTGGAGCCGCTATCATACGCATCGCCGCCATAAACCACTGTGATCGGGTGCGAGCCCAACGCCAGAGTCGAGGTCGTGAACGTCGTCGCTCCGGCCGCATTCAGCGTGCCTGAGCCCAACAGAGCCGTGCCGTCCATGAACTGCACTGTACCCGTTGCCTGACCACCGCCGTTGCTCGTCACGGTTGCCGTAAAGGTCACGGAACCGCCCAGGCCAACCGGGTTGAGAGAAGACGTCACCACGCTCGATGTAGAGGCAACGTTGACGATCTGAGAGACCCCCGGCGAGATGCTGCCCGTGTCGAACGAGTCGCCCCCGTAGTTCGCTGTGAGTGGATGCGTCCCTACGGTCCAGGCGGAACCCGGCACAACCAGCGTTGCCACTCCCTGCTTGTTCAGCGTTGCGGAGCCCAGGACGGTCGTTCCGTCGAGGAAGCTCACCGGTCCAGTCGCCGTACCGCCAGTCGTAAGAATGGTAGCGGTCAGGGTGAGTGCAGCTCCTGCCGTAGAAGGATTGGAAGCCGTGCTCAGCGCCGTCTTGCTCGTCGCCGTCTGCACGATCTCCACCACAGCAACTGACTTGCTCGTAGAGTAGCTCGTGCTCCCGCTATAAGTGGCGATCACATTATGCGTCCCCACTGAAAGCGTCGAGACATTCAGCGTGGCCATTCCGTTCACGATGTTTGAAGAACCAAGCTGGTTCACACCATCGGAGAACACCACACTCCCCGTGATCTCGCCCGTGCCCGACCCCGCCGTCACCACTGTTACAGTGGCGGTGAACTGAACCGTCGCACCCGCATTCAAAGGATTGATATTCGATCCCAGACTCGTCGCGGTCGGCGCAACCACCGGCTTCACAATCTGGGACACCACTGCCGATGTGCCATTGGAGTTGCTCGAATCTCCGCTGTACACCGCCGTCATCGCGTGCGTTCCCACTGCGAGCGTGCTGACGTTGAAGGAGATCGTTCCGCCCGGCTGCAACGTTCCCGTCGCAACCTGCGTGGTGCCGTCCATGAGGTCCATCTCGCCCGTAGGCGTTGTGCCAACGCTGGTCGCCGTCGCCACAAACGTGATGACCTGCCCCGCCAGGCTTGGGTTCGTATTGGACGTCAAAGTGACCGTGGAAGGATCCACATCGAGCACTTGGCCCTGCAGGGATATCTCTGCCGGAGAGTTCGAAGCATCGGACGAAGCATCCAGCGTACCTGCGATCACCGTTCCCACCTGCGTCGGCGCGAACTCCGCACCGATCACACACTGGCTCAAAGCCGCCAGAGGAGTGCCCATCACACAAGTCGTCGATCCCGCATCCACCTTGGCCTGCTGCACGCCCAGAACGGTAGAGATGTTCAGATCCGCATTTCCATCGTTCTCCAGAATCTGCGGCAGAGGAGCGGATACGCGCCCGACTCTCTGGGTCGGAAACTTCAGCACAGCAAGGTTGCTGCTGATCTTGCGGATGCGGTTCTCAAACACGTCAGAAATGTACAGGCTTCCCTGTGCGTCTAAAGCCAATGTGTATGGTCCATAGACGCTGCCCTGGGTAGCCGGCCCATTGTCATTCGTATTCTGCGTCGTGGACTGCGCCGTTCCGCCGCCGATCGTTGAGATCACGCCCGTGTTTGTGTTCACCTTACGGATCAGGTTGTTTCCGGAGTCCGAAATATAGAGGTTTCCCGCCACATCCACGACAACGCCCGCCGGAGAGTTCAACTGAGTGTGAATTGCAGGGGGGTTGCTCCCGGTATCAGCCGCGTCATGCGTACCCGCAACCGTGCTGATCGTTCCGTTCACCACCTTGCGGATCAGGCTGTTGCCCTGGTCTGCAATATAGATCTCCCCTTTGCTGGAGACCGCGATACCCCAGGGAGCATTCAGCATCGCCGCAGCTGCAGGACCACCATCGCCATAGCCACCCGTCGTCACACCATTCCCGGCAAACGTCGTGATCACTCCAGTTCCGGCGTCTATCCGGCGAACGACGTTGTTATTCGTATCGCAAAAGTACAAGTTCCCCTGTGCGTCGAAGACCAGACCATTCGGTCCGTTCAGCTTTGCGGAGCTTGCCGGACCACCATCGCCCACATATCCATTCTTGCCCATCTGGCCCGCAATCGTGGAGATCGTGCCGTCAAACACGTTCACCTTCCGGATCACGTTGTTCCCGGTGTCGGAGATGAAGACGTTCCCCGCACCGTCCAGCGCAACCGATGACGGGCTGCTCAGCGTCGCGCTCGTCGCCGGTCCGCCATCGCCCGTCCCGCCGATCGTGCCATTGCCGGCAATCGTGGAGGTCATTCCCGTCACCGCATCCACCTTGCGGATACGTGTGTTGCTCGTATCCGTGATGTACAGATTCCCGGCAGCATCCAGTGTTACGCCAAACGGAAGAAAGAACGGTGACTGCGTCGCCACACCCTCGCCGTTGTAGATCCACACCGACGACCCAGCCACCGTCGTAATTTCACCCGGGATAAACACGCCGACCGCGCCGCTCGCAAAACCATCCATCAGCGCCGTGCCCAGCACGCCGCCATTCGAGTTCACCAGCACGACCGCACCGCGGCGTTCGCCAGGAGCCTTCGGCGTAAATCCAACCAGCACCGTGCAGGTCTGCCCAGCCGAGTAGCTCATGCTCGTCGAGCAAGTCCCACCACCGGCATTCGTATAGTCATAGCCGTCGACGCCCTGCGTCCGAACCTTGATCGAGCTGATCGAGCCCGCCGCGGAGAAATTCACCGTCACAGCCTGCGATCCGGCAGTCGTTCCCACCGGAGTCAAACCGGGAAACTGCAGTACCTGCTGCGCCTGCGCGGGAGAGACAACAAGGCCGGCGCACAGAACAAGCGCCAGCAAAAAGTAGTGCGAAGCTTTTTTCATGAAGCTCATAGCATCTCCATCGGCAGGGTTCGACGAGGCCCCAGCCCCATCACAGCGGTGCTCAATCTGAATACCGGGACACTTCCCGGAACGGCTCTTCTTTCCTTCAGCGTGCGAGCGAGACATATCAGCAAAGGTTGATCCAAACGACATAAAGGGCGGCCCCGGGTACAAAGTAGTAACAGTAGTTACGAAATCGAAGGTAACGGCCACAAACGGGGCTTGAAATGGCACTATTCAGCCACCACTGACCCAAAAGTTGTGTTCCCTGTCCACGCCCGTTGTAGAGCCCACCAATCTCCCCCCGTACAACGCAAAAAGGGAACCCAGCCTCGCGGCCGAATCCCCTCTCTTTCAAACTTCTCTCTTACTTAAGTTCTACTTCGCGAAGACCTGCCTCATATCCGCAAAAGCCTTGAATTCCAGCGCATTCCCCGCCGGATCATAAAAAAACATCGTAGCCTGCTCCCCAACTTCGCCCTTGAACCGGATATACGGTTCAATCTCGAACTTGACAGAAGCAGCCTTCAGCCTCTCGGCCAGCGACTCCCACTTTCCCATCGTCAGCACCACACCAAAGTGCGGCACCGGCACCGCGTGCCCGTCCACCGCATTGTGATGCTCCTCAGCGCGCTCACTCTTCGGCTTATAGTGAGCCACAATCTGATGCCCAAATAAATTGAAGTCGATCCACTCGTCGCTGCTGCGCCCCTCGGGACAGCCCAGGGTCTCACCATAGAAAGTCCGCGCAGCGTCAAGATCATCGACAGGAAAGGCGATATGAAAAGGAGTAATCGTCTCAGACATACCCCAATCATAAAGCCTAAGCCTTGTTCGGCAGCCTCACCAGAAACACCGTCTCGCCCGGCGTAGAACTGAACCAGATCTTCCCGCCAAACTGCTCCACGATCTTGTACACGATCCCCAGCCCCAGCCCGGTCCCCACACCTGCCGCTTTCGTCGTATAGAACGGGTCGAACACCTTCGGCTGACTCTCCAGCGGAATCCCGCTCCCGTTATCCTCAATCCGGATGCAAAGCTCGGTCTGCCCATCCGCACCCGGCTCCGCCCACGTCTTCACCTTCACCGTGCCATGCTCAAACGACGCATCGATCGCATTGTCGATCAAATTCGTCCAGATCTGGTTCAGCCCCTGGCAGTCCGTCTGAAGAATCGGAAGATCAGGAGCCATGTTCTTCTCGATCACAAGTTGCTTCTCCCGCAGCTTGTGTCCCAGCATGACCAGCGTCGCATGGATACTCTTGTTGATATCGATCGTCTGCGTCTGCCCCCGGCCCTCATACGCATAAGACTTAACCGCCATCACCAGGTCGGACACGCGCCCAATGCTCTCCTCGATCGAGCCCACCAGCCGCATACTGGAAACCATCGCCTCCAGCCAGTTCAGCGCGTCAGGGAACGTTTCCCCGGCAAACGAACGCCTGGCGCACTCCAGGTCCTCGGAATGCATTCCCATCGCGACCAGGCTCGGAGCCATCTTCCACGCATCCTCAACCGAATTCTCTTCCATCCACTCCGCCAGCTTCTCCTCAGCGTCGCTTTGCTCCAGAGAGTTCAAAGCCACCTTCTCTTTCGCAGACAGAGCATACTCTTGGAGCTCGAACATGCACTGCTTCTGTTCCTGCGTAAGTTCGGTACGCGACCACTTCTGCGTCAACCGGTGCATCCGCGTCAGGTTCTCGCGCAGTTGCGACGAAGCCCGCCGCGCCGCCGCACCCGGATTGTTCAACTCATGCATCAACCCTGCGGCCATCGTCCCCAGCGCGGCCATCTTCTCCTGCTGGAAGATCATGCCCTGCATCTTCTGCAGCCGCAGCGCCATATTCCCCAGAATTGCCCGCCGAACCAGTGGGCAGCTCATCATCAGAGCCCAGAACTGCTCCTCGTCCAACTCCAGCAACTCGCACTCATCCACAGCCCTCAGACTGTACGTTGACGCGATATTAGCCAGCAAAAAAACTTCGCCAAACGCCGCACCGGCCTCGTGCGTATGCACCGTAAGCTCATGACCCTTCGGGCCCGCCTGCGAGACGCGCAGCGATCCTTCAAGCAAAATCCAGAAAACACGCTTAAGTTCGCCTTGCCGGATCAACACATCGTCCGGCTTCAACAGCAACGTATGCGCCCCATCCAGGCAATGCATCGTCTCATCCGTTAGCGACTCAAGAATCGGCGCACGATGCAGCTTCGCAATCGTCTCCGCGCTCAGCGTACCTACCGTAGTTTCCATCTGCTTGTTCATATCGCTCACTAAAGTGTCGCCAGGTACTGGTGCACAAACTGAATTGCAATCGAACCTTCACCGACCGCGGAAGCACAGCGCTTCACCGATCCATGCCTTACATCGCCGGCCACAAACACGCCCGGCAAACTCGTCTCCAGCAGGTAAGGATCGCGTTCCAGCTTCCACACGGAATCTTCCTTGCTCTTCGTCTTCAGATCCGGACCAGCCAGAATAAATCCCTTGTTGTCCAGCGCGACCGCCTTCGGCAGCCAATCCGTCTTGGGTGCCGCGCCAATGAAGATGAACAGCGAAACACAATCCCGCGTCACCTCACCCTCGGGAGTCATTAGCTTCACTCGCTCCAGGTTCCCATCGCCTTCGACGCCAATCACTTCCGTCCCCGTCTCCACAACGATGTTCGGCGTCGCTGCAATCTGGTCGATCAGGTACTTCGACATGCTCTGCGTCAGCGAGGGCCCGCGCACCAGCATCCTGACCTTCGTCGCATGTTTCGAGAAATGCATCGCAGCCTGGCCTGCAGAGTTCGCGCCGCCCACAATATGCACCTCTTCGTTCGCGCACGTATTTGTCTCGGTCAGCGCCGCCCCGTAGAACACGCCCTTGCCCCGCAACCGCTCTTCACCCGGCACACACAGCCAGCAATAATCAACGCCCGTTGCGATCAGGCATACCCGGCAAGTCACCTCGCGGCCATCCGTCATACGCAGGATGTGGTAGCCATTATCCGAGCAGATATTCGTCACGCCCTGCGTCAAAAACTCCGCACCCAACCTCTGCGCCTGGATATAAGCCCGCTTGGCCAGTTCGTCGCCGCTTACGCCCTCAGGGAACCCAAGGTAGTTCTCAATCTTGGAACTCGACCCCGCCTGTCCGCCCGGCGCCATTGGCTCCACCAGTAGCGTCTTCAGCCCTTCGCTCGCGCCATACACGCCCGCAGCCAGACCGGCAGGACCCGCGCCAACGACAACGACGTCGTAGTACTCCTGTTGCGCCTGCGTCCTCAGTCCAACCTTCTGGGCTATCTCAGTTGTAGTCGGCTGCACCAGCGATGAGCCATCCCCAAAAAGCACCACGGGCAGCTTGCCTTCATCAAGCCCACGGTCCCGAAGCGTGCTCATAGCTTCCGGATTCAGATCAGGATTCAACCACTTGAACTGAATGCGGTTGCGCGAAAGAAAGTTCCGCACCTCGTGATCGCCCACGCCCCAGCGTGCCGAGACTAGTTGAATCCCGTCGTAAGCGGGCTTATGTCCTTGATTCCAAGCCTGGAGCAGGTCGTCCAGTACCGGATAAAGCTTCTCCTCCGGCGGGTCCCAGGGCTTATTCAGGTAGTAGTGGATTCGCGCGGAGTTGATCGCCCGGATCGCCGCTTCGGTATCCGCATACGCAGTCAGCAGAACCCGCTTCGCGTCCGGATAGAGCTCGATCACCGCCTGCAGCAGATCCACCCCGGTCATACCCGGCATCCGCTGATCGGACAGGAACAGCGCCACCACATCCCCGCGCTCCTTCAACTGTTTACTGATATCCAGTGCCGCGCCGCCAGAGGCCGCACGCACAATGCGGTACGTCTGCCCGTACTTGCGGCGCAGGTCCTGGACTACTGCCTCAAGCACACTTACATCATCGTCAATCGCAAGAAGAACTGGCTTTGCCATAGAACAGCATTATCTCGCACCCGCGCATACATTCCGAGCGGCTAAAATTGGATGTTCCTCTATGGCAGTCGGCTTCAAAATACCTGAAAGGGTGATCCCAGCCCCACGGAAGTTGCTGTCTGAATTCCGTACACCTCCCTGCACTCAGCCCGCGCCGCCGATGAACGCTTTGCAGCAGGAATCGCATTGGCATCGATTCGCCGGCCGTTCCCTGCAAGGAGACACCTCAACCATGAATCGACTCATCCTCGCCGACGACCAGGTCATCTTCCGTGCCGGAGCCGCACGCGTCCTCTCCCAGGAGGAGGACATGCGCATCGTCGCCCAGTGTGAAGACGCCGCACGCCTCACCTCGGTCATCGCCAGCTTCCGCGCCTCCATCGTCATCTTCTCGTCAGGCCTCGCCCTCGACCTCCCCATCCTCCTCGCCTCCATCCAGGAGGCCGGAAGCCGCGCCATCCTGATCGCGGACAAAGACCACCACCTCCCGGAGGCTGTCTACGCCCAGTTAGGCGGCATCATCTCCCGCAGCGTCACCGGACCGCAGCTCATCGAAGCCGTCCGCCGTGTCGCCAAGGGCCAGCGCTCCATCGAGCGCTCAGCCGTCTCCACCATGCCCAGCCACGACGCCGTGGGAGCCCGCGTCCGCGACCGCCTCACCCCAAAAGAACTCCAGATCGTCGCCCTCATCGTCCAGGGCTGCAAGAACAAGGACATAGCCACCCAGCTCAACACCAAAGAGCAGGTCATCAAGAACTATCTCCGCAGCATCTACGACAAGACCGGCGTCTCAGACCGCCTGGAGCTGGCCCTCTTCACCCTCCACCATCGCCTGCTGGCCGAAGCCGCGGCCAAAGCCGGAACCCTCATCCAGATGAAATCCGCCTAGGCTAGCGTGGCCCCGCAAAATGCCGTCATTCTGAGCGAAGCTCAGAACCTCCGTATTGGCCTTGGCTTTTGAAGTTGCTTGTTTTACCCAAGCTATCCCCGCCCCTAAAGCCCCATCCCCTCTTCCTGCAAATCCGCCGCTGGGCTCACATGCCCAACCTTCTCCGCAACCGACTTACCCTGCGTAAACAGCAACAGATAATCCGGCCCACCCGCCTTCGAGTCCGTGCCGCTCATATTAAAGCCGCCAAACGGATGCGCTCCAACCATCGCCCCCGTGCACTTCCGGTTCAGATACAGGTTCCCCACGTGGAACTCCTCGCGAGCCCGTTCCAGCTTCTCCCGTGACCCCGAATAGATCGCCCCGGTCAATCCATACTCTGTATTGTTCGCGATCTCCAGCGCCTCATCGAAGCTCTCGTACTTGATCACCGCCAGCACCGGCCCAAAGATCTCCTCCAGCGCAATCCGAGCTGTAGGCAGCACATCCGCAAACACCGTAGGCGCAACATAATACCCGCCTTCGTTCGCGACGGCCTCGCCCCCAGTCAGCAGACGCCCCTCACCTTTGCCAATCTCGATGTAGTCCAGCACCCGCTTATAAGCCAACGGGCTGATCACCGGCCCCGCATAGAAGTTCTCTGCCGGATCGCCCTGCTTGATCTTCTCCACCTTCTCCACCAGCCGGTCGCAGAACACGTCATAGATCTCCGCATCCACAATCGCCCGTGAGCAAGCCGAGCACTTCTGCCCGCTAAACCCAAACGCACTCGCCAAAACCCCATCCACGGCCATATCGATATCGCAATCCCCATCCACGATGATCGCGTCCTTGCCGCCCATCTCCAGGATCGTCCGCTTGATGAACCGCTGCCCCGGCTGCGTCTTCGCCGCGCTCTCGTGAATCTCCAGCCCAACCTTCTTCGACCCCGTAAACGCAACAAACCGCGTCTGCGGGTGCGCCACCACGGTCGACCCAAATCCCGGCCCAGCCCCCGGACAAAAATTCACCACACCCGCCGGCAGCCCGGCCTCTTCCAGAATCCCAAAGAACACCGCCGCAATCGTCGTAGCATCCACGGAAGGCTTCAGCACCACCGTATTCCCCGTCACGATCGCCGCCGCCGTCATCCCCGCCATGATCGCAAACGGAAAGTTCCAGGGCGGAATCACCGCACCCACCCCCAGCGGCACATACTTCAGCACATTCTTCTCACCCGGAAACTGGATCGGCGTCGTCGATCCATCCAGCCGCAGCGCCTCACGCGCATAGAACTCCATGAAGTCGATGCACTCCGCCACATCCGCATCCGCCTCAGCCCAGTTCTTCCCCACCTCGAACGTCAACCACGCGCAAAGCTGATACTTCCGCTCAGAGATTATCTTCGATACCTTTAGCAGCAGCTCCACCCGCTCCGCCACCGGCAGCCGGCTCCAAGTCTCGAAAGCCTTCAGCGCAGCCTTCACCGCCGGTTCCGCATGTTCCGCCTCCGCCATCTGGTGTACGCCCACAACCTGCGCCGGCCGAGCCGGATTGATCGACGTAATCTTCTCCGCCGTCCGCAGCCTCTGTCCGCCGATCACCAGATCGTACTCACGCCCCAGCTCGCCCTTCACCTCGGCAAGCGCAGCCTCCATCGACCGCTTCACATCAGCGTCCGCAAAGTCCAGAAACGGTTCATTCACAAAAGTCGAAAGAGAGGCGAGCGAAGGAGCGGAAGCAGCAGTATTCATCCCACCATTTTACCGCCCGCTCCCGCTCTACTGCACGATCTTGTCTGTAGCCTTCGACATCGTTGCCGTCCGCTCCAGCTTGTCCCAACTGAACGACTTCCCATCGATCGCCCGCTTGATCGTCTTCAGCAGCACCAGCGAGAACACCTGCCTGTAAGAGAACCGCTGAATCCAGATATGGAACAGCAGCCACCCATCGCCCTTGCTTGCCGGATGCTTCCTCTCCAGCAGGAACGCCAGCGCGGAAGCCGCAAAGTCGATCACCAGGAACGCCAGGAAGAACGTCAGCAGCTTATAAATATTCCCCGTCGACGTCGTATCCGGATGAAAGTGTTTGTCGATGAAGTAGTGAATCACCCCAGCCACAAACATGAAGTCGATCAGCGGCGAAACCAGCGGCAGCATGATCTGGAAGATCACGATATTCGGCAGCGCAAACAGCCCCATCGCCCGATGCTTCGCAATCGCCCCACGATGCTTGAACACCGCCTGCAGTATCCCAAACGACCACCGGAACCTCTGCCGCATCAGCCCGTTCGCGTTCACCGGAGCCTCCGTAAACGCCAGCGTCCGATCCTCATAGATCACACTGTACCCCTGCTCCAGCAGGTTCATCGTCAGGTCGGCATCCTCGGCCACCGTGTTCGAGTGGTATCCGCCACCCTTCTTCACAGCAGCCGTCCGCCACGCCCCAATCGCCCCCGGCACCACCATCACCACGTCGAAAAGATCCAGCGCCCGACGCTCGAAGTTCTGGCTCGTGATGTACTCCAGCGCCTGCCACCGGGTCCAAAGATTCACCCGGTTCCCAACCTTCGCATTCCCCGCCACCGCGCCAATCTTCGGATTCGCAAAATGCGGCACCAGGTTCGTGATCGCATCATGCGCAATCACGCCATCCGCATCGATCCCCACATAGATCTCTTCATCGATATTCTCCAGCGCAAAGTTCAGCGCATCCGCCTTGCCTCCGTTCGGCTTGGTGATGACCTCCAACCGTCCTGAAGCAATATCCGCCGGATAAGCATCGATCGCCGTCTGATACGTCTTGTCGCTCGATCCATCATCGATCACCACGATCCGCAGATTCTTGTAGTTCGACATCATCACAGACCGGATCGTCCGCGCGATCACCTTCTCCTCGTTATAAGCCGGAATCAGCACCGCAACCTTCGGGCAGTAGTCCGCAGTCGCATAGTTCTTCCGCTTCCGGAAACGGTCGATCGTCGCAAACACCCCAATGATGATCAGCCGCGCACTCATCAGAATGTCGCCGAGATAGAAGACATAAATGACAAGGTGATTGAAGAAGCTGAAGAAGAAGAACGTCACGGAGTCCGCACGCGCCTGCCATCTCTGCTTCGATGTCAACGCGGGCATCACCTCCACCCGCGTCCGTCCCATCAACTCGGACACCGGCACAATCTGATACCCATGAGCACGTAACGCTTGGATCAGCATCGGCAGCGCAGCCACCGTGGCAGACCGGTCGCCGCCGCCATCATGCATCAAAATGATCGACCCACGCCGATCCGGATGAGCCTCCATATCCGCCAGTTGCTGCAGCACGGAGTCCGTAATCTCCTGCGGCGACTTCCGCGGATGCTCATCCCAGTCGTTCGTATCGATCTTGTTGCCGATCGTCACATACCCCAGCCCCTGGATACGATCCACCGGCGCAGCCTGGTCGTTCGTATCCGGCTCCTGATCGATCGAGTAAGGCGGCCGGAAATAAAGCGGCTGCACCCCCAGCTTCGATCCGAACAACCTCTCCGTCAGCTTCAACTGCAGATCGACAGACGTGTTCGAGATTTCGCTGATATCCGGGTGCGTAAACGTGTGGTTCCCAATCTCATGACCTTCGCGGTAAACCCGCTGCATCACCCCCACGTTGTCCTGCGCCACCTCGCCGATCATGAAGAACGTGCCCTTTACCCCGTACTTCTTCAGCACGTCCAGGATCTTCGGCGTCCACTCCGCATCCGGTCCATCGTCGAACGTGATCGCAACCTTCTTCGCCTGGTACCCATACTGCTGCAGCGTATACGGCAGCGGATAGCTGACCATCTGCTCCTTGGTCACCATCTTCAGAGGCACCGGCACCTGGTCGTCGTCGTCCAGCGTCAACGCCCGCGTCCCGGACTGCGGCTTCCTGATCACCCGCAGAATATCCCCATCGCCCTCCGTGTCCACGGAGTATCCCGGATCGACCGTCGTCAACACCTTCAACGGATCAACCCGCGTCGGCGTATCCCATATCTTCCACAGCGAGTTGTCCTCGCTCCCAAGCCGCCACAGCGCAAACGTCTGCAGCCCAAACGACCGCACCGCCCGCATCTCATTCAGCACCGTCACCGCATCCAGAAACCAGACCTGGTGCTGAAGATGAGCATCGTCGTCGTCATACGCAAAGTGCGGATTCAGCGAGTCCCCATCCAACTCCACCTCGGCACCAGCGTCAGAGGCTCCCTGCCAAGCATCCTGCGTCTTGATCGTTGACGCGGAAACCACCTTCAGCGGCGCTGCGGCAGTTGCCCTCCTGCCCTTCTTCGCGGCTGCTCCCTCCGCAGGCATCGTCGTCGTCCAGTCATACCCATAACTGCCCACCGCGACGATGATCTTGTCCTTCGGCACCGTCTTCATCACGCGCGCCAGGTTATCCGTAAACCAGTCCTGGCTCGCCACCGGTCCCGGCTCCGTCGTCGACTGGTGCTCGTCATAGTCCATCAGCAGCAGACCGTCGGAGTGCGCCGCCATATATGCCAGGTCGAAGTCCGGATTCTCGATCGGCGTATTCAAATAAAGCTTCAGCTTCTTTGCTTGAAAATCCGCATACAAAGCCGCAATCAGCGCCTTGAACCCCGGCTGACCCAACGGAGTCACATCCTCAAAGTCCAGCGTCAGTCCGCGATAGCCAGAGTTCGCCGCCAGAAACACATCTACCTGGTGGACGAAGTTGTTCCGCGCATCCGCATCCTGTAGAAAGTCCTCGAGCCCCGGAAAGTAAGCCTGCTTCACGGAGTCGTAGTTATCCACCAGCGGAAACACTTCCATATCTGCGTGGTTCAACTGAATCGCGCGTGCGACCTTGTTCTCCTGGTCCACCCCATGCGCGCCATTCTTGTCCACCACCGCAAACGGTCGATTATCCCCAGCCGTATAAGCCGTCAGCCCACCATCCGGTGAGATCACATGCAGCCACTGTGGAAACAGCAGATCGATCTGCCGGATGTGTTCCTTCAAAGACGAGTAGCTCGCCGCATCATCGTCCACATAATAAGCCGCACGCAGCCCTTCACCCGAGTTCAGCGGAATCTCGGACGGCTTCAACGTCGTCTTGCGATGGGCAGACTTCGGCTTCAACGTCGCCTTGGGCGGCGTCACCAGCGCATGATAGTTCCGCGTCTGCGGCGTCAGCCGAAGCTCCGGCAAAGGCTTCATCCGCCATAAACCGAAGACAAAGATGATCCCTAAAAACAGCCCAAACGCTGCCAGCACATCGAAGATGCGACGCAGGCGCTTCCACCGCTTCCGTTGCGGATCATAAAATACCGGTTTATCCATGAATACAAGTACGTGCCGCTGTTCTCACTGGCTTGATCGTATGCACCCCTCGCCCATCAGTCAACGCAACCTCCTGCCATTGCAACCACAGCTTGAAATAGGACGCTTTGAAGGGGCGGGACTTTAGTCTCGCCGTAATGCATGGCAACGAAACCGGCCTTAGCCGCTGAGGGAAGGTTCTCCGTCCAAACCACCTGCCGCACCACGTATGATGCATGGACGATGACCACCTCGGACGCAACCGACGGCACAAAACGCCGCTATCTCCTCCTAACCATCGCCGCCCTCCTCGCCGGCCTGCTCCTCCGTCTCTGGTTCATCCATCGCTTCGCCCAGGTCGCCAACGACACCCTCCTCTACGGCGACTTCGCCCGCAACACCCTCCAGCACGGCATCTACGGCTTCTCCCAGACCCTCAACGGTCACCCCGCCCCACCTCGCCCCACTCTCATCCGCCTCCCCGGCTACCCCGCCTTCCTCGCCCTCTGCTTCCTCGTCTTCGGTTACGACCACTATCTCCCCGTCCTCATCCTCCAGACCCTTATCGACCTCGCGACCTGCTGCCTCATCGCCGCCCTGGCACACCGCCTCGTGAGCCGTCGCGCCGGCCTCATCGCCCTGTGGCTAGGCTGCCTCTGCCCCTTCACCGCCAACTTCGTAGCCATCCCCCTCACCGAAACCCTCACCCTCTTCACCATCGCCCTCGCCTTCTACGCCCTCCACCGCTGGCAAAGCTACATCTTTGGTCAATTCAGTCCAATAAAAAAAGGTGTCGTCATTCTGAGCGAAGCTCAGAACCTCAGTATTTTGTCGGGAGCGCCCCACGCGGTAACGGAGACCCAAAGCCCTTACCGCCCCTTTAACCCCTGGCTCTACCTCCTGGCCGCCACCCTCGCCTACTCCATCCTCCTCCGCCCGGAGCAAGGCATCCTCGCCGCCGCCATCATCCCCGCCATCCTCTACATCACCTGGCGCACTCAACCCACGAGCAAGTTCACCCTCCGCACCCTGCGCCCGGCAGTCATAGCCTCCCTCCTCACCATCCTCCCCCTCATCCCCTGGACCATCCGCAACGAGCGCACCTTCCACGTCTTCGAGCCACTCGCCCCCCGCTTCGCCACTGACCCCGGCGAACTCATCACCCTCGGCTTCCAGCGCTGGTACCGCACTTGGGCCATCGACTTCGCCTCCACCGAAACCACCTACTGGAACCTCGGCAGCGACACCCTCCAGATCGCCGACCTCCCCAACCGCGCCTTCGACAACAACACCCAGTACGCCACCACCGAAGCCCTCTACGCCGAGTACAACCTCACCACCACCCCCACCAAATCCCTCGACGATCGCTTCGCCACCCTCGCCGCAACCCGCGTCCGGTCCAACCCCATCCGCTTCTACCTCGCCCTCCCCATCGCCCGCCTTATCAATATGGCCTTCCGCCCCCGCATCGACTTCCTCCCCCTGCCGCTCGAATGGTGGAAGTTCCGCCTGCACCCCAGGAGCACCCTCTTCTCCTACGCCTACGGAGCCCTGAACCTCGCCTACTTCGCCCTCGCCGCCGCAGCCTTCACCCGCCGCCGCACCCTGTTCCCCAACTGGCCCATCCCCGCCCCCATCCTCTGGTCCATGGCCGGCATGATCCTCCTCCGCGCCGCCCTGCTCCTCACCATCGACAACTCAGAGCCCCGTTACACGCTCGAATTCTTCCCCATCCTGATCCTCCTCGCAGCCTCATTTACGAGTGCGGCCCATGATCGGCCCAGAGCCTGAAGTCCAGACTTAAGTAAAATGAAATCAATACTTTGAATCAAAACAGGGGGGAGGGGTCCAGCCCTCGATCCCCCTAATCACCCATCTTCCGGTAAGCCCGCAGAAACGCGCTCACCCCCATCTCAACCCAATCCCCAATCGCCTTCTCCCCCTCCAGCGGGGTCGGCAGCATCAGCATGGAATGCATCACAATCACGTCCGCCAGCGAGCCAATGAACTGGTTCGCTGCATACCGGGTATTCCCAACCTCCAACACACCCCCCGCCACCTGAGCATCCAGGTACACCTTCAGCGTCTCCCTCCCCCACCCCGGCCCATTCGCCCAAAACGCCCCCACCAGCTCAGGAAATGACTTCGCCTCGGAGATGATGATCCGGTGCAGTCTCTGCGAGACCTCCGTCAGCAGCAGACGGACCACCTGGAAGGCAAACCGCCGAAGAACCTCCTCCACCGGAGCATCGTCGCGCAGAACCTGGGACGCAAGCGGATCGATCAGCCTGGCCGACCGCCGCTGCATCAGCGCCGCAAACAGCTCCGCCTTGCTCGGATACAGCGAGTAGATCGTCTGCTTGGACGCACCCGCCCGCCGCGCAATCTCCGCGGTACTCGCCTTCGAGTAGCCATGCTCCAGAAACGTCGCCGTAGCCGCGTCCAGGATCGCTTCCTTATGCGCCTCAAGCTCCCGGGCCGGGGGCCGCCCCGACCCGCGCCGCTTCACTCCTGAAATCGTTTCACTCACCCGTAGAGTCTACAGTCAGCCAGACAGGGGAAATGTCATGTTTTCATCTCATTGATTTCCAGTGGCTGCCGTTGCAATCTCAGTCTCAGCCTGCTGCCCGCTGGTCTGGTTCTGCGCCAGCATGGAATTCACATCCTGCGCCGGAGCCTGCCCGGAAGCCACCATGATCTGCCCCGAGTCGGGAGCTGACGGGATCGAATCCTTCCCAGCCTTAGCCGCCAGGACCTGCATCCCGCCCTGCAACTGCTGCTGGAACTGGTTGTTCATATCCTGCAGGGTAGCCAGGCTGACCTTCGCCGTAACGTTCACGTCGCAACTCCCCGGCTTCCGTCCCACAACAGTAACCTCCACCCCGCCCGTAATGTCTGCGGTGGAGTCCGGCTTGCGGTACAGGACATCCCCCGGCGAAAGCACGCAGGACTGGTTATCCCCGTAATACAACTGCGTATCGCTCGACACCTCAAAGGCCGTATGATCCGGCTTCAGCACCTCCGGCATCGCGCTATCCGGGGGCATCGGAGCCTCCCCGGCCCCGACAGATGCCTGCGCTGAAGCCGTCTGCATCTCCGCGATATCGATCTTCACCTGCTGCGCGATCAGCGCCTTGACAGTCGGATCCAACTGAGTCTGCTGAGCCGCCACAGGAACTCCCTCAGGAGCCGGTCCCGGCTGCCCCACCGGCGCATTCCCTACATCATCGAAGGGCTGTTGCTGCGGCGCCGCACCCGCACTCTGATCCTGATAATTCTGATCAGGTGGCCCATCGAATCCCTGCTGCGGTCCGTCCCCCACATCCTGCCGAGCCGCATACGCCTGCTGCAGGTTGTAGTTCAGCACATAGTCCGTCAGCCACAGATCAGGAGTCGGATAGCTCGGGTACGGAGTAAAGTAGGCTCCGTAGTACCCGCCATAGGGCCGCGGCCCCCAGTTATAGACAACCGGTCGCCGCCAGGGCGAGTTCACCCATCCATAAAACGCCGGACGATAGTAAACCGCAGGCACATACCGGTAATACGCATGGTTCTGATACGAGTAGGACCGATACACCGACACCCGCGTAATCCCCCCCATCGACGTCGTCCGAGCCACAAACCCCGGCCGCCCTACAATTGCCCTCTCCGCAAACCCGCTGTGCGCGCCATAGCTCACCACGCGAGTCCCATCGGCATACCGCGTCTGGATCGTCCTCTGCCCGCCGAAGCCATGCGTCACCGTCGTCGTCATCCCGTTATGCGTCGCCTGGATGAACCGCGCCTGTCCGCGCCCGTCGTACTGCGCAATGTGGTTCTGATCCCGGAACTCCGTCACTTGACCGTGTGGATTAGTCACCACGGTCCGGCCCCGCTGGTCGGTGTACTGCGCTCCCCCTCCACGCAGCGCTTGCGGCCTCACACCCGCGGGAATCCCCGGGGTATGCATCGCGACCGGCACATTCCCACCGACCCGCGACCCACCAAGCGGCTGCCCGTGCTCACCCATCGCAGGCAAACCATGTCCATTGCCAGCCGGCACGACATAAGACGCTCCTCCGCCCGGCGTCCGGACCGCCCCACCAGCCGTCACAGGCTCACGTTGTCCCGCCGCAGGCAGAGTGTATGCACCCTGCCCTGGTGTCCGCACCATCTGCCCTTGCCCGGTCGTAACCGGCATATGTTGTTGGCCCACTCCGGCAGCACCCGCAGGCTGCCCAACTGCCTGAACCGGAAGATTCCGTTGCGGCTGAAGAGGTTGATTCAGGCCACCCGGCTTTATCGCAGGAGCAACCTGCCCAACCGGCTGTCGCACCGCCGGTTGAACGACAGGCACATTCTGATGCGTCTGCTGAGGTGCCGGGTGGGACGTTTGAGCCGGTGCTGGCCTCGGAGCCGGGGCAGGAGCGGGTGCAGGGGTGGCAGCGGGTGCCTTATGCGCCGGCTGCTGCGCAAACCCCGAGGATGCAAGAAACAGCACAGGCCAGCAGGCAAGGTTCAACCGGCGGCTGACTTCTAAAAGATGACGTCTCGTTGTCATAAATGTTCTCCAGGCCTGAACCCAGGCTGCTCATCCTCGAAATCGATGTCTTGCACAGCAGTCCGACCGAGCGGCCCACTGGAGAGACCCAACCGCATACGCAGAGGCTCTCAAACTCGTCTTTCGAGTGGCCCCAGCCTACCATGTCACCGCCCGCCTTTCTTCATCAAATTTCCCTCAAATGCACCTCAACGTCGTCTCAAGTCCTGTTGTTTCAACTGCCTTCCAAACTAAGGCCCGTATGGGTTCGGCGAATCCAACTCAATGTTCAAACACTCTAATCTACAGTTGCTACGCCAGAAGAGGATCCCGATGACACCAACCCCCTCCCCCAGAACCGACGCCGGCATCCATCCCACCCATCGCCTGCCCCCCTCAACCCACGTAGGCAAGGTCAGGCTCGCCGTCTCCAACCTCGAGCGTTCCGTAGCCTTCTATCGCGACGTCATCGGCCTCACACTCCTGCCTTCGCTCGAATCGGCCTCGAAGATAGCCCGCCTCGGCGTGCCCGGCAGTCCCGCCGCACTCCTCGAACTGGAGCACATCCCCGGGGTCCAGCCCATCGGCCGCAGAACCCGCCTCGGCTTGTACCACACCGCCTTCCTGCTCCCCACCCGGGCGGCACTCGGCAGCTTCGTCCAGCACCTGATCGCCTCGAACACCCCCTACGGTGCCGGAGACCATCTCTACAGTGAGGCCATCTACCTCGCCGACCCCGACGGCCTTTCCGTGGAGGTCTACGCAGACCGCGCTCACTCCGCGTGGATCTATGAAGGCTCAGAACTCGTCAGCGCAACCAACTCCGTAGATTTTCGCAGTCTGCTCGCAGCCACAGACGCTCCCTGGAAAGGCGCGCCCTCCGGCACAACCATCGGCCACGTCCACCTATACATTGCTGATCTTGATCAGGCCTCCAGCTTTTACCACGCAGCCCTCGGCATGGACATCATGACCTGGCGATACCCCGGCGCACTCTTCGTCTCAGCAGGCGGTTATCACCATCACGTCGGCCTCAACGTCTGGGCCGCGGGCTCACCCGTCGCCAGCGCTTACGACGCCCGTCTTCTCTTCTGGGAACTCATCCTGCCCTCCGAACAGGAACTCGAGCTCGCCGCCAAACGGCTCACTGAGGCAGGTTTCCCTTCGGAGACGAGTGAAGAGGAAACGCCGTCGCATATCGATTCGTGTGGTATCCGTCTTCGCCTCAAAGCCTCCGCGTAAGAAGCAAAAGCCCCTAAAGAGCTACGCGTCATCAGGCTATAAGGACTACCAGACAAGAAGCGTTCATCGCTCCGGTTCATCCAAACTTCGGATCACAAGAAACCGGAGAACGTCATGTCGAACGAAGCTAAACAGAAGCTCTTCACCCCGATTGAACTTGCATCGTTCCAACTGAAGCATCGCGTTGTCATGGCGCCTCTCACCCGCTCAAGGTCGGACGAACCCGGAGACATCCCCGGCGCGCTCATGGCGGAGTACTACGCCCAGCGAGCCTCGGACGGTGGCTTCATCATCTCCGAAGCCACCAACATCTCTATCGCAGGCCGCGGCTGGTACGGTGCCCCCGGCCTCTACAACGATCAGCAGGTAGAAGGCTGGAAGAAGGTCGTCGACGCCGTCCACGCCAAGGGTGGCCACATCTTCGCGCAGCTTTGGCACACCGGCCGCTCCTCCAACTCCCTCGTAACGGAAGGTGCCATCCCCGTCTCTGCCTCAGTCGATCCGGAGTACTGGCTTGATCCCGCACCCACCGTCTCGACCGCCAACGGATGGGTCACGCACTCCCCGCATCGCGCCTTGGAAGTCCCTGAGATCAAGGCCATCGTAGAGGACTATCGCAAAGCCGCCGAGCGTGCAAAAGCCGCAGGCTTCGATGGCGTGGAACTGCACGGTGCCAACGGCTATCTCCCGGACCAGTTCCTCCAGGACGTCAGCAACAAGCGCACGGATGAATACGGCGGATCGTTCGAAAACCGCAGCCGGCTCCTCTTGGAGATCGTTGAAGCCATGATCTCCGTCTGGGGACCCAACCGCGCCGCCGTTCGCATCGGCCCCGGTGGAACCTGGAATCACATGTCGGACAGCAATCCCACCGCGCTCTTCGCCTATCTCGCAGAGCAACTCAACCGCTTCGACCTCGCCTACCTCCACATCATCGAGCCGCGAGTCAAAGGCAACATCGTCGTCGACGAAGGTCAGGAGCCCATCGCCTCTCAGCAATTGAGAAAGATCTTCAAAGGAAAGATCATTGCGGCAGGGGGCTTCGAACCCGAGACTGCCGAAGCCATCGTCGAGAGCGGCGATGCCGACCTCGTCGCGTTCGGACGCCACTTCGTCTCAAACCCTGATCTGCCAAAACGCATCGCCAACCATCTGCCGCTAAACGACTACGACCGCAGCACCTTCTACACCTTTGAAGCCAAGGGCTACACCGACTACCCTTTCTACGAAAAGGCAGCAAAGTAGCCTCACTCGCTGAAATCCAGACCCAGCCGCATAAGTATCAGAAAAAGTTACAAATAAAGGAGCATCATGCCCGAACTCACCGGAAAAGTCGCTCTCATCACAGGAGCATCACGCGGAATCGGCAAAGCCACCGCAATCGCACTCGCAGCAGCAGGCGCACACGTCCTCATCCACTACGGTCGCAGTGCATCTGAAGCGGAAGCTCTCGTCGCAGAGATCCGCCAGTCAGGTGCCAAGGCCGACGCCCTGCAAGCCGACCTCTCCGCACCGGACGGACCAGCATCCCTCGCCGAGCAGGTCCGCGCCAAACTCACCACCCCCCTCGACATCCTCGTCCTGAACGCCGGCATCTCCAAGGCCGCCAAGATCGAAGATCACACCATCGCTGACTTCGACAACCTCTTCGCCACCAACGTTCGCGGCCCATTCTTCGTCCTCCAGCAACTCCTGCCTCAACTCACCGCTGGCTCGAGCGTCATCGCCATCACGTCCATCGTCGCCCACGCCATCCCGGGCAACTCAGGCCAGCCCGGCGCACCCGCCCTTCCCGTCTATGCCTCCACGAAGGGAGCCCTGGAGACACTCGTCAAACACTGGGCTTCCATCCTCGGTCCAAGCGGTATCCGCGTCAACAGCGTCGCGCCCGGCGTCATTGAAACCGACATGTCGAACTTCACCAAAACGGAAGGAGGCCGCAACCTCGCCCTCGGCATGCAAGCCCTCAAGCGGATCGGCCAACCCTCCGACGTGGCAGATGTCGTCACCTTCATCGCATCGGACGGTGCACGCTGGATCACTGGGGCTACCATCCCCGTGGATGGCGGATCGAAGCTATAAAAATTAAAGCGAAAAATGGGCTGATCATCTCTGATCAGCCCATCCGAATCTTCTACTGAACCTTCCCTGAAGGCCTCAGCCGTCTCAACTCGTTCGCACAACTGATCGCATTCAGCGCAGTCAGCTTCAGGTTGTCGACAGCCATCCAAAGCCAGAATCGCCTGGACCGCACCCCGACACCAGCAGCCCCACGCACCCGAACCATGATGTCTTCCTGCCCGGCCGCGCTCAGGTTGCTCGGCGGGTCGGACTCATCCGTCACCACGTCGATCGATTCCCCCATCAGCGCCGTCTCCACCTCCGCAGCCGTAGCCTCAGCCTTCAACTCCACCAAAACCGAAGCCACATACCCATGGAACACCGGGGCCTGGATCAACTGCACCTCGAGCGTCGGCAGCCCGCCAATCGCCCCATAGTGCCGCCGAATCCTGTTCTCCGACTCCGCCAGCTTCACCTTCGCATCTTCACCCAGGCTCGGCAGCAGGTTGAACGCGACCTGCGCGTCATACTGCTCCTTCGGCAGATCCTTGAATGAGAGCAGATTCACCGTCTGCTGATGCAGTTCATCCATCGCCTCACGCCCATACTGTGAAGCCGGCTCCATCACCACAGCCGCAAAGCTCTCCACCGCCAACCCAGCCTGCAGCCTTGCAGCAACCGCAGCCAGCATCACCGCAGCCGGATGCGCAGAGACCACCGATGCCGTCTCCAGCGTAGGCTGACCTTCAGCCCGCTTCTTCATCGCATCCGCAACAAACGGAGCCCGCACCGGCACGCCCGTCTCCTGCTCCAACGCGTAGGTCAGGTCGATGCTGCTCACTCCGGCCTTCTTCGCCGCCGGCCAATGCTTCAGCGTGGAAGCCGCATTCCCGGCAAAGAACACAAAGTCCATCCGGTCGAAGCTCCCCGAATCGATTCGCTGCACAAACGCAGCCTCATCGCCCACCGAAGCCACCACGCCCGTAGCCTCTTCCTCATCATCGAGCAGCACAAAGTCCGAAGCCGCCAGCAACGACTCCTGCAACTCATCGCTCAGTTCCTTACCAACCAGCGATGTCGCCCCAACAATTCCGATCCTGTACAGTCCGTCAGCCATTCCGTCCCAATCCTCTAAGCAATCCCCGCGTTACGTCTTGAACGTCCCCACGAATAAGCCAGCCGAGCCACCACTCCGGAAACCAGGTAACCCAGCGCAATAATCATCAGCGTAATCTCGGAAAACATCCAGATCGCCGCAATCACCAGCGCCAGCAAAACCACAGTCTGAAATGGTTTCCGGCTTCCGGCGTCAATCTCCTTACCGCTCCAGAACCGCCAACTGCTCACCATCAGGTAGCCAGTCCCGCAGATCAAAAGCAGCCACACGATAGAGATGCGTGGATCGTAGATCGGACTCCCATCAAAGCAGTGAATCACCGCTGCAATCACACCCGCACCCGCCGGAATCGGCATCCCTACGAAGTACTTACTCCCCGGACGGCCAGGATTCTTCGGCTGTGGATTAATGCTGATATTGAACCGCGCCAGCCTACAGGCCCCGCAGATCAGAAATAGAAAACAGACGACGACACCCAGCGCCAGCACCGTCTCCCGTAGCTTCGGCATCGCGTTGACCGGCAGCATCCGGCAGCCCCAGACGTAAGCCAGCACCGCCGGCGCCACGCCAAACGTCACCACGTCCGCCAGCGAGTCCAGTTCCTTGCCGAAGTCGCTCGTCGTCTGCGTCATGCGAGCCACGCGCCCGTCCACACCGTCAAACAGCACCGCAAACCCGATCGACAACGCCGCATGATCGAAGCCGGCATTGTTGCCCATCGTCCCCTGGATGCTCTGCGTCAGCGAGTAGAACCCCAGCGCGATATTGCCCGCCGTAAATACAGACGGCAGCACATACATCCCTCGGCTCGGACGCCGTCTCACCGGCGCCGAACCCGTCTCCTGCTGTATCACTTCAGCGCCGGCATTCGCCATTAGGACCCCGCAAGCAGATCGACAGCGGCTGTCGAATCAATCGCAGGCATCGCGCCCAGGATGGTTGAGCCGCCCTTCACGCGAGATCCCGTCTTCACCTTCAACGTCGCCTCCGCAGGCATCAGCACATCGCAGCGCGAGCCGAACTTGATCAGCCCCATCCGCTGCCCGCGCTCGATCCTCTGCCCCGGCTGAAGATTGCAAACAATCCGCCGAGCCAGCAGCCCTGCAATCTGCTTGAACGAAACCTGGTAGCCATCGCCCTCAATTTGAATCAACGTCTGCTCATTCGACAGCACGGACTCCGGAGCCATCGCGTTCATATAGCCGCCCGCGCGATGCTCCACCACCGTCACCGTCCCGCTGATCGGCGAGCGGTTGACATGCACATCGAAGACATTCAGGAAGATGCTCACACGCAGCTTGCCGCCTGCCGTCGTCTCCACCCACTCAGCCTCGGTGACCACTCCATCCGCAGGCGAAACGATCAAGCCTTCACCAGCCGGAATCGTCCGATTCGGGTCCCGGAAAAACCACAGGAAGAAACACGCCAGAATCACCGCTGGAACGATCAAAAACCACGAGTGCGTCGTAGCCCAAAGAGCCGCCGCAACAATTGCAAGTCCCAGTCCATAAAAAAAGCCGTCACGCACCATAGTTTGCCAATTATACGTGGCCCCAGCCACACTTAGCGTCATTCCGCCCACTGCATGTGCCCGCTCAAAACCCATGAAACCACTACGGTTCAGTCCCACCAATTTACCGGCAACCTGAGCTTGCCAACATGCAATCAGTTTTCAGTGGGCTTGGAGATGTGGTCGACCACAAGATTGGGCACAGACTCGTGAACAGCCTCCAGCTTCAGCCCCATTTGTTCCTGAACCGCGGTAAAGATCGAGGGCCAGCTCTCCGGATCCTTCACGGACCAGTCGCGCCCGAACTGAAGCACGTAGTTGAACGTCCCGGCCAGGCCGGTCTTGTCGACAACGGGAGCCTCCACCATTGAACTCAGTGCGCCGCAGATGGCCGCCATGGGAGCATTCGAGCCCACAAACTCAAGTCCATGCTGCGATCCATGCGCCTGAACGTTAGCCGGTGCCATCGGAGGCGCTGCCTCACCCTCGGCGCGAGCCGCAGGCGCAGGCACGGCCTCCATCTTGACCCCACTCTTCGCCGTAACCAGGTTATAAATCGAACTCGGACGGGTCTCAAGATGCGTCTTGAAGTCCAGCCGTTCCGCCAGCAACTCGCGAATGGCATGCCGTTTCTCCAGCCGGACCTCGTTATCCGTAAGTTTCGCGAGCCGTGCGTCCGCCGCCTCATCTGACCGAGCCTGTATAACGTAAAACGTGTTCGCAACCCACTCCGGTGCCCCGGTAACCGGCGCTCCAAAGCCATAAGCAATCTGGATAAGGGCCTTCATCGGAAGGTTCGTAGCCTCGAAACGGCTCGAATGCGGTGGGCTGGTGACGGATACATGAAAGTTCGCGTCCGGAGGCGGCGCAAGGCGAACCGTCGCAACATCAAACGTCAGCGTAGGCGTATATCCAGGTTCTTCCACGATAGGCGTCTGCGCGTAAACGCACGATCCAGCCAAAGAAACAAAAAGGGCTGCCAGCAAACACACGCGAAACCTGGTGATAAGGAACATAAGTCGGACACTCCTTGGAGCGATAGTACGGGCGAACGCGCATCCCGGTTCAAACTATTCGCTCAAAATCAGCCCCACCACCTCGATCCAAACCCTCCGGCGTCCTATCGAATGTGACCCGCATCAAAACAGCATCCTCAACCGGCCCACTGTAATACCCCCGCCGCCGTCCAATCTCCACAAACCCGGCAGCCCGGTAAAGTCTCCCCGCCCCCTCACTCCCAGCCCTCACCTCCAGATCGACCACCCCAGCCCCAGCCTCTCGACACCACTCCAACACCTCCGTCAGCAGCCTACCCCCCACCCCACATCCCCGCGAAGTCTCTCTCACCGCAATGCTCTCGACCTCTCCCTCATCCACCACCACCTTCCCCACCGCAAACCCCACAACGCCCCCCGCATCCGCCACATACAAACACCGCCTCACCCCATCCCCGCGGACGATCCCCTCATACTCCCCAATCCCCCAATGCGGAGCCGTCGTAATCTCCCTCTCCAAACGGACGATCGCCTCCAGATCCCCCTCGGTCCCAACTCGAATCATCACCGCCCATGCACCAGGATCTCCGCATCCGTCCGCCGCAGGTAGTTCGCATCAACGGCAGCCACATCGCTCCAGTCCCCCGCCTTGCCCCTCGCAACCACCATAGCCAGCATCTCCTCCGCCCCGGCCTCTCGCACCAGCCTCACCCGCTCGCCCAGCACCTCCGCCACCCGAGCCTCGCACGTCACCGCCACCCCCTCCGCAACCAGCCTGTCAGCCTCTTCGCGCAGAATCAGCCTCTCCCAAACCCGCTCCCCCCCGCGATACACCCCACAATAAAACTCCCCACGCCCACCATCGAGCAGCGCCACCACATCCCCCTCAGCCTCCCCCAAAGCAGCAGCCACCAGCGCCAGCCGAGACATCGCCACCATCCCCACCGCGCCAGCCTCACAGAGCCCCTTGGCCGCACTCAGCCCCACCCTCACCCCGGTAAACGACCCCGGCCCAACCACCACCCCAACCCCCGCCAACTCCCCTACCTTGAACCCCTCCAGCACCCGTCGCACCGCAGGCATCAGGTGCTCGGACGTCCCACGTCCCGGCAGCACCTCCACCCGCATCACCCCATCCGCAGCCAGGGCCACAACCCCCTCAAGCCCACACGTATTCATCAACAGATAAGCCATCACTCCCCCACCACTTCCATCAAAACCCCACCCGTGCTCTCCGGATGAACAAAAAAATACCGATGCCCCCCAGCCCCCACCTTGACGTTCTCACTCGCCATCCGCACCCCAGCCGCGCGCAGCCTCTCGAACTCCGCATCCACCCCATCCACCCTCACCGCCAGGTGATGCACCCCCTCACCACGCCGCGCCACAAACCGCCCGATCACGGAATCCTCCGCCGTAGCCTCAATCAACTCCACCCTGCTCCCGTCCATCGGCACCATCGCCACCCGCACCGCCTCGTGAGCAATCTCCTCAGCCGCCCCAACCTCAAATCCCATCAGCTCATAAAACCCGCGCGCAGCGGCAATACTCCGCACCGCAACCCCAACATGATCCAGCCTGATCGCATCACTCATACGTCGACGATCATATCGCCACCGCTCGTCATTTCACCGCCGCGGCATCCCACCCATCGCTCCCGGCCAGATACTTCTTCACCTCATATCCCTTCGCCTCATCCGCCGTAAGCTGTTTGGAAAGCGGCTCCCGCTCCGCCACATTCGCTCCCGGACCAGTAGACCGATACTCCGCATAAGAGGCCGTCTTCAGCCGATCCGTCTCACCCTGATGCCACTCAGACCAGCCCGCCGGAGCGATATGCGCCCTCAACTCCGTATTCAGAAACGTCACCGTCGCATAATCCCGCCACGGCCGTCCCAGGTACACCTTCGACACCCCCGGCTCCGCAGTCACCCGGCAATGATCGAACACATATCCCGAGTCCTCCGCCACCGAGTTCCTCGACTGTGCCGTCAGATATCCACCCGCCTCATGCACCACGCTATGGATCTCGCAGTCATGAAACACCGCCTTCGCATTCCCGAAGATGAAGTCCACCTCCCCTTCGATATAGCAATGGTCGTAGTACTGTCGCGACGCCTTGCACTCCGCCCCAGCCGCACACTTCCTGCTCGCCGCATACAAAGTATCCTGCGCCCCCAGCAGCCGAACATTCCGCAGCACCGCCCGATCCCCCGTGATCGAAAGCGCCACCCCCTGCGTCCTCGGCTTCCCCGTCTTGCTCAGGTCGTTGGAGATCGTCAGATTGGAAGCCACAAACCCATCCCCTGTCACAAACATCGTCGGGGAACAAAACGTCCCACACGTCTTCGGATCTCCCATATCGTCCACGATCACCACGGTCGAGGCGTCCTTCGTCTCCCCGCGCATCTGGATATTCGCCTTGTCCACATGCACCACCTCCCGGTAGATCCCCGGCCGAATCCGAATCACCGCCCCAGTCTCCGGAGCCGCAGTCACCGCCTCCTGCACCGTCGCAAAGTCAGCCCTGGACCCCGCCGGCCCCACCGTAATCGTCTTCAGCCCCTGCCCCCATCCGCCCAGGGTGAACCCCATCATCAACGCCACAACTCCAACCTTCATCCCGCCTCCTGTCGATCTGCGACGCCCATCAAGCAACAAAATTGGCCCAACCACTCACTCTACCCTTCAGATCATCACCAGCAGCCCTCGTTCCCTGCCGGAATGTCCTCCCGGCCTATGCCCCAGTGCGGTCAACTTTGGACCAACCAATTCTCCCAATCATCATGAACGAAGCCATTCTCAGCCGCCAGCAAGACCCTCGTCAACCGGAATCAACGCCCGCCCAAGCCCATTCACCCTTGACAGTCATAGCCACTCACCCGCTATCCTCATCCAGATTCAATTAAGCAATAAAAAAATCTGCCTGGGCCGAACGGTCCCACGTGAGCAATGGTCAGACCAAAACCTGCCCAGCCTGCCGCGGGAGCAACATTCCATGTCGACGAAGTCCACCCCGCTCTCCCGCGATGGCTTTACCACAGAAGCCCCACACTCCATGCAGGCCAACGCCCGCTGGTTCGTCTGCCTCCTCCTCTTCTTCGCCACCACCATCAACTACATGGACCGCTCGGTCTTCTCGCTCATCGAGCCGCTCCTCCACAAGATCCCCTTCATGGGCTGGGACTTCGCCTCGGACCCCCACCACCAGCCCCTCTTCGATAACAACTTCGGCAACGTCATCATCTGCTTCCAGATCGCCTACGGCATCGGCTTCCTCATCGCCGGCCGCGTCATCGATCGCGTCGGCACCAAGATCGGCTACGCCCTCGCCATCGGCATCTGGGCCCTCGCCTCCTTCTCCAACGGCTTCGTAGGCTCCGTCGTCGGCTTCTGCCTCGCACGCATCATCCTCGGCCTCGGCGAGTCCGGCAACTTCCCCGCCGCCATCAAGGCCACCACGGAATGGTTCCCGTCGGAAGAGCGTGCCCTCGCCACCGGCCTCTTCAACTCCGGCTCCAACGTCAGCGCTTTCATCGCACCCGCGCTCGTCGCCTTCGTCACCGCAAAGTACGGCTGGCGAGCAGCCTTCTTCACCACCAGCTCCATGGGCCTCATCTGGCTCGTCGTCTGGCTCCTCTTCCCGTACAACAAGCTCCGTCGCGGCTCCACCCAGACCCAGGCCAATCTTGAAGCAGACTTCGCCAGCCAGGCTCGCGGAGAATCCGCCACCCTCCCCTACTCCGTCCTCCTCCGCCAGCGAGGCTTCTACGCCTTCGCCCTCGCCAAAGGCCTCACAGACCCCATCTGGTGGTTCTATCTCTTCTATCTCCCCCAGTTCCTCAACCGGAACTACGGCCTCGATCTCAAGCACGCCTACTGGGAGATCGTCACCGTATACGCCGTCTCCAGCGTGGGCTCCATCGCTGGAGGAGGCCTCTCCGGCTGGCGCATGAAGCGCGGACACTCCGTCAACAGCGGCCGCAAGTTCGCCCTGCTCGTCTGCGCCCTCGCCGTCACGCCCATCATCTTCGTCCCCCAGCTTGGCAGCATGTTCCCCACCAACCCCTGGCCCGCCGTGCTTCTCATCGCACTCGCCGCCGCCGCCCACCAGGGCTGGTCCGCCAACCTCTTCTCCACCCCCACCGACATGTTCCCCTCCACCGCCATCTCCACCGTCGTCGGTATCGGCGGAGCCGTAGGCGCGGCCGGCGGAGCCACCTTCACCTGGATCGTCAAGCACTTCTTCTCGCTGCATCCGCTACTCATCTTCGGTCTCGCAGCCTCGGCATATCTCGTCTCCCTGGCGATCTTCCAACTTCTCGTACCCGTCCTCGGCCAGCCCCGGCGTCCGTCCCCACCCAGCAATGCCGGAGCCGACCCCGCCCTGACCTCCGCCTAAGCCAAAGATTCAAATCGCCAACACTCCGTACCCCGTGCTATGCTGGCACGCAAATCTCTACAGTCTCTCCACAAGCAACGCAATAGAGAAACTGTTTCCACCGCCCTAAAAGGAGCGCCGATCCATATCGTGAAATCACCAACTCAAGACGGCGCAACCAATCACTCCCAGCTCACCATGCAGGTCGTCGACCACGTCCGCGACCTCATCTCCTCAGGCGAGCTCAAGCCTGGAGACCGACTCCCGCCAGAACGCGAGCTCGCCCGCAAGCTCAAGATCTCCCGCTCCTCCCTCCGCGCCGGCATCGGCTTCCTCTCCGCCATGGGCGTGCTCAAGTCCCGTCACGGAGCCGGAACCTTCGTCTCCTCCGGCCCGCCCGCGCTCGATTCCTCCTCCCTCACGGTCCTGGGCGCACTTCACGGCTTCCTCCCCTGGCAGATGTTTGAAGCCCGCCTCGTCCTCGAGGCCAACGTAGCCGCCCTCGCAGCCGAGCGCGCCACAGGAGAGCACATAGCGGAGCTCGCCGAAGAGGTCGCCGAGATGTACGCCTTCATGGACGACCCGCAGGAGTACCTCATCCACGACGTGCGCTTCCACCGCACCATCTCCCGAGCCGCCGGCAACCCCATCCTCGCCGCCCTCATGGAGACCATCACCGCCAGCCTCTACGACACCCGCCGCATCACCGTCGATCACGCCGTAGACCTCAAGGAATCAGCCGAAATGCACCGCGAGATCTACCGCGCCATCCGCTCTCGCAACCCCGCCGCCGCCAAACGCGCCATGGAGCAGCACCTCAACATGGCCCGCACCGCCCAGGCCACCGAGCCCCTCAAAGACGTAGAAACCCCCGCCGCACCCACCCCAACCCCAGACACCACCCTCCTCCCCGCCTAGCCAAGACAGACAACCCCTCGGTGGCTGTGGTTGCAGTTCGGATGAGAGGGGGGCTTCAGCCCCCCGTTAGCGAACACAATAAGATTCGGGCTTCAGCCCCGGGCCGTTGCCGTTGCAATTGTTTGTTTTATGCCGTCATCCTGAGCGAAGCGAATGTACCGAGGTCCAATCGAGTGGACCGGCTCAGAATTGCGGTACCCGTCAGGGCCCTGTAATGGCATTTGCACCTGCATTTGCTCTTGCCGTAGCCTGTTTCTACGCCAACTACCACCAGAATCCCCTGCTAAACTGGCACATACGCCATGCCAGACCCATCCTGTAGCTTCTACGTCACCACCCCCATCTATTACGTCAACGCCCGCCCCCACATCGGCCACGCCTACACCACCATCGTCGCCGACGTCCTCGCACGCCGCGCACGAGCCCAGGGCACCCCCACCTGGTTCCTCACCGGCACAGACGAGCACGGCCAAAAAATCGAGCGCTCAGCACTTGCGGCGGGTATTCCGCCGCAGACCTTTACGGACCAGGTAAGCGCCTCCTTCCGCGACCTCTGGAAGCGCATGGGCATCACCAACGACCAGTACATCCGCACCACGGACGAAGCCCACAAAAAGGGAGTTCAGAAGCTCTTCGCAGACCTCCACGCCAAGGGCCAGATCTACCTCAGTACCTACACCGGCCAGTACAGCATCGGCGAAGAGATGTTCGTAGAAGGCCCTCCCGGCACCATAGGCCCCGACGGCAAACCCACCGAAACCGTCACCGAAGAAAACTTCTTCTTCCGCCTCAGCGACTACCAGCTCCCCCTCCTCAACCTCATCGAGTCCGACACCCTAAAAATCACCCCAGAAGCCCGTAAAAACGAAGTCCTCAGCTTCCTGAGAGGCAATACATCGGGTGCCCCAGGTCCCGATTCTGGGACCTGGGTTTCCACGGATCTCAAACAGTCCGCCAAGGGAATCCTCTACCTCCCCGGAGCCCTGAAAGACCTCTCCGTCTCCCGCAGCAGCTTCACCTGGGGCATCCCTGTCCCCGAGCCCGCCGCCTCCGAAGCCAAAGAAAAGCACGTCATCTACGTCTGGCTCGATGCCCTCGCCAACTACATCACCGCCCTCGGCTACGGCTCCGACGACACCACCCAGTTCGAAAAATTCTGGCCCGCCGACATCCATCTCGTAGGCAAAGAGATCATCCGTTTCCACTGCGTCTACTGGCCCGCCTTCCTCCTCGCCGCCGGCCTCGACCTCCCCAAAGCCGTCACCGCCCACGGCTGGCTCCTCTTCGACGACTCGAAGATGAGCAAATCCAAGGGCAACATAGTCCGCACCGAAACCATCCTCGACGCCTTCGGCACCCTCCTGCCCCCCCCCGCCGCACTAACCTCGGACGCATTGGCCCTTGGGATTAGAGGGGGGCTTCAGCCCCCCGTCAACGGAACGGAAAACGAAGGGGCTTTAGCCCCGGGCTCTCCCACCCCGCCCCCCGAACCCACCAAACAGGACCAGGACCTCTTCGCCGCCGACGTCCTCCGCTACTTCCTCCTCCGCGAAATCCCCTTCGGCCAGGACGGCAGCTTCACCTTCGAGGCCCTCATCACCCGCTACAACGCAGACCTCGCCAACGGCTACGGCAACCTCGTCAGCCGCACGCTGAACATGATCCATAAGTACTTCGACGGTGTAGTTCCGCCATCATGGGTCTCTTCCAACTCAGTAGTCTTAGAGTCATCTGTCAAAGAATCCCAACTCTTTGATCGGTTTGTTAACGATAATTCGAGCGGAACCTGGGTCACTAGGCTTCCAAGTGAGGCTGTTGCTCTTTCACTTGCAGTCGGAAGAAACACACAGCTACTCCGTTTCAATAAAGCATTGGAAGCTTGTAGTGAACTCATCCGCTTGCTTGATTCGGATCTAACTTCCAAAGCCCCGTGGAAGGTCATCGTCGGACTTAGCGACGACGAGATGCAGGAGAAACGAGCGAGTGTCCTCTACACCGCCGCAGAATCCATCCGCATCATCACCGCCCTCCTCCACCCCATTCTCCCCTACGCCACAGCCAAAGTCTGGCACCAACTAGGCTTGGGAGACATAGAACTAGCCGCAGCAAACGGCGAACTAAAGAATCTCACCTGGGGAGGCCTCCAACCCGGCACCAAACTAGGCCCACTCTCCCCCATCTTCCCAAGAGCCGACAAAGGACTAGCCCAAACCATGAGCGATATGGAACAAGAAAAATCCAAAGCCCCCGTCTCCAACGCCCCCGTCTCTAAGCTTGTAGACGAAAAGTTCAACGCCTCCCCTGAAACCCCACAAGACCCAACCCACCCCGGAGCCCCGCCCCGCGCCTTCGGAGAAGCCACCACCGTAGCCGGCTCCAACGCCCACTCCACCGAGCGCCCCGGCACCCCACCTCACGCAGAAGCCGCCTCCGGAATCTTCAGTGCCCCATTCATGCCGGAGTCTAATCCCGGAATGAGTGGGTCTACCCCTGCTGCCGGACCAGCCGATGCCTCCCCCCAGATCACCATCGACGACTTCGCCAAGATCGAACTCCGCGTAGCCCAGATCCTCGTCTGCGAGCGCATCCCCAAAGCCGACAAGCTCCTCCGCCTCGAAGTCGATCTCGGCTACGAAAAGCGCCAGATCCTCTCCGGCATAGCCGAGTGGTACACCCCGGAAGACCTCATCGGCCGCCGCATCGTCGTCATCACCAACCTGGCCCCTCGCAAGATGCGCGGCCTCGAATCCCACGGCATGCTCCTGGCAGCCAGCACAGAAGGCGGCAAGCCGCATCTAGCCACCTTCGCCGGAGCGGATGACCTGCCCCTGGGCTCCCGCCTCAAATAGCGCAACACCCCGGGATCGTTTGCCGCAGGCAAACGATCCCTCCGCGTTATCCTCGGAGCATCCTCCGATGCCGACCCCCTCCCGCCGCCAACGCTACGAATCCCTCACCCTCCGTATCGTCCTCCTCCTCGCCACCCTCCATCTCCTCTGGTTCTACATCAACAAAGTCATCTCCGTCCTCAGCCTCCCCCGCTATGAGCAGGGCGTGGAGCGTATGCCCTTCCAGGCCCGTCTCCTCATGCAGCTCCCCCTCCGCTGGGCCCATAGCTCCCCCACCCTCATCCACGCCGCCGCCACCCTGACCCAGCTCAACACCTGGCTCCCCCGCGGCGTCATCCCGGAAGACCTGGTTGAGCTTCCCATCTACCTCCTCTTCACCCTCATCGCCGGCCTCGTCGCCCGCTCACTCTACCGCACCTACTCCCGCACCGCCCTGCTCCTCCCCTACGTCTACCCCCTCTTCCTCATCATGGTCGCGACGTCCTACTGCATCCTCACCACCCACGCCTTCCGTTACGTCTACGACCTCCCCAGCCTCGGCCTCTTCGCCATCGGCCTCTGGCTCATCCAGCGCCGCGCTCATCCCATCCTCTTCGCCGCCCTCTTCCTCATCGCCACCCTCAACCGCGAGACCTCCCTCTTCCTCCTCTACTTCTTCGTAGTCTCCAACTGCGTCGCAGAAGAAAAATTCCACTGGCCCCGAGCCTTTTCCCTCCGGGTCCTCGCCACCACCCTCCCCCTGGCCGCAGCCTGGATCGCCTGGCACCTCTTCGTCACCCGCCACTTCGCCGGCCTCGACTCAGAATCCGCCCCTCGCATCCAGACCAACCTCATCACCCTCGCCTGGCCCATGGTCTGGCCGCAGCTCTTCGCCGTCCTTGGCTATACCCTACCCATCCTCCTCATTGTCCGCTCCAGAACCCGCCCCCTCGAGCTCCGCCTCTGGCTCTGGATCACTCCCGTCTGGGCCGTCTTCATGTTCTTCTTCGGCGTCTTCGCGGAGGTCCGCCTCTTCGGCGAGCTCATCCCCATCTTCACCGCCGCAGCCGTCCTCCTCGCAGAGGAGCGCATCATCCTCTCCCTCACGCAAAAAGGGGCCGGAGATCATCTCCAGCCCCTCTAAGCCATCCCTGAATCCCTCTTACGCCGCAGCCGAACTCTGTGGCACCTCTGCCAGTTCGATCAGCGGCTCCGCGGAGTCCGGCTTTCCATGCCGCTCCACCGTCATCCGGCGTTCCTTGTGCTTGATCGCCTGGGACTCGATCTTCTTCAGCGCATCATGCAGCGCCACCAGCATGTCGGTGTCCTGACAGTTGGTCGCCACCAGCGTTTCATTCGCCGCGACCAACGTCACCTCCACGCACATACGGTACTTGTCTTCGGTAAAGATGACATGCGCCCCAACACTGCGCCCCAGCAGCTTGTCGATCCGACCAAGCTCCTGATCTGCCATCTGTTTCCACTTCGGTGAGATCGTCGTGTTTCTTCCGGTGTACTCAACGTTCATTCATTCACCTCATCCCGTAGGATGCCCTACTTTACACCCAGGGATGCCGCAAATTCCACCCACTAACCGACACCCAATCCCAAACGTCATACCCAATTCCCATCAAGGAACCGAAGCGCTTGCCAGTCCCTGGGCCCTAGGCTCTAGGCTCTGCTCTCACCGCACCCGCCGCTGATGCGTACTGGGAATCTGCAGATCCTCCCTATACTTCGCCACCGTCCGCCGAGTCACATTGATCCCCTGCGCCTTCAACTCCGCAGCCAGATGATCATCGGTCAGCGGCTTCCGCGGATCTTCTTCCTCAATCAGCTTCTTCACCTTCCGCTTCAGCAGCACCAGCGGAAGATCCCCACCCTCCGGACCGTTCACGCCTTCGGAGAAGAAGAACCGCAGCTCATAAACCCCCTGCTGCGTATGCACATACTTGTTCGCCACCGCCCTGCTGACGGTAGAAGGATGCACCCCAATCTCCTCCGCCACCTCCTTGATCATCATCGGCTTCAGCGAGCTCTCACCATGCTCCAGAAACTCGCTCTGCCGCCGCACAATCGATTCGCACGTCCGCACAATCGTGTTCTTCCTCTGCTCGATATTCCGCAGCAACTGAATCGCACTCTTGTACCGTTCCTTGACGTAGTCCTTGACCTCTTTTTCCGTCTGCTTCTGCTTCAGCATCTTCCGATAGCCCTGGTTCAGCCGCAGCGTCGGCATATCCTCCTCGTTCATCACGACCACGTACACATCGTCGCGCTTCACAAACGCCACATCCGGCTCAATCAGCCTCGTCTCACTGACGTTGTACCGTTGCCCCGGCCTCGGGTCCAGCGTCCGGATAAACTCCACCGCCGCCTGCACCTCGTCGGGGCTCTTGCCGCAGCTCTTCGTCAACTCCCGCATGTCCTTCTTCTGCAGCAACCCCAGGCACTGCGCCACAATATGCCGCGCCGTCCCAAACACATCCCCGCCCCGCTCGTCGATCGCAGCCGCGCTCTCGACCTCCACCTCACCCCAATCCTCCGCCTCAGCCCGTAGCTTCACCCGGTCCGCATACTTCGCCCGCCGCCGCAGCATCATCTCCGCCTCATGCTTCTGTGCGTCGATCTGCAGCAGCAGACACTCCCTCAGATCCCTTGCCCCCACCCCCACCGGATCGAGCGCATGCACCACCTCCAGCGCCGTTTTGACCGCCTTCAGCTCAGCTTTGAACTCCCGGCCGCCGACCGCCTCAGCAGCCAGAGCCTGCACCACCCCAGGCTCCACAGCCTCTTCCACCAGAACCCCACCCTTGACCCTGTGCCGATCGAACGGAATCGGCTCCGGCAACACCTGCGCCCGCAGCGCCTCACCCAGCGCCTCCGCAAGCTCCTCTTCGCTCGCCGTCAGGTACCCGTTCATATCCAGGTTCCCAACGATCAGCTCCGCCGCGCCCCGCACATCCGGCTTCAGCGTCAGAGACCCCAACTGCCACAGCAAATGATCGCTCAGCGTACTCGGCTGCGATAAAAAGTGCTCAAACGAAGGCTTGTCGAACTCCTCAAAATTTGAAGCCGTCTTGTATCCCGGGTCCAGATAGTCCTGAAAGTAGCTCCCAAAGTCGATCTCGTCGAAGGGATCTTTCTCCTCACGAACCTTCTCGTCGGCCACCGCCTCGGCAGAACGCTCCCGATCCCCTTCAATCCCCGTCCGCTCATCCAGCGACGCCGCGGACTCCTCAAGCTCCTCGAGAACCGGATTCTCCACCATCTCGGAGTTGATCATGTCCTTCAGCTCGAGCTTGTTCAGCGCCAGCACACTGACCATCTGAACCAGGCCAGGCGTCAGCACCTGCCGTTGCGACACTCTCAGATTCAGCTTCGGTTGCAGGTACAAGCGTGCGCCTCTCTCAACCGGCCCTGAGCAATTCAACCTCCAGTCCGGCGTTGGCCTCAGTCTACACTTCTCTGAAGCTTCGTGCAGCCCGCAAAACCCGCGAAAACAAAGCCCAAACCTTAGAAATCACTAACCCAAAAGTTGTAGCACTCTCTACGCTTTTTCTGCCCCTCCACTACCTCGCCACTGCCCATCCACTACCCCGCCACTGTCCTACTAGTCCATCGAAAACTTATCCCCCAGATAAACCCGTCTCACCTCAGGATTCCGCCCTAGCTCCCCCGGAGTCCCCGTCGCAAAGATCTTCCCTTCGTTGATGATGTAAGCCCTGTCCGTCACACTCAGCGTCTCTTTCACCTGGTGATCCGTAATCAGCACCCCAATCCCGCTCGCCTTCAGCCCGAAGATGATCTCCTGCAGATCCAGCACCGCAATCGGGTCGATACCCGCGAACGGCTCATCCAGCAAAATAAACGCCGGTTCAATACACAGGCACCGAGCGATCTCCACTCGCCGCCGTTCCCCCCCACTCAACGCATACCCCCTGGTCTTCCTCACATGACCCAGATTCAACTGCTCGATCAGCCGCTCCGTCCGCGTCCGCCGCAGCTCCCAGCTCAGGTTCTGAACCTCCAGCACCGCCAGGATGTTCTCCTCCACCGTCAGCTTCCGAAACACACTCGGCTCCTGCGGCAGATAGCTGATCCTGTGCTGCCTCGCCCGCAGATACATCGGCAGTCGCGTAATATCCACCCCATCCGCGAGCACCCTTCCCGCATCCGGCCTCACCAGCCCCACGATCATGTAGAAGCTCGTCGTCTTCCCCGCGCCATTCGGCCCCAGCAGCCCCACCACCTCGCCCTGCGAGATCGAAAGGCTCACCCCCCGCACCACCTCGCGCCCGCCGTAGCTCTTCCCAATCTCTTCCGTACTCAAAACCCGCATCGCAACAGCCTCACAAACTTAGACCAACCAAAATCCATCCGTGCCCCATTCATCGCAAAGCTTCATCGCGATGAGTGGGAACTCAACTGTCAACCCGCAAAATCACTGCTTCACCTTGCTCTCCCCGTGCACCCGCTGAGCACCCGTAGAAGCATCCCCACCCGAGATCATCACACTCTTATCCCCGCTCCTGAACCGCAGCGTAGCTCCTGTAATCGTACCCTTCTCCTCATCCACCATCTTCGGCGGCACGCCCTTCCCGCCCGTCATCACGAACGTCTGATCGGCAGCCGTATAAACAAGCTGCTCCCCGGTAGCCTTCCGCCCCGGCTGCTCCACCTGCACAGCCCCCGCAGCGACCATCCGCTCCACCCGCCCCGCCGGAAATCCACCCACCCCTGGCGTCTTCGCAGCAGCAGCACCGGCAGCCTTCTCCGCCAGAAACGCCGTAGCCTCCTGAGCATTCATCGTCCCATCCCGATCCTCGACCTTCACCCGCCCGCGAAACACCACCGTCCTCGCACCCTCCGTATAAACCATCTCGTGCCCAGAGATCCGCACCGCCCCGCCATCGCTCTTCGCCTTCGCCCCTGTAGCCGGCTTCTCACTCACCAGCACCGCCCGCACGACCGGAACTTCCCCCGCCACATCCCCATGCGCGGTCAACCGTCTCTTCTCGACCCCAGCCTCCTTCACATCCTCCAGCAACAGCACCGGAGCCTCCACCTGAGATCCCCCCTGCCACATCCGAGCATCCTTACCCGCCCCCCCAAAGAACTCCGCCGTCCCCGCCGAATGTTTCTCCACCGCCCGGGCAGAGGTCACATGCACCGGCTCACCCTTGCCATCCTCCGCCATGTAGCTCACCCTTACATTCCCGTCCGCAGTCGAGTCTCCCGTCCCCCGATCCATCCCCACCGTATCCGCCAGCACAACACTCGTCGCATCTGAGACCTGCACCCCACCCGTCATCGTCAGCTTATTCGCATCACCATCAAACACCGCCGTATCAGCCGAAGCATGTTCCACCCGCACCGCACTCCCAGCCGTCTTCCCCGGAGCACTCCTGACAGTCTTCACACTCCCCCGCTGCACCGCCCGCTGTATCTCCTCCGCCCCAGCCTTGACTCCCGGCTTGAATGAAATCTCCAGCGTATCGCCAGAGCTCGTCTCCTCCGCACCCTTCACCCCAACCTGGTGGACCACCGTATGCCCCACCCCATTCAGCCCGGTAATCCGTTCCTTCTTCCCATCAGCCGCAAACCGAGCTGTCAGCGTATCCCCACTCAGATCCGTAGCCGACCGCCCCTTCGCCCCCGCATCCGCCATCCGCAATACTGCCCCACCGGTAGCCGTAGTCTCCTTCACCTCCACCCGCCCCTTCACCACCTCCGTCAGCGCCATCTCCACCCGCTCCGCCTTCAGTGACCGAGTCCCCGTCCCCGCCGCCTCATCCATCCTCACCCCACCAGTCACCAGAGCATGAGTAGGCCGCCCCGCCCCATCAAAGCTCACCCTCACATCCTGCGCCGCCCCCGTAGCATTCTTCACCGCCGTCACATCCTTGTACTGAACCCCACCCCAAAGATGAGCATCCTTAGGCTGCCCCGCCGCATTCAGCCCCACATCCAGCTTGTCCCCCGTCATCGTCCCTCGCCCCGCCCCTGCGAGCACCACATGCCCCTGCGCCTCCAGCCTCTCCGGCTGCGAGTCCGCCCCCATCCGCACCACCGCCCGATCCCCCGACACACTCTCCCCGTTTGAGACATACTTCGCGTCCGTCAGGTTCGCCACATTCCCCGTCCGATCCATCACCGCGTGCGAGGCCACCAGGTCCACTGGCCGCCCATCCCGCACCCCCGTCACATGCACCTGCGACCGCAGCACCACCACCCCACTCCCCGAGTCGTAATCCGCCCCCACAGCAGTCCCTTTCAGCCCCTCCGCCGCAAACTCGATCCCCTCATCCGTAGCCGCCACCCTAGTCTTCTGGTTGAACACCAGCCCACTCGTCTTCACATGAATCAACTTGCTCTCATCATCCTTGCCTGAACCCACCCCCGCCTTCCCCGCCGGAGCCGCCAGGTCGATATACACATCCCCCACCGCCGTCATCACCCCACTCGGCCGGTCGAACTCGAACTGCGCCCCATGAATCCGGTCCGCCTTCCCATCCTGCCGCCCATACAGGATGATTCCCGCGTCATGCAACGTAATCTTTCCGTTGCTATGCTCGACCTCCTTACTCGCATGAACCGTAAACACGGTCTTCCCCTTCACACTCTGCGAGTACGTAAACCCATTCGTCTCCTGCTTGATATCCACCCCAAGCTGCTTCGGGAGCCTCTTAAACCACTGCCGCGCCGAGTGCTGCCCATACCAGACAAACCCCGCCACCACCGCCACCAGCAGCACCGCCCCCGCGACCACCACCACCCGCAACTTTCCCAGCGTAAATCTCATACCCCACAATCATCTCATCCGCGGCTTTGACTGCCCCACCACTGAATCACCACTACCCCACCCCTGCATCTAAACTGTACTTATGGCTGACCAGCTCTACCTCTCCCTCTTCTTCCCCAACTTCCGTTTCGACTCGCTCCCTGCCACCATGGTCTCGGTCCTCCGCCAGTTCGCCCGAATCTCCGGCATCCCGCGCGTCTCCGCCTCCGCCGCCTATCCCGTCAGCTTCAACGAAGCCCCCATCTATCAGCGCCAGTTCGTCCTCGACCAACGCGCCGCAGAATCCGAAGACACCTCCGCCTCCATCATCGAGAACGCCGTAGCCGAAGCCACCGAGCTCCTCCACGAGGACACCGCCTACGAGTTCGAGATGAAGTGGAACCTCTGGCTCCCGCAACCCCAGGGCGAGATCGAAGGAGCCGAACTCGACATCCTCTGGAAGCCCATCCCCACCACCGTCAAGTTCCTCGGCTTCGGCCCGGACTTCGACGACTCCACCTTCGAGCAGAACGGCCACATCCGCGTAGACTTCGGCCTCGACACCCCCTGGATCATCGAGGACCCGGAAGACGAAGAAAACGACCTCCCCATCCTCTCCTTCGAAGACGAGGAAGCCAAAGCCGAAGCCGCCAAGCACATCAAGCAAAACATAGAGATGTTATTAGCCTTCACCCTCTCGGTAGAAAAGCACTGCAACATCTCCAGCCGCCTCCTCTGGACAGAATCCGGCGAACCCCTGGCCGAAAAACTAATAGCCCGCCTCCAGCGCCTCACCTGACCACCAGCCACCACAAAATAGCGACAACCTGGTGACATCTCCGTGACATCTCTCCTCACCGCATAAATCAGACTGAATTGGTCGCATATAAATAGGACCACAACGGTCGGATTACGCGGCATGGAGAGATCATGCGCAGCAGCACCCGTTTCAAACGTCTCGTTCCAATTGCATTCCTCGCACTTCGAGCCCCACTCGCCGCCGTCGCACAAACCGCCGAAATCCGCGGCTCAGTCCTCGATCCCTCAGGAGCCGCCCTCGCCGGCGCTCACATCACCCTCACCGGCCATGGCCCAGAAAAGACAGTCTCCTCGGACGCCAGCGGAAGCTATGACTTCCCCTCCCTCCCCGCCGGAACCTACACCCTCACCATCGAGTCCCCCAACTTCTCCCGTTACGAGAACTCCTCCCTCCACGTCTCCGCCACCGGCATCCTGGACTGGCCCGTTCACCTCACCCTCCAGTCCGCCTCCTTCTCCGTCGCCGTCCAGAGTGATACCGACGCCCTCCAGCAGATCCCCACCGTAGGCAAGACCGGCACCATGCTGGAGGATATGCCGCAGAGCATCTCCGTCATCACCAGCCGCCTCTCCGAATCCCAGGGCGACCTCGTCCTCGCCGACACCGTCCGCAACGCCCCCGGCGTCATCCAGGGCGGAACCGACGGCTTCGGCTTTGCAGACCGCTTCCAGATCCGCGGCCTGGAAGCCCGCATCTACAACGACGGCTTCTCAGACGGCGACGAGCGCAACGGCATCCCCCACTCCCTCAACGGCGTAGAGCGCGTCGAGATCCTCGAAGGCCCCGGCTCCTCCCTCTTCGGCTCCGGACCTCCCGGCGGCACCATCAACCTCGTCCACTACACCCCGTCGCCCCGCTTCGGCACCGGTCTCCAGTTCCAGACCGGCTCCTTCGGCCTCTACTCCGGCAGCGCCTATCTCACCGGCTCCACCCCCATCCACGGTCTCGACTACCGCATCGACACCCTCCTCCAGCACAAGGACGGCTACCGAGCCCTCCCCGGCGGCGACTACGAACTCCGCCCCACCCTCGGCTACACCACAAGCCGCAACGTCCTCCTCCTCGCAGCAGATGGCCGCGAACTCCAGGCCGTCCCCGACCCCGCCGGCCTCATCTACCTCAACCACACCCCCATCTCCGTCGTCCCGCGCGACACCAAATACTCCACCCCCTTCAGCTTCGGCAACCAGGCCATCGGCCGCTTCACCGCATCAGACGTCTGGCAGGCCGCACCCTTCCTCACCGTCAACAACCGCTTCTCGTACATGTACAGAAACCTCTCCATCCTCCGCAACGGAGACGGCGGCGGGGTCGTCGGCACTGCCCTCACCGGACGCCAACTCCGCAACCAGCACGACGTCGTCAACGACTTCGACTACGAAGCCGAGCCCATCTTCACCTTCCACACCGGCCGCATCCGCCACACCCTCCTCACCGGCGTCGAGATCCAGCACCAGTCCATCGCGGACAACCGCGCCACCGCCTCATTGCAGAACATCGCCAACATCTTCGCGCCCGTCATTCCTGAAACCTCCCGCGCATCGCTCGTCTTCCTCCGCGACGCAACCCACTCCGGCTTCCTCGATGACCTCCGCGCCACCTACGAAGGCCTCTACGCCACAGACCAGATCGACCTCACCTCCCGCTGGAAGCTCCGCGTCGGTGGCCGTGAGGACTTCTGGCAGACCACCCTCGCGCCCCAGATCTTCGTTCCCGGCCGCAGCCTCGGCAACGGCGTCCTCATCGAGCCACCCAGCACCTTCAGCCGCAACGACACACCCTTTAGCTGGAATGTAGGCACCGTCTATCGCGTCCTCCCCGGCGTAAACGCCTTCTTCGGCGTAGCCCACAGCAACCTCGTCAACTTCAACTCGGAGGCTACGCAAAACGGCGTTCAGGCCCCTGAAACCGGCACCCAGTATGAGGCCGGCATCAAGGCCGCCGCACTCAACGACCGCATCCTCATCACCGCAGCAGCCTTCCACGTCAAACGCGATAACGTCTTCTCTCTCGTCAGCGACATCCCCGTCTTCAACGACCAGCTCACCCAGGGCGGTGAAGGCTCAGTCGAGCTCTCCCTTACGCATCACTGGAAGCTCAACGCCAACGGCACCGGCATGCACGCCGCGCTCACCAACAACCCCTCTAGCCCTGCAGCCACCGGCCGCCGCCCTCAGGGCGTGCCAAACCGCATCGTCAACCTCTGGACCACCTACGACATCCCCTTCAGCCATCAGCAGACTCTCTCCTTCTCCGGCGGCTTCACTAACCGCAGCAGCATGTTCGCCGATCTCCTCAACACCAACTCCATCCCCTCCTACACCACCGCGGACCTCGTAGCCAACTTCAAAACCCACAAACTCACCGGAGCCTTCGGCGTCCGCAACCTCGCAGACACCCGCTACTTCACCGCAGCCAACGGAGCCGGCGGCTTCGTTGGCGATGCCCGCTCCTACTTCGGCAAACTCAACTGGCAGTTCGGCAACCGGAACTAGAAACACTCGCAGCACACACACCAGTTACCAATCACACAAGACAGGCAGCGCCATCGTTCTGGCCGCTGCCTGTTCTTCCGCCCAACCGGCCGGGGAATCGAGCTAACACTCATCCCTTATCCTCCCTAAGCCATCTGCGTCTTCCGCAACTCCTTCCGAGACTTCTTCAAACTCTTCACCACCGCCTTGCTGATCGCCTTCGTCACATTCAAGCTATCGCTATCGGACCCCTCTGACTTCTTCATCTCCTGATCCACGATCGCTGTCCCATCCTGTGTCCTCACCGTCAGGTGATAGTTCAACTTCGTCGTCCCCACAAAGTGTCCCAGCGGTCCCAGCGACGCGCGCACTGCCTGGTCGCCCTTCTTGAACGCCTCTGCCCGCACCGTCACCGTGAACTCCGCGCACTCGCCCGCCGTCCTCGTTCCGCCCGCCCGATAGACCGCCTCAATGCTCTTCTCGCTCTTCAGCCGCTCCACCAGGTGCTCGTACAGCAGCACCCGATCCTCAGCCGGAAAATCCGACTGCAGCTCCGCCCCAATCTCCTCCACCCGAACCGTATCGGCTCGCACCTTGCTCGCAGGGCACGCAACCGGCGCCAGCGCAGGCGCATACAGCGACGGCGGATGAACATCCAACTGCCCCAGCGCCGTCCCCATGTCATCGGTGTTCAGCACAAACACAGCCCCGTGATAATCCCCGGCCGCATCCGTAAACTCGATCGTCAGCAGCCCTACCTTCTTGTGCGCCACCGCAGCCACCGCAAAGCCGCCGCCATAAGGAATCAGCATGCGCACCACCCTGCCCTTGGTCCCAAAGCTCTCCACCCGCTCGTCCCCATCCGAGACCCCGACAATCCTCTGCCGCTCAATCTCATACGACCCTTGATCCGTCGTAAACCGCATCGTCCGCAAGCTGAACGAAAGCACTCCGTCTGCATTCGCTGCAATCCCCGGCAGACCATAAACCGCCTTCACCTCGCGGATCGCACCCGCCTCCCGCGCCTCGGCACCGCCCACCTCCGCATGAACCGTCGATCCCGACAACATCAAAACCAAAGCCGCTAAAGCCGAAGAACGAAGTACGCTTTTCATAGAACGCATCATGGTAAAACCTTTCTTAAAATCCAGATTATGAATGTCACATCATTTTGACAGTTACCACCAAATAATAGATTCATTCTTTTTCTTGAGATAGAATCCCCTCATGGGTCTCAGGGAAAAAAAGGCACAGCGCAGCCGCGACCGCATCGTCGCAGAAGCCATGACGCTCTTCAGCCGCAACGGCTTCGAACCCACCACCATGGAGTCCATCGCGGAGGCCGCTGACGTCAGCCCCTCCACCCTCTACCGCTACTACCCCACCAAGGACTCCATCGTCCTCGCCAGCTTCATGGGCAACACCGCCCGCTTCTCGGAGGTCTTCGCCCTCAGCCTGAAAGATCTCCCCGTAGAACGCGCCCTCGCCGAAGCCATCTTCGCCGTCCTCGCCATTGAAGACAAAGAGCCCAAACACGCTCTCCTCGTCCGCTCCATCCTCGGCCAGTCGCCCGCCGCCCGCGCCCATCTCTGGGACTACCTCGGAGAGCAGCAGCGTGAACTAGCCCGCCTCCTCGCCCAGGCCACCAACACCGCGCCTGACGACCCCGCCAACATCCTCACCTCCCGCATCGCCCTTGAGGTCCTCCTCGCCGCAGCCGACATCTGGCGCGCCAACAAGGGAAAGCAATCCTCCAGGGCAACCGCGGAAAACCTCATGACCCTCCTCACCACAGGAGCCGTCCTCTTCCCCGAGGCGGCCTCAACGCCCACGCCACCCACGCCAAAGAGACCGGCCTCCACCAAACCGAAAGCGAAGCCCTGAGCAAGCCTCCTCGAACGAACAAACAGAAAAGAACCGGCAAAAGCCAATAGATTGGCCTTTGCCGGTTCTTATCCCGCTCCTATCCTTTTATCCTCGTTACGCCTTGCTTTGTTCTTAAGCCAGCGCCGGATAGTCCGTATAACCAGCAGCATCATGCGTATAGAACGTAGGTACATCCGGCTCGTTCAACTCCGCCCCCGCAGCAAAGCGCTCAACCAGATCCGGGTTCGAGATAAACAGCTTCCCAAACGCCACAGCATCCGCCTCACCGGCCTCGATCACATGCTCCGCCTGCGCCTGCGTGTACTTCTCATTGGCGATATAGACCCCGTCAAAAGCCTTCTTCAGCTCCGGCCCCAGGCGGTCATCCCCGAAGTACTCCCGCGCACACAAGAACGCCAGCCCAAGCTTTCCAAGCTGACCCGCCAGGTACACGAACGCCTCATGCGGATTTTCGTCACTCATGCTCATGACGTCGCCGCGCGGAGCCAGGTGCATCCCCACCCGATCCGCCCCAAACACCGAACTCGCAGCCTCCGCCACCTCCAGGTGCAGACGAGCCCGATTCTCCAGCGGTCCACCGTATTCATCATCCCGCTCATTCGATCCCGAGTGCAGAAACTGGTCCAGCAGATACCCGTTCGCACCGTGGATCTCCACCCCGTCGAACCCCGCGTCCTTGGCATTCTGCGTTCCTTGCCGGAACTCCTCGATCACATGCTTGATCTCATCGTTCGCCAACGCCCGCGGCACCCCAAACTCCTTCTTCGGGCGCAGCAACGTCACCGTCCCGGCCGGCGCAATCGCGCTCGACGAGACCGGCACCTTCCCGCCCAGGTACAGCGGATCGCTGACCCGCCCCACATGCCAGATCTGCGCAAAGATCCGTCCGCCCGCCTCATGCACCGCATCCGTCACAGGCTTCCAAAGCTCCGTCTGCTCCTTCGACCAGATCCCCGGAACCTGCGGATATCCCACACCCATCGGTGACACCGGAGTTCCCTCAGAAATAATCAAACCCGCACCCGCACGCTGCGCGTAATACTCCGCCATGATCGCCGTAGGCAGATGATCCACAGTCCCCCGTAAACGGGTCAAGGGCGCCATCACCACACGATTCGGCAACGTCAACGCACCAACCTTCAAAGGCTCCAAAAGCTTGCTCAAAATACCCCCCATAAACATCTCCCATAAGATGTCCCCGAATCCTCAAAGGTTCAGAGCAGCCGCCCCTCGCCGACGGATGGGGCAACGTATCGTGTGCCCCATCCTCACCGCAGCCTCATCGTGGTTAGGGTGGGCATCGGGCGAAACCCGACCTTCCATCGCCTCCTCCCCCCCAAAAAGCGCCATATGTTAACAGGAGATGAACGCACGCCAAGGGCCAAACACGTTTTTTACCATGCACAAACGCGACAAAACCCGCGTAGAACGCGGGTTTCACCATAACTCAACGTGGTCATTCACCAGCAATTTGTGGTTCGTTTGTGGTAATTTGTGGTGCTATTGCGACCGATGGTCAGCCGAAGCAAGTTCCTCTTCAGCCTTCCGGGTGAGTTCGTTCGCCTCATCGTACTTGGCGCCGTCATCCCCGGCCTCGGACCACATCGTCTCGCCGCGCTTCAGCTCAGCCTCAGCAGCCGCACGGTCGATCTCCTCTGGTTTCAACGCCGTCTCCGCCAGAATCGTCACCCGCTCCGGCAGCACCTCGACGAAGCCCCACGCCACAAAGAACACCTTGCCGTCGGAATCCCCGCCATGCAGCCGAACCTCACCCGCACCGAGCTCCGCCAGCAACGGCGCAGCTCCGTACAGCGCCTCCAGGTACCCGGAGGCACTCGGAAGCTCCACCGCGTCGGCAAAACCGTCGAGCAACACGCGGTCCGGCGTTACCAGCCGAACCGCCAACTTCCCGTCTTGTCCTGTGTTTGCCATGGTTTACGCGTTCTTCATCTTCTCAGCAGCAGCCTGCACATCCTCAATGCCGCCCTTCAGATAGAAGGCCTGCTCCGGAATGTGGTCATGCTTGCCTTCAATGATTTCCTTGAATGACCGCACCGTATCCGCAACCTTCACATAAGCGCCGGGGATACCGGTAAAGATCTCGGCCACATGGAACGGCTGCGAAAGGAAGCGCTGAACCTTACGCGCACGGGCCACGGTGATCTTGTCCTCTTCCGACAGCTCATCGATACCCAGAATCGCGATAATGTCCTGCAGATCCTTATAACGCTGCAGAATCCGCTTCACACCCTGCGCCACGTCATAGTGCTCCTGACCCACAACCCGCGGCGAAAGAATACGCGAGGTGGAAGCCAGCGGATCGACAGCCGGATAGATACCCAGCTCCGAAAGCGGACGCGAAAGCACAGTTGTAGCATCCAGGTGGGCAAACGTCGTCGCCGGAGCCGGATCGGTCAAGTCGTCGGCGGGCACGTACACAGCCTGCACGGACGTGATCGAACCCTTCTTCGTCGAGGTGATGCGCTCCTGAAGCTCACCCATCTCGGTCGCGAGATTCGGCTGATAACCCACGGCCGAAGGCATACGCCCAAGCAGTGTCGAAACCTCGGAACCCGCCTGCGTGAACCGGAAGATGTTGTCGATGAACAGCAGCGTATCCGCACCCTCTTCGTCGCGGAAGTACTCGGCGACGGTCAGGCCGGTCAGCGCCACGCGCAGACGCGCCCCTGGGGGCTCGGTCATCTGCCCATAAATCAAGGCCGCTTTGCTCTTGTTGAAGTCGTTGATATCGATAACGCCCGACTCCTGGAACTCATGCCAGAGATCGTTACCCTCACGCGTACGCTCACCGACTCCCGCGAAAACCGAGAAGCCGCCATGCTGCTGCGCAACGTTATTGATCAACTCCTGAATGACGACCGTCTTGCCCACGCCGGCGCCGCCGAACAGGCCGATCTTGCCGCCCTTCAAGAACGGCTGGATCAGGTCGATGACCTTGATGCCCGTCTCGAACATCTCCTCGGACGTCGACTGCTCGTCGAACGCGGGAGCCTGGCGGTGGATCGGCATGTGAACCTTTGCGTTCACCGGGCCAAGCTCATCCACAGGCTCACCGAGCACGTTAAGCACTCGCCCAAGCGTCTCGCGGCCCACCGGCACCATGATGCCGTTGCCCGTGTCATGCGCGTTCATTCCGCGAACCATGCCCTCGGTCGCAACCATTGCGATGCAGCGCACGCGGCCTTCGCCAAGGTGCTGCTGAACCTCAACCACCACGTTCACGGGATTCGGCGTCTTAAAGCCCTCACCCGTGATCCGCAGCGCCTGGAAGATCGGCGGCATGTTCTTCTCTTCGAACTGGACATCAACGGCCGGGCCGCTGATCGATATCACTTTTCCTACGTTATCAGCCATAATCCTCTCGTTTCGGTCGCTTACAGCGCAGCCGCACCGCTCACAATCTCAATAATTTCCTTCGTAATCGCCGCCTGCCGAACCCGGTTCATGGTCAGCGAAAGCGAATCGATCAGATCTCCTGCATTCTTCGTCGCAGCATCCGTGGCCGTCATACGCGCCGCATGTTCCGCAGCCGTAGACTCCAAAAGCGCATGGAAGATCTGCGTCGTCACATACCGCGGCATCAGGTGGCGGAAAAGCTCTTCCGGCGATTGATCGAAAATATAATCGACATCCGCCGTCCCAAACTTCTTCGCTTCCTCGTCCATCGCAGTGCCAGCCGGCTCATGAACGCTGATGCCTTCGGCCTCTGCTGCCTTGACCGCCGCATCCCGCTGCTCTTCCGTCATCTCCTCCGAGCTCTCGATCGTATGAGTGCCCAGCTTGATGATCGGCAGCAGCTTCTCAACCACAATGCGCTGCGACAGCACCGACTTGAACTCGTTGTAGACGATGTAAACCGAGTCAATCTCAGCCCGCTCGTAACGAGCGATGATCGACTTCGCCATCTCCGTCACGGCAGAGAACTCCGCCTTCAGCAGCAGGTCGGCATGCTCGGCTGCAACCTCAATCTGTCCCTTGCGCTGACGGATGGTCTCGTAGTGCGTGGAAAGATCGTTGTCGTAGTGCTCTTCGGTCTTGTCGTACTGGGCCGCGTAGTAGCGCTTCTTGTAGAAGCCGATCGCCTTCCGCCCGATCGGTTCCAGGTCGACGTTCTGACCCTTCGCGGAACGGAGATCGATAAACTTCTGCGCCGCCTTGCCCACGTTCGAGTTGAACCCGCCCGCAAAGCCCTTATCTCCGGCGATCACGATCAGAAGAACGCTCTTCTCCTCGCGCTCCACCAGCAGAGGATGCATGATGTTGCCGGTCACGTCATTGTAAAGATCCGTGCGCCGCACCAGTGACTCCAGCACATTGACCAGCATCTGCGCGTAAGGCCGCGCCTGCATCGCGCGTTCCTGCGCGCGCCGCAGCTTCGCAGCCGAGACCATCTTCATGGCCTTCGTGATCTGCCGCGTGTTCTTCACACTGCGAATGCGGCGTCGTAGATCGAGTACGTTTGCCATATGTCCTTAGGTCGCCGGCTACTTAGCCGCCGCCACTGCCTTCTCTTGCTTGTGATCGGCCAGGAAGCCGCCCTTATAGTCGAGGATGGCGGCCTTCAGGCGCGCCTTCAGATCATCGTCCAGTGCCTTCTTCGTCGCGATGTCCGTCAAAATTGCAGGCTGGACCGACTCGAGATACGGGTAGAACCCATCCTCGAACGCCCGCAGGTCCTTCACTTCAACGTCATCCAGAAGCCCGTTCACACCGGCGTAAATGATGGCAACCTGCTTCTCAGCCGAAAGCGGCTTGTACTGCGGCTGCTTGAGCAGCTCGACGAGACGTGCACCGCGGTTCAACTGGTTCTGCGTCACCTTATCCAGGTCGGAGCCGAACTGCGAGAACGCAGCCAACTCACGATACTGAGCCAGATCCAGCTTCAGCGTCGCACCAACCTGCTTGGTCGCCTTGGTCGCAGCGGCAAATCCCACACGCGATACCGAAAGTCCCACGTTCACTGCCGGACGAACGCCGGAGTTGAAGAGGTCGGTCTCGACGAAGATCTGGCCGTCCGTGATCGAGATCACGTTGGTCGGAATGTAAGCCGAAACGTCACCGGCCTGCGTCTCGATGATCGGCAGAGCCGTCAGTGAACCGCCGCCCAGCTTGTCGGAAACCTTGGACGAACGCTCGAGCAGACGCGAGTGGAGATAGAACACATCTCCGGGGTACGCCTCACGCCCTGGCGGACGGCGCAGCAGGAGCGAGATCTCACGGTAGCTGGCAGCGTGCTTGGAAAGATCGTCGTAGATGATCAGCGCGTGCATGCCGTTATCGCGGAAATACTCGCCCATCGCGGTCGCGGCAAACGGTGCCAGGTACTGCATCGGAGCCGGCTCGGAAGCAGTCGCGGCAACCACGATCGTGTACGCCATCGCGCCGTACTCTTCCAGAGTCTGCACAACCTGCGCAACCGACGAGCGCTTCTGTCCAACCGCGCAATAGATGCAGATCAGGTTGTTCTTGGCGGAGTTGATAATCGTGTCGAGCGCAATGGCGGTCTTACCCGTCTGACGGTCGCCGATCAGCAGTTCACGCTGTCCACGGCCGATCGGGATCATCGTGTCGATCGCCTTGATGCCCGTAGCCATCGGCTCCTTGACGCTCTGACGGTCGATAACGCCCGGCGCAAGCCGCTCAACCGGCAGCGTCTGCGTGGCATTGATCGGTCCCTTGTCGTCGATCGGCTGACCCAGCGCATTCACCACGCGCCCAATCAACTCCTTGCCCACGGGAACGGACATGATCTTGCCGGTCCGCTTCACCTGGTCGCCTTCACGCAGCAGCGTGTAGTCGCCCAGCAGCACCGCGCCCACCTGGTCTTCGTCCAGGTTCATCGCCAGTCCGGCCACGCCATGCGGGAAGTCGATCAGTTCGCCTGCCATGACCTTGTCCAGGCCATGCACGCGCGCGATTCCGTCGCCCAGCGACATGATCGTTCCGACCTCGTCCACCTGGACCTTCTGCTCGTAGTTCTCAATCTTCTGCCGAAGCAGCTCGGTTATCTCGTCAGCTTTGATCTGTGCCATATCTCGTCTCAGTCCTATTCCAAACTCAAAATCTTCTGTGGTCCACGCGCCACACTCACGCGTTCAAAACTTGTTACAAAACCCAACTAACTCCGGGTCAGCGCCTGCTTCATCTGCTCCAACTGCGCCTTCACCGAACCATCATAGATGGTCGATCCGATCTTCACGACCGCCCCGCCCAGCAGCGTCGGGTCCTGCGTGTAGGTCACGCTCACCCGGCTTACCGCCAGCTTTGAGATCTCCCACTCCAGTTGCGCCCGATCGTCCGGATTCAACTCCCGCGAACTCACCACCTCAGCCTCGACCACTCCAGCGCCGGCCTCGGCAACCTGGTGGAACGCGGCAACGATCTCCTGCAGATCGTGCAGCCGGTGATGATCCATAATCACCGCAAGCAGGTTCCGAACCTCGCGGTACATGCCGATCTTCTCGGCCACCGCATCCAGAATCGAAAGCTTCTTCTCAGAAGAGAGCGAGGGATCGGCCAGAATCTCCAGAAGCTGAGGGCTATCCGCCAAAGTCCCGGCAAAGTCCTTCATCTGCTGCTGTGCAAGATTGACGTCCAGATTCGCGGAAGCCGCAACCTCAGCGAACGCCTGCGCGTAGCGTGGTGCAAAGACGTTCTGACCGGCCATTAGTTCTGCCCGCCCTTCACGTCGTCGCCCGCCAGCCGCCGTGCAAAGTTCTGCACCAGCAGCCGATCCGTCTCAGCAGAGATGGTCAGCTTACGTGCCGCCTGCTCGATCGCCAGCTCAGCCGCGTGCGCCTGAAGCTGCTTGCGTGCATGCTGCGTCGCCGCGGCAATCTCCTGCTCGGCCGAAGCCAGAATCTTTGCAGTCTCTTCCTCGACCGCAACCTTCATCCGCTGCTCGTCGGCAGCCAGCGTCGTCTCGGCCTGCGTCTTCATCGTCGCAATCTGCCCGTCGAGCTGAGCCAGCCGATCTTCGATGCTGCTCATCCGCGCGCTGGCCTCTTCGGTCGCCGTACGCGCATCCACCAGATGCTTCTGGATCAAGGTCGTGCGATTCCGGAACGCCTTCGGCAGAGCCTTGAGCAGGAAGCCACCCACCAGAACCGCCAGAATGCCAAAGTTGATGACCTCAAACAGCAACGCGGCCTGGGCAGGTTTCATTCCCATCATGCCGCCTAGCTTCTTCACCACGGCTGACTGCTTATACTCCGCAGTCTCATCCACCTCACCCTGGTTCGCTTCGTTCGAGTTCGCAGCCGGCGTCGTCTGCCGTCCGCTATCGTCAGCCTTCATCGCCTGCGCATACACCGGCGCGCAAAGCCCCAGCGTCAACACAGCCAGCGCGGCAATGGACGCAATCCTGTTCATCATCTTGCTCATCGAAGTCTTCTTCACTGCGCGACCTCCGCGCCGTTCACGCCCGCGGGCAACACAGCCTTGATGATCGAAGCGCTCAATTCACCGCTCATCGTTTCAATCTGCTGCATCGCCTCAGCCATGCTCCGTTCAATCTCGCCCTTGGCCGCCGCCACCCTCTCCTGCGTGACGGTGCGTGCCTGCGCCAGCGACTGCTCCCGCTGACCGTTCCATTCCTTCAGCTTCGCCTCGCGAGCCTGGAAGATCTCGCTCTTGGCTCCGCGCAGCTTGTCTTCAAACACCACCGTCTCAGCCTCGGCCGCGCTCATCGCGCCCTTTGCCTGCTCCAGTGCGCCCGTGGTCAAAGCGCGGCGCTTCGCCAGGATATTCTCCAGCGGCCGCCGTACCAGCACGCCATACGCGATCACCAGCACGATAAAAAGCACCATCGTCGGTATCGAGCCGAGGATCAGCGCGCCAAGTTGATTCAGGATCTCATTCATGGATGGAGGACAGCCGCTTACGCTAAACCGCCCGAAACCTCTTCACTCATCTGCCGGGAAAGTCGTTCACCGGCGTTCTGGAATTTCTAAAGCTCTCTGGGTTACTTACTATTTCTACTAAACGACTTAGAGGAGTGTCAAACCCGATACGTCGGTAAACGGCCACACTGCGCGATTACAGCACAGCCTCCCCATACCGGACTCGACTCCCAAAATCGACCATCAACATCCATTTAATTTTCTGCCGAACAGCCCTCAAAATCAGCCATTCCAGCAATGAGGCGTATGTCGGATAGCAAACGAAGCCTTGCCCCGGATCAACAATCCCGAAGCAAGTATCCCAGAGCAAGTCCGACCAGGCATTAACCTCTGACGATCTCCGGACTCAGTCCCCGGCAGTCGCCGGCTCAGCCGATCCGCCAATATGCCCGCCAACCGTGGCGCTATGCGGACGGCTCTCAGGACGGCCATCCGTATGCATCCCCGCACGTCCGCTTACCACCGTCGATATTGCGTGCTTGAAGATCAACTGCTCCTGGCTGTTGTTCTCCAGTAGCACCGAGTATTTGTCGAACGAACGAATCTTGCCCGTCAACTTCACGCCGCTCACCAGGTAGATCGTGATGGGGCTCTTATCCTTGCGGACCGTGTTCAGGAACGTATCCTGAATATTCTGTGCCGGCTTTGAATCCATAGGGGGCCGATCTCCTTCTCAGTGCCAAATCCGGTGCAGTACACCGGGCATTCATCCCACTCGCGCAGGATGCAGAATCGTTTCAAATACCCGTAATCAAGCTCTGTCCGGGCATTACTACCAACAAGAGTATCGCAAATCGCACGCAAACGGACTCAACTTCCCGCACAACTTCCCGACAACCTCTTAGACGCAACCCAGCACGTTTAGACCCACACACACCCTCAATTCCTCCCCACCCCGCACACGCTAAGATACTCAAGTGCCCCAGTCATCGCAGCCCGCCCAGCCCGTCCCCATGCTCGACTTCTCCCGCCAGTTCGCCGCCATCCGCGAAGAAGTCATGGCCGCCATTGAGCAGGTCTGCGTCTCCCAGCGCTTCATCCTCGGCCCTGAAGTCACCACCTTCGAGCAGTCCGCCGCCGCGGCCTGCCACGTCCCCCACGCCATCGGCTGCGCCAGCGGCACCGACGCCCTCTGGCTCGCGCTGGCCGCCGCCCAGATCGACCAACCCACACAATCCGTCATCACCACCCCCTTCAGCTTCTTCGCCTCCGCCAGCAGCATCCTCCGCGCCGGCGCCCGAGCCCTCTTCGCAGACATAGACCCCCTCACCTACAACCTCTCCCCCGCATCCGTCGCAGAGGTCCTTGCCACCTGCCCCGCCGGAGAGGTCAAAGCCATCCTACCCGTCCACCTCTACGGCCAGTGCGCCGACTGGGACGCCTTCACGACAATCCAAAATCAACACCCCGGCCTCCTCCTCATCGAAGACGCCGCTCAGGCCTTCGGCGCAGCCTGGCAGTCGGCCCCCGCCGGGACCGGATCAGACGGCACCCTCACCCCCGCCGGAGCGCTCGGCGACGCAGCCGCCTTCAGCTTCTACCCCACCAAAAACCTCGCCGCATTCGGCGACGCCGGCCTCATGACCACCCGCTCCCCCCAGCTTGAGGAGCGAGCCCGCATGCTCCGCGCCCACGGCATGCGCCGCCGTTACTTCCACGATGAGGTCGGCTGGAACTCCCGCCTCGACACCCTCCAGGCTGCCGTCCTCGAGGTCAAACTCCGCTACCTCCCCCAGGGCAACCAGCGCCGCCGCGATCTCGCCGCCAACTACAACCAACTCTTCCTCGCAGCAGGCATAGCCACCATGCCGACCCCCACCAACCCCACCACCATCGCCGACGGCGTCGTCCTCCCCTACACCCACCCCCGCGCTCAACACGTCTTCCACCAGTACGTCATCCGAGCCCCCCGCCGCGACGCCCTCCGCACCCACCTCACCGCCCAGGGCATAGGCACAGAGGTCTATTACCCCCTCCCACTACACCTCCAGGAAGCGTTGAAGCCACTAGGCTACAAACCCGGTGACTTCCCCGAATCCGAATGCGCCGCAGCCGAAGTCCTGGCCCTACCCATCTACCCCGAACTCCGCGAAGACGAACAACAAACGGTAGTAGAAGCCATCCACACCTTCTACGCCTGAAGGATCCCGACTGCGTTGTCATTCCGCCGCGAAGCGGAATGACGAACAAGGGTGCATGGCGAAGGAGGTGGTGCGGGAGGTTAGCGTTTGTTGTCGGTGGCAGGTTCGGGGTGGATGAAGAGGCGGGTGACCTCCGGGGCTTCAAGTTTGAAGGCGTTTTCGAAGGCGGTGATGATCTCGTGGACGCGGCTCATGGGGAGCTCGTCGGGGAGGGTGCAGTGGCAACTGACCTGGGTGCGGTCGTGGTGCTTGGTGATGGTGATGTCGTGGGTGTCGAGGATCTCGGGGAAGTTCTGGGAGACTTTGCGGAGGAGTTGTTCCAGGTGGCGGTCTCGTTCCAGGGCAGCGGGGCGCTCGATGGTGGCGGGCTCCGATTCAATGTGGGTGAGGATGGAGGCGATCTGGGGGATCTCGGCGCGGATATTGGATTCGAGACGGGTGACGATGTCGTGCGCGGCGCGGAGGGGGAGGGTCTCGTCGACTTCGAGGTGGAGATCGACGTGGAGGGCGTTGTCGTACTGCTGGACTGATACATCGTGGATGGAGAGGTTGGCGCGGAAAGCGACGGCGCGGATGCGGTCGTGGACGGACTCCGCGATGGTGGCGGTGGGGACGGAGTGGACGACGACGTCGGCGTCCGGGAGCACGCGCTGGATGGCGTCGGTGGCGGCCATGGTGATCTGCTCGGAGCGCTGGAAGGTCAGGTTGCGCGGCATGGCGAGGGTGAGGTCGGCAAAGTAGCCGGAGCCTGCGCGGCGGGTGCGGAGGCGGTTGACGGCGAGGACGCCATCGATGGCGGCGAGGTCCTGGATGAGCTTGCGGCGAGTCTGGGCGGCGTTCTGGCCGTCGTGGGCGGGGGTGGCGTCGAGGAGATTGTCCGCAGTGGTGCGGGCGAGGGTCCAGGTGACCTTGAGGATGATGGCGGAGACGATGAGGGCGGCGATAGGGTCGGCTAGTTCGAGCTTGGGGGCGTGGAGTCGCTCGCCGAGGGCGGTGGCGATGAGGCCGAGGAGGACGGCGAAGGAGGACCACATGTCCGTGCCAAAGTGGACGGCGTCGGCGGCCAGGGCCTCCGAGTTGTGGAGGGCGGCGGTGGCGCGGAGGTTGCGGGAGCGGGTGTAGTCGACCGCGATGGAGACGAGCAGGACGAGGAAGGGCCAGATGTTGAGGGCGAGCGAGAGGTGGCTGCGGAAGAAGATGCGGTGGATGGCCTCGTAGATGATCCACATGGCCGAGGCGAACATCAGGACGGTTTCGATGAAGGAGGAGAGGCTTTCAATCTTGCCGTGACCATAGTTGTGGTCGTCGTCCGCGGGACGGTCTGCGACTTGGACGGAGAAGAGGGTGAGGCCGGCGGCGATGAGATCGATGCCGGAGTGCGCGGCTTCTGAGAGCATGCCGAGCGAGCCGGTGAGGATGCCGGTGAGGAGCTTGAGCAGGGTGACGAGGGTGGCGGAGACGACCGAGAGCAGGGCAGCATGGCGTTTGGCTGCGTGACGTTCTGCCTGCTGCTGGATGGTGGCCGTGGGGCTCATGCCTGTGATGGTACCGGTTTGGTGGCCTGATAGAGGCCGGCGACGCCGAGGGTGTAGCTGGTCCAGGAGGCCTGGACGAAGCCGGCGTTGTGGATCAGTTCAAGCATTCTGGGGGGGCGTGGAAATCTCTCGACCGAGGCGGGCAGATAGGAGTAGGCTTCCGCGTTAGAGAAGAGTGCGCCGATGCGGGGGAGAATCTTCTTGAAGTAGAGGTTGTAAAGTGCGCCTACGAGGCCGGCGGGCTGGTTGCACTCCAGGATGGCGATCTGGCCGCCGGGGCGTAGGACGCGAAAGAGCTCTGCGAGGCCGTCCTCATAAGAGGAGAGATTGCGGAAGCCGAAGGCGGAGGATATCAGGTCCACATTGCCTTGAGGCAGGGGGAGATGCAATGCATCACATTCCACCGCGATGATGTTCTTTCCATTGAACTTGGCCTGACCCCGGGTGAGCATCTCGTGGGAGAAATCCACTGCCAGCAGGGGGGCTGTGGATGATGTGGAAGGCCGCCGCTTGAGGAGGGCCAGGGTCATGTCGCCGGTGCCGCAGCAAAGGTCGACGATCTGGGCTGAGGGGTCGGCGAGGACGGTGCGGACGGCTCGTGCGGCTCGCCACCACCAGAGGCGATCGATGCCGGCGGAGAGGACGTGGTTCATAACGTCATAGCGGTTGGCGATGGCGTTGAACATCTGCTGGACGTCTGCTGAGGGCTGGATGGCTCCTTGCGCAGGCTGAATCGCGCCCGGTGCGGCTGTGGAAATAATGGGGTCTTGTGTGGGGATCATGACGGTTTGACCCCGGTGGCGCGCATGGTCTGGAGCATGGATTCGGCGGCGGCGGTGAGCTCTTCGTCGGTGACGTCGTAGACGATCTCCGTGGAGCCGATGCCGGTGGGGAGGACGAAGGCTCGGCGGCCGCTGCGGGTCTTCTTGTCGGATGAGGTGAGGGCTACGAGGTCGCTGGCGGTGGCCTTGAAGCGGGGGAGCGGGCCGTAGGAGAGGATGAGGTTGGCCATGCGGGCGAAGGTGTCTGGATCGATGACCTTGCGGGCGAGGGCTACGTGGAGGGCGGCGATGGAGCCCCAGGCTACGGCTTCGCCGTGGAGCAGTTTCTTATAGCCGGTGGCGGCCTCAATGGCGTGGCCGAGGGTGTGGCCGAAGTTGAGGGTCATGCGCAGGCCGGACTCGCGCTCGTCCTTCGCGACGACGTTGGCTTTGACCTTGATGGAGGCGGTGACGACCTTGGTGAGGGCTTCCGGGTCACCGTTGGCGATGAGCTCGTTGTTCTGTTCGAGGTAGGCGAAGAGCTTGGGGTCGGCGATGATGCCGGCCTTGATGGACTCCTGGAGGCCGGAGCGGAGCTCGAGCGGCGGGAGGGTTTTGAGGAGGGCGATATCCGCGAAGACGGCGCGCGGGTGGTGGAAGGAGCCAATGAGGTTCTTGCCTGCGGCGAGGTTGACGCCGGTCTTGCCGCCGACGGAGGAGTCGACCTGCGCGAGCAGCGTGGTGGGAATCTGGACGTACGGGATGCCGCGCATATAGATGGCGGCGAGGAAGCCGGTGATGTCGCCGAGGACGCCGCCGCCGAAGGCGATCAGGATCGAATCGCGGTCCGCTCCGTGCTGGGCGAGCTGCTCTGCAAGGGACTCTACGGCGGGGAGGCGCTTGTGCTTCTCCCCAGGTGGGAGGAAGAGGACGGTGGGGGACTCGGCCTCAGGGAATGAGGCGCGGACCTGCTTGGACCAGAGTTTCCAGATGTTGGGGCTGGTGATGAGGAAGGGCCGGTAAGACTTTCCCCCTGCGAGCTTCTGGAGGCGGGGGTGGAGGGTGGAGAGCAGACCTTGGCCGATGTGAATGTCGTATTCGGTGGAGGTGGCGCTGAGGTGGATCGTTTTTGTTGACGGGATCGGGAGCGTTTTGGGGGTAAGGGCCACAGTAGGTTTATGGTAACGCGGCGTGGGTGGAGACAGCGTTCGCGGGTAAGATTGAGTTCAAAGCCACTCATCTTTATTTATGCCGGTTAGGACGCTGCCTGTCTGCCGGTCCTGTCGCCCATGACTGCCTAACAGAAAGGTTCTGCATGACACGAGTTTGCTCTGCTCTTCTTCTTGCTGGTTTGGTTGGATTGACTCCTGCGTTGGCGCAGCGCGGTGGGGTGGGGCTGCCGGGTGTTTCGGGTCCGGTAACGGCGCAGTACCAGGCGGATGCGACTCGGATTCTGGCCGCAGCGGCGACGGATACAGACGGTTATGCGGCGCTGACGTACCTGTGCGACCGGATTGGGAACAGGAACAGCGGCACGCCACAGTTGAACGCTGCCGTACAGTGGGGCGCGGAGTTGATGAAGAAGGCGGGGTTGCAGAATGTGACGATTCAGCCGGCGATGGTGCCGCACTGGGTTCGGGGCAAGGAGTCGGCTTCGATCGTGTCGCCGGGGCTGAATGGGGTGCCGCGGAAGCTGCGGATGCTGGGGCTGGGGATGAGTGTGGGGACTCCGGCGGGTGGGATTACGGCGGAGGTGCTGTTTCTGCATGACTATGCAGAGCTGGATGCGCTGCCGGCGGATGGGGCGAAGGGGAAGATCGTGGTGTTCGACCCCGGGTGGCATGGGTACGGAGTGGGGACGAGCTATAGGACGAATGGCGCTTCGCGCGCGGCGGCCAAGGGTGCGGTGGCGGTTCTGGTGAGGTCGGCAACGGGGCTGGCGCTACAGGCTCCGCATACGGGGCGGCTGGTCTATGACGAGAAGGCTCCGAAGATTCCTTCGGCTGCGATTTCGGTTGAGGACGCGGGGCTGATCGGGCGACTGGCGAAGGATGGGCCGGTGACCGTACACCTGGAGATGGAGGCGCACCAGGAGGCGGATGTGAAGTCGGGCAATGTTTATGGGGATCTGGTGGGGTCCGAGCATCCGGAGGATGTCGTCGTGCTGGGTGGGCATATCGATAGCTGGGACGTTGGGCAGGGGGCGCAGGACGATGGCGGCGGCATCATGGCTACGTTTGAGGCGGTCAGCCTGCTGCATAAGCTGGGGTTGAAACCGAAACGGACGATCCGCGTGGTCTTCTGGGTGAATGAGGAGAACGGCGGGCGTGGCGGCGATGCATATCCCGTGCTGCTAGGCGCGGCGGCGGTGGCGAAGCATGTGGCGGCGATCGAGATGGACGGCGGGGCGGAGAAGCCGCTGGGCATGGGGTATGGGACGTTTGGGATGCGGATGGGGCCGCCGAAGCCCGGCGCTCCGCCACAGTCCATGACGCCTCCGGGGTTCGACCTGACGAAGCTGACGGAGCCGCAGCAGGCTTCGTTTGCGCTGCTGCAGCAGATTGCGGCGCTGCTGGGGCCGATCGGGGCAGACAAGGTATTTCCGGGCGGCGGTGGGGAGGATATTGGCCCCATTGTGGCGATGGGCGTGCCTTCGTTGAGCCCGCATACGGTGGGCGAGCACTACTTCGACTGGCACCACAGCGAGGCGGACACGTTGGACAAGGTGGATCTGGAGGACTTCCGGAAAAACATCGGGATGCTTGCCGTGACGAGCTTTGTCCTGGCGGATACGAAGGAAACTCTGGTCGGGGAGAAGTTGGCCAAGGAGTAGTTCACATGCTGTGACTGCGGCGTGGTGGCCTTGGGCCGCCACGCCGTTTTGTTTTGGGCGTAGGATTTTAGGTATGGAATTGTTTGATTTTGTGGTGGTTGGTGGTGGGATTGCGGGCCTGAGTGCTGTGGTTCGGTTGGCTGGGGCAGGGCGGGTGCTTTGCGTGACCAAGGAGAGCTTTGCGGAATCGAATACGGCTTATGCGCAGGGTGGGATTGCCGTTGCGATGGGTGGAAGCGAGGATGTTTCGCTGCATCTTGCGGACACGATTGCGGCTGGGGATGGGCTGGTGAATGCGGCGGCGGCGAAGGTGCTGGTGGAGCAGGGACCGAGGCGGGTGGAAGAGCTGCTGGGGTGGGGGACGGAGTTCGACCGGGCAGTGGGTGGGGAGTTGCTCAGGACGCGGGAGGGGGCGCACTCTCTTTCGCGGATACTTCATGCAAACGGCGACGCTACGGGGCGGGAGATCGCGCGGGCACTGCTGAAGTATGTGCAAGGGTTAAAGAATGTTGAGCTTAGGGATTGGACTGTGACGGTCGATCTAATGGTGGAGAAGGGCCGCGTGGAGGGGGTGGTGCTGCTGGATAAGGCTGGGACGCTGGCTCGGGTGGGGGCTCGGGCGGTGATGATTGCAAGTGGTGGGGCGGGGCAGGTTTATTCGGATACGACGAATCCGGCGGTGGCTACGGGGGATGGGATCGCGATGGCGTACCGGGCAGGTGCGGCGGTGGAGGATATGGAGTTCTACCAGTTCCATCCGACGGCGTTTGCGATGGACGGGGCGCCTAGATTCCTTATGAGTGAAGCACTGAGGGGTGAGGGGGCGGTGCTGATCAATGCCGCGGGCGAGCGGTTTATGCCCGCGATCCACCCGATGGCGGAGCTTGCACCGCGGGATGTGGTGGCTCGGGCGATTACACGAGAGGGGCTGAACGGGCCGGTTTACCTGGATATGCGGGGGGTGACTGAGATCGACTTGAAGGCTCGTTTTCCGGGGATCTCTGCGTTTCTGGCGGGCTATGGGCTGAGTCTGGCGAAGGATCTGATTCCGGTGCGGCCGGCGGCGCATTATCTGATGGGTGGGATCAAGACGGATGTGTGGGGAAAGAGCTCATTGCAGGGGCTTTACGCGGCGGGGGAAGCGGCTTGCACGGGGGTGCATGGGGCGAATCGGCTGGCTAGTAATTCGCTGTTGGAAGGGCTGGTTTTTGGGGTTTTGGCGGCGGAATCCATGGTGAAGGAGCAGGGCTCTGGGGGTAAGGTTGAGGCGGCCGGCGAGGTGGTGAAGGCGGGTGGGAGTGATGAAGGGGTGGAGGAGTGGATCGCGGAGTTGAGGGCGATTATGTGGGAGAATGCTGGGCTTTTGCGGGATTCTGCCGGGTTGAAGAGGGGGCAGGCGAGGCTGGATGGGATGTTCCGGAGGATGCCAAGGGGGGTGACTCGGCGGCAGTTGGAGGCTCGAAATCTTTATGCGCTGGCGGGGGTGATGGTGGAATCGGCGCTGGGGCGTGAGGAGAGCCGGGGGGCTCATTTTCGGAGTGATTTCCCTGAAAAAGGCCCAATTGCAAGGCATTCAGTGATGGAACGGGGTCGATTGCGGTTTGAATAACTGCACCACAAATCACCACATGCGCACCACAATTCACCAGGGACTGCAGCCGTTTATCGCGGAAGGTGCAGTCCCTTTTTGGGCTTAGAGGAGCGTCAGGAGGATGGGGATGACGACTCCCGCGATGAGGGTGACGGTGATGAGGGTCTTGTTGCGGACGTACTTGTAGGACATGATGAGCCCGGTGATCGTCGAGGTGAAGAGGCCTACGCAGACGATGAGGAAGAAGATGCGGAGGGGGAGCGGGCGAGGCTTAGGGGCTTCGGGTGCGGGAGTGGGTTTGGGGGCGTCGGATGCGGGTTGAGTTGAGTCGGCGTCGTGGTGCTTGTGCTCGGGCTTGGCGGTGAGATCGGATGACGGGGTGGGTGGGGCCTCGGGCTTGGCGGCAGCTGGCTGGGGTTTCCGGACGGGGACGATGGTGGTCTGCTTTTTGTGGATCTGGCCCATGACGACGAGCCAGTGGGCGGGCTTGTAGTTGGGGTGATCGCGATTGGTCTCATGGAGGCCGAAGGTCTGGAGTCCGCCGCTGATGGCGAAGAAGATGAGGGCTGGGGTGATGAAGACGCCGAAGTAGAGATGGATGAGGCGGGAGGTTTTCAGGAGAGCATTTCGGGACATGGGAGGAGTTTATACGATCTCGGACTGATTGAGTCTTAGATTTGAGGCCGGACCCCGGTTTTGCTTGACTGGACGAATGGTTGAGGTGTTTTGTACCGTTGAGCGGTACTATAGTCTCTGAATGATTGAAACTTGGCGGGAGAGTTGGCTTCGCGAATTCTTCGTGAACGATGTGTATTCGAAGAAGATTCCGGCTGATCTGCGCGACAGGCTGTTTCGTAAGTTGCAGCTTCTTGACGATGCGAGCACCGATGCCGATCTTAGAGTGCCTCCGAGTAATCGGTTTGAACATCTGAGTGGAAAGCTGGAAGGCTTCTGCTCGATCCGGGTCAATGACAAGTGGCGATTGATCTTCCAGTGGAGCGAAGGTAAGGCGACCGAGCTGTGTTTAGATGATCATTCTTATCGTTCTTGAAGTAGAGGTGTAATGGCGATGTTGATGACGAAGAGAAAGCCCGTTGGTGTTGGGGAGATGCTGGTGGAAGAGTTTCTGGAGCCGCTGGGGATCTCGCAGACGGAGTTGGCGGCGCGGGCGGGGTTGCCGCGCAAACATGTCAATGAGCTATGCCGGGGACGCCGCTCCGTGACCGCGGATACGGCGTTGATCCTGAGCCGGGTGTTTGGCAACTCGGCCGATTTCTGGCTGAACACGCAGCGGCGAACCGATCTTTGGGAAGCGCTCAATACCCCTAAGCGGCTGCTACGGATTGAACGAGCGAAGCCGATTTCCGACAGGGTGTCTGAGAAGAGGGTTGCAGTGGCGGGATAAAGTTGTGGGGGTGGTGCTTTTTGGCTGCCGGACTCGTCCTATGAAGCACAAGAGGAATTTTTGCAATGAGCAAGAGGGTTTTGGCGCGGGTTATGGCGGCTGCGGGTGTGAGTGCGGTTGCATTGCTGAGTGGGTGTAGTGGATTTTTTGTCCCTGAAACGACGACTACGACGGGGAGCACTGGGACGAGCAGTGGGGACTATGTGTATATCGTGAACCAGACGAGCGACACGTTGAGCGGGTTGGTGGTGGGAACAAGTACGCTGACCGGGGCCACGGGATCGCCGTATGGGTTGACGCAGGGGCTGACGCCTTCCTCTGTAGCGGTGACACGAGCGAATACGTTTGTCTATGTGGGTGGAGCGGGTGCGATCGAGTTCTTTTCCATTGGGACGGGCGGAGCTCTGACGCTGCAGAACTCGGCCGCGGCCAGCGCTGCGGCGAACTTTGTGTCGATGGATACATCCCCGGACGGGCAGTGGCTGCTGGCGCTGGATTCCATCACGGATTCGCTCTATGTGTTCGGGATCAATTCAACTACGGGTGCGCTGACATTGACTGCGCAGGCGTCGTACTCGCTGGCTGCGAACGCGAATGCGGCGGTCCCGAAGATGGTTCGACTGTCTCCGAATGGAGCGTACGTGTTCCTGGCATTGGGAGCGGCCGGAGATGTAATTCTTCCATTTGTGACGTCCAATGGGTCGCTGGGTACGACGGAGCAGGCGCTGGCGCTGCCAAGCGGTTTCAGCGACAACGCAGTTGCGATCGACGCGAACAGTGCGTTTGTATACTTTGCTCGCGGCGGCACGAATGCGGGTACGAGCGGGGTGGCGTCCTACAGCCTGGGAACAGGAGGGTTGTTGACGGCGGTGCAGACGCTGGCGGTTTCCGGGGATGCGCCTTATTCGATCCTGCTGGATGCCACGGGAACGTACGCGTATACGGCGAACCGTGGGGATGGAACGGTTTCAGGGTTCTCCATTGCGAGTGGAACGCTCAAGGCTTTGACGGGCTCGCCGTACAAGAGCGGGACGCTGGCCACGGCTCTGGTGGAGGACAACAGCAAAAAATACGTGATTGCGGGAGCCTTTGGCGCAAGTCCCGACCTGACGATGTACAGCTTCGACACGACCACAGCGGGACAGTTGGATTCGGCAGGGACCTTTGCAAGCGGGACGGACCCGGCAGGCGTATTTGCGTTGGCGGCGACGCATTGAGAGGTGGGGAGCATCGTACCGGTTGAGGGCGGGTGGTACTCTCGCAAGGGATAAGACATTGACGCCGATACGATTATTTTCTTTGAGTTTTGGGCTGGCGGGCGGTTTGCTGCTGGCGGGGTGCTCTCGTTTTCACGAGAAGCCGAATGAGCATTATGTGTTCGTCACGTCCAAGCAGGGGTATCTGCGGGACCGGGTGGCGGCGGTGTCCAACCGGACGGCGCAGGTGGGCAACGGCGACCGGTTGAAGGTGCTGGACCACGCGCGGCACTTTGTGAAGGTGCAGACGGATAAGGGCGCGATCGGGTGGATCGAGGAGAAGGCGGTGGCGACGCCGGAGGTGGCGGACGAGTTCGACGCGCTGAAGGAAGAGCATAAGAACGATCCGGCGGTGGCTTCGGCGGTGGTGCGCGACACCGTTTATCTGCATGTGAAGCCGGGGCGCGACGCCGAAAAGTTCTACCTGCTGGCCGAGGGCGAGAAGCTCAAGATGCTGAAGCGCGCCACGCTGGTGAAGGCCGTGACGCAGATGACGGCGGCCAAGGCGCAGAAGGCGATTCCGCAGGCTTCCGGGACGAATGCCGCTCGTAAGGGTGGGGTAGCGGAGATTGTGGCGGCTGAGGCTCCTGCACCTCCGGCGATGGAGGACTGGTGGCTGGTGACGGACTCGCAGGGTCATACGGGGTGGATCTTTTCACGGATGATCGATGTGGATGCGCCGGACTCGCTGACGCGGTACTCCGAGGGGCAGCGGTTTGTGGGGGCTTACATCCTGACGACGGTGCATGATGAAGGCGCGCCGACCGACCAGAAGGACATTCCGGAGTATGTGACGGTTTCTAGTCCTTACAAGGCAGGGCTGCCGTATGACTTCGACCAGGTGCGGGTGTTTACGTGGAGCATGACGCATCATCGGTATGAGACGGCGTTCCGGGATAAGAATATTGAGGGGTATCTGCCGGTGACGATCGGCAAGATGAAGGATGCGTATGGGAAGACGCCGATTGCGGCGATGGAGCTTCCTTCCTATAGCTACAAGGTGCTGAGTGCGGACGCTCCGGCGGTGGTTCCGGATGTGGCTACGGGGGCGATGGTTCCGGGGAAGACGGTTACGAAGGCGTATCGGCTGGAAGGGAATATCGTGCGGCGGATGGGGGCCCCGGGGAGTACGGCGGGGGAACAGTTGGCGAGGCCGGTGGCGGAGGATGAGAAGAAGGGAAAGAAGAAGAGGCGGTGATGATGTTAGATAGCTGACCGTTCGCCTTCTTCATCCCAAGGTGCTGAACGCTCGAATGGGCCGAGCAGGGTGGATGTTATGCCGGACGCGTGACCCACCCTGTATCCTATCCAAGCAATGAAGCGCATCCTTTACATCATCCTCGGCGGCATGCTCATGTTCGTGGTGACGCTCTTCGCCGCCTTCTCTTCCATGCGCCTCGCCATCCATGGCCGTGAGGTCGATGTCCCCAGCCTCTCCGGGCTCTCCGACCAGGACGCCGCGGAAGCCGCCCGCAAGCTGGGTCTCAACCTCTCCGTCGAGAACCGCTTCTACTCCGCCGCCATCCCACCCAACCACGTCCTCTCCCAGTCCCCTGCCCCCGGCTCACTCGTCCGCCGCGGCTGGCAGGTCCGCGTGACAGAATCCCTCGGCGGCCAGCAGGTCTCCATCCCGGACGTGACCGGCCAGACCGAGCGGCCCGCTGCCCTGGTGCTGAAACGCCTTCAGCTCGACCTCGGCGGGACCAGCCATCTCCCCGCACCGGGCCCCGAAGGCACAGTCCTGGCACAGTCTCCACCTGCCAACTCCGGCGGCGTCTTCGGGCCGCACGTCAGCATCCTCGTAGCCGCGCCGGAGACCGACGCACCCGCGCAGGCTTACGTCATGCCCGCCATCGTCGGACTTACCATCTCGGCCGCTAATACCCGCCTGGCCACCGCAGGCCTCCACATCGCCAGCTCGGTCGACCCCAGCACCATCCCGCCGCCAGAACCTCTAGACACCACCGCCGACCCCGCCATCCCCCCCACGGTTATCGCGCCACCACCGGTCAGCACCAGTGCCGTCATCGTCAGCCAGTACCCCGCCCCTGGCCACCGCATCACCCACTCCGACAACATCAAGGTCACCGTAGCCCACCCCGCCGACACGTCGGCAGACGCAACAACACCCGCCCCATCCCCCATCTAGCACTGGTTCTATCCGCGTTACGCTGTCCGCTCCAGCACCACAGCGTAAAACCCGTCACATCCATGCACACCCGGCAGCGTCCTCAACGCACCGTCCTGTGCCATGGAGTGCATCTCCACTGCGAGCCCTGTGACGCCCATCTCCTCAATCGGCACCACCCGCCATGCACTCCCGATCACCGCCTCCACCACCCGCTCATTCTCCTCCGGCTCCAGCGAGCAGGTTGAGTACACCAGCCGCCCCCCCAGGGCCACCCGCCCCAGTGCAGCCGCCAAGATCTCCCTCTGCCGCTGCGACTGACGCACCAGCTCCTCGACCTTCAGCCGCTCGCGAATCTCCGGATTCCGCCCCAGCGTTCCTGTCCCCGTACAAGGCACATCGCAAAGGACCAGGTCGAACGTGCCCATGTCCTTCGGCAGCTTGGCCGCATCCGCAACCTCGCAGGTCACACCCTTGGCATACTTGAAGCGCTTCAGACGAGACTCCATCTGGCCCATGCGCTTGGTGCTTACGTCGGTCGCGAGCACCTCCGCGCCTTCAGCTCTCTTAGCGAGCACAAGTGTCTTGCCTCCCGGTGCCGCACAGCAGTCCCAGACCCTCGCCGCCCGTCCTTCAACCTGCGGCAGAGCCTTGGCCGCGATCTCCGCCACCAGCCGTGATCCATCGTCGATCGAAGGAAGTTCCGCATCTCTCTCGCTGAACACGCCACCCTCACCCGACTCACTCTGATCCGCCTCGCAGATCTTCAGCGCAGCATCACGCCCGTAGTTCTCCACCCAGCGCTCGACAAGCCAGAGAGGATGTCCCAGCCGCTCGGCGAAGGCAGCCGTCGTCTCGAAGACCTTGGTGCCTGGCTTCGGCAATGCGGCCACCTTACGCAGCACAGCATTCACCATTCCGGTTGCATGAGGCTCGCCGGCCGCACGGCAAAGCTCCACCGATTCACTCAGCGCCGCGTGCGCTGGAATTCGGTCCATATGCAGCAACTGAAACGCACCCAGCCGCAGCGCCATGGCTACAGGCTCCGCTAGCCTCTGGTCCGGTCGCTGCAAGAGCGTTCTGAGACGGGCATCCAGCGCGATCTCCCAACGCAACACCCCCATCACCAGCGCCGTCGTCAGGTTCGTATCGGCCTCAGAGAGCTTGTCCGTCCACTGCCCGTGCAGGAGCTCATCGGAGTGCCCCTTACCCGCCTTCACCAGCATCAGGATCTCAAAGGCCGCACGCCGGGCAGGGGTGACCTTGGCCTGCGCCTGCGCCGCACCCAGCGTAGGCCCCGCGCTCACCGGCCGAGCCTTGGCGAACTTCTTCGGCACACGCCCTCCCGCTGCCAGCACCTTCGCCGCCGCATCGAATCCCAACGGATCACCCTTCACACTCTTGCCTTTGCTCTTCAAGACCCCACCCGCTCGCCTGTCTTCACCTGGAACCCACGCAGAAACTCTGCCGCCGCCATCTTCTTCTTGCCTTCCATCTGAACCTCCAGCAACTCAATCTCGCTCTCCCCACACCCCACAAACATCCTGTCCCCAACCACGCGAACCTCACCCGCTACACATGCTCCCTCACCCACGCACATCCGCTGCACGATCAGCTTCTTCCCCCGCAAGGACGTCCACGCCCCGGGCCAGGGCTGAAACCCACGCCACCGGTCCACACACACCTTTGCGCCCAGGGTCAGGTCGATTCGCCCATCCTCACGCTTGAGAATCGGAGCCAGCGTAGCCGCCGTATGATCCTGCTCGACCGGGTCGATCGACCCATCCTCCAACCCGGCCAGCGTCTTCACCATCAGCTTCGACCCCACCTCCGCCAGGCTCTCGAACAGATCCTCCGCCGTCTCCTCCGGCGCAATCGGTTCCACCTGCGCCAGCAGCATCGGCCCGGTATCGAGCCCCGCATCCAGCCGCATCGTCGTCACCCCGGTCAACGTCTCACCCTTTGCCACCGCCCATTGGATCGGCGCGGCACCCCTGTACTTCGGCAGCAGCGATCCGTGCAGGTTGATGCACCCATGCTTCGGCAGCGCGAGCATCCAGTCCGGAATGATGCGCCCATAGGCCACCACCAGGATCGCGTCTAAACCACCTGGCTCCGCAGCAATCGCCTCCAGCCGCTCCCGTAGCTCCAGGTTGTTCTTGATCTTCTCCGGCTGCACCACGGGCAAGCCCAGCCGCAAAGCCGCAGCCTTCACTGCACCCACCTGCAACGTCATCCCGCGCCCAGCAGCACGGTCCGGCTGCGAGACCACCAGAGCAACCTGATGCCCCGCCTCGATCACCGCCTCAAGCGTTCCCACCGCAAACTCCGGAGTCCCACAAAATACCAGCTTCATCCCAACCTCCGGCCTATCTATTTCCTCGACCGTCATTCTGAGCGCAGCGAAGAACCTCAGTAGCGGCTGTTGTTGTTGCCTGTTCTTGCCGTCATTCTGCGCGAAGCGGAGAATCTCCGTAGTTGCCGTTGCTGTTGCCTGTTCTCAACTATCCTTCCGGAAAGCAAACCCTTTCAAACCAGCCCATACCGCACACCGCAAAGCGGTCCAATACGGCACGAAGTGCTACCATTCGCCGTTCTTTTGCATCTTCTTGATCTTGCGTAGGACCAACTCACGCTTCAACCGGCTGATGCGATCGATAAACAACACACCATCCAGGTGATCGATCTCATGCTGCAATGCCCGAGCCAGCAGTTCATCCCCCTCAACCTCAAACCAAGTCCCCGTCACGTCCTGAGCCTTAACCTTGACCCACCCGGCGCGGCTGACCTTCTCGCGAATGTCCGGCAGGCTCAGACAGCCTTCTTCCTCCACCTGCTTCCCTTCCGCCTCGATGATGACCGGGTTGATCAGGGCGAGCCTGTCCTTGGGATTCTTCTTGAAGCTGACGTCGATGACGGTGATGCGCTCCGAGATACCAATCTGCGGCGCCGCCAGCCCGATCCCCTGCGCCTCGTACATGCTCTCGAACATCTCGTCCACCAGCGTCTTCAGACGGTCGTCGAACGCCGTCACCTCAACGCCCTTCTTTGCGAGCACGGGGTCCGGCCACTTCAACACCGCATGCAGCTTCACGCCGCTCTTCTTACCCGCACCCTTCTTCGCCGCACTTGCTTCCGTCTTAGCCAACTCACTCTCTCCAACTTACAAAATCGTCGTGCTTAAAACCGTCGTATCTGCTCGCAATATCCCGCATAGTTCCGCTTCAACTCGCCCAGCGAATCGCCGCCAAACTTATCGATCACCAGCCGCGCAATCGTCAAGGCGACCATCGCCTCAGCCGCAACTCCAGCCGCCGGAACGACACACACATCGCTCCGCTCGTACGCCGCCTTGGTCGCCTCCCGGGTCTCAAAGCTCACGCTCGCCAGCGGCCTCCGCAAGGTCGAGATCGGCTTCAGATAGCCACGCACGACGACATCTTCACCGTTCGAGATCCCACCCTCAATCCCGCCGGCGTTGTTCTTCTCGCGCGTAAACTTCGTGAACTTCGCGCCGCCGTCTTCAGGCTCCGCATCGCCCTGCTCATAAGAGATGGCATCATGCACCGTCGAACCCAGCGATTCAGCAGCAGTCACACCACGCCCAAGCTCGACAGCCTTCACCGCCTGCAGACTCATGACAGCCTGCGCGAGCAGCCCGTCCATGCGCTCATCCCAGTTCACATGCGTCCCCACACCCGGAGGCAGACCATGCACGACGACTTCAAACACTCCGCCGATCGTATCGCCGGTCCTGAGCGCCTTATCCACCTCGCCCTTCATCCGGGCCTCGGCCTCAGCGTCCACGCAGTTCAAAAAAATCTCGTCCTTGGCATTGGAGGCCGCAATCTCAGCCCACGCAGCATCCCGCCCAAGCTCCTCGCCGCCAACGCGCACCACATGGCTCCCCACCAGGATCCCGAGCTCCCCCAGCAGCATCTTTGCCAGCGCCCCGCAGGCCACCCGCGCCGCACTCTCGCGTGCGCTAGCCCGTTCCAACACATACCGCGCATCCGGGAAGTCGTACTTCAGCGCACCGGCAAGATCCGCATGCCCAGGCCTCGGACTAGCCACAGCCTTATGCTTCGTCGCATCGCCAGTATCGACAGGCAGGATCTCTTCCCAGTTCTTCCAGTCGACGTTCGCCAGCGTCATCGCCACCGGTGCGCCGATCGTCTTGCCGTGCCGAACCCCACTCAATATATGTGCGGTATCCTTCTCAATCCGCATGCGCCCGCCGCGTCCATAGCCCTGCTGCCGCCGCCAAAGCTCCCGGTCGAGCCGCACCTGATCCACCGGCACCCCTGCCGGCAACCCGCTTACCAGCGCAACCAGCGCCTCTCCGTGACTCTCTCCTGCTGTCGAAAACCTAAGCATCCACCCTCGTCGTGCGCCGCACAAAACAACCGGCGCAAACCACGATTGTATCAACCGCAAGCCTCACGCGAACCCTAGTAGGCGCCCAGCACCCGCACATACGCCGACCGCACAATCTGGTAGCACTCGCACGCTACCGATTCCATCCCCGCGCGATCCAGAATCTTGATCCGCCCCCGCGTGTAATCGATCAGCCCCTGCCGCTGCAACTCTCCCGCCGCCACCGTCACCGTAGACCGCCGAGAGCCCAGCATCTGCGCCAGAAACTCCTGCGTCAGGTTCAGTGTGCTCGATTCAATCCGGTCGCTTGCCGTCAGCATCCACCGAGCCATCCGCGCATCCACCGGATGCAGCCGATTACACAGCGCCGACTGCGAAGTCTGCACAAACTGAAGGTAGAGAAACTGATGCACCAGATCGGCGAAGACCCCGCCCTTCAGAAACTCGTCCCGCAGAATCTGCGTCCGGATCCTGAGCCCCGCACCGGCCCCCTGGATGATCACCGAGTGCGCCATCTGCGGCTCGCCCAGCAAACCACTCATCCCGGAGAAGCCTTCGCGCCCCACGACCCCAACCTCAACCGACTCGCCCTTCGCGGTCAGCGCATCGATCGAGATCAGACCACTGACGGGGAAATAAATGTGCTTCACCGGCTGGTTTGGCTCCGCCAGCTTCATCCCCGAAGGCATATCACATGGAACCAACGAGCGGGCGATTGCGGCGAACTGTTCCTCCGGCATACGCGCAAGAATCAAATTGCGTGGCCGCCCCGGATTGTTCATCATCGCGCTTTCAACCTGCAAAGGATCGGCTTCTTTCGAGCGCACCCATCAAAGCGGCTACGCAGGTATCAATCGCTTCAACTTGCTGGCGAGGCTGATGTTGCAAAAGTATCGTTTGTAACCAAAAGAGTCTGTCGCGTGGCAAACAGACCCGTTCATCCCTCGTTTACCAGCCGGATACACCACACATCCAATCGGCCTGTCGCTTCGTGCCGGTAGAATGGACTCACATCGCTGACGCCACCCAACGCGCAGCCGGAAGGTTATTCGAACGCCATGCACCGCTGGTCCAAACTCTTCATTCCCACCCTCCGTGAAGCTCCCTCCGACGCCGAAGTCGCAAGCCACAAGCTCCTGCTCCGCGCCGGCTACGTCCGCCAGCTCGGCGCCGGCATCTACTCCTACCTCTTCCTCGGCCAGCGTTCGGTCAACAAGATCGTCGCCATCATCCGCCAGGAGATGGACACCATCGGCCAGGAGTTCCTCCTCCCCACCATCCATCCGCGCGAGGTCTGGGAAGAGTCCGGCCGCTGGACCGGCATGGGCGACAACATGTTCCGCCTCAAAGACCGCAAGGGAGCAGAGCTCTGCCTCGGCATGACCCATGAAGAGGTCATGACCACCATCGCCCGCTCCGAGCTCCGCTCCTACAAGCAGCTCCCCCAGATCTGGTACCAGATCCAGACCAAGTTTCGCGACGAACCCCGCCCCAAATCTGGCCTCCTGCGCGTCCGCCAGTTCATCATGAAGGACAGCTACTCCTTCGATATCGACGAGGCCGGCCTCGACCTCTCCTACAACCTCCACGACGCAGCCTACCGCCGCATCTTCGACCGCTGCGGCTTGGAGTACGTCGCCGTGGAAGCCGACTCCGGAGCCATGGGCGGCTCCCAGTCGCAGGAGTTTATGGTCTACACCGACGCCGGCGAAGACCTCATCGCCAGCTCAACCAGCGGCTACGCAGCCAACCTGGAGAAGGCCACCAGCGCCCTCACACCCGTCATCGATCTGGAACCCACCGGCGACGGTCTCCCCGAACTCGTCCTCACCCCCGGCCTCGGAGCCATCTCCGACGTCACCGCCTTCTTCGGCATCCACGCCTCGCAGGACATCAAGTGCGTCGCCTTCATGGGCACCCGCACCGCCCAGCCCGGCACCACAGAGCCCCTCCGCCCCGTCGTCGCCTTCCTCCGCGGAGACCACTTCGTCAACGAGACCAAGCTCAACGCCCTGGCAGGCACCACCGAGCTCCGCCCCATGCTCCCCGAAGAGCTGCAGCTCTTCATCGGCGGCCCCGCCGGCTTCCTCGGCCCCGTCGGCATCGCGGAGGTCATGACCCACGGCTCCCTCAACGGCCTCAACTCCGGCAAGCCTCTCGATAAGCTCAAGGGCGTCTCCCGCGAGAACGCCTCCGAAGGTCTCAAGACCATCGTCGTCATGGACAAGGGTCTCGAAGGCCGCGCCAACCTCGTCGGCGGAGCCAACAAGCTCGACTATCACTTCCGCAACATCACCCCCGGCCGCGACTTCACCCCCACCCTTACAGCCGACCTCCGCAACATCCTCGAAGGCGAACTCGACCCCATCGGCAACCTGCCCCTGCGCCTCGGCAAAGCCGTCGAGATCGGCCACATCTTCAAGCTCGGCTACAAGTACTCGAAGTCCATGGGAGCCACCGTCCTCAACCGCGACGGCAAGGAAGTCACCCCCATCATGGGCAGCTACGGCATCGGCGTAGAGCGCATCCTCACCGCCGCCATAGAAACCAGCGCCGCCAAAAATGGCGGCGAAGCCTACGCCCTACCCGCCTCGATCGCACCCTTCCAGGTCATCGTCACGGTCACCAACATCAAGGAGCCCGCGCTCGTAGAAGCCGGCGAAAAGATCGCCGCCGACCTCGCAGCCGCAGGCCTTGATGTCCTTCTAGACGACCGCGACGAACGAGCCGGAGTCAAATTCAAAGACGCCGACCTCACCGGAGTCCCCTACCGCATCGCCGTAGGCAAAAAGCTCTCCGAAGGCCAGGTAGAGCTCCTGGACCGCCTCCAAAACCAAACCCTCGACATCCCAGTCGAAGCCGCAGTCCAAACCCTCCGCAACCTCTTAGGCAAATGAACGATGGGTGCCCCATGTCCCGCCTCGGGGACATGGGTTTCCACGGCTCTATCCCCCGGCTCAGAGTCCCATCCACCACAATCGTCATTCTGCCCCTGTAAGGGGAAGAATCTCCGTAACTGCTTTCGCCGTTGCACTTGCTTTTGCCGTTGATCTTGCTCTTGTTAGTTTCAGTCGTCATTCTGAGCGAAGCTCAGAACCTCCGTATTGGCCGTTGCTGTTGCCCTTGCTTCTAGCAACCGTCAACGCTATCCCCATGGCCCTCTCCCTCCCCAAAACAATCCGCCTTGATCGCTCTTATCCCACCTTATCCCCGTGATCTTTGTCCTTACACTCACCCCCAGCGACCAATCCCAAAAGACCCCCAAAAATAATTCCCTCAAAACAGCAGCAAATCCGCATGTCAAGCCCCCACCCTCCGAAAAAATCCCGCAACCCACACCCCATCAACCACTTACCCCAAAAAAATAGTTGGCATATTCACTCCCCCTCATTCAGATATCCTTGGAATAGGGCAAACTATGCGTAAAGGCAGGGATGGCTGCCGCACTACGTAGCCCACAAAAGAGCGTCCAACGGAAAGCGTCACTGGTACCCAGCAAACTATGCCCGTAAAACTCAAGATCGGTCCCAACGCCCCCAAGATCGGCTTCTTCTCCCACATCTTCCGCTTTCTGGTCGTTGTCGTCCTCTTCGTCGTCCTTATCGGGATCGCCGTCTTCGCCTACTACTACCACGACTACCAGCGCATCGTGGACGAGCGCCTGGCCGCCGGCCCGCTCTTCGCCTCCGTCGCCCAGATCTACGCCGCACCCAAGGAGATCCGCCCCGGTCAGCATCTCTCCGCGGAAAACATCGCTTACGACCTCCGCGCCGCCGGCTATAACGTCAATCAGCAGCTCGGCACCTACGACCTCCGCGGCAGCTCCATCTTCATCAAGCCCGGCCCCCAGTCCTACCACTCCCCCGACGGAGCCACCATCACCACCTCCGGCGGCGAAGTCACGTCCATCACCGCCGAAAACGGCGCAACCCTCCGCGCCTACCAGCTCGAACCCCTCCTCATCACCGCCCTCTCCGAGGATAAGAACCGCACCAAGCGCCGCCTCGTCACCTTTGACGAGATTCCCCCGCGCCTCATCCAGGCCGTCACCGCCATCGAGGATCGCCGCTTCTTTGAGCACGGCGGCGTCAACTACTTCCGCATGGCGGAGTGCGCCATCCAGGACTTCACCTCGCACGCCAAAGAATGCGGCGGCTCCACCCTCACGATGCAGCTCTCGCGCGGCTTCTTCCTCACCCCGGAGAAGAAATACTCCCGCAAGCTCCGCGAGATCATGATCACCTTCCAGCTTGAGAATCGCTTCTCCAAGCAACAGATCTTTGAGATGTACGCCAACCAGATCAACCTCGGTCAGCGCGGCAGCTTCGCCATCAACGGCTTCGGCGAGGCCGCGCAGGCCTTCTTCGGCAAGGATCTCTCCCGCCTCGATACCGCCCAGTACGCCCTCCTGGCCGGCACCATCCAGTCGCCAAACCGCCTCAACCCCTACCGCCACCCGGACCGCGTCATGGAGCGCCGCAACGTCGTCCTGGACTCCATGGTCAAAACCGGTGCTCTCACCCAGGACGAAGCCGAAGCCGCCAAAGCCGAAGGCCTCCACCTCGCCCCCGCCAACGTCGACGCCAGTGAAGCCCCGTACTTCGTCGATCTCGTCCACGAGCAGCTCGTCCAGCGCCTCGGCGATAACCTCGGCGCACAGTCCCTCCGCATCTACACCTCGCTCGACCCCGACCTCCAGCGCGCCGCCTCCGACGCCGTCGAAGCCGGCATGCGCAACGTGGACGCTATGGTCAGCAAGCGCGGCGGCGGAACCTATCCCCAGGTTGCCCTCGTCGCACTCGACCCCCACACCGGCCAGATCCTCGCCATGGTCGGCGGTCGCAACTACGGCACCTCCCAGCTTGACCACGCCACCTCCATGCGGCCCACCGGCTCCATCTTCAAGCCGTTCGTCTACGCCACCGCCTTCAATACCTCCCTCTCCGGCACCTCGCTGGACGGCAACGGCCCCTTCACCGCCGTCACCCGCATCAACGACGACCCCCAGGACTTCGGCCTCAACGGCCAGTCCTACGTCCCCGGCAACTTTGAAAAAGGCGAGTACCCCGGCATGGTTACCGCCGCCGACGCCCTCGCCCACTCGCTCAACATCGCCACCATCGCCCTGGCTCACAAGGTGGGCTATGAAAACGTAGCCGCCTTGGCCCGCTCCTCCGGCATCGCCTCCGCCAAGGCCACCCCATCGGTCGCCATCGGCACCTATAGCGCAACCCCCATCGACATGGCGGGCGCCTACACCGTCTTCGCCAACAACGGCGTCCACCTCACCCCCTGGACCCTCGCCAGCGTGCGCAACAACTCCGGGGACATCGTCGCGGACTTCGCCCCTGTCGCCAGCCAGGTCCTCGACGCCCGCGTCGCCTACCTCACCCAGTCCCTTATGCAGGGCGTCATGGCGCGCGGCACCGCCGCCACCGTCCACAAGTACGGCTTCAACTCCCCCGCCGCAGGCAAAACCGGAACCTCCCACGACGCATGGTTCGCCGGCTACACCTCCAACCTCATCTGCATCATCTGGGTCGGCAACGACGACTACACCGACGTCAAGCTCCAGGGCGCACTCGCCGCCGCACCCATCTGGGCCGAGTTCATGAACCGCGCAATCCGTCTCCCCCAGTACTCGGACGTCCACGAGTTCACCAAGCCGGAAGGCGTCACCAACATCGGCATTGACCGCGCCTCCGGCCTCCCCGCCGACTCAAGCTGCCCCGCCGCCTACACCGTCGCGTTCCTGGACAGCACCATCCCCGCCGGAAGCTGCTCCCGCATGTCAGACTCCCACCAGTCCATCGTCGACCTCCTCAACGGCACCACCACCCCTGTCCAGCCCGGCCAGCCCGAGCCTCAACCGACCAGCCCCGCCAATCCAAACGATCCCTACGCCCCGCCGCCACCCAAGAAGAAGAACTTCTTCAAACGCCTCTTCGGCGCAGGCAACCAGCAACAACAGCAGGAGCCCCCTCCACCCCAGTAGTCCATACCTAACTCGCATCGTCTGAAGACTTTGCATCAAACCGGGGGGAGGGTCCATGCCAGAAGGCGACACAATCTACCGTTCCGCCCGAGCCCTCGGCAAAGCCCTTGAAGGCCAGATCATCACCGCCTTCGACACCGGCCTCGCCACCCTCGCCAGCGTCAACGACGACAAACCCCTCGTCGGTCGCACAGTAGACAAGGTCGAATCCCGCGGCAAGTGGCTCCTCATCCACTTCTCAGGCGACCTCATCCTCGTCACCCACATGCTCATGAGCGGCTCCTGGCACCTCTACCGCACCGGCGAGAAGTGGTGGATGGGCCGCAACCGCATGCGCGTAGCCCTCTCCACAGAAGGCTGGCAAGCAGTAGCCTTCAACGTCCCAATAGCCGAGTTCCACACGGCCCGCTCGCTCGAACGCTCCAGCCAGGTTCCCAAACTAGGCCCAGACGTCCTGGCGGAAGGCTTCACGGTCGAGCAAGGCGTAGCCCGCCTGCGCGAATACGGCCAGCAACACCCGGACGCGGAGATAGCCGTAGTCCTCCTCAACCAGCGCGTCCTCGCCGGCCTGGGCAACGTGTACAAGAGCGAGGTCGCCTTCGCCGCCGGAGTCAACCCCTTCCGAGCTATGTCCACCATCACCGACCAGGAGATGGACATCATGGTCGATCGCTCCCACAAGTGGCTCAAGGTCAACGTCCTCGACGGTGCAGGCGACGGCATCGTCACCTACTCCGGCAACCGCCGCACCACCAACTCCGGCAACCGCGAGGACCGTCTCTGGGTCTACGGCCGCCAGGGCCAGGAGTGCCGCCGCTGCGGTGCCCTCGTCCAGATGCGCAAGCAGGGCGAGCAGGCACGCTCCACCTACTGGTGCCCCGCCTGCCAGCCCTGGGTCCCTACCGCCACCCAGTCTTCCGCCGCCCCGGTCGGAAAGATGCTCAAGCTCATCGGCCCCCGCCGCAAGGTAGGCTGCTAACCCGGTATCATCGACAAACGAGGAATCGCACCCAGATGGCAAAGATCACGACCGTGCAGCAGCACATCGCAAAGCAGCATGAAGAGTTCTCGGAAGAAGGCGTAACCCTCGGCTGGCTCATGGGCGGACTCACCCTCGCCACCAAGATGATCGAAGCCAAGATCCGCTCCGCCGGCCTTACCGACGTCTACGGTGCCTTCGGCGCCGAGAACGTCCAGGGCGAGCAGCAGCAGAAGCTCGACGTCTACGCCAACGAGGCCCTCATGGACTCGCTCGGCGCACGCGGCTCCGTCGCCGCCCTCGTCAGCGAGGAGGACGAAGCCCCCGTCACCTTCGACCGCACCATCGAGAAGGGCAAGTACATCATTGTCTTCGACCCCCTCGACGGCAGCTCTAACATCGACGTCAACGTCAACGTAGGCACCATCTTCAGCGTCCACCAGCGCCTCCCCGCCGCAGAAGGCACCCTCGCCGAGTCCATCCTCCAGCCCGGCACCAAGCAGGTCGCCGCCGGCTACGTCGTCTACGGGCCTTCAACTGTGTTGGTCTACACCACGGGCCATGGTGTCCACGCCTTCACCCTGGACCCCACCATCGGTGCCTTCGTTCTCACCGCCGAGCACATGAAGATGCCCGACAAGGGCCCCTACTACAGCGTCAACGAGGCCAACGCCGGGACCTGGCCCGAAGGCTACGAGGCTTACGTGACCAGCCTCCGCACCACCGGCTATAGCTCCCGTTATATCGGCAGCCTCGTCGCCGACTTCCACCGCACCCTCCTCAAGGGCGGCGTCTTCCTCTATCCCCCCACCAAAAAGCAGCCCGGCGGCAAGCTCCGCCTCCTCTACGAGGCCAACCCCCTCGCCTTCATCGCCGAGCAGGCCGGCGGCCTGGCCTCCAGCGGTTCCGGACGCATCCTCGAGATCAAACCCGAGGGCATCCACCAGCGCACCCCCTTCATGGTCGGCAGCAAATCAGAAATGGAAGCTTTTCAGAAGGCACTGTACAAATGACCTTCAACTCCGTCGTCACAGACATCCGTCTCGAATCCCGCACCGGCCTCGTAGGCACCTGGCTCATGTCGCTCGATCACACCGAGTTCCTCCCCGGCTCAACCGGGATACTTGAGGCGGTCACCCGCTCCGGCACCCGCCTCGAGATCCCCGTCACCTCCGTTATCACCGACGACGACGGAGTCACCTGGCATGTCGTCGAAAAACCGCTCGCCGCCGGCACGGACGTCACCGGTCGAACAGGTTAGGCAGGTTGAGCTTTGCCGCGCCGTGCTGATACACTCGTCTTGGTTCAGTCGGCAAGCCCGGCTTTGAGCCTTGGTGTGGGGTTGTAGCTCAGTTGGGAGAGCGCCTCGTTCGCAACGAGGAGGTCAGCGGTTCGATCCCGCTCAACTCCACCAAACCTCCTCCTCAGCTTCATGAGGAGTCGAATCGCCGGGTATTAACCCCATCCCAACCGCATCGATTGACTTCCCTAAGGTTGAGGCCGTCCAGGCTTACTCCTCTCAGGGAGTGCCGCGCTAATCGGCCCACTTCAGCCTTGACCACTCAAGCTGACCGCATGCAGATTTGCCTCCCTCACCTTCGTTCTCTGGTGCGCGCCCTGCGTCGAGCAGCAAGTCAACGACTCTGATTGGTCTGACAACTTCCCGTCCTGAGCGGGCACCCCCCTTTTCCTGCGCAAACTTCAGCACCTCAGCACCCATGAAAAGTTGGATTTGACAGTTCCATCTGCGATGGTTAGATTTCTCTGCGCATCTGTTCCCGACATTTTGGTTGTACCACTGACCGCCAATGAGGCCGAACGGCCTCCTGCTGTCGACGCATGCGCTGAGGAGTTCCTGTATGACTGTTTCCCGCCGATTTGCTGCCGCTTCGCTCGTTGCCCTCTTCCTGCCTTTGCTGCAGTCCACCTTCGCAGGGGCGCAGGCTCCGGCAGTCGCCACCGGCGATACCCGGACCGTGACCGAACCGGTAATCCCGGCAGCATGCCAAGCACTTCAGGCTTCCTTCCATGATGCAAACGATGACGTGCCCGCTTCAGTCGAGGCAGGCTCGACCAATCTCGATCAAGCCCGTCTGCAGGCTGCACTCACGGCATGCACCGGGACGGGGAAGGCTGTGGAACTGACGCAGGATGGTGCAGGTAACAACGCCTTCCTCACCGGGCCAATCTCCATTCCGGCTGGCGTCATCCTGCTGCTCGACCCCGGCGTTACCTTGTACTTCTCTCGCAACGCGCAGGACTATGACACCACTCCAGGCACGCATACGTGCGGTACCGTCAGCGGTGCCAGCAACACCGCAAGCTGCAAGAACCTCATCAGCATTACGAAGGCGGACGGCGCGGGCATCATGGGCTTCGGCAAGATGAACGCTCGCGGCGGAGACGTTGTGCTGAACAGCTTTGCAACGCCCGGCTATCAGGGAAGCACTGCCGGCAAGACGTGGTGGGATATCGCAAACGACGCCACAACCTACAACGGCAGCCAGCAGAATCCACGCGGCATCCAGATCACAAGCTCCAACAATGTGTCGCTGTACAAGTTTACTTTTCGCAATCCACCCAACTTTCATATCGCGATCAACACGGCCAACGGCCTGACCGTCTGGGGAATCAAGATCGTGACGCCGTACAGCGCGCACAACACGGACGGGATCGACCCAGGCAATTCAAGCAATGTGACGATCCGCAACAGTTGGATCTCGGACGGCGACGACAACGTCGCCGTGGGCGCTCCGAGTGCCTTGACCCAGAACATGTCCATCATTCATAACCACTTCTTCGCTGGGCATGGTGAATCGATCGGGAGCTACACGACCGGTGGCGTCAACAACATCCTCTTCGACGACAACCTGCTCTACGGAGACGCGGATGTGGATGGCAGCAACTCCACCGGAATTCGGATCAAGTCTGCCAACGATCGCGGGAACGTGGTTCAGAACGTGCAGTACTCGAACTCCTGCTTTGCGAATCATGGAACGCAGATGCAGTTCACGCCGATCTACAACACCAACGCCGGCACATTGACCCCGAACTTCAAGAACATCCTGCTACAGAACCTGCGCTTCTCCAATCAAGGACCAGTGCCCACAGGCTCCTTCACCTTCCTTGGAGCGAGCAACAACGGCACCATCAATCCCCTCGGCGTCACGCTGGACAACGTGACGATCGATACCGCCGCGTCCGCAAACCTGATCGCTCCATCGAATGCACAGATTACGCTTGGGCCAGGGCAGGTCTCTACCAATCTGGCTTCGCTGCTCTTGCCCTATAACGGCAGCAACGGCAATACCATCACGGATGCGCGGACCGCCTCCTCGCTGGTGCCGCCCGCATGCAACTTCATCTTCCTTGCGTCTGAGATCACCGGCCCTTCAGGCGTGAGCCAGGCCGTCACGACGGGCCAATTTCCGACCGCAGTGGTAATCCTTACCCCCGCGATTGCAGCCACCGGCTACCCCTATCCGACAGGAACCCTGACCGTAACCGACGAGGCCAATCGCAGCTTTACCGCAACCCTCACCGGTGCAGGCGATACGACCTTCATTCCCATCACCAACGCGCCCGCCGGTACGCACTCCTATACCGCGAGCTATAGCGGCAACGCCGTTTACTCCGCCATCACGGGAATCGGCACCTTCACCGCCACGGTAAGCGGCGGCGCGCTTCCCGCGACCGCGACATCGATCAGTGGCGTGCCAGCCTCAACCACCTATGGCACTCCGTTTACGGTCACGGCGAACGTCACCGGAGCGAATCCAACGGGATCACTGGGTTTCCTGCTCAATGGTGCCGTCTACGCGACCGTACCGCTGTCCGGCACCGGCGCTTCGTACTCCTTCAATCTGCCGATCGGCAGCTACACCATCTCCGCCGTCTACAACGGTGATGTCGCCAACGCGGGTTCCATCTCCACCGCGAGCAACGTCACACTGGCAGGCGCCGCGACCACAACCACCCTGCAAAGCTCCACCACTTCCACAACAGTCGGCGTGCCCGTGACCCTCACAGCCACCGTAAGCTCCGCTGCGGGGATGCCGGCAGGGACCGTCACGTTTACCTACACCAGCACCACGGTGACTCATGCCACGACGCTTGGAACAGCGACCCTGGCAAACGGTGTCGCGACTTACAGCGCCTTATTGCCGGAAGGGACGGACAGCATCGTCGCCACCTATACCGCGACCGGCAACTACGGCGGCTCCGCGTCCACGAACTCCATCCAGATCAGCGTGCAGGCTGCACCACCCATCCCCGCAGCAACAGCACCCATCGCACTGCCCTACACCCTGACAACGATCGCCGGCGGTGGCACCACAACCTCAAACGCAACTTGCATTGGACACACTGACACCTTTGGTGATGGCTGCGCAGCCACGGCCGTGATGATCACAGGCACCGGCACGGCTGCAGACCTCCGCAGTGTTGCCGCAGACCCCTTCGGCAACGTGTACTTCACGGATGCGAATGCCGCCCTGGTTCGCCGCGTCGGAATCAACGGTATCGTCACCAACTTCGCAGGATATGTAACCGGAACGGCCTGCGTTCCCACATCCACCACCGGATGCACCCCGACGCTGGTCAAACTGACCGGCAAGCCGCGCGGCATCTACAGCGATCCGCAAGGCGACCTCTTCATCGCAGGGTATGGCGATAACAAGGTTCAGATGGTGGGTCTCAGCGACGGAAAGATGTATCTGGTCGCAGGCACCGGCAGCGGACCGACGAACACCACCGACCCCGCAGGTGATGGTGGACCCGCCGTGAGTGCGCTCCTCAAAGGCCCCCGAGCCGCTGCGACCGATGCCGCAGGCAACATCTACATTGCGGACTCCGGAGACAACCGTATCCGTGAGGTCCTCAACCCGGCCTCCGGCCTTCCCGGCGCGGGCAACATCCAGACAGTCGCAGGCACCGGCGTAACAAGCTCCACGGGTGATGGCGGCCTTGCAACCATCGCAACGATCTCCAACCCGCAGGGAGTCGCGGTGGATACCAGCGGCAACCTTTACATCTCCGAGAGCTCGCATGTACGGGTCGTCTGCGTAGCCTGCAGCAGCGGCAGCGGCCTCTCAGCACTGCTGGTCAAGCTGGGCGTAAGCGCACCGGCCAACGGCAACATCTACACCATCGCCGGCACTGCCTCGAGTTCCAATCCCTCGCTCACGCCGGGGCTCGGAACCACAGTCAACATGAGCCCGCAGAAGATTTCGCTTGACCCCAACGGCAACCTCTACATCGCAGACTCCGGCAACAACGTCGTCTGGTTTGAAGATGGACGCACGGGTTACACCAGCCTTCTCGTAGGTGGGGGTACGGCTTTCACATGCACCGGTTCTGCGATCGGCGATGGCTGCGTCGCTACTCAAGGGATCGTCGGTTCAAATGGCGGCAATGGCTTCGGCATCGGGCTGGACGGGAAGGGCAATCTCTACGTCTCAGACTCCACCAATCTCCGCATTCGGAAGGTCTTAAACAACCTCCGCTTCCCAGGCGGTCCTGTCGGCGCGGCCATCGCGCAGACAGTGAAGTTCCACTTCCTGCCCGGCGATACCCCGGCGACGCTGGCCGTCAGTTCTTCAGAGTTCGCCCTCTCCACTGGCAACTGCATCGCCAACAAGACCGACACCACCACAGACTGCACCTACAGCGTCACGTTCACTCCAAAGGTCGCCGGACTTCGTACCAGCAGCCTCGGCGTCGCCACCAGCTTGGGCAACCCAGGAACCCTGGGCCTCTCCGGCAATGGAGTCGGAGCAGGAGCGACGCTCGATCCCGCTACTCAACTTAGCTTCGGTACGAATGTAACGCCGAATGCCATTGCGATCGACAACAGTGGGAACGTCTTCGTCGCAGACTCCGGCAGCGAGACCGTTTTGGAGTATGCAGCGGGCTCTGCGTCGCAGGGTTCCGCGGCAGTCGGCAAGACCGTGCAGTCCTTCATGAATCCCGCCGCACTCGCAACGGACTCCATGGGCAACGTATACGTCGCCGATGCCACGACCGGTTTCATCACGGTCCTATCTCCGAACGGAACCTCCAGGACGCTCAGCACCTCCTTCTCCGCTCCACGTGGCCTCGCCGTCGATGCCCTGGACAACCTGTACGTCGCGGATGCCGGAGCAAAAACGCTAACGGAGATCGGGGTCAACGGAGTTGCTGCACGAACGCTCGTCACTGCGGGCCTGACCGCACCGGGTGCCCTGGCAGTCGATTCAAACTCCAACGTCTTCGTTGCCGATAGCAGCGCCGGAGCGGTCTATCGGATTGACGGACAGACGCTCGCCAGTTCCACCGTCACAACCGCCGCCACCGCCCCTCGCGCGTTAGCAATCGATGCTGCCGGAAATCTGATCATCGCCGACAGCTCCTCCAACCAACTGCTCGCCATCCCCGCGAACACCGCAAGCGCTCCCTTCGCCGTTGCCACTGGCCTTCCTGCCAATGCACTTGCAATGGATGGCGCCGGCAACCTCTACACCGCATCCGCGACCAACCAACTTCTTGAGCTCCTGAGAACCCAGGCAACCACAACCTTCAACGGCACAGCCGCGGCACCCGCCACAGTCTCACTTCTCTCCACTGGAAACGCAATCGCGAACCTCGCACTGACCAGCCCGGATCAGACCAACTTCGCGCTTGCCTTCAGCACTTCAAACGGCTGCAGTGGAACGGCTGCAGCTATCGTCGTCACGACGGGAAGCACCTGCCAGTTCACCTCCACCTTCACCCCGTCTTCCCGCAACAACTTCACCAACACGGCGACCCTGGCCGGCAACGCGGCCAACGCAGCTCTTGCCACGCCGCCCACGCTGGAGATCATTCAGACCGGCAACAATGCGCCCTTTCCAGTCGCACTCACCTTCGGAAGCTCCGTCCCGGCTTCCCCGGTTGTCGGCGATACGATCATGCTGAACGCAAGCATCACTTCCATCTATGGAACGCCCAGTGGGACGGTAGTCTTCTCCGTGGATGGCAACGCGCTGCCAGCCTCGCCAGTCAGCAACGGAGCAGCTTCCACGACGGTGTCGGGCCTGACAGCAGGTAACCACAACGTCGCCGCCACCTTCACGAGCAGTGACCCAGCCTTCGCGAACGCCTCTGCAACAGCGGTCGTTCTCACCGTGCAGAAAGCCTCCGCCAACGTGATGCTCTCCATCGACAACGCCTCGCAGATCTACGGCGCGGCCAACTCTGCCACCGTCACCATCGCCACAAGCTCCGGCACGCCGACAGGCACGGTTCAGTTCCTCATCGACGGAGTCAACTCCGGCACGCCCGTCCCTGTCTCCGGTGGCATCGCAAAATACGCGCTCCCAACCCTGACCGCGGGCAAGCATGTCATCACCGCCGCATACTCCGGAGACAGCTCATTCGCCTCCGCCAACGCTGCCGGAATAACTGTAACGGTCAGCCAGGCGACAGCCGCCGTCGCACTGACAACAAATCCCTCCACGGCCAACACCGGTGCGTCCATCATGCTCACGGCCAACGTGACCTCCTCCGCAGGTGCGCCGAGTGGGACCATCCAGTTCTTCACAGGAAGTACCGCTCTCGGATCACCCGTCCAGTTGACTGCAGGGATCGCAACCCTCTCCACAACAGCTCTCCCCTCCGGCCGCGATAGCGTCACAGCTACCTACTCCGGAGACACCAACTTCGGCACCATCACCTCCCTCGCAACCACGGTGATCGTAAAAACACTTCCAACGCTCGCGCTTACCGTAAGCCCTGCAATCCCCGTCGCTGGCGAGCCACAGGGGCAGAACGAAACCTTCACCGCAACCTTGTCCAGCGCAAGCTCTGCCACTGGAACGGTGACGTTCCTGGACGGAGCTTCACCGCTCGGTGCGGCCGTGGCTTTGACCAATGGCTCGGCAACCTTCAGTACAAATGCCTTTGCTGTCGGCACCCATAGCATCACGGCGCAGTACTCGGGCGACACGCTCAACGCCGGCGCAGCCAGTACTCCTCTGACCTTTACCACCTTGTCGTCACTGCTTCCCGGCTTCGCCGCTTCGTCGGTCTCCTCGCTCACCGTTGCCGCCGGTGGAAGCGCCACCGGCACGCTCACCCTGACACCGGGCACGCTGTACGGCGGAACGATCACCCTCTCCTGCGCCAGCCCTTCGGCGACGCTGACTTGCAGCATGAGCCCCGCGTCGCTGACCTTTTCAACATCCACCTCTATCCCGCAGACTGCAGCGGTCACCGTAACTGCATCCGCCAACCAAGCGCGCCTGGGCTCACCCTTTCCTGGAGACATGGGAATCCGCCTGGCCGCGATCTTTGGCCTGCCCGGTCTCGCCATGTTGGGTCTGCGGCGTCAAAACCGGAGCAGGCTCATGCTCCTTCTCTTACTCGCAGCAGCCACATGCGGCCTGTATAGCGTGACCGGGTGTGCAGGATCAGGAGCCAACGCAAGCGGCAACGTCATTCTCGTCATCACCGCAACCGACGGAAAGAACAGCCAGAACATCCCGGTCTACGTCACTGTGACTCGATAGAATGGCCGACCGCGCAATCCGCTAGTTCTTAGGATCGGCTTCCAGGGATGACTCGCAGTCCTTGGGAGCGTTGATCGGGTTGCAGCGAGCCACAGCGTGGTTCGGCAGAGCGACGCTGAAGTTCCCAGGCCAGCGAGCGGGCTCATTGGCAGGATAGTCAGTGCTGAGAAGCTGCGCTCCGCTGGACATCATGGCATCGCGCAGTGCGGTGTCATTGGTGCGGGCTTGTTTCGTGTCGGCGTCGGTGCGCGCGCGGATGAGGTAGCCCTGCTTCACCAACGCCTCGATCTCCGAAGCCGGACCTTCATTGCGTTCGAGGAAGGCAGCGTCAGGCTGACCGGGATCTGAGTTGGTGAAGATCACACGTCCACGCAGCGATGGATGACCTTCCAGGTAAACGGGCGTGACCGGATGCTGATCCATCAGGAAGACGACCTTGCCCCGTGCGCTGGCGAGCGCAGGCCAGCCACCAGCAAGGACGGCCTCGTTGAGCGTCTTGTGTTTCCCGCGGACATCATCCGGAGTGATGAGCTCCGAAGCCGGAAACACGGAACGAATCTCAGCATCCAGCGCGTCAAAGGTCGCAGAGGTAAAGGTCTCGGGCTCAGTGAGCTTCAGTTCCCCGCGCGGCTTGCCCTGCTTGGTTTCAACCAGAATGAAGATGGGGACGTGCCTGGGGTGAGCATGAGACCACTGACGCACCTGCTCCAGGCATGCGGTAAAGGGCTGGCAGGTGCTGCGGTAGTCGACGTCCTGGACATGCATCACCTTGAAGCCAGGCTTGGCCATGATGCCATTAGGGTCGAACTCCGGATCTGCCGGAAGGTGAGCGGCGGCAGTCATCGTTGGGCCGGACGGGTGCGCATAAAGGCCGCCCTTGGTATCCGCATACACGTCGAGTTCGATCTGGCGTACGCCCGCGTCGAACTGGTCAGGCAGTGGCTTGTGCTGATAGTCGAGACCCTTGTACGCATCAGCGTACTTGGCCTGCCAGATCTTGCTCTCGTTGGGGGCGATACCGGCGTGGTAGCTGTTATGCGTGCCGATCACCTGGATCTGATTGAGCTTCAGCGGTGCCTGAGCGGCGGCGGTGGTTGCAAGGAGGAGGATCAGAGGCAGACGCATGGAGGTGTCCTTTGAATGCTGAAAGTCAGGCGCGATAAGGCTTTGCATAGTGTGTGGACCACTCTACGAGTGACTCGTTCATGAAGCGCCAGGTGTTGGCCTTGGTGTCCACTTCCATGAGCATGTATGCGTTGGGGTCATAACGGGTGGCAGCCATGGTGTAGTGCTGCGGGCCATAGGTATGGGCACTGTCAATCCACTTATGTTTGTGGCCGGAGACAACAAGCTGAATCGTATCCTTGTACTTCTGCAATAGGGGATAGAGTCCATAGTCCGCAAACTCGGTCGGCTGATCGAGGTCCAGCGGATAGTGAATGAAGACGAAGGTCGGCTTATGCTGCTGAAGCTGAGCCTCAAACCAGTGAAGCTGGGTCTCACCAAGCGAGCCGCGGCGCGGATCGAAGTCAGCGGCGGTGTTGTCCTGCGTGCTTCCCAGGAAGTTATTCAGGTGGATGAATTTGTAACCTTTATAGTCCAGAACTGAATAGGGCTCGGCGTTGAACTTGGCCTTGAAGAGGCGATTGCTCATCTCCCGTGGGACGCGGTGTACATCATAGTCATGGTTGCCGAAGCCAAGGTGGACGGGCATCTTGAAGCCGTCAGTGATGGTCTTGGCGTGGTCCAGGCGGGTGGTGTTCTTGAAGTAGAAGTCGTAGTCGGTGGAAGGGTAGTTATGGAAGTAGTCGCCGATGAGGAAGACCTGCTCGATGGCGGGATTGAGCGAGTTGATGAGATCGCGAGCGGAGACAAGGCGCGGAGTGGTGAGGAGGATGCTCTCGTTGTCTTCCACTCCGTTCTCAGAACCCTTCACATAGAAGTCGTCGATGATATGGCTGTCCGCGACAAGAGCGAAGTAAAACTTGTTGGGGTCTTTGCGAGCCTGCTGCGCCCACAGGCGCTGCGTGAGGAGCGAGGCTGCGGTGGCGGTTCCGAGCGTGGCGAACTGGCGGCGGTTGAGCATGATGTTCTCCCTTGGTGCTAACGGCTGAGAAAGAAAAGGTACTCAGGCGTCACCCTCAACGGAGTGACGCCCTTTCGCATCTGGCTAACTGGAGCAGCTTAGAAGATCACCTTGCCTGCGAACTGAAGGATACGCGCGGGGAAGGTGCCGGCGGAGGTAAGAACGCCGAAGGAGGTGGAGCCGGGGCTGTAGGTCGTGCTTGAGGGTGTTGCGTAGTTGACCTTGTTGAAGACGTTGAAGGCCTCTGCCCGGAAGTCAAAGTTCACACGATCACGATACACAGCGAACTGTTTGTGAAGGCCAAGATCCGTCTGATAGAAGGGGTCCAGACGAACCGAGTTTCGGCCCTCGTTGCCATAGGTCTGGTTGACGGTGGGCAATGAGAAGGAGGCAAGGTTGAAGACGTTCAAGCCCTGGTTCCCGGCCGTCTTCGTGCGTTGCGACTTCGGCAGCAGCGCCGGTCCGTTCTGGTTAGGCCGGACATTCAGAATGGTAGACACCTGCTGGGCGCTGTTCGGAGAGTAGATGACGTTGATGGGCAGACCGCTGTTGATGTCGTTGATGAGGGTCAATTGCCAGCCGCCGAGGAGTTCCTGCATAGCGAACGGCGCATTGGCACCAAAGCTGCGTCCCTTGCCATAAGGCAGGTCGTAGACGATGGAGAGGGTCTCACTGAGTGGCTGGTTGTAGCCGGAGACACCGCGCTCACCGAGCGAGTTGGCCAGGTTGATGCGGGAGTTATCGCCGGAGTTAGTGTCGAGGTGACCGCTCGCATTATCGAGCGCACGCGACCAAGTGAAGCTATTCAGGACGTACAGGCCGTGACCGGTGCGATGCTCGAACTTGGTCTGCAGGGCGTTGTACGAAAGGAAGCCCTGAGGCAGGGTCTCTTCAATCGTCGTGAAGCTCTGCACGGGCCGGCGTTGGGCGACCGTAAGGCAGCCACCCGTGGAGCCCGGAAGACCTGAGGCATTGCAGGTTGCAGTAACGGGATTGCTCGGAGCCTGGTTGTAATCAGCCAGAACCTGCAGCTTCACACCATGCTCACCAACGTATGCGACCTCAAGCGAAGTGGAAGGACCAAGCTGACGTTGCACCGTGAGATGGTAGCTCTGCACGTAACCGGTGGGCAGATTCTTCGGCAGATAGCGAGCCTGAGTATTGAGGTTCGAAGCCGCAGTCACATTCGCCGGGTTCGCCAAGTTGGTGGGATAGCCTTGGGTGGAGGTGCGGAAGCACGGCGTAGGGTTCGTGGGATCGTACACAGCGGTGACCTGCGTGGCGTTGCAGACGGCGAGCCTTGCCTGCGAACCGGTAACGCCGGGGTTGGCGTTGATGGGTGCCTGGACGATGTTGGTATTGACCACGGCTGGGAGGTTATAGACCAGAAGGTTCTCGCCGCCTTCACGGTTGAACTGCGCGTAGCCCAGACCGTAGCCGGCGCGGATGACGGTCTTATTGTCCACCGAGTAAGCCAGGCCAAAGCGCGGGGCAAAGTCCAGCTTGGGCATGTTCACTAGGGCGCGGTTATAGATGGAACCGGAGGTCGCCTTGATCAGAGAGTTCGTGCCAGGATCAAAGTTGGCAAGCAGGTTATTGGACTCCCACTGCGGCGTCACAAGCTCATACCGCAGACCGGCATTGATGGTCAGCTTGGACGAGACGCGAATGTCATCCTGTAGATACAGGTAGTGCATGCGCTGGTTGAGGTTGACGATGACGAAGTTGTTGAGCTGATAGGTATCGCGTGCACCGAAGATGAAGTCAGAGAGTGACGCCGCTTCCTTGGTGCCTGTATCGCTGGCAGAGAGAGCGGAGGCGGAGGCGCCGTTGTAGCTGAAGTTGCCGTTGTAGGTGTCCTGACCAAACGACGGGTTGAAGTCATTGATCGTCGTAAAGATGGACTGGTACTCATAACCAGCCTTATACGTGCTGCGACCGTGAATCCACGTGTAGTTGATCTTCGGATCGAACACGTAGGGGTTCTGGAACTGCGGGTTCGAACCCAGGTTGCCGAACTGCGAGTAGTTGGCGACCGACTGAACGTTCAGGCTGCGAACGGTCAGAGGGTTCGTCGGCAGCCCGGGGATACCGGTTTCCAGCGACGGCAGGTTGCCTCCGTATGGGCTCTTGCCACCGTCCGTGCGGGTGAACGCAAAGCGTGCATCCAGGATGGAGTTCTGCGTGAAGGTGTGGGTGACGCCACCGGCAATCTGCTGATTGAAGATCTTGACGAAGCCGTTACTGTTACCACCGGCCGCTCCTTGGATCACGGGCGGCGAGAGGATATTGCCCTGGTGTTGTGAGTAGCGAACAAACGCGGTGGTCTTCGCGCCGAAGACGCCGTCGACACGGGCGTCGCCCTTGTTGTCGTCGAGGGTGCCGGCAGGGAGCGAGGCGTAGTTGTTAGCGACCGGTGAACCGGCGACGTTTGCGTTGGGCAAAGCGCCAAGGATGCCTTTGGCAAATGGGGAGATGCTGGGGTCGGAGAAGGGGATGACGCCGTTGGCGTAAACCTGACCGGTGAGCGGGTTGCGAATAGAGACGGGGTTCCCCGCATCGGCACCGTTGACGGCACTGAGGAAGGTATATCCGCCGTTGCTGACCGCAAGTGCGCTGGTACCGTTCTGGTTGGCGGTGGGCACGGTGGCCTGGTTGATGTTGTGCGTGATCTGACGGGTGCCTTCATAGTCTCCGAAGAAGAAGAGCTTGTCTTTGCGGAGCGGTCCGCCAAGCGTTGCACCGAACTGGTTGCGGATGAGAATCGGCTTCTGCGCCGCGCTGGTCAGCGGGTTGGTGGGCGGCGTGAAGGGTCCGATGGCATTGAAAACCGTGTTGCGGATATAGTCATACGCCTTGCCGTGGAAGGCGTTGGAGCCGGAGCGGATGGAGACGTTGATGACGGCGCCAGCGGAGCGTCCGTACTCGGCGGAGTAGTTATCGGTTTGAACCTTGAACTCGGAGATCGCATCCGGCGACGGAGGAATGGACTGGTTCGAGAAGCCCTGGTTCGAGGTTCCATAGGCGTTGTTATCGAGACCGTCGAGGAGGAAGTTGTTGAACTCGGAGCGCTGGCCGTTGACGTTGAAGGTTGCGTCGCGGCTGGAGTCGCTGCTGTTCTCAAGCAGGTTCCGGCGCACACCCGGGACCAGCGCAGCAAGATCCGCATAGGCGCGGCCGTTCAGCGGAAGGTTCTCGACCTCGCGCGTGCCGATCACCTGACCCCGCTCGTTCGATTCCGTCTCAAGCAGTGCCGCGGAGTCGGTCACGGTCACGGCGTCGGCCGCAGATCCAATCTTGAGCGAGACGTCCACGCGCTGGCGTGCGTTGACCTGGACCGCGAAGGGGGCCGTCGCTCCGTTGCTGAAGCCCTGCGCGTCGGCGTCGACTTCATACTGGCCGATCTTCACGTCCGTGAACTGGTAAGCGCCCTGGGCGTCAGTCTTCACCGTGACGGTCACCTTGGTCGCGACATTGACCAGCGTGACATTGGCACCGGCAAGCGCGGCACCGGAAGAGTCATGAACATAACCAAGAACGGACGCCGTTTCAAACTGCGCGGAGAGCGGCGCGATGCTAAGCGCAAGGAAGCAGACAGTAGCTGCTGAGGCGAGAGAGCGTTTCACAAAGGACTCCAGACATACATAGAGAGGATTGCGGCGACGTGGCTGGGGAGCGACTCGGCCCAGCTCGGAGAAGAAGCCACGTTGGCTGCGTGAAATGATCATGGCGTTGTCTTCGCGAAGAAAGAAAGGGTGCCAGGGCTCGTACCCCGGGTGCATACCCCTGCCTCACCCCTCCGTCTTTCCAGCGTTTCCCCATGTTTTGCTCCTCTCCGATTCACAGAACTTTCATGCATCCCAGCTATGCTGAACCCATGCAAAGCGGTCGTGGAGGGCTGTACTTGGATGTCCCGTCCGGGACGCATGAGGGGTCGATCCTTATTGCGACCCCGGAGATCGCCGATCCAGACCGCGCCTCCCTCCTCCTGCGCGAGCCTTCCTCGATGCTGGAGGATCAGCTACGCTTCAGCGCCGAGTGGCAGCTTGCGTTGCGCATCGCAGCCAGCAAGGGGCTCAGCAAGTCCGAGTTCCTACCGCGCTTTCTCCTCTACGTCTGCGAGCAACTTCTGACCGGCTCCGCCAGGGAGATGACAGAGCAGCACCTGGGCACCCAGGTCTTCAATCGCCCTCCCGGTTATAACCCCGGCGAAGACAATATCGTCCGCAGCTATGCGCGCATGTTGCGCAAACGCCTCGACGAATTCTTTGAGGGCGAAGGCCAGAACGAGCCCCTGCGGCTCCATATCCCGCGTGGCGGCTATGTCCCTGTCTTCCACACGCATCAGGCCATCGAGAGTTACGTCGTGGAAGCCTCTGCCGCAAGCGATGTGGAGCCCCCTGCGCAGATTAAGAACCGGTTGCCCGCCCCAATCGTCATCAGTCCACCTGCTCCAGCCAATCCACCTACGCTGAGACGTACGTTGCTTTTTAGTCTGCTGTCCCTGCTCATAGGGGCTGCAGTGGCATCCGGTGGATGGTTGGCTGCTCATTCCATTGACGCAAAGAAGCAGCATGCAGTAGCTCATGCGCTTTGGCTTCAGCTCTTCAGTAACGATCGCAACACCTTGATCGTCCCCGCGGACAGCGGACTTGGCATCCTGGAGAACCTCACCGGCCATCTGGTCACGCTCGATGAATACACCAACGGCACCTATCTTTCAGAGATCAAGGCTCCGCCCGGCGTCGGTCTGGAGAACTTCAACGATCTCCGTCAGCAGCGTTATACCAGCGTCGTCGATCTCAACATCACATCCACCCTGACCCAACTGCCGGAGTTCAATCCTGTGCGGGCTGAGATTCGCTACGCACGGAGCATCACGACAGAGGACCTCAAGCACTCCAACGCCATCCTGCTGGGTTCCACCCACAGCAACCCCTGGGTCTCCTTGTTCGAAGGCAGGATGAACTTCGTCCTGCAGTACACCCCGGCGATCAATCAATCCTTCGTCGTCAACAGGCAGCCCGAGCGCAGCGAGCAGGCGACCTACAACAATGGAGATGGAACAGCCGCAAACAAGACCTACGGCCTGGTCGACTATCTGCCCAGCCTGGACGGAGAGGGCCACGTCCTGATCATCCAGGGACTCAACATGGCCGCGACCCAGGCTGCGGCAGACACTCTCGCCAATGAAACCATGATGGAACCGATCCTTCAGCAGGCACGCAGGCCGGATGGTTCGCTCTATCCCTTCGAGCTGCTGGTGCAGACCAGGAGCATCGGTGCCAGCGCGCCGGAGTCCCGCATCGTCGGCAGCCGCATCCACCGCGAGGAACAACACCCCGGCTAACACCGGCGCAAAGAATTCCCTTCACCCTGATATACTTCAGCAAGTCGGCGTTACGTTCCATGTTTGCGACCTGCCTGGCATGAGTGGGCTTGGTCGGGTCTCTGTCGAGAGGATTTCAGGTTGTTTACAACCACATCTCCCGATCCTCAAAGTGGAAGGTACTTCGGTCAATACGCCCCGTTCAATCCGACACCGGATTGAACTTATGGGCGGGAGTAGTTCAGTGGCAGAACGTCAGCTTCCCAAGCTGAATGTCGCCGGTTCGATCCCGGTCTCCCGCTCCAATCTTTTTACAAATAAATTCACTTCCCTGCATCCAACCGCCCAACTTGCTCATCTACCAACTAGTCGGTTATACCTATGAAGATGCCAAACTCCACCGCAGATAAAATCCTCGACACCGCTCACGCCCTCATCGCGGACCGAGGCTACGCGGCCTTCAGCTACGCCGACATCTCCAGTGAGGTCAAGGTGAGCAAAGCCACAATCCACCATCACTTCCCCTCAAAGGAGATCCTGGTCGTATCCGTACTGAGGCAGCATCGTCATCGTCTGGGCGAAGGGATTGCTTCGTTGAACGACGCCGTCGCGAACCCCCTGGAAAGACTGAAGGCTTATATGAGCCACTGGGAGTCTTGCATAGAAAAAAAGACGGAGCCATTCTGCATCGCTGCTCTGCTTGGTGCTGAGTTGCCGTCGCTGCCATCGGAGGTCGCGGCGGAGGTCAGGCTGCACTTCGTTGATCTGCACCGCTGGCTTCAGCAAACGTTAGAGGCTGGGGCAAAACAAAAGAGCATCCACCTCACACAGACTGCCTCCGACGAAGCAGAGTTCATGATGGCCACCGTACATGGCGCAATGATCTCTGCCCGTGCCTACCAATCCCCCAAAGTATTCGCGCAGATCGTAAACGCGACACTGCAACGGCTTTCCTGAGGCGAACCAACATCGCCTCAGGTATTTTTTGAACTTGATATCTACCAACTAGTAGATAACTAATAAACCAGAAATGCAGGAGCGCTCTCATGACTACGAACCAAGCCACCTTCAACCCCTCAACCGCAAACCATTTCCTTCGCAACCTTTACCTCAGCCGGACAGTAGTCCAGATCGTGTGGGCCGCCACCGTCCTCGCAACAGCCTCCACCTCGCCTAACCTCGCGGTAGCCCTCGTAGTCCTGTATCCCCTGTGGGACGTCGTATGCACCATCCGAGACATTCGCTCGAATCCCCAGCCGGAATCGCGGTCGCTTCTGCTCACGAACGCCATCCTCGGCACCGCAACCGCGATCGCCGTCGGCATATTGGGCAGCGTGCAGGTGCGGTATGCCGTCGCTCTCTTTGGCCTATGGGCTCTGTTGGCAGGACTTCTGCAGCTTGGCGTCGGCATCGCCCGCCGCCGCTCTGCGAAGGGCCAGTGGGCCATGATTCTGAGCGGCGCTCAATCGACGCTCGCAGGAACGGCATTCCTCATCAGAGGCCTGCAGGAGAAGATCCATGTGAAAGATCTGGGCGGCTATGCCATCTTCGGTGCCGTCTACTTCCTGATCGCGGCCCTGTTACTGAGCCGGAAGGGCTCTACCCCGGACACCGCTCTTCACACCGCATAAAGCTCACTCCAAAAAATAAAAGGGCCGGAAAGGATCTCTCCTCTCCGGCCCTTCTCATGTTTTGAATCGATCTACCGGCTGGCAGTCGTCGTAGCAGCCGCCTTGCCCTTCGGGTTATCGAGCAGTGCCTGCGCCTGCGGCAGGAACCCCAGCGCCTTCTGGATCTGCGGGTCCCACTCCGCCCTCACCTTCAGGCCTTCCATCTGCCCAAACTGTGACGTAAACAGGTCGCTTTTGATCGAGTCCTTGATCCATGAAAGGTTCGCCGTAAAGTCCGCTTCCGTGTAGTCCACATTCTTAGCCTTCAGGAACGCCTTGAAATCCGTCAGCGTCGCGTCATCCACCTCAAAGTCCTTTGCGACCGAGTGCGTCGAAAGGTACTTCTTGGAGAAGTTGAAGAACGCATAGTGCTGCAGCAGGGTGTTCTCAAAGTGATTGCCCTTGATCTGGTCGATGTGATCGTCGGGCGTAATCCCGCCGCCGCCGTAAACCGTACGTCCGGCGTCGGTCAGCTTCACCTCGCGGTTGGCATTGCTCTTCGGGTTCGAAGCATCGCGCACATAGTAGTAGTCGTACAAGCTCATGTTGTCGTACGGCCTCTGAATCAGACGTCCTGACGGCGTGTAGTAGTGGAAGGTCGTCAGCGCCAGCCCGGTGTTCTGGCTCACGTTGAACACCGTCTGCACCAGTCCCTTGCCGAACGTCGTCTCGCCCACAATCAACGCACGGTCATGATCCTGCAGCGCGCCCGAAACGATCTCAGCCGCAGAAGCCGTATTCCGATTCACCAGCACCACGACCGGATACTCAGCTCCCTGCTCACCGCGCGAGACCGTATAAACCTGGTCCTGCGCCACGCGCCCGTGCTGTGACACGACAATCTGCCCCTTCTTCAGAAACTTGTCCGCCATATCGACAGCCTGGTTCAGCAGCCCGCCCGGATTCGCCCGCAGGTCGATCACAAGTCCCTTCAGCGGAGCGCTTGCCTGGAACTTGTCCAGCGCATCGCCAACCTCACGCCCGGTCGTCTCCTGGAAGTTCGTGACGTGCATGTAGCCCACGTTCGGACGGATCAGGAACGCCAGATCGACCGAAGGCCGCGGAATCTCATCCCGCACCAGGTCGAACTGCATCGGCTTATCCTTACCCTCGCGCATCATCGTCACCAGCACATGCGTGCCGCGCGGTCCCTTCAACATATTCGCCACCGCGGTCGAGTCCATCCCGTCCGTCGTCTTCCCGTCGACAGAAAGAATCATGTCGCCCGGCTTGATCCCCGCCTTGAACGACGGCGTCCCCTCAAACGGATACAGCACCAGGATCTTCATGGAGCCGTCGATCAACTGTGGCTGAATCGTCATGCCCACGCCGTAGTAGCGTCCATGCTGATCCTCGCGCATCTGCGCATAAGCCTTTGGATCATAAAAATTCGAGTGCGGGTCCAGCGTATGCAGCATCCCAGGGATCGCGCCGTCGTAGATCGCCTTATCGGTACGGTCCGTATCCATCTTCTCGGCGTAGTTCTGCTCCACCACGGAGTACACGCTGGTAAAGCTCTTCAGCGAGTCGCGCAGTGTGCTCTCGTCCCCCGCAGTCTGCGCTGAAACCTTCTGGCTGATAAACGAGCCCGCAATCCCGCAGGTAGCCAGGAAGACGGTGACGGAAAAGAGAGTGCGGCGTGTCGTTGGAGCCATCAGGTCGGTTTCCTTGAAGTACAGCGTGAAGAACAGAATCCAGGCAAACAAAGAGCGTACAAATCCCGGCGTTTAACCACGTCCGGTGTTGGACGGAGTATAGCAGGCAGGGGTTAGCCGGTACACGCCCACCCGGAACTCGGCACCCGTATTCCACCCACGCGACTTCCACCTCACAACACAGGTAGAATAACGTCACCGGATACCATCCGTAGGCTCCCCTGCGTCTAAGCAGCGGCGACTCAGCGGCCGGACAGCACATCAGCACCACCGCAACACGGGTTTTCCCCATTGAAGGAAGCGAGAGAGCTTTGACCTTGAACGAGAAAAGATTTGATTTCGGCAGGCGCTGCGGCACCTTGCGCATCGCTGTCTTTGCCGCTGCATTCGCAGTATCCAGCCTCACGGCAGCCTCCGCCCAGATCGTCAAGGCTCCCCGCTACCAGGGCAGCGGAGCCGTGGAAGCGCCGGTCAAGCAGATCAACCTTCCGCCGCTTCCCCCAGCCATATCCCCCCACGGCGTCGTCGTGGAAAACGTGGTCGCCCGCGTTAACGACCAGATCATCAGCCGCAGTGACGTCGATCGCTCCGAAGAGCAGCTTGAGCAGGAGTCCGCCCAGCAGAATCTCAGCCCGGCCGATCTCGCCTCCCGCCAGAAAGACATGCTGCGCGACATGATCGACCAGCAGCTCCTCCTCTCCAAGGCCAAGGAGCTAGGCCTCAACGCCGACGCAGAAGTCATCCGCCGCCTCGACGACATCCGCAAGCAAAACAAGCTCGATTCCATGGATGACCTTGAAAAGGCCGCGCGCCAGCAGGGCGTCAGCTTTGAGGACTTCAAGGCTCAGATCCGTAACCAGATCCTCACCCAGCAGGTCGTGCGTGATGAAGTCGGCCGCCGCCTCCAGACCACCCAGGCAGAGCAGGCCAAGTACTACGAGGCCCACAAGAAGGACTTCGAGCAGCCCGAGCAGGTCCGCCTCAGCGAGATCCTCGTTCCCCTTCCAGACACCGCATCCCCTGCAGAGATCGAGCAGGCCGAGACCAAGGCCAACGGCCTCAAGTCCGAACTCATGAAGGGCGGAGACTTCGCTGAAGTCGCCAAGAAGAACTCCGGAGGCCCCACCGCCGCCCAGGGCGGAGAGCTCGGCCTCTTCAAGCGTGGAGCCCTCGCCAAGGTCATTGAAGACCAGACCTTTGCCCTCGCGCCGGGAGAATCCACCCAGCCCATCCGCACCCGCCAGGGCTTCGTCATCCTCAAGGTCAATGAGCACCAGGAGCCCGGTGCCGCCCCCATGAAGGACGTAGAGCCGCAGATCCAGGAAGCGCTCTACATGAACGCCATGCAGCCCGCCCTGCGCGCCTACCTCACCAAGCTTCGTGAGAACGCCTACGTCGACATCCAGCCCGGCTTCATCGACTCCGGCGCCAGTGCCAAGGAGAGCAAGCCCGTCTTCACCGCCTACGCTCCCCCCGTCGTCAAAAAGAAGAAGGTCAAGAACAAGGCCCGCTTTGATCGTCACGGAGCCTTCAGCACCGCGTCTGCCGCCGCTCCCGCAGCTGCTGCCTCCAAGCCTGTCGTCTCGTCCCCTGACACCACCGGCGGCCGCACCCTCACCGGAGCGGAAGCCGCGCCAGTCGACCAGAAGACCGGTCTCGCCGTCATCCCCGCTAGCTCCAAGCCAGGCAAGAAGCAGAAGGGTGCCAAGCGCGAGAAGGTACGCTTCGGACAAGCTCCTCGCACCGCCCTTGCCGGCAACGAGCAGGCGGAGACCACTCCCGCAGCCACCACCCCTGCAACCCCGGGCTCCGGCGCAGGCGGATCGGTAGCTCCCGGCGCCGTCATGGCCTCGGACAGCAACTCTCTCAGCACCAGCGGCCAACCCGCCGACACGGACGCCAATCCGCTCGAAGCCAAGGCAGGCCCCAAGACCAAGACCCGCTTCGCCGCCCGTGCCGTCGAGCACAAGGAGAAGAAGGTAGCCAAGGTCAGCGCCAGGGAGAAGGAAAAGGTAGCCGCCCAGGCAGCTCCCATGACCGACGAGGAAAAGGCCGCAGCCCAGACCCAGGCCACCCCCCTCGGGCTCTCCGGCGACACCGGCCCCAAAAAGAAGGTCAAAAAGGTCAAGGTCAAGAAGGTCAAGGGAGCACCCAAGGAGCCCAGGCAGCCGAAGAAGCGTCTCGAAGAAAAGAAGCCCGAGGCACCTCCACCGCCGCCCGATATCGCTCCCACGGCCAACCCGGCCCTCGCCCCCACCGCCGCAGCCGGCGAAGGCAAGGCCAAGCCAACCCAGCCAACGCCACCCCCAACCACTCCCCCGAACCCGCAGCCCTAAGAGCTACTTCAGCGCAAACAAGGATGCGAGAGCCGCAAAGCTCTCGCATCTGCATTTAACCCGCCTTTTCCACCCAAGCCCCATTGCTATCCTGAAGCGGTGAAAGACTTCTACGTCAAGGACGCCGCCCGCTTCGATAACACCGCCGTCACCACCTACTTCTGCCTCAACCAGATCCAGGTCCGCGACCGCAAAGGCGGTGGCCAGTACCTCGCCCTCACCCTCTCCGACAAGACCGGCACCCTCGAAGCCCGCATGTGGGAGGACTTCGCCGAGGCCTTCCAGACCTGCGGCGAAGGCTGCTACGTCAAGGTCCAGGGCCAGATCTCCAAGTACCAGGGCAAGTTCCAGATCACCCTCACCAAGCTCCGCAACGCCGCAGAAAACGAGATCGAAGCCGCCGACTTCCAGCCCGTCTCCGCCTTCCCCGCAGCAGACATGGACGCCGAACTCCGCGGCTACATCGCCGCCTTCAAAGACCGCGACCTCCAGCGCCTGATCCTCGCCTTCCTCGACGACCCAGAGATCGGCCCAGCCTTCCGCATTGCCCCCGCCGCCAAGCTCCTCCACCACGCCTGGATCAGCGGCCTCCTCGAGCACGTCCTCTGCCTCGTCCGCGTCTGCCTCGCCAACGCCCCCTTCTATCCCGTCAACCCGGACCTCCTCGTCACCGGCGCCATCCTCCACGACATCGGCAAGATCCGCGAGCTCTCCTGGAAGACCAGCTTCAACTACACCCTCGAAGGCCAGATGATCGGCCACATCTCCATCGCCCAGGGCATGCTCCGCGAGAAGGTCCAGCAGCTAGCCCCCTTCCCGGAAAAGCTCCGCATCCTCGTCGAGCACATGATCCTCTCCCACCACGGCAAGTACGAGTACGGCTCCCCCAAGCTCCCCATGACGCCAGAGGCCATGCTCCTCAGCGCCCTGGACGACCTCGAAGCCAAATTCGCCGCCACCCACCGCGAGTTCGCCGCCGCAGAAGACGCCGGTAAGCGCCCAGACGAACTCACAGACTGGGTCCGCAGCATGGAACGCCCCCTCCTCAACTCCGCCCGCTGGCTAGCCGATGGCGTCGCTCAAGAAGAACCAGAACCCACCCAGCAACCCGAGCCAACGACCCTCTTCCCTTCTTAGAAGCAGCCGTCATTCTGACCCTGTAAGGGGAAGAACCCCCGTATTTGCTTTTGCGGTTGCTCTCGCCGTTGCCGTTGCCGTTCGGATTAGAGGGGGGCTTCAGCCCCCCGTCACCAGCCCAAAGTAAAAGGGCTTTAGCCCCGGGCCGCGGCTCTTGCCTTTGCTTGGAAAACCGCACTCAAGCCCGCTTCTCCCCAACCCGATCCAGCCCCAAAACCAGAAGAATCGCCTCATTGATAAATCCCTTACGCAGAGGCCCCTGCACGCTCGTTTCCTGCAGCGAAAGACCAGTCGTCAACCCCATAATGATGTCGGCCAGGTCCTTCGGAGCGCTCGGTGGAGTGCGGGCCAGCTTGGCAAACAATTTGACGACCAGACCGGCCATCGTATCCCGGTGAGTCCGGTGCAGCTTGGCATACGTCTTCGCAAACGTCTTATCGCGGCAGGCCTGCAGTTGAAACTCCGCGGAGAGCAAGCCAATCCGAAAATCGGATCCACGCCCGCTCTCACCGCTGCGGATCAAAGACAGCAGCTCTGAAGCCGGAATATCCTGCGCCAGGAGCGCGGCCAAAGCATCGATCTCCCGCCGCTTATGGATGTCGAGAAGCTCCAGAAAGATCGCTTCCTTGCTCTCAAAATTCGAGTAGAACGCGCCCTTGGAGTAACCCGCACTCTCTGCAATCAGATCGACCGACGCCCCCTCATACCCGCCCCGCGCAAATAACTGAGCCGCCGACTCCAGAAGCTTCGTCCGCGTCTCGAGCCGGCTCTCCTGCCGGGTCAATCTCTGCTTGATCGCTTTAGCCACGTCTTCAGCATAGCGCACGCAAACTATTTGCAACTCAAATACCGATTGGTATATCTATACCATCTAGAATGACGAAAGACCCAGTCGCACATGCCGCAAGCTCGGCGTGACTGAATGAGACAAACAACGAACGCGAGGAGTTTGATGACGAAGACAATTTTGATCACGGGTACTTCCAGCGGCATCGGTCGAGCTACCGCACTTTACTTCGCCGAACAAGGCTGGAACGTAGCCGCAACCATGCGCGATCCGCTCAAGGCAGACCCTGTCCTGAAGCATCCGCAAATCACCCTCTTCGCAATGGATGTGACGAATGCTGACTCCATCGCACAAGCGATCGCCGATACCTTGGATCGCTACAAGAAAATTGACGTGCTGCTGAACAACGCAGGCTACGCCCTGTTCGGCCCCATTGAGGCACTTGCGAGTCAACAGATTCAACAGCAGTTTGCCACGAATCTCTTCGGCCTCATCGGCGTGACCCAGCAGGTTCTTCCCATCATGCGGCAAGCAGGAAGCGGCCTCATCATCAATATCTCGTCCATCATCGGCCGTCTCGCTCTGCCCTACGCCTCGTCCTACATCGCGACAAAATTCGCAGTAGAAGGATTGAGCGAATCCATGCGATATGAGCTGGAGCCGTTTCACATCCGCGTCAAACTCATCGAACCCGGCAGCATCAGCACAGAGTTCGGCAAGGGCAGCATGCAGATGGCGGTCAGCGCCCCCTATCGAAAAAGCATGGATAAATTCCTGGGCGTCTTCAACAAAAGTAACGCCGCAGGAGCCAGCCCGGAGCAGGTTGCGAAGGTCATCTACCGTGCCGCGAACGATTCAAGCAACCGCCTGCGTTACCTCACCAAACCCGGCCCGTTCTTTTGGCTGAATCGAATACTGCCTGATGTACTGTGGCGCCGCCTGCTGATGAAAGCAATGGTCAACTAGTCAGAACGGATAAACCGAAAAAGATCCCCCAACTGGAATAACCCCATGACAAATATCGCCACCGCAATGACTCCGGACACGCTCTACAGACTTGCACCCCCACTCATCGCCCTTCAGTTCGCCGCCTTCGGCTGGCGCGTCAATCGGGAGATCAATCTCGGTGACGCCGCCAGAGCCACCTGGATCCCCATACCGGACGTCCTCAACATCATGAGCCTCTTCGCAACGGTCCTCTGCCTCATCGTCTTGCCCATCGCGACAGACTCGTATCTCTGGCTTTCGCGCATGGTCCTCGGAGCCGGATACATCCTGATTGCCTTCCACCCATTCACCATGGCAGCGCACTACCGCCTCTGGAGCAAAGAAGGCAGAAGCAAATACATCACAGACGGCAAAGCCTATCCCTATGCCACCCGCGAAGAACTCATCTCATCATCGCTCTCCGTCGTCCTCGCAGCCTTGGCTGCCGCCTACATCGGAACCCACTAGACGAGACAGGCCTCCCCACCTACCCCTTCATCTCAAACAGATCATGCAGATGCACCACCCCCACCACATCCTCACCATCCACCACCACCAGCGCAGTGATCTTGCGTTCCTCCATCAGCACCAGAGCATCCGCCGCCATCATCCCGCTCGGAATCGTCACCGGCGACCCGTTCATCACCTCACCCGCAGTCTTCCCAAACGACTCCGCCCCCGCCTTCTCCAGCAACCGCCGCAGATCCCCATCACTCACAATCCCCGCCAGCCCACCGCCCGCACCCAGCACCACCGTCATCCCCAGCCGCTTACGCGACATCTCATGAATCATCTCCGGCATCGACGTCTCCACGGACACGGTAGGAAGCGCCTCCCCGGAATGCATCAACTCCCGTACCCGAGCCAGCCGCCGCCCCAAACGCCCTCCCGGATGCAGCCCCGCAAAGTCCACCGCCGCGAACCCTCGCCGCCTGCTCAACTCCAGCGCCAGCGCATCCCCCAGCGCCAGCATCACGGTCGTTGAAGCCGTAGGAGCCAGGTTCAAGCTGCAGGCCTCCTCAGAAACACTCACATCTAAAACCACTGCCGACCCCCTCGCCAAAGTCGAGCTCGAACACCCACAAAAACTCACTACACCAACCCCCAGCCGCTCAAAAGCCGGCAGCAGCCGCAGCACCTCCTCCGTCTCACCCGAGTACGAAAGTGCCACCACCACATCCCCCTTCGCCGCCATCCCAAGGTCCCCATGCAGCGCCTCCGCCGGGTGCAGATACGCCGCCGCCGTCCCGGTCGAGCACAACGTCGCCGCAATCTTCCTTGCAATAATCCCCGACTTCCCAATCCCCGTACAGATCACCCTTCGCCCGCCCGCAGCGCAACCCTCCAGCAGCCCGAGCGCCCGCTCCACCGCCACCCCCATCTCTCCATCCAGCCGCTCCGCCAGCCCAGCCAGCGCCGCCGCCTCCACCCTTACAAACTCCGCAACCCCAGCCTCGTTCATGAACACCAGATCCTCACGCATCATCTTCGCACCATAAAACTCGAAACTCGAAACTCGCGACTTGAAACTCTTCAATCCCAAGCCCTTGCACTCGCTCAAGCTGATAGCTCATAGCTGACAGCTGACAGCTGACAGCTGGAAGAAAAGTAAAGTAGCCGCACAGCCTCCACCCCGATTACCGTCCCGCCGCTGCACTTACCTCTGGGCAATCAGCCCGCTTCCCAAATCGGAATAAAAAATATCCAACTATTTTCAGAAATTCCACCCAAAACACCCTCAAAAACACCAGCAAATTCACTTGTCAAGCCCCTGCGCGCCTAACTCATAGATTCTAAAAGACATGCACTGCCGGACCACTAATTTCAATCCGATATAATTGAAATAGAGTAAAAAGTTACGAGTCTCCGCACAGGCGGATCGAGTCGAAACCCATAAACCATTTATTTTGAATACTTTACGGATTTCACACCAATAGAATCAAGACCTTGCGCCCTATCTGCGTACGAAGTCCAAACCTAAGTCCTTTGGAATAAAGACTTTGTAACGAAATGGGTGGGGTGGGAGTCCAACCAGTTTCGTAGATTTCAGCTCCGCTGCAATCGCAGGTAAACTTGAACACAGGCCGCCAAGCGCTGCCGAGAATGAGGAACCAAGTGGAAATCCAGACCGCTCCCGCACCCGCAGCCAGCCGCTCCCGTAGCGCCGCCATCCTCGTCGGCCTCGTCGTCGTCGTCACCGTCCTCATCTGGGCAGGAGTCCACAACGCCCGAGAGCGCCGCCTCGCCATGCAGAGCCTCCAGGCCCAGCAAGCCTCCCGTGTCGCCCTCATCCCGGAGGCCGCAGGCAAGGGCGGTGCCGCTGAAAACCCCGACGCCCCCAAGATGCAGGGCAAAGTAGCCCCCGGCTTCTCCCTCGTCGATCTAGACGGCAAAAAGGTCTCCCTCGCCTCCTTCAAGGGCAAGCCCGTCCTCATCAACTTCTGGGCCACCTGGTGCGCCCCCTGCAAGCTTGAAATGCCCTGGTTTGAGGAGTTCCACCAGAAGTACGCCTCCCAGGGACTCGTCATCCTCGGCATCGCCGCAGACGAAGCCGGCAAGGACGTCATCGCCTCCACCGCCAGGAAGCTCGGCGTCACCTACCCCGTCCTCCTCAAGACCGACGAAGTAGAAACCGCCTACGGTGGCGTCGACTACCTCCCTGAATCCTTCTACGTCGATAAAACCGGCAAGGTCTTCCTCGAGACCGCCGGCATGAACGACGACGCAGGCGGCAAGGACGAGATCGAAGCCAACATCAAGAAGCTCATCGCCGCAGGCGGCCAGTAACCATGCGCCTTCTGCTGCTCGCGATGGCCCTCGCTGCCCCACTGCACGCCCAAACCCTAAGCGGCCAGGACTTCAGCAACTTCGACAAGCCCCAGGAGTCCCCCGCCAAGCGCCAGCAGGTCACCTACATCGCCGAGCAGCAGATCGTGCAGGCCAATAAGCCCGCCGTCCTCGAACTCCGCTTCCAGGTCCGCGAGGGCTACCACGTCAACTCCCACAAGCCCCTCTCCGAGCTCCAGATTCCAACCGAGCTCACCCTCGATGCCGCACCCGGCCTCAAGCCCGCCGCACCCGAGTACCCCGCCGGCAAGCCCTACAAGATCGGCTCCGGAGACCTCGCCGAAACCCTCGACGTCTACACCGGAGACTTCACCATCCGCCTCCCGGTCCAATCCACCCCCGGCCCCCACACCGCCGCAGCCACCCTGCGCTACCAGGCCTGCGACCGCGCAGCCTGCTATCCACCCAAAACCCTGAAGCTGGAAGTCCCCTTCACCGCAAAATAGAAAACGGCACCTTGAAAGATGCCGCTATCAATGAAAAGGTCGTCATTCTGAGCGAAGCTCAGAACCTCCGTATTGGTCTTGGCAGTTGCCTGTCTTACCGTCTTCCACCAGCAATCTTCTTCTGCCCATCCACAAACCGCCTCACCCGATCCAAAGACCGAGCCTTACCAAACACCACCAGACTCTCCAGCAGCGGCGGAGAAGAAGTAGAGCCAGTCAGGATAGCCCGCAGCAGCATAAAGCTCTCCTTGACCGACCACTCCTTAGCCGTCCCCACCCCACGCAGCGCCGCATCCAGTGCATCGTGGCTCCACTCACAGCCTTCGAGCACCGCCAGCATCTCACCGGTGAACGCCATCGTCTCCTCCAGCGTCCGCTTCTTCGGCACAAACACCTCCTGCGCCGGAGTCACGTCGTCTCTGAAGAAAAAGTCGGCCAGATCGCCAAACTGACCCAGCGTCTCGATCCGCGTCTGCACCAGCGGAGCGATCGCCCGCAGCACCTCGTCAGAGAACACCACGTTCTTGAGCTGCAGGAAGAACTCCTCGCCGGGAAGCGCCCGCAGATACTCGCCATTCAGCCACTTCAGCTTCACCAGGTCGAACACCGGTCCACCCAGCGCAATCCGGTCGAACTTGAACTCGTCCAGCATCTTCGGCAGCGTAAAGATCTCCGCCTGCACAGCCTTGTCGGTCCCCGCCGGCATACCACCGCCCATCAACCCTAGAAAGTTGAGAACAGCAGCAGGCAGAAACCCAGCCTGTCGGTAATAGATCAGTGAAACCGGATTCTTCCGCTTGGAGATCTTGCTCTTATCCAGGTTCCTCAGCAGAGGCATATGCCAGAACTTCGGCAGCTCCCAGCCAAACGCCTGGTACAGCAGCACATGCTTCGGCGTTGATGAGATCCACTCCTCCGCACGAATCACATCCGTAATCTTCATCAGATGGTCATCGACGACGTTCGCCAGGTGATACGTCGGGAACCCATCCGACTTCATCAGCACCTGATCGTCCACGTTGTTGTGGCTGAACTTGATCTCCCCCCGCAGCTCATCGCGGAACGCAGTCTCACCTTCAACCGGCACCTTCAGCCGCACAACATAGGCCCGGCCCTCAGCCTCAAACGCCGCAATCTGCTCCGCCGTCAGCTCTCGATGCGCGCCGTTATAGCGAGGAGGCAGCTTGGCAGCAAGCTGCGACTTCCGCATCGCCTCCAGCTCCTCGGCATTCTCATAAGCCTTGTAAGCCGTGCCGTTCGCCAGCAGCAGCTCCACATGCTCCCGATAGATCTCCGTCCGCTCCGACTGCCGGTAAGGCCCATACGGCCCACCAACATCGGGCCCCTCATTCCACTCCAACCCGAGCCAATGCAGCGAGTCGAAGATCTCCTGCTCACTCGTAGCCACAAACCGCGCCCGGTCCGTATCCTCGATCCGCAGCACAAACTGCCCACCCCGCTGCCGCGCATAGATGTAGTTCAGCAGCCCGATATAGGCGGTGCCAACGTGAGGATCGCCGGTCGGCGAAGGCGCAATACGTACACGAGTAGGAGCGGAAGCGATCAAGGTATCTGTCATAAGCCAAGCCCCAGTTTACCAGCCCAAACAGCCGGTAGTAATGGGGTCGTCATTCTGGCGAAGCCAGAACCTCCGTATTTGTACTTGCAGTTGCTGTTGCTTGTTCTTGCACTTGCGCGATATCAGAGACACTCCAAACCGGCTTCCGCTTCTCCAGAAAACTGGCGATGCCTTCCTTGAAGTCAGCCGTCTCTCTCACCCGCCCATTCATCAGCACAGCCGCCTCAATCGCCTCATCCAGCCACGCCCTGTTCGACCCCACCAAGAGCTCCTTAGTCCGCGCCATGGAGCCAGGCGAGTTCCCCACCAGCGCCCCACACAACTCCACCACCCTCGCTGCCATATCGGAAGCCGCCACAACCTCCGTCACCAACCCCAGCCGATACCCCTCCTCCGCCCCAAACAGCCGCCCCGTCAGCAGCAACTCCCGAGCCCGCTTCTCCCCCACCTGCAGCGTCAGGTAAGCCGAAACCAGAGCCGGCACAAACCCAATCCGCACCTCCGTATACCCGAACTTCGCCCCCGGCACCGCCAGCGTGAAGTCACATAGCGTAGCCAACCCCGTTCCCCCGGCGACAGCATGACCATTCACCGCCGCAATCGTAGGTACCGACAGCTCATAAAGCACCCGGAACATCCGCGCTATCCGCCGCGCATCCGCCTCATACTCCGCCGCGCTCAGCCCCGCCATCCCCTGCAACACGGAAAGGTCCAAGCCCCCACAGAACCCCTCACCCGCCCCCGTCAGCACCACCACCCGAACGCTATTATCCTTAGCCACCGCCTCCATCGCCGCAATCAACTCCAACTGCATCTCCGGCGTAAGCGCATTCCGCCGCTCCGGCCGATTCAACGTCAGCGTCCTCACCCCACCCGCATCTTCAATCAGCACGGTAGCCATTACTGAACCACCGTTCCATACCGCTTCTCAATCTCCCTCGCAGCCGCCAACAGCCCATCCAGCGGACGCATATCCGGCAACTCCGCCCCCAGCCTCTTCAGCTCCGCAATCAGCACCTCCGTAGGCACATTCCCCACCAGCGCATCCTGTGCAAATGGACACCCGCCCATCCCGCCAATCGCCGCATCGAACCGCCTGCAACCCGCCCCGTAAGCCGCCGCAATCACCTCCGCAGCCATCTCTGGCCTCGCATGCAGATGCACCCCAATCTCGATCCGGTCATGCACCGCCATCACATCGCTCAACACATCCGCCACCATCCTCGGCGTCGCCAACCCCACCGTATCCGCCAGCGAGATCTGCTTCACTCCACAGTCCACCAGCAAGTCGCACGCATCGACGACCTCATCGATCGACCACGCATCTCCATAAGGATTCCCGAACGCCATCGAGAGATAAGCCACCACCTCCAGCCCCCCCTTGTACCCAATCGTCCCCACCGCCTCCAGAGCCTCCAGCGACTCCTCCGGCGTCTGATTCTGGTTCCTCTGCAGGAACCCCGGCGAGATCGAATATGGAAACCCCAGTGTCTGCACCGCACCCGACTTCACGGCACGCTCCGCCCCTTTTTCATTCACCACAATCCCAATGATCTCGACATCATCCGGCGGGTCCAGATACTCCAGCACCAGCTCCGAGTCCGCCATCTGCGGCAGCGCCGTCTTCGAAACAAAGCTCACCGCATCGATATGCTTGAACCCCGCCGCAATCAAAACCCGCAGATAATCCGCCTTCACCTCCGGCGCCATCACCTTCGGCAACCCCTGCCAAGCATCCCGCGGACATTCAATGATCTTTACCATCTAGGAATCCTAAACTGCCTCTCCTAATGTATGAAACCGCTATGCACGGAGCGGTCACTTCGTGACTCGTAACTGCTCCTCATGGTTCTCCTGCTAGTCGAAAATTAGACTGTGCCGAGCAACGCGAGAACCACGCGAAGCCCAATAGAAGTCACGAAGTGACCGCCGTTCGCGAAGGACGCACTAAGTCTGCATCACCCCCACATTCCACTTCGCCACCTCCGGATTCAAAGCACAAGCCTCCAGCGCCACCATCAGCACCTCCCGAGTCTCAACCGGATCAATAATCGCATCCACCCACAACCTTGCAGCCCCATACCGAGGATCAGCCGCCGCATCATACCCCGCCTTGATCTCTGCCCAGAGCTCCTGCCTCCGCTCGTCCGATACAGTCTCCCCCGCCCGCTCCATCTGCTTCGCCTTGATCTCCGCCAACGTATTCGCCGCAGCCGCGCCACCCATCACCGCATACCTCGCAGTCGGCCAAGCAAAGATAAACCGAGGATCATAAGCCTTCCCACACATCGCATAGTGCCCCGCCCCAAAGCTCCCCCCAACGATCACCGTAATCTTGGGCACCACGCTCGTACTCACAGCCGACACCATCTTCGCCCCCGCCCTGATAATCCCACTCCACTCCGCATCCTTCCCCACCATGAACCCATTCACATCATGCAGAAAGATCAGCGGCACCAGGTTCTGATTGCAGTCCATGATGAATCGAGCCGCCTTCTGCGCGGCCTCCGTATAGATCACCCCACCCACCTCAATGCGCTTCGTCCCCGCCATCGGCCCCATCGCGACAGTCTGTGTCTGATTCAGCTTCTGATTCGCCACAATCCCCACCGCCCTCCCGTCAATCCGCCCATACCCACAGATCACCGTCCGCCCAAACTCCACCTTGTACTCATCAAACTCACTCCGATCCAGGACCCGCGCAATCACCTCATGCATGTCATAAACATTACTAGCCCCCGAAGCCGGATCGAGCAGCCCATACAGATCCTCTGCCGCAAACTTCGGCGCATCCGCAACCGCATCGAACTCCGCCCGAGAAAACGGAGCCTCCGCCCGAGCCCCAATCATCCCCACTAGCGACCGCATCCGCTCCAGGCAAGCCGGATCATCCGCCTCCTTGTAATCCACAGTCCCAGAAATCTCCGCATGCATCGCCGCCCCACCCAACTCCTCCGCCGGAGTCTTCTGCCCGATCGCCGCCTGCACCAGCGCAGGCCCCGCCAGAAACAACCCCGACCCCTCCGTCATCAGCACCGTATCGGTCATCACCGGCAGATACGCCCCGCCCGCGACGCACATCCCCATGATCGCCGTCATCTGCGGCACGCCCAAGCTGCTCATCACCGCGTTATTCCTGAACACCCGCCCAAAGTCATCCTGATCTGGAAACACCTCCTCCTGCAGCGGCAGAAACACCCCAGCCGAGTCCACCAGATACAGCGTAGGAATCCGGTTCTCCAGCGCAATCGCCTGCGCCCGCAGCACCTTCTTCGCCGTCATCGGAAAGAACGCACCCGCCTTCACCGTCGCATCGTTCGCCACGATCATGCACAGCTTCCCTTGCACCCTTCCCAGCCCGCAAACCACCCCCGCCCCCGGAGCCCCACCCCACTCCGCGTACATCCCATGCGCCGCCCAAAGCCCCAGCTCCAGGAACCCTGCGATACCGAGTGCCCCATGTCCCGCTTCTGGGACATGGGTTTCCACCGAATCCACCAAAAGACCAATCCGCTCCCGAGCAGTAAGCCGCCCCTTAGCCCGTTGCGCCGCAACAGCCTTCTCCCCACCACCCGCACGAATCCCTTGCTCCTGCTTCCGAATCTCCGCGATCAGTTCCTTCACAGCCGCAGCATTCTTCGCACTCTTGCCAGTCACCTTCAACTCCGTCCCAATCACACGAGAAAACGCCATCGTCACCCTTCCCAAAGCACCCGTTCACGATACCCTTTCTCGCTAACGATTAGCATCACATCAGCAGTACGGAGCGATCGCAATGTCCCGCTTGGCCCTCATGCTCGTCTTAGCAGCCCTCCCCGCCGCAGCCCAAAGCCCAGCCACGCCCCTCGGTCCCGCCTACACCGAACCCCTCCGCCCCCAGATCCACTTCTCCCCCCGCGAGCACTGGATGAACGACCCCAACGGCCTCGTCTACTTTGAGGGCGAGTACCACCTCTTCTTCCAGTTCAACCCGCAGGGCGACACCCCCGGCCACATCTCCTGGGGCCACGCCGTCTCCAAAGACCTCCTCCATTGGCAGGAGCTCCCCGTAGCCATCCCCGCCATCGCCGGAGATCAGAACGAGCTCGTCTTCACCGGCTCAGTCGTCGTGGACGATGAGAACTCATCCCGCCTCTGCGCCAACAACAAGCCCTGCCTCGTCGCCATCTACACCGCCCACCACGACAAGTCCGGCACCGAGACCGAGAACCGTGAAGCCCAGGCACTCGCCGTCAGCCAGGACCGCGGCCGCACCTGGCAGCGCTTCGCCGGCAACCCCGTCCTTGACGTCGGCCTGCCCGAGTTCCGCGACCCCAGCGTCTCCTGGTCCGAAGAAAATCACGCATGGCTCATGGCCGTCTCCCTCCCCAACGAGCACCAGGTCGCCTTCTTCACCTCACCCAACCTCAAGCAGTGGTCGCGCCTCTCAACCTTCGGCCCTGCCGGTATCACCAACCAGCACAACCCCAAAGCCCAGTGGGAGTGCCCTGATCTCCTCCACATCCCCGCCGACAGCGGCAAAGGCCCCGGCACCTGGGCCCTCAAGGTCGGCATGAACCCCGGCTCGCCCCAGGGCGGCTCAGGCGAGCAGTACTTCCTCGGCAACTTCGACGGCCGCACCTTCACCCCCAGCACCCTACCCGGCGCCCACGGCTGGACAGACTACGGCAAGGACAGCTACTGCGCCATCAGCTACAACAACCTCCCCCAGACCGAACAACCCACCCTCATCGGATGGATGGACAACTGGCAGTATGCCGACAAGCTCCCCACCATCCCCTGGCGAGGCCAGATGACCCTCCCCCGCCGCGTCACCTGGCTCACCGACTCCGCCGGCCAGTCCCTCAAGCAAGACCCCGTAGTAGCGCCCCTCCGCATCGGCAAACCCACTGATATCTCCCGCACCCTCAAACCCGACCAGGCCCTCACCCTCCCCAGCCTCACCGTCCCCGCCGAGCTCACCCTCAACATCCAACCCAACAACGCTCAGACCACCGGCCTCCGCCTCTACTCCGACTTCGACCACTACACCGAGATCGCCTACAACCTCACCACCCACCAGCTCTACACCGACCGCACCCACTCCCTCGAAGCCGCCACCGCCCCACCCGACTTCCTCGCCCGCACCGAAGCCCCCACCGCCCCCACCCGCCCTTACGACCTCCACATCATCCTCGACCGCTCCTCCATAGAGGTCTTCGCCCAGGACGGCACCATAGCCATGACAACCCTCGTCCTCCCCAGCACCACCAAACTCCGCGTAGAGCTCTTCACCCGAGGCAACACCCAACCCACCCAGATCACCGGCAAATCCTGGCAACTCCAACCCATCTGGTAGCAATCACCCTTGAACCTTCCCAGTGAGAGTGTCATCCTAAGATATGGCGAACACGATCAGCATTACCCTTCCCGATTCGATAAAGGCCTACGTCGACGCGCAGATTGAAGCTGGCTTCTTCGGTAATCTCAGTGACTACTTTCGTGAGCTTGCACTTGACGATCGTGACCGCCATCTCGCTCGACTGGAAGACCGTCTCGTGGAAGCGATTAAAAGTGAACCCATCACCTTCACAGACGAAGAGTGGGAGAACGGTGATCTCATCGCTCTAGGTAGAGAGCGCTTGGCCCGGCTCAAGTGACCAGTTCCAAGCGTTCTCTTGACATAGCTCCAGTAGTCTTCGAGCAGATCGAAGACCAGTCAATCTACTATCGAGAACATGCGGCTGAAAGTATGGTCAGTCGCTGGAACGAAGCTGTTCAAGCCGCAATGCGCTCCCTGCGCACAATGCCCCAACGCGGTGCTCTCTGCAACTTTAGCCGTCGTTCTCTTCGTGATCTTCGTCGTCTCCGCATCGACGGCTTCCAAAACCATATTCTGCTGTATCGCTTCGATCCTGATTCGGACGTCGTATCGGTCCTCGGAGTGATACATGCCTCCCGGGATCTCGAAGCCGCCCTGGTCCGCATCCCTCCTCCGGGGGAACAGCAGTGACCATCAACCAACAAACCGACGCCCTCCTCCTCATAGACCTACAGCCAGACTTCATGCCCGGCGGCCCACTGGCAGTAGCAGGCGGCGACGAGATCCTCCCCACCATCAACGCCCTCGCCCGCCGCTTCGACCATGTCCTCCTCACCCAGGACTGGCATCCCCCCCAGCACATCTCCTTTTCGAGCAGCCATCCGCAACGAAAACCCTACGAAGTAATCCAAGCCCCCTACGGCCCCCAGACCCTGTGGCCCGACCACTGCCTCCAACATACCCCCGGCGCAGCCCTCCACCCCGCACTCGAAATCCCCCACGCCGAACTCATCCTTCGCAAGGGCTTTCGCCGCGAGATCGACAGCTACTCCGCCTTCCTCGAGAACGACCACATCACCCCAACCGGTCTGGCAGGCTACCTCCGCGAACGAAACCTGAAGCGCCTCTTCATAGCCGGCCTCGCCTACGACTTCTGCGTCCGCTTCTCCGCCATCGACGGCAAAGCCCTCGGCTTCGAAACCATCGTCCTGGAAGACGCCAGCCGCCCCGTCAACCTCCCCAACTCCGTAGCCGAAACCAACACAGCTTTCGCCGCCGCAGCCATCCCGCGCATCTCGTCAAGCGCCCTATGACGCCCCCACAGTATGACGACTGGATCGCCACCTCCGCCACGGTCACCACCTGCCGCTTCCAGTTCGCCCGTATGAACACCTTCACCCTCGGCATCCAGACCCAGGACAAGTTCCGCATCACCTTCGACTACTACGCCCACGGCCGCCTCTACTCGGACGAGTTCCAATCCCCCAAGGCCATCCCCCAGAACACTGAAATTCCCATCCTCTACAACCCCCACGCCCCCGAGCAGAACAACCGCACCTCCGGCCCCACAGCCACCCCCACCCGCACCCCCATCATGGCCGTCGGTATAGCCGGCTCCATCATCCTCTCGTTAGCTTGGCTCCTCATCCTCCGAGGCTGCCACCCATAAAAGAATCCGCCTTGATCGCTCTTATCCCTTTTTATCTCCGTAGTCTGTTTGCTCATCAAGCCGATGTACTCAACCTCAAGCCACAATCCCACCCAACCCCAACTCCCCCGCCTTCCCCTGCATAGCCCCCAGACAAACCCCAACATGCTCCTCCAGGCTGACCCCCAGCAACTCCGCCCCCTGAGTCATATCCTCCCGCTTCACCGCCCGCGCAAAACCCTTGTCCTTCATCTTCTTCACCACGCCTTTGACTTCTACATCGTGGATCGACTTCGTAGGCTTCACCAGTGAACAAGCCGTCAAAAAACCAGCCAGTTCATCGCAAGCAAACAGCACCTTGTCCAAGTAACTCTCCGGCCGAACACCCGAGTAATCCGCATGCGCCAAAATCGCGTGCAAAATCTCCGCCGGCCATCCCGCCGCCCTGAGATAAGCCACCCCCACAAACGGATGCTCCTCCGGCGTCGGGTGCCGTTCGTAGTCGAAGTCATGCAGCAACCCCGCACAGGCATACGAATCCACCAACTCCTCAGCAGCCTCCCTACTCAATCCCAAACGAGAAGCCTCAAGCCGCCCATAAGCCTCGCAACAAAACGAAACCGACAACCCATGCTTCCGCAGGCTCTCCCCCTGCGTCCACTGCTCCATCAACTCCAGTGCTTCCTCTCGCCTCACGCTGAAACCCTCCAAAACCTCATCCTAAACTTGAACTCACCCGGCCCCACTGTTTACTACCGTGGTTCCACTTTGGTTTTCTTCGGGTATCTTAGGGTATCGCCGGTGATTCCCCTTGACGCACCGGCTTGTCCAGTGTCACTCTAGGCACATCCCAAGCCTCCGTTATCGGACGCATGGGCTGCGGACCTTGCTCTGGCCCCCGCCCGCTACACACAATATGGCAACCATGATGGCACCGGTCGAACAACGTGAGGTCCTGCGCTGTGACCACTGCAGCCTCGTGCAATTCCGCACAGCAACCGCCGCCTGCCGGCGCTGCAAGAAGTCACTCGAGGTCGAAAAGCCTGTGCCCGCCCCGGCGCCACTCGCTCTCGTCCCCGCACTCAAAGCCGCCGACCAGGGCATTCAGGTCGCAACCGCTGTCCGCGATCTGCGCCACGTACGCAATCTCAGCCAGCGCCAGCTCGCCGCCCGCATGAACGTTCCCCGCACCTACATCTCGAAGATCGAGAACGGGAAGGCCATGCCCACGCTCAGCTCGCTGGATCGTCTCGCCAGGGCTCTTGAAGTCGATATCTCGGCCCTCCTGCGCGACGCCCCCACCCGCCACTCCAATGAGACCGCCATGCTCGTCACAGACCCGTTCCTGGCTGAGATCGCAGCCTACACCTCGCAGCTTGATTCCCTGCAGCGCTCCATCTTCCTCAATCACGTTCGTGAACTCGCAGCAGGCCGCCGCCGCACCGCATAGGCAGGCCATAGCAAACGTGTAAAACCCTCCAAGAGCCGCACTCGCCAGAGTGCGGCTCCTCTCCTCGCCCGTCTTCTACTCCCTGTTCCCTACTCCCTATTCCCTGCTCTTCCCGGTATGCTAGTTTCAGTACCTGCGAGGCAGTCCTTTTGCACCCAAACACCCCCAGCCGCCTGCACGAGCTTTCTTCGGAAGAAGCACTCGTCTACAGCCAGCTTGATCCATCCCGTATCCCCCGCCACGTCGCCATCATCATGGACGGCAACGGCCGCTGGGCAGGCAAGCGCACCCTCAAGCGTTTCAAAGGTCACCAGCAGGGCGCCGAGTCCGTCCAGTTCGTCGTAGAGACCGCCTCCCGCATCGATCTCCCCTGGCTCACCCTCTACGCCTTCTCGCTTGAAAACAATCTCCGCCGCCCAAAATCCGAAGTCAGCTTCCTGATGACCCTCCTCAAGAGCTACCTCGTCGGCAACGTCAAGCGCATGAACGATAACAATGTGCGCATGGCCTATATCGGCCGCACCCTCGGCCTCCCGCAGGAGATCCAGGACACCATGCAGTGGGCCAGTGAGGAGACCTCTAAGAACACCGGCACCACCCTCACCCTCGCCCTCAACTACGGCTCCCGCTCGGAGATCGTAGACGCCACCCGCTCGCTCGTGGAGAAGTTGATCGACGAAGCCCACCACCGCGGCATCTCCCTCGAAGACCTCCTGCAGGTCGACTCCCTGGACTCCCGCATCGACGAAGCCCAACTCTCCGCCAACCTCTACACCGCCCATATGCCGGACCCTGACCTCGTCATCCGCACCTCAGGCGAGCAGCGCATCTCCAACTTCCTCCTCTGGCAGATCGCCTACTCGGAGATCTTCGTCACAGACCGCCTCTGGCCCGACTTCCGCGGCGTCCACTTGCTAGAAGCAATAGAAAACTTCCAGCACCGCGAACGCCGCTACGGCGGCCTCGGCGAGGGCACAGACGAGCACCTAGAAGGTAAGGACGATGCCCTCGAGACCCCCGAGAGCATCGCCGCCGAACTACTAGCCAGGAAGTAGCAACCTCATACGAGAATGCATCAGAACCAAAGTCGTGTGCCCCATGCTCAGGACAGTTTCACCGTCCTTAGCGTGGGCATCGGCGAAGCCGGCCTTCCACAGCACCCGTCAAGCCTCATAACTCCAGTGCCTACCGTTTACGCATTCCCAATCTCATTCGTTTTAACAAACGAATCGATCTCAGCAATCTCCTCGCCCGTAAGCCGGAACGTCAATGCCTTCGATGTCCCCTCGACCTGCTCAGCATTCCGCCCGCCCACAATCGCCGCAGTAATCGCAGGATTGTTCAACGTCCACGCGACAGCCACGACCCCCGTCTCCACCCCATGCTTCTTCCCAATCTCCCCCAGCAGATCAGCCAGCGATAGATTCTTAGAAAGCTTCGGCTCATTGAAGTTCGGGCTCTTCTTCCGCCAGTCGTCATCCGCCATCTTGGAGAGCCGTTCCGCCGTCATCTTCCCCGTCAACAACCCGGACACCATCGGCGAGTAGTTGATCACTCCAATCCCGTTCTCAAGGCAGAACGGCAGCACCTCCGCCCCAACCCTGCGGTTGATCAGCGAGTAAGGCGGCTGCAACGAAGTAATCACCCCAATCCCCTGCGCCCGCTTCATCTGCGCCACGGAAAAGTTCGAAACCCCCGCCCACCGGATCTTCCCTTCTTCCTTGAGCTTCTGCATCTCCCCCCAACCCTCTTCGATCTCCGCATCCGGATCAGGCCAGTGAATCTGGTACAGGTCGATCGTCTCCACCCCCAGCCTCTTCAAGCTCTGCTCGCACTCCCACCGAACCCCCTCCGCCGTTAGACTCCGGTAGATCTCCCGCTTCTCATTCCAGCGCATCGAGCACTTCGTAAACACATAAGGCTTCTTCCCACCGATCTCCTTCAGCGCCTGCCCCACAACCTCCTCAGAGTGCCCCAGCCCATAGATCGCCGCCGTATCCACCCAGTTCACCCCCAGGTCCACAGCCTTCCTGATCGCGCCAATCGAGTCCGTATCCTCCTGCGAACCCCAACCAAACGCATAGTCCGCCCCGCCAATCGCCCACGCGCCAAACCCAACCGCCGTCAGCGCCATATCAGAATTTCCAAGAACCTTCGTAGTCATCATAGTGACTAGGATGCCACGAGAACCCGCCTGGTAAGCCCCAATCCGCACCCCGCCCGTCCAACCCATATATCCTCAACATTGGTACAGAAAGCCCATGAAGCGAATCCTCACAGCCATCGTCCTCATCGCCGCCGTCGTCGCCCTGGTCTTCTTCGGCCCCCTCTGGTCCATCAGCCTCTTCGCCGCGGTCTGCGCCGGCCTCGCCGCGTACGAGTACCGCGCCCTCGCGCATGAGAAATCCGTCTACATCCCTCTCTGGTGGATCATCCTCTCCATCGCCATCCTCTTCGCCCTTACCCTCCCCGGCGTCCCCCGCGAGCTCGACCTCCCCGCCTACGCCCTCCTCACCTTCATCCTCTTCACCTGGTCCGGCTTCCGCGCCCCCCTCAACCGCGTCCTCCTAGACACCGCCCTCGGCCTCTTCGCCCTCGTCTACGTCGCCTACCCCCTGACCCTCCTGCCCCTGATCAAGGCCCACGAAGACGGCACCGGCCTCCTGCTCTTCCTCTTCGTCTGCGTCTGGGCCGGCGACATCTTCGCCCTCTACATCGGCAAGAACTTCGGCAAGCGAAAACTAGCCCCCAGCCTCAGCCCCAACAAGACCTGGGAGGGCTCCATCGCCTCCGTCATCGGCTCCGTCGGCTGCGGCATGGCCCTCTACTACCTCGGCGAGCGCCTGGCCCTCACCCGAGACTTCACCGCCCTCCACATCACCACCCCCGCCTGGCAGATGGTCCTGTTAGCGATCCTCCTCAACGTAGCCGCGCAACTAGGCGACCTGCTGGAATCAGCAATCAAACGCGGAGCAGGCGTAAAAGACTCCGGCACCCTCCTCCCCGGCCACGGAGGCATCCTGGACCGCATTGACGCCCTACTCCTGGCCGCCCCCGTCCTCTGGTATGTCCTGTTACTCAAGGACTGGCAAGGCCTCTTCCGCTGATCTCATCCTGGTACCGGATCGCATAGTGATATGCTTGAGAAGGTCAGGTGCGCTGATCCTCTTTGCGGTGCATAGGATTTTTATCCTCCTGGCCGACCTCTTCGAAAGGCCGCAGCAATCTGCGGCCTTTTCCCTTGGTGAGTATGCACCTTCTCTACGCAGACGAGTCCGGTTCGATCAGTGACCCCAGTCAACGCTTCTTCGTCCTAGCCGGAGTCGCTGTCTTTGAACGGAGTACTCACTGGGTAGAAGTAGAACTGAACCAGATCGCTGCTCGCTTCAATCCTGCCGAACCCCACGAAGTTGAACTACATGGTTCGCCCATGCGCACCGGGAGCCATGGTTGGAGCGATCACGGGCAGGCCCTTCGAAAGCAGGCCATCGTCGATGCATTGAGTCTTGGTGTCGCAAAACACCATCCCCGCGATCTGAGACTCTTCGCAGCCGTATTGGAGAAGAACAACTTTGCCGGACAAGACATCGCCCAGATTGCTTTCGAGCAGCTCAGTAGCCGCTTCGACCAATATCTCGGCCGGCTCTACAGAGAAAAGGGCGATAAGCAACGCGGCCTCATCCTCTTTGATAAATCCTCCACGGAGCGGCGAATCCAGACATTGGCTCGTGACTTCAAGCACACCGGTCATTCTTTCGGCATTACCAGAAACTATGCCGAAGTTCCGGTCTTCCTCGATTCACGCGCATCAAGGCTGATACAGCTCGCAGATTTAGTCGCTTATGCAATCTTCCGCCATCACGAGCATGGCGATTCCACTTACTACAACGCGTGCTCCCACTGCTTCGACGCTGAAGGTGGCGTCGTACACGGGCTGTACGTGCGATAAGGCTACCCCTCACGTGAAGAAGATAGCAATCCTAGGCAGCACCGGTTCCATCGGAACCTCCACCCTCTCCATCTGCGAGCAGTTCCCCCTCCGCTACACCCCCATAGCCCTCGCCGCAGGCTCAAACATAGAAGTAGCCTTCGCCCAAGCGAAGCAGTGGCGTCCAAAGCTCATCTCCATAGCCACGGAGCCACTCGCAGACGCCTTAAAGCTCCGCCTCCGCACAGAGGGCATCACCGGCATAGAAGTCCTCTCCGGCATCCCCGGCACCATCGCCGTGGCCACCCATCCAGAGGTCGAGTTCGTAGTTTCCGCCATCGTAGGCGTAGCCGGTCTGGAAGCCACCTACGCAGCAGTCCAGGCCGGAAAAACCATAGGCCTGGCAAACAAAGAGTGCCTGGTAGCCGCCGGCGACCTCATCATCTCAGCAGCCCGCGCAAAAAACGTAGCCCTCCTCCCCATAGACTCCGAGCACAACGCCGTCCACCAGGCCATGCGCGGAGGAACCCCCGCCGAAGTCAAGCAAATCTGGCTCACAGCCTCCGGTGGCCCCTTCCGCAACACCCCGCTAGAGCAGTTCCAGCACATCACCCCGCATCAAGCCCTAAAGCACCCAACCTGGGTCATGGGCCAGCGCATCACCATCGACAGCGCCACCATGATGAACAAGGGTTTCGAGGTCATCGAAGCCTGCCGCCTCTTCGACCTCCCCGCCGCCAAGGTCCGCGTCACCGTCCACCCCCAGTCCACCGTCCACTCCCTCGTGGAATTCATAGACGGCAGCATCCTGGCCCAGATCTCCGTCACCGACATGCGCCTCCCCATCCTCTACGCCCTCGCCTACCCCGAGCGTCCAGCCTCAAACCTCACCTTCGACCTCGCCCAGCTCTCCCAACTCGACTTCTCCCAGCCCGATCTCGCCAAATTCCCCTGCCTCCGCCTCGCCTACGAAGCCGCCGACGCCGGCCCCTCCGCCTGCATCGCCCTCAACGCCGCTGACGAGATCGCTGTAGCCGCCTTCCTCGCCGGCCATATCCCTTTCCTCGGCATCCCACGTACAATCGAGCGTGTCCTGGAGCTCACCCCAGCGGCTAACCCCACGTCTATTCAAGGGGTTCTCGCCGCCGACCAGGCCGCCCGCACCTGCGCACGCGAAGTCATAGCCCGCGCATAGAAAACCAGTCTCAGCCCCAAAGAGGTTCAATCGTTGCTCTCCGGATCGTCGCTCGCCGCTCTTCCTGAACTCGCCATCGTCCTCGGCATCATGGTCCTCGTGCACGAGTTCGGCCACTTCGCCGCCGCCAAGCTCTGCGGCGTGCGCGTGGAAGCCTTCGCCATTGGCTTCGGCAAGCGGCTCTTCGGCTTCATCCACGACGGCACCGACTACCGCATCAACCTGCTCCCCCTCGGCGGCTACGTCAAGATGGCCGGCGAAATGGGCCCCACCGGCGAAGACCAGGTCCTCACCAACGATCCCGGCGAGCTTCAGAACCATCCCCGCTGGCAGCGCACCATCATCGCCCTCGCCGGCCCCGTCGCCAACTTCATCCTCGCCTTCTTCCTCATGATGGGCGTCTACATGGCCCACAACGAGGTCATGGAGTACTTCTCCCACACCGCCACCATCGACTACGTCTCCCCCAACTCCGCCGCTGCCCGCACCGGCATCCAGGCCGGAGACAAGATCGTCCACTTCGACACCCTCGAGAACCCCACCTGGGAGGACGTCGAGGTCCGCGCCCAGCTCAACCTCAACCAGCCCACCCCCTTCTCCTACCTCCACGACGGCCACCGCGTAGACACCAAGATCCTCGTAGAAAACAAGGGCCGCCCGGACGAGTTCGACTTTGAAAAACTAGGCCTCGTCCCCGTCAAGCAGCAGACGCCCCCTGCCGTCCTCTCCGTCTCCGACAAGCCCAACATGCCCGCCGCCCGCGCCGGCCTCCAGCCCAACGACCGCATCGAGTCCATCGACGCCTTCCGCCCCCACTCCCTCGCCGCCCTCATCGCCTACCTCCAGGACGCCAACGGCAAGCCCGCCCACCTCATCATCGGCCGCGGCACCCAGACCTTCCCCGTAGACGTCACACCCGAGCAGGGCGACAACCCCGACGGTACCAAGGCCTGGCAGATCGGCTTCCGCGCCCAGCCCTCCCCCACCATCATCGAGCACTTCTCCGTCGCCAAAGCCGCCGCGGCCTCCTGGGAGTTCAACAAGAAGAACTCCCTCCTCATCAAGGACGTCCTCCACCGCCTCTTCACCCGCCAGGTCTCGGTCAAATCCCTCTCGAGCCCCATCGGCATCGGCGTCCAGGTCCATGAAGCCTTCGACCTCCCCGGCTGGGTCCCCATCATCGGCACCATGGCTCTCATCAGCCTCAACCTCGGCATCTTCAACCTCCTCCCCATCCCCATCCTCGACGGAGGCATGATCGCCTTCCTCGCCATCGAGAGCCTTATCCGCCGCGACATCAACCAGCAGCTCAAAGAGCGCGTCTACCAGGTCGCCTTCGTCTGCATCGTCCTCTTCGCCGCGGTCGTCATCTTCAACGACATCACCAAATTCATCCCCACCCACATCAAGTCCTAGCGACAAAAGCCCCAACACGGTGCCCCATGATCACCGCCCCTAAGCAAAGCCGAGGCGAAGTCATCGTGGGGTTCGTCTCTACCTTCCCCACCCCGCCCAAACCATCGTCATTCTGAGCGAGCTCAGAACCTCGGTATTTCGCCGTTGCCGTTGCCGTTGTCACTGTCATTGTCGTTGTCGTTGTCTTTGCCGTATCCGCCGTCCGTGCTGTTGCCCCTTTGTTTGTCATTCCCGTAGGGAATCTGCGGTTGCCGTTGTTCTTGCTTTTGTTTGTCATCTCCAGCGCAGCGAAGGGATCTGCATCTCCTCAAAGCCGTCCGCATGCGCTATCCTCAGAAACCTGAGAAAGAGAGCGCCATGGCGAAACTCATCTACGCCCTAAACCAATCCCTGGACGGCTACGTCGACCACCTCAAACTAGGCCCACCCGGCCCCATCGTCTTCCGTCACTTCGTAGAGCACGTAAGCAGCCTCACTGGCATGATCTACGGTCGCCGCATGTACGACATCATGCGTTACTGGGACGAAGACCTCCCCGACTGGAACACAACCGAACGCGACTACGCGGCAGCATGGCGCAGCAAGCCAAAATGGGTCATCTCACGCTCCCTCACGTCGGTAGGCCCCAACGCCACCCTCATCGCGGATGACATCGAGACAGCAATCCGCAAGCTAAAAACTGAGCAGACAGGCGAGCTTGAAATCGGCGGCCCAGACCTGGCCCAAAGCCTCACCCAGGCCGGCCTCATCGACGAATATCAAATCTATCTCCGCCCCGTAGTACTAGGCAGCGGCAAGCCCTTCTTCACCGCTCCCCCACCACCCCTCCGCCTCATAGCCAGCGATCCACTCGGCGAAAACATAATCCGCCTCACCTACGTTCCCGCCTAGTACCCATCCGCCGCATCAGCAACCAAGCATTGCGTGTGCCCCACTCTCACGACGGCTTTATCGTCGTTAGGGTGGGCCTCGGCGAGAGCCGACCTTTCCAGAGAACTCCACCTCACCCAATAATCTAGGCCTACCTCATCACTGCCGATGTTCCAGCCAGAAAAAAAATAGAAGAATCACGCCGCCCATGACCCAGCCAATAGCCCTCGCCCAAAATAACCCATAGTATTCCGATCCCGTGTTCTTACTTGGATGGTGAGGGTCATAGAGGATCTCTAAAGTTTTTCCCTCCTTATGGAAAGTTCCAGCGTAATACCAGCTTCGATAGGTTCTTCCATCAACCTCGTACGAAAACGTAACGACGTACTCGCCAGCAGTACCGACCTCAGCATCCCCAGTCCGAGACCAGCTTCGTCGGCAGCTTCGAACAACCGCTCTTACAGGGAGCCAATCGTCGTTTGATGAAGTCTTCACCCAGCCCGCAACTCCGCCACAATCCCCAGCGCCACTTCCCTGCCCCTCGCCTCCTCATCCGCCCCAAAACTAATAGCCCCCACCCGAGCATGACCCCCACCCCCAAACCGCTCACAAATCTCCGCCAGATTAACTAACTCGGCAGAAGGCTTAGTAGTCCAGGGATTAGTCCCCACAGAGATCTTCGTCCTGAAACTAGATTTCATCAGCCCAATCGTATAAGTCGCCTCCGGATAGTAGTAGTAAGGAATGAACTTACTAATCCCCTCGGTCACCCGATCCGTAATGTCGTAGTAGATCACTCCATCACGAAACTCCATCCGCTCCTTCAGCAACTCCATCGCCGCCACATGCTTCTCCCAAAGCGGCCCCACCGCCTCCTGCACAAACGCCTGATCCAGCACCTCCTGAAGCGACATCTCTGTCAGCAGCGGAATAATCCGCGGAATAAACCCATCCGCCGCATTCTCAATGCAAAGAGTCAGCTTCATCGCCGGAGCATCCATCTCCACCGCAGACTTCGCCGATTCATACCGAGCCCCATCCACAATATCCGCCCACTTCAGTAACTCCCCCAGCCCTGAAGTATCAAACCCGAACTTAGCCTTCCCAATATCCGCAATCAGACCAGTACAAGAAACATAAGCCGGATCGAAAAACTCCTGCAAAGCTTTAGGCCCCGAGAGCCCAGCCTGCCCCGCCTCAAAATCAGCACGATCCTCCGCAGTCATAAAAGCACTCTGATGATGATCGAACCACCAAGTGACCTTCGGCGACCTTGAGTATTTGAAATCAACAATCGCATTCTCCCCCGGCCCAAACACGCCATCATCGAACGTCCCACCTGGCCGATGCGCCAGCCCGACATACTCATACCCACTCGCCCCACCCACGCACTCCCGGTGAAACTTCGTAAACACCGCAGCCGAACAAGCCCCATCGAAACACCGGTCATGATGCAAAACACGAAACGCCATTTGATCCCTCACCCATATACGATAAGCCAAACCCACATGGAACCCATCGAACCCAACCAAGCCCCCGCCATCACCACCCCCGAGCCCCCCACCCTCCGCCGCCTCTTCCTCGGTGACGACGGCCTCCGCGCTGGCTGGAGCTTCGCCCTCTACCTCCTACTAGTCGCCCTCATCGCCTTCTCCCTCAAGGCGGCCATTCTGCACTTCCATCTCCTGCCCACCCCCACCAAAAACGCCGCCCCTCACGACATGACTCCTCGTTCCGCCATCATCGGCGACGGCATCAACTTCGCCGTCATGGCCCTCGCAGCCTGGCTCATGTCCTTCATTGAGCGCCGTCCCTTCAGCCGTTACGGCTTCAGTCTTCGTCGAGCCCTCCCGGACTTCCTCATCGGCATCCTCTGGGGCTTCGCCATGCTCTCCGCCCTCGCAGGCACCCTCCTCCTTACCCACCATCTCGCCTTCGACGGCATCCTCCTCCACGGCCACGCCGCCGCCATCTACGCTGCCAAATGGGCGCTTGGCTTCCTTCTAGTCGGCTTGTTTGAAGAGTTCGGCTTCCGCGGCTACTTCCAGTACACCATCGCCCGGGGCGTCTCCGGCATCGCCCGCACCATGTCCCCCAACTTCCGCCACGCCCACGCCGTCGGCTTCTGGGTCTCCGCCTTCATCTTCTCCATGGTCCTCTTCACCCTCACACACGTCGGCAACTCAGGCGAAACCCTCGAAGGCATCCTCGCCGTCGCCGGAGCCGGTGCCGTCCTCGTCTTCTCCCTTTACCGCACTGGCACGCTTTGGTGGGCCATCGGCTGGCACGCTGCCTGGGACTGGGCACAGACCTTCTTCTACGGCACCCCGGACTCAGGCCTCCACGGCGTCGGCCACCTCCTCGGAACCCACCCCACCGGCAGCACCTTCCTCTCCGGCGGCTCCGCCGGCCCGGAGGGCAGCCTCTTCGTCCTACCCACCCTCGCCCTCACCGCCCTCGTCATCCACCTCACCCTCCCCCGCCGCACCTACCCCCTAACCCCCGACCAATCACCAACCAGATAGCAACCATTTCGTGTGCCCCATCCTCATCGACAGTTTCATCGTCGATTAGGGTGGGCCTCGGCGAAGCCGACCTTCCCAGAGAACCTTCCGAAGCAAGCCGCCTCAGGCCACCTCACCCAACCATTTAGACTCAACCACAAGCATGAGTCTCTTCGACCCCAAAAACAGCACCCCAGATCCAAACCTCATCCCGTTCCACGAATCAGACGAACCCCGCCTGGCCACCCGCCGCTCAATAGAAGACGAAAAAGACCCGCACCATCCCGCAGCCATAGCCGCAGGCCTCTCCGACCCCGTACTCCCGCGCCCCCAAAAGCGCCCTTTCCTGCACCCCACCAACATCCTCAAGCTCTTTTTCATCACCTTCCCCATAGTCCTCATCCTCATCGTTATCGCCTTCTTCGCAGCCCAGCACTTCGTCCGCTCCGCCACCCGCGCCAACCTCCCCCAACTCGACGGCTCCCTCGCCATCCCCGGCCTCTCCGCCCCCGTCACCGTCACCCGCGACCCCCACGGCGTCCCCCACATCACAGCCGCCACCACAGACGACTTGATCCTGGCCCAGGGTTTCATCACCGCGCAAGACCGCCTCTTCCAGATGGATCTTCTCCGCCGCCACGCCGCCGGCGAGCTCGCCGCCATCTTCGGCACCGCCGCCCTTGACCACGACCGTCTCCAGCGCACCCTCCAGATCCGCGCCGCCGCAGACCGAGCAGCCACCCAGCTCCCCACCGATCAACTCCACCTCCTCGACCAATACGCAAAGGGCGTCAACGCCGCCATCACCGCCCAAACCCCTCACCTCCCAATCGAGTTCCGCGTCCTCCACTACACCCCCGCCCCCTGGACCCCACGCGACTCCATCCTCGTCTCCCTCGCCATGTTCCAGGACCTCACCAACGCCTTCCCCACCAAGCTAGCCCGAGAGTCCCTCACCGCCCGCCTCCCCGCAGACCTGGTCCCAGACCTCTACCCCGTAGGTTCCTGGCGCGACCACCCCCCCACCACCCCCGAGCCAGACCTAACTATCCCCGGCCCACCCATAGAACAAGTCCCCCTGGACGAATCCCAGGCATCGTTGCACCTACCCTCTGTTCCCTGGTCCCTGATCCCCGATCCCTGCCCTTCCTGCACCCCCGGCAGCAACAACTGGGTCGTCTCCGGCGCCCACACCATCTCCGGCAAGCCGCTCCTCTCCAACGACATGCACCTCAATCTCACCGTCCCCGGAACCTGGTACGAAGCCAACCTCGAAACCTCCGCCTCGACAGACCCCATCCACGTCTCCGGCCTCTCCCTCCCCGGCATCCCTCTCATCGTCGTAGGCCAGAACGCCCACCTCGCCTGGGGCTTCACCAACCTCGGCGCAGACGTCCAGGACCTCTACATAGAGACCACCCGCAACAACGACGCAGAGTTCCAATCCACCGACGGCACCTGGCAGCCCATCACCCACATCTCAGAACACATCGTCGTCCGAGGCGGCAAAGACGAAACCCTGGACGTCACCGCCACCCGCCACGGCGACACCCTCACCCCCATCCTCACCCCCGCCATCCGCAACGAAAAACGCCAGATCTCCCTCCGCTGGACCCTCTACGACCCCACCGTCATCAATCTCCCCGTCCTCGCCATAGCCCAGGCGCATGACTGGTCCACCTTCCTCGCCGCCTTCTCCACCTATGGAGGCCCCGCCCAGAACGTCGTTTACGCAGACGACGAAGGCCACATCGGCTACCACGCCGTCGGCAAGATCCCTCTCCGCGGCCCTGCCCGCAACCCGGACATCGCAGAGCCCCTCCCAGACACCATCGCCTCCCCCGAGCCCACCCGGTCCAACACCCAGACCCCCGTCATCGCCGCCACCCCGGACCCCCTCACCCAATCCCCCCTCGCCACTCCCAAACCCGCCGCAGCCCCACTCCTCAGCGGCCCATTAAGCTCCATCCCCATCACTCCAACCGCCGCATCCGAGTGGTCCGGCTACATCCCCTTCGACAAGCTCCCCCAGGTCTTCGACCCCGCCGACGGCGTCATCGCCACCGCCAACTCCCGCGTCGTCGCAGACGACTACCCCTACCCCATCACCCAGAACTGGGCCGCCCCATACCGCAACGAGCGCATCTGGCGTCTCCTCGCCCACAAAACCACCCTCAAACCCGCCGACCTCCTCGCCATCCAGTCAGACATCTACTCCGACTTCGACCACGTCCTGGCCCAACGCCTCGCCTACGCCGTAGACCACTCCCAGCTCGTCCACAACTCCAAACCCGGCGAGCGCGCCCAGCTCCTCCAGGCCGCCGACCTCCTCCGCAACTTCGACGGCCAGATGACCGCCGACTCCTCCGCCGCAGCCATCGTCGCCTCCGCCCACGCCATCCTCTGGAACGTCCTCCTCGCGCCCCACCTCGGCAAGCAGCCCGCGGAAGACCTCAACCAGACCTACCTCTGGGGAGAGCGCGACTACGCCCTCGAGCAGATCATCATGCACACCCCGCCCCGCTGGCTCCCCCCCAACTACGCCTCCTGGGACGACCTCCTCGCCGCCGCCCTCGACCAGGGCCTCCAGAAAGCCAAGGCCCCCGCAGACCTCACCAAATGGCACTACGGAGCCATCCACACCGTAGACCTCGAAAGCCCCATCTTCTCGAACTCCCCCTTACTCACCCGTCTCATCGGCATCCCCACCGGCACCGGCTCCAAGCCCCAGTCCGGCGACACCACCACCGTCAAGCAAGTCGCCAAAACCTTCGGCCCCAGTGAGCGCTTCACCGCAGACCTGGCCGACCCCAACAAATCCACCCTCAACATCGTCCTGGGCCAATCCGGCAACCCCGCCAGCCCCTGGTACATGGACCAGTTCCCCACCTGGTACCACGTCACCACCTACCTCTTCCCCTTCACCCAAACCGAAGCCACCCACACCCTGACCCTAACCCCTGCATCACGCTGAGGCCACGTTTTGAAAGGGCGGGACTTCAGTCCCGCCGCTGACCGCACAAGCAAGAATCCGGCTTTAGCCGCTGAGGGAATGCCAAAAGAACTCCATCGATGCTGTTCAACGGCACGTCGCTCACGGGCTGCGGTAGGTCACAAGTAAACTCTCTCCATGCCCAGCCGCGCACACCGATACCTCATCCCGCTGGCAGCCTTCCTGGCAATCCTCCCCATGCTCATCCACGGCCCATCCTGCGGCCACGACTTCGACTTCCACCTCCTCAACTGGCTCGAGGTCAACACCCAGCTCCACCATCTCGTCTGGCCCACCTGGGCCTTCACCCCCGCCTACAACGCCGGCGAGCCCCGCTTCCTCTTCTACCCACCCCTCTCCTGGCTCCTCGGCGCAGCCCTGACGGCAATCCTGCCTTTCCACTACGTTCCCATCGCCTTCACCTGGCTCGCCCTCACCCTCTCCGGCCTCACCCTCCACCGCTTCGCATCGCCTTACACCACACCCGCCGCCGCAACAGTAGCCTCCATCCTCTACCTGGCCAACCCGTACATGCTCTTCACCGCGTACGAGCGCACCGCCTACGCCGAGCTCCTCGCCGCCGCCTTCATCCCCCTCCTCTTCGCAGCCATCCTCACCCCCCGCCCCAAAATAGTCGCGATAGCAATCCCCCTGGCCCTCCTCTGGCTCACCAACGCCCCCGCCGCCGTCATGGCCAGCTACACCCTGGCCGTCCTAACCCTGATACGCCTAGCCACCCCCCCTTTCGTCGAAGCCAGGAAGGAAGCCCGGACCAAACCTCGTGTGCCCCATCCTCATCGCAGTCTCTTCGCGATTAGGATGGGCATCGCGCGAATGCGCGACCCCGCCACAAATCTCCACTTAGCCCTAACAGTCTTAACCGCCACAACCCTAGGCCTGGCCCTGGCAGCCTTCTACATCCTCCCCGCCGCCCTCAACCGCCGTTACGTCCAAATCAGCATGGCCGTCATCCCCGGCATGTCCCCCGCCGACAACTTCCTCTTCCACCACACCCCGGACGCCGACCACGACGTAGTCCTCCACACCGCCTCCCTCATCGCCTGCATCCTCATAGCCGCCACCACCGCGGCCTTACTCTCAACTTACGGCTTACGACTTACAGCTCGTAGAAATTCCCCCACCACAACCCCCACCCCAGCCACGACCAGGCTGGAAGCTCATAGCTGGAGGCTGATAGCTGGAAGAAAAACCCTCCCCACCCTACCCCTAACCCTACTTGCCATCCTCATAGCCGCTCTCCTAACCCCCATCTCCCTCCCCATCTGGACCCACACCCCCCAACTAGCTTTCCTCCAGTTCCCCTGGCGTCTCTTAGCCCTGCTAGCCCCCATCTGCGCCGTAGCGATCGCCATAGCCCTCAAACCCTACCCCCGCGCCATCCTCTGCACACCGCTCCTCGCCATCCTCATCCTCCCCGCCTGGCACACCTTCCAGCAGTCCTGCGACACCCCCGACACCCCCGAGTCCCGCGCCGCCCTCTACCACTCCCCCCTGGGCACCGAGCCCACCGACGAATACACCCCAACCGAAGCCGACCCCGAAGCCCTCCATCCCGAAGATCCACCCTACTGGCTCACCCCCCAAACAAAAGACCAAACCGCCTCCGCCGACACCCCCGCCCCAACCAGCCTTCCCCCCGGCCCAGCCCCAAACCACTTAACCCTCACCCCTACCACCCCGCAGACCCTCATCCTCAACCGCCGCAGCTTCCCGCTTTGGACGGTCGAGCTCAACCACCACCCAGCCCCCATCCTCGACCGCACCGACGGCCTCATCGCCCTCGCCATCCCCGCCGGCACCGACACCATCGACCTCATCCCCACCCACCCCTACTACCAGCCTCTCGGACGCATCATCTCCCTCCTGGCCGCCCTCATCCTCCTCTGCCTCTTCATAAGAAGGAGCCCCTCAAGCATATGAGCCCGAATCTGGACCAGCCGCAGCCTCATCAACACCCAAACCCCTACACCAAAGCCCATTAAAGCCGGCCCCATGGCCTGATACCTGGGCCCTAAGCCCTGGTCCCCGATCTCCCCTTGGTATACTCCATCAGCTATGCAAGTCTTCGTAATCCTCCCCGCAGCCGGTATCGGCACACGCATGTCCTCCGGTGGCGATAAGCCCGCAGCCGCCAAGCAGTTCGTCACCATCGCCGGCGTCCCGGTCCTCGTCCACTCGCTCCGAGCCTTTCTCGCCGTCGATTCCGTCGCCCAGATCCTCGTCGCCGTCCGAGCTCCAGAGGTTGAGCGCGTCACCGAGCTCATCCACCGCTTCTCCCTGGACGCCAAGGTAAAGGTGGTCGAAGGCGGCGAGCACCGCCAGGGCTCCGTAGCCAACGCCCTCGCCACCCTCGACTGCGCCCCCGACGATATCGTCCTCGTCCACGACGCCGTCCGCCCCCTCATCGAGCCCGCCACCATCGAGCGCACCATCGAGGCCATCGCCAAATACGGCGCAGCCATCGTCGGCATGCCCGCCGTGGACACCATCAAGCAGGTCGAGCGCACCGCCGACGGCGCAATCGTCTCCTCCACCATCCCACGCGAGCGCGTCGTCCACGCCCAGACCCCCCAGGGCGCACGCTTCCACCTCCTCAAAAAAGCCTTCGACGAAGCCGAAGGCGACGAGTTCTCCGGCACCGACGAGTCCAGCCTCCTCGAGCGCTCCAACGTCCAGGTCCACGTCGTCCCAGGCTCCGCACGCAACTTCAAGATCACCCAACCCGGCGACCTCGAACTAGCTGAGTTCTACCTCGCCCACACCGACATCAAGACCGGAGGCACCCGATGAGCATGCGCATAGGCTTCGGCTTCGACTCGCACTCCTTCAAGGCAGGCGTCCCCCTCGTCATCGGCGGCCTTGAGATCGACCACACCGAAGGCCTCGCCGGCCACTCGGACGGCGACGTCCTCCTCCACGCCATCACCGACGCCCTCCTCGGCGCAGTCTCCGCCGGCGACATCGGCACCTTCTTCCCCCCCAGCGACCCCCGCTGGAAGGGCGCAGCCTCCAGCCTCTTCCTCCGCACTGCGCTTGAAGAGATCCACTCCGCCGGCTACAAGATCGTCAACGTGGACACCGTCCTCGTCATGATGCGCCCCAAGATCGTCCCCATCGCCAACGAGCTCCGCGAGCGCGTAGCCGAACTCCTGGAGATCAAACCAGGCGAGGTCGGCATCAAGGCCAAAACCCCTGAAGGCCTCAATCAGGACGGAGTCGCAGTAGCCTACGCCACCGTCCTGCTCGAAAGCCTCGCCAGCGGCGAGGGCTCCAGCAAGATGGCCGCCACCGCCGACATAGAAGACGTCAACGAAGTAGTAGAAAGCCTCGTAGTCGGAGTCCGCGACACCTCCGCCCTAGGCCGCAAGGTCCCCGCCTTCGACACCGACGACCTCACGTAAGAGAGGGCCAAAGGCCCGGCACATAACAGCCTAGGCCGAAGGCCTAGGTAAGACCACCCAAAATCTCAAGGGCTGAAGGCCCGGCACATAGTGCCGGGCACACCTTTATTTCGCCGCCCCAATCCCATCCAACTCCGCGATCATCTCCTCCGGCAGCGCAATCTCCGCAGCCTCGAGATTCTCCCGCAGATGCCCAATCGACGAAGTCCCCGGAATCAACAACACATTCGCCGACCGTTGCAGCAGCCACGCCAGCGCCACCTGCATCGGAGTAGCCTTCAGCTTCGCCGCCGCGCCATCCAGCTCGGAGGCCTGCAGCGGAGTGAATCCGCCCAGCGGGAAGAACGGCACATACGGTATCCCCTGCTTCGCCAGCAGGTCGATCAAAGCATCGTCCTTACGATCAGCCAGGTTGTACTGATTCTGCACGCACACCACCGGGGCGATCGTCTGCGCCTCCGCCACCTGCTCCGCGGTCACATTGCTCAGCCCCAGGTGCTTGATCAACCCCTGCTGCTGCAGCTCCGCAAGCACGCTGAAGGGCTCCGCAATCGACCCCGGCTCAGGCCCCGTCCGGCCCCACGCCCGAAAGTTCACCACATCCATCGCATCCAACCCCAGGTTCCGCAGGTTGTCATGCAATCCATCAATCAATTCCTGCCGCGAGTTCGCCGCATTCCAGCTCGCGTCGTCCCCGCGCTTCGCCCCCAGCTTCGACACGATCACCAATCCATCCTTGTAAGGATGCAGCGCCTCCTTGATGATCTGGTTCGTCACATGCGGCCCATAGAAATCGCTCGTGTCGATGTGATCCACCCCATCCTCGATCGCCTCGCGCAGCACCCCCACAGCCGCAGCCCGATCCTTCGGCGGTCCCCAAACATGTGGACCCGCAAGTTGCATCGCGCCATAGCCCATGCGCTTCACCGTCATCGTCGTTCCCGGAAACGTAAAGCTCCCGCCCAAACTCAATCGATTCGTCATCTCGTCATCCCTCTCGTCTCTGCAGGCCTCTCGGCCGTACCTGTGGTTAGATGAAGAAAGCTTCAGGTTAGGAGTTCGCATTTGCCACGCACCCCGGATACCATCTTTGAACCCCGTAAATCGCCCGTGCAGGCCCGTTCTGCAGCCAGCGTCGACGCCATCCTTCAAGCCACCATTCAGGTTTTACTCTCTCTCGGCAAGGACCGTCTCACCACCACCCGCGTAGCCCAACGCGCCGGCGTCTCCGTCGGAACACTTTACCAGTACTTCCCGAACAAAAGTTCCCTCCTCCAGGCCGCCCTCCGCAACCACCTGGAAGACGTCACCAGCTCCGTCGAGCAGGCGAGCCTTCAACAAAGAGGCCAGCCCCTCGCCCAGCAGATCTCCGCGCTCATCACTGCCTTTCTCGCCGCCAAGATGCGTCACCCCAAAACCAGCGTAGCCCTCTACGCCGTCAGCTCAGACCTTGACGCCGCAAAGATCGTCCGCCAGATCGGCGACCGCTCCAACAAGGCCATCGTCGCCATGCTGGAGTCCTCCTCGGACCGCCTCACCTCCGACCCCCAACTCGTCGCGCTGATGCTCCAGGGCGCCATGAACGGCGTGAGTCGCCGCCTCCTCGAAACCCCGTCCCCGGAGAAGCGCATCGACGCCCTCCGCGCCGAACTCATCTTCTTCGCCACCTCCTACCTCAAAGCCTGCTCCACAACCTGACAAGCCACGACTGGGTGCCCCATGTCCCGCCTCTGGGACATGGGTTTCCACGCTGGTCCGACTGCTTGCACACAACAAGCGATAAACAGCAAAACTTGCAAGCCTACCTGTCTATTTTGTAGAATCGCTTCATGAGCAGCAAAGCACCCGGCAAAGCCTTTGACCGAGACATCGCCGAGTTCACCCAATCCATCGGTCTCCTCGTCCGCCGTTCGCGAGCCGCGGCCGCCTCCCACGAGCTCTCCTGGACCGAAGCCCGAGTCCTCAATCGCCTCGCCAAAGACGGTCCCGCCACGACAGCGGATCTCGCCCGTGTCGAAGGCATGCGCCCGCAGTCCATGCGCCCCATCATCGCAACCCTCGAACAGGGCGGCATGATCGCCCGCCAGCCCCACCCCACCGACGGCCGCCAGGTCAACCTCGTCCTCACCAGGAAGGGTGAAGCCACCCAAAAGAGTGTGCGCGAGGCGAAACGCACCTGGATCACCCACGCCATCGCGCAGCTCGACAAACAGGACCAGCAGACGCTCTTCGCGGCCGGCAGGATCATAGAGCGCCTGCTTGAAAGCAACCAGCCATGAGCTCCTTCTCCCACGCCTGGCGAGCCCTTCGCCACCGAAACTTCCAGCTCTTCTTCTTCGGCCAGAGCATCTCCGTCATCGGCACCTGGATGACCCGGCTCGCCACCACCTGGCTCGTCTATCACCTCACCCACTCGGCCCTGCTGCTCGGCGTCGTCACCTTCTCCGGCCAGATTGTCTCCTTCCTCCTCGGCCCCTTCGCCGGCGTCTGGGTAGAGCGCTTTGAGCGCCGCCAGCTTCTCATCTGGACCCAGGCCGCCGCCGGCATCCAATCCTTCGCCCTCGCCGCCCTCACCCTCGCCCACATCATCACCCTCCCGGAGATCATCGCCCTCACCGCCCTCCAGGGCGTCATCAACGCCTTCGACATGCCCGGCCGCCAGTCCTTCCTCGTCCAGATGGTGGAAGACCGCAACGACCTCAGCAACGCCATCGCCATCAACTCCTCCATGGCCAACGGCGCACGGCTCATAGGCCCCGCCATCGCCGGCGTCATCGTCGCCGTCTACGGGGAAGGCACCTGCTTCCTCATCGACGGCCTCAGCTACTTCGCCGTCATTGCCTCACTCCTCCTCATGCACATCAAGCCCCTCAACCTCTCTCGCAGCAAGGCCACCATGTGGGAGCAGATGCGAGAAGGCTGGGACTACGTCAGCACCTTCCGCCCCATCCGCACCATCCTTCTGCTCTTCGCGCTCATCAGCCTCCTCGGCTACTCCTGGTCCGTCCTGCTCCCGCTCTTCGCCGCCCAGGTCCTGCACGGCGGAGCAGCCACCCTCGGCTGGCTCATGGGAGCATCAGGAGTAGGCGCACTCACCTCAGCCCTCTCGCTCGCCTTCCGCAAGACAGTCGTTGGCCTCACCCGCATGTTGCAGGTCGCCTCCGCCATGCTTGGAGTGGCCCTCATCCTCTTCGGCCTCTCCCACACCTTCTGGCTCTCGATGGTCCTCATCGCACTAGTCGGCTTCGGCATGCTCCAGGCCGCCTCCGTCAGCAACACCGTCATCCAGTCCCTCGTCCCGGAAGACAAGCGTGTCCGTGCGATGAGCTACTACACCATGGCCTTCTTCGGCGCGTCGCCCTTCGGCAGCCTCTTCGCCGGAGCCCTCGCCGACCGCATCGGCGCACCCCACACCGTCATGATCACCGGAGCCCTCTGCCTCGCAGCCTCCCTCTGGTTCACCTTTGAACTCCCCAAGATCCGAGCCATCATCCGCCCCATCTACCAGCAGATGGGCCTCATCCCCGCCACATAACCCTGATCCCCATCCTCAAGACTGGGTGCCCCACATCTCGATTCTGAGATGTGGGTCTCAATCCACCTGGACCCTCGACCAATCACCACACCATCCGCACCCCCAACCAAAAGAGGCACTCATGAACTCACATCACTACCTAGCCGCCTTTTTCGCCGGCCTCTTCCTCGCCAACGCCGTCCCTCACTACGTCGCAGGAATCTCCGGCAACCGCTTCCCCACCCCCTTCGCCAAGCCACCCGGCAAAGGACTCTCCTCGGCCCCCATCAACACCGTATGGGCCCTCGCCAACCTAGTCGCCGGCTTCCTGCTCTTCCGCGTAGCAGCAATCACCATGGGCGACACCACAACACTCCTCGTCTTCTTCACCGGAATCGCAGCCATCAGCATCCAGCTCAGCATGCACTTCACCCACAAGCACGCCGCCTGAGCCCGTCCTTCATAGGTAGGCACGCGTTACAGGCAGGTGCACGTCATAGGTGGGTACGCGTGTAAGAAGAGCCGTCATTCTGGCGAAGCCAGAACCTCAGTATTGGTATTTGCAGTTGCAGTTGCAGTTGCAGTTGCAGTTGCAGTTGCAGTTGCAGTTGCTTGTAGAGCTGTACACACCCTGGACACAAAGGACCGCCATGCCCCTCACCCAACTAGACCCACACGCCGCCCTCATCGTCATCGACCTCCAAAAAGGCATCGTCGCTTACCCCCTCGCGCACCCCGCGGAAGACATCATCTCCAGGTCAGCCGCCTTAGCCCAAGCCTTCCGCACCCGAAATCTCCCCGTAGTCCTCGTCAACGTGACCGCCGCAGCCCGCGGCCGCACCGACATGGGCCCACGCAACCTGGCCTTCCCTGAAGGCTGGGACCAGCTGATCCCGGAACTCAACCAGCAGCCCACCGACATCCTCATCACCAAGCAGCGCATAGGAGCCTTCATCGGCACCAACCTCCACGCTGAACTCCAGCAGCGCGGCATCACCCAACTCTTCCTCACCGGCATCGCCACCGGTTCAGGCGTAGAAGCCACCGCCCGCAGCGCCCACGACCACGGTTACCACGTCGTCCTCATCACAGACGCCATGACCGACCGCACCCTCGAAACCCACACTTACAGCGCAGAAAAGCTCTTCCCCAAACTAGGTGAAACCACCACCACCGAAGAAGTCCTCAAGCGCCTCGAAGCGTAACGAAAATCGCCACACCAATCGCGAGAACGACACTGCGCTTCACTTACGAGAGAGGACCTTAACCCCCTCTCACATAAGTGGTTGCGCCGCAGCTTCGACGAGCAGCCGAGGCAAACGTAAAGACGGCATAGGTCCATACCACCTTTCAATGGCATCTTAACCAATGGGTCTCGGCAGCGCCCAGGCAGATCGTGCCCGCTCCCGTTACATCGTTGGACCCCACAACGCACTTGAATCGGATAAGGACTGTGCAATGGCTGAAAATCGTGGTGTCGTTTACTTAGGACAGAACAAGGTGGAAGTGCAGTCAATCGACTTCCCCAAGATGCAGAACCCCGCCGGAAAGAAGATCGGACACGCCGTCATCCTCAAGGTGGTCTCCACCAACATCTGTGGATCGGACCAGCACATGGTGCGCGGACGCACCACAGCACCCACCGGAATGGTCCTCGGCCATGAGATCACCGGCGAGGTCATCGAGCTCGGCTCAGACGTCGAATACATCAAGAAGGGTGACCTAGTCACCGTGCCCTTCAACGTAGCCTGCGGACGTTGCCGCACCTGCCGCATGCAGGAGACAGGCGTCTGCCTCAACGTCAATCCCGGCCGCGCCGGCGGTGCCTTCGGCTACGTCGACATGGGCGGCTGGGTCGGCGGTCAGGCCGAGTACGTCATGGTCCCCTACGCCGACTTCAACCTCATCCCCTTCCCTGACAAAGACCAGGCCATGTCCAAGATCAAGGACCTCACCATGCTCTCGGACATCCTGCCCACCGGCTTCCACGGAGCCGTCAATGCAGGCGTAGGCGTAGGCTCCATCGTCTACGTAGCCGGCGCAGGTCCAGTCGGTCTCGCAGCAGCAGCCTCCGCACACGTACTCGGTGCCGCAGTCGTCATGATCGGCGATATGAACAAGGAGCGCCTCGCCCACGCGGAGAGCATGGGCTATGTGCCCCTCGACCTCACCACCAGCGACAACCTCACCGATCTCATCGAAAAAGCCATCGGCCAGCGTGAAGTCGATGCCTCCATCGACGCCGTAGGCTTTGAAGCCCGCGCCCAGGGCAAGGACGGCGCAGAGGCTCCCGCAACCGTCCTCAACTCCCTCATGACCGTAACCCGGGCCGCCGGTTCCATCGGCATCCCCGGCCTCTACGTCACGGAAGACCCCGGCGCACATGATGATGCCAGCAAGACCGGCAACCTGAAGATGCGCTTCGGCCTCGGCTGGGCAAAGTCGCACCGCTTCTACACCGGCCAGACCCCGGTCCTCAAGTACAACCGCCAACTGATGCAAGCCATCCTCTACGACCGCCTGCCCATCGGAAAGATCGTCAACGCCACCGTCATCCCCCTCAGCGAAGCAGCCAAGGGATACGCGGACTTTGACAAGGGCGCAGCCAAGAAGTTCGTACTGGACCCCCACGGCCTGCTCGGAGCATAACTCTTCACGGAAAACAACGAGGGTTCAGCCAACTGGCTGGACCCTCTTCGTTTCTAGGCATCCGCAAAGAGGCTCGCCGACTCCTCCTTGCGTAAACTGGCACCAGAGGCTCATCCATGATCGTCCGCCCGCGCCCCAAAGCCTGGGAGCTCCCCTTCATCATCCGCCAGTCGATCCTGCCCCGCGTCGCCCCGCAGATCATCGCCGTAGCCCTCTTCTCCTGCGTCGTCATCTGGATTGAGCGCCGCTTCCCCGCCCCCTTCCACACCTGGACCGTAGCCCCCTTCACCCTCCTCGGAACCGCCCTCTCCATCTTCCTCGGCTTCCGCAACAACTCCTGTTACGACCGCTGGTGGGAGGCCCGACGCCAGCTCGGCGCACTCATGGGTGAGACCCGCTCCTTCGCCCGAACCCTCCTCACCCTCCCTTCCCTCAGCAGCATCCCGGTAGATCAAGCCCGCCGCCAGCGAGCCATCCGCGGCCTCATCGCCTACACCTACGCCCTCATGGCCTTCCTCCGCGGAATCCCCATCCCAGCACAGGTCGCCCGATACGGAGCCGAACCCGCTCCAGGTCTCCGCAGCATCCCCGACGCAATCCTTCGCACCATCGCCGCCGAGTACGGCGCTATGCTCGCCGCCTCTGAGATCGACACCCAGATCTACCGCGACCTCGACGACCGCCTTCTCGCCGTCACCGCCATCCAGGCCTCCTGCGAGCGCATCCGCTCCACCCCCACCCCTTTCGCTTACACCCTCATCCTCCACCGCACCGCCTACGTCTTCTGCTTCCTGCTCCCCTTCAGCCTCGTCACCACCCTCGGCTACGCCACCCCCTTCTTCTGCGCCGCCGTCGCCTACGCCTTCTTCGGCCTGGACGCGCTCGGGGATGAAATGGAAGAGCCCTTCGGCACTCACATCAACGCTCTCCCACTCGACGCACTCGCCCGCATCATCGAGATCAGCCTCCTCGAAGCTCTCGGCGAAACCACCCTCCCGGACCCCATCGCACCCGTGAATTTCGTCCTCACATAGCCCTCAAATAAAGTGCGGCCCATGATCCGCCCAGAGCCGGAAGTCCAGACTTAACCCACCTCTTTTGAAGACTTTGGATACTTTTACTCCGGTAGGGATCAAGGGGTCGATTTCGGCAGCGCAGGCAAAATCCGCCGCACATTGAACCCCATCGGCGCAGCCATAAACCCCGCCTCCAGGAGCGCCCTCGCAGCCCAATGCTCATGCACCGAAGTCCCGTTGAGGCTGGTAATCAGCATCCCCGCATCATGCGAGTGCGCCCGCGCCACCAGAAACTCCCCCAGCGCCTTCGCACTCTGCGTCCGCTGCGGCTCCTCCTCCGGCAGGAACACCTGCAGGTTAGGATTCCCCCGCCGCATATACGCCAGCAGAGCCCCATCGCACAGGATCACCCTCGCCCCTGCACTCCGCTGCAGGCTAACCCCCTCACCCGCAGCCGGCCACCGCAGCAGCGCCCCGTAAGGGTTGGCTGGGTCGGTCGCCGCCAACTGCACCATCTCCGCCTTCTCCCCATCGCGCACTACTCGCAGCGACCTCAGCAGATCCACCGCCGCCGGCATGGCGAACTGCGTAGCCCCCAGGTCGGCCGCAAAGTACCCCCGCCGGAGCTTCCCACTCTCCTCCATCACCTTCAGCACGTCGTACACCGCCGAGAACCCCCCAGGCAGCCCCTCCGCATGAGCCGTCTCCCGAAACACCACCCCATACCGCCCCAGCAACTGCTGCGCCACAGCATGACTCCACTCCGTCCCGTTCCTGCCCTCCTCGAACGCCACAGCATTGAGCGACCAACGCCCCTGCGCCGTAGGAGGAGTCGTCCGCCGAGACCGAAATCCAACCTGGTTATGCACCCGCCGGGCAGGCTTGGACGAAGCCGCAGGCCGCTCACAGTAAGCCCGCAACGCATGAACAGCATCATTGGTCAGCAGCCCTCGCCACACCAGGTTCCAGATAGCCTCAATCGTCTCCCCCGGATACCCCCCACCCGTACCATCATGCAACTGCTGAAAGAACGAAGCCCCATTCGCCTTCAGGTACTCCACAACCTTCCCCTCCCGCTCAGCAGTTGGCGAACTGTCTGATCCCTGACCCCTGTCCCCTGATCCCTGCTCCGGCCGAACAGGCCAGAGCAACGGCAGCTTCTCCGCCAGATAAAGCGCCACCCGCCCATCCCTCTCCCCAATCGCATCCAGCCCACACCACACCACCTCCCCAGCAGCCACCAGCGTATCCAAATCCGCAGGCTTATACCCCAGTATCCGAGCCGGCAGAACCTCCGTCTCCAGCACCGAAGCGGGGATAGGTGCCCCCTGCAAATTCTCAATCACATCCAGCAGCGCATCGAGCCCCCGCCGCGGTTGCACCACCCCCTGCCACCGCGTAAACAACCGAGCCAGCGTAGCCTGCTCAACCGGCTCAACCTCCTTCCGCAGCTTGGCGAGCGACTTCCGCCGAATCGCCCGCAGCACCTCATGGTCACACCACTCCCGGTGCGTCCCCCCCGGCCTGAACCCACCCTCAACAATCCGCCCCAAGCCCACAAGCCTGTTGAGCACCCCCTCCGCTGTCTCGAGCGCAAGCCCAAACCGCTTCGCCACCTCAGCAGTCGTAAACGGCCCATGCGTCCGCCCATACCGCCGCAGCAGGTCGAGCGTCGCATCCGGCACCGCCACCTGAAAAGCCGACGGCAACCCCGGAGGCAGCGGCACCCCCAGCGCATCCCGGTACCGCCCCGCATCCTCCACCGCAATCAGCCTCTTCTCGCCCCCAATCCCCACCTCTAAAACCCGAATCGCCTTCCGCAACCGCTCCACCGTCAGCGCAATCTCAGGCGAAACGCACCGCACCAGCAACTCCGCCCGCGATAGATCCCCCAGCTTCAGCAGCAGATCATGCACCCCATCCATCGACCGAGCCCTATACGTCTCCGCCAGGCACTGAAGCTGCTCTTCCGTCTCCTCGATAGCCCCCAGATCCAGCAACTCCCGAAGGTCCGCATCCCCCATCAACTCCCTGAGCTGATCCTGGTCGATCGAAAGCGCCTGCGCCCGTCTCTCCGCCAGCGGAGCATCCCCGTCATAGATGTAATTCGCCACATAACTAAACAGCAGCGCCGCAGCAAACGGCGAAGGCGTCCGCGAATCAGCCGTATGCACCCGCAGCGACCGATTCCCAATCGCCCGCAGGATCTCCATCAGCGCAGGCATATCGAACACATCCCGCAAGCACTCGCGATAAGCCTCCAACAGTATGGGAAACGAAGCATACCGAGAAGCCACACTCAGCAGGTCATAAGCTCGCTTCCTCTGCTGCCACAGCGGAGTCCGTCCATCCGCCCGACGCCTCGGCAACAGCAGCGCACGTGAAGCCGACTCCCGAAACTTAGCCGCAAACAGCGCCGTAGACCCAAGCTGCCGCAGCACCAGCTCCGCAGCCTCCTCCGGCTCCATCATCAGGTGGTCGATCGTCGGCGGCGTATCCGACTCCGGAAACCGCAGCACGAACCCATCCTCGGACCACATCGTCTCCACCTCAGGCCCGCCATTCGCGCGTATCCGAGCCGTCACCGCCATCGCCCACGGCGCATGGATCTTGCTCCCAAACGGCGTCAGGCAGCACATCCGCCAATCGCCCAGCTCATCCCTCACTCGCTCGATCACGATGTTCCGGTCATCCGGCACCACCTCCGTCGCAAGCTCCTGATCCGCCAGATACCGCATCACGTTCTCGGCCGCCTGCGGGTCCAGATCGTGGTCCGCAGTCAACGTCGTAATCGCCACACTCCGCGGCGTCTCCCGCAGCCCCCTCACCAGCGCACCGATCCTCCGCCCGAACTCCAGCGGCCTGCCCGCCTGATCCCCATGCCAGAACGGCATCTTCCCCGGATCACCCGGTGCCGGACTCACCAGCACACGGTCATGCGTAATCTCCTCTACCCTCCACGTCGAAGCCCCCAGAATGAACGTATCGCCCGTCCTCTGCTCGAACACCATCTCCTCATCCAGCTCACCCACCCGTATAGGCTTCCCCGACGCAGTCCCAGCCAGGAACACCCCATACAGCCCCCGGTCAGGAATCGTCCCGCCATTCAGAATCGCAATCTTCTTCACGCCCTGCCGCGGCGTCAGCCAGTTCCTCTGCCGATCCCACGTAATCCTAGGCCGCAGCTCCGCAAACTCATCGCTCGGATACCTGCCCGCCAACATATCCAGCACGCCATCAAAAACGGCCTGCGTCAGCCCCGCAAAGTTCGCGCAAGACCTCACCAGCCCCAGCAGCTCGTCATACGAGATGCCCGTAGCCTCTTCCTCCTCCGTCACCTCCACCAGCGGAGCTTTCTTGCCTTTCTTCAACGGAGGCAGCTCTGCGGGAGGACGAGCGATGATCGCCACCATCTGCTGCGCCAGCACATCCAGCGGGTTCCGCAGAAACCGCGTCGACTCTACATGCCCCTCATGCATCGCCCGAGTCACCGCCGCACAAGCCACCAAATCCGCCCGATACTTCGGAAAAATAATCCCGTTCGAGGGCTGCCCAACCTGATGCCCCGCCCGCCCAATCCTCTGCATCCCACTCGCCACACTCGGCGGTGCCTCAATCTGGATCACCAGGTCGATCGCCCCCATATCGATCCCCAGTTCCAGCGACGAGGTACACACCAGCGCCTTGATCTTGCCCGCCTTCAGCAGCTCTTCAATCTCCGTCCTCTGCGCCGCCGCCAGCGATCCATGATGCGCCCGGGCAAGCGGCTCGCCTGCCAGATCATTGATCGCCCCTGCCAGCCTCTCCGCCACCCGCCGGGCATTCACGAAGATCAGCGTAGAGGTCCGCCCGCGAATAATCTCCAGCAACCGCGGATGAATCGACTGCCAGATCGAAGTCCGCTTAGGCCCTTGCGAAGCCGGCCCACTCGGCTGCTCCTGGATCTCTCCCAGCTTCGCCATATCCTCAACCGGCACCTCCACCCGCAGGTCCAGCACCTTCCGCGCACCCGCATTCACAATCGTCACCGGCCTGAAACGAGGCCCACCCGTACTCGCCTCCACCTCATCCCGAGCCACCTCCATCAAAGCCTGGGGCACTTCGCCTTCAATATTGGCAACCAAACTGGGTGCCCCATGTCCCGATTCTGGGACGTGGGTTACAACCATCTCCGCTCCCCCCAGAAACCTCGCCACCTCCTCCAGCGGCCTCTGCGTAGCACTCAACCCAATCCGCTGGATCTTCCGCCCCGTCCCACCCTGCGCCACCAGAGCCTCCAGCCGCTCCAGCGACAGCGCCATATGCGCCCCCCGCTTACTAGGCACCAGCGCATGAATCTCATCCACAATCACCGTCTCAACGGTCCTGAGCTGTTCCGCAGCCGCACTCGTCAGCATCAGGTACAAAGACTCCGGCGTGGTAATTAGAATCTCCCCCGGATGCCGATTGAACCTCGCCCGATCCTTCGCCGGCGTATCCCCCGTCCGCACGCTGATCTCCGGCAGATGCACCGGCACACCCTCGCGCCTGGCAAAGTTCGCAATCCCCGCCAGCGGCGATCTCAGATTCCGTTCAACGTCCGCAGCCAGAGCCTTCAGCGGCGAAAGATAAACCACCCTGCACCCACGCTCCACCCCGGCGCTGACATCCCGCAGCATCAACTTATCCAGGCACCAGAGAAACGCGGTCAGAGTCTTACCCGTCCCAGTCGGAGCCAGGATCAGCGTCGATTCCCCCCGAGCAATCGCAGGCCACCCTTCAATCTGCGGAGCCGTAGGCCCGTCAAACACCTCACGAAACCACCGCGCAGTCACCGGATGAAACAGCGCCAGCGCAGCATCCGCCCCACTCACCTCAGCCACAGCCTCCGCAGCCGTGGCGAGCTTCTTCCCCACCTTCTTCACTGCCGCCTTCGCCGCCTTCTTCGTCCCAACTGCCGCCATCATCCGCCCGCCCTATGCAGCATACGATGCACACAGCGCACACAGCAGCCCTCACGGCTAAGACGTTGCCACAGGACGATAAAAATAGCACTCCGAAGCAAACTCCACACCAAACAGCTCAGTCGAGTCCTCCGCCTGCTCCGCATTCCCCAGCAGCAGATACCCCCCCGGCGTCATCTGCCGGTACACCCCCTCAAACACCGCACTGCGCCCAGCCGAGGGAAAGTAAAGCAGCACATTCCGCAGCAGCACCAGGTCGAACACCGGCAGCTTCAGCAGTGGCGCACACAGGTTCACGCACTTGAACTCGCACATCGCCCTGATCTTTTCGCTGATCTGCCACTCGTCCCCCTGCCGCTCAAAGTACTTCACCAGCATCCGCGCCGGCAGCCCCCGATTCACCTCCAGCCGCCGATACCGCCCCGCCTCCGCATAGTCCACCACCTGCCGCGAGATATCCGTCCCCACAATCCTCACATCCCATCGCCCCAGCTCCGGAAAGTGCTCGCACAGCAGCATCGCCAGGCTGTAAGCCTCCTGCCCGGTCGAGCTCGCCGCGCTCCAGATCCGCAGCCTCCGTTCGCCTTCCTTCTGTTCGATCAGCCTCGGCAAGATCTCCGTCCGCAGCGCCTCAAACGGCCTCGCATCCCGGAAGAAGCTCGTCTCATTGATCGTCATCGCCTCCGCCACCGCCTGGTGCAATTGCGTCGTCCGGTCGACCCGCAGCATCCCCACCAGCGCCTCCAGGTTCGCCGCTCCCGCCATCCGCGCAATCGGCGTCAGCTTCGTATCGAACAGCGCATTCCGTGATGGCTCAATCAGGTTCGCCGACTGCGTCAGCACCACATCCCTCAAAAATTTGTAGTCCAATTCGCTAACTGCCATAAAACCTCTCCTGCCGGCGCTCGACCGATACGACCGACGCCTCTTCCTGTCCTTGACCCACAACCCGCTTCATCAGACCCGCAGCCAACTCGTCCAGCCCCAGCGCAGCCTCTGCCAGTCCCGCCTGCATCACCCGCCCCGGCATCCCCCACACTGCGGAGCTCGCCTCATCCTGCACCAGCACCCTCCCACCCGCATGTCGCACCGCACGCGCACCCTCCAGCCCATCCGCGCCCATGCCCGTCATCACCACCGCAACCGTCCCTGCGCCCACCACCTCAGCCGCAGACCGAAACAGATAGTCCACAGAGGACCTGCAGGAGTTCAACATCGCCTGCTGGTGCAGCGACACCGTAAGCCCATTGAATCCACGCGCAATCTCCATATGCGCATCCCCCGGCGTAATCCAGATCGTCCCCGCCTTCACCTCAACGCCACCGCTCGCCTCCCGCACCCGCAGAGGACAAAGCCGGTCCAGCCTCTCCGCCAGCGAGCCTGTAAACAGCCTCGGCATATGCTGCACCACCAACACCGGCGCAGGAAAATCCTTCGGCAGACCCGGAAGCATCACCTCCAGCGCAGAAGGCCCGCCAGTCGATACGCCAATCACCACGATCTCCAAAGCACCCGGAGTCTTCCTCCCATCTCCCGCCGAGATCTTCATGAAGCCGCCTCAAACCCCAGCAGCAGCAGCTTCTCCTTCAGGCTCTGCGGCGTAAACGGCTTCATCAGGAACTCGTCCGCCCCATACTCCAGCGCTTCGTTGATGAAGTGGTGATCCGCCTCCGTAGTCACCATCATGATCTTCATCGGTTCGCACAGCCCCGTCTCCTTCAGCCGCTTCAGGCACTCCAGCCCGTTCATCTTCGGCATGTTCAGGTCGATCAGCATCAGCTCAAACTTCCCGTCCGTCATCAACACCGCCAGCGCATCCACGCCGTTCCCCGCCTCCGTGCACACCGCTCCCATCTTCTGCAGCAGTTGCTTCGTATACTCCCGGATAAAATTCGAGTCATCCACAATCAAAGTCCGCATCCCGCCTCCCTCTCTTCATCCCAAATCAAACCCGAATCCCGCAGCCGCACCGGCCACAACCGGCTCACATCCAACCGCACCATCAACCCCGCATCCACCCGGAACGCCCCATCGAACACCGCCCTGCTCCGCGCATCCAGCGTCGCAGGATTCGCCACTTCACTCTCCACCCTGAACATCGCAACCCCTCCCACCTCATCCACCATCAGCCCAAACCGTCCATCCTCGTTCTTCGCCCCCACACCTCCATCGATCACCATCACAAACCCGTCGCCCTCCGCATCCTCCAGCCCCAGCACCGCCCGCAAACTCACCGTCGTCAGCACCTCTCCGCGATACGGCACCACACCGCCCAAGAACTTCGGCGCTAACGGAACCCGCTGCACCGGCCGTCGCCCCAGCACCTCGCACACCTGGCGCGTATCGATCCCGAACGCCCGCTCCCCGGCATACACGCAGCAAAGCGAAACCTCCTCCTCACTCACGCCACGTTCCTCCCAAACTCCCTCAACCCCCGCATCTCCAGCAGTCCATCCGGCACCAGCCCGGCCTTATCCTCATGCACCGAGGCCAGGCGCCCCTTCACCAATACCAGCCCCGGCTCGCCCCCAGGCACAGGCTCACCCCGCGTCACATCCAGCACCCTTGCCACCACCAGCCCATATCGCCTGCCCGACCCATCCGGCCTCCGGCATACCAGCACCGTCGCCATCTCCCCGTCCCTCAATCCACCTTCATCCTCCAGGCCCATCAAATCCCCGCGATACTGCATCACCGCCCGCCCGCCGATGTACTCCACCTCCGCCACCCGGATGCGCTCAATCCTCTCCACCAGCCCCAGCGGCATCGCCCCACGCTCCATCCGCCCTTGGACCACCTGCTCAAACACCAGGAACTCGGCCATCGGCATCGCCTCGGCCACCGCCGCCAAAGTAACCTTGCCCATCCCTTTCACGCCGGCCCTCACCGCCACCGCTCCCACATCCAGAATCATCGCCAGCATCCCGTTCCCCAGCACCGTGGCTCCTGAGAACAACCCCACATCCCGCAGCACCGCAGAGAGCGGTTTCACCACAATCTCCTCCGGCGTCGTCAACTCATCCACCGCCAACCCGTACCGGCGTCCATCCGTCTCCAGCACCGCGACATAGAACCCATGCGCCTGCCTCTGCTGCGGCACCCGCATCACCTCATCCAACCAAACCAGCGGCAGCAACTCATCTCGCAGCCGATAGAGCTGCGCCCCGCCCATCCGCTCGATCCCCCTCGCCGCCTGCATGCTAGACACATACACCAGCTCCATCACCGCACTCTGCGGCAAGCACAGGCTCTGCCCCCCACTCCGCACCACCAGCGCCGGCACAATCGCCAGCGTCAACGGCACGCGCATCCTCAGCACCGTCCCCCACCCCTCACGCGACTCCACCTCCACCGTCCCGCCCGCCTTCTCCACATTCGCCCGCACCACATCCATCCCCACCCCCCGCCCCGAAACGGTCGTAACCTCCGCCGCCGTAGAAAACCCCGGCAGAAAGATCAACTGCAGCGCATCCTCGTCCCCCATCCCCGCAACCTGTTCTTCACTGATCAGCCCCCGCTCCAAAGCCTTCCCAATCAACCTCCGCCGGCACATCCCCGCCCCATCGTCAGAGAGTTCGATCACCACCGCCCCACCCTCTTGGTAAGCCTCCAGCCGGATAACCCCCTCCGCCGCCTTACCCGCCGCCACCCGCTCCGCCGGCCCTTCGATCCCGTGATCCACCGCATTCCTCACCGCATGGGTCAGCGGGTCCTTGATCGCCTCCAGCAAGCTCTTGTCCAGCCCCGTCTCCAACCCCGCAAACTCGATCCGCACCTTCTTCCCACACGTCCTCCCCAGCTCCCGCACCAGCCGTGAGAACTTCCCGAACACATGCCCCACCGGCTGCATCCGAGCCCGCATCACAGACTCCCGCAGCTCCGCCGTCACAGAATCCAGCCGCCGAGCCAGCACCCCAAACCCCTCACCCTCGCATGGCCTCTGCACAATCTGGTTCCGAGTCAGCACCAACTCCCCCACCAGATTCATCATCCGGTCGAGCACCTCAACATCAACCCGCAACGTCTTCTCCGCCGCCCCAAACACCTCCACCCCTCGCCGCGCACCCACCCCTTCCGCCGCAGCCCCACTCTCATTCAGCGCCGTCAACTCCGCAATCAGCACCAAATCCCCATCCGCACCCTCAGCCCCGGTCGCCTCGATCAGCCCCAGAATCTCCCTCAGCCCATCCAGCAACCGCAGCAGCCCGCTGATCAGTTCCTCATCCGCCCTCACCCGCCCATCGCGCAAGGACCCCAGCAGCGTCTCCCCCGCATGAGCCAGCCGCTCCAGCCGCCCAAACCCCAGGAACCCCACCGTCCCCTTGATGTTATGCACCGCCCTGAAGATCTCCCCCACCAGCTCCCCATCCCCCGGCCTCACCTCCAGCTCCGTCAGGCACAACTCCATCCGGTCGAGCCCCTCCCGGCTCTCCGCCAGAAACTCCCCAATCAATTCCTCTCCGGCACTCAGAAGCTCGTCCATATCTCCTGTATCGACCCCGCCCATCACTCCATCAGTTCCATCCTGATTCCCACCCATTACCTCCGCTTGTCTTCCCCCGCGCAAGCTTCTACTCTCGTCAGACACCCATGACGCCCACAGAACTAGCCCCAACCCAGCTCGCCGAACTCACCCGCCACGCCGAAGCCGTAGCCTCGAACGCCTACGCGCCCTATAGCAACTTCCAGGTTGGCGCAGCCCTCCTGCTTGAATCGGGAGAGATCGTCACCGGCTGCAACGTAGAAAACGCCTCCTACCGCCTCACCTCTTGTGCCGAGCAGGCCGCCATCGCCGCCGCCGTCGCCACCCACGGCCCCGCCATCCGCATCCGAGCCGTCGTCGTCGTCAACCTCAACGGAGCCGCCTGCTCTCCCTGCGGAGCCTGCCGCCAGACCCTGGCTGAGTTCGCCGCCCCTGGAACCACCATCGTCTTCCCCACAGAAACCGGCACCACCACCTGCACCATGGCAGACCTACTCCCCAACGCCTTCACCCAATCCTCCCTGATCTAAAGCTCTAACTGATCCCTGACAGCTGTTCCAAAGGAACCCATGATCCACCCTCTCGACGTCATCATCCACAAACGCGACGGCCTCACCCTCACCCCCGAAGAGATCCAAGCCGTCATCACCGCCGTCGTCACCGGCAAAGGCATCACCGAAGCCCAGATCGCCGCCTTCCTCATGGCCGTCTTCCAGCGCGGCCTCAACACCGACGAACTCGCCGCCCTCACCAAAGCCATGCGTTACTCCGGCGAGACCTTCGACGCCTCCCCCCTCCAAACCTTCACCATCGACAAGCACTCCACCGGCGGTGTAGGCGACAAGACCTCCCTCCTCATCGCCCCCATCCTCGCCGCCGCCGGCCTCGCCCATCCCACCCCCCACGACACCCCAGGCATCTGCGTCCCCATGATCAGCGGCCGCTCCCTCGGTCACACCGGCGGAACTCTCGACAAGCTCGAAACCATCCCCGGCTTCAACACCCAGCTCTCCCTCACCCGCTTCCTCGAAGTCCTCCGCACCTGCGGCGCATCCCTCATCGGCCAGACCCCCACCATCGTCCCCGCCGACCGCATCCTCTACGCCCTCCGCGACCACACCGGCACCGTCGAAAGCCCATACCTCATCACCGCCAGCATCATGAGCAAGAAGCTCGCAGAAGACCTCAAGGCCCTCGTCCTCGACGTCAAAACCGGCAGCGGTGCCTTCATGAAGAAGTACGAAGACGCCAAGTTCCTCGCCAAGCTCATGGTAGAAACCGGCGAAGCCTCCGGCACCCGCACCGTAGCCCTCCTCACCACCATGGACGAGCCCCTCGGCCGCTACTCCGGCAACTGGATTGAAGTCCTTGAGTGCGTCGACATCATGCAGGGCCGCCGCCACCCCATGTCCGCCGACCTCATCGAGCTCTCCAACATCCTCTCCGGCTGGATGATCTATCTCGCCGGCGGAGCCGAAACCCCAGAAGCCGGAGCCCGCATCTCCGACCACATCCTCGCCACCGGCAAAGCCTACGAGGCCTGGCTCAGAATCGTAGAAGCCCACGGCGGCGACACCGCCATCTTCACCCACCCCGAAACCTTCCACAAACCCCTGGCCACGCGCATCCTCACCGCAGAAACCACCGGCTACCTCTCCACCATCGACTGCACCGAAGCCGGCTGGGCCGTCCAGCGTCTCGGAGCCGGCCGCACCAAACCCGGAGACCCCGTAAGCGCCCACGCCGGCCTGGAAGTGCACGCCAAACTAGGCCAAAAAGTAGAAGCCGGCCAACCCCTCCTAACCCTCTTCGCCGAAGAAGAATCCCTCCTAGCCGAACCCCACGAAATGCTCCGCGCCACCTACCGCATCACCCCCGAAAAACCCACCCTAAACCCCCTCATCCGCGAGATCATTCAACGCTGATCCGCTCCGTAGTCGCTGTTGCCTCTTTTGTTGTCATCCCCGAAGGGGATCTGCGTTGCCGTTCGGATTAGAGGGGGCCTTCAGGCCCCCGTCAACGGCAGAAATAAAGAGGGGCTTTAGCCCCGGGCTGTCCCAAACAACCGCAATAAACTCGACCTATCCAACAAACACAAACACCGTCTCCTGCCTAACTTCAGAACTTATGCCGGGATCGTCATAATAGCCTCGTGTTTGTAGAGTTCAAGGTCGTCGGTGAGCCATACCTCTCCCGGACGGCTCTGATGAAAGCGAACAGTCGCTTCACCCTTAGCGACCGCGATGATGATCATAAAGTTCTCTCCGCCAAGTGAGCGTAAGGACCGGCGAATCCCCGCAATATACTCAAACACCCTTGTCAGGGCTTTCTTTCCTCGGCCCACTCTGTGGTGGGTATGGTTTATCAGGCATTCGTACCCCGTACGATCCGGGAATTGCTCTAACCTGATTGCCTTGCAATTGGCGCACACATCCGCAAGAAATACGCATCCGTCAATCAAGATGATCTCCGGGGCTTGTCCAATAACTTCCTTCAGCTTCTCGCCGGGATCAATCTCAAGCTGTTCCAATAGCTTCTTCATTCGCGTATTACTTCTCATTTACCCCTCACCCCAAAGTCCTCCCCCCATTCACCGCAATCTTCTGCCCAGTCACAAACCCCGCCCCATCCCCAGCCAGAAAAGCCACCACCCGCCCAACCTCCGCAGCATCCCCCATCCGCCCCAGCGGCACGCCCGCAACATAAGCCGCCATCTCCCCCGCCGTAGCATCCACACTCCGCTCCGTAGGAATCCACCCAGGAGCCACCAGATTCACCGTAATCCCACTGGCCCCCAGCTCCCGAGCCCAGGACCTCGTCTGCCCCAACTGAGCCGCCTTAGCCGCCACATAGTTCGCAAAGCGCGGGTTCCCCAGTTCAACCACCTCACTCCCAATCTGGATCACCCGCCCAAACCCACGCTCCCGCATCCCACCCAGCACCGCCTGCACCAGCAGCAGCGGAGACTTCACAAAGAACTCCATCTGATCCAGATAATCCTGCCAAGTCTGTTCTTCAATCGAAAGCATCGGCTGATGCCCCGTAGCATTCACCACCAGCACATCCACCGGCCCCAGCGCACCCGTAACCTCACTCACCAGCCGGGCGACATCCCCCTCCGCCCGCACATCACCCTGAAACGCCGCCGCCCTCAACCCCCGGCCGGTTAGCGAGCGGCACAACTCCACCGCCCGCCCCTCGCTCGTCATGTAGTTCACCGCGACAGCAAACCCAGCCTCAGCCAGTGCAATCGCCATCGCCGCGCCCAACCCACGCGAAGCCCCGGTCACCAGTGCAGTACGTTGCATAGCCACCAGCATATCCCGGCGGCTATGCAGCCCATCAAGCAGCCGAGCCTACTCCGCCTGCGTAGCCGCCCGCCGCCGCCGGCCGCTCAGCAGATAGATCGCCGCCCGAAGCTCCAGCAGCGGATCGTCACTCGGCTCGATCCCTGCACACCGCGGAATCGGATCGAAGATGATCTTCTGCTGCTCGGCCGCATCATCCGCCACCACCGCATCCAGCACCACCGTCCCCAGCGAGATCACAGGCCTCTCCACCGGCCAGTGGATCGTAGCATCGTCCACCACATCGCCCGGCCCAGCCACCTGCAGCTTCACCTCGAACGCCACCGGCCCCGCCGCAACCCGCTCCTTGATCTCGTCAAACGAGTAGTTCGGGCCCTTCGCCTTCACCTCGTCATCGGACAGCCGAGCCACCCCAGCCTTCGGCACAATCTGGTAGCGGCCAAACTTCACCTCTCCCGCCTCGCTCGTAAACTGCATTGCCGTCACGCCAAAGTAGTCTTCCGTCCCAAAGCTCACCGGAAACGGCTTCGGCGTCTGCACGAACTTCAACGCCGCCGGATGCCCGCCCAGAAACACCTCGATCGGCTTCGGCGAAGGCGTATCCGGCCCGCTCGTCGCCACAGCCTTCAGGAACTCCAGAAACTCCCCGCCCGTCCGAGTCGGAAACCCATCGGTCGAGTGCGCCACGATATCCGTATGCACATGCTCGCCCAGGTTGAACCGGATCGCCATCCCCCGCGGGTTCGCATTCCCATCCGTATCCGGAATCTGCGGCAGCCCCGTCGAGTCCGAAAACCGCACCGTCACCGGCGTAGCCTGCTGCACAAAATGCGGCGCAGGTGCCAGCGCCTTGGCCTCAGCCGTAGGCATAAACGTCCCTGTCAGCAGCACCCCCTTCGCATGCGCCGGGCGAAACCCCGGATGCAGCCCAAAGATCCCGTCAAACGCCTTGATCAGTTCGTTTCCCAGTTCAACCAGCTTCTCGTCACTTGGCAAAGGCATCGTCAATCTCCTCAGGCGCGTCGCGTCAGCGCCGTTCCCTCACTCTAACCTCCCTACCCCTCCTGTCAACACTCGAAAGGGCTAATCCCAAAACACGTTACACTCTGTTCACAAAGACATAAGCGTTCACATAGACAAAGCAGGAGCGTACGCCTTGGCCCGATTCACCGGACTGCTCGGACTCATCACCTTCCTCTCCCTCGCCTACGCCTTCTCCACCGATCGCCGCGCCATCCGCTGGCGCACCGTAGCCTGGGGCCTCAGCCTCCAGGTCGTCTTCGCCTTTGCCGTCATCAAATGGAACACCGGACAGGTCATCCTCAAGTCCGTCTCGGACTTCATCACCGGCCTCCTCGCCCACTCAGCCGATGGCTCCGGCCTCGTCTTTGGCTACCTCGGCATCCCGTCCAACCCCATGGCCGTCTTCGCCTTCTCCGTCCTCCCCACCATCATCTTCGTCTCCGCCTTCTTCGCCATCCTGTATCACATTGGCCTCATGCAGCAGATCATCAAGGTCGTCGCCTTCATCATGCAGTTCACCATGGGCACCTCGGGCGCGGAGTCCACCAACGTAGCCGCCAGCATCTTCATGGGCCAGACCGAAGCCCCCCTCACCATCCGCCCCTTCCTGGCCGGAGCCACCCGCTCCGAACTCATGACCATCATGACCTCCGGCATGGCCCACGTCTCCGGCGGCATCATGGCCGCGTACATCCTCTTCGGCATCAACGCCAAGGACCTCCTCTCCGCCGTCATCATGACCGCCCCCGGCACCATTCTCGTCGCCAAGATGCTAGTCCCTGAAACAGGCGTCCCCGCCACCGCCGGCACCGTCAAGATGCCCCCCAGCGAGGAGCACGCCAACGAGAACTTCATCGCCGCCATCGCCCGAGGCACCATCGACGGAGGCCAACTCGCCTTCAACGTCGCCATCATGCTCCTCTCCTTCGTAGCCCTCGTAGGCCTCTTCAACGCCATAATGCTCGGCATCTCCAACTTCACCTGGGCCCACGGCCACATCCCCTTCCCTCACTCCCTCAACAACGTCCTCGGAGTCGTCGGTGCCCCCGTAGCCTGGCTCATCGGCATCCCCTGGCGAGACTGCCACGCCATCGGCAACCTCCTTGGCACCCGCACCATCATCAACGAGTTCCTCGCCTTTAACGAGCTCGGCAAACTCAAAGCCACCCTCGATCCCCGCACCTTCTCCATCGCCACCTTCGCCCTTTGCGGCTTCGCCAACGTAGGCTCCATCGGCATGCAGATCGGCGGCATCGGAGCCCTCATCCCCTCCCGCCGCAACGACCTGGCCCAGCTAGGCCTAAGAGCCATGCTCGCCGGAACCATGGCCAACCTCATGTCCGCCAGCATCGTCTCCATGCTCCTCAAATAAGCCCCGTCCAACACGCATCGCACTCGTTGCGAATCGCATAAAACCGCGCTATCCTCCTCACGTCAGCGGACGCAGGCGTGCCGCTGACGTCTGGAGCACCCATGACCTTCCCCCTGAAGATTTCCCTTCTCCTCCCCTTCTGTCTCCTGGCCGCCGGCTGCTCCGTTCAATCCACTCCCACGCCTCCGACAACTCCCGTGCCCGTCCCCGTCCCCCCAACCACCTCCGGGCAGATCGATGGCAAAGTCCTCGCCGGCCAGCAACCCCTCTCCGACGCAACCATCCAGCTCTTCGCCGCCGGAACCTCAGGGTATGGGACCGGTGCCGTCTCGCTCCTCTCCACCCCGGTCACAACCGCCCAGGACGGCACCTTCTCCCTCATCGGCGACTACACCTGCCCCTCCGCCTCCAGCCAACTCTACGTCCTCGCCACCGGAGGCAATCCCGGCCTCACCTCCAGCACCAGCAACTCTGCCAGCGTCATGATGGCCGCCCTCGGCCCCTGCACCCTCTTCGGCTCAACCTATACCCTTGACCCCAACGCCTACATCAACATCAACGAAGTCACAACCGTGGCCTCCGTCTATGCTCTTGCAGCCTTCATCAACCCCACCACCTTGCAGGTCGGCACCTCATCCACCAACGCCACCGGTCTCACCAACGCCTTCCTCACCGTCCCCAACCTCGTCGATATCTCCACCGGCCAGGCCCGCACCGCCACCCTCGCCGCCAACGGCACAGTCCCCCAATCGACCATCAACTCCCTCGGCAACACACTTGATCTCTGCATCAAGTCCAACGGCACCGGCACCCCATGCTCCACCCTCTTCGCCGCCGCCACTTCCACCGGAGCCACAGCCCCCACCAACACCCTCCAGGCCGTCCTCAACATAGCGACCCATCCCGCATCCCAGGCAGCTGCTCTCTACCAGATCGCCACCACAAGCACCTCCTTCTCCCCAGCGCTCACGGCCGCGCCCAACGACTGGACCCTCTCCGTCCCCTATAAAACCAGCAACAGCCTGCAAACCCGCGTGGCCCTCGACGCCGACGGAAACGTCTGGATCAACAACACCGTCAGCGGCGCAGTCCTCGGCCGCTCAGGACCGTACAGCTCCGTCTTCAAACTGAGCAACCAGGGCGCGTTCCTATCCCCCGCCATCGGCTACTTCGCCAACGGCTTCAACGCCCTCTCAGACCTCGCCGTCGACCCCACCGGAAACGTCTGGCTCACCGACAGCGCCGTCTCCAGCGTCTACAAGCTCAGCACCTCCGGCACCGTCCTCGCCACCGCCCAGACCGGCATCTCCGTCCCCAACGCCCTTGCAATCGACGGAGCCGGCAACGCCTGGATCGCCAACAACAACGGCACCCTCGCCGCCCTCTCCAACTCAGCCGTCAAGCTCCCCGGCTCGCCCTTCACCGGCAGCACCCTCCCCTATCCCACCGGCATGGCCATCGACCCCTCCAGCAACATCTGGATCGCAGACTACTCCGCCACCCTCGCCTTTGGCCTCGCCGCCTTCAACAACGCCGGAACCCAGCTCCCAGGCTCCCCTTACCTCGACACCAACCTCATCCAGACCCACCACATCGCATCCGATAGCGCAGGCAACATCTGGCTCACCGCAACCCAGTCCAACACCCTCCACAAGTTCACCCCCAACGGCGTCCCCACCCAGCCCGGAGGCTACACCGGCGGCGGCCTCAACGGCCCCGCCTCAGTCGCCATCGACGGAGCCGGCAACGCCTGGGTCGCCAACGGCGCAGACTCCAAAAGCATCCCCCACATCGTAGAGTTCAGCAACGCCGGCCTCCCGCTGTCCGGCTCCACCGGCTACGCCTCGTCCCCGGTCAGCCTCATCGGAGCCACCCCCGCCGACGACCTCGCCATCGACAGCTCCGGCAACGTCTGGACCCTCCCCGGCGGCTACTACATCATCGAGTACATCGGCACCGCCACACCCGTAGCCACCCCATTCTCACTTGCCATCAAAAACAACAAACTAGCCCAGAAACCATAAAAAAGGGGCCGAGCCGAAGCCCGCCCCCCATACGCATCCGCACAACCGGCTAGCTCTTATGCCCCGCGGCCGTCATCATGTCGTTCATCTTCACCACAAACTCATACTCATTCGGCCCAACGTTATTCCGCAGCGGCTTCACCCGTTCCGTCAGCACCTCATCAGCGTCCGTGCCCAGCACCTTGATCGTCTCGTCGATAAACTCCTTCAACGGCATCGCCCGAGGATCGTTCAACTGCTGATCCCCACCCAGCTCCGTCTGCACATAAGGCGGAGCGATCTCCAGCACCTTCACGCTCGTGCCCTTCAACTTGTACCGCTGGCTCAGCGCATAAGAGTGAATCGCAGCCTTCGTCGAGTTATAAACCGCGGCCATTGCCAACGGCGTAAACGCCAACCCGGACGTCACATAGATCACCGCAGCCGCATCCTGCCCCTTCAAATGTTCGATCAGCGCAGAAGTCATCCGCAACGGCCCAAACACATTCGTCGTCACCGTCGACACCAGCACCTCATCGTCAAGCACACCCTCCGCCGTATCCACGCTGAAGATTCCCGCGTTATTGATCACCACATTCAGCTTCGGATACTCAGCAATCAGCTTCGCCGCGACGCTCTTGATACTCTCCGGGCTGGCAATATCCAGCTCTACAGACTTCATCCCCGGATTCGCCTTCGTCACCTCATCCAGGTGTCCCTTACGCCGCCCGGAGATGATCACCTCGTTCCCCAGTCCATGCAGCGCCTCAGCCAACCCACGCCCAATGCCAGAACCGCCACCCGTAATAAAAATCGTGTTTCCCGTCAGCTTCATCCCAGAATCTCCTCGCCCGTCTCAGGCCACCTCAACAGATTCCCCAACCCCACACAAGTTGCAATAAATCCTCATAACACTCAGAGACCACCAGCAATCGCACCAATCACCAGCAGCGCCTCATCCCCTCGCGCCACCGCATCCGGCAGAGCCTCATCAGACCGCATCGCAGAGATATCCTCCTCCCCGGCAAAGAACCGCAGATAAGCCCGCCGCTCCCCCGTCGCATAGTCCCTCACCGCCCCACGCAGCGCAGGATACTGTTCCTCCAGCGCATCCATAACGCCACCCAGCGTAGCCACCCTCACTTCGAGCGTCACCTCCCGCTCGCACCCCGCCAACCGGCACAGCGGCGCCGGCAACTCCACCCGGATCATGGCAGCGTCTGCACCTCGACAGAAAGCACCGCCGGCAAATCCCTCACCACCGTCCGCCACGTCTCGCCCCCGTCAGCCGAGCAGTAAACCTGCCCACCCGTCGTCCCAAAATAAACCCCGCACTCCTCCATCCGATCCACCGCCATCGCATCTCTCAGCACATTCACATAGCAGTCGCTCTGCGGCAGCCCCTTCGTCATCGCCTCCCACTCATCCCCGCCGCTCTTGCTCCGATAAACCCGCAGCCGCCCATCCAGCGGAAAATGCTCCGAGTCGCTCTTGATCGGCACCACGTAAATCGTCTCCGGCTCATGCGCATGCACGTCGATAGCAAACCCAAAGTCCGTCGGCAGATTCCCACTCACCTCCCGCCAGTTCTCCCCCGCGTCGTCGGTCCTCATCACGTCCCAGTGCTTCTGCATGAACAGCGTCTGCGGCCTTGCCGGATGCATCGCCAGCTTATGCACACAGTGCCCCACCTCCGCATCCGGCTTCGGAATGTACTGCGACCTCAACCCCTTGTTCACCGGCTTCCACGTCACCCCGCCATCGTCCGTCCTAAAAGCCCCAGCAGCCGAGATCGCCACAAACATCCTTCGCTCATCGCTCGGGTCGATCACGATCGTATGCAGACACATCCCACCTGCCCCCGGTTGCCAGTCAACCGCAGTCCCATGCCCTCGCAGCCCATTCAGCTCCTCCCACCTCACCCCGCCATCCACAGACCGGAACAGCCCCGCATCCTCCACCCCTGCATACACCACATCCACCTCGCTCAGCGAGGGCTCCACATGCCACACCCGCTTGAACTCCCACGGGTGCGGACTCCCGTCATACCACTGGTGCGTCCCCGTCTTCCCTTCATACCCAAACAGATTCCCCACCGCCGCCCACGTCTTCCCGCCGTCGTCGGAACGCTGCATCACCTGCCCAAACCAAGCACTCGACTGCGAGCAATAGATCCGCTCCGCATCCACCGGCGACCCCGCCACGTGATAGCACTCCCACCCCGCAAAGAACGGCCCTTCGATCGTCCAGTCCACACGCCCGCCATCCGCCGTCAGCACAAACGCACCCTTCTTCGTCCCCACCAGCAACCTCACTCCGCTCATCCCATCCTCCCGCACAAATCCAATCCGAGAGCATCATAGGCCCGAAACACCCCACCTCCACAAAAAATCAAACGGCCCCAGTCTCCCAGGGCCGCCTAACCACAACCATCCAGCTCACACCGCCGACTCCAGCTCACGGACATACAATACTCATCGAGCGCATTGGACTGTTGTCGTCAGTTGAGACGTCTGGGCGCATTTCTCCCCCTAAATCAGTTTGCGTTCACCTGCAGCGCACTCTCTGGATCGCTTTCGGGACTGAGAGATTGGCTGGGCAAACCAGATCAGGCGGAGCGTTTGGGAGCTTGCAGACAGAGGATCGTTGCAATCGGGAAGAGTAGGTATACGCAGCAAGCAGAAATCCAGTAGCCTGCGTTTCCGTAGTTCTTGATTCCCGCGCCCCCAAAGAACACGAAGACGAAGTATGTTGTCATGAGGATAAAGACACCCTGCAGAACAGGCTCTGTTCCGAATAGGAAAGACGCCGCCTGAGGTAGTATTCGCGCCAAGAAGTGCCAGATTGCAAGGGCGAAAGGTATCCCCAGACCCAGCGCAATCACCCATGGCGAGACTTGCAGGCCCCGCACGACTGTGAACATATCGGCGTGCGATGCGAACGTCCTTACTGGCACATAGGACAGGAAGTTGCCGACGCTCATCACTCCGATCCAGAAATAGAACATTGCCCAACGTCGCTGGTACTGCGAACTGGCGCGCTCGTATAGCAAGCGGCTGGCCAGATACGAAAGCCCATTGCCGATCAAGACCCCGGCGACCGCAATGAGTGCTGCCACATGGTTCCGGCCTTCGGCAAACAACGGCGCGTAGTCCACATTCTCATCAATATCGCTGAGAAATAAGAAGTTTTCGAGATTCGTCCTGCCGTAATCGAGCGCAAGGGGATTTGCTTTCGCATGACAGAACCAGGCAATAAAGCTGTGTGCGTATTCGTGGACCATATAACCAATAGCGTGAGCAAGCCATAGCTGAAAGATAGCCAGGAGCCAGATGAGCGCAGACTTCGGACGCATAGTAAATCCATTATTGCTCACGGAGTGATTTCACCACGGCAACAGCGTGGACCCGTCAATTTCAAGTCTTCAGGAGCGGGTTTACAAGATGGATGCGTTGGATTGGTGCAAACTCGCCAACGCACTCTCCGACACCCGGATGACTACTGCAAAGTAGGCTTCTCGAAACCAATGATCCGCAATGGTTCCAAAAAGTCTCGTTACCAACCTTTATCAGAGCCAATTACTAGAGACCCAGGCTCCTCGTGTGACTTCTAGAATAACGCGTCAAAACGCCTTCACCCGCCCCCGTTCTTTCGAACCCTCCGCAGGACCTCAGCATCTCATCCCACTAGCGTCACCGACGCTGCCTGCAACGAGCCCCCACCCATAAGGAAACCAGATTGACGACCGTAACCGAAAGACTCGCGTGGCGCTATGCAACCAAGAAGTTTGACGCAACGAAAAGCGTCCCCACCGAAAAGCTGGAACGCATCATCGAAGCCATACGTCTTGCCCCCACCTCCAGCGGCCTGCAACCCTTTCAGCTCTTCGTCATCACCAACCCGGACATCCGCGCAAAGATCCGCGCCGTCTCGTGGAACCAGGCGCAGGTCACAGACTCTTCGCATCTGCTCGTCTTCGCCGCGTGGGATAACATCACGCCAGAGCGCGTGCATATGATGTTCGACCTCACCAACGACATCCGTGGCTTCAAAAATGAGGGTTGGGAAAGCTATCGCCAGCAGTTGCTGGGCATCGTCGCCGCACGGGGAACGGAAGCCAACTATCAGGCCGCCGCACGCCAGGCCTACATTGCCCTTGGAGCTGCCCTGATCGCCGCAGCCTTTGAAGAGGTCGACGCCACTCCCATGGAAGGCTTCGACCCCGCAGCCGTAGACGAGATCCTGAACCTGAAATCGAAGAACCTCCGTAGCGTCGTCATGCTCCCGCTTGGCTACCGCGCAGCAGAAGGCGACTGGCTAGCGAACCTCAAGAAGGTCCGCCGCAGCCGAGAGAACTTCGTCACGGAAATAATCTGAACGAGCTATCATTCACCTTCACCAACAAAAGGCGCCCATGACCTCCTTACCAGACCTCTACACCCGAGCCCAATCCGCCGCCGCCTACATCCGCACCCTCACCCCCCTCGTCCCGGCCGTCGGCATCATCCTAGGGTCAGGCCTCGGCTCCTTCGCCTCCGCGGTCGAGAACCCCGTCACCATCCCCTACGCCACCATCCCCCACTTCCCCCAGTCCACGGTAGAAGGCCACTCCGGCAACCTCATCCTCGGCACCATCGCCGGAGTCCCCGTAGCCGTCATGCAGGGCCGCGTCCACGCATATGAGGGCTACACCATGCCGGAGGTCACCTTCCCCACCCGCGTCCTCGGCCTCCTCGGCTGCAAGACCCTCATCGTCACCAACGCCGCCGGAGGCATCAAGCCCACCTACAAGCCCGGCTCCCTCGTCGCCATCTCAGACCACATCAACCTCACCGGCACCAACGCCGCCCTCGGCCCCAACGAGCCCCGCTTCGCCACCAACGAAACCTCCGGCTACCGCTTCTTCGACATGACCACCGCCTACCCCGCCGCCCTCCGCGCCATCGCCGTAGAGGAAGCCGCCAAACAGGGCTACATCTTGGAAGAAGGCGTCTACCTGGCCGTCCTCGGACCCTCCTACGAGACCGCCGCAGAGATCCGTGCATTCCGCACCCTCGGCGCGGACCTCGTCGGCATGTCCACCGTCCATGAGGTCATCATCGCCCGCCACATGGGCATCCCCGTCCTCGGCCTCTCCCTCGTCACCAACCCCGCTGCAGGCGTCTCGAACGAAGTCATCCACCACGAAGAGGTCATGGACATCGGCCGCCAGGTCGAATCCCGTTTCTCCGCCCTCCTGACCGCCATCATCCCCCGCCTCTGAAATCGTGGTGAAGTTTGTGGTGCGTTTGTGGTGATTTGTGGTGTCGTTGTGGTGAGAAAAACGCATGGTTTATCGTGGGTGTATTGACTGACTCCGCCCAGCTCACCTTCCCCCGCAAGCCCTTCATCCTGGGCATAGCCGGCTGCTCAGGCTCCGGCAAAACCACCCTCGCGCGCGAGCTCGCCTCAGAGCTTTCCGCCACCCTTCTCACCCTCGATCTCTACTACCATGACCTCGCCCACCTCTCCCATGAAGAGCGAGCCACCCAAAATTTCGACCACCCAGACTCTTTAGAATCAACACTTTTGACCGAGCACGTCCGCCAGCTAGCCGCTGGCAATCCCATCCAGGCCCCCACCTATGACTTCGCCACCCACACCCGAATCCCCGACGCCGAAGAGACCATCCGCCCCACCGATTTCATCATCGTAGAGGGCATCCTGGCCCTCCATTACGAGCCCCTGAGAGCCCTCTACAATCTCAGCATCTACGTCGACGCCCCCCACGAAGTCTGCCTCATGCGCCGCATCCACCGCGACGTCAAAGAGCGCGGCCGAACGGAAGAAAGCGTTAGGAATCAGTATCTTGAGACCGCCCACCCCATGGCAGAGCAGTACGTCCTCCCCTCCGCTCACCACGCCACCCTCACCGTGGAAGGAACAGACTCCCTCGACTGGTCCGTCGAACAGGTCCTCAGCACCCTCCGCAAACACGGCTATACCCGAGCTAAGTAGCTGTATTCACAAACGTTCCCGCCAACTCCAGCACAGCCTCCCGAGCCTCCCGCGCAGCCCCTTTCCGGTCCTTCACCCCGCACCGGAACGCAATCGGCCCATCCCCAATCCGCACCCGCGCATGGCATCCCTGCAAACCCAGGAACCGGAAGATGTGTTTCAGCATATTCACATCCCCCCAGTAAGCCACATCGTCTGAGACACTTACGCCCTCCCCATTCTCCTCATCCAGCGAGTAGCTCAGATAGGCCCCGGTAATCGGCTCCTCCGCCCCGATCGCCTGCGCCAGCAATCCAGAGTGAAACGCCAGCACCTGCTCCCCGTTACTCGTTGTCCCTTCAGGAAAAAACACCACCGGCAACCCCGCCTCCGCCGCCAGTTTCATCTCCCCACCCGCCTTAGCCGCCGACCCACCCCGCCCGCGATCCACATAGACGGTCCCCGCCATCGTCGTCATCCACCCCAGGATCGGCCAGTGCTTAATCTCCGCCTTGGAACAAAAAACACAAGGCGACATCGCCGCAAACACAATGATGTCCAGGTAGCTCAAGTGGTTTGAAATCAACGCCCCACGCGCCGGAAACTCCCCCTCCACCGTCAGCTTCACATCGAACCCACGCAGCGCCGCCGCACAGAATCGATGCAGCCAATCCGCCCTAGCCTGCCGTGTCGCCGGCCGCCGAATCAGAAGCTCCAGCCCAAACCAGGTGAAATAACCAATCAGCTTTGCCGTACGAAGAAGCGCGCGTAGAACGTGCATGAAACCCCTAAATTGATGAGTAGGCCGAAGAGTAAGCATCTGATGAAAAGTCCGGGCATAGCGACACCGTTCGACCACCTCAGTCTATCCTTACCTCAATCCCGCATGGCAGCTTCTCTCACCGCATCCATCTCGCTTCTCTTCCAACGGCACATCATCTCGCCGGTCATGCATCTGCTGCGCGTCGGAGCCTCCCCCCGCCGCCTCGCCTGGTCGCTCGCGGTTGGGGTAGCCGTCGGCATCAATCCGCTGCTCGGCTCGACCACCCTCCTCTGCCTTGCCGTGGCCTTCGTCCTGCGTCTGAACCTGGTAGCGTCCCAGATCTCCAACCACCTCGTCTACCCGCTCCAACTCGCCCTGTTCTTCGTCTTCATAGACATAGGCGACCGCATCTTCCACACCGGCAAGCTCCCTTTGGACCGTGAGGCTCTCCTCAGCGCCATGCGTCACCACCCCCTCGCCACCACCCGCATGCTCTGGTCGTGGGAGTGGCACGCCCTCATCGTCTGGACCCTCTTCTCCGCCGCGCTGATCCCTCTCGTCGCCCTCATCCTGCGCCCCGCGCTGGAGCGTCTCCTCCTCAAGCTCCACACCGAAACCCCAGCCTAAGCCTCCCTGCCGTTACTGCCTTTCCACTGCCTCATCACTGCCTTATCACTATTTTGTCACTGCTCTACTGCGCCCCCTTGTACTCCTCAACCGGATCACCGCTCCGCACCCAAGCCGTGTAGATCATGTCCCGCAGTTCGATCACTCCAGCCGCAATCCGCTCCTCCGTAAACGCCTTTCCCGCAGGCGTCCCAGCTCCATCAAAAGCCCCAGCCTTATCCAATTGATAAAGCTTCTCCACCTGCCCCTCAGATGTCCTTAGATAAGTCAGGTAGTCGCTCCACTCATCCGTCATCAGCTTCGGTGTAGAAGCCGCAACCAGTGCCGCAATCTCCACCCGCGGCACATTCGCACTCACATAGGTCGATTCGAACTTCGCGTGAATCTTGTGTTCTGTCGTATAGCCGTTCGGGTTGGGCCCCGTCCACCCGTTGTATTGAATCGAGTCATGCAGCGGCTGCGATCCATCCGCCACATAGTGCCCCAGCCACCCAGCATAGAAAAGGATCGCCTTCTTATCCGGCCCCGTATCCGCATTGGCTGCAACCAGCTTCCGGTACTCCCGGAACGCCACCTTCAGCCGCTGATAGTTCTCCTCAACCTCCCACGGCTGAAACCCGATCTTCTCCGCCGTCAGCTTCAACTCCGGATGCGCCGGCGCAATCTTATCGACCTCACGGATGTAGTCGTACCGCCGCTTCGGCAGCGTCCCCACCAAGTCCGCCCACTCCATGTCGATAAAGTGATCCGGAGACTGCGTCGCGCTCAACTCGCTCTCCGCCCTGTTCTTCCACCGATCCGGCTCCGGCCCCAGGTACTCCAGCGTGTCTTGCGCCTCGCCATTGCGCATAAACGCAGGCACATCCGCCGGCAGATACTGCGCGGCCAGCCGATTGATCATGCGATGCCCATCGGCACCCCACGCAGCGCTACGCTGAACGAAAACGAAGGGGACAAAAGAGAGTGCAACAGCAACCTTGGCAACCGGGTGAAGCTTCATCATGCAGAAAGTATATCGAGCCTCGAGCAACGCGAGATGAACCCTTTACTAAACGATCACCGCAGCCCCCGTCTCCGCCTCACTCCCAAACACCCGTCGATACCTCGCCACAAGCTCTACCGGCCCCGCCGTCTTCCTCGCGTTGTCGCTCAGCTTCACCGTAGGGATCCCGTTCGCACTCGTCAGCTTGCAGACCAGGCTCAGCGGCTCCAGCGTGTCCTCACCCCTCGGATGGCAGCCGCGGAAGTCGTTCGTCAGCAGCGTCCCCCACCCGGCTGAAAACCGTATCCGCCCACTGAAGTACTCATGCAGCTTCACAATGTCATCCACATCCAGCCCATCGGACGCGATCAGCCTCTTCTGCCGCGGATCACGCCCCCGGCTCTCCAGCCACGCAACATACTCATCCCCGGCGACATACGGGTCCTTCGAGTCCACCCGCTGCCCCGTCCAGTCCGCAGCAAACTCCGGCGCATGCTCCAGGAACTGCGTCGTCCCGAACGTATCCGGCAGCATGATCAGCAGCGACCCCCCATAGCTCCTCTGCCAAAGCTCCAGCACCCGATACTGCGAGGCCCGCAACTCATCATCGCTCCCAACAGAGGCGAGCGCCGCCATCGCCATCGGCAGCTCATGCGCGTTCGTCCCAATCGCCTCCAGATCATGCTTGTACGCCAGCGCCGTATTGGACGTTCCACCAAATCTCTTCCCCAGCGAAGCCCTCAGTGCCTGCACCGCGTACTCCTGCCACAAGAACGAGTGCCGCCGCCGCGTCCCAAAGTCCGAAAGCTGCAGCCCTTCCACATCCCGCAGCTTCTCGATCTTGTCCCAAAGCCGAGTCTTAGCCCGCGCATACAAAACATCCAGTTCGAGCTCACTCAACTCCGCCAGCGCCGCCCGAGTCTTCAACTCGCTCACGATCGCCAGCGCATAAACCTCCCACATTGTGACGGCAGTCCACAACCCGCTGAACCGAAGCGTCAACTGCCCCGCATGAGCCGGATCGTCCGACTCCTGCTCCGCAATCTCGTAGTCCGAAAGCGCAAAGTCCTTCTCCAGCCACTCCAGAAACGCCGGCTCAAAGATGAACCTGACTCCATAGAACGTATTACCCGCCAGCCAAACCAGCTCAGACCGCCGAAACCGCAGCCCCCGCACATGCTCCATCTGCTCCCGCAGCGCCGCCATCCCCACCCGCTCGGCCAGATGCACCCGTACCGTACGGTTCACCACCTCGCTCGTCACCTGCACCTGCGGAAAGTTCTTCCAGATGAACTGCAGCATCAGCAGCTTGTAAAAGTCCGTATCCAGCAGCGACCGCACAATCGGGTCCAGCTTCCAGTTGTGGTTATGCGCCCGCTCCGCAAAGTTCACATTCATGCAACAAGCCTAACAAGCAAATAAACATGACAAGCACCCTTGACATCTTTAAATACAAGAGTAAAGTTAATTTGTCATTGAGTAAAGGAAACACGACATGTCAAACCATTCACCCGCAGTAGCCCGTTACCTGCGTCGCATCGCAATCGCCAGTGCGGCATACGTCCTCACCGTCTTCCTTACCTTCCACGTCTTCTATCACGGACGCCTTCCCCTCCCGGCCGCCATCGGGCTGGCAACGATCCCGTCCATCCCCATCATCGCGATGATCGTCATCGTCGCCCTCTACCTCAAGGAAGAAAAAGACGAGTTCCAGCGCGAGCTCTTCATCCAGTCCCTTCTCTGGGGAGCGGGGTTCACCCTCGCACTCACCTCGTTCTGGAGCTTCGTGCACCTCTTTGCGCACTTCCCCCCAGTCGATGGCTTCCACGTCTTCGTCATCTTCTGGATCATCGTCGGCATCTCCGACTTCTTCCTACGCCTTAAGTACAGGGCCGGCAATGAATAACCGCCTCCGTATTCTCCGTGCAGAACGCGCCTGGTCTCAGCAGGATCTAGCGGACCGTCTTGAGGTCTCACGTCAGTCCGTCAACGCCATAGAAACCGGTCGATACGACCCGTCGTTGCCGCTGGCCTTCCGCATCGCCCGTCTCTTCGGGGCCTCCATTGAAACCATCTTTCTCGACGAAGCATGACATCTGTCACCTCGCTTTGCTGACAACGCTCCCTGGCTCCGGGCGTTGTCAGCAGGCAACATAGCCATAGATCAACAGGAGACTCTGTTATGCGCTTCCCACTCAATCTGCTTCAATACGTCGCTTCCGTAGTCCTCGTGATCGCCGGCATCGTGCTTCTCTGTACGCCGCTGCCCGTGTGAAATTCTCACGAACCCGGCCCAATCCCGCGCCCGTCCAGCATGAAACTGATATTCTTATCCCTGCCATGCCCACAAAAGAAGAACTCCTCAAAGCCCCCATTCAGCACGTCGACATCAAGCAGCACAACGTAGTTCCGCTCGTCGAAGCCATGGCCCACATGGCCTACTCCGCACGCGACACCGCGCGCGCAGCCGATATCTACGACATGATGCTCCGTGACACCGACTGCGGCGTCATCCTCTGCCTCGCCGGCTCCCTCATCTCCGCCGGCCTCAAGACCCTCTTCGTCGACCTCATCCGCAACAACATGGTCGACGCCATCGTCTCCACCGGAGCCAACATCGTCGATCAGGACTTCTTTGAAGCCCTCGGCTACAAGCACTACATCGCCGGTGACGAGTACAAGTACGGCGCAGGCGACGCAGATCTCCGCGAGCTCATGATCGACCGTATCTACGACACCTTCATCGATGAAGCCGAGCTCCGCGTCTGCGACGACACCATCCGCGAGATCACCGACTCCCTCACGCCCCGCGCCTACTCCAGCCGCGAGTTCATCCAGGCCATGGGCAAGTACCTCGTAGACAAGGGCCGCACCCCCGCCGCAGGCAACGACGACTCCATCATCCTCGCCTGTTACGAAAAGAACATCCCCATCTTCGTCCCGGCCTTCTCGGACTGCTCCGCCGGCTTCGGTCTCTGCGCCCACCAGCACGCCCGCCAGGGCAAGCCGGTCGTCTCCATTGACTCCGCCAAGGACTTCTACGAGATCACCAAGCTCAAGATCGCCAATCCCGTCACAGGCCTCTTCATGGTCGGCGGCGGCACACCCAAGAACTTCGCGCAGGACATCGTCGTAGCCGCGGAGATCCTCGGCGACGACGCCCCCATGCACAAGTACGCCATCCAGATCACAGTCGCGGACGCCCGTGACGGCGCGCTCTCCGGATCGACCCTCAAGGAAGCAAGCTCCTGGGGCAAGGTCGATCTCACCTATGAACAGATGGTCTTCTCCGAAGCCACTCTCGCCCTCCCGCTCATCGCCGGATACGCCTTCCACAAGAAGGGGTATCTAGCCAGACAAGGCAAGAACTTCGCTGAGATCCTCGACCAGGTCGCCGTCTCAGCGTAATCTGGAATTGAAATTAGGCCGTTGCCCATAGAGGCAACGGCCCTGAACCACCTTTTCTCTCCTGACTTACTTCCTTGGCTCAACATCAAGACGATCGGCCCAGTAGCCCTAGATCGCCGTTGACCTTCAGCGTTCGGCGAGTTACAAAAGCCTGAAATCCAATCGGGCTTCGCCATGCGTTAGCATTAAGCATCCCTAACAATGAGCTTGGCGACCCTATACACTCTCGGCAGCATCGGCTCTTGCGTCCTCATCTGCGTTTTCCTGGGCGTAACGCTTCTCCGCGCCAAACGCGAGATCAATCGCCTGCGCAGTGAACTCCAGGAGGCCTCGGAGCAGCAGCGCAGCAAAGACTCCCTCCTCACCCAGCGCTCAGAACTCGACACCATCAAGGACGAGTTCATCTCCACCGTCTCCCACGAGCTCCGCACCCCGCTCACCAGCATCCGCGGAGCCCTGGGCCTGCTCTCCGCCGGCATGATGGGGGAAGTCGATGCCAAGGCCCAGAACCTCCTGCGCATCGCCGTCACCAATACAGACCGTCTCATCCGTCTGATTAACGACATACTCGATCTTGAGCGCATGGAATCCGGCCGCGCTCCCCTCCACGTCCGCCGCTGCTCCCTCCGTGACCTTGTCCAGCAGTCCGTCGAGACCATGACCCCCATGGCCCAGACCGCACAGGTCGAACTTACCCTCGCCCTGCTCTCCCCGCCTGAGGGCATGTACTTCGATGGCGACCCGGACCGCATCCTCCAGATCCTCACCAATCTCCTCTCCAACGCCATCAAGTTCTCCCCCGCCCAGAGCATCGTCACCATCCAGGTTGAAGCCGACCTAGACTCCGTTCTCGTCCGCGTCGCCGATCAGGGCCGCGGAATCCCGCTTGAAAAGCTCGACACCATCTTCGATCGCTTCCAGCAGGTCGAAGCCTCGGACGCCCGCCAGAAAGGCGGCACCGGCCTCGGTCTCGCCATCTGCCGCACCATCGTCCTCCAGCACAACGGCTCCATCTGGGCGGAATCGAACGAGTCTCACCAGCGCGGCCCCGGCGCCACCCTCCTCGTCTCGCTCCCCCGCACCAGCCGCGCCCAGGACGGCGCAGCCACTCCCCGCCAGATCACCACCTCTTCCCTCCCGCCCAGCGGCGATGGCATGATCATCCTCTGCGACGACGACGCCCACATCCGCGCCATCGTCGGCGAGCACCTCAGCCAGCAGGGCTACTCCGTCCTCGAAGCGGATTGCGGCGAAAAAGCCATCGAACTCGCCGCCGCCAACGATGTCTCCGCCATCCTGCTCGACCTCAACATGCCCGGCATGAGCGGCTGGGAGACTCTCCAGCGCCTCAAGCACTCCCCAGCCACCGCCAACGTACCCGTCGTCATACTCTCCGTGCTCTCCTCCGGAAGCTCCCCCGCTGGTGGCCACAAGGTTTCCGCCGCAGCTCAGGGCTGGGTCCAGAAGCCCTTCAACGAGCACATCCTCCTCGCGGAACTCTCCCGCGTCCTCCACACCGGGGAAGGCCCTGCCCACGTCCTCCTCGTTGAAGATGACCTTGACCTCGCCGCCGTCGTCATCGCCGGCTTTGAAGAGGCCAACGTCCGCGTCGACCACGCCAGCACCCGCCAGCAGGCCATGGAACACTGCCAGCTCTCGCGCCCCGATCTCCTCATCCTTGACCTGCACCTGCCCGACGGCAGCGGCTTCTCCCTCGTCGACTGGCTCCGCCAGCAGCCCGAGCTCAGAAGCCTCCCCCTCGTCGTCTACTCCGGCCAGGAGGTCTCGGAGGGCGAGATGTCCCAGCTCCGCCTCGGCCCCACCCAGTTCCTCACCAAGGCCAAAATTCAGCCCAAAGAAGTCGAGCAGCTCGTCCTCAGCATCGTCCAGCGTCTTCGTGTACCAGATGAAACACTCCGCGAAGTCTTCGACTAGGCACAGTCAACTTCACCTCCGCCGTGAGAGAATCGACCGCATATGCGCCGTGTGCTGATCATTGACGATGAAGATGACATCCGCGAAGTGGCGGCGCTTTCGCTCGAAGCAACCGCAAACTGGACCATCCTCACCGCCAGCTCCGGCCGAGAAGGCATGGCGGTCGCCGCAGCGGAAAAGCCCGATGCCATCCTCATGGATGTCATGATGCCCGGCATGGACGGCCCCACCACCTTCAAGCAGCTTCAACTCAACCCTCTCACCGCCCGTATTCCCGTCGTTCTCCTCACCGCCAAGGTCCAGGGCGTAGATCAGCGCCGCTTCGCCGGCCTCGGTGTCGCCGCAGTCCTCTTCAAGCCATTCGACCCCCTCACCCTCGCCGCACAAATCTCAGAAGCACTGGGTTGGCAGGAATAACTTTAGGGTTTACACTTTGCTTCCCTGAATTTGTCGGGCACCCCTGCCGATAAAGAGGGAGAACTCAACTTCGTAAAACAGGGAGAATGCATGTCACCAGCCATCCAAGCGCAGACAAACTCCCTCCTCACAGGAATGTGGAACCGCAACATCCCCCTGATGCGCGCTCGCCTTGAAACCCTCGATCGCGCCGTAGAAGCCGCCCGCTCAGGCTCGCCCGATCCAGCCCTCTACCAGAGCGCAGTCGATATAGCCCACAAGCTCGCCGGCTCCCTCGGCATGTTCGGCTTCGCCCGAGGCACAGACCTCGCCCGAGAGCTCGAAGCCGCACTAGAATCCCACGCCGCCTCCACCCAGCGCCTGGAACTCCTCGTCTCCGACCTCCGCGCCACCATCTTCCCCAACTCCTAGCCTCAAGCTGGCAGCTCATAGCTCGCAGCTGGAAGAAAATTTCTCTACCGCCCCATCTCCGCCCGCGCATGCCTCATCTCCGACCCCGCCAACAAATAAGCCCCCACTCCCTTAGCGTCGTTATCCCCCACCGCCTCCCCCACATAGTACTCATACGTCCCTGACCGATAAGGCTTGCCCCCCAGCCCCGCCGCCTTCACCGTCGTCGTCAGCACCACATGCCCGTCCGCCTCCGGACGCACAAAAGCCTTCTGAATCCCCTGCCACCCCTTCAGAGCCGCAGCCTCATAAGGCTTCGCAGGCAGATACCCCTTCCGCACCCCACGCTCCAGCGCATACACAAACATGCACGACGCCGAAGCCTCCGCAAAGTTCCCCTTTGCCCCACCCTTATCCATCACCTGCCACCACGTCCCGCTCTCATCCTGGTACTTCACCACCGCCGCCATCGTCCGGTTCAGATCGGCCACCAACGCCGCCCGCTTTGGATGATCCTCCGGAAACCACTCCAGCGTATCCACCAGCGCCATCGCATACCAGCCCAGCGCCCGAGCCCAAACCTCCGGGCTCAGCCCCGTCTGTGGATCGGCCCACGGCATCTTCTTCGATTCATCCCACCCATGCCGCGGCAGCCCCGTCTTCGGATCGCGCATATGCTCGTCCATCAACAGGAACTGCTTCGCAATATCCCCAAACTCGTGCTCGATCCCAAACGTAGCCGCATACTCCGCCCGAAACGGCTCCGCCATATAAGCCCCATCGAGCCACATCTGATTCGGATAGATCTGTTTATGCCAGTACCCGCCGCTCGCCGTCCTCGGCTGCACTGCAAGCTGCTCGTGCAGAAACTCCGCCGCCCTCTGGTACCTCAGCTCATGCGTCGTCCGATACACCATCAGCACCGCCCGCCCCATTTCAATGTTGTCCAGCGTATGCCCCCCAGTCTCGAACACCGCCCCACTCGGATTCACATGGATGACCCCATCCGCGCTGACATACTTGTCCACCGCCGCCTTGATATACGCAAAGTCCTTTGCGTCCTTGCTCTGCCGCCACTCCGCAGCCATCCCGTCGAGCACCACCCCCTCCTCATACGTCCACGCCCCCGGCGACTTCAGCGTAGTAATAATCCCATTCGGCCACTCCGCCCTTACCGTAGCCGCCATCGCCGCTGTCTCCTGCGCCGCCCTCTTATCCGGCACCTCAGCCCCCGCCACCACGCACGCCATCACACCCAACACCCACCATTTGCAGCCCATATTCATCTCTCCAATCGACTTAGCAGATCGCGACCTCCAGCATAATCTGCCCGCACCCATCCGTGGCTCCTAATTGCAACTCACCGCGCTCCAAACCGGAGAAGGCGTCCCATCCGCCTGCGTCACCATCAGGTCCACGAACCCGCCCACCGGCACCGTTGCCAACCCATTCGCCGTGCAACTCTGCCCCTGCCCCACCGTGCAGCTCAAGCTCGTATTCGCCATCGTTGCGGGCGTTGCCCCCGCCCTGAGCGTCACCGCAATCGTCCCGCTTTGCTCAGAAAACACCGTCAAGGTCGTAGCTGAGCACCCCCCCGGACTCCACGAAAGCACCGCCGCCGTCTCCGTAGCGGCTTGGCTCCCGTTATTCACCGAGTAGTACAGCGCCGCATATGAAACCGAGTGATACATCGAAGCAAACGGAATCCCACTCGTCGAAGCCGCCGCACTCCCACCGCCACCGCCGCCCGACCCCGAAGCCCCCTGCGGAATCACAAAGTTCAGCACCGCCGCAGAGCTGGTCCCGGAGTTCATCACACTCGCCGCCGTCCCCGCAGCCCCCGTCGTCACAGTCCCCACCTGAACCGTAGCCCCCGCCCCCGCAGGCCCGGAAGCCCCGGTAGCCCCCGCCCCACCCGCAGCAGCAAGCACCGCCCAAACACTCGCATCCGCATCCGGCTCCACATTCATGCTGCTCGATTGCGCCAGATAGGTAGCCCCCCCAAACGTCACACCATCGTTCACCGAATAGTGCGTCCCACCATTCCAACCCCCACGAAAGTTGATCCCCGCCGCCCCTGCAATCCCGGCAGGCCCCGCCGGCCCAATCGCCCCCGCAGGCCCCGCCACCCCCACCGACCCATCCTTACCACTCGCACCCGTAGCCCCAACCGCTCCAGCCGCCCCCTGCGCCGACAGCACCCCCCAGAAGGCCGGAGCCAGCGAAGGCGTATTCCCCGTATTCCCCGCCGCCAGCGAGATGTAACTCCCACCCAGATAGCTCACCGCATCGTTCAACCCGTACGTATGCGCGGATGCATATCCCCCCTGATAAACCAGCCCCGGCGACCCATCCTTCCCCGCAGCCCCAGCCGTCCCCTGCGCCGCAATCGCCTGCCAGTCATCCGGGCTCAACCCGGGCGTATTCCCATGATTGCCCGCCACCAGCGACACATACGTCGCACCCCCATAATTCACCGCATCCGCCACCGCATAGTTCGCCGTTGACGAGTACACCCCCAGGTAGTTCAGCCCCGCAGGTCCCACAGGCCCCGCGACTCCAGCCACACCCGCCGCCCCCGTAAACCCCTGCTGCCCCTGCTGCCCTTGCGGCCCCACCGGTCCCGCCGGACCAGCCGAACCCGCAGCCCCCACACTCCCCCCAGCCGCAAACAATCCCCACGCCTGCGGACTCTGATCCGGAGTATTCCCATGGTTCGAGCTCACCAGCGACACATAGCTCGCCCCCCCATAGGAAACCCCATCCGCCAGCGCATAGTTCGTCACAAACGAGTAGCTCCCCCGATAAGTCACTCCCACCGGCCCCGGAACCCCCTGAGGCCCTGCCGGCCCGGACAACCCCTGCGCCCCCGTCGCACCCGTCAGACCCTGCGCCCCAGCCTGCCCCGCGATCCCCTGCAATCCCTGATCCCCTCGCTCGCCCGGCGGTCCCACCGGCCCCAGCAAACCCTGCGCCCCCACAGGCCCCTGCGGCCCCGCGACACCCGCCGCCCCTTGCGGCCCCGGCGCAGTCAGCACCCCCCAGAAAGCGGGACTCGCCCCCGGAGTATTCCCATGATTCGCCCCGGTCAAAGACGCATAGCTCGCCCCCTGAAACACCACAACATCCCCCAGCGCATAGTCGTAGTCGAACCATAAGCCCCCTGATAGACCAACCCCGGCGCACCCGCAGCCCCCACAGGCCCAACCCCTCCAACCGGCCCCGAAGGCCCCGCAACACCCTGCGCCCCCGCAACTCCCGCCGGTCCCACCGGCCCTATCGCCCCAACCGGTCCCGCAACTCCAGCCACCCCAGGCAGACCCTGCGGTCCCGCAACCCCCGCCAGCCCCTGCAGCCCAACCGGCCCAGCAGGCCCCACACTCCCAGCCACTCCTTGAATTCCCTGCGGCCCCTGCGACACAATCCCGATCTCCAACGCAGCCCCATGCGCCGTCAGATCATTCTCCTTCGAATCAAACTGCACCGCAGCCGTCCCCGCCGTCAGCGCAAACCCAAAATTAGTCACCGGAGCCGACACCCACCCCTGCACCAGCGCCGTCACATCCACCGCCACATACGCCCCCGCCTGCGAGACCGTAAACACCTGCGCCGCGCTCCCCATCCCCGGCACCGTCTGGTACGTCACCCCATACTCCGCCCAGCCGGAGGTCAGCGGCTGCAGACTCACTAGCCCGCCCGTCGTCACCTGGTTCACATAAAGCCGCAGCACCGCCCGTGAGATCTGCGCGGAGGTAGTCCCCACCGGCAGCAGACTCAGATCGAACTGAAACAACCCCGTATACCCGCCCCCCACATTCACATTGGAGATCGCACCGCTATTCACCGCCGGACGAGCAGCATTCACATGCGCATCCGCGACCAGCGTCGCCTGTGCCCCATGCGCAGCCCTGCTCCCCACTACAAATAGCACAACCAACAGCCCGAGCCAGCAGCCCCAGCCCATACGCCGCATGGACACTCCAAATCAATCTCTGTGATTCGCTCCAGTAAACCTTCCCAACCTCCGCCCCGCAACTCCTTTGCATCGCCCCGCGCCGCTTTTCCCGATATGGGAACAAACAACACCCGTTATCATCAAAGGTGATGGACTCCCACACTGACGTAAAGCATCTCCTCAAGGCCGGTGCCACCCTCACCGACGCCGCTCTCGAGCGCCTCCTCCCCGCACCCGACACGCTCCCCCACTCCATCCACCGCGCCATGCGCCACTCCACCTTCGCCGGCGGCAAGCGCCTCCGGCCCATCCTCGCCCTTGAAGCCGCACGCATGGTCTCCGGCGGCACCCTCACCCCCGCACTCGAAACCGCCGCCGCAGAGCTAGGCGCGGCCCTCGAGATGATCCACACCTACTCCCTCATCCACGACGACCTCCCCGCTCTGGACAACGACGACCTCCGCCGCGGCCAGCCCACCTGCCATGTCGTCTTCGGAGAAGCCACCGCCATCCTCGCCGGCGACGCCCTCCAGACCCTGGCCTTCCAGACCATAGCCAACCTCCACGCCCCCGCAGCAACCGTCGTCTCCATCCTCCGCGAAGTAAGCGCAGCCGTAGCCACCGGCGTAGGCTCCGTAGGCGACCTCCACACCTCCCTCCCCCCCGGCATGATCGGCGGCCAGGTCATGGACATCGAATCCGAAGGCGTCAAGCCCACCGCCGAGTTAGTCGAAGCCATCCACCGCGCCAAAACCGGAGCCCTCATCACCGTCAGCGTAGTAGCCGGTGGCCTCCTCGGCCTGGGCGATCAACCCTCGACAACCCACGACACCATAGCCCGCCTCCGCACCTTCGGCCAGAAGGCCGGCCTCGCCTTCCAGATCGTAGACGACGTCCTCGACATGACCCAGGACTCAGCCCAACTCGGCAAGACCGCCGGCAAGGACACCGCCACCGACAAGGCCACCTGGCCCGCCGTCTTCGGCATCCCCCAATCCATCCACGACGCAGAAGAACTCATAGCCGACGCCTTCGCCGCCCTGGCCCGTTTCGCCGAAACCGCAGCCCCCCTCAAGGCCCTCGCCAATTTCCTAACCGAACGCAAAAACTAGCCCGTCTCTCCTTAGCCCTTAGCGCCCTTTGCGGTTAGCTCTTGACCCAACACACATTTTTCATCACACTTTCATTTTGTTCGCATCATACCGAGCAGCGCCGCAGCAACAGGCCGCAACTCAAACTCTCGGAGTACGACAAAATGCTTATTCTCCTCATCATTCTCATCATCGTCTTCGGCTTCGGTGGTTTTCGCATGGGCCCCGGCCTGGGTTACTATGGCGGCGGCGGTCTCTCACTCATTCTCACCATCGTTCTCATCCTCCTCCTGCTCAAAGTCATCTAGCTACAGGTAGGAAAGCATCAGACCGCCGGAAGCAGACTCAATCTGCTTCCGGCTCACTATTTTGGAGACATTAAATGCGCGTAGGCCTCATGACCCGCGAGTACCCACCAAACGTCTACGGCGGAGCAGGCGTCCACGTCGAATACCTCTCCCTTGAACTAGCCAAAAAGATCGAAGTCGAAGTCCACTGCTGGGGCACCCAGAACGAAGATTCCGGCAACCTCCACGTCCGCGGCGACGAGCCGCCCCCCCAGATCACCGGCGACACCAAAGCCAAGTTCAAAGCCGCCATCGACGCCTTCGCCCTCAACCTCTCCCAGATGAAGTCCCTCGCCGAAATCGACATCGTCCACACCCACACCTGGTACGTCTCCATGGCCGGCTTTCTGGCCAAAAAACTCTATGGCATCCCCTTCGTCCTCACCACCCATTCGCTCGAGCCCCTCCGCGCCTGGAAGGCCGAGCAGCTCGGCTCCGGATACGCCCTCAGCTCCTGGATGGAGCGCACCGCCATCCTCGATGCCGACGCCATCATCGCCGTCTCCAACGGCACCAAGGCCGACATCATCACCGCCTACCCCAACGTCGACCCCGCCCGCATCCACGTCATCTACAACGGCATCGACCTCAACCAATATCAAAAGACCCCCAACACCGAAGCCCTCACCAAGTACGGCGTCGACATCACCAAGCCCTACGTCCTCTTCGTAGGCCGCATCACCCGCCAGAAGGGCGTCACCCATCTCGTCGACGCCATCCGTTACCTTCCCCCCGGCACCCAGGTCGTCCTCTGCGCCGGAGCCCCGGACACCCCTGAAATCGCCGCCGAGATGCGTGCCAAGGTCGAAGCCCTCCGCCGCGAAACCCCCGGCAGCCACCCCACCGGCAAGGAAAATCACACGCCCCCCGGCGTCGAGCCCGAAGGCCACAGCATCGCCACCGGCGACCCCACCGGCACCGGCCACAACGTCGTCTGGATCGAGCAGATGGTCACCAAAGAAGAGGCCATCCAGCTCTACAGCCACTGCGCCGTCTTCGCCTGCCCCTCGGTCTACGAGCCCTTCGGCATCATCAACCTGGAAGCCATGGCCTGCAAAGCACCCGTAGTGGCCACCGCCACCGGAGGCATCCTGGAAGTCGTCGTCGAAGGCGAAACCGGCCACCTCGTCCCCTTCAAGCCCGACCCCAAGACCACCTTCCCCATAGACGAAGACCAGTTCGCAAGAGACCTCGCCGCCCCCATAGCCGCTCTCCTGGCCGACCCCGCCCGAGCCAAAAAACTAGGAGAAGCCGGCCGCAAGCGAGTAGAAGACCACTTCGCCTGGTCCGCCATAGCAGACCAAACCATAGCCCTCTACGAAACCCTCATAGCCAAAAAGTAGCCCTCGCCGCTACTCCCCCGGGTGCGCCACCACCGTAGCCACCCGGGTCACCGTATTCAGCTTGTCCCCCGTCCGCAGATGGTAATACCCCTTCCCGTCGTGGTCCTTCCCATCCCAAACCGCGACACGCTTAGGCCCATTCACCGTCACCGTATCCCCATGCACCGTGATCGACGTAGCCTGATCCAACCCAAAGCAAAGCAGATCCGGATGCGCCTTGATGACGACGGCCATATCGTTCTCTCTGTGCCGCACATCCACATGCTGATCGAACGTCACATTCGTCATAAACCCAAACCCGATCTCATGCCCCGGCGCCATCATGATCGTGTTGTCATCCGGCACCGCCGACCCCCTCACCATGTACGAGCCCTGAATCGTAGCCCCAGCCGACCCGCCCCCAACAACACCCCCACGCTCGAGCACCCCAAAAAACTCCTTCAGCGTCAGCGTGTCCAGGTAAGCATCCGCAATCCGCCAATGCCGCCCACCCACAAACCAAACCCCCGTCGCAGTCTTCAGCGGAGCAACAAACGCAGCCGTATTCGCCACCGCCTTATCGTTCGTATACAGCACCGTGCAGGGCGCCCCCGGAAACGCCGCAAACGGACTCTTAGCCCCGCAATACTCCTCCTGCAGCACCGCCTGCTCCGTAGGCTTCGTCACGGAAGCATTCGGAATCACCACGATCTTCGCCTTCGCCCCACCAGCCATCTCCACCAGCCGCTGATAGTCCCGAGCCTCCGTAGCCCCACCCGTCACCAGCAGAGACCCCTTAGCCGGCCCATGCGAAGGCACCTGCCCCAACGCAGCACTCGCCATCAAACCAGAGCAAACGAAAGAAAGACGCACCATACCGCTCATCCAGCCAAAGCTCATAAGGTTTCTCCTGTATGCAAATGAGACGAAGTTCAAGGCGCATGAGACGCAAATACGACGGAATTGCGATCCGCTACTCAAGATCACCGGGGTAACCTGCAACCTTTACATGCTTGAGTCCAGAACTCCACGGTTCACCCTCCGCCCACACAGACCTGCAACAATCAAGACACAGCCTCGGCCACACCCACCATCCAACCACCCGTGCCCTCGTCCCCCACCAATCCCGACGCCCCAACCCAACCCGGCTACTTTGCAGACCTCTACACCTTCCACTGGCGAGAGATCTCCCTCCAGACCTCCCTCATCGCCATCGTCGCCGTAGCCGTCTCGCTCGTCGGAGGAGTCCTCATCGGCCACCCCGCCGCCGGCCTCATCAGCGGCGGCGGAGCCATGACCGTAGGCTTCGGCCTCAACCAGCGCATCTCGGACTCTCGTCTCTGGCCCATGATCTGGGCCACCCTGGCCATGGCCGCCTCCACCTTCATCGGCATGCTCGCCGGCCATGAAGGCTACGCCCTCATCTTCCTCTCCGCCGCCTGGGCCTTCGGTTACGGCATCCTCACCGCCCGAGCCGCAGGCGTCGCCTGGGTCGGCCAGCAAGCCGCCGTCACCCTCCTCGTCACCTCCGCCTTCCCCGCGGACGCCCGCCATGCCTTCCAGCGAGCCCTCCTCACCCTCCTCGGCGGCACCCTCCAGATCCTCTTCACCAGCGCCTTCCTCCGTCTCCTCCCGGAGCTACAGGCAGACCTCCTCGCCCTCCCCAGCTACGGCTTCGACGAGGCCACCCACCTCCGCCACATCTTCCGCTTCGGCCGCATCCTCCGCCGCCTCCGCGGCTTCCCCCGAGCCCTCCCCCGTATGTGGGCCGCCGGCCATGTCCCCTACGCCCTCCGCCTCGCCCTCACCGTAGCCGCCGCCACCGAAGCCTACCGCTGGCGCGGCGTCCAATCCGGCTACTGGATTCCCATGACCGCCCTCCTCGTCCAGAAGCCCCTCTTCGCGGAAACCCTCAACCGAGCCCTCATGCGAGTCCTCGGCACCCTCGCCGGAGCCGTCCTCTGCACCTTCTTCCTCCTCCGAGTCCACCCCGACCCGATCACCCTAGCCTGGCTCGCCGTCTTCTTCTGCTTCTGCGCCTTCATGGCGAACCCCGTCAACTACGCCTTCTTCTCCGTCTTCCTCACCTCCTACATCGTCTTCCTCCTCTCCCTCAACGTCCTCCCCGGCCCAGAAATCGCCCACCGCCGCGCCTACGCCACCGCCGCCGGAGGCCTCATAGCCCTCATCATCCATATAGACGCCTTCCTCCTCCGCCGCCCCAAACCGAGCACCTCATCCCCCACAAAGGGGGTCAGCAAAACAACAAAGGGTCATTCTGAGCGCAGCGAAGAACCTCAGTAGCGGCAGTTGCGGTTGCCGTTGCGGTTGTCGTTGCTCGTTTCGGCCGTCATTCAGAGCGAAGCGAAGAATCTCAGTAGTTGTCGTCACGTTTGTCGTTGCCGTTGCCGTTCGGATTAGAGGGGCGCTTTAGCGCCCCGTCAAGGGCCTAAAAGCATCTGGGCTTTAGCCCCGGGCCGTTGCCGTCGTCTGTTCTCACGCAGTCATTCAAAGAACTTGTCCTCACCGCCTCGGCTAAACCGCCAAGCCCACCCCAACCAGAGCGCTGAAGGCGCGGCATATACCAGCCCAGGGCGCAAGCCCTGGGTAACCTCCCCACCAAACCCCAGAGGGCTGAAAGCCCGACACATGCCTCTTTTGCTCTCCCACCCACCGCCACCACGGTCACCCGGTGCAAACCCCGGCCTTCAAACCAACCACACAACCCAAGCCCCATCAACAACTTACAACTATTTTCACAAAAAACACCCCTAAATTCACGTGTCAAGCCCCAGCAACCTCCCAAAATCCCATAACCCATACAATCAATGACACTTACAGCCCAAAAATAAATGGCGTATTCCCCCCGTGCACCTTGGTAAAATGGAAGTAGAGCAAAAATCAGGACGATCCACCGTCGTGATCCCCATAACTCAATAAAATCAAGACTTTACAAGCACCACCTACTGAAAACAAAGACCTTACCAAGCAAGTCCAGGACTAACTTCAATAGAATGAAGACTTTAGATACTTTCACCGGGGGTAGGGGGACCCACCGCAACCTGTTAGAATGAAGGGTGATGCCTTCAGCCGTCTTAGATCCCGCCATCTCCGCCCCCAGCAAACCCAAGGTAGGCTTCGTCTCCCTCGGCTGCCCAAAAAACCTCGTCGACTCAGAGGTCATGATGGGCCTCCTCCACCACAACGGAGCCGAACTCACCCCCCGGGCCGAAGACGCCGAGATCATCGTCATCAACACCTGCAGCTTCATCGACTCCGCCAAGCAGGAGTCGGTCAACACCATCCTCGAGATGGTCCAGCACAAGCAGAAGAACGGCGGCAAAGCCCAGCGCATCATCGTAGCCGGCTGCCTGGTAGAGCGTTACCGCGACGAGATCCAGAAGAACATCCCTGAAGTGGACGCAGTCGTCGGAACCGGCGAACTGGAAGCCATCCTCGCCGCCGCTGGCCTCACCCCCACCAGCAACTCCCCCTTCAACATCCTCCCCCAGGACTTCAACCAGCCCTCCATCGAGTCCCACACCCAAACCGACCGCGCCCTCCTCGAAGGCAACCTGGTCAACGAGACCACGGTCACCCAGCAACTGGTCCACCGCGCCCCCAGCGCCGTCAACCAGCACTCCCGCCCAGAGGTAGAGGGCCACATAGCCCCTCAACTCCGCATCGTCCAGTCCCTCGCCGAAACCGGCACCACACACGGAGACGAGCCCCTCGCCCACACCGGCGACCACATCCAGCGCGGAATCGACCCCGGCAACACCAGCCGCCCCGAAGGCGACCTCCGCCAGCAGCAGGGCCGCTTCTCCCGCGAGTCCTGGGACGGTGCCACCGCCGCCCTCCCCGAGTACCTCTACAACGACGCCACCCCCCGCATCCTCACCACCCCCCGGGCCTCCGCCTATATAAAAATCGCCGAAGGCTGCGATCACCCCTGTAGCTTCTGCATCATCCCCCAGCTGCGCGGCAAGTTCCGCTCCCGCCGCATGGGCAGCATCATCGCGGAGGCCCAGAACCTCATCGCTCAGGGCGTGCGCGAGATCACCCTCATCGGCCAGGACACTACCTGCTACGGAGAAGACCTCGGCCTCAAGGAAGGCTTGGCCCAGCTACTCGACGGCCTCGCCGTCCTCCCCGGCCTCCGCTGGCTCCGCTTCCTCTACACCTACCCCAACAAGGTCACCACCCGCCTGTTGGAGACGATGGCCCGCCACGACACCATCTCCAAGTACCTGGACGTCCCCCTCCAGCACGCCAGCCCCAACGTCCTCAAGACGATGAAGCGCGGCGGCAACGCCCAGATCTTCCTGAACCTCATCGCCAAGGCCCGCCAGATCGTCCCCGGCATCGTCATCCGCACCAGCTTCATCGTAGGCTTCCCCGGCGAGACCGAAGCCGACTACAAGCTGCTCGAAGACTTCGTCAAAGCCGCCAGGATCGACTGGCTCGGCGTCTTCACCTACTCCGACGAAGAGGGTGCCAAGGCCTTCGAGCTCCCCGATGACACCAAGGTCCCGAACCGCACCATCCAGGCCCGCCGCCGCAAGCTGATGAAGCTCCAGCAGAAGATCAGCACCACGGAGAAGCTCAAGTGGGTAGGCCGCGAGATCGACCTCCTCGTCGAAGGCCCCTCCGAAGAGACCGACCTCCTCTGGGAAGGCCGCACCAGCCTCCACGCCCCGGAGATCGACGGCAAGGTCTTCATCAACGACTTTGGCCCCCACGAAGAGCTGGTCCCCGGCACCTTCTACCGAGCCGAAATCACCGAATCCCACGACTACGACGTAGTCGCACGCATCCTGGAATAACGTCATGCCCAATCCCAAAGCCCTCTTCTGCCCCACCTGTCGCAAGGTGGTGTTAGCCACCGACCCCGACTTCCCATTCTGCTCCGACCGCTGCCGCATCCTCGATCTCGGAAAGTGGGCCTCCGGAGGCTACGTCATCTCCTCCCCCGTCCACGACCCGGACCTCCTCGACGAACTCGAAGGCCTCCAGCACCGCGGGCAGTCGAGCACCAACGAAGACGGCGACCGCTAGTGGCAAAGCAGACGCCGATGAACCTCCGCGCCCTCGAGGGCAAAAAGACCCTCTGGGCATGGGCAGTAGGAACCTTCTTCGGAGCCGGCCTCATGAAGCCCGGCCCCGGCACCTACGGCTCCGTCGCCGCAGCCATCCTCTGGTTCGGCTCGATCCACCTGCTGCACCCGAGCCCGCTGCACCAGACCATAGGCACGCTCATCGCCGCCCTCGCAGCCACAGCCATCGGCATCCCAGCCGCGACGATCGTAGCCCGCGAGTCCGGCCGCGAAGACCCCGGCCACGTCGTCATCGACGAGGTAGCCGGCCAGATCTTCGCCCTCATCGCCATCCCGGCCGACTGGCCCCACGCCCTGCTGGCCCTCCTGCTCTTCCGTCTTTTCGACATCACCAAGCCACCACCCGTCCGCAACCTGGAACGCCTCCACGGCGGCACCGGCATCATGCTGGACGACGTAGCCGCCGGTCTCATTGCCCTGGCCATAGGCCATGCCGCCCTGCTCATCTATCCTTAGGAAGGAGAAACCGACACCATGCCGACCCTGACCCAAGCCGCCCCGCACGCCGTCATGCCCGGCGGCGAACTCCACCTCACCGGCAACGATCTAGGCCCCGGAGTAGAAGTAGAGATCGCCGGCGTCACGGCCCACGTAGAGCTGGCTCGCTCCACGCAGGTCATCGTCCGGGTTCCCGAAGGCATCCTTCCCGGCCAGGTCTTCGCCACCAAGGACGGCATCCACTCCAACGCCCTGCCGGTCCGCATCGCCGTCCCCATGGCAGAGAACCTACACCCGGTCGCCAACCCCACCGTAGACGCCACCGGCACCGTCTACGCCACCCTCTCCGGCTCCCGCGGCCAGCAAACCCCCGTCTCCATCTTCCGCATCCCCCCCGCCCCGGAGGGCAAGACCCACGAGCTCCGCCCATACGTCCGCAACATCCTCAACCCCACCGGGCTCGCCTTCGGACCGGACGGTCTCCTCTACGTCAGCTCTCGCGCCGACGGCATCATCTATAAGGTCGGAAGCTCTGGTGTCGCCCAGGTTTATGCAGAGGGGCTCGGCATCGCTACCGATATAGTTTTTGACCGGGTAGGCGACCTCTATGTCGGAGACCGGTCCGGCACCATCTTCAAGATCCGCTCGGCCTCCGAAGGGCGTAGCCAAGAGACCTTCGTCTTCGCTACCCTGGAGCCGTCCATCAGCGCGTACCACCTCGCCTTCGACAGCAAGGGTACCCTTTACGTCACCGGCCCCACCACCGCCTCCCACCAGATCATCCACGCTATCGACCATGCGGGCAGCGCCTCCGTCTTCTATCGCGGCCTCGGCCGAGCCCAAGGCATGGCGTTCGACACAGGAGACAATCTCTACGTCGCAGCATCGCTTGCGGGCAATCGCGGAATCGTCCGTATTACACCTTCTGGAGCTGCGGACCTGGTAGTTAGCGGAGCCAATCTGATCGGACTTTGTTTCCTGCCGGATGGACGAGCCGCGCTTGCCACACGCGACGCGATCTACGAGGTCGAACTCGGCATTCAGGGGCTAGCGCTTCTCCCCTGAGGCCTTTCCAGCCAGCCCGGCACTTCCGCGAAACTGCTCGATAAGCGAATGCGCCACTGCGGGCCACTGCATGTCCGGCTGCCCTGTGTAAATCTCCGCCCAGATCAGATCGCCTCGCTCTCCCCCGTGGGCGGGGCCGTACACCCGCAGCGTAGCCAACTCCGCGCCCGAGGGTCCAATGATCACCCCGCCCAAGTCGCGCTTCAGCAAGGAAAATGTAAGATCAGCTGCTGCGCCTTCCCCAGCAACTGTCTTTCCAATCTTCGCGACCAACTCCGTCAGTTGGCCGGACACCATCCTGCTTACAGGCACCGACTCCACCCCAATGACCTTCGCCGCACTAAGAGCTTGCCGGAAGGCACCCCGATCGCAGTGGTAGGTCTCCTTCGCCAGAGTACAGGCAGCCGGTGAGGCCGCATCCTGTGCATGAACAGCTGCAATCGGCAGGAGTGCCAACCCACAGAAGAAAGCAATTCGTATCCCATAAAGCTTGACCATGTTCGTTTGATGCACCAAGCTTTCCCACGTACGCGGCTCCATCGGCAAAAGACTTGCAGTGACCAGTGCTATCACCCTCCCTCAAGCATCCAATTGAGAATGATCGCAGAGATAATTGCCGCCGGAAGCGAGATGCTGACCCCCTTCCGGCAGGACACCAACTCCCTCTACCTGACTGAGGGCTTGAACGACCTGGGAGTAACCGTTGCCTTCAAGACGATCGTCGGGGATTCGCTCGACCACCTGACCGAAGCCGCCCGCAATGCTCTCCAACGTGCCGACATCGTCATCTTCTCCGGCGGTCTTGGCCCGACGGAAGATGATCTGACGCGCGAAGCCGCAGCCGCCGCTCTGGGCCTGACGCTTCATCCTGATCCCGCTATCATTGCCGCTCTCTATAAGCGCTTTGCCGAGCGCCGAATCGCCATCACGCCGAACAACGCTAAGCAGGCCGACATCCTTGATGGAGCTATGCTGCTTGAGAACAAGAACGGCACGGCCCCAGGCCAATTCTTGGTTACAACCTACCGAGGCAAGAAACGGTATGTGGCTCTCTTGCCTGGGCCTCCCAAAGAGCTAAAGCCACTCTTTGATGAGCAGGTCAAACCGCGGCTCGCAGCGCTCCTCCCCACGCGCTTTCTCGCCAAGCGGTTATTGCGTATGGCGCTCATACCAGAATCTCAGGTTGACGCCCGCACCTCCCCGATCTACAAGTTGTATGAAGACGTGGAAACTACGATTCTGGCAGGCTCTGGCGAGATCCAACTCCACTTTCAATGCGTCGCCGCGACCTTAGCCCAGGCGCAGGCGCGCGTGGATGAACTTGCCGAGCGCATTGAGCGTGAGATGGGGGACGATATCTTCTCGTCTCACGGCGAATCGCTCGACGAGGTGATCCTGCTCATGCTCGGAATGCGTCACCAAACCCTGGCAACTGCCGAAAGCTGTACCGGCGGGATGCTGGCACAGCGTCTCACCGCTATCCCTAATAGTTCACGCGCCTTCATCGGCGGTGCGGTCACATACAGCGCGTCGATGAAAGCGCTCTTCTGCAACGTTCCGCCAGAACTGATCGAAAGCCAGGGGGCAGTCAGCGAACCCGTTGCCCGTGCCATGGCAGAAGGGATTCAAACCACGACTGGGGCTTCTTACGGCATTGGAATCACCGGCCTGGCAGGCCCCGGCGGCGGGTCGCAGGGGACAGACGAGGGGAAACCAGTGGGGCTCGTTTACATAGGGATCACAGACGCAACCGGACCTGAGCCAGTCACACAGATCAAGCAACTCCAACTCATGGGTGACCGGGAACGCATCCGCTGGTGGGCTACCCAGCACGCACTTGAACTCTTCCGCCGCCAACTTCTTTAGGTCTTGGTAGACTCCTCTAGATCACTTATGAATCCTTGGCTTATCTCCATACCGCTCGCCTACTTACTAGGCTCGATTCCATTCGGCTATCTTCTCGTCCGTTTTTTCCGCAAGCAGGATATTCGTGAGACGGGTAGCGGCAATATCGGCGCGACCAACGTCGCTCGCTCCGGTGCTAAGGGTCTAGGACTGCTGACCTTGGCGCTCGATCTGCTCAAAGCATTGATCGCAGTCAAAATCGCAACCCACTTGGTGCCCGCAAATTTTGATGTTGCGGTCGGCGCCGCCATTGCAGCCATCGTTGGACACATGTTCCCTGTGTGGCTCGGCTTTCACGGTGGAAAGGGCGTTGCCAGCGGGCTCGGAGTTTTCCTCGCTTTGGCATGGAAACCGAGCCTTGTCATGTTTGGCATCTTTCTGGTGATCGTTTTCGCCACCCGGTATGTCTCTCTCGCTTCTATGATTGCGGCCTCAACCTATCCGATCCTGGCGTGGTTGTTTCATCATCAGGAGACAGCTTTCACGGCTTTCGGCTATGTCATCATTCCGGTCCTGATTATTGTGAAACACCATTCCAACATCCGCCGCCTGTTGGCTGGCACAGAAAGCCGTTTCGGCTCTAAAGAGGTATCAGCATGAGCCGTATTGCAGTTCTTGGCGCCGGGGCCTGGGGTACGGCGCTTGCCATCTCTTTGGCTCGCCGTGGAGGACACGATCTCACCCTGTGGGCACACTCAGCAGCTTTATCAGAGCAGTTAATCGAGTCCGGTGAAAATGTCCCCTATCTTCCAGGGTTCACGCTTCCTGCCGACATCCAGATTACCTCTGACCTTCCAGCCGCAATCTTTGAAGCGGATATCCTGCTCTCGGTGACGCCGTCCCAGCATCTACGCGAGACCATCGCGCACATCGCACCACTCCTGACGCCGAATCAGATTATTCTCTCCGCCAGTAAAGGCATAGAGGACAAGAGTTTTCTACGGATGACCCAGGTCATCGCGTCGATCACAAATAATCCCTGCGGCGTTGTCAGCGGGCCATCGTTTGCGCAAGAGACTGCGGCCGGTCTACCTACGGCAGTTGTCATCGCATCCAGTGTTCCGCAAGTCGCGCAAACCGTCCAGCGTGAGTTCTCGTCTCCGAGCCTGCGGCTTTATACAAATGATGATGTCACTGGAGTGGAGTTGGGTGGGGCCTTGAAGAATGTCATCGCTCTCTCGTCAGGAGTGATCCATGGGCTGGGATTGGGGGCTAATACCTCCGCTGCCCTCATCACGCGTGGAATCGCCGAAATCACTCGTTTGGCAGTCGCGTGCGGGGGACGACGGCAGACACTCGCCGGCCTCTCTGGAGTTGGTGACCTCGTGCTGACATGTACGGGTAGCCTCAGCCGCAATCGCCAGGTTGGAGTGGAGTTAGGCAAAGGACGCAAGCTGCCTGAGATCCTTGCCGGAATGAATGGCAAGGTTGCCGAAGGCGTGCGCAGCACTGCGGCTGCCTTGGGCCTAGCTGCGCGGTATGGGGTGGAGATGCCGATTGCGGAACAGATGGACGCCGTACTGCATCGGGAAAAATCACCGCGGGACGCAATCAAGGACTTGATGGCTCGCCCTGGACGCGAAGAGTAGGCGCGGGATGCTGAATGTACTCGCTATCCCTTCGCGCCTTCCAGTTCATCAAGTTCCGAAAACATCTCCGCCAAGGTAATAACAATCGGCGTGCCTGGAACAATGAGCTTCTCCCAATGCCGTTCCATCGTACGTCCTGCGCGGGCCAGGTGAGCATCCCGGCGCCGGGGATCGATCACCCAGACTGCCGTCGCACCCATCTGAAGGTAATCGTCGACCCGCAACTGTATCTCGCTCATCTTGTCTTCGCGTGAGAGTATTTCCACGCAGAGCAAGGGTGCGGTTCGGACAACCGGTTCCAAGGGCACGGTTCGCGATACGACACAAAGATCGGCGATAAGGAAGTGCTCTTTGGAGGTCTGGACTCTCTGCTCCGGAAACGCCCTGATCTGCCACTCAATCCCACGATTACGGAAGATCTGTGTCAGAAACCCCTGAACGCTGGCGTGCGACTGCTCCCCGACGTGGCGCTCTCGGACTTCACCAGCGATCCAGTCCCGGTCAGGCCGGTATGCGGTCTCCAGGTATTGTTGGAGCGGCACTGCCACGTTCGTCGGATCATCAGCCATTCAAGGTCCCCTTCTTTCCATCATACCGGCATCATCAAATGCTGACTGCTGGTTGGATATCGCATCTTACGGAAGATGAAAAGTGAAGTTCCTCAACAAACTGATTCAAGCAAGGCGAAAAATCCCAACTTTGGCGTTGTTGTTGCTTCTGCTGCCGCCTTTCTGCTCATCGCATTGGCCTTTGCCATATTCTTTCTCCATCGTGATGCGAAAAAGGTAGACCCCCACGGCCCCAGCCCGACGCCAAACTCGATGATGGTCCCACTGCATCCGGAGCGCATGACCGTCACAGGTTGATAGACTGGAGCGAGTATGGCATTCTCGTTCTTCGGCAAACGCAACCAGCAGCAGGAATCCGAGCAGCAACCGGAAGAGCCCACGCAGACACCAGCCTCCGAGGAGATAGACCCTCCCCGGCGTGGTCTGTTTGACCGCATGCGCCAGGCGGTCACCCGCACCCGGGAGTCTTTCTCCGACTCGATTGGACAAGTGCTCGCCCTGACGCGCGAGGTCGATGAGTCGACGCTCATCGACTTAGAGCCCATTCTCCTCGCAGCCGACATCGGGAGTGCCACGACTGCCATTGTCCTTGAAAACCTTCGCCAGCGTGCGCTGCGTAAGGGAATCGAAGGTGGCAGCGAGCTTAAAGAACTTTTGCGCGTTGAGCTGAAGTCGATTCTGGATGGTGTGTCCCAGCAAACTATCCCTGCCGTCGCTGCTCCCGAAGTGATCATGATGGTGGGAGTGAACGGCACCGGCAAGACAACTACGACCGGCAAATTGGCTGCGTATTTTCGGCGTCAGAATCGAACGGTGCTGCTTTGCGCCGCAGATACCTTCCGCGCTGCTGCAATCGAGCAGCTAGAGGTTTGGGCGACGCGATCCGACGTCCCCATCATAAAAACTAAGCAAGGTGGCGATCCCTCAGCCGCCCTTTACGATGCCTGCACAGCAGCTAAGGCTCGCGGAACACAGGTCCTGATTGTCGATACGGCCGGCCGTCTCCACACAAAGTCCGACCTCATGAAAGAACTGGACAAGATGCGCCGCACCGCCGAACGGCTTGTGCCGGGCGCACCCCACCAGACCTTTCTAGTCATGGATGCCACCACAGGCCAGAATGGTCTGCAACAGGCTCGCCTCTTCACTGAGGCTGCCCGGGTCACTGGCATCGTACTGACGAAACTCGATGGAACAGCAAAGGGAGGGATCGTCCTCGCTATCGCTACTGAGTTAAAACTACCGGTGGTCTACGCGGGTACAGGTGAGAAGATTGACGATCTCATTCCGTTCGACAGCAGTACATTCATCGACTCTCTCCTGGATTAGGGTCGCAAAGCTTAACCAATCTCCAAGCCGAAGCGGGCCATCTCCCGCTTCTGCAGTTGATAATCGACAACGAATCCAAGGCCGATGGCGAGCGGAATAAGACCGATCGCCGCTCCTGCCATGACATCTCGCTCATGAAGAATGAAACTGATCACCGCAAAGAACAGCATAAGACCTAAACCGCTGGAGATAAGAACGACAGCTGTGCGGCGCGCATTTCCCAGTGAACGCATTGGATCCTTGACCGGCCGCTCTTCCTCATCCTTCGCAGTCTTAAGAACGGCTTCAATCTCCACGAGCGGAATTCCTCGTGCCAGCATGGCCATCCGCTGATCGGCTTTCACCCTTCTTGCGTGAGCTTGACTGAAGAGTCCCCCGGCGATGGCGACGATCGCCACCAAAAACGCTCCCAACGGCACGACAAACGGGCTAAATAACATGATCGTTTCTCCTTTTCTGCCCGCGTTAGACCAAAGATGGAAGTGAAAGTTTCATTAACTCCAATGAAACTTTCGATCTATTCTCAGGTCTAAGCCCGTGAACCCGCATGCCCTCCGAACCCAGCTTCGAGCAAATCGTCCAAGACCATCAAGCTATGGTCTTCCGCACGCTCGTGCGTCTCACAGGCCGGACGAATGACATAGAAGACCTGGCCCAGGACGTCTTCTTACGGCTCTTTCGAGCTCTCCCATCCTTTCGCGGCGACGCTCTCGTCACCACCTATCTCTATCGAATCACCGTGAACGTGGCGCAGGACGAGTGGAAGAGACGCCGTCGTGAAGACCGGCGTCACGTTTCGATCTCAGACGATACCGAAGGCTGGGACGACCGACTTGCAGATCCTAATCCAAATGCCATGGAACAGCTTGAGGAGACCCAGTTTGCTGATCTGGTCAACGAGCAGCTCAACCAACTCAGCCTAATCGAGCACACCATTCTGGTTCTCTATCACCAGGAAGAACGCTCTTACGATCAGATTGCAACGGTCCTTGGCATGCCGATTGGTACGGTACGCACTCATCTTCACCGTGGGCGCAAGAAGATTCGTTCCGGCCTCCAGACCTCAACCGCTAAAATGAAAGTGACAGTATGAAGATCAACAGTGAAGGCCGGTATCCCGAGATGTCAGACGCTCTTGACGCCCGGATGACCCGTGCTCTTGAACAAAGCCCGACTTTCAGTATTCCCGAAGGGTTCGCCGCGCGCTTAGCCGCGGCGAATCCGCCGCGCGTTGCTCCGCGAGCTATTGCCACCAACATCGGCCGCTCGATGCTGTTTGTGGCAATAGCCGTCCTGCTCCTCGTGATGGTGGCGTTGGCTCCCGCTGCGCTTCGAGCCTCCGCTCCGTCACTCGCTCTGGAGTTCTCCTTCGCAGTGGAGTTTGTCGTCCTCGTCTGCTACGTAAGCCTCAAGCCATCCCTGCGCTGACGATTGCTGTTCGAGCCTCAGCGAACGACATCTGCTGGTGGAGAGCGCAGGAGGAAGGTCAGCGAAAAGCCCGCGGTATCGATCTTCGAGCGAAGGCTCCGATTATAAAATCCCGATACCACAACGTGGCCGTTGAGCGGTATATCGAGCGTGTTGAGGAAGCCGTTATCTTCCGTTCCGCCGGTGTGTGCAGATGTCGTAACCTTCTTCTTGCCCCTGCCCGTCGTTGAATAAACCGTACCTGCATCCAGCGGAAGCTCCTCGTACGCTTCGGCCTCAAAGTTCATATTGTGGGTGAGGGCGATGGAGGCACCAGCTTGAAAGTGTGCCAGCGTCCCGACGGCGGTGTAACTCTTTCGAACGCGATCACCGACAAGTTGAGAAGAGTCGCCCAAGCCGATCTCAACATCTGGCGAGATGATTCCGAATGCTCTCTCAAAGTGGTTATTAAAATTGTACGTAACCTGGCCGGCCCCAAGACCATCGTCCTGACTACCGCTAGGAAGGCCCAAAGTAGCGGTCAGGTTGTAGTCGAGGAGATTGAAGCTGGTCTCGTAGTGACTATTGAGGGCCGCATCGCCCGGGGTGAACTTCTCATTCGCGAAGACATAGACCGGTCGCGCCTTGGTGCCTTTATTCTGCTGAACGTTGATGTACGTGTAAATGGGAACCGTGGCGTCAGCGGAAAAGTGAGAGTTGAAACGCCATGCGACATCGGGAGTTATCAGAGAAGACCAGCCATTGGAGGAGTCATGCTGTGAGCTGGTGCCAATGGAAATGTTCAGCCCCTTCACATAGGGGACGATACCCGCGGGCCCTTCGTCGTTCGTAGTAGCAGAAGCGGTCGTGCTTCCAGCGTCCTCGGCCGCCGGTTTGGCTTGGGCGAGAAGAGGCGTCGTAGTGAGGAAGAACAGCAGAGCAGAAGTTCGGAATCGATTGAGGTTAGGCAGACAAACTCCAAGGCATTGCAGGCGAGCGATTAGATCCCGAGGTTACGTATGTGGACACGACTCGGCAAGTAAAGTTTTGTAGGCATTGAACTTACGATCCAGACGCAAACAAAAACGGCCGCCTGCTTTCGCAAACGGCCGTCCGTGTTACTCAGTGAAGCTAACGACTTTCAATCGGGGTATACGGCGCAGGATAAGCAGGCCCAGTGTATTCGGCACGCGGACGGATCAGCCGGTTATCGTCGTGCTGCTCGATCACATGAGCGGCCCATCCGGAGATACGTGAGATCGCAAAGATTGGCGTAAACAGATCGATGTCGATGCCAAGCGTGGTGTACGTGCTCGCAGAATAAAAATCCACATTCGCATTGAGCTTCTTTTCGGATTTAACGAAGGCTTCGATCTTCTGGCTCATATCGAACCACTTGGTATTGCCCGCAGCCGCGCCCAGTTCACCGGACATGCGACGAAGATGCGTCGCCCGGGGATCTTCCGTGTGATAAACGCGATGGCCGAAGCCCGAGATCTTCTGTTTGGTCGCGAACATGTTGCGGACGTATTCGACTGGATCTGCACCAGCCTCGTCAATGGCGTAGAGAAGCTTCATGGTCGCTTCGTTCGCACCACCATGCAAGGGCCCTTTGAGAGCACCGATGGCACCGGTAATCGCCGAGTGCATGTCGGACAAGGTGGCAGCGATCACTCGTGCGGCAAAGGTGCTGGCATTGAGCTCATGATCTGCGTGGAGAATGAGGGCAATGTCAAAGGCGTTGGTGGCAGTCTCCGAAGGCTTTTCGCCATTCAGCATCCAAAGGAAGTTCGCAGCATGTGAAAGGCTCTTGTCGGCTTCGACAATCTCCTTCCCTTTGCGTATCCGATCGAAGAGAGCGACGATCATCGCGATTTGCGCGGTGAGACGGAAGGACTTGCGAACATTGGCGTCGTGGCTGGAGTCTTTCTCGTCGACGTCGTAGATCGATGCGAGCGAAACTGCCGTACGAAGGACCTCCATTGGGGAAGCAGACGTCGGAACAGACTTGAGGAGATCGATAATCTTCGGGTCCAGCACGCGGGCTGCGGCCAGCTCAGCGGAAAAGGCTTTCAGCTCCGATCCAGACGGAAGTCTGCCGTTCCACAAAAGATAGGTCGTCTCTTCGAACGTGGACTTTGAAGCCAGTTCATGGATATCGATACCGCGGTAGGAGAGGACGCCTGCGTCGCCATCGATCCAGCAGATAGAAGAGGTGGTGGCGACGATACCTTCAAGACCCTTAGGCGCAACGACAGTAGACATTTACACTCTCCGACGGATAACAGAAACCTATCCAATAAGTAACTACGGTTATAGACCAGCGGAGAAACTGTTGTCACCGGTTTCGTGCGAATATCGGAGCTGTTGTGCGATTTGAGGGATAAGCAAGCTAAAAGCGGCCAGGATCGAAGGGAGCAAGATCCACATCTACGTTCTCTCCCATGAGGAGTTGCGCGACGACGTGAGCAGTAGCAGGTGCAAGAAGGATTCCGTTCCGGAAGTGGCCATTCGCGAGCACGTAACGAGGCTGACGCGGCGAGGGACCAAGGATGGGTAAATCATCGCGCGTCGCTGGACGCAATCCTGCCCACGACTCAACGAAAAGGGCCTCAGCCAACTCAGGCAGCAGTGCCGTAGCCTGTGCGTTGAGCGTGAGGATGTCTACCGGATGGACCTTGAGGTCGTAACCCGCATTCTCCACCGTTGCGCCAATGATTGCGCGGCCCGCGTTCGGACCATCGGTACGAGGAACGATATAAATCTTTTCCGTGCGGATCACAGTTTTTAGCGGCAGACTCTTCGGGAGGGTCACAGCCAGCATCTGTCCCTTCCGGGGTGCGACCGGCGCGGGCGACCAGGCACCCATGCAATCAACGAAATAGCCAGCACTCAAGGAGCCGGCAGGCGTCTCCACGCGAACCGACGCAGGTCCGGCAGCGATACGGGTCAGGGGAGTATTTTCACGTAGGTCGATCCCTCTACCCTCAATCTTCCGCGTGTTGCGAACGGCCATTAGGAGAGCCTCAGCCAACTGCCGCGGATCAACGGAACGCTCGTCCAGAAGCGAAAAACGATGCGAGCCAGGCTCTAGTTGCGGCACCAGCGCCTTCGGATCACTGAGAAAGTCGGCATCCGGAGAGACCGCCTGCAAGGTGGATGCGGTTTGAAAGGGGATACGAACCCCAGAAAGGTCTGAAATGTGGTCGAGGAAGCCTGGGTACAAAGACGTGCTGACTTTGGCGAGCGCATGCAGCGCGATTGGATTATGGGGGTCGTCAGCCGCTAACATTCCAGCAGCGGCGGTACTCGCCTGCGCCATGGGCGTGCCGGCTTCGAGAACGACGACGGAAGCTCCGCGGCGATGCAACTCAAGCGCAAGCGAAAGCCCAATAATTCCTGCTCCAGCGATAACGTAATCCGGTTCAGCCACTCGTCTATTTTAGAGGCTTTCTCAATGCAGGTCCGGCACACCTAATTTGTTTGAAGCGGACGAAGGCAAGATAGCGTAATTTGATCGAGACACGTTTTGTCTTGGTAATTGTCTAAATGCCAGGCAAAGCGAAGGAGAAAACAATGAGCGGTCAGTACGAGACAAACGGAGCGGAGCGCCCGCTGCCGATGGCGGTAAAGGCGAGCCTCGGGGCGGCAATCTTGCTCGCTCTTGGCGCGCTGATCTGGTGCTTCGGCCTGAGCAATCATCTGAGTGTCGCCGAAAAGCAACTCGCAGCGGCGGAACAAAGAAACTCGGAACTTGCTCAAAAGCAGGATGCGCTGAGTGCCCGGCTGCGCGCGACTACGGAGACTCTTGGGAACAGCGTCGGCATGACGCAGAAGCAGATCGATCTCAAGACCGCCAGCCTGCTTGCAGCGCAACAGGCGGCCGTACGGGCACAAACGGCACAGACCGCGAAGCTTGAAGAGCAACAGGCTGCAGCATCGAAGCAGATCGGTGCCGTCGCAAGTGACGTCTCAAACGTAAAGACGGATGTAGGGGGAGCCAAGGCGAGCATTGCGGAAACCCAAAATGATTTGAATACGACCAAGGCGCAGTTGCAGCGCACGATGGGTGACGCCGGCGTCATGAGTGGGTTGATCGCACGGACGCACGATGATTTGGAGCTTCTGAAACATAAAGGGGACCGCGCTTACTTTGAATTCACACTGCGCAAAGGCGACAAGCCAACATTGCTTTCGTCAATCAAACTGCAAGCAAAGAAGGTCGATGACAAGCATTCCAGGTACACGATGATCGTGAGTGCGGATGATCGCAACATTGAAAAGAAGGATAGGAGTCTCGATGAACCGGTGCAGTTTTACTCAGGAAAAGATCCCGCGCTGTACGAGATCGTCGTGAACAATATCTCGAAGAATACGATCTCCGGCTATCTTTCAACACCGAAGGGATCAGCACAGTGAGAAGCGCAGACTGATTGCTCTCGGTGAACGCTATGACGCAAAACGGGGGACGCTGAGAGCGTCCCCCGTTCTGCGTTTGCCTTGTGTTTCTTTGCCTTGGGATGGTGCGCCTCACGGCTGACCTTTGCCTATTCTCCCTGTCGAAGTTTCTCGACTCTGCATGATGCTTCGTTGCAGCTAACGAAGGTATAGATTTGCGAGAAAACAGTGTCAAGAGAAAAACGAATCGTATGCAAAATTCTTTTGTGTATTAAATGTGCAGAACGCGTCCGCAATTCAATGCTGCATCCGGTAGTGCTCAAGCATGGGACGTGCCAGTGCAAGGACGGCGACGAGAAAGTCCTGCAGCGTATGAGCGACGATGACGGCGCGAATATCTCCTTTCAGAGATCGCACGATGAAGCCATACACCAGCGCAAGCGCCGCCAGAGGCAGAATGGCTGCAAGACCTTCGTACAAATGTACAGACCCAAAGAGGAGTGAAGACAAAACAAGCGCGAGAACGGGCCGTCTGATCCACGCAGTAAATTGTTGCGTAAGGTAGCCACGAAAGATGAGCTCCTCACAGATTCCAGCGGTAAGCGAGAGCGCAAGCCAGAGCGCAAACTGTGATGTCGTCCGCGGAAGCATCGCCAGCATCGCCGCTGCATTCGTCTTGGTGCCAAGCGGTGTGAAATGAATGGCAATTGCGACAATCGCAATGGCAACAAAACCCAGACAATATGCCGCGATGCCATTTCCTAACGATTGCAGCCATGTACTGCTTCGACTGCGAAAAGCCTGTAGCAAGAACGCTTTGCGGTTCCGAATCCTAGCCAGTACAAAGCCAAGCAGGAGCCACTCCAAAACGATAGAAGATCCGTAACGGAAGGGGATGGAAGGGTGATGTGCGAACGCGAGCAAGCGGCGGTGCCCGGTAAAGGTGCTCAGCGCCAGAATCATAAGCAGGCCCATGGTGTGAAGCCATGGCGCTATTGGGCTGGGATGAGTCTCGGGAAAGGGTGGAGGAGGGATCGCAGTATGCGTCAGTGTCAAATCTTCCTGCATGAGACGTATACTACGGCGTTGATTGGAGTATGCAATGCGTGATGTGGTGATCGTTTCTGCGGTTCGTACGGCCGTCGGCAAGTTCCAAGGTGCATTGAGCGAATTATCCGCGACACAACTCGGTGCTTATGTCGTTCGTGAGGCGGTGCTTCGTGCCGGCCTTCCGCCGGCAGAGGTGAATGAGTGCATCATGGGGTGCGTGCTGCCCGCAGGACTCGGACAGAATCCCGCGAGGCAGGCCGCACTCGGCGGAGGTCTTGCGGATAGCGTTGCGGCGCTCACGATCAACATGGTTTGTGGAAGCGGATTGAAAGCCGTGGCACTCGGTGCCCAGGCGATCATGCTCGGGGACGCAGAGATCGTGGTCGCAGGCGGCATGGAATCGATGTCGAATGCCCCCTACCTCCTGCCGCAGGCCCGCAAGGGCTACAGGATGGGCGACGGAAAGGTCGTCGACTCCATGGTCAAGGATGGTCTCTGGTGCGCCTGTGACGATCAACACATGGGAATGACCGGCGAACTAGTGGCGGACAAACACTCGATCACCCGCGAAGAGCAGGATGCCTACGCGGTGGAATCACACCGGCGTGCGGCGAACGCCTGGGCAGAAGGAAGATTCGCAGCCGAGGTCATGGCGATCGAGACCCCGGGCAAGAAGGGGACGGTAACCGTCTTCGATCATGACGAGAGCATAAGACCGGACACGTCGCTGGAGTTGCTCGCGGCCTTGAAGCCTGCTTTCAAAAAGGACGGCACTATCACTGCGGGAAACGCTCCGGGTGTGAACGATGCCGCCGCCGCCTTGGTGCTCATGTCTGCTGAGAAGGCGAAAGCACTGGGGCTGAGGGTGCTGGTCAAGATCAAGGCACAAGCGCAAAGCGGCGTCGCTCCAAGATGGGTGATGCTCGCTCCAGTGCTTGGTGTGGAGCGCGTGCTGAAGAAGGCTGGCTGGAGCAAGGATGGGGTTGACTTGTTCGAATTGAACGAAGCATTCAGCGTTCAAGCTCTGGGCGTGACCAGGGAGCTCGGGTTGGACCTGAACAAGGTGAACGTGAATGGAGGAGCAGTGGCCATTGGGCACCCTATTGGGGCGAGCGGAGCTCGCGTGTTGGTCACTCTGATCCATGAGATGTTGCGACGTGATGTACATCGAGGCGTCGCTGCCCTATGTCTGGGTGGAGGCAACTCGGTCGCCTTGGCGGTGGAACGATGACACAGCATGCAGAGCGCTTTACAGGCAGGGTCGAGGAATATGTGCGATTTCGATCTCGTTACCCGCGACAGGTGCTCGATGTCTTGCGGGAACGATGTGGGCTAACGCAAAGCGATCTCATCGCAGACATTGGAGCCGGCACCGGCATGCTGTCAGAGCTCTTTCTTGAGGCAGGCAACCCGGTCATTGCTGTCGAGCCCAACTCCGAAATGCGCGCGGCCTGCAGGATGCTCGCGGCGCGATTCCCGAAGCTGAGCATCTCAGACGCATCAGCCGAAGCTACGGGGCTCACGAAGACCTCCGTTGACCTCGTAACTGTGGGACGTGCCTTCCATTGGTTCGATCAGGAACGAGCTTTGGCTGAGTTTCACCGTATCCTCAGGCCTGGGAAATGGGTCACCCTGGTCACAAACAGGAGGTCACAACGCGGTTCTGCACAGGCTGAGGAGTATGAAAACATCCTGCTCGAGTTCGGTAAGGACTATGAGCAGGTTCGAGGCTCTTATCGAAGCTTTGAAGGTCTCAGGCCTTACGGAGGGGCAGAAACATTCGAGGTCAAGATGCAGGCAGACGAGCAGATGACCCTTCAGGAATTCGTAGGCCAGACACAGTCTTTGTCAGTCGCGCCACTGGTTAGCGAACCCGGGTTTGAAGAGATGCAGAGGGCTCTCGAAGCATTCTTCCTGAAGCGAGCAACGAAGGGTCTGCTAACGCTGGAGACGGTCTGCGAGGTTGTGGGGTGGAAGACGCCCGGCGATTCCGAACGTTCCTTCCCTGAGCAGTCAAACCATATCTAACACTCAATAATGTTCAATGCGAGACCGGCCTGACTGGTCTCCTTGTAACGGCTCTGCATATCCATGCCTGTTCGATACATGGTCTCGATGACCTGGTCGAGCGAGAGTTTGTGCCCTTCTGTCTCATGCATCGCCATGCGACAGGCATTGACTGCCTTTACGGCTCCCATGGCATTGCGCTCGATGCAGGGGATCTGCACCAGACCACCAATCGGGTCGCAGGTCATACCCAGATTGTGCTCCATGGCGATCTCTGCAGCGTGTTCAATCTGGGCGTTGGTACCGTTCAGCGCCGCAACCAGTCCCCCCGCAGCCATTGAACACGCAACACCGACCTCCCCCTGGCAACCCACCTCCGCGCCTGAGATGCTCGCATTCTCCTTGTAAAGAATGCCGATCGCGGCGGCGGTCAAAAAGAAGCGAATCAGCGAATCACGCTTATCATCGTCTGATTTCTCAGTGTCGATGAAGCGCATGTAGTAATGCGCGATCGCCGGGATGACGCCGGCCGCTCCATTGGTGGGCGCAGTGACAACACGCCCACCCGCCGCATTTTCTTCATTGACAGCGATAGCATACAGAGAAACCCAGTCAAGCGGTGCCAGCGGGTCCCGGGGCTTGCCGGAGTGATCGAGAGCCTGGATACGCTCATGCAGACGTGGCGCTCGACGACGCACGTTCAGGCCGCCAGGAAGAATCCCCTGGGTCGCGATCCCTCTCTCCATACAAGACTGCATCGTCCCCCACAGGGCCAATATGCTCTCTTCAACCCGCGCCTTGACGCCGATGCCATTCCCACCCGAGAGCAAAGGACGAGAGATCGGCTTCAAGTCTTGGTTGGCCTCTTCGGCCTCCAGCAACGCACACTCGTTCGCCAGAATGAGCTCAGCGATAGTGAGTCCACTCCGCTCGGCTACTGACAGTAGTTCAGCGGCGCTTGAAAACGAATATGGAACCTTGCGTGGCGATACAGACTTCTCCTCTGGATTCGGGGCCAATTCAGACGCCGAAAGAATAAAGCCACCCCCAACGGAGTAGAAGATCTGCTCAAAAACGACCTGGCCTTCTACAGCGAGGGCAGTAAATCGAAGACCGTTGGGATGCGAGGTAGCGGCCTCTGATCCCGGCGGATACATCTGATCGCGATGGAAGATGAGGTCCGTTGATTCCGTGAATGCGATCCTGTGCGTACCACCTACAGAAAGAATTTGAGAGCTGCGAATCTGCTCCAGGGTGGCATCGATCGTCTCGGGATCGATCGTATCCGGCGCCTCTCCGCTGAGCCCAAGGAGAACGGCTCTGTCAGTCCCGTGGCCAATTCCGGTGAAGGCAAGAGATCCATACAACTCAGCACGCAGGCGAGCCGTCTGGGAGAGGCGTCCGGACATAGCATCGAGTTCACGTACAAAGCGGAGAGCGGCGCGCATTGGACCCACTGTGTGTGAGCTTGAAGGTCCAATGCCAATCTTGAAGAGTTCGAAGAGACTTGTATTCATAGTGTGAAGCGGCTCTGCTTAGAGAGTGTTAGAGTCCGCTTCTTGATTGTAGGCGTTGACTCCAGAAGCAAGAGCTCATGAGACCTTGTGGCTATGGCTCCTGGCGGACGACTTCGGCGAAACAATCGCGGAACCCGTATTGATCAGATAAGCCGCAGCGGCAGTCAGTCGAACCGGAGCGCGACCGTCCGGGAACTGATCCGCCAGGGCTATCGCGACTTCAGGCTCGTGGAATGTCGCGAGTGCTTTCGCAGCCGCGACTCGAACCGTTGCGTCCTTGTCGGATAAGGCCGCTATGAGCTTTGTGCGAATGGGCGCAGTATGGTTCTCCGCAATCTGTTCCACGGCTGTTACCCGGGAGAGATTCCCTCCATTCTTGCGCATGTATTCCAAAGCAGTAATTCCCATCCCAAACGGTCCCAGAAGCATGCCGGCACCTTGCATCGCTCCGAGCTTCGCCAGCGTAGAAGGATGATGGAGATCGCGGTTCATCGTATGCATGGTGCCATTGACGAGCCCGGGGTTCGCACTACGTTCTCCATCAACGACCGCTACCAGAATGTCCTCTCCAGACCGGTCATTCATCTTCCACAGCGTCGTAGCAGCCGCAAAAGCAACCTGCGGCTCTTTGTCATCAAGCATCCTGCGAAGATCCGCAGCGACGTCAGGCGATTTGGTTTGTCCCGCCGCCAGAATCGCGGCAGTCCGAAGATCGACATCAGGATCATTCAGGGTGTCAAGGATTAGCTTCAGAGAGCGGGGGGTACTGCCTAAGATCCCCAGGGCAGCCAGCGCCTGCACCCGTGTGTCCGGATGCTTGGTATCGTTCAACGCGGTCGTTAGCATGGACCACGCCCAATCCTTATTTGCCGCAACCGAGTTGTCCGGGGGGAGGGAGGCGGATTGCCCCGTCGACGAAGGCTCAACCTGCTGTCCTAGACAAGGCTGAGAAGGCACCAGAAGCAGCGTTGCAAGAAATGTAGGTGCGACAAAACGCAGTGAAGTCATCATGAGAGGTCTCTGAATATAAAGTGGCGCGGCTTGATTGATTGTAGATGCTATACTCCGGGAACTTTCCGCCTCAAGGGATCACCAGGCAAACACATGCTCTTCAAGGCACTCAGCGCAGCTGTCTACGGTATCGACGCGCACATCATTGATGTAGAAGTCGACTACTCCGGCACCATCCAGGAGAAGGCGGAGTTCAGCACGGTAGGTCTTCCGGATGCGGCCGTCCGGGAGAGTAGGGACCGCGTCCGCTCCGCCATACGAAACTCGGGCTTCGACCTCCCTACCACTCGAATCATCATTAACCTCGCCCCCGCAGACATTAAGAAGGAGGGGTCTGGTTTTGATCTTCCTATAGCGGTCGGAATCCTGGGCGCCTATGGTGGGCTGCACCTCAAAGACCTGAGCGACTTTCTCCTGGTGGGAGAACTTGGACTGGATGGTTCACTGCGCTCAGTTCAAGGCATGTTGCCCATCGCCATCGCCGCCCGCGCCCGCGGGATCAAGAATCTGGTCATTCCGGCTGGAAACGCACGTGAGGCCGCCGTGGTCGAAGGCGTCAACGTCTATCCAGTCAAAACATTGCTTGAGGTGAGAGATCTTCTCAATACGGCTGCCTTTGGTGCCATCACGGCTGTTCCATTGAGGGTAGAGACCACCGCCCTTCTGAACGAGATGCAGCACTTCCCCGCCGACTTCAAAGACGTGCGCGGTCAGCACGTCGCCAAGCGCGCTCTGGAGGTAGCGGCAGCAGGGGCCCACAACATTCTGATGATCGGGCCGCCCGGTTCGGGCAAGACGATGCTGGCAAAGCGCCTACCGTCCATCCTCGCCCCCATGCGCTTTGAAGAAGCGCTGGAAACCACGAAGATCCACTCAGTCGCCGGCGTCCTCAACGCTGATGAAGGGATGGTCGCGCACAGACCGTTCCGAGCGCCACACCACACTATCTCCGACGCCGGCCTGATCGGCGGAGGAGCTGTGAGTAACAGAAGTAATGCTAACTATTCACAAGGAGCGCTAACTGTGCGGAAGTATCCATAACCGGGTCACGTGTGAGTTCGAGGGGGAGTGATCGATACTCGAAGGGGTGACGCAGTTTTGAGGTGCGATTAGTACTTTAGCGTACGTTTACTTAGATCTGAACATATTTGCGGCTTCACACTGTGATTGGGAGATGTCGGTCCTGAAACCGAACTCCTGACCTTCTGAGCTAAGGAAATCCTAAATGGTCCGCGGTTCGGGAGTTCAACACTGCAGTCAAGAGTCGGTAGAACCCAATTAGGCAGCTTTGAACGCGAGTCTCTCAGTGAAGATCGAATTCCCGCGAAGTGTGTTGCGAGCTCCCTCAAATTTACTGGCCAACGTCCGAGCATCTCGGCGCAATTGGAAAGCAGCTTTGCGCGCGTCACAGCAGTAAGCGATTTAAAAGACGCACGCAAGTGAAGCGGGCCCAAGTCCTGCACCTCGCAATCCTCTGTGACCTCTCGCAAGAACCGTACAGGAGCCTGCGACATCCAAAGTACCTCGGATCGAACGGGTCTCGCCTTCCAGTTCCCGTTCAAGAGTTGAGAGTTTATTGCCCAATGCAAAATCGCAAAGTAGTCCGATATCTGATCAGAGTTGTCATGACGGTTTAGGGCCAAAGAGAGATGATCATCCTGCAGCTGCAGAATCGACTGCATACTATTCGATGAGAGGCCCTGGACCTCGTCAATGGATCCACCTCGAAGATCTCCTTCACAGTACTTGCAGCGAAGATGAAGACGAACATCCGCACAATCCAAAAACTGCGCCGGTTTTGCGGTATCCACTGGGGCTATGCAGTGCGGACAGCGGTCAGATAGAACGCGTTTATGAAGACTGCACACTGTCACAAAGGAAAACCTCCACGATATGTGCAGGTACGGATCGGCTTGATCAAGGCATAAGGGGCAATATTGTCCCCCACCCTGAAAATGGCTCCCGCGGAAATGTCCGCCTTTGCCCGAAAGCAGCTTGGGCCGAGGGAGCAACCATTTCGTGATTTCTGACTGATGTGGTTCCTGGAACTTCTCGGAGAAACGTACGAGACTGGCCTTCAGCAAAAAGTCTGGTGAGAAACTCAGGTTATCGGCAAGACAAGCAATTAGAGCAGGTGGGAGTAGTTGATCGAAGTCTGAGCTGTCGAAGGAAGGATATTCATCGAAAGCCTTTACTGAGCCCATGAACTGTCTCACCGAAAGTCGATAGAGTTGAGCTAATCGAAACAAGTAAGAGTTCAACGACTCATCAAAGTAAGGTCGAGGCCGAACGGACAGTCGTTGTGCGTACACTCGATTGGTCATAAGCCTGACGGTCCCTAACTTCGTCTCTGCTGCTTGTCCCTGAGTTGATCAGGCCCCGAAATGTTCACGATTGTCCTATACACAAGTCACCGAGCGCGGTGGGGGCTGCAGCATGTTAACTCCTGAACCTTGCCTGCGCAGAGAGATGCTCGAGAAGGGGCAACGCCACCTACAGGAAGTAGCTCAGGGGAACTTTGTAGAGAGCGGCGAATGTCTGGAGCTCAACGAAATCGACGCGCCGCTCACCAGACTCACACTTAGACACAAAAGATTGAGGCTGTTGAAGAGACTTTGCGACCTCCAGCTGAGTCAATCCGGCGCCGAGGCGGGCTTCTTTTAATCGAACTCGGAAAGCCGCATAGGCTTTTTGATAGACAGCGTTGTTCAGGGCACAGCCTCATCAGCACGCCCCTAATAAATAGATTCCTCTCGCTCTATATCCCAAAATCGGATATTGTAGATGCCGTTGTAAATGCAGGTACCCTGCCGTTTCGAACGTCGGCCCGATTCATATTCCAATGAGAAATTACAGCGGCGCAGAGTGCGTCCGCTCAAGGCGGTCCGATCGTGGCTTTAGCTTCTTTGCATTCCGCAGGTCGAGCAGCCACCTATGTTCGAATGTCGACCGAACATCAGCAGTATTCGACAGAAAACCAGGCGGACACAATCGAGAAGTATGCCGTTAAGCACAATCTCGCCATCGTGAAGCGCTTTGTCGATCATGGGAAAAGCGGGCTTACCTTAGCCGGACGGGTGGCCCTTCGAGACCTCTTGTTGGAGGTGGAATCCGGCACGGCAGACTTCGAAAGAATCCTCGTGTATGACGTCAGCCGCTGGGGAAGATTTCAAGATAGCGATGAGGGTGTTTTCTACGAATACCGCTGCAAACTCGCGGGGGTCACTGTCCACTATTGTGCAGAACAGTTCGAAAATGATGGAAGCCTTAGCTCGAGTATTCTCAAGACCATCAAACGGTCAATGGCAGCGGAGTATAGTCGTGAGCTTTCGGTCAAGGTTTACGCTGGGCAATGCCGCCTAATCGAATTGGGGTATCGCCAAGGAGGACCAGCAGGATTTGGGTTGAGGCGACAGCTTGTTGATCGTGATCGGGTGCCGAAGGCGATTCTCGCTACCGGTGAGCAAAAGAGCTTGCAGACCGATCGAGTCATCCTCATTCCCGGTCCAGACGCCGAGATCTCAATCGTTCGAGAGGTGTATAAGCTTTTTACGGTCGCGGGTCATTTAGAACGAGAGATTGCCCAAATCCTAAATTCGCGAGGTGTCGTGACAGATTTGCGACATCCTTGGACGAGGGGCACGGTTCACCAGCTTTTGACGAACCCTAAATACATTGGTTCGAATGTGTTCAACCGCCAATCCTTCAAGCTGAAAAAGAAAAGGGTCAAGAACCCTTCCGATTTATGGGTCCGCCGAGACTCTGCTTTCGAAGCTATCGTTCCACTGGATCTGTTTGTCCGAGCCCAGGAGATCATACAGGCCCGTCATTATCGTCTGCCAGACGAGGAGATGTTACTCCAACTGCGTCGACTGTGGGAGCGGGTGGGAAGCCTCTCGGGCTTTCTGATCGATGAGGATGACAACATGGCCTCGAGCGGTGCATTTCGCTCCCGATTTAAGAGTCTCCATCGGGCTTACCGTTTGATCGGCTACAAACCAGAACGAGATTTCAGCTACATCGAAGTCAACCAGCGTTTACGGGAGCACCATCGCGAGGTTTGTGACGGGATCGTGTCGCAGCTTCGTTCCCATGGAGCAGCGGTTGAGAGCCGCCTGAGTGGCATGTTGCTAATCAATGGGCAATTCACGGTGTCTCTCGTACTGGCGCGATGCCAAGAGTTGCGAGGTGGCGCAAACCGCTGGCGAGTGCGCCTGGATACTTCCGAGCTGCCGGATATCACCATCGCTGCACGTCTAAGACCAGGAAATGCAGAAGTCTTGGACTTCTACCTTCTGCCTAGCTTGGATCGGCTCTCGCATAAGTTGGCGCTTGCCGCCGAGAACCCGTTTGCCTTGGATGTTTACCGCTTCGATACACTCGACTTCTTCATGAGCCTGAGCCATAGGCGCGTACTTTGGGAGGCTGCATGAAGATTTCTGAAGTTCCTACGGTCCCGATCGCTGAAATCAGGATTATCAATCCAAGGGTCCGAAGTCGGATGACGTTTGATCAGATCGTCGCCAGTATCGCAACACTGGGTCTCAAGAATCCAATTACTGTCTCGAACCGCCACCTCGATGCCGACGGCACTCGTTACGATCTGGTCTGTGGTCAGGGCCGCATTGAAGCCTTTCTGGCACTCGGGCGTGTGAGCATTCCGGCTCTAATCGTTGACGTTTCCAGGGAAGAGCAGTTCCTGATGAGTCTCGCAGAGAATATCGCCCGAAGAGCACCTTCCGATCTTGGCTTGCTAAAAGAGACGAGGAGCCTCCTCGAGCGAGGTTACGGCCTTGAGGAAATTGCTCTCAAGCTGGGTCTAAGTCGCCAGTACGTTGCAACCATTATGGTCCTGCTGAAGAACGGGGAAGCAAAGCTCATTAGCTTGGTCGAGAGTGGCAAAATACCCATCACGGTCGCTACTCAGATCGCCACTGGCACCTCAGCGGATGTGCAACAGGCACTCACAGAGGCATATGCAACAGGAGATTTGAGAGGGCCGGAGTTGAGAGCGGCTCGGCTTCTGATCAAAAAACGTCAAGCGGGGCAAAGGCCTGGAGGTCCAAATCGAAAGCCGAAGGTCCCGCTCACCAGTCAGGCTGCCGCTAAAGAGTACCGCGAGCAAACGCAGATACAGCGGAACCTGATCAAGAGAGCGAGCATCGTGAGAGAAAGACTCGCGTTGGCTGCTGCCGCCTGTACCCAGCTCTTCGCTGATGAGAACTTTCAAACGTTGCTGCGGGCAGAGGGCCTGACGTTTCTCTCGGACAAGCTTTTGGACAAGACAAAGGGGTAAGCATGGCTGCTGAATCGGTGAAGATCGCATTTATCCAAGAGGTTCTGGAAGTTCCTCTTGAAAGTCTGAAGGCGCTAAAAGAGACGACTGCAATTGTGATGGGATGCCGTAAATACAAGCAAATCAAAGCATCGCTGGAGCATATCGGGATGATTGAACCTCTTGCTGTCTTCCCTCAAAAGGATGGAAGCTACCTAGTTCTGAATGGAAACCTACGGCTACACATCCTCAGGGAGCTAGGACACACCTCCGCCCGTTGCATCGTGGCGCTGGACGACGAGTCCTATACATACAACAAGAGAGTAAACGCGATGTCTCCGATCGCCGAACACTACATGATTTTGAAGGCAATCGCGAATGGAGTCACCGAAGAACGATTGGCAGTGGGACTGAGTATCGATATAGAAGCAATCCGGAGGCGCAGGAATCTCCTCGATGGAATATGCCCGGAGGCCGTAGACATGCTGAAAGACAAGCGCATCAGTCATGACACTTTTTCATCCTTGAGAAAGATGAAGCCGCTCCGTCAGATCGAGGCAGCGGAGCTGATGATTTCCGCTTCGAATTACACCTCACCATTTGCCGCTGTCATTCTAAGTGTCACTAAACCCGAACTGCTGGAGAAGCCGCCCAAGAAGTCAACACGAGCAGATCCGCCGCACGCCAGCTCTCTCCTTGAGGAGACAACAGACTCTCTCATCAGTGATTTGGCCCACGTTCGCAAGACATATGGGATCGACGTTCTCTCGTTGACGGTCATCTGCCGGTGCATCGAAAGTCTGATCGAGAACCGAGCCGTGGTTCGATATCTACAGCTGAATCACACCGACATTTTTGAGGAGCTAAAGCGTCTGGTTGATCAATCGAATGCAGATCGAGCGCACTTGGCCCCGCATGAAACCTCTGATGAGGCAGCTTGATCTATCTTCTTTTAGAAGGCTGAGTAAATTCGACTTAAGAAGACCCACTCACTGCTGCTCGCAGGAGAACAGAATTCCTGTGGTACTCGAGGAAATGATGCTGCCCTTCGGTAAACGTCCCAACATTTAATCGGCCGTGCGTCGCCACTCCCATGCGCTCTAGCGAGGGTAAATGGGCTACAGGAGAGATAATAAGAAGACCGGACTGCTCAAAGCTGATGAAGCCTCGATCAAAGAGGTGGTCGATCGATGGGGTCAGCAAGAGCCCGTTTTCACCATTTAAGCGCTCTTCGTTATTCGAATCTCGCCAAGGCTTGCAATGACTTGCGCGGAGGTGGGCCGGGTTCTCAACGTGGGTAATGCGGCATCGCCTCTCCACCTGCGATACGCGCTGCTTGAATAAGCCTTGACCTCTTCGTGCGATGATCAACGATTGCCGATCCGTCTCGGGGATGTCCGGAGCCGTTTCGATTGTTTGTTCGATGTGGTGTTCCCAGATTTCGAGATCTGACTTGTAGGACTGAGCCTCGGGCGGCCCGAGCTCTGTCATGGCGGTCCGCGCTATATCCTCAGCCTGGATGCCAATAAGACCCATGAGTGCCTGTGCCATCAACTCGGGTACACGGGTAAGATAGACCCCTTGGTTTCCATTGCCGGAGTCCTGAAGAGGCGAGTATCTCAGCGGAAGCGTCGTCCGGAGTAGATCGATGTGATCCTTAGGGCGAACCTCTCGTTGTAGGCGGGTGAAACGAACACTAGCGCGCCAACCGACCGCCTCCCAATTCATACCAATTCGGCCGAACTCTGCGGGCTTTGGACTTTCCTCGCAAAAGGAAGCGACAACACCGATCGCGGCAATTCTGGTGTCGACAAAGGAGAAGACTAGATCTCCGGGGGCCAGCTCCCTCATGAATTCGTAGAAGGGGTTCTTTGATCCAGACGCGCTTCGCTTCGGAGACCATAGATAATGACCCTCGAGTTCTTGGCGGTATGTCTGATTTTGGTTGACCCACCAGTAGCGCATCTTCGCAACCTCGTGCATCATGACGTGCAATCTCTGCAGCGTGAGTCAAGCGAATGTAGCAGATCCTTGGAGCCTGTTCTTCCGCACCTTGAAGCCAGCCACAATGATGAGAAGATCTACTTTGAGCGTATCTGCGTTTTGCCGAAAGGCCGCTCTGCTTCTCCATAAAAAGAGCGTGCATATCGCACCTTTAGGGCATTCCCGAAGGAGCAAAGGACCTTCGTTTTGATCCCTAAAGCCACTGCGAGACACCTCCGTGATGGGAGCATGTCCCCTGATGATGCTGGCTGAAGCTGTAGGACCCATCCCGACACTGCGCCGAAGCTCCTTGCGGTACGGTGGACGACTTTGCTGGAGAATGGACCACATTCCCATTACTGTTCACATAGTGATGATCGTTGCTGAGGATGGCCGGAGTAGGTGTCACCCGTGCCGCAGCCGCGGGCCGAGTCACCGTTACAGGAGGAGTGCCATAGTGGATGACGGGCGCGGGGGTGGGAGTCGTCGCTTGAGTTTGCTGAGCTGTGGCTGGAGCTTGTACGAAAAGTGAAACTAAGGCGATGAAACAAAGTCGAGCAAAACGCTTCATGGTGTTCCTCAAACGGCTTAGGGTCCGTGTGCGCATCCTACACCTCGGTCAAGTCAGGAGGAAGCATTTCCCACAATGCCCTCATTCGCAGAGTCGGGAAAGGCGTTCCGCCACGCCGGGGAGAGGGGGCCAAGGATGTCGCCATGCATCCAGGTCAGGCCCTTCGCGTCTTCCGTCTGCGCATAGGACCAGTAGGCGACACTGTTCGCACTCTTCAGATCGCACACCACGCGACCTGCCATGGCGCTCGCCAGTCCGTCGCCGTCACGCCGATTGCGATCGGTCCAGCGGTCCAGGTGGTCCGCATGCGCGATACGGTCTCGCTTCTTACTGTTACAGCGACGGTCGGCGAGAACGAGATTGTGGACCAAATCTGCCGGGTACCTTGACCAGGGAATAAAGTGATCGACCTCCGCCCGAACCTCTATAAGTGCTCCGGCACAGTAAAAGCATCGTCCGTCCTGAAGCTCCATTAACACCGGCTTGGCCGCTGTAAGTGCACTTCGTTCTGCTCCGAAGAGGAAATCCCGCAAGTCGGTGGGCTCTCCTATAAATTCGCCGTTCAGCCGACGAACATCCCGCAGCCACGCGGCACGAACGAGGTCCTGCACCAGGGTAAAGAACTGGCGGAAGCAGTAGGCGATGCCGTGCCTCAGCTCAATATCCTTGGTCCCGCTTCGTCCATAAAGGAAGTCCAGAGTCTCTAATCCGACGACCTGCAGCCGCCAAAGAGGTTGCTCGCGGAGCGTCGGCACAACACTTCTCACCAGCGCATTCCATGCTCCCGGCAAACGCATCATGCTCGCAAGCGAAACTCCGTGGCTCTGGCGAGCTTCGCTGACAAGGCGGATGATGCGAGCCTGGCTTCCGGTACTTTGTTGTAGGACACGTGTCTCCTGCCCTCCGGCATATGGCGTCGCATGTCGCCAGTAGTACTCGACAAGCTTTTCAGCGATCGCGAACAAAGAGAACACGAGCGGCTCACCGGAGTCATCGCCATGCTCGACCGAGAGGTCCGCAAGTGCAGCTAACAATGCGTACTTATAAGTAGCCGTGAAAGATCCCTCAGCGAGCAAACGCTGCAGGTTGGTCAGGAACTTGATCTGCTGAGCGGGTGTTGGAGGAGGCACGGGATCTCGATCTTGGAGATAAGTCTACTGCCCAGCACGGGGCAGACCGCGCTACTGGAAGATGTTGTACGCGTGAAATTCGAGGTTCTCGAGGGTGGGACGCGCCCAGACCTGTGTCGGCTCTCGAACTAACTGGCCTTCGAGCTTGTAATAATCTTTTCCGTTGTCGAATTCCTCGCGGATGCGGGAACTGACAAGGACGCGCCGGTCCTTTGGGTCAAGGGTCATGTATCCCTCGTCAAACAGTCGATGCAGGTCACTGCGCATCAGCAGGCCGTTGGAAAGTTCATGCCGCTGAACGACAGCATAGGGCTTGATGTGCGCCGCCTCGAGAACCGGGAGGGTGCGCTCCCCGCTGATCGCACATCGCCGTTCGTAAGCGTCGGTAAGCAGGACGCGGAACAGGCCTTGGCCCAGCCGGGGAAGAGTGATCTGTGGTTTTCCAAAGCCATTTGACTCGATCGCGGCGAGCGCCGCCGTCCCTGGTTGGAGGCTCGCAGGTTGGAAAAGTTCGATTCTCTGGGCAACCTCCTCCCAGAGCGCTCTGCCTGTGCCCAGTTCCGAGTCGTAGCCCTTGCCTTGCACGGTATTCAGTCTGAAGTCGGGAGGAGAGGGGATCCACGCCTCGCGTGGCCAGAAGAAAGGCTCTGCGAGCATGACGCAGCCAATCGTGGGGTTCTCAGACGGCAGCATGAGCGTGCGTCGATAGAAGCCGATGCGTTCCCGCATGTCATGTAGCGATCGAACGCCATTTGCCTCGCGAAACGAATCCCAAGCCAGGTTGACGGGGATCTGCAGGAATTTGGTGAAGAAACCGCCACCAGCAATGAAGTTGTCCGGGGCATGCAGCTTGAAGAGCAGCAGTTCGCCTGGCTGCAGGGCCTTGAAGGTTGCATCGGGGGAGGGACGCCAAAAGTTGACCTCGTCGACCTGGGACTTGGACGCATGGAGACCAAACCATTCGCTATCGGTGACTGCAACAAAGAGACGCATCGGTGTAGCCCGAGTGTACGTGAGGAAGGAGCCCTGGGAAGGCGTCGCACGTCCGAGAACTGGACGTTCTCAGGCGCTAACGTTTTACCTAGTTTCCAGCAAGCAACAACATGGCTTCGTATCATCTGACTTCGCCGGAGGCCACACATATGTCCGAAATCACCACTATGCCCTTTGGGACAGAGGTACACTTCTTCAACGTAGCCGAGTGTGAGCTCTCGCCGGCCTCGACACGGTCTCACACTTCCCGTTACAAGGGCAATGATGTTCGTGGTGAACGAATAGGTAGAGCGAAGTGATAGTTTGGATCGAGTCCCTGACTGCGCGCGCGAAAACTCCCCAACCTGGGCGCGAGCTGTTCCCAAATCTGCGTCGACACTGCATCACAGGCTCGAATCATCGTACCTTGCAGTGTGTTCTTATCTTTGTCGGCCGAGGCATATACAAGCGCGGTTCGCGGCGGCAGCAAGTTGGCACCGTAATATCCAACCTTGCGGGTGTTGATCTCACGGTGTTGGCCCAGTTCGCTATCGACAATGATAGCCAGGCGCTCGTCGTCGTGGCGAAAGCGAGGTAGATAGTTTTGCAGGGTCAAGTGCCAGCCAATCCGTTCCGGGTTCACTCCCTCCGCAACAGTGCTAATCAGGAACCCGCCGAGTGGAAGCCATGGGATCTGTCCGTGGTAATGGTTGAGGGGCTCTGGCACGTGATAGGAAGCGCAGATACTCCAGCGAAAACCCTTAACTATGTGAGTATTCGTATCGACCGCGATGACTCTGTCAAAGTCCAGGAGCGCCTTTGCGGAGGTGAAGCGACTGAGACCGAACGTAGGAACAGATGAGACAACTTTGGGCTTACCACTGGATCTGAGATAGCTGGTTTCGGTGCGAGTTGACCCGGGCTCCGCACCTTCTATTTCAATCTCGTCGCGCAATGGATCGTAGTGTACTGTTAGCTGCCCGTCTGTAGCGTCGACCGTGCCGTAAACTGAATCGCTGCGCTTCTTGCTGTAGCCTTGATCCGAATTATCTTCAGGCGGATTCTGAATCATATTTGCTTCCTATAGTCTTAAGTACCTGCTTCTTAGCCGCGGATTCAAGGATACGAGACATGTGACGATTTCAGAACCACTGTTCATGACAGAGCGGTCCGGCATGAGCTAATTTGGGCTGCTACTCTAGGTAATTAACGAGGATTTTGTTCTCTACAGGTCAAGATGATTTTAGCTGAGCGGCAACTATGAAACTTCTCGACGTAGATATGCCGCAGGCGATAATCGATGCTCACAAGCGAGGTAAACTCGTCATCTTCGCGGGAGCTGGAGTGTCGATGGATGCTCCGGCGAACTACCCAAACTTTGCCAATCTCGCAGACGAGATTGGGGGAGCCGCTCATCCAAAGCTCGAGAACGAACTGATTGATCGATATCTCGGTCGGCTAGAGCAAGAGGGTCTTGCTGTTCATGATCGGGTCAAGCGCTTGTTGTCCGATCCGGATTCCCGTCCTAACCACCTGCATGAATCGGTAATCCGGCTTTTCGGTACGTCACAGCGGATTCGAGTGGTCACGACCAACTTCGATGATCACTTCAGAGGCGCAGCTGGTCGCATCCTTGGCAGCGACCCCCAAATCTATCGCGCCCCCGCACTTCCTCTCGGAAATGACTTCGAAGGCATTGTTCACCTCCATGGCTCAGTCCTAGAAGACGCGAAGAAGCTAGTGCTCACGGACGCGGACTTTGGGCGGGCATATCTAACGGAAGGCTGGGCTCGCCGTTTTGTTCAGCGACTCTTTGCTGAGTTCGTTGTGCTATTCGTTGGTTATAGCCATCAGGATTTGCCTCTCCTATATCTGGCACGAGGTATTTCTGCAGCCGAGGGAGGCCCGGGTCGGTATGCGTTGACCGAACCATCGATCGATAGCTTCTGGTTCAATTTGGGAATCACCCCGGTACATTATCCACTACGTGATGCCCCACTTCCCCGGCACGGCGCGTTGGGGGATTGTTTAGCGAAGTGGTCCGAGCTGGCAAATCTGGGGGCTCTGGGCACAGAAGCGGAGATTCGGCGAATCGTCACCTCGGGTCGTCCTGAGAGTCTAGAGGAATCAGACTTTATAAAGCAGGCACTCCTTGAACTGAGTTCGGTGCGGTATTTCACTCGCCATGCTCGTGACCCACATTGGCTGGAATGGATATCCGAGCACCCTGATTTCAGCGCGATCTTTGCTCCCGGCGCATCGCTCAACGAAAGGTCTGGCGAACTTTCGTTCTGGTTTGGTGAGTATTTCGCAATTCCGCACTTTGTGCCGCTATCGAGGTCGTCCGGGAAAAGGGAGAGACGCTATCTCCCAATCTCTGGCACAACATCGCCATTGCCTTCCACCGTCACTCGACCGCCGGCGAACCATTGCGCTTTTGGACACCAATCTTATTGGAGACAATGCCGAGTAACGCTCAGTCGGATTTTTTTGCTTACATGATTGGGCACTGTACCCTCCCGGATGATCAGCCCGCTGCTCTACAGCTCTTCCGAAAGCTTACCGCGCCTAAGCTTGGCCTCAAGCGACGCTTTTTCCCGCCGAACGAGGGGGAACTTCAGAAGCCGGACGCCGAAGTCACACCGATCGGTAGCGATCATTGGGTAACTCACGTCTACCAGACCAATCTACGACCACACCTCGCCTCATTGGCCAATGAGCTTTCCCTTATCGTGACTTCGAGCTTCGAGGAAGCTAGGTCGCTGTTGTCGATGTATGGAAAGACGGGACAGAACTGGGACCCAATCAGTTCCTCGCGAGGATCTACGGCCTCCCGAATGCAGGATCATCTGCGTAACGCGTTCTCTGTGCTGATTGACATCGGAGTCGATGTTCTCCTCTGGGCCAACGAGAATAGACCGGTGTTCGCTTCTGCTCTGATCGGACGGTGGATTGATTCGGAAGCTCCGATTCTCCGCAGACTCGCAATTACGGGCATGACCCATCATTCGGGGCCGAGTCCAGATGAGAAGCTGCGGTGGGCTTGCTCGAATAAACTGGTAGATAGTTTCGATCTTAAAAACGAGTTGTTCGCGTTATTGGCAGATGTTTATGGACGCTGTGGGGAGGAGGAGAGGAAGGCGTTCCTCACCCAAGCGGAAGCCAAATATCCCCCGAAGGGGGAAGACTATGAGCAGTACGAGATGTTCAATCTTCTGTCATGGCTTCATAAGCACGCGCCTGAATGTGCATTAGTCGCCGAAAAGCTCCACAGGATCCGAGAGCTTCAGCCCAAGTGGACTGTAAGGGAACACCCAGATTTCAACTCTTGGATCGGTGGTGGGGTTCGGCAGCTCACAGCTAGTAGCCCAGTTCCTACCTCACGTATAGAGGAGATGAATCTGGAGATGCTCTGCTCCGAAACTAGGAGACTCGCCCTGATCAGAGACACGTTCGGTGATTCCCCGAACGAAGGTTTCCTACAGGAAGTAGCCCGCGCAGTGTCATCTAATTTCGCGTGGTCTGAAGGCATCGCTAAGGAGGCACTCGCGAACACTGAGGTTCCTCTCGAGATCTGGTCAGCTCTACTGCGGGGTTGGACCTCCGGCCATTCTGAAGCAGAGTGGAAGCTTCTGATTGCGATCGTGGCTCAATTAGGACCGATATACGACGACCTGCTCTATGAGCTAGCGTCGCTGCTGAAGGGGATTATTACTCAGAGTGAGGCTGGTCTCCCGAATACTTTGATCGTTGAAGCGCTACTAGTTGCAGATGAAACGTGGGAGACTTGCGCTCGCGTTGAAACAGCTTTACCTGACCCCACCGATAGTTGGGTCAATATTGCTATCAATCGTTCCAGCGGGTACTTGATCGAGTTTTATTGCGATTCGCTCAGGTCACTCTGGCCGGAACGCGAAGAGCACAAGGAAACAATCGTCCTGATCCTGAACAGGCTGAAGCATATGACGACTGGGAGCTCACCAGCCAGTGAGATTGCGCGGGTCCTCGTTCCGGCAAACGCAGATTTACTCTTCGCGCTTGCACCAGATTGGTATCAGGACCATGTTCTTCCCCTTCTTGCAGCACCCGCGTCAGATCGCTCATCAGAACAAAGCTGGGACGGGTTTTTGTTCTGGGGTCGGTGGACACAAGAGATGCTTCCGGGACTGCTGCCCGCCTATATTAGCCATCTTCCCCAAGCAACCCGTAACTCGGACGAACGCTCGCGCATGTACTGTGGCCACTTGGCCGGTATAGCGGTGTTTGGGGCAATCAATCCCATCGCCAACGGTTGGCTTGCCGAGTTCGTGAGCAGGGCCTCGCGCCGCGAGCGGTTGCACTTCGCCAGCGAAATGACTCAGGGTCTCCGAGGTGCCGACCAACAGGCAAAAGATGGCGCTTGGAATCGTTGGCTGAAGGTGTACATACAGCGCCGGGTGCAGGCAAATCCGCTTCCCCTCGATCCGGAGGAGGCAGGTTCGATGTGTGAATGGGCGCTAATTTTGCCCAATCGCTATGCTGAGATCGTTGAATTGCTCGTCGCAGGACCAGCACCATCCGTCAAAGGCCAGATGTTTTACTACCGGTTACGCGAGGACAATGTAGTTGGTCTAGCACCCTCGCTCACAGCGCGATTGCTGACGGCATTGCTTTCCAATGAGGATGGAAGTGAGCTTTGGGATTTGGATCAAGTCGACGCAATGACGTCACAGCTGATCGATTTGAATCCCGCTGAACCCGCATTGTTACCTCTCTGTGAAGAGCTCGGGAGGTTGGGATCGACGAGCGCTCTCGGCTTTTTAAACCGCCTCGGCTGACCGAAAGATCTCTGATTCAAAGCGCAGTTAAAACACGACGCCGAGAAGGAATAGCGTGAACAAGACACTTTGGGCAGTCGACGGCGAGCTCGATGAGGCGAAGTTTGAACGGCTTTGCGTCGACCTACTTCAGCGGCAAGGCTTCACCGATATCGTGCCAATCGAACCGCAGGATGGTGGCCGCGACGCGGAGGAAGTGCCGCGGAGGGGGAGCAGCAGGGAGGGTCATCCAACTTTCTTTCAATTCAGCAAAGAAGGCAATTGGAAAGCAAAGCTCCGCCGCGACGCGCGGAAACTGAGCACTCGAAAGACCGAGTTCGACACGTTCGTCTTTGTCACAAGTCGCAAGGCGCGTGGTGTCGACGTCGATGCGCTGAAGACCGAATTCCGCAACCAGTACGGCTGGACATTGATCGTTTTTGGACGAGAATGGCTGCGCCTACAACTAGAAGAGGTGAATCCTGATATTGCGGTGAAGTACCTTGGCCCGGATGTACTAAATCGGTACTTGGGGCCAAATGCAATCGTTCTACTAACAGAAGGCGGCGGCTTGTCTCTTAAGGAGATCAGTCAGCTCATCGATGGTGAACAAACGGAGGCTGCGATTCTCCAGCTTCGGCGCGTGCTGGAAGAGACGCCGGACCGCAGTGAAGCCCTGCAGTTACTGGCTTGGGCTTACTACAAGAGCCATCGCTATGAAGAAGCTCTTGCTGAAATCAACCGAGCAATAAGAAGAGTCGACAAACCTGAATATCGGTCCATTCGGGCGTGCATCCTTACAGAGAGGGGTATCCGGGAGGGGGACCGGTCATCGGTTGTTGCGGCGCGACAGATATTTGAAGAATTGCTTAGCTCAGGACCGATTCATACATGGCATATTTTTTACAACCTTGGAAACGTGCTCGGCGAGCTCGGAGACCACGACGCAGCGATTGCCCGTTATAAGCTAGCGATCGAACTCGATGAGAATCAACCGGTCATTTGGAAGAATCTCGCTAGCGCCTACCACCATGTAGGTCAGCACACCCAAGAAATGGAGTGCTTCGATAAGGCACTTGCGCTTGATCCTAAACAGCCTGAGGCACTCATCTCCAAAGCCACGAGTCTGATACTTGATTTCGACAAACCTGAAGAGGCGGTTCCACTTTTGGAGCTTGCATTCAGAATGAATCCCGAGACACTTGTCCGCTGGCCGCACGTTTGCTACTGGCTCGCTCTGGGATACGAAAGACTCAATCGGCTGGAGGAAGCGCTCGATAGTGTCGACCAGGGTTTGGCTCAGCGTCCCGGGGACTTTGCGACCAGAAGGCTGAAGTCGCATTTACTCATAAAGTTAGCGCAACATGATCCGGCTTTTCGCGATCGAGCTTTGTCCTTCTGGACTCTAGAACTGAAGGCGGAGCCGCTCAACTTCGACGCTCGACATCACCTGATCCGTGAGGCGCTCGCTTCTCAAGATCAGGATTCGGCTTGGAATCTAATCGACTCATCATTTCTTGCACTCGATATCACAGACACAATCTCGCTGCGTTCTTCAACCTTCATAACCGGATCATGTGTCTCGGCTTTGCGATATCTACCGGAATATGCCAACTTCCGTAGGCTTCAACCAGTGTCCGAGTATTGGGACGTCGGCGAGCCGCCATGTGAGCTACCCTTCGCTCCGCCGATTGATGACATTGTCGAAGCTGCATTTAAAACATATTTTCTAGTACCTTTTGCCAGTGGATGGAAGCATTTGAAGACAGTCAAAGATCCGAATCAACCCGAGGCACTCGGCACACTCTTCGACTTGGTGCGTGACGAACTTCGCATAGCAACCAGTCAAGCAGTTCGTTCGTTAGCAAGAATTGTACCCGGCAAAGAGACGGGGACTGAAGCCCTAGCGGTCAAAATGACCGAGATCATGGTCTTTGCGGCTCATACGTCACTGAGAGAGTTCGGGAAACAGCGCGGGTACATTATGGGCTGCTTTGCGGTTTCGCCCGATGCCTGTGAGATAGCTCTCGAATCCTATGATGAGGTGCGTCTGCATACTGATGTGCTTACTGACACGCTAAAGGTTCTGAACGAGGAACTGAAAATCATGCCGGAGTAAGCTCGCGGGTCTCACCATCGGATAAATGAGATCGTTGGGCGTTCGCGATCGCTGGCTATCGAGCAAAGACAATGCGTCGCGGCTCCGCAAAACGGGAATTTTCCGCATATGCGTAATCCTTTGGACAGAGTCCTTTGCGTTTTCGGACTTACGTCCAGTTGCGTAAGGAACACCATATCTGCAACGGTACCTTCTCTGGACTGCTCATGTAATCTGCCACATCACAAACGACCGTTTATGAAACGATTAGCAGCGCCGAAAATCCATTGGCGTATCGAGCCTTAAATGACATATAAACACGATGTCAAATTCAACATATCAGAAATAACCGTTTGTGATACTGTACTTTCATGATCGTAGGCTACGCGCGCACGTCAACAAACTCAGAGAACACGGACGCACAGCGTTCTGCCTTGCGGCAGGCCGGTTGTAAGAAGATCTACGAAGAAGTGCTCAGCGGTCGAACGATGGATCGGCCAGAACTTGAAAGGTGCCTCAACCGTCTTGAGAAAGCCGACACCCTAATAGTGTGGCGGCTTGATCGCCTAGCTCGGTCCCTACGTGATCTGCTGGAGATCATTAGCCGATTAGAGAAGAGCGGCATCGTCTTTGTGTCTCTCAAAGAGAAGTTGGATACAAGCGCAGCTTCGGGCTGGTTGATCTTCCATATCTTCGCCTCGTTGACGCAGTTCGAGCGCGAGCTGATCAGCGAACGCACGACAATGGGTTTAGCCGAGGCCCGAGCGCGTGGTCGAGTGGGCGGCCGCAAGCGACTGATGTCGGCACAGCAGATTCGAGCGATCAAGACTCTGTGGGCGAACCACGATCACACGAAGCAGTCGATTGCAACGCAGTTTGGAGTGTCCATCTCAACAGTCGACAGAATCGTAAGACCGAAAAGTCTGAAGGTGTGAAGGGAGCAGATGATGCATCCTGGATTAACAGTAAGGACGTATTGATCGGGGGGAATAGTCCATCCGAAGTTGCAAAATCTAGAATCAACAGGCGCGGGTGGCCTAGGTTTGCCAAAGCACGCTGGCAAACGGGTTGAACACGCGGACACCTGAAGGTATGTGAGCGTTCAGTGTAGCGCTTCTCGGTTGCCTACAATATGCGATAGTGCTGGCAGGAAGAGAAAGTATGATCGAAAAGAATCGGTTCAAGTGCACGCGTCTTCCCCGTCTTTCCTCCATCGAATTGGCTGAGTATCGGACGCGGCAAGAAGCTGTAATCGCGAATGGGGTTGCTCAAATTACACGGAACAATGAGGAGCTGGTTCGCAGGGGCATCCTTGATGCTGATTGGAATCTTATTGAGCCCTTTGGGCCGCTGGATGGCCCCTCATCGCGGAGGTAGATGATTCCTCGTGTACACCTAGAAAGCTAAGGGACCATGACCTGGTGGAGTACAAGCTCATTCTGGCGTGCAGGCAGATTGGCAGCTACGACGGCGAAACTCGTCGGCATACTGGGGAAGTCCCTCGTCAAGTCGGAGCCGCGTAGTCGCGCCGCGCATGCAAGATCGAGAAAGCGGCGAGGCCAGTCTTCTAACAGCCAATAAGCGGCACCGATAAAGACTCTTCTCACGTCTATTCGCATCGCATCGAACCCAAGAGAAGTTTCATCGTCTTTCTTCCAGGATTCGACGAGTGGACTCGGAATCGCAGAAGCCGCCAATGTCCGGAAAGGCGTCAGGCGGCTCCTACGGCTCGTGAGCATGAAAAGAAGATGCCGAAGAACGCTGAAGTACTCCATTGCTCTTGCTGCTTCGCATGGAGTTGCCGTCAAGAATTGATCCGAGGCACTTTCAGATTTCCAAAGCCAGAGATCTGTGAGAGTTGACGAACGCGCAGATCTGAGGTCGAACGAGCAGGCGCTGCACCTGAAAACGGCAGCGCTCGTGTATGGGTTCTTGCTTCCCATGTCGATGCGATGAGGTTGCAGGGGTTCGTGACAAACGGAGCAACCGTCGAGTAGCGGCCTCTTGTGAATGAGGCAGAGTGTTGCGAGTGAAAGCCTCCATCGACGCCGAAAGTAAGGTTCGCCCGTAGCCAAGCACTCTGGGCAGAATGAGAGACCAGTCCGCCTGAATCGGCGATGGAAAATGCCCAGTGGGAGCACCCAGGGGGTGTTTCCATTGCGAATAAGATCTGCAAACAGTATTCCTTTGTAGGCTGCGAGCGAATGCTTCTGCAGGGTCTGTAGGGGTGTAGCCGTGCAACGCGACAAGTCTTCCAGGAGGTCTTGGCTAGCGTAACGATCGATGGAATGGTTCCAAAAGCTCCGATTCGGCCACAATAGCTTGCAAAAGCTCTGGGGCTTCATGCCATTGCGTAAAGCAATGCGGAGGAGCCAAGAAGATATCAATTCGTCTGGGAGCGGCTTGGGGCGACATGCAAGCGTCTGCTCTGGCGATAATTCATCCTGGAAAGTGGACGTTCTAGATTTCACGGGCCACAAAGTTTCTTCGCTCTGACGGCTGCACCCAAGAAAGCCTCTCTAGTAATGCGACAGAGATGCGCTCGCTTTGATTTCTGATCGCTTCTTCGGTTGCAATTGAAAGCAACCTTGCAAGCTCCCCGATCGTACCCTCGCACATTGTCAACAGACGCGTGGCGAGCTGCGCATCGGTAAGCATCGACGGCAGTCGAAGAGGCAAAAGCTTCTCAAAGGCTTTGAGCAGGCCAAGATACTCAAGATTATGCTTCCACTCAGGGATAGCGATTGGAACAAAGCGATTAGCAAGTTGCGCATCGGCCTGCAAAGCAAAGAGAGCGTTGTCCGTTCCGAGAGCTACGATCGGGATTTGTAACTCATTGCTGATGTACTTGAGTACCTGCAGGAAAACTCTTTGCCTCTCGCGATTTCCCGCCAAAATGTGGTGTATTTCATCAATCATCAGCATCTTAACGCCGAGATTTGGCATGACAACGAGCAGCTGTTGCATCATTCGATCGGCCCGTTCGTTTGTTTTGTGTGGCACGCAAAGTTTGTCGAGGAGCACGGCATTGAGGCGACGTTCATCTGGCACCGGTGGTGCCTGCACGTACAGCACGGGAACGACGTCAGCGTCGGCGGAGGGTTCCTTTACTGGAGGATGCAATGAGAGGAACTCTTGTGCTATAGCACTCTTGCCGTTGTTGGTTCTTCCAGCGATCAGCAAGCAAGGCATCCGCTGGCGCTTTGGGTGATCGAGTAGATTCTCGAGTGAGGTCAGAATTCTTTTCGCACCGGTGTACGAGATGAATTGTTCATTCCTCGCGTACCGAATTCTCTCTGTGTCGCTGAGCATCAGTGCAGCTTTGGCAGAAGAAGACAAATGTTCGCTCATCGTTCTCTGACCTCAAACTCTGGAATCTCGTCATATTGAAACTCCTTGCTTTGCAACTCTGCCAGCACAAGATCGGCTGCAGGGCTCGGCAGGCTCTCTCGGTTGCCTTGAACTGCCTTGCGAGCTGACTCGCGGCGTGCTGATCGCGTTTTTTCAGCCGCCGATTTTACTTCCGCTTGGATTGATCGGTGCGCCTGAAAGATCGCATGCTCGTCTATCGTCTTCTTCCCATGAATCTTCAGTCGCTTCCTCGCCTCTCGAAGCTCCCAGAGGCTCATCGAGGGATGAGTGATGTTCCGGTATGAAATTGGGTGGAAAGTGTTCGTTGTAGGGTCCAAGAATTGGATCACTGATACGTCACGAGGATCGCGTTTAAACAGGAAAAGTCGTTTCTTTTTCCTGTCGTGCGGATCGGGAGCATTGATCCAAGGCCTCAAGATGTCGCCCCAGTAGTACACCTCATCAATTACTACCCCATATGACAGGATGCATCGTTCGATGGAAGGCATGAAGTCAATCCGTAGCCGATCCATATCCTCTGGAAGGCGCGGTGCTGATTTGCCTCCAGGCTCTGTGCCGAGGCGACCAAGTCGGTATTTCTCCAGGGGAGTCATGAGAATACCGCGGTGAATTGTCTGGTGGTAGGACCCCGTGAACCAGAGTGTCAGGATTCGCTCTGTTTCAGCAATTGTGAGGCATGCATTACCTTCAGAGTCGTATTCCCCTTTTTCGGCCACATTCGAGAAAGTAGAACCGGGCAGTGTGTGTACAAGTTGCTTCAACGTTGTTCCAATCAGACGCTCGATGTGGCCGCCGTAGTGGGGCTGGCGAACAGGCCTTCGTTTTAGAGTGATGCCATACTCTGCGGCTGCACGAGCGAGGGTCTTGCCCCTAAACTCCTTTGCATTATCCGTATGGATGGTATCCATCAGGCCGTGGCAGGACCAAGAAACGTCCAGGCCTAGTCTTTCTAGCCAAGGTTTTTTGGGCAGGATCGCGTGCACAAGGCAAAGTCCGGTAGAGAGATCCCCAGTGGGATCAAGCGAGACATAGAAGCCGGCGACCATCCTGCTAAATACGTCGATCGCAATGGTGATGTATGCCCTTCCAATAGATTTGCGGTGTTGCTCATCAACGAGTTGGACATCTAGCATGGTGTGGTCTATTTGGATGACTCCATACGGACCAGCAACTTCAGGGAAGCTTCCTATGGTCGGCTCAAATGATCGCTGCGCTCTCGCTCCTTGACGCCTTTTCGTGATCAACGCAGCGTCAATCCTACCTATGCGATTGCGAACTGTCTGAACAGAAGGTGGTCGAAGACCAGCCTCGAAGCATCGGTTCTTCAGCTCACGATGCACATTCTGCGTTGTCAACTTCTGTTTGTTGAGGTAGTGAGACTGTATGGTTTCGAGCAGGAGCGATTCGCGCTCGGGTGTGATCCGCGTTCGGCCTCGGCCGCCAGACCGATCCAGTGGCAGTAACGAACTCAGGAGCATAGTACTTTCATACCGATGGATCCAGACGTACAGTGGGCCGTAGCTGATGCCGAGCTCCTTGGCGCGACTACAAACCAGAGCCTTCGTCCTCTTTGGAAGATCAAGCAATGGGCGAATCGCATCGAGTCTTGTTTCCGCGATGGCCCAAACCTCCGCAGAAACCTGATTTAGGTCAGCTTTGATGTGGGATTCGCCGTCAGTACTTGGTCGACTTCGAAGCGAAGCAACAGGAACGGCGATTCGGCCGCCATCTCCCCGCAGCTCGACTATTGCCGTCTCAAGATCGAGAACAGCGACGATCTCGCAGCGTCGACCTTCAAAATACACTTCTTCGCCAGAACTGAGTCGCAGACCGCGTCCATTAGTCACTCATTTACCTCTCAGGGAGCGCTTCAGTCTAACCCAGTTAGCTCTACTTGCGTACAATTCGAAGAGCATCACGGGAGCGGTTACGCTGACTTCTACCTAGCGCGTCGCTTTTTGGCCGTGTGGTTAGGGGTTCTTCCGCTACTGACAGGAGCAATACCGCGCCCCGGAGAAGTCTCACTCGCGCACAACGGGCTTCTGTTTCTTGACGAGCTTCCTGAGTTCCCGAGAAATGTCCTCGAAGTGCTTCGACAACCACTCGAGGACGGCCACGTCACGATTGCGCGAGCGGCGATGAGCTTGAGCTTCCCTGCCCGCTTCATGCTGGCGGCAGCCATGAATCCGTGTCCATGCGGATACTTCAACGATAAGAGCCGCGACTGCTCCTGCACCCCGCCCATGATTCAGCGCTACGTCTCAAAGGTCTCCGGTCCATTATTGGACAGAATCGACATTCATATGGCTCTTCCGTACATTTGGTGAAGGATGGTTTAGTTGGGGCGGCTGCTCTTGGCCGCCCTGTTCAGGCGGTGTGAAGCACTCTGAGTCTGAGCAGGTCGAAGCCGGCTCTGCCATACATCTGGCGCTTGATGAGCTTGAGCCGATGGACGTGGCCTTCCACCTGGCCCTGGCTCCACGGGAGCTTGAGAGCCGCTTCAACCGCATCTCGATCTCTGGTCAGGTGGCTGGCGAAGCCGGCCAGTGCCGTTGTCTTCGCAGCCTCGAACCACGGTGTGAGGGCTGGAAGATCTCGCTGCGTGATGAGTCGGAAGAACTCCTTGGCCAGCTTGGCCGCGACAGACACCTCGGGTGAAGCCTGGTAGACCTGTTCAAGATAAGTCTGAGCGGAGGGCGTTTCCTTCAGGATGTGCCAGACCGTCTGCCGGACTGAGATACGTGGTGCAGCTCTGTGTGGAGCGGCTGCTGCCGAGGTCGGTTGATAGCCACGCCGGCAGCGAAGCCAGCGTCTCACGATGTTAAGTTGACCCGTGAAGCCTCGTTCCCGCAGTTCGCGCCACAGCCGGGACACGTTCCTGCAGCCCTGCTCAAGCCGTCGGTCGAGGTACTCGGCATAAGGATCGACGATGCCTGGACGTGGGCTCCGTTGCGCTTCGGGGAACGTCTCGGTTCTGAGGAACTTGCGTACGGTGCGATGATCGAGTCCCAGCTGTCGGCCGATCGCAGCATGGGACGCTCCTGTCTGGCCCAGCCGATGCACCTCTTCGTAGCGGCTGAAGCGACGCTCCCGGTTGCGGAGGCTGGCCCGTAACTCCCACGGCGGAACCGAAGGTTGCGGAGATGTGACGACGCCTGGAACCTCCCCCATGCTGCTTCTCGCTGCTTGTGTGAGCAGTCGATGATGCGGACTGAGCGCGTTTTTCAGTGCTTCGCTCAGGTTCCGCAACAGGTGCCAGCGATCCGCCACCTGTACGGCTCCAGGCGCGGCCAACCGTGTGGCTTGAGCGTAAATACCGCCTCGGTCCCGGCTCACGATCTCACTGCCAGGATGCTCCCGAAGCCACTCAGCGACAGTTCCAGCCTCCCGGTCCGGCAGCAGATCGATCACCCTACGGCTCTCCAGATCGCACAGGATAGTGCCGTAGCGATGGCCTTTTCGCCACGCCCAGTCATCGATACCGAGTACACGCGGAGCCACGACCGGCGCACATCGGGCGCGGCAACGAAGCTGCCGCAGTAAGGTGGAGCCACTGACCAGCAGGCCGAGACGACGGGCCAGCCGAGCTCCGGCCTGACCGCCGATCATAACCGTGATCCAGTCCAGAGCTTCACAAGAACGCAGCGTCCGCCGACTATAGCGGAGCACGGTGCCGGAAAGCGGTTCGGTAAAAATGCGCCGGCGGCAAGTCTCGACAACACAGAAGAACTTGCGGGTCTGAAGCAGGATCGAGACCGGAATACCTTCCCACGGCAGATCGCCCAGCCTGCGTAGATACCGGCTGTGAACCCGCCGCGAAGCCGTACCGCAGACAGGGCAGCAAGAGAAAGGGCGAGAGGTTCGAAGCTCAACCTCAATCAACCCAGTCCTGGGCCGCAAACAAACCAATTCAACTTCAGAAGTGCTCGGTAGCAGCGTCCCTCGAACCATCCGGAACCTCCAGCGTGCTACCTCCTTGCTACGCCTGCAAAGAGCCGCTGGAAAGAATCACCAAATGTACGGAAGAGCCATTCATATCGAGGTTCCTGCCGTGCAATACAAGGAGCTACGCTCCAGAACATCGGCTGAAGGGTCTGCGGAGATAAGGAACCGGGTACTGGCTGCCCGTGAGCGTCAACTCGCCCGCTTCACGCAAGGTGGAAGCGAAGAGCGGACGAGACCCACTGGAAAACACGCCTCGCAAGCTGTGTACGCTAACGCACAAATGACGACACAGCAGATTCGCCTCCACTGTGAGCTAAGCAGCGATGCAGAGCGAATTCTGGAGCGGGCAATGCAGCAGCAAGGTCTGAGCGCCCGAGCTCACGATCGCATCCTCAAGGTGGCACGAACGATCGCGGACTTGGAGGCCGCCCCCGATATCGCGGTCAAACATATCGCGGAGGCCATCCAGTATCGAACGCTGGATCGGACGTTCTGGTCTTGAATGTCTTGATTTGCCGCCCCAACGAAGTCCATTTCGGCAAGTAATATTCCCTTTTCTGGAATTTCTTAGGAAGTACATACTGAAATAAGTATTGACTCTAGGCGACCAAGCGGGTACTTTTCAGTAAGGGTCAGCAAAATAAGTCGGCTCAAAATCGACGTATTTTTGACGTTTCTCAGCATTGACCCGATAAGTCTTTATGGAAAACGAAAGCTGGTTTTCAAAATACTACGCAATTATGCAAAGGCAGGGAATCGTTCCTGAGCATAAGTGCGTCATATCTACTGAAGCCAAACCAAGTTGATTTGATCTGGTACACGAACTTCCCGGTCCGCTGAGCCGAAACGACCGACCCGATCCAAGAATGACCGGCGCGCGCAGACGTGACTGGGACAGAACGATACGAAGGAGAAAATTTTATGCGCTCAGATTTGATCTTTGGAGCACTTACGCATGTAACGAACCGCTATCAGCTTTGTCAGCTCGCCTCAAAGGCGACGCGCAAGCTGCACAAGCCCAATACTCGCTTGCAGGACACCACGAACGAGGTTTTAGACCGCTTCAAGGACACGATTCCCATGGACGACGCTCCGGAGCCGAAGGTTGAGAAGATCCATGCTGAGGATCGCCAGGAACGCCGCGCAGCTTAACGCGCGGCAGTTTCGCTTTTACTTGCTTTAGCGTTTCATGGTATCTTTCCTGCAGTAATCCCCTCCGCAATTTATTCTTCTGCACTCCCCGCTGGCCTTTGCATATCCGTTGCGTCACGCAGATCCCCGCTTGAGTTCCCTCCAATCCCCACCCCACCCCAAGAAATTCAGAAAAGAAGCGCATCCAAATGACAATTTCAGAGTTGAAAGAGCACAACATCGCCGAGCTGGGTAAGCTCGCGCGCGGACTAGACATTGGCGGCACCAGCGGCCTCCGTAAGCAGGATCTGATCTTCAAAATCCTGCAGGCGCAGAGCGAAAAAGAAGGTCACATCTTCGCTGAAGGCGTACTTGAGATCTTGCCCGACGGTTACGGTTTCCTACGTTCTCCTGACTACAACTACCTTCCCGGTCCCGACGATATCTACGTCTCCCCCTCACAGATTCGCAAGTTCGACCTGAAGACCGGCGATACGATCTCCGGCAACGTCCGTTCGCCGCACGAGGGCGAAAAGTACTTCGCACTCGTGAAGATTGAGGCGATCAACTTCGAGTCGCCTGAAGAGACTCGCAATAAGGTACTCTTCGACAATCTGACCCCGCTCTATGCACAGGAACGCGTCAAGATGGAGACGGTGCGCGAGCATATCTCCGGCCGCGTGATGGACCTGCTCACCCCGGTGGGCAAGGGTCAGCGTGGGCTGATCGTCGCTCCGCCGCGGACCGGCAAGACGATGCTCCTGCAGTCGATCGCCAACTCGATCACCGCCAATCACCCTGAGGTCGTCCTGATCGTCCTCCTGATCGACGAGCGGCCGGAAGAAGTCACCGACATGCAGCGTTCCGTGCGCGGTGAAGTCATCAGCTCGACCTTTGACGAGCCGGCAGCGCGCCACGTCCAAGTTGCGGAGATGGTGATCGAGAAGGCCAAGCGCCTTGTGGAGCACAAGCGCGATGTCGTCATCCTGCTGGACTCCATTACACGTCTCGCCCGCGCCTACAACACCATCGTCCCGCCTTCGGGCAAAGTGCTCTCAGGCGGTGTGGATTCGAACGCGCTGCAGCGTCCGAAACGCTTCTTCGGTGCGGCCCGCAATATCGAAGAGGGTGGTTCGCTGACGATCATCGCTACCGCACTCGTCGATACCGGCTCACGCATGGATGAAGTGATCTTTGAAGAGTTCAAGGGTACCGGCAACATGGAGGTCATCCTGGATCGCAAGCTTGTCGATAAGCGTGTGTTCCCGGCGATCGACATTCAGCGCTCCGGTACGCGTAAGGAAGAGCTGCTCATTCCGAAGGAAGATCTCCAGCGCACCTGGATTCTTCGCAAGGTCTTGAACCCGCTCTCACCGACAGAAGCGATGGAACTGCTTACGGATAAGCTCGCAAAAACTCGCAACAATCAGGAGTTTCTGCACAACATGAGCTCCATCTAGGTGCTTCGCACCGTACTGGGCTTCGCGTCGCTCCTCCCGTTGGTCGGCACTTAGATTTGTGCCGAACCAATGCTACTAGTAGCCGTTCGCAAGCAGATATTCTTCGGTCACAGTCCACCCGGGCTGTGGCCGATTCTCTTTTTGCGCCTCCGCGTACTTGCCTAGAACGTCTACTTCTATGTTGATGGGGTCGCTGGGGGCGAGGGTGTGGAGGGCGGTGGCCTTATAGGTGTGGGGGATGATGGCGATGGAGACGACGTCGTCCGTAAAGTCGGCTACCGTGAGGGAGATGCCTTCGACCGTGATCGAGCCCTGCGGGACGACATAGCGGGCGAGGGTCGCCGGGAGCAGCAGACGCAGACGCCAGTCGGATGTTTCTTCGTTGGTAGGATCGATGGGGTCAAGGGAGAGGAGGGTGGCTACCCCGTCTACGTGGCCCTGGACTACGTGGCCTCCCAGTGGGGAGCCGGCGGGGGTGGGGAGCTCCAGGTTGACGGTGGTGCCTGGTTGCAGGCGGGAGAGGGTGGTACGCTCGACCGTCTCCAAGGCGAGGTCGGCGGAGAAGTGGGTCTCGCTCAGGTCCAGGGCGGTGAGGCAGACGCCGTTGACCGCGATGGAATCGCCTGTTTCGAGACGGGCGGCGAGGGTGGGGCAGGCGACGGTGATGCGGACGGGACCGCTGGTGCTGTGGGTCACGTTCTCGATGGTGCCGGTGGTTTCGATCAGGCCAGTGAACATTGTTTTAGGTTAGCTCACTCCCAGGGATTTTGAAGCAGGCCGGAGACACAGCCATCCGGGCCGAAGGTAGTTCGTGTGACGTGGGTCATGGTTTGTTCGAGCAGGTGGGGGTTGGTGAGGTCTTCGGCGAAGGGGAGGGCTCCCTCCCCTAGTTCGGTGTCGGCGTAGAAGAGGATGGCGCGCTGGACGAGGTGAGCGGCTAGGAAGGCTCCGTTGAGAGACGGGCCGGCTTCGAGGAGGACGCTCAGGAGTTTGCGCTCGTGGAGAGTGCTGAGGATCGCGCGGAGGTCGAGGCGATCGGTTCCGGGGACCTGGTGGATCTCGGCTCCGGCGGCTTCGAGGGCTGTCAGCCTGTCTTGCGGAGCGTTCTGGTTGCAGAAGATGAGGAGGTCGTCTGCTGCCGATTCGACTAGTTTTGAGGCCACGGGGATGCGGAGGTGGGCGTCGAGGATAATGCGTTGGAGGGGGCGGCGGCGGGGTAGGCCGGTGCGGTCGGTGAGGGTGGGGTCGTCGGCCAGGACGGTGCCGATGCCGGTGAGGATGGCGTCGGAGGCGTGGCGGAGGCGCTGGACCTCAGCGCGGGATTCGGGGCCGGTGAGCCAGTGGGGCTCGGGGCGCTGCCGCTGGCTGGGCGGCGGGGCGAGCTTGCCGTCGACCGAGAGCGCGGCCTTGAGGGTGACCATCGGGAGGTTGTGGCGGATGGACCAGGCGAAGGCGTCGTTGAGGGTGCGGGCCTTCTGCTCGAGGACGCCCACGGTGACGGCGATTCCCGCGGCTTCCAATTTGGCTACGCCGTTGCCGCGGACGACCGGGTTCGCGTCGAGCGTGGCGATCACGCAGCGGCTGATGCCGGCGGCGATTAATACGTCGGCGCAGGGGCCGGTGCGGCCATGGTGGCTGCAGGGCTCAAGAGTGACGTAGGCGGTGTCTCCGGCGACGTCGATGCCGTTCGCCTCGGCTTGTTTGAGGGCGGCGATCTCGGCGTGGTCGCGGGCTTCGTAGAGGTGGAAACCCTCTGCAATTATTTTTCCGTCCCGGACGAAAACGCATCCAACCTGTGGGTTTGGGGATGCGAGGGCAGTGGTGGACTCGGCTAGTTCGAGTGCTCGCTGCATGAACTGCTGGTCCTGCGACATGCCCTCCCCCTCCCCCCTATTTAGTCTCAAAGTCTTCACAATAAAAGGCTTAGGTCCGGACTTCGGTATACCCCAGTCAAGATCAGTAGGCGTAAAAAGAGCCCGGCGGGGGTGCCGGGCTCTCGCTCGTTTCCTTACTCTATTATACAGGGCGTGTCAAGCGTTTTGGCTTTGGGCTACTTCTCGGAACTCACAAGCTGCACGGCGTCGATCTCGTTCTCACCAGGTATGAGGTTAGTGGCGAGCGTGATCTTGACGTGGCTGACCTTGTAGGTGGTTTTGGGAAAGGTGAGCATGAAGTAGTTGAGGGCCTTGGTGGGGTCGGTGCCGCTCCAGAGCGGATGGAGGTGGTTATCCTCGTCGATGAGGTCCACCTTGACGACCGCGCCTCCGTTTGCGCTTTCGCGGATGCGGACTCCGGTGGCCGGCATCGGCTTGGGGTAGAGGAGGTCTAGCCACTCGATTCCTCCGTCCGGGGTTTTGGGGTCCCAGGCGTTGGCGTTGTCGCCGGCCTGATCGACGTTGGGTACGCCGGTCGCCTGCCATGGGGCGAAGCGCTGCTGGTCCTTGGCGTCGTTGTAGGCGGAGGAGGCGGTGGCTGCGGAGGGCCACTGCCCGGACGGATCGTCCTTGATCTCACCTTGTTTGAGCGCCCACTCGACGGTTTTGCCGGTGCCGAGTGTCGACTGCGTGGTGACGCCGTTGGCCGTGACGGGGTCGGAGACGGTGGCTCCTGGCGCGGCTGCGGCCTCCGGAGTTGCAGCCGGGGTTGAAGCGGGCGTGGGGGCTGGGGTTGGAGCTGGTGCGGCCGCAACCGGAGCAGGAGCGGGTGGCGCAGGTGTCTTCTTGCAGCCGGAGAGGGCGAAGCTGAGGAGCGCGGCAGACAGCAAGGAGTGGGCGGAGAGAGTCTTCACTGGGTAAGGCCTTTCAGTGGATCAGGGTTTGGAAAGGGGCCCATGAGACGTGCGGAACGATCGGGGATTCGCAGCCAATGTATCTGACGCTGCGGGGGCGGTCAATTCAATTGTGATGCGCCGCGTTTCAAGTTTCGACGTGCTGACGACCAAGCAGTTACAGTCCGGGAGCTTCGGGATCGAGGTTCTTGACCACGCGCAGCAGGAGCTGGCTGAGGGTAGCGATCTCAACTTCCGAGAAGCCCGCGAGCGCGTCCCTGCTTCCTTCCAACAGGAGGCTCCGGGCCGCAGGCAGTTTGCCAAGCGCGAGTGGCGTCAAGGCGATCAGACTGCTGCGTTTGTCCTGTGGGTTGGGCGAACGGCGGATGAGGCCGTCGCGTTCCATGCGGGTGAGGAGTTGAGCCATGGTGGGCTGCTCGATGCGGGCGAGGGTTGCGAGCTCCGTCTGGGTCATGGAGTTGCCGCCCTTCAGCGAATACAGGACGGGAAGCTGGGCGATGCCGAGGCCGAGCGGTTTAAAGAGCTGCTCGCCCGCGCGCTGCAGGAGGCGGGCGCAGCGGGTGATGAGGTGGCCGGGGCGGCGAAAGATCTCTGCGTCCATAGTTTTAATAATTCTGCTTGTTTTATAGATAGTAGACTATGCTTATTACATAGCAGGCTATGCAATGGAGGTGATGATGGGAAAGCTAAGGATTGGGATTGTGGGTGCGGGGCCGGGCGGGCTGACGCTGGCGAGAATCTTGTACGTGAATGGGATTGAGGCGGTGGTGTTTGAGCGGGAGGCTTCAACGTCTGACCGTCCGCAAGGTGGGTCACTGGATATGCATGCGAAGTCCGGGCAATATGCGATTGCGTGTGCGGGGCTGACGACGGATTTCAGGCGGATTGCGCGGTATGAGGATCAGGAGTCGCGGATCTATGACAAGGATGGGAGGCAGGTGTTTCTGGAGGAGGATCTTACGGGCAAGGACCGGCCGGAGGTGGATCGGGGGCAGTTGCGGCAGATGCTGCTCGATTCCCTGCCCGACGGGGTTGTGCGGTGGGGGAGTGAGTTGGTGGCTGCTATGCCGTGTGTGGATGGCGGGTTTGAACTTGAGTTGCGAGGTGGAGTGCGCGAGCGGTTCGACCTGATTGTGGGGGCGGATGGGACGTGGTCGCGGATTCGGCCGCTGGTTTCAGACGCGAGGCCGGTTTACAGCGGGGTGACGTTTGTGGAGATGGGGATCGACGACGTGGACGTGGGGTTTCCGGAGCTTGCGAGGCTGGCCGGACGGGGGTTGACGTTTGCAGTGGGCGAGCGGAAGGCGATCATCGCGCATCGGGACTCGGGCGGGCATCTGGGGATCTATGCCTCGCTGCGGGTGCCGGAGGGTTGGACGGGGAGCGGCGATTTGAGGGCTTATCTGCTGGCTCAGTTTGAGGGGTGGGATGAGGGGCTGCGGCGGTTGATCGCGGAGAGTGGAGAGCGGATGGTTCCGCGGCCGATCTATGCTTTGCCCGTTGGGCACAGATGGGAGAATCAGGCGGGAGTTACGCTGCTGGGGGATGCGGCGCATGTGATGTCGCCGTTTGGTGGGGATGGGGCGAACCTGGCGATGTGGGATGGGGCTGATCTGGCTTTGGGGCTGGTCTCGGGCTCAGATTGGCGAGGGGCTGTGCGGGATTATGAGGAGAGGATGTTTGGGCGGGCGGAGGCTTGCGCTGCTGGGGCGGCGGAGGCGATTGAAGAGGTGTTTTCAGAAGATGGGCTGGAGCATATTGTGGCGGCTATGCGGGGGCATGGCGGGTGATGCTCCTCATCCTCAAGAGATCTCAAAGTGCTGGAGGCCGGGCGGCCAGACAACAATATATTGTTCCGAGGTGAGAGCTCGGTAGGCCGCTTTGAAGTTCTGATCAGGGAATCTGTCGGAGACAACGCTCTTTACCTGTTCAAAGAGCTCAGTAGGATTGCTCGTCAGGATGAATAGGTTGAACTCTTCCGCTCCCATATCGTGACCATCGACCTTAGCACCGCGGGGAAGGCGCTCGATGAGGAGGTCTTCAAGGGCGACCAGGTGGTCATAGTCTTCCAACTCGTGAGCTTCGAATTGAAGGACGAGTTGGAAGGTGTTTGTTGAGGAGGGCATAAGTACCTAGGCTAGAAAGCCCTCATTGTTGCATCGATGAAGAGCAAGAACATACAACTGCAAGAGCAACTACTGGGATTCTTCGCTTCGCTCGGAATGACGGTGGGGGTGGGAGTGAAGGTGAGGCGGGGGGGAAGGCGGTCATTTGCTTCCGCAAACGATACCCACCCTTTCGGGATGAAGCTCCGAAAGGATGGGGCACCCGCCATTGCGATTTATTTGGCGCTGGCGGGGGGGACTATGCCGTTCATGCGGAGGTACTCGACCATCTGGCCGTAGTGGTCGAAGCCGTGGGCTACTCCGTATGCGCCGAGGCTGGATTTGGTGTCGGCGTGGCCGGCGCGGAGGGTCATGTTGGAGTTCGCGGCGGTGAGGGTGGCGATGGCCTTGTGGGCGTAGGCGAAGGAGGCTGTGGCGGCGGCTACGATCTCGTCCTTGGACTTGAGGTTGCCGATGGCCTTGACGTCTACGTCCGGCTTGGCGCCCATGAGGCCGGCGTAGATGCTGTAGTTGGCCTGGGCGACGTGCGTGACCTCTTCTCCGAAGGTGCGGACGCCGTCAAACTTGGCTCCGGGGATGTTGAGGGAGGCGGGGGTGAAGCTGTACTTGTCGGCCGGCATGGCCTTGGCGGCGGCCATGAACTCGCCTTCAAAGTCTGTGAGCATGGAGTCGTCGGCCTTGGCGGGGTCGCCTGCGACGGCAGCGGCTGCGGGCATCTTCATGTTGCCCATCTGGGCGTGTGCGCCGAAGGTGGTGGCTGCGAGGGCAGCGAGGACGAGGATCTTGCGCATGTTGTTTCTCCGTTTGAGTTTAGTGAGCGAAACAAGCGTAGCAGAAGCAGCGGGGCGGAGGCGTATCCTTGAAGGATGCGCCGAGTATATATGGACGCGAATGCCACGACGCCGCTGCTGCCGGAGGTGTTCGACGCGATGCGTCCGTACCTGCTGGAACACTTTGGGAATGCGAGTTCGATTCATCAGCCGGGGCAGTATGCGCGGGCGGCGGTGGATCATGCCCGGGAGCAGATGGCTGGGTTGCTGCGGTGCCGGGCGTCTGAGATCGTGTTTACTTCCGGTGGGACGGAGAGCGATAACCTGGCGCTGTTTGGGACTCTCGGGTTTGAGCTAGGGGCCGGGCAGCATTTGATTACTTCGACCATTGAGCATCATGCGGTGCTCCATGCTGCGGAGGCGCTTGAGAAGCGTGGGGTCAGCGTTACGTTTCTGCCTTGTACGAGTGCGGGGCTGGTTGAGCCGGAGGCTTTGCGTTCGGCGTTGCGGCCGGAGACCAGGCTGGTGTCTGTGATGCTGGCGAATAATGAGACGGGCAGCGGGCAGCCTGTGGCGGAGTTGGCGGGGATCGCCAAGGCCTACTCGAAAGACATTCTGGTGCATACGGATGGGGTGCAGGCGGCGGGGAAGATGGCGATCGACCTGAGTGCGAAGGGGCCGCTGAAGGATGTGGATCTGCTTTCGATCTCCGGGCACAAGATGTATGCGCCGCAGGGGACGGGGGTGCTGTTTACGCGTCGGAATGTCAGGCTGGCTCCCCTGTTTCATGGCGGGACGCATGAGCGGCAGAGACGGGCGGGGACGGAGAACGTCGCAGGGATTGTGGCGCTGGGGAAGGCGGCGGAGATTGCTGCGGGGTGGCTGAGCGATGGGGCCGGGCCGGCGGAGTTGGCGGGGCTGCGCGACCGGTTCGAGCAGACGCTGCTGCGGGAGATCGCGGAGATGGGCGTGAATGGCGCGGGGACGGAGCGGACGCCGAATACCGCGAACCTCTACTTTGACCATGTGGAGGCGGAGGCGCTGGTGATCGCGCTGGATCTTAAGGGGCTATCGGTTTCGGGTGGGAGCGCTTGCCAGTCGGGCGCGACGGAGCCTTCGCATGTGCTGACGGCGATGGGGTTGGGGCCGGCACGGGCGAGGGCTAGTGTGAGGTTTTCGATGTCTCGGCTGACGACTGCGGAGGATGTCGATCTTGCGCTGGCGCTGGTGCCGGAGGCGGTGGGGCGGCTGCGGTCGCTTTCGCCTACGTGGAAGGCTCGGGAGCGCGGGCTGGCGGCGGTTTAGCGGCTTTGGAGTCCGGGGGTGGGTTCGGGTCATCTGATCTGCATGAGCTTGCTTCGACTTTCCGTTCTCGATCAGAGTCCTGTGCCATCCGGTTCCACGCCGGCGCAGGCGCTGCGTAACTCGATCTCGCTGGCACAGCATGTGGAGTCGCTGGGATTCAACCGGTTCTGGATGTCGGAGCATCATTCGATGGAGACGCTGGCTTGTACGGCGCCGGAGATCATGCTCGCGAGAATTGGGGCGGAGACGACGAAGATCCGGCTGGGGTCGGGTGGGATCATGCTGCCGCACTACACGGCACTGAAGGTGGCAGAGACGTTCCGGACGCTGCATGCGCTTTATCCGAACCGGATCGACCTGGGGATTGGGCGGGCTCCGGGGGGTGGGCCGCTGGAGGCTGCGGCTTTGCGGCGCAACCGGAACGTGCCGCAAGTGGATGACTTTCTGGATCAGCTCTCGGAGCTGATTGCGTTTCTGCACCAGGAGTTTCCGCCGCAGCATCCGTTTTCAAAGATCATGGTGACGCCGGAGATGCCGGGTGGACCGGATGTGTGGCTGCTGGGGTCGAGCATGTGGAGCTCTGAGACGGCAGCGCACTTTGGGCTGCCGTATGCCTTCGCCCACTTCTTCTCGCCGGACCCGACGCGGCGTGCGATCGAGAACTATCAGGCGGACTTTCAGCCGAATTTGTCGCTGGGGGTGCAGGCTCGGACGAGCCCGGAGGCGATGGCTGCCGTGGGGGTGATCTGCGCGGAGACGCAGGCGGAGGCAGATCGGCTGGCCCTGAGCGTGCGGCTGCTGCAGTTGAGAATTCGGATGAACGACCGGCGGCCGGTCGCGTCGCCTGAGGAGGCTGCTGCGGAGCTGCCACAACATGGGCCTGCGGCCCCTGAGACGGGGGAGTTTCCACGGTATGTGGTGGGGACTCCGGATGTGGTGAAGGAGCAGCTTACGGCGATGGCGGATGCGCTGAAGATCAAGGAGCTGGTCGTGAACACGATCGTTCACGACCATGCCGCGCGGCTCCGCAGCTATACCTTGCTGGCGGAGGCTTTTGCGGCGACCAAGGCTGCCTGATCGGCGTTACAGGTTGAAGTTGGCGATGGCGGTTTTGACCATCTCGGCTGCCAGGGCCAGTTCTTCCGCGGTGACGATGTGGGGGCGGCCGGGGTAGCGGTAGGTGGTGACGTCAGCGCCCATCGCGCGCAGGACGACGGCTGACTCTTCCACGCGCGGCCATGGGATGTAGGGGTCGGGATCGCCGCAGAACATCAGGGCTGGAGTGCCGGCGAGATCACCTTCGTGGGAGATATCGGTGCCGAGCGGGCCGAGCAGACCGCCGGTGAAGGTCATGAGGCCGGCGTAACGGGCAGGATGGCTGGCGACGAACTCGGTCGAAAGGCTTGCGCCCTGGGAGAAGCCGCCGATGAAGATGCGCTCCGTGGGGATACCAGCCTCGGCGGCCTCGGTAATGAGGCTGTTGATCTTACGCAGCGCCGAGGATAGATCCGGCTCATTCGTCTCGCGTGGTGCGAGGAAGGAGTTGGGATACCAGAGGTGGTTGGCCGCCTGGGGTGCAAGGTAGCAGAGACGCGGGTCATAGAGCGAACGGGCCAGCGAGAGGATGTCCTGGGCCGAGCCGCCGCGTCCGTGCAGCAGGATCATGACGCCGATCGCCTCCGAGAGTGGTGCGCCGAACTGGACGACTGATGCTTTTGCGTGGGGATCGAGAGAGTTCATGCGGTCACCTGTGCTTTCTGGAGAGATTTCTTGAGTTCAATGGGAGCGACGCGGGCTTCGATCTTCGCGCGTTGCGGTTCGACCCACTCCGGCAGGCAGAGGCGCTCGCCGAGGGTGTCGATGGATTCGTCGGTGGCGAAGCCGGGGTTGTCAGTAGCGAGCTCAAAGAGGACGCCGCCGGGCTCGCGGAAGTAGATGGAGTGGAAGTAGTCGCGGTCAAGGACCGGGGTGACGTCCAGGGTCTGCTCGATCAGGGCGCGCCACTCCTTCTGGGCCTCGTCATCCTTGGCGCGGAAGGCGATGTGATGGACGCTGCCTGCTCCGAAGTGACCGTACTTTGCAGCAGGGTCTATGACAAGGTCGATGTGATTGCCGAGGGCATCGCCGGGGGCGGAGAAGCGCTGGCGATTCCCTTCCTCAGCGACCTTGGCGAAGCCCATCATGTTGAGGACGGCGGCGGTCTTTTCCGCCGCATGCAGGAGCAGAGAGACGCCGAAGAAGCCGCGGATAGAGTGCTCGGCAGGTACGTCGGCGAAGCGCGGGGCCTTGGGTGCAATGACGTCTGCCGTGCCGACGAGTTCGATCTTCATACCGTCGGGATCGGCGAGGGTGAGGACCTCTTCGCTGAAGCGCTTGCCGGTGCGTTCGACGAGGACACCGAGACCGGTGAGGCGGGTATGCCAGTAGTCGAGCGAGGCGAGCGGGATGGAGAAGGCGACGTGCGAGGTCTCACCCACACCGGCCTGACCGCGAGCGGAACGCGGGCCGGGGAAGGTGGTCATGATGGTTCCGGGGGAGCCGGCGTCATCGCCGAAGTAGAAGTGGTAGGTGCCGGGATCGTCAAAGTTGACGGTCCGCTTGACGAAGCGGAGGCCGAGGATCTCGGTGTAAAAGTCCAGATTCCGCTGCGGATTGGAGGAGAAGGCGGTGACGTGGTGGAGTCCAACGATTGGCGAACGCATAAGTAAACCCTCACTGAAAGAGATTCAGGAGGGTCCACTTTGGATTCAATGTTGAAACATCGACCGCTAATTTGTTACAAGTACCAGGGAATATTAACGACCACGATGCGCTGATTGCCGCGCAACAGCAGGAGCAGCTTTAGCAGCTGAACGCGCTGGTTGTGCAGAGCGTTCTCCCACCAATGGCGGACGACGAGTTCCGGCAGCAGCACGGCGACCTTACGGCCGGGGTTCTCGGTCTCAAGCTGCAGGATGTAGCCCATGAGCGGCGCGATGATGAAGCGGAAGTTGGAGGGAATGGTGATGAGTTCGGGGTGCTGAAGACCCTTCTCGCGGATGGGAACCATGATCTTGGTCTCCCAGTCGTCCTCCAGCTGGTGCTCGCCTTCATCTTCAGAGTGGACGTGGACGACCTTGATATCAGGGCTCATCAGCAGGCCGAAGCGCATGGCCTTTTCCGTGATGCGGTTCCAGCCCGCCATGGGGATGACGACGATGGGCTGCTCCAGGTTATCGAGGTTCATGGGAGCCATGTCCTGCATCTCCGAATGAACGCGTGTGTAGTGCTTGCGGACGCCGAGCATGAGCAGGATCAGCGCCGGGATGAGCAACGCGGTGACCCAGGCTCCGTCCTTGAACTTCGTGACGAGCACTACGCAGGTGGTGATGCCGGTGGCCAGCGCACCCACGCCATTGACGAACATGTGCCAACCACGCCCGGCGTGCTTTTCTTCCTTCTTCCAATGGATGACCATGCCGGCCTGTGAGAGCGTGAAGGCCATGAATGCGCCGATGGCATAGAGCGGAATCAAGCGGTCCGTTACGCCCTTGAAGGCGATCAAGATGAAGGCGGTGAAGACGGTCAAAGCATAGATGCCGTGCGAGAAGAGCAGGCGGCGGCCGCGCAGGATGAAGACGTGCGGCAGGTAGTCCTTCATCGCAATGGCTCGGGTGAGCCGTGGGAAGTCCGCAAAGGCGGTGTTGGCGCTGAGCGCCAAGGCCAACAGCACGCTGCCCATGGTGACGTAGTAGAACCAGCCACGCCCGAAGACGGCCATCACCAGCAGGCTCAGGAGGCTCTGGAAGCCGGGCGCGTCCGGGTTCATCGCCATGATCTGATAGTGCTTGGCCAGCCAGGAGGTTCCGTAGAGAAGAACGATGAGGATGGCGATGATGACGGAGAGCGTCGCCTTGGCCTTCTTGGCGCGTGGCTCACCGAAGGCCATGACGCCGTTCGAGACGGCTTCCACGCCTGTCATTGCGGCGCAGCCGTTGGAGAAGGCCTTCAGGATCAGCCAGACGAAGGCGTAACCGAGGTAAGGATGGACCGCTTCAATATCCTGCGGAAGCGTCATGACCGGTACCGGATGTCCGCCCGCGGCGAAGGTCTTGAAGACACCGACGCCGATCAAGGTGAGCAAGGTCCCGATGAACATGAAGGTGGGAATGATGAAGGCGGTTCCGGTGTCCTTCACGCCACGAAGATTGACGACGACGAGGATCGCCAGGATCAACAGGCAGAGTTCCAGCGTGTGGGGCTGCAAGGAAGGCAACGCCGAGGTGAGCGCGGTGACGCCTGCCGAGATGCCCACCGCCGCCGTCAGGATGTAATCGATCATGAGGGCCGCGGCTGCCAGCAGGCCGGCTCCCGCACCCAGATTTTCCGTTGCCACCGTGTAGCTTCCGCCACCCGACGGATAAGCCGTGATCGTCTGCCGATAGCTGAAAAATACGATGACCAGGAGGATCAAAATGGCTGAGATGATCGGCAGAATATAGCCGACGCTCGCCATGCCCAGCGGAATCAAAAGCGACATGGCCGCTTCCGGGCCATATGCGGCACTTGTTAGGGCATCGAGACCAAAGATCGGGATTCCAGCTGCGACTCCAATATGCTCACCACGTTCTTCATCGGTGGCGAGCGGCTTACCAAAAACTACATCCTGAATGGCCATGTCGTTATAAAGAGTACACCTGTCAAGCACAATCGCTGCATCGATTTGAAGCAGGCTTCATCAAACGTTATTTATGCCTTCCTTACGGAAGTCATGCATGCTTTGAGCCGGGCGTAACCTCTCATTTATCCTTGAAGCTATGTCGACTCTCTTTGAAATTCCTCTCAAGACTCTCTCCGGTGAAGACTCCAACCTTGCGCCTTACGCGGGCCACGTCCTGCTCATCGTCAACACTGCGTCCAAGTGCGGCCTGACCCCGCAGTATGAGGGCCTCGAGCAGCTGTACTCCACGTACAAGGATCGCGGCTTCGACGTACTGGGCTTTCCGGCCAACGACTTTGCCGGCCAGGAGCCGGGGACCGCGCAGGAGATCCAGAAGTTCTGCACGCTCTCCTACAACGTGACCTTTCCGATGTTCGATAAGACTGTCGTCACCGGCGCGGAGAAGAGCCCGCTCTACACGCAGCTGATCGCGGCCCAGCCGGTCGCGCGTGTTGCCGATCCCAAGTTCAAGGATAATCTCCGCGGCTACGGTCTCACGGTGAATGAAGAGCCAGAGCTGACCTGGAACTTCGAGAAGTTCCTGGTCAACCGCAAGGGCGAGGTCGTCGCACGCTTTGCGCCGGATACGCTTCCCACCGATGATGCCGTGATCCAGGCGATCGAGCGCGAGCTCACCGCACAGGCATAGTCCCGGACGGTGCCCCATGATTCGCCTGCCGCGTATTATGGGGCGTCCCGCTTTCACTGTCATCATCCGGTGTTCCTGCAACTCCTGACCGCGGCCGAACGTCTCTTGCCTATCCCTGCAGCACACAGAAAGATCTCATGCAAAAGCTTGTTCCCTGCCTCCTTGCCGCGACTCTGTTTACCTCTGCCGCGTGTGCTCAGAAGACTCCCATCCGCATCACTGCAGACCTGACGGAGGCACCGCGCAAGCTGTACCACGCGGAGATCGATCTGCCGGTGAAGGCCGGCGCGATCACACTGATTACGCCACAGTGGATTCCGGGCAACCACGCCCCTACCGGGCCTGCCAGCCAGATCGTCGGCGTGATCTTCACTGCGGCTGGAAAAGACGGCCAGATCAAGCAGCTTCCGTGGCGTCGCGACGACGTGAATCTTTACGAGTTTCATCTTGAGATTCCTGCCGGCGTGACCAGCCTGCACGCGCACCTGGATGCCATTGTGGACTCCCGCGTCTCTCGCCAGATGGCGTGCCTGGAGTGGGAGCGGCTGATGCTCTATCCCGCGCATATCCCGGTGAAAGACATTGCGATTGAGCCTTCCGTGACCGTGCCTGCGGGCTGGGGCATCGGCACCGCGCTGACGCCGGTGGGTGCGCCTACACCACCGCCGCCGACCACCGGCATCATGGAGTCGGCACACACGCCGCTGCCTGGATCGACGACGACGCACTATGCGCCGACGGACGTCGAGCAGCTTCTGGATTCGCCGGTCATCGCGGGCAAGTATTTTCATGAGTTCCCGCTTGCGCCTGAGGTCTCGCCCAAGCACTACATCGATGTGGTCTCGGATAAGCCAGAGGACTCGAACCTGCGGCCTGAGCTGCTGGCCGAGATCTCCAACCTCGTCCGCGAGGCCACCACGGCCTACGCCTCCAGCCACTACAACGCCTACCACTTCCTGCTGACGCTCTCTGATGTTGCGGGCGGTGAAGGCCTGGAGCATGGGCAGTCGTCGGATAACGGCATCGGCGAGAAGGGCTTCTCGGATGAGTCGCATCAGGCGGTTGAAGCCGACCTGCTGGCGCATGAGTTTACCCACTCCTGGGACGGCAAGTATCGCCGCCCGGTGGAGCTCTACCAGAAGGACTTTGCCACGCCGCAGCAGGGGCAACTGCTGTGGGTTTATGAGGGCATGACGCAGTACATGGGCAACGTGCTGGCGGCTCGCTCCGGCCTGCGCAACCAGGAACAGTACCGCGACTTCCTTGCTATGTCGGCTTCGTCGCTCGATCTGGAGTCGGGGCGCAACTGGCGCTCGACCGAAGACACGTCCATTGCGAGTTCGATCGACCGTCATCCCACGCTGTGGGGCAACTGGGAGCGTGGGCAGGCCTACTACCAGGAAGGCGAGCTGATGTGGCTCGACGCCGATACGCTGATCCGCGAGAAGACGGGCGGCAAGAAGTCGCTGACCGACCTGCAGCGCATCTTCCTGGGCAAGGGCGGCAACACCGGCCCGCTCATCGTGACATACGACCGCAAGGAGCTGATCGCGGATCTCAACCAGGTGCTGCCGTACGACTGGGCGACGTTCCTGCACGAGCGCATCGATCTGCCCACGCCGCATACGGATCTTGCGGGTATCGAACGCGGCGGCTACAAGCTGGTCTATACGGACAAGCCCAACGCCAGTGAACGCAATGCGGCGCGGGTTTATCCGCAGTACTTCGGCGGCGCGGATGCATGGGCGTCGCTAGGGCTGCGCGCCGGGACCTCCGGTACGATCTCCGATGTGCGCTATGACGGGCCGGCTGATAAGGCGATGCTCTCGCCCGGGATGAAGATCATCGCGGTCAACGGCCAGGCTTACTCCGGCGATGCGGTGCGCCAGGCGCTCGACGATACGAAGGGCAACGATAAGCCGATCCGGCTGATCCTGCAGCAGGAGTCGGCGATCTCGACCGCTGAGATCAGCTATCACGAAGGCCAGAAGTACCCGACGCTGCAACGCATCGACGGGACTCCGGCACTGATGGATGAGATCACCAAACCGCTCAGCCCGGCGACCGTATTGCCTGCTCCGAAGGCCGGCAAAAAGTCTGAAGAGTAATCACCGAGCCCCCTGCAGGATATCGCTGTCCTGTCGGGGGCTTTCTTCTAATTGCATACTTAATGGGATTCAGGGCCGTCTGCATCAGCAACACCTTACAGGAGCCTCTTATGCCTCGCACGACCGCACGCCTCGCCTCTCTGCTGCTTGTTGCCTCCTCTGCGTTTACCGCGTTCGCGCAGGCTCCTGCCCATGTCAACAAGTGGGCGACGATCGCCAAGGAAGGCTTTTACACGATCCCGAACTTCAAGTTCGGCACCGGCGAGACGCTGCCTGAGCTGAAGCTGCAGTACCTGACGCTGGGCACGCCGCACAAGGATGCCGCCGGCCATACGGACAACGCCGTACTGCTCCTACACGGCACCGGCGGGAACGCGAGCACGCTGCTGAGCCCGGTCTTCTCGGATGTGTTGTTTGGGCCCGGGCAGCCGTTGGATATCACCAAGTACTACCTCATCCTGCCGGCTGATATCGGCATGGGTGAGTCGTCCAAGCCGTCCGATGGACTGCACATGAAGTTTCCCGCGTACGACTATGACGACATGGTTCGTTCCCAGCAGATCATGCTGACGGAAGGGCTGCACGTCGATCACCTGCGCCTGATCCTGGGGACCTCCATGGGCTGCATGCAGTCGTTCGTCTGGGGCGAGGCCTACCCCGAGTTCATGGATGCGCTGGCGCCGTTTGCCTGCCAGGCCGTGGAGCTCGCAGGGCGCAACCGCATGTGGCGCTACATGGCCATCCAGGGCATCAAGAACGATCCCGCCTGGATGGGCGGCGAGTACAAGACGGAGCCGATCCAGGGCATTACCTTTGCCAACGAGCTTTCGATCATCGCCGGCTCCGCGCCGCTGCAGATGCAGAAGAACCAGCCGACGCGTGAGCTGGCGGAGAAGTTCGTCGATCAGAGCCTGGCACGCAGCGTTCCGACGATCGATGCGAACAACTACATCTACTACGTGAACGCCAGCCGCAACTACGATCCCAGCAAGCACCTCGACCGCATCAAGGTGCCGCTACTCTGGATCAACTCGGCCGACGACTTCATCAACCCGCCGGAGCTTGGGCTCGCCCAGAAGCAGATCAAGGAGATCCCCAAAGGCCGCTTCATTTTGCTGCCCATCACCGACGCAACGCGCGGCCATGGAACGCATACTAACGCCGCCATCTGGAAGGATGACCTGATCCAGTTGATGAAGGAATCGGAGAAGAAATAAGCTTGGCGGGTTCAACGCTTGTGCAAGAAATCAATGACAGGCTTGAGCCCGGAATAGCTCTCATTCAGAGTTGCAATCTGCTGATGCCAGGGTGAAGTTGAAAGCTCGGCGTGACCCTTATGTACCGTATGAGGTACAATTTAGAAGTGAAATCCACTTCACTACCAACGATGAAGCGGATGGACGTGGTCTTTTTCCGCACCGCGGCTGGTGGTGAACCTGTACGCGAATGGCTCAGGAATTTGGAACCGGTCGAAGATCGGAAACGAATTGGAATGGACATACAAACAGTGGAGTTTGGATGGCCCGTCGGCATGCCCACTTGCCGTGCATTGAAAGACGGCCTATATGAAGTCCGCACGAATTTGACACATGGAAGAATCGCTCGCGTCTTGTTCTATATCGACTCACGAGAGCGAATGGTTCTGCTTCATGGCTTCATCAAGAAGACACAGAAAACACCGGATGAGGATATGGACCTTGCACGAAAGAACAAACGGCTGCACCAACAGAAATGAGATCCAAGATGAGTAAAGAGAAACAACCCGAATCCATCCACACCGGCTCGACTTTCGAGTCGTTCCTTGAAGAGGAAGGAATCCGAAATGAGGTTGAAGGTGCAGCTATCAAGCGCGTCTTGGCCTGGCAGTTCGAGCAAGCCATGGAGAAGCAAAAGAAGACCAAGCAGACCATGGCACGAGAACTGAAGACGAGCAGGTCTCAGCTTGACCGTCTGCTCGACCCCACCAACACTGCGGTTTCTCTGGAGACGTTGACCCGGGCTGCAAATGTTTTGGGAAAACGCCTCGTCTTCGAGATTCGCGATCATGCTCCGGTCAAGAAACCCCGGACGCATTCTGCCACTGCCACCATCGAAGCGTAACCTCAGTAAAGAATAGAAATGTCAGATCTCAGCCAAATACCCGAAACCATCGCCGTAGCCATGTCCGGGGGAGTCGATTCCTCTGCCGTCGCCGCCCTTCTGCATGAGCAGGGCTACGATCTCATCGGCCTCACGCTTCAGCTCTGGAATCAGCGCCGCCTGGCCGGGCATGAGGGTATGCCGGAGTCCGTGCAGGGACGCTGCTGCTCGATCGACGACGTCTACGACGCGCGGCGGGTGGCGGAGAAGATCGGGATTCCGTACTACCTCGTCAACCAGCAGGAGCGCTTCGAGGCTGACGTCGTCAAGCCCTTCGTCAGCGAGTATCTCGCCGGGCGCACGCCGATTCCCTGCACGCTCTGCAACAACCACCTGAAGTTCGACCAGCTCCTGCTGACCGCGCGGCAGGTGGGTGCGACCAAGATCGCCACCGGCCACTACGCGCGTAATCGCTTCGATGAGGCCACAGGCCGCTGGATCCTTTCGCGCCCCGCCGACCGGTCTAAAGATCAGACTTATTTCCTGTTTGGGCTCACGCAGGATCAGCTTGCCCATACCCTGTTCCCGCTGGGCGAGATGCAGAAGCCTGCCGTGCGCGTCATGGCGACGGAGGCTGGGCTCGATGTAGCCGCCAAGCCCGATTCGCAGGAGATATGCTTCATCCCCGGCGGCGACTACCAGACCTTCCTCCGCGCCTACCTGGATGAGCAGGGCGAGGAGCTTCCGGACAGCTCCGGCGAACTCGTGACCTCATCCGGCGAGGTCGTGGGTCGTCATACCGGCATCCACAACTTCACTGTAGGACAGCGCAAGGGACTCGGGTTGACGAGTGCGAATCCGCTCTACGTTCTGGCGATTCATCCCGACTCGCACCAGGTTCAGGTTGGCTCGGACGCGGAGTTGATGACGCGCGAACTGCGTGCCAATCGCCTCAACTGGATCTCCATCCCGGAGATTACTGAACCCATCCGCGTGCTGGCCAAGGTCCGCCATCGCCATGAGCCGCAGCCCGCCACCCTATCCTCCGGCGGCATCGGGCCGGACGGCGATCCTATCGCCATTGCCATCTTCGACGAGCCCCAACGTGCAATCACCCCCGGCCAGGCCGCCATCTTCTATCGGGAAGATGACGTGGTCGGGGGTGGCTGGATTATCTAAGCTTCGTTACGGTCTACAGGTCCAGATCAGACTTTTCGGCCCGCTCAAACGCTGAGGCCGCTGCCTTCACCTGCGCGGAGGTCGAGGACTCTGCCTGGTAGTAGGGATTGGCCGTCTTTACGACGACAGGCCCTGGCCGCCGAACCGGATTCGGCTTGATGCCTGCTCCGAAGCCGCGCGTCTTGCTGATCAGAGAATCGATGCCTGCCTTGAGACCGCTGACCACGCCTGCAATCTCCCGCGCCGGTGTGCGGATACCTTCATGAATCGTGCTCGCAAGCTCAGCGGTGGCGTTCAGCGCGGAGGTCACCATGCCGTTGACCCGGATGATCTGCTGATGCGTCTTCGCATTGGCGTCCTGAACGGTGGCGTTGGCAGCAGAAACGGTCGGCTCAAACTCGACGACCTTATCCTTGATGATGGTGGAGACCTGCTCGACGTTGGCTGTAATGGTCTGAATTTTGGGGGTGAGGTCAGCCATCAACGCCTGCGATTTCTCTACCAGGCCATGCGACTTGTCGATCAACGGCAAAGCCTTCGCGCGTACCTCTTCCACAATCTCCATAGCGCGTTTCTGCGCTTTATAACCGGCAGCCGCCACCACGATCACGGCAATCGCCTGCATCAGCAGGGCAAACGCCGCGATTCCAATGAAGATTTCCAACAGCTTCGTATGCCCGCTGTCGATTGAATCCTGCAACAGCCACACCGCCAAGCGCTTCGCGCTCATTGCAGAAGTTCCTGCCAAACCCAACGCAGTCACACCCATCATTGCCATCTGCCCATCTCCAAGGTCGCTCTTATGCCGGGTCTCAGCCTCGGCCACATGCCTTTATACCGCAAACAGTCTCTAACGCAGCGCAGGGGCGATACCCGACCCTCACGGATCGACCCGCCCCTGCACCTCACACGTACTACCCAAAGCTGAAGCTCTGACTAGCCTTCCTGCTCGGCGGTCTTGCTGGCATAGGCTTCCTTGCCTGCGTCGATGGCGGCCTGAACCTTGTCCTGCTGATCCTGCACGAGGTCCTTGCCCTTCTCGACATACTGGGTCCACTGCGAGCGGCCGCGCTCGTAGTACTCCTTGCCCTTATCGACGTACTCGCCGGCAACCTGCTTGCCCTGGTCGACGTAGCCGTTGGCGCGATCAACGCCCTGTTGTGCCAGCGCCGCTGCCTTTTCCTTTGCATCCTGCGCGCTGGCGATCAGATCGCTGCGCGTCTCCGAACCCGACTTCGGCGCATAAAGAACGCCCACGAGCGCACCGATGCCAAGTCCTGCCAAAAACCAACCAAGTCCGCTCGTTCCGTTATCTTCAGACATTTGAACTCTCCTGTTCGATCTCTTCTTCAAGATGCGAAGGCTTGCGCGATCGCTCGATATTACATCCACCGTTGAAACTCGGCCACGCTGACTTGCACACTGCGTTTGCGTATCGTGGCGCGTCAGTATGGAAGATGCCCCCCCATCCTATCGGGTTGCGCGAAGAGAGACTCGCACGAAGATTTAGTGGCGCTTTCGCGCCGCCGCGGCAGTCCAATGAGGAGGATTCTTCTGTCAGGAGACCCGATCGCTCTTAAGCGCACCGGCCGGCCTCTCAAATCCTGTAACAGTATGAAAGGATTGCACTATGTCTAATCTCACCTGCCGCACTCTCGTCCTGGCGACGGCCTTGGCCGCCGGCCTCAGCGGCTGCAAATCGAAGCCCACGGCCAGTGCGCCCGACGATGCTGCCCTCTCGTCCGCCATCAACGCCCAGCTCATCGCTGATACTGCCATCAACAACCAGCCCATCCAGGGCTCCGTGCAGGATGGCGTCGCCACCCTGACAGGCTCCGTCGCCAACGACGCGCAGAAGACCATTGCCTCCCGTGACGCGTCCAGCATCCAGGGCGTCCGCAGTGTGGTAAACAACCTGCAGGTCGGCGCTCCTTATGCCGGGCAGCCGGCAGCTCCTGCTCCGACCGCCACCGTCGTCGCCCCGCCGCCGCCGCCGCCGGCCCGCCTGGCTGAATCGCGCAAGCCCACGGCGATGGTTCCCCAACTCAAGCCGCAGCCGCGCCAGTCCGCTCCGGTCCAGCGGGACTTCCCCCAGGACGTCCCGATGCCGCCCGTCGCGTCCAACCAGCCGGCACCGGTCTTCACGGCGCCACCACCCCCGCCGCCACCGCCCCGGCCCACCTTCCGCGACGTCACCGTTCCCTCCGCGACCACGCTTCCCGTCCGCATTACCCAGACGCTGGACAGCGCTACCACCCAAGCCGGCGAGACCTTCAGCGGCACCCTCGCGGCAGACGTCATGATTGAAGACCAGGTGGTCCTGCCTGCAGGCACCGCCGTTTCGGGCCGCGTCGACGCAGTGCAGGAAGCCGCCCACTTCAAAGGCAACTCACTGCTGACCGTATCGCTGACCAGTGTCCGGCCACGTGGCGCCAGCCTGCCCGTTACCTCTGAGCCCTACTCCGTAGAGGGCAAGGGCCGCGGCAAGAACACGGCGGAGAAGACCGGCGGCGGCGCAGCCGTAGGCGCCATCCTCGGCGGCATCTTCGGCGGAGGCAAAGGCGCAGCCATCGGAGCCGTCACCGGCGGTGGACTGGGCGCGGGGTCAAACGCCATCACCAAAGGCCAGCAGGTTCAGATTCCGTCAGAGACCGTCGTCCGCTTCCATACAGACAGCCCGATTACCGTCCATGTGAGAGTCGGCGGCCCCCGCGGCAACGAGGACGTCGACCCATCCCTGCAGCACCGGCCCAGCAATTAGCAGGGCCGGTTTGGGAACTCCTTCCGTCCAAGGCGACTCAGGCCGGAAGGAACTCTGCCCCTGAGCCGTTCAGCCAGCCTCACGCATCCAAGTGAAAAAGGCAGGTCTCCGAGTTGATGAACCAATCTGAAAAGCCGCGGCCGGAAGGCTTCCTCACCCTGACCCTTCACGCGCATCTGCCGTATGTCGTCAACCACGGCACATGGCCCCATGGCCTGGAGTGGCTGCACGAAGCTGCCGCCGAGACCTATCTCCCGCTGCTCCGCGTGCTCGGGCGGCTGGAGAAAGATGGTATCGGCCTGCACTGCAATCTCGTCATTACGCCGGTGCTGATGGAGCAGCTTGCCCATCCGGTCTTCCTGGCCGAGTTCCCCAATTATCTGACCCGCAAAATCGTCGCCGCACGCGAGGACGAAGCCTTCTTCACCCAGTCCGGCGAGTCCCACTACGCCGAGACGGCACGCTTCTGGCATCGCTTCTTCACCCAGGCGCTCGACGACTTCAACACCCTGGACGGCAGCATCCTCGGAGCCTTCCGCCGCTTCCACGAAAAAGGTCTGATCGAGATCATCACCTGCTGCGCGACGCACGGCTATCTGCCCTTGCTCGGCACAGACGAGAGCGTCCGCGCGCAGATCCGCACCGCCGTCACAACCCATAAACGCCACATCGGCGAGCATCCCAAAGGCATCTGGGTCCCGGAGTGCGGCTACCGCCCCGCCGGCTACTGGAACTACCCGGTAAACAACCAGGACGGCTCGCACATCGCCGGCGGCTTCACGCGCATCGGCGTCGAGCAGGCGCTCTCCGAGTCGGACATCAAGTTCTTCTTCGTGGACACCCATCTCGTCGAGGAGTCCGCCCAGATCGATTCGCCCTACAGCGGCGGCAACCGCCACCTCGCCACCCATCCCCGCATCACCCCACAGGACCCTCGCTCCCTCTATCAGCCTTACTACGTCACACCCTATAACAACGAAGCCACCCAGAATACAGTCACCGTTTTCCCGCGCGACCCGCGCACCGGCGTCCAGGTCTGGTCCGGCGAAAGTGGATACCCCGGCGACAGCAACTACCTCGACTTCCATAAGAAGCGCTGGCCCGGCGGTCATCGCTACTGGCGCGTCACCGGTCCGCAGGTCGATATGGGCAACAAGGAGCCATACTACCCGCAGGACGCCGCGGCCCGCATCCAAAGCCACGCCTCGCACTTCGTTCACCTCATCCATGAGGCGTTGGCGGAGGCTCGGAAGGGTTCTGCTCCGGATGCTCCCCCGCCCATCCTCTGCGCGCCGTTCGACGCTGAGCTCTTCGGCCACTGGTGGTTTGAAGGTCCGCAGTGGCTTGAAGCCGTCGCTCGTACCCTGCACGACTACCCCACAGGCCTCGAGCTCACCACCTGCTCCACGTATCTCGACCAGTATCCGCGCGCCGGCTCTATCGCCATGCATGAAGGCTCCTGGGGCGCGGAGGGCACCAACGAGGTCTGGCTCAACCCCGAAACCTCCTGGACCTACACCCACATCTACCCGGCCGAGCTTTACGTCCGCCAGGTCTGCACCGGCAGCCAGTGGCGCAGCTCTGAACTCGCCACCCGCATCGTCCAGCAGCTGTGCCGCGAGCTTCTGCTGCTAGAATCCTCCGACTGGCAGTTCCTCATCACCACCGGGGCCGCACGCGACTACGCCGAGCTCCGCTTCATGACGCACAACGACCAGTACCTGGAGCTGAAGGGCATCTGGGAGGCCTACTCAGCGGACGGTCAGCTCAACGAACACCAGAGCGGTCGTCTCGCGGCAATCGAGCAACGGGACAGCATCTTTGCCGATCTCGACCCCGCCTTCTGGGCCGCCGGGGCGAGCGAACCTGGCGCATAACCAGGAGAGGGGCGCATCCATGACCACCATCGTCGATGCCCCCTCTCGAACCATCGCCCGGACCGCGTTTGAAGCTCCCCTGATTTACTGGCACCTGCTTTCGCTCGATGCCCCGACCGTCGCAGCCCTCTGGACGTGGTTCGTGGCACGCAGCGCCCATATCAGCCTGCCGTTGAGCTCCGTTGCGGCCATGTTCCTCGCGGTCTGGATTCTGTATGCGGCTGATCGTCTCCTCGACGCGCAGCAGCTTGAGAGCGCCGTGCCGTCCGATCTGGAAGCCCGCCACCTCTTCCATCACAAGCACCGCAAGCTCTTCCGCATCGTCATCCTCGTCTGCTCCCTGGCTCTCGCGCCCCTGCTCCTGACCATCCCCGCCGAGGCCATCCGGCTTTACCTCATCGCGGGAAGTCTCCTCTTCGCCTGGTTTGTCCTCATCCATGCCGCTCCCGTGCTGCATGGCGGAAAGCCCGGCCGCCTGCCCAAGGAGATCGCCGTCGGGGTTTTCTTTGCCGCCGCGACCTTCATCCCCACGGTCTCCCGCGCACCCGCGCTTCGGCTTTCATTGCTACTGCCCGCCATCCTCTTCGCCGCGCTTTGCAGCCTGAATTGCCTCTTCATCTACGCCTGGGAGCACCCCACGCCCAGCGTGACCGCGACCGCACACCCAACGACACGCGTTGCCCTTCACTCTCTCACGCTGCTTGCACCGATCCTCACCTTCGTCGCCTTTCTCCTTGCAGTCCTTCAGCACAACGAATTTTCGCCCCTTTTAATGGCCATCGCTCTCTCCGCGAGCTTGCTCAGGCTGCTCCATCAAACCCGCCCAGCCTCCCGCATAGCCCTGAGAGCCGCCGCAGACTTCGTCCTTCTCACGCCGCTCCTCTTCATCCCGTTCCAGCATTGGAAGGTATGACGAACGAGCCGAACTTCGACCTCCTCGCCCGCCCCTACCGCTGGCTGGAGTACCTCACGCTGGGACCGCTCCTCCAGAAGACCCGCCTGCACCATCTTCCGGCTCTCAAAGACTGCATCCGCGCCCTGATCCTCGGTGACGGCGACGGACGCTTCACCGCCGCGCTTCTGGCCCAGAACCTCCGCTTACAGGCTGATGCGGTCGATCTCAGCCCCGCCATGCTTGCGCTCCTCCGTAAACGCGCCCAACCCTTCGCCGCCCGCCTGACCACCCACCAGCAGAACGTCCTGACCCTCACCCCCACCGCCGCACCAGATCTCGTCGTCACGCACTTCCTGCTCGACTGCCTCACCCAGCCCGAACTCGACTCGCTCGTCCTCCGCCTCGTCCCCACCCTGCAACCCGGAGCCCTCTGGCTGGTCTCCGACTTCCGCATCCCACCCGGCCTCCTGCACTGGCCCGCCCGGCTCTACATACGCGCCCTCTACCTGGCCTTTCGCGTCCTCACCAACCTCCGCCCCACCCAACTCCCGGACTTTGCGCAAGCCTTCCAATCCGCCGGCCTCCACCGCATTGCCCAGCACCATCGCCTCTTCGGCCTCCTCACCACCGAACTCTGGACCCAACCCTGACTGCCTCACCACTGCACCACCACTGCCCGTCCCTGCCTCTCTCTGTCCTTCTGCCCCAAACGATGTACTCCCCATGTCGCACAAAACACTCCCCGAAACTGCGCTCCCAACATAGAATCGGCTCATGCGACCTCTCTTCACCGCCGCGACCCTCCTTTTCGTCGCCTTCGCAGCCAAACCCGGTCACGCCCAGAGCATCGCCACCAACTCTCCAACGCCTCTCTCCACGCGCGTCGTCGCCTACAATCTCGACGCCAAGGTGGACATGGACAAGAAGGCCCTGGACGCGACCGAGACCCTGACCTACAAGAACCTCACCGGCCAGCCCCTCACCACCTTCCCCTTCCACCTCTATCTCAACGCCTTCCGGCCTGAGTCCTCCTTTACGTCCGAGACTCACTTCGGCGGAGGCATCCGCGATTCCGAATCCGCCAATGACTATCCCGCGAAGAAGCTCGGGGGCATCACCATCGCCAGCATCGCGGCGGACGGCATGGGCGATCTCACCAAGTCCATGCACTTCACCGCTCCTGACGACAACAACCAGAACGACCACACCGTCGCTGAAATAGCTCTGCCCCGGCCCCTAGCACCCGGCGACTCCATCACCTTCCACATCGCCTTCCACGACCAGTTTCCGGAGTCCATCGCGCGCAACGGCTACAAGCGCGACTTCCTCATGGGCGGCCAGTGGTACCCCAAGCTCGGCGTCTTCTGGCACGGTGCGTGGAACTGCCACCAGTACCACTCCACCACCGAGTTCTTCTCGGACTTCGCCACCTTCAATGTCCGCCTGACGCTGCCGCGCCGCTTCACCGTCGGTGCCTCCGGCGTGCCCACCGGCGACCAGGCCAACTCCGACGGCACCAAAACCCTGAGCTTCTACGGCGAAGACATCGGCGACTTCGCCTTCGCCGCCAGCCCGCACTTCACGGTCACCGACGGCACCTTTCTTTCCTCGCTCGGCCCCGTGCAGGTCCACGTCCTGGCGCTTGCCGCCCATCCCGACGCCGGTCAGCGCTACCTCAAGATCCTCCTCGCCTCGCTCGACCAGTTCGACAAGCGTTACGGACCCTACCCCTACAAGGTCCTCACCCTCATCGACCCCGAACCCGACTCGCAGATCGGCGGCATGGAGTACCCCACGCTCGTCACCGGCGACACCAACGTCTGGGACCCAAGCCACGTCACCGAGCTCACCGCCGAGCATGAGTTCGGACATCAGTACTGGTACGGCATGGTCGCCACCAACGAGTTTGAGGACGCGTGGCTCGACGAAGGCATCAACTCCTACACCGAGGTCAACGTTCTCGCCGCGATCCTTGGCCCCCGCACCAGCTTCTTCCAGCACCGTTGGGCCAACGCCGGCGACGCCGAGCTCCAGTACCTGCAGTACATCAGCGAGCCCGACTACGACCCCGTCACCCGCCACGCCTGGCAGTTCCGCAACGCAGCCTCCTACGGCGGCGTGACCTACGGCAAGACCGCCACCCTCCTCAAGACGCTTGAAGGCATCGTCGGCCGCGACACCATGGACGAGGCCATGCGCACCTACTTCATGCGCTATCGCTTCACCCACCCCACCTCGGAAGACTTCCTCCACACCATCGAAGATGTCGCCATCAAGCGCGGCAAGGCCACAGCCCTGGCCTCCATTCCCGGAACCTCACCGACTGCAACCCAGCCCTCCACCCAGCTCTACGGCCTGACCGCGCAGCCCAACAGCCTCATCGGAGCCGGCGTCAACCTCGGCCAATACCAGGCCGTCATGAACACCCCCGGCCAGCCCAACATCAACGTAGGTTCCACCCTCCGGCCGTTCTTCAACCAGGCCGTCTACGGCACCCGCATCCTCGACTTTGCCGTCGACAAGGTCACCTCAGACCCCGCACAGTGGTGGAAGGCCGAGCACGGCCAGACCCAGTTTCTCGATACCGTCACCCTCCACCGGCTCGGGGACTTCCAGCTCCCCGTCACGGTCGAGATCGTCTTTGAAGACGGCACCAAGCTCCGCGAGACCTGGGACTGCACCCACGATATCAACGACCGCTGGCACACCTTCACCTACACCCGCGGCTCCAAAGTCCTCTCCGCCGAGCTCGACCCCGACCACACCGTCAGCCTGGACCGCGATCACTTCAACGACAGCTACACCACCAAGGCGAACCACGTTCCCGCCCACAAGCTGACCAACATCTACGCGAGCGCACTTCAGTTCGCCTCACAACTCGCAGGCTGGCTCGTCTAGTTCGCATCACCAGAGGAACCCCTATGGCGCAACGCCGTTCCATGCTTCTCCACGGTCTCCGTATCACCCTCAGCCGGCCCCGCGCGGTCGTCTGGACCTACGTCTTCAACCTGGGCCTCGCACTGCTCTTCTCCATCCGCTTCAACGCCGGCCTCAACGATATCCTCGGCCACTCCCTCGGCGCCCAGCGCCTCACCACCGCCTTTGACCTCGGCGTCGTCGCCGCCGCCATCGAGCGCGTCAACCGCGACGCACCCTCCACCGGCCTCGCCGGCATGATCGGCCCCGCCTTCTACGTCCTCATCTACTTCCTCCTGGTCCCCGGCACCCTCTTCTGCTACCAGACCGAGGCCCCCGCCCGCCTCTCCATCCTCCTCAGCATCGGCTTCCAGCGCTTCTGGCGCTTCGTCCGCATCGCCGTCTTCACGCTCATCGTCTCCGCCGTCATCCTCGGCCCACTGCTCGCCATCCAGACCGTCTGGTCCACCCACGTCGACGACACCACCGTAGGCGTCGCCGCTATCTACGAAAAACTTGCCGGCTGGCTCATCATCGCCATCGTCGCCGCCATCATCCGGCTCTACTTCGACCTCGTCGAGGTCTACACTCTCTTCCTCGGCGATCAGCTCCGCCCCACCGGCCGTCCCGACCGCCGCGTCCACCGCGTCCTGCTCCCCGCCCTCCGCACCCTCCGGCTCAACTTCTTCCGAGCCCTCGGCAGCTTCCTCAGCCTAGCCGTCGTCGGCTTCCTCGCCCTCTTCCTCACCGCCCGCCTCGCGATGCACATGCTGGCGCAGCCCCGTGTCTGGCCCATGTTCCTCGTCGCCCAGCTCGGCCTCTTCATCATGCTCTTTACGCGCTTCTGGCAGCGCGGCGCAGAGACCACCCTCGCCTTCGACCATCCCCTGCCAATCCCCAAGATCGCCGCTCCGCTGCCCCCACCCGTCTTCTTCCCGGACCCCGTAGACGATGAGCCCGACCCCATCCCCTACCCCGCGCCCCAGCACCTGGACGCCCAGCCCAACCCCGAGCCAGCGACGCCTTCGCTCGACGAGCCCGACCCCGGAGTCTTCCACCACGACCCGCCCACCACCTAGGTCATGTAGCTCGCAAGACCTCACGTCCGATTTATAATTGTTAACAGATTATGAATTTGTTTATCCTTCGGCATGCCAGCGCAGGCACCAAGCGCGTCAATCCTCTCCTCGATCTGAAGCGGCCGCTCGACAAGGAAGGCAAGCAGCACTGTCTCCAGTTGGCCCACACCCTCAACGCACTCAAGATCAACTTCGATCTCGTCGTCTCGAGCCCGCTCAAGCGCGCCCTCCAGACCGCGCAGCTCGTCGCCACGGAGACCGGCTACGAGGCCAAGATCCTGCTCTCGAATGGCCTCGCGCCAGAGGCCACCGTCGCTGACTTCGAGCGCCTGCTCACCGAGTGCCGCGGCCGCGAAAACCTACTCCTCGTCGGGCACAATCCGAACCTCCAGCAGTTCTTAAGCTCGCTCCTCGTCCGCCAAGCCGCACAACCGGCTCCCGGTCAGGAGACCGCACCCAAGATCCGCCTGCGCAAAGGTTCGCTGGCCCGCCTCTCCATCACCCGCGGCCCCGCCACCCTGCAGTCGCTGCTGGACCCCCGCACCATCCGCGCCCTCTACGCCACTTCGACGAAGAGCTCCCGCCGGAAGACCTCGCGAAAGTAGTTCGCCTCCTTCTTCAGAGCCCATCCTTCCAGCGCCGCGCCGCCGCGGCCTGGCAGGATATCCATGACAATCCGCTTCGGATAGACGGTCGTCTTCAGCCCCACTACCGCGCTCGCCCTGTCCTGATTCAGCGCAGCCGCCAGCCGCAGCAGAACCACCGCGCGCTGAACGTTCTGGTGCTCCTCCACCGGCAGCAGACGCATGGTGCGATCCATCGCATCCGGCCGCGTCTTGCCCAGGTATCGCGTAATCGCGCTCACAATCAGCCGCTGCTCCGGCGAAAACCCAAAGATCTCAGAGTTCGCCACAATATACTGCGTATGCCGATGATGCCCCTGGTGGTTCATGAACTTGCCCACCTCCTGCATCATCGCCGCCGCCTGCACCCACAGCCTGTACTCCATCGGCAGCTCATGCACCCGCTGCAGCGAGTCAAACAACTGCACCACATGCGCCCGCACCGGCTCCGCCTTCTTCTGGTCGATCCCGTACCGCTTGCAGACCTCCAGCACCCCGCTCCAGCGCTCACTTTCGATCTTGGCGTGAACCTCCGCACGCAGGTCCACCTCACCCAGCATCTGCGCCAGCATCCCGTCCCGAAGCCCCAGCGGCGAGTAGCGAAAGCCTTTGAACCCAAACCGCTCCAACAGCGTTGCATAGACCTGCGCGCCGCCCACAATGATCTCGCTGCGTCGAGCATTGATCCCCGGAACAGCAGCCCGCTGCGTGTTGTTCAGCTTCAGCAGCTTATCCGCCAGCCGCCGAACATCCTCGGTCGCCGCCTCCATCACCTTCACCTTCTCAAAGCCCTTCGGCACCGTCTTCTTCACCGGCACCTTGCCGATCCCCATCGCCACACTGGCCTCTGCCAGCGCCGCCGCCGTCCCGGAGGTCGCCACCACAAGCTGCACCTGCGGATGCCCCAGCCGCTTCTCCGCCCGCTTCAGTTCACGGTCGATAAACTGCTTCAGCCGCCCCACATCCTCCTTCGCCGGAGGGTCCTGCTGCAGAAACTCCTGCTGCAACCGCACCGCACCCAGCGGCAGGCTCACCATCTCCTTCACCCGGCCGCCATCGGACAGCGTCACCTCGCAGCTTCCGCCGCCCAGGTCGATCAGCACCACCCGCCCCTTGGCTCCCGGCTCGTACGTCACCACCCCCAGGTGGATCAGCCGACCCTCTTCCAGTCCGGAGATGATCTCCACATCCCAGCCCGTGGAAGACTTCACCCACTCCCGGAACGCCTGCGAGTTTCGCGCATCGCGCATCGCGCTCGTCGCCACTACGCGCACCTTGTCGCACACATGCGTCTGGCAGGCCTTGCGAAAGCGCTTCAGCGCCTTCACCGTATCCGCCATCGCCTCAGGCGAGATGACGCCCGTCTGGAACACGCTCTCACCCAGCCGCGTTACCTCACGATCCTCATGCAGCGTCTTCAGCTTGTGCTGCACCACCGACGCAATCTTCAGCCGGCACGAGTTTGACCCGATATCAATTGCAGCAAAAGTAGGCATACGTATCCGATGCTCCTGACTAAGAAAGCAACTCACAAACCCAACCTATTCAGCATACGTGCGCCCAGACCGGCACCCGCATCAATCAGCCTTGATCGCCTTGATCAATCCTTATCAACTCAATCCGTTCGTGAGGGAATCGCACCCCAGCCAATCAGCATCAATCCGTCTTAATCCGTTCCATCCCTCTTATTCCGCGTTACGCCTTCTCTACAACGCCCCCGCCGCCAAGGTATTCTGTCTAAGCATCAGCGGCCATGACCTCAGACCCTTCAAAGCCTCACTTCTCCATCCTTGCGACCTCCTTTGCCGGCGGCCCTCGCCCCCGCAACGCGGCCCTCATTCTCTCCGGCCTCTGGCTCCTCATCTTCTGTACCAGCCTCTTCACCCCGCCGCTGCTGGACGACGCCGACGCCACCCACGCCCAGGCCGCACGCGCCATGCTCGCCACCGGCGACTACGTCACCCTGCACGTAGACGGCATCCGCTACCTTGAAAAGGCGCCCCTTCCCTACTGGATCACCGCCCTCAGCCTCCGCCTCTTCGGCTTCAACACCTTCGCCGCGCACCTCCCGCTGGCACTCGCCGTAGCGCTGTTGGTTCTGCTGGGCCATCGCTGGGCCAACCAGGCCTTCGGCGCACGAACCGCCTTCTACACCTCCATTGCCACCCTCACGTCCTTCGGCATCTTCCTCTTCACCCGAATCCTGATCCCCGAAGTCCTGCTCTCCCTCTTCCTCTGCACAGCCCTCTTCGCCTTCCTGAAGTCTCTTGAGCCAAGCCCCTTGAATGAGAACAACCGGGTGCCCCATGTCCCGACTCTGGGACGTGGGTTGGAACCAGCACAGACCTCCCCGGAGACCGAACGCCCGTCCATAGCCTGGTACGCCGGCCCACACTTCTATCCCTACGTCATGTGGTCCGTCCTGGCTCTGGCGGTCCTGACTAAAGGCCTCGTAGCCCTACTCTTCTTCTTCGCCACCACCATCGCCTACCTCACCTTGACGGCGACGTGGTCCGACTGGTGCCGCCTCAAACCCTTCACCGGCTTGTTGATCTTCTTCGCCATCGCCGCCCCCTGGCACATCCTCGCAGCCTTGAGCAACCCGGCCACCGCCGACCATCAAGGCTTTCTTTGGTTTTACTTCTGGAACGAGCACGTTCTCCGCTTCCTCGGCCGCCGCTTCCCCCACGACTACAACAAGCTTCCCGGCTACGCCTTCTGGCTCCAGCACCTGGTCTGGCTCTTTCCCTGGAGCCTCTTTCTGCCCCTTGGCATCACTGCGCTCAACCGTCGATATAGGCATCAGGTGGAAACGCTGACCGGATACATACAGGTCTCCGCGACGGCTAAGACCTTTTTAATTGTCTGCATCGCACTCGGAGTTGGCGCGATTTTGGAAGTCGCCAGGGCATTCAGGCTTGATTCCTTCACCGCTGGAGCGTTGATCGTCCTGATCTTTTGCATTTTTTGGATTGTCACTCGACGTCAACGCGCCGATCTCCCTCAATCCCCGTTCCACCGCATCGACCCGCAGCAGCGTTCAATCCTGCTCCTCAGCCTCTTCGCCGCCATCGTCCTCCTCTTCTTCTCTCTTTCCACCAACCAGGAGTACTACACCTTCCCGGCCTACCTGCCGATCCTGCTCCTCATCGCCGCCACCATCACCCGCGCCGAGCAGACTTACTCCACCAACCCTGAGGCCCGGCGCTGGATCACCTTCGCCCACGCCAGCCTCACCGCGCTCGGCACAATCGCCGCCCTCGCCCTCTGCTTCGGCCTCTGGACCTCGCGCCACCTGCCCTACAACCCGGACATCGGCACACTCCTGGCACACCGCAACGTCGGCGGCTACACCCTCGCCACCTCTCACCTCTACGATCTCACCGGCTCCGCCTTCGCCGCGCTCCGCCTGCCCGCCGTCCTGGCCGCTCTGGCGCTCCTCCTCGGCCCACTCCTCGCCTGGCACCTCCGCATGCAGCGCCGCCACCTCGCCGCGACCACCACCATCTCCTTCACCGCCGCCGCCTTCCTCTTCAGCGCCAACCTCGCCCTCGCCCGCTTCGCCCCGCTCCTCTCTTCAGCCGACATGGCCCAGACCATCCAGCACCTCGAACACACCGGGAAGATCACCCCAGACACCCAGATCTTCCTCTACGGCGACCAGGCCTTAGGCTCCTCCATCCCCTTCTACCTGGGCCATCCGGTTGAGCTTGTCGAAGGCCGTTCCACCTCCCTGCTCTTCGGCAGCACCTTCCCCGACGCGCCGCATCTCTTCCTCTCCAACGCCGACCTAACAGCCCAATGGGGCCAAGGCCCCCGCAAGATCCTCTTCGTCCCCGCTGAACTCCAGTCCAAACTCCCCCACCTCTCAGGTGCCTTCCTCCTCCAGCAAACCAGCGGAAAACAGCTCCTCACCGACCGCCCACTTACACCCTGATTTGTCCGGTGGCTCATGATCGGCCCGGAGCCTGAAGTCCAGACCTAAGTCACCTCCTTTGAAGACTTTGGGTACTTTTACCCGGGTAGGGGTCAAGGCCACGAATACAATCACCCAGAGACCAAAACCACTCGTGAACGAACTAAAGATTCGCACCCGATCCATCGCCACCATCGTCCTCTTCTGGCTCATCCTCCAGGTCGGAGGACTCTTCACGCCGGGGCTCCTCGACGACGTAGACTCCGTCTACCTCGAGATCGCACGCGAGATGCTCCACCGCCACGACTACGTCACCCCTTACATCGACGGCATCCGCTTCTTCGACAAGCCCCCCCTCATGTACTGGATGGCCGCGCTATCGATGCGGGTCCTGGGAGAAACAGATTGGGCCGGCAGAATCCCCCTCGCCTTAGCCGTCCTCGCTCTCCTGTTAGCCGTCTACGCCCTGGGCCGCCGCCTCTACCCCGAATCCGACCGAGGTGCCTTCTATAGCTCCCTTGCCCTCGCAACCGCCATAGGCCCCTACCTCTACACCCGCTTCTACATACCGGACATCCTCATCGCCCTCTGGATGACCCTCTCCGTCCACCTCTTCCTCATCGCTCTGGATAGAGTGAAGACCAGCTCCGCCCTCATCCCGAGCCTCCTCTTCGCCGCCACGCTCGCCCTCAATCTCCTCACCAAGGGCCTCATCGGCATCGTCTTCCCCATCCTCTTCGTCCTGCTCTACCTCTTCCTTACCCGCCAGTTCCGCGCCCTCCCCAAGCTCCACCTCATCCCGAGCACCCTCGTCTTCGCCGCCATAGCCCTCCCCTGGCACGTAATGGCCGCCCTCCGCAACCCCGCCATCCCCATGCCTTCCGGCCTGGGCCTCCCGCAGAAGGCGGGGTGGGCCTGGTTCTACCTCTACAACGAACACTTCGCACGCTTCCTCGGCAAGCGCATCCCGCACGACTACGGCCAGACGCCCGTCTGGCTCTTCTGGCTCTACGCCGCAATCTGGATCATGCCCTGGACGACCTTTCTCCCCGGGGCCATCGCAACCATCCGCGAGCAACTCGGCCACCGCATCGAGGTCACCATCCGCCAGCGCGAGGCCGCCCTCACCGTCACCCTCTGGGCTCTCATCGTCCTGATCTTCTTCACCCTATCGAGCCGCCAGGAGTACTACCAACTCCCCGCCCTCCCAGCCCTGGCCCTGATGGCCGGAGGCCAGTTAGCCCGCAACACCCGCAGCAACCTAACCTGGCACGCCCGCTTCCTCGTGCCCCTGGCGAGCCTCGTAGCCATCATCTGCGCCTTCTACGCCCTCACAGCCCCCCACCCCGCCCCCCAGGCCGACCTCTTCACCGTCCTCACCCAGAACGTCGCCAACTACAACCTTTCGCTCGGCCATCTCTTCGATCTGACCGGCCCCGCGATGGGCTTCTTCCGTCTGCCCCTCGCCCTCACCGCGATCGGCATGTTGATCCTCGGTCCGGCGAGCTATCTCCTTCGCCGCAAGTCCCACTCCCACGCCGCAAACCTGACACTCGCAGCCGGAATGACAGTCGTCCTGCTAGCCGCGCACGAAGGCCTTGTCCGCTTCAACCCCATCCTTGGCTCCAAGGGCCTCTCTGAGGCAATCCTCACCGCCCAGCAATCCCCCAGACCAGACGACCTCATCCTGATCGATGGCGAACTTACCGCCGGCTCTACCCTGCTCTTCTACACCCGACAGCCGGTCCACCTGGTCGAAGGCCGCGTGAACGGTCCATGGTTCGGCAGCTTCTGGCCGGATGCCCCACCCATCTTCGAGACCAACCAGACCCTCCACACCCTCTGGAGCACCCCCCGTCGCCTCTATATCCTGACGTACAACCCCGCGCCTCGCACCCAGGAGCTATCAGCCTTCGGACCGGTTCACACCCTGGCCTCTGCAGGCGGCAAGACCATTCTGACCAATCACTAGATCTATTTCGCGACCAGCGGGAGCGCCGTGCGAAGCCCAGGACAGCACGAAGTGCTACTCCGGCGCCTCAACGCGTCCACCCGGCTTGAGCGTATAGATCTTCCCGCGATAGTAGAACTTTTCGCCACCATAGCTGCCGAGCCAAAGCATGCTGCCAAGCATATCTCGCAGCGGATAGATGGCCACGTTGCGCAGCCAGTCCGGATCGCCCATCACGCCAAGGATCGTCCCGGCCTGCAGCCAGCGGTTGACCACCAGGCCAAGCAGCCAAAGCACGCCGGCCAACGCATGCCCGGATGCCAGCCCCCACACCAGTCCGAGCAGCCCAAACGGCATCGCAAAAGTCAGCCCGCTCCCCAGGTGCCCCCAAGGCCGCGAGCGGCGCGTGCTTTGCATCCAGCGCAGTTGGTTCCGAAACGAAAGCCAGAACGGTGTGTCCTGCACCATCAGCTTGATGATGTGGGTCGCCATCTTGACGCCCTGCCCCTGCTTGGCCAGGCGGTTCCCCAACTCGAAGTCATCCGCATAAAACTGCCCTAACTCTGCAAATCCGCCCACCGCCTGAAAGCTCTTCTTCGGCACAGCCATCGTCGCCCCAAGAGCGAACTTCGTGCCTTCAAGCATGTCCGCCACCAGCACGCCGGAGGTCATCTCCACGCTCTTGCCCACAGCATCCAGCTTGGCCGCAAAGCTCGATCCCTCCCCGCCATAAGCTGTCCCCAGGTATACGCAGGAGGCAATGCCAAGCTTGGGGTCTTTGAGGTTCTGCACCATGCGCCGGAGGTAGTTCGGAGCAACGCGAACGTCGGCATCGCTCGTAATGTAGAGCTCATGCGCTGCGACCGAATCCAGCTTTTCCAATGAAAAGACCTTGGCGTTATGAAACTTCGGCATGGGCTCACCACAGGTCACGTACTTCGCGTTCACCTGCGGATAGCGCTGTCCCACCCGCTCCGCGAGTATCAATCCTTGATCTGTCGCATGACGAGCACAGAATAGGAGCTCGAAGCTGGGGTAGTCCTGCTCGAAGAACGTTTCCAGGTTGCGTTCCATGCCCGGCTCAGTTCCGTGCAGCGGCTTCAACACACTCAACGGAGGCAGGAAGTCCTCGGACGCACGCTCATCGCGCCGCTTACGCAGACCGAAACGGACGGCCGCAGCCACGACCATCAGACAGTAGATGGAAGACGTGACTGACCCAGCCAACGCCACATAGAACAGCACGCGCAACAACCAACCCATCGCAGACAAACCCTCAAGATGAGTCTACCGAACGCAGCCCTACTTCTTTTTGGGTGCCTTCAGAACATCTTTGACGGTGCCCTTGATTGGGACCAGCCCCGCCCGTCGCAATGGAACCAGGCCGGCTCCCGGATTCTGCTGCTGGTTGATTCTGGTCAGCATCTCTTCACGCACGTAATCGACGAAGCCCTGCATCTGCCGGTTCATCTCTTCCATACGCTCCCGCATCTGCAGGACGATGGCGATTCCGGCGATATTCACGCCTAAATCGCGGGCGAGATTGAGGATGAACTCCAGGCGTTCGAGGTCTTCGTCGGTGTAAAGCCTTGTGTTTCCTTCAGATCGGCTGGGCCTGAGGAGACCTTCGCGCTCGTACATGCGCAGGGTCTGCGGGTGAATCTCATACATCTCGGCCACCACCGAGATCATGTACCCGCCCCGTGATTTACGCTTGGTCGCCATATCCGTATGAAGAGAGCTTACTTCACCGCGCGGGATTCGGTCACCGGGTAAGGTGTGGGGCGCATCTCACTGAATATGAAGAAATCGACTGCCTTTTACGCTACGCAGATCATCGCGACCTCGCTCGCCGCTGCGGCGGCCTATGCGCTTATTCCTTCCGAAAACCGTTTGCGCTGGGGGCAGGTGGCGATTATTACTGGTGGATCGCGGGGTCTGGGGCTGGCGATCGCGCATCGTCTTGGAAAGGCAGGACTTAAGCTGGTTTTGGCGGCTCGTTCCGAGGATGATCTGGAGCTTGCTCGGGATCAGATTTTGCGTTCCAGGGATGTGACGGATGAGGACGATATTCTACTGATTGCGTGCGATCTTACTGATTCTAATCAGTGTGGGGCGCTGATTGACTCGGCAATCCGGACGTTTGGGCGGGTGGATGTGCTGGTGAATAATGCTGGAATTATTGAGGTGGGGGCGGTGGAGGATCAGACCATCGAGGCCTATGAGCGGGCTATGGCTACTAACTTCTTTGCTGCGTTGTACTTATGCCAGGCTGTGTTGCCGCATATGTTGGCAAGAAAGTCGGGGAGTATTGTGAACATTTCTTCGATTGGGGGCAAGCTGGCGGTGCCGCATATGCTGCCTTATTCGGCTGCCAAGTTTGCTTTGACGGGTTTCTCGCAAGGGCTTCATGCGGAGGTTCGGAGCAAGGGTGTGCGGGTGACGACGGTGTGTCCGGGGTTGATGCGGACGGGGGGCGAGGTGCATGCGCAGTTCGTCGGGGACGTGGAGAAGGAAAAGCAGTGGTTTCAGACTGCGGCTACAACTCCCCTGCTTTCAGTAACTTCCGAGTATGCGGCGAACCGGATCTTCAGCGCGGTGAACGCTGGACGGGCGGAGATCACGATCAGCCCGCAGGCCTGGCTGATGGCTAGGACGGCGGGATTGATGCCGGAGACGACGCAGTTTGTGAACTCTCTAGTGAACGAATATGTGCTGCCGGCAGCGGTCAAGGCTGCTCCAGAACCGGCTGTTTTGCATGTCCATCACAACGAATCTGACGACGAAATCAGCGCCGCAGATCCCTCCCCGAGTTGATGATTTTATGCACCACAAATCACCACACACTCACCACAAATTGACCACAAATCGACCACAAAAAAATCAGGGTTTGAGGACGCCGGCGCGCAGTTTCCCGATTCGACCCTTGGGGCCTACGGCGAAGGGTAGCGAGAGGGCGTTCCAGGAGTCGGCGGTGGGGCCGGCGACGGGCTTCCAGGTCTTGCCGTCATCGAAGGAGATGTCTGTGCCGTTGGGGCCTGCGGTGAGCCAGGACTGGGTGGCGCTATCGAAGACGACGGCGGAGCGGTAGCCGTGGGGCATGGTCGTGGCGGCGGTCCATGTCTTGCCACCGTCTTTGGACCAGGCTGCGGTGCCTGCGGTGGCGTCGGGCTTCTGGTAGTCGCCGCCTACGGCGACGAGGACGGCGGAGAGCTTACCGGACATGCCCGCTGTCGTTCTGCCCGCGATGGAGAAGGCACCGGAGGCGGAGTTACCGGCGGCGAGGGGCAGGCCGGTCTTCTGCCAGGCGAGAGGGCAGCTTGCTCCTTGTGCCGCGCCTGGATCGCACTTGCCGTAGGTGTTGTAGACGTGGGCGACGGCTGAACCGCCGGTAACAAAGTAGATGGTCGAGCCGACTGCGGTGAGGCCGGAGTTGCTGGCGGCGAAGCCTCCGTCGCCTTTGTCGGCTTCGCGGCCTGGATCATCGGCGATGCTCCAGGTGTCGCCACGGTCAGGGCTGAAGAAGACGGTGAACTGGCCGTCGACCTGGTCGCCCATCATGTACATCTGCTTGGAGGTGACCTTGTGGATGTTGTCGAAGAATCCCTTGGCGTCAGGGTTGGTAAAGACGCGCTTCCAGGTCTGGCATCCGTCGGTGGTCTTGTAGACGGCGCTGGCGGTGCCGGGCCCGCTGGCCATGGCGACGGCGGTGTTTGCGTCGAAGCCCTGGATGCCACGGAAGTCGAGCTTCTCTGCGCCCGTGGGGATGGTGCAGGGCTGCCAGAGATAGCCACCGTCTTCGGTGCGCAGGATGGTGCCGTTGGTGCCGCTGGCCCAGGCTACTCCGTCGCCGAGGGCGTCCACGCCGCGGAGGCTGGCGGTGGTGTGGGACTCTTCAAGGTCGAACTGGGCATGGGCTGCGGTGGCGGCCAGGAGGAGGCTGAGGGCTGCAATGAGTCTCATGGGGAGAGTCTAATCTGTGCTGATCCTCTTTTATTCGTGACTGTGCTGGCGAACGGCCTGAGTTGATCAAGATTGATAAAAGCGATCAAGGCTGATTGCCCCTGTGGCTGGTTGGGCGACAGGGGTCTACGGTGGGCTTGAGACAGGATGGAACTGTCTCTTTCTAGTCTCTGGGTGTTCTAGTCTCTGGGTGGTCGGGGGCCGCCGCCGGCTATGGGTTTGGGGGTGGCGGTGGGGTCGACCGAGATGCGGAGTTGGGCGTAGAGGCCTTGCTCGATGTGCTGGGGGTTGGTTTGGATGAGGTTGGCGATGGCTGCGGAGCCGTGCTGTTGGTTGAAGACGTTGTCCTCGCCTTCTGTGGTGCGGTGGATGTGGTGGTTGGCGTAGGGGGCGCGGGTCATGAGCTTGAGGTTCCAGAACTCGGGGAAGAAGAGCTGGCCGATGTGGGCGGTGTGGCCGGCGGCATAGGTGTCGCCCTGGCGGTGACCTTCGAGACGGACCTTGAAGTGGATGTGGTTGGTGCGGCCGTCGTAGAAGCCGGGGAAGATGGTCTCGAAGGAAACGGCACCGTCGTCTCCGGTGAACTGGATGCCGCGGAGGAAGGTTAGTTTGTCGGAGGGTTCCATTTGGGGTGGGCCGGCTCCGTCACGGTCTGGTGGGGGGCCGTGGTGATCGCCGAAGCCGGGAGGCGGGCCTCCGGGACCGCCGGGGCCACCTGGTCCGCCCGGGGGTGGGCCAGGGGAGGTTTTGGTGAAGCCGGAGTAGAGGCCCATGGCGTCGCAGTGCCAGAGATCGATGGCGGCGTTGCGGAGCGGGGTGCAGGTGCGGCTGTCCATGAGGATGAGCTTCAAGCGAAGGGGGACGCCGGTGCGGTCCTCTGCGATGCGGGAGCGGATGAGCTCGTCCGCGAGGTAGAAGGGGCCTTGCTCCTGCTCGGGGATGAGGGTGCAGGTGGTTTCTGCTACGGACTTGAGTGGGAGGGCTGCCACGGCTACGGCGGTGGAGAGGAAGCGGCGGCGGGAGAGATTTGGGAGCGGCATGTTGGGTTTGGCCCTCTGTTTTCTTTTACTTTACGGAGGGTTGGACGATTTTTCTTTTGGGAAGACTACGGGGCATGGAGGCGGAGGGCCCGGGGCTAAAGCCCAGTTGTTTTGTTGCCCTTTGACGGTGGGCTAAAGCCCACCTCTAATCCGAACGGCAACGGCAACGGCAGCGGCAACGGCAACAGCAACAGCAACAGCAACGGCAACTGCAACTGCAACTGCAACTGCAACTGCAACTGCAACGGCAAGAGTAAGAGCAACAACAACGGCAAAAGCAGGAGCGACAGCAACGGCAAGAGCGGAGGCAACAGCAAGAACAAACAACAACAACAGCAGCTACGGAGGTTCTTCGCTTCGCTCAGAATGACGGTTGGGGAGGAGGTGCGTTTGGTGGGATGGGCGGGCTGAATGAAGTGAAAAGGCGGTCGTTTGCTACCGCAAACGATACGCCACCCTGTCCGACGATGGGACCGTCGGCCGAGGATGGGGCACCCGTTGTGGCGGGACTAAGGCTGTGGAAACCCACGTCTCAGAAGCGAGACGTGGGGCACCCGGTTTTGTTGAAATGCTACTGCTTGGAGAAGAGGCCGGTGCCGTGGGCGGAACCACAGGCGCCGGAGATGGTCCAGTCGGTTACGGTGAGGATGGAGGCGTCGGCGTTGAAGGTGCCGTTGGCGACGACCGTGTTGGTCATGCCGTTGGCGGTCTGGGAGTAGGTGGTGGAGAGCATGCTGCCGGTGACGGTGGAGTCGACGATGGCGGGGCTCGTCAGGCAGGGATTGCCGGGGAAGGTGGCGTTGCCGGTGAGGTGATAGACGCCGTTGGCGTCCGGTGCGGTGGACTGGGTGAAGTTGCCGGAGACGGGAATGACATCTCCGTCCGAATCTGTGAAGTTTCCGGCGTAGGCACCGGTGATGGCGGCGTACTGGGTGGCGGTGGCGGCCACGGCGGCGGTTCCGGCGACGACCGGGAAGCCGCAGCTTCCGCCAGTGACGGAGTAGGTGGCGTTGGTAAGGGTCTTGCCGTCAGCTGCGAGGGTTCCCGTGAGCGAGAGGGTGCTGCCGTTGAAGGCGGCGCTGGTGAGCTTGAGATTGCCGTTGGCGTCCGTGGTGCCGGTGGCGGAGACGAAGGTGTTGGGGGCCATGCAGGCGTTGGCGGCGAGGGTGTGGAAGGTGGCGGTGACCGCACCGTTAGTGGTGGCGAATGCTCCGGCGATCTCCGGCAGAGTGACAGCCTGGGTTGCGTTGGTTTTGACCTCCCAGTTACCGGCGATGGCGGCTTTCAACGAGGTGGGGATGCCGGTGACGGCGGTTAGGGCGTTACAGCCTGAGAGAAAACCGGCGAGAACCGCCATTCCGAACAAACCGACAATATTCCTGACGCGCATTTCCGATACTCCCTGGGGCCCGACTGTTGCCATCGAAGTAAGTATCGGCTGGATGGGGTGGGAGTTTACATCCCTCCTTTGGGGCAACGGTGTGCCGAAAGGCGTAACGGGGAAAAGGCGGATAGGTACGGATAACAACGGATACAGCAGATTTGCGGTGGAGGCGGGGAGAGGAGATGCAGGTTCCTCCGCTGCGCTGCGGAATGACAAGAAAATGGGGCACGAGGAAGAGGCTAAGTTTTAGCTAAACTAAGTTGACAACAACTCACTCACATCGTAATCTAGAGAAGTCGTAAGAATATCCCGGGCCGAACGCCCGATACTCAGGAGCAATACCAGATGGCAAAGATTATTGGAATCGACCTAGGAACCACGAATAGCTGCGTTGCAGTCATGGAGGGCGGCGAGCCCAAGGTGATTGCGAACGAAGAGGGCGGTCGTACGACTCCGTCGATCGTGGCGTTTACGAAGTCCGGCGAGCGTCTTGTGGGCACCGTGGCCAAGCGCCAGGCGATCACGAACCCCGAAAATACGATCTTCTCCGTGAAGCGCTTTATGGGCCGCCGGTCGAACGAGATCAACGAAGAGATGAAGATGGTGCCGTACAAGGTTGTGGCCAAGGGCGACGGCGTAAACATCGTGGCGCAGGGCAAGGAGTACACCCCGCCCGAGGTTTCGGCGATGATTCTGCAGAAGCTGAAGAAGGCTGCGGAAGACTACCTGGGCACCACGGTGACCGAGGCTGTCATTACGGTTCCGGCTTACTTCAACGATGCACAGCGCCAGGCGACCAAGGATGCAGGCAAGATTGCCGGTCTGGATGTGAAGCGCATCGTCAACGAACCGACTGCGGCTGCGCTGGCTTACGGGCTGGACAAGAAGAAGGACGAGACGATCATCGTCTATGACTTCGGCGGCGGTACGTTCGACGTGTCGGTGCTGGAGGTTGGCGAAGGCGTGATTGAGGTGAAGTCGACCAACGGCGATACGCACCTGGGCGGCGACAATCTTGACCAGCGCATTGTGGACTGGCTCATCACCGAGTTCAAGTCCGACACCGGTCTGGACCTGACGGCGAAGGGCAATGAGATGGCGCTGCAGCGTCTGAAGGATGCGGCGGAGAAGGCGAAGATCGAGCTTTCAACGGCGCAGGAGTCTGAGATCAACCTGCCGTTTATTACGGCCGATGCCTCTGGACCGAAGCACCTGGTTCGGAACCTGACGCGTGCGAAGCTGGAATCGCTGGTGGATGATCTATTGCAGAAGTCGGTTGGCCCCTGCAAGCAGGCGCTGAAGGATGCCGGGATCGACGCGAGCAAGATCAATGAGGTTGTGCTGGTTGGCGGTCAGACTCGTATGCCTGCGATCCAGAAGCTGGTGAAGGACCTGTTCGGCAAGGAGCCCAACAAGGGCGTGAACCCGGATGAGGTTGTGGCGATCGGTGCTGCGGTTCAGGCTGGCGTTCTGGCTGGCGAAGTGAAGGATCTTCTCCTCCTTGATGTGACTCCTCTCACCCTCTCCATCGAGACGATGGGCGGCGTGGCGACGGGCATGATCACTCGCAACACGACCATCCCGACGAAGAAGACGGAGACGTTCTCCACGGCGGCGGATAATCAAACCGAGGTCGAGGTGCATGTGCTGCAGGGCGAGCGTCCGATGGCTGCGCAGAATCGTACGCTGGGCAAGTTCAAGCTGAGCGGGATTCCGACGGCACCGCGCGGTGTTCCGCAGATCGAGGTGACGTTCGACATCGATGCGAACGGTATCTTGAATGTGACAGCCAAGGACAATGCGACGGGTAAGGATCAGAAGATCACCATCACCAGCTCGAGCGGCCTCAGCAAGGAAGAGGTCGAGCGTATGGCGAAGGATGCCGAGGCGCACGCGGCTGAGGACAAGGAGCAGCGGGATTCGGTTGAGGCTCGGAACGGGCTTGATTCCCTGGTCTATAACGTCGAGAAGATGCTGAAGGATTCGGCCGATAAGGTTGAGGCTTCGGACAAGGTTGAGGTTGAGGCTGCGCTGGCTGAATCGAAGACGGTGCTGGAAGGCAGCCCGACTGCGGCTCAGATGAACGAGTCCAAGGAGAAGCTGACGGCTGCAAGCCATAAGCTCGCCGAGGCAATGTACAAGGCTGCGGCTGCCCAGGCTCCGACGGATGGCGCGGCGGCGAGCACGGGCACGGCGGATGAGGCACCCAAGCATGATGAGGGTGTGATCGATGCCGAGTATGTGGATGTGGATAAGAAGTAACGAATCAGGGCGGCGTGGCGAGGGAGTTGTATCCCTCGTCACCCGGCCTGGACGTGGTGGGGCTGTAACGTGACTGCGAAGTTGCCGATAGAGGCTTCGTAGGAAGAATGTTGGCAGGAAGAATAAAAGAAACCGATCTGCTTGCCGGTTCGTATTCACAGGAAAGATTCTGACTCCCGGGACTGTTAACGTGCGTCAAACGATGTGAACCGGTGTTGAAACAAGGCATGAGGAGTTGGGCCCCGAGTAGAGCTCCTGAACGACTGAGGTACGCGTAGTTCAATTTCATCTCCTGGAGGCAAACCGATGACAGACACCATGTGGAAATGCGATCAGCTTCGCGCCGGTCAGCTTTACAACCGGATGATGTTCGACAATGAAGCCGAAGCGGAACAGTTTGCCTTCAAGATGCGCCAGATGGAGCCCGATCAGACGATCTCGATCGAGGCCATTGAAGCATCGCAGTTCTGGAACTAGTGCGTGGCCGTTGACTGGGTGGCCGTGCAGGCCGTTGCGACCTCGATTCTGGTACTGACCAGCGTGGGCGCGATTGGATATGCGGGCCTCCAGCTTCGGCATGAACGGAACTATCGTTCGGTGGAGAATCTTGAGAAGCAGTTGAGCTTCTTCCTTTCTGAAAATTTTGTGGGGGCGCGACGCAGGCTGGCGCAGGCACGTCTGGATGTAAGCAACGAGGATCAGCCGGCGCTGTTGGCTTGGAGTCTTGAAGCGCCCCCGGTGAGTGTGTTTGAGGTGCTCGATTTCTATGAGCACCTTTCCTTGCTGGTCAAGAAGGGCCACCTGGACGTCTACGACGTCTGGCACACGTTCTATGAGTGGGCGCAGCCGGTGTATGTGGATATGCAGCCGCTGATTGAATCAGCCGAGTCCATGTATGCCGAGCACTACGACGATCTCGAACATCTGATGCGGCAGATGGATGAGATCCAGATCAACCGCATGCACAACCAGAAGGGCAACCACTGGGCTCTGTGGACGCCGGACCGGATCATCGAACACTATCGGTATGAGCTGGAGTCGGGTGGGCGGCCAAGACGGACGCGGCGGGTGCCGGCTCGTGAGGCTCGGGATATTGCGCGTGAGGTGGTGCGGGAGATTCAGCAGTCCGACCCTGATGCGGGACCGGTGAAGGAATAAACAAGATGCCTGAGGGAAATGAGCTTCATCGCTGGGCGAATCTGCACAACGAAGTGTTTGCGGGTAAGAAGGTGCGGGTGGATTCGCCGCAGGGCCGGTTCACGGATGCTCCGCTGCTCGATGGGCGCACGCTGGTGAAGGTGACGGCTGTGGGCAAGCACCTGGGATACGACTTCGGGAAGATTGAAGGCGAGCAGCGCATCCTGCACGTCCACATGGGACTGTACGGCGACTTCAGCGAAGGGCATCCGCCGATGCCGGAGCCTCGCGGCGCACTACGGCTGAGGATCTGGACGAAGACGGACTGGCTGGAGCTGCGCGGGCCTACGGACTGCTCGCTATGGAATGCGGAGAAGTGGCAGACGCTGCTGGACCGGCTTGGACCTGACCCGCTGAACCATGACAAGCCGGGACCCATGCTGGAGCGGATTGCGACGCGCAAGACCGACATTGGGCAGTTGCTGATGGACCAATCGATCCTGGCGGGTGTGGGAAATATCTATCGGGCGGAGCTGCTGTTTCGTGCGCGGCTGAGTCCTTTCAAGCCGGGGAATGAGGTGCCCCAGAAGACGCTGGAGGCGATCTACAAGGATGCCGTGAAGCTGATGCCGGATGCGATGGTGGATCGGCGGATCGTGACGACGAAGGCGAAGGATCGTCCGCATAAGACGGGTGAGGCGCTGAACGAGGAGGCGCACTATGTCTACAGGCGGACGGGGCGGCCTTGCTTTATCTGCGGCACGGCGATCAAGACGAAGATTGTGGCTTCCCGGAACCTGTTCTGGTGCCCTACGTGCCAGGCTGAGTGACGTTTGACTGGAAGCGTATAACGCTGAGCGTGTAAGCTGATGAAGTGATTCGAACGTTTGCAGATCGCGAGACAGAACGCATCTTCTCACGCGAAAGAAGCCGCCGCTTCTCTGGACTGGAGAAGGTCATCCTGCGGAAGCTGTCTGCGCTGCATGCAGTCCGTCTCCTTTCCGAGCTTGCAGTTCCCCTGGGCAATCATCTCGAAGCGTTGAAGGGTGACCGTAAGGGGCAGCATAGTATCCGAGTCAATCAGCAGTATCGAATCTGTTTCCGATGGGAGGAGCCGAATGCCTTTGAAGTCGAAATCGTCGACTACCATTAGTCCGACTCAAGAGAGGTCGAAGGGCCGGATTCCGCCGACGCATCCCGGCGAGATGCTGCGTGAGGAGTTCCTGATCCCCTTGAAGTTGAGCGCCAATGCGCTCGCCATGGCGATTCGCGTTCCAGCGACGCGCGTCAGCGAGATCGTGAACGAACGGCGTGGAATCACTGCCGATACCGCGCTCAGGCTGGCTCGCTACTTCCACATGACGCCTGAGTTCTGGATGAATCTACAGACCCACTATGACCTGGAGTGCGCACGCGACGCCAGCGACACGATCATTCAGCAGGATGTAAGGCCTGCCCCAATCGACAAGAAAACCGGAGCTCTCCGCTCGAACGCCGCATAAGGACGAACTGATATGGCAACACAGAACAAGGACTACTACGCCGCTTTAGGCATCAAGAAGGGCGCCACCACGGATGAGATCCGCAAGGCGTTCCGCAAGCTTGCACGCAAGCATCATCCGGACGTGAATCCCGGCGACAAGAAGGCCGAGGAGAAGTTCAAAGAGATCTCCGAAGCCAACGATATTCTGTCCGACGAGAAGAAGCGCAAGATCTACGATCAGCTCGGCTTCTACTCGGACAACATCGACCCTGCGGCGGCTGAGGCAGCGTCGCGTGGCGGATATGGGGGCAATCCGTTTGCAGGCGGCGCGCCTCCACGCAGCGGCGGACGCGGATCGTACGGCGGGCAGGAGGTTCCGTTCGACTTCGGCGGGTTCGACTTCACCGACTTCCAGCAGCAACCGGGAGGGGGCAGCGCGAAACAGAACGAAGGCGCAGGTTTCGGCGGATCGTTCAAGGACATCTTCTCCGGCATGTTCAACGGCGGAGGCGGAGGCAAGACCGCGCAGCGTGGTCCGCAAGCCGGTACAGACCTGGAGTATCAGGTGTCGATCGACTTCTGGACGGCGGTTCGCGGCGGGACGACTCGGCTGGAGATTCAGCGCCAGGAGGCCTGCCCGACCTGCAAAGGCAAGTCCACGACAGGCGGCGCGATGGAGTGCCCGGAGTGCAGTGGCTCCGGCCAGGTGACGCAGATGGGCGGGCGTATGAAGTTCAACATCCAGTGCCCGCGCTGCGGCGGCTCCGGCCAGGTGCAGAACTCCTGCGCGACCTGCGATGGGGCCGGCGTGGTGACCAGGCGCGAGCCGTTGGAGTTCCGGATCAAGCCGGGGACGCGGGATGGGCAGCGGATTCGGCTGGCGGGCAAAGGGAATGCGGGGATCAATGGCGGCGGGAACGGCGATCTGTTCCTGATCATCAAGATCGGCTCGCACCCGGTGTTTACGCGCACGGCGGACGATATCTACGCGACGATTCCAGTCACGTTGATGGAAGCCGCGCTGGGCGCGAAGATCGATGTGCCGACGATCGATGGCCGCAGCCAGCTTAGGATTCCGCCGGGTACGCAGAACGGACAGAAGCTGCGGCTGCGCGAGAAGGGTGTGCCGTCAGCGGTGAATGAAGGGCTGCGCGGCGACCAGATCGTGGAGGTCAAGATTGTGGTGCCGAAGATCCAGGATGAACGGTCGAAGGAGATTCTGCGGGAGCTGGCTAAGCTGAACCCGGATGATCCACGGGCAGAGATGCTGGAAGGGATCTAATCGGTTACGCCCGCGTTCCCTACTGGGGGGTAGGGGACGTGGGCGAGGTCGGGTTGGTCGGCGTGGTGGGACTGCCAAAACCGCTCGTTGGGCTGGTTGGGCTGCCGGTCGTTCCCTGCCCTGCGCTGCTGCTGCCTCCGAGCGAGCCCAGGGAGCCCGAGCTCGAGCCGGAGGAGACGCCGCCGAGCAGGCTGGACTTGGCGTACATCTGCTCGATGCGCGGATCGTAGAGGAACTCCCAGTCTTCGTAGTTGGTCTGCTCGTTGACGACGAGGATGGCCTCGCCTGTTTTGGCGGAGCCTACACCCATGAACGGGCCGCTTGAGCCGCCGAGCGAGGAGGCATCCTGGCTGCTTGCGCTGCCGAAGCCGCTGTTTGAGCCGAAGGATGAACCGGAGCTTGACCCGGTGCCTGTCCCGGTGCCAGTCCCAGTGGTGGTTCCTGAGCCGGAGGTGATTCCTGTGGTGCCTGAGGTGCCACCCAGACCACTGGCTCCGCTGCCGCTGCCGCTTGACGATCCGAAGGCACTCCCAGAGCCGAAGCCGGAGCCGGAGCTTGCGGCTGAGCCGAGGTTGGCTGCCGAGCCAAGTCCGCCAGCCAGGCCGGGAAGATCCTCGCCGAAGAAGCCTTTGACCTTGGTCTTGTTGGTGCCGACGCGGATGAGCCGCCAGTCGCTTTTGCCGGTGAGCGGGTCTACATATTCCTGGCGCAGGAAGCGGATGTTGTTGGATTTCTTCAGCGCTTCCATGGACGCGGGATAGTTGCCGAACTTCTTGTAGTACAGGCGGATGGCGCGGACATACTGGTTGGCGCGGTGTGCGGACTCCACCTCTCGCTCCCGCTGCAACTGCCTGGCGACACGCGGGGCGGCGACGCTGAGCGCGAGCAGGATGAGGAAGATGGCCACGACGAGCGCGACCAGCAGGAATCCATCCTCGCCTTGCGCCTTCGTCTTGTTCAGGGGCCTGTTCATGGCGTTTTAGTTGGTCAGCGGCAGCGTCTGCTTGTTGGTGTTGGGAATGTCCTCTACGATGATGGACTTTGCGGCGATCTCAACCACGCGGTAGCGGCGTTGCACGACGTCACCGGCGGAGGCGAGGAAGACGTCATCACCATGCAGCAGGAGGGCGCGGCGGGTTCCGTTGGCGGCGGTGGAGGTGCCGAAGAACTTGAGGTCGATGGGCGGCGGCGGCGGTGGGCCGGTGGGTTCAGCCGGACGGGCCGCAGCTATGGCTACCGGGATGGGGCGTGCGGGGGCCTTGGCTTTGGCGATGGCGGCGATCTCCATCTGCGACGGGCCGGCGGCGAAGATGTTTCGGCCCGTGCCGGTGTAGACCAGAGCCTCCGTGATGTGCATCGCCTCCATGTGCAGGGTGGGGTCAAGCTGGCCACCGCCGGTGCCGACCTTCTGCGCGATCTTGCCGCCGACCGCGAAGCCCGGGGGCGCTGAGACGGCCTTCCCCGGGGCGACCGTGCTGCTGCTGGAAGAGCCTGCGGGCGTGACGTCCTTAATGACCGGGGCGGTTACGGGCGGAGGGCCGGAGGGGCCCCCGAAGAGTTCGTTATAAAGCGGATAGAGGCATAGCAGTGCGACCGCACCGACGCCGCTAACCAGGTAAAGCTTCTTCTTGTCTTCTGTTCCGAGCTTCATCGCGCACCTCCTGCGACGGGTGCGGAGATGGGGACGACCGCTGGTGCGGGCGTCTTGGCGGCTTCGGTATCAAGCTGCACGCGTGCCATCTCCTCTGCCGAGCCGACGCCGCGCAGATAGGTGTTGATGCGGATGCGGAGGTTGACCTGGCCGGTCTGCTGGCCGGTGAGGGCGACGGCGCTGATGAGGAAGAAGACGCGGTCGCGTTCCAGGCCGTTGATGAAGGTGACGAGCGAGCGATAGTCGCCGCTAAGGCTGGCGTCCATCTGGACCTGGGTGAGCTGGCCGGCGGCATCGCCATCGACTGCGCTCTGGGCGTACTGGACGCGGGTGAGGCGGACGTTATCGGTCTTGGCGAGCTTGCCGAGCTCGCTGGCGACCTCCGAGTAGCTGATGGGGAGGCGCTCGAGGGCGAAGCGGTCTGCGTTCTGGCTGGCGTCCTTGAGCTTCGCGTCCAGGCCCTGGAGCGGGCGGGCGGCGATCTCGGCGGTCTTGAGCTCGACCTGCTGCTGCGCGAGCGCTTCCGCGTTCTGGCTGCTGGCGGTGCGCCAGGCGAAGGCCATGTGGATGATGAGATACAGGTTGACCAGGCCGAGCAGGCCCAGGCCGGCCCAGTGCAGGTTCAGCGGGCTGAGCCAATCCTTGGTCTGACGCTTGAGATTGACGGCCATGACGCGTGCGGGCGAGGTCATCGCTTCACCCCTTTCGGTGTCGCGGCTGCGCCTGGGACGGTGGGCTCATCGGCCGACGGCTTCTTTGGATGGCGATTATGAACGACGGTGGGCGCAGGCGGCAGGGACTGGTCCTGAGCTACGGATTGAGCCAATGACTTTGAAGACTTCGGAGAAGCGGGTTTGGGGGCTTGCAGTGGGTTGTAACCGCTGAAGATCTCAAACTCCACGCCGCTGCCGATGGGGGTGCCGCCGGCTGCGGCGCTGACGTTCTGCAGGCCGCCGAGAGCCTTGGCCTTGTCTGCTGTCAGGGCGGACTCGCCTGCGAGGCGTGGGCCGAGGAAGCGCTGCGAGGTCTCGAGGTTGCGGACGAGCTGGATGGCGCGGTCACGGTCGCCGCTGACGCGCAGGCGGATGTTCACGTCGCCTTCCTTGCTGATGACGGGCTCGATGCTGGTGACCTGGACGCCCTCGGGGAGGACTCGTTCCAGGTCCATCATGGTGGCGGTCCAGCTGAAGCTCTTATTGGCGAAGAGCTGGTTGAGGAAGAGCGAGCGATCCAGCACGGCCTTATTCTGCGGCTGCTTCATGCGGGCTTCATTGCGTGCGCGCTCGTTCTGGAAGTCGGCGGTGCTGGCCTTGACGCGATCCATCTGGGCCGTTGCGGCCTTGGCGCGGGCGGTGAGGACGTTGAGCCAGAGAGTGAAGCCGATGGCCAGGACAGCCAAGACGGCCATGGCCAGCCGAATCTTGGCGAAGAGCGGGCGGAGCTCGACGAAGGGCTTGCTCGCGAGATTGATGGAGATACGCATTAGCTTCTCAGGGCCCCCCGCACGCCGGCCATCCAGCCGGGCGGTACGCGCGTGGTGACGGCTCCGCCGGTGAGCATGGTTGCTTCCACTGTCTCGCGGACGCGGATCTCGTCAGCTCCGAAGCCGGCTTCGCGGAGCAAGCGGCAGAGGACGTCGGCGCCCATGGTTCCGGCGGCCAGGATCGTACCGGGCGAGGACTCCAGGGTGTCTTCAAAGTAGGCGGCGGCGACGCTGACTGCCTGCGTGACCTCACGCGCGGCTGCGGTCAGGCGAGCCTCTTCAATCTCCAGGCCGGTGAGGGCGATGGGCAGGACGGCAACGTGGTCCAGGCGCTCCAGCTCTGCGATCTCGGCGGCGGCCTCCGCCATGATGGTCTGGGCGAGGCGCTCGGCCTGATCGATGTGGTGGTCGTCCAGAACGCCGTAGCCGGTTACGGGCTCCTGCATGGCCCACTCTCCTGCGGAGGTTTCTGCGTCTACGAGCGGCAGCGCCAGCAGTTCAACGGGAACCTCAAGGACGGGAGCTACCGGGATGATTGCGGCAGCTTCAACCAGGTCGTGCATACCCTCCGCGGCGAGATCGACCGTGCGGTGCAGGAGTAGAACGCCGCCGCGAACGATGGCTGTGGTCACGGCCGATTCGCCCGCGTTGACGACCAGCGAGGCGGTATCGGCTTCAGTCATGCCGGCGAGGGCTGCGAGGGTGCTCGGCAGAACGGCGCCGGGCTCAAAGCCAGCCTCGCGGATGACGCCTTCGTACTCGTGCAGGACATCCTTCGGGACTGCGACCGCAAGGACCCGCACCAGATTGCGGCTGGTCGACATGACCTGGTAGCTCACCATGGCATCGTCGGCGTCGAAGGGCAGGAGCTTTTTGAGCCGGAAGCGGACGACGGGGAGAGCTTCTACCACCTTCGCGGGGAGCGCGTCGAAGTCCAGCAGCAGCACGCGCACGGCAGCGTCCGGGACGACCACGGTTACCTGCCGCTCCTTCAATGCAACGGCTTCAAGCGCTTTTTTGACTGCACCGATGACCGCCGTACGTGCGACCAGATTTCCGGGCTTCAACCCAGGTGCGAGCGTACCCTCCGCGAAGATGCCGTGCGAGACGGCCGACACCAGGGCCTGCGCGTCCTCAGCCCGCGCGGCGACGACGCCCTCCGGCCGAATCTCTACCGCGAGGCGCGGCCTGGTCCCTAAACTTGTCGGCAACAGTTCCATGTGTGTCTCTAGACTACCTTCCGCTCCGCATTTTTCCGAACTTCAGCCCTGCCCTGCCATTGCCGTACCGCTGCCACCAGCCAGAAGACCAACACCGCAATCCAGACGGCGAGAAAGGTGTAGGGTGCCCAACCCAGCGGCAGACCGGCAGAGCGGAACTCCCAGATGCGCCGCGCGTACCCGCCCCCCAGCAGCAGCGCCACCAGTATCCAAAGCACCGCGCGACCGAACACGAACTTTCCCATCTTCATCGTTCTTAACGTCCCGCCTCAATGAACGTCACCTTGTTGATCTCCTTCAAGGTGGTGACGCCTTCGCGCACGCGGTCCAGCGCTGAATCGCGCAGGAACATCATGCCCTTATCCTTGGCCTTCTTGCGAATCTCGCTGCCGGGCTTCTTGTTCAGCAGCATCTCGCGGATCTCGTCGTCGAGTTCCAGAAGTTCGTGGATGGCGGAACGTCCACGATACCCTGTTCCCGAGCACTCCATGCAGCCCGCACCTTCCTTGAAGACGACGCCGCGCCACTCATCCGGCACCAGGCCATTTTCCACCAGCTCTGCGTCTGTGTAATGAATCTCGCGGACGCAGAACTCGCAGATCTGGCGCACCAGCCGCTGGGCCAGGATGCAGTTGAGCGCGGAGACGAAGTTGTACGGCTCGACGCCCATGTTCAGGAAGCGGCCCAGCACGTCGACGACGTTATTGGCGTGGACGGTGGTGAAGACCAGGTGGCCCGTCAGCGCGGAGTTGATGGCGATCTGCGCGGTCTCGGCGTCGCGAATCTCTCCGACCAGGATCTTGTCCGGGTCATGACGGAGGATGGAACGGAGACCGCGCGCGAAGGTGAGGCCTTTCTTTTCGTTGACCGGAATCTGCGTGATGCCGCGGATCTGGTACTCGACCGGGTCCTCAATGGTGATGATCTTGTCTTCCTCGGACTTGATCTCATTGAGCGCGGCGTAGAGGGTGGTGGTCTTGCCGGAACCGGTGGGGCCGGTGACCAGCACCATGCCGTACGGCTCCTTGATATAGCGACGGAAGCGGGTCAGATCCTTCTCCGCAAAGCCCACCACGTCCAGCGAGAGCTTGGTGAACTTCTCCGACATCGACTCCTTATCCAGCACACGGAGGACGGCATTTTCGCCATGCACGGTGGGCATGATGGAGACGCGGAAGTCGATCAGGCGGCCCTTGTAGCGGACGCGGAAACGGCCGTCCTGCGGGACGCGGCGCTCTGCGATATCCAGCTCCGACATAACCTTGATGCGGGAGAGGATGGTCTGGTGATGCTCGCGCGCGATGGGCGCCATGGCTTGCTGGAGCACGCCGTCGATGCGGTACTTGACCAACAGCGAGTCGTCGAAGGTCTCGAGGTGAATATCTGATGCACGGCGTTCGAGCGCGGTGAAGATGGTCGTATCGACGAGCCGGATGATGGGCGAGATGTCGTCATCGGCCGTCAGCTTCTCGATCGAGATATTCTCGTCCGCGTTCTCCTCGTTGGAGAGCACGTCGAAGGCCAGGCCTTCGCTGGCTTCGTCGAGTACGCGCTGGGACTGCTCGGTCTTTTTGAGCAGGTCCGTGATCTGGCTGAGCGTGGCGACGCGGGTCACCAATCGCGTGCCGAGGAGGCCGGAGATCTCGTCCAGCACCATCAGCTTGCTGGGATCGGAGACCGCAATGGCCAGGCGGCCGCCGGCCTGCTCCAGCGGCACGAAGTTGTACCGGAACATCATGTCCACGGGCACGCTCTTGAAGAGCTCATGCTGGATCTTGAAGTTCTTCAGGTCGACGAACTCGGAGTGATAGCGCTTGGCCAGCGCGCGGGCCCGCTCGGTCTCATCCAGACCCATGTCGTTCACAGGAATTGGTATCGCTATCGGTGTCGCCATATGCAGTAAGACTCCGTTACTCGTTTTCCGTCAACGTCTTACTTTACCGGGAATTGTCGGCGACTTGCTCCGAAGGCTGTATCGGAATGAACTTTACGAGACCTTTGCCATCCTCGTCCGTGAGGAGAAGTGGTTCGTTCAACGCGAGGCAGCTGTCCAGAAACGCCTGCGTGTCTTCGTTTAGATCTTCATACCTAAGTTCTTTCATAAGATCACCCGGTACAAGTGTAATGCCGCGTAACCTACCCTCACCCGATGAGAGCAAAGCCCAAAGCATTGACTTTCCCAAAACGATCTTGCCTGGGACATACCCGTTATTGGCCGCCTAGCTCAATCTTCTGAGCCGCTACAGCCTTCCCACCGCTGACGAGGATGAATCCGCTCTTCGCGGCCAGTTCCCCGTGGGTCCAGCCGGCCGGGACCTTCAGGAGCATCTCCTGGTCGTTCGCCAACCCGAAGACCGGGAAGCCGGTGACGCTATCCAGTCCGAGCGCACGCTTGACTTCAGACTCGGTCGCCACATGCGGCACGTTAGGGTCAAGACGCCATTCCCCGGTGATTCGCTCTTCAAAGGCGTGGCCGGTTTTGGTCTCGTCCACCTTCAGCACCGGTTCCGTCACGCCACCCTGGGCGACGCCGTAGGTTCCGCGAAGGCTGACGGCTTTGGTGCCGAATCCCGCGGCGGTATCTGGCTTTGGACTACTTTGGCACCCGGCGAGGAGAAAACAGCCCACCAGCGCAAATCGACACATCTTCATACCTGAGCCACCTCTACAATCAACGCACCCTCCTGTGAACTGCACGCTTGCATGGGCATCGATGGTCGCTCAGGTTTCGCCCTAACAAGCGAAAAGCCCGGCGCCAACCGGGCTCATCTCTCACTAAGGAGGTTGCGTATGGACTCGGGAAAGTCCTGGTTACGCGTCGAAGTGATCGTCGATTGGAAATTATTCCTCTCAATGACACTCGGCGCGCTTGTCCTGTACTTGCTGGGCTAACGCTGTAAAAACCCGAGGCGGGTGGCAGACCCGCTTCGGCTCTTCTTCAGTATCGGCGTGAATCGGCGAAATTTCAACAAAAACCTAACCGCTCGACCCCGCGCTCAGCGAGAAGATCGGCAGGTACAGCGCGATCAGAATGATCACCACCACCACGCCCATGACAATCAAGATGGCTGGTTCGATCAGGCTCATGGCCGCCGTGAGGTTGGTCTGGACGTCTTCCTCAAAGAACTCGGCCACCGAGTTCAGCATCTGCGGCAGTGCGCCGGTGCTCTCGCCGACCTCGATCATCTCGATCGCAAGCTCCGGAAAGACCTTGGTTGCGGCCAGGCTGACGCTCAGGCCTTTGCCTTCGCGCACCGTTTCGACCGACTTGAAGACTGCCAGGCCAATCTGCTTGGAGTCGATCGCCCTTGCCGCCGTCTCGAGCGACGGCACCAGCGGCAGACCGCCTGTGAGCAGCGTCGAAAGAGTGCGCGAGAACAGCCCCACCTGGTACTTCACCCAGATGCCGCCGACGCCCGGCAGCGCGATGCGGATGCGGTCGACCGTGGTCGCGCCGGCCTCCGTCTTCATCCATCGATAGATCAGGTAGCCGACCAGCCCCACCACCGCAGCCACATAAAGCCCGTAGGTCTGGGCGTTTCGACCCAGGTCCAGCAGGAAGACGGTCAGGGCCGGCAGATGCGTGTTCAACTGGTCGTAAAGCTGCGCGAAGCGCGGCACCACGAACGTGATCAGGAAGATAAACAGCCCGATCACCATCACGATCAGCAGCGAAGGATAGATGAGGCTGGCCTTCAGCTTCTTGCGGAAGGTCAGCGAGACGCGCTGGAAGTCCAGGAAACGCTGCAGCACCTCTTCCAGGTTGCCGGAGCGCTCGCCCGCCAGCAGCGTCGTCGTATAGACGATGGGGAATCCGCCCTGCGCCTCAAAGGCGGAGGAGATGGATTCGCCCGTCTTCACGCGCGTCGCGACATCCTCAAGCTGCGCGCGGAAGTTCAACACCTTTTGGCGGCGTGCCAGTAGGTCAAGCGACCCGAGGATCGGCAAACCGGCCTTGATCAGGGTCAGAAACTGCTGGTTGAAGACCAGAAAGGTCTCCAGCTTGACCTTCTTCTTCTTGCCATCGCCGCCCAGCAGGCCCTTGGCCTTGACGGAATAGACGTAATACCCGGACTGCGTAAACCGCGCGCGCAGTTCTTCGGCGGTGGCAGCGGCGTGCGTCTGCTCCTGCACCTTGCCACGCTCATCCGCCAGCTTGACGACAAACTCAGTCAACTCGTAGTACCCCGTTCCATCCTAGCTCAGGCTGTTTCGGTTAGACGCGTGAGGCTGCGGAGTGTCTTCGCGAGCAACGGAAAAGCCCCACCCCGGCACCGGGGTGGGGCTTCGTAAAACCATACGAAAGCTAAACGCTGAACGAAGAGCCGCAACCGCAGGTGGACTTGACGGTGGGGTTCTCAAACTTGAAGCCGGCGGCCTCTAGCGTCTCGACGTAATCCACCACGCAACCGTTCAGGTACATGGCGGAAGTTGCGTCGACGAAGACCTTGAGGTCAGCGAAGCGTAGAACCTTATCCATCATGCCGCTCTGATTCTCAAACGACATGCTGTACTGGAAGCCTGAACAGCCGCCGCCCACCACGCCGATGCGCAGACCAGCAGGAATCGGATCCTGCGTCGCCATAATCTCCTTGACCTTGCCGATTGCGGCATCGGTCATCTTCACCGGCGTCGCCGGCGCTACGGGAGGAGCTTCAACAACTTCGGGGGTTACCTGGGCAGTCGCCATGAATCAATCTCCTTAAACCTATCTAAAACTGGCACGTAGTCCGAACTCGGACCAAAATGCTCCACGCTTCAAGTGTAGTCCTCACTTCAACCCACCCGCAAGCCTTGACTCTCGAATAGATGCACAAACAGGTGCCGGGATTCAACCTACCTGACCAAATGCCGGGCGCATAATGGACGGTATGCCCGTTCTCTACTTTCTCGCCGACACCTTCATCAACGTCTTCGGCATCACGCAGCCGACCGAGAAGACCCGCAAGCAGGCCGCCTTTTTCATTCTCGGCCTGGGAGTGCTGGTCCTGATCGCGGTCTCCATTGCCGGTTACCTCATCCACCTTTCCATGATCAAGTAGTCCGTTTCCGGGCGGCCCGCGCGGTTCGGGTCACACTTCCGGAACTTACTTCCGGGCGCAGGAAGCTGAACCAAAGATCAGCAAAGTTCCACGGATTTTCATGGCTTTCCGATTTCTCGCGGGAGTATAGTTCAACACCGTAGGACCGAGTTCCCCACGAGCCAGCTGCTAGAAAAGCTGACCCGCCCGGCACCCGGACCGGTACCCCAACGTTGAACCCCCTGCGGGGAGGAGAATCCATTATGAGCGTCAATCCTGTACTTCTGATCGTCTGGGCTGTCCTGGCGGCCTGCTTCATGGCTATGCTGATCTACCGCGGTCAGCTCACGCGCTACGAAGACGAGCAACTGTTCCTCAACGATGAACGCGACATCAACGCCCATGAGGAGCAGACCGAGATCGTCCGCAAGGTCACGCGGCTCGATCCCATCGTGCGCATCCTTGGCAGCGCTGCGGGTCTTGCTACCGCCAGCGTGATCGGGATCTATACCTGGCACGCATATCAACTCATCAAGTAGAGCGCCTGGTGGGAGGAAGACTCGCCGGACATGAGGCGAGATCGGGCTGGTGGGTAGCCCGATCTCGGACTTTTTGCCTGTGGTGGGGGCGAAGGGCAGGTCTGAGAAGCGTCTGGGCGTACTGGACGGAAATAGTTACAAGGGACTTTGCGGGAGCTTTTGGGATCGTTGGTGAGTTCAGAGGAAGGTGTGGGTGTCGACCAGAACTCTCATTCAGGGTCGCCGGACGCTGAGCCTTCGAAGAGCTTCTGGATTTCGAGGTTGGTTTCGTCCGAATCCCAATCGGGCGCGAGCCAGATCTTGCCGATGCCGGAGCCACGCAGGTTTTTGCTGGATTTGCAGGCGGGTGGAGCGACGGGGACCATCCTGACGACGGCTTTGCCGGCGCGGGCGATGATGACCTCTTCCCCGCTCTCGGCAGCGGCGATGAGCTTGGAGAGGTGGGTCTTGGCGTGATGGACGTTGACTTCCATGCTTTGAGGTTAGCTAAGTGGGATGGCTAAGGCAAGAAACTTAGTAACACCTAGTGAGCCTCGAAAGGCCAGATATTTCCGAACGATGTTGAGACCCGCTGCTCAAGAAATCTTTGTCTCATACGCGACCATCGAAAATCCCCATCAACACGGCTCAAAATATCTTTGTGAAGGGAATTCGCTACCAAAGACACGGCAAAGGCATTAAGCAAAGCTAATTTTACTAGGTACTCAGGGGAAGTTAGGGCTGCGACACCGGATGTAATCCGGTAAAGCTCGCTTTCAAAATCGTTGAGAAAGTCTCGGAAACTCATATCTTTGAGCCGTCTTACGTCTGCCGCGGTCTTTATGATGCCAACACTTCTTACCTCTCCGTACGCGTACCCCGGAATATAGTTGACATCATTTCGAAGATGGCTAGGCCAAGCCTCCCCCAGAAGGAATCCCGCCTCAACGATGCATTTCCAAAACCGATACTCGTCCAAAGAGGATGCTTTATTAGCGGAAGCGAGGACTCGCTTGGAAAGTAACATGGCACGATTCCAAACAGCCTCATGGTTATTCTTTCCACTCGGGCGGATCGTCACTTCAGCGTCGCCATTAAGATCAAGGCTGACGGTCATGAATTGCGTACCTGCTCCGGGTCGTCCTGATGATGTTTGTGCCAATTTCTCCATTGCGATGAGAGCAGTCTTATCCAAAAACCACGTGCTGTCCCCGGCAAGCCTCGTGAGAGCCAATACTGAAAAAAAAGACCAGTAGTAAGCAGTAACGAAGCTCCACGCGGGACTGCACCAACTTGCCTCCTCTATCGCCGCGTATAACGTCGCTTGATGCTCCGCAGCATGATCTAGTAGGAACTCGACATCTGTGAAAAATGCATTCCCAACTTCAGCACGTGATGCCCTGAGAACAATCTTCTTAGAATCTGAAGAGACGACAACATATGATCCTGCCTCCCGCCATTTTCTCAGCGGCAACGCACCTTTGAAATATATCTTCGTCTCCAAAGGGATGAAGCTTAGGGATTCCGCTCGTAAAGCCTGCCAAGCTGAGAATTTGGGAAGCATTAGAGCATGTCAACCGAAACTGCCAGGCTCTGCCGTAAAGATGACTGCATTGAGACAAGATATTCTTTCCTTGTCATCGACTGACCGGTAAAGTCCAACTTTGCTATTGTGCGAATAATTTCTTGTATTGAAGCTTGCTTTAGGTTCTTCTTTTTTCCCAAAGTTAGTCGAAGAGCTTCATCAAAAATGTCGAACATAGCTTCGAAATAACTTGCCCTCGTAAGGAGTTGCGAATCCTGTAGCTCGGCATCGAAAGCATTGATGTAGTTTCGCACGAGTTGGAAGAGAGGATCGGCCTCCAACCCCCGAACAAGTTCACTATCCAACGCACCGCCCAAGGCCCGATTGAATGCCACACGAGAGATTTTGGATGGAGATGGTTTTGCAGGGCTGAGTCTTCCGGCCAAAGAAGATTTGCCATCGGTATTCAAACGGTCGAACAGGACACGCATGATGTTCTCTTTCACACTTTCCATATCTGCCAATTGCTTTATGTCTAAGAGCAACGCCGCTGGTACACCACGCTGATTAGTATTGATGTCAATAAAGAGTTTGGCCTCCTCTGCTCTCGTTAGGCCCTGATAAATAGCCACAGGGACTCGATGCTTTCGAGTGCACTTGGAATAGCCCCACAAACGATGCTGGCCGTCGAGGACAAGGAAACTGCGCTCTACTTGTAAGAATGAAAGGGTTTTAGAACCAGCAATATACTTAAGCGAGGCGATCGGTTGTGCAGAGAGAACAACGTTTGTGGGAATAGACCCATTTCCAGCCGACAGATACCTCGCTATGTCATTCGCTCTGTCTTGTGAAAGAGTTCGCTGAAAGCCTTGGCTTGGGTCTTCCTGTCTTCGAGCGACAAAGCAGTATGGAAACAACTCATCTACAGGAATGGTGCTGAAGTAGAAGCGATGTTCGTTTTGAGTGAGGGGTAGCGCTTGAAATGATGATCTCGTTGGTGCCATTTAGGCAGGTATAGCTGTTCAGGCCTTTCTGCGCAAGAGAAAAGGACGGACTCTTGAAGAGTCCGCCCGTTTCGTGTTGCTGGTTGTGATGGTCGCTTACTCTGCGGCCATTTCTTCTTGTTCGCCTTCCATGCGCATCTGTTCGAGTTCGCGCTCTTCGGCTTCGATGGCTGCTGTGACTTCCTGCTGGACCTGAGCTGTGGTTGCTCCCATTACCAGATGGTCTGCACGTCATACTTCTTCATGTGTTCGTCCTTTGTGAGGATGGTAAGGCGGTGACGTTGAGCCTGAGCGATGTAGAGCCGGTCGAACGGATCGCCATGGATAAGGGGTAGTGCCGTAGCGGCTAGGACATCCGGTTGGGTAATCGGGAGGATGGTGCAGTCATATTTCCTAAGCTGTTCCAGGAGTTTGTAGACGTTCGAACCTACGAGCGGCAACTTATGGAATGCCGCCTTGTGGGAGATATCCATGATCGATCCCAGGCTGGCGAAAAGTCTGTTCGTTCTGTCGAAGATTAGGCTTGCGACGCTCGGTGAAAGACGTTCCGGCTCGTACATCGACCAGAGCATGGGATGTGAATCGAGCAGGAGGTCCATGACTATTCGGGTGGAAAGACTGGACCGTTGGTCATGATGTCGGCAAGCTCTTCGTCCATCTTCTTCCATTCCTCTTCAGACGGAACGATCATACGACCACGCAACGCACCCAGTACGCGTGGTCCTTCAGTTTCGGACTGCGCAGCTTTTGCTGAAACCACTAGCTTTATCGCCGATTTCTCAGGGCGTGCGATCTCTATTTCCTCGCCGTTGTCTACTGCAGATGCGAGTTCTTCGAGATGCTGAGTGGCGTATTGAAGAGAGACCTGCATTGCTTCAGCCTATTTGTGTACCTGACTTCCGTCAATAACAGAACGGGCGGACCCTCGAAGGGTCCGCCCGTTCTGTTTGATGGTTGTGATGGTCGCTTATTCTGCGGCCATTTCTTCTTGTTCGCCTTCCATGCGCATCTGTTCGAGTTCGCGCTCTTCGGCTTCGATGGCTGCTGTGACTTCCTGCTGGACCTGGGCTGCCGCTTCTTCGAGCTCTGGGGAGAGCTGGACGTTGCGGTAGTACTCCATGCCGGTTCCGGCGGGGATCAGACGGCCTACGATGACGTTTTCCTTGAGGCCGCGCAGGGTGTCGATGCTTCCGTTGATGGAAGCCTCGGTCAGTACGCGGGTGGTCTCCTGGAAGCTGGCGGCCGAGATGAAGCTGTCGGTCGAGAGCGACGCCTTGGTGATGCCGAGGAGGAGCGAGCGGCCGATGGCAGGACGTCCGCCGGTCATGAGGACGCGCTGGTTCTCTTCGTTGAAGCGGAAGCGGTCGGTCTGCTGATCGACGAGGAAGTTGGTATCGCCAACCTCTTCGATCTTGACCCAACGCAGCATCTGCCGAACGATGGTCTCGATGTGCTTGTCCGAGATGGTCACACCCTGCAGGCGGTAGACCTCCTGGATTTCGTTGACGAGATACATCTGAACGGCGCGCTCGCCGAGGACTTCCAGGACGTCGTGCGGGCTGCGGGGACCGTCGATCAGAGGATCGCCGGCGCGCAGACGCTCGCCTTCCTGGACGTTGACGTAGACGCCGCGGGGCACGGAGTACTCTTCTTCCTGCCCGTTGTCCGCCGTAACGTAGACCTTACGCTGACCCTTGGAGACGTCGCCGAAGCGGACGACACCATCGATCTTGGAGATGATCGCCGGGTCACGGGGCTTGCGGGCCTCGAAGAGCTCAACGACACGCGGCAGACCGCCGGTGATGTCCTTGGTACGGGTGGTCTCACGTGGGATCTTGGCGAGGATGTCACCGGGGTGAACCTCGTCTCCATCCTGGATCATGAGGTGAGCGCGAGACGGCATGAGGTAACGCTTGTTGCCCTGTGCCGACTTGATGATGATGGTGGGCTGACGCTTCTCATCGGGCGAGTCCGCGACGACGAGACGCGAGAGGCCAGTGACCTCGTCGACCTCTTCGTTGAGGGTGACGCCTTCCTGCAGGTCCTTGAACTGGACGGTGCCGGCGATCTCGGTGAGGAGGGAGAAGGTGTAAGGATCCCACTCGCCGAGGTAGTCGCCCTGCTTGACCTGAACGCCGTCTTCCACGCGGAGCTTTGCGCCGTAGACGATGGCGTAACGCTCCTTCTCACGGCCCTTTTCGTCGATGATGGCGATGGAGCCGTTACGGTTGAAGGCGACCAGGTGACCTTCCTTGGAACGGACGGTGACGAGGTTGATGAAGCGAACCGAACCGGCGTTCTTGGCTTCAAGGTGCGAAGCGTCCGAGACGCGCGATGCCGTTCCGCCGATGTGGAAGGTACGCATGGTGAGCTGGGTGCCAGGCTCGCCGATGGACTGGGCCGCGATGACGCCAACGGCTTCGCCCATCTCCACCATCTTGCCGGAGCCGAGGTTACGGCCATAGCAGAGGATGCAGCAACCACGCTTGGACTCGCAGGTGAGCACGGAGCGGATCTTGACCTTCTCGATACCGGCTGCCTGAACCGCGGAGGCCTTGTCTTCGTCGATCTCTTCGTTGATGTCAACGATGACCTTGCCTTCGAAGTCCTTGAGCTTCTCAAGCGAGACGCGGCCGATGATGCGGTCGCGCAGGGGCTCGATGGTCTCACCGGCTTCGATGATGGGGGTGACGTAGATGCCTTCGACGGTGCCGCAGTCGTTGTGCGAGATGATGACGTCCTGAGCTACGTCGACGAGCCGGCGGGTCAGATAGCCGGAGTCGGCTGTCTTGAGCGCGGTGTCGGCGAGACCCTTACGGGCGCCGTGGGTGGAGATGAAGTACTGGAGAACCGTCAGACCCTCACGGAAGTTTGCCGTGATGGGGGTTTCAATGATTTCACCGGAGGGCTTGGCCATGAGACCGCGCATACCGGAGAGCTGACGAATCTGCTGCTTGGAACCGCGGGCTCCGGAGTCGGCCATGATGTAGATGGGATTCATGGCGCCGTCCTTATCGGCCTGCTTCATGTTGTTGAACATCTCGTCTGCGACGCGCTCGGTAACCGTGGACCAGAGCTGGATGACCTTGTTGTTGCGCTCACCGTTGGTGATGGCACCGTCAAGGTACTGCTGCTGGACGTTGATGACCTGCTTCTCGGCTTCGGCGACGACGGTGTACTTGGAGTCGGGAATGACCATGTCATCGAGTCCGACGGAGAGGCCGGAACGGGTGGCATAGGTGAAGCCGAGATCCTTGACGCGATCGAGCGTTTTGACGGTGACTTCAAGGCCGAGGTTCAGGTAGCAGTAGTTGATGAGCTGCCCGATTCCCTTCTTCTTGAGGAGACCGTTGACGAAGGGCATGTCCTCCGGGAGCGCATCGTTGAGGATGGCGCGACCGACGGTGGTGGAGATGAACTGGTTCTTGTACTCCACCGGCTCCGTGTGGGTGAGGTCCTGGTCATCGTAGGCGGTGGTCATGTCGAGCACCATGCCGGTGTAGCGCAGACGGATAGGCGTCAGCGTTTCTACCTGCTTGGCTTCGAGGGCCATAAAGACCTCTTCGATGTTGGCGAAGACGCGTCCTTCACCCTTGGCGTTGACCTTGGCTTTTGTGAGGTAGTAAAGGCCGAGGACGAGATCCTGCGTGGGCACCGTGATGGGCTGTCCGGAAGCAGGAGACAGGATGTTGTGCGAGGCCAGCATCAGGACGGAGGCTTCAATCTGTGCCTCAGGGCTGAGCGGGATATGCACGGCCATCTGGTCGCCGTCAAAGTCCGCGTTGAAGGCGGTGCAGACGAGCGGATGGATCTTGATCGCCTTACCTTCTACGAGCACGGGCTCGAAGGCCTGGATGCCGAGACGGTGAAGCGTCGGGGCGCGGTTCAGCAGGACCGGGTGATCCTTGATGACCTCTTCCAGGATGTCCCAGACGATGGGCTCCTGCATCTCTACCATCTCCTTGGCCTGCTTGATGGTGGTGCAGTGGCCGGTCTGCTCGAGACGGTGATAGATGAAGGGCTTGAAGAGCTCGAGCGCCATCTTCTTGGGGAGGCCGCACTGATGCAGCTTGAGCTCGGGACCGACGACGATGACCGAACGGCCAGAGTAGTCGACGCGCTTACCGAGGAGGTTCTGACGGAAGCGGCCCTGCTTGCCCTTGAGGGTGTCCGAGAGCGACTTGAGGGGACGATTGTTGGCGCCACGAAGAACGCGGCCACGGCGACCGTTATCGAACAGTGCGTCGACGGCCTCCTGGAGCATGCGCTTTTCGTTGCGGACGATGACCTCAGGCGCGTGGAGATCCATGAGCTTCTTCAACCGGTTGTTGCGGTTGATGACGCGGCGATAGAGGTCGTTCAAGTCGGACGTGGCGAAGCGGCCGCCGTCAAGCGGAACGAGCGGACGGAGTTCCGGCGGGATCACGGGGATCACGTCGAGAATCATCCACTGGGGGAGGTTGTCGGACTTGCGGAAGGCCTCGACGATCTTGAGGCGCTTGGAGTACTTGAGCTTCTTCTGGAGCGAGGTCTCGGTCTTCATGCGCTCGCGGAGTTCAATCGAAAGCTCGATGATCTCTACGCGCTTGAGAAGTTCCTTGATGGCCTCAGCACCCATCATGGCCTTGAAGCCGGAGACGCGGTACTGGGTGTCGAGCTCGCGGTAGCGGGCCTCGTCCTTGATGACCTCGCGCTCCTTGACGGGCGCGTCGCCTGGATCGACGACTACGTAGGACTCGAAGTAGAGGACGGCTTCGAGCTCACGGAGCGAAATGTCGAGAAGATGTCCGATGCGCGACGGCAGGCCCTTGAAGAACCAGACGTGCGAGCAAGGGGAGGCGAGCTCGATGTGGCCGAGGCGCTCACGACGGACCTTGGACAGTGTGACTTCAACGCCGCACTTGTCGCAGATGACGCCGCGGTGCTTCATGCGCTTGTACTTGCCGCAGAGGCATTCCCAGTCTGTGATGGGTCCGAAGATGCGGGCGCAGAAGAGGCCGTCGCGTTCGGGCTTGAAGGTGCGGTAGTTGATGGTTTCGGGCTTGGTGACCTCACCGTGGGACCAGGAGCGGATCTTCTCCGGGCTGGCGAGCTGGATCTTGATGGCGTCGAAGTCGGCGATGGGGCCGGTCAGTTCAAAGGGGCTGGAGCGAAACATATTTTGCGTCTCCGTGTACAGCTCTTAGCTTTTAGCTGTTAGCTATAAGCCGGCTGCGGGTTTGTACGGTTCATTGCTGGGCGTTGGAAGAGTTACTTTAATTCTCATCGCCTTCTTCTATTCTGTGCCGGTGGCCTATTGGCCGGGCTCCCGTGAACATTGAGCAATATGCCTTGCTCAGAGGAGCCGCGGCCAGGGCCGGCGGGTGATGCGGCAACGCGCTTAGTCAGCGGCTGCGATCTGCGGCAGAGCGATCGTCTTCTTGTGATCGGCCTGCTTGATGAGTTCGACGTCGAGGCAGAGGGACTGGAGCTCACGGATGAGAACGTTGAACGACTCCGGCACGCCGGGTTCGATCGCGGCTTCACCCTTGACGATGGCCTCGTAGATCTTGGTACGGCCGAAGACGTCGTCGGACTTGGCGGTGAGGAGCTCCTGCAGGATGTAAGCTGCGCCGTATGCTTCAAGGGCCCAGACCTCCATCTCACCGAAGCGCTGTCCGCCGAACTGAGCCTTACCACCAAGCGGCTGCTGGGTGATGAGGGAGTATGGTCCGATGGAGCGAGCGTGGATCTTGTCGTCGACAAGGTGCGACAGCTTGAGCATGTAGATGTAGCCGACGGTGGCGGGCTGCTCGAACGGATCGCCGAGCATGCCATCGTAGAGCTGCGTCTTGCCCGAGCTGGGCAGGCCGGCGGACTTCAAGAGGGCCTTGATCTCCGTCTCGCGTGCGCCGTCAAAGACAGCCGTGCCGAACCAGATACCGCGCTTCATGCCGGCGGCGACGCGCATGGTCTGCTCATCGTCAAGGTCAAGAAGCTGGTTGAGAGCGGCGGTGCCTTCAAAGCGCGCCTTGAAGAGCTCGCGAACTTCGTTGGCCGACTCCATCTTCGAAGCAAGCTCCGCGATCTGTGCGCCCAATGTGTGAGCGGCCCAGCCGAGGTGCGTTTCGAGGATCTGTCCGACGTTCATACGGGACGGTACGCCGAGGGGGTTGAGGACGATCTCGACCGGCGTTCCATCGGGGAGGTACGGCATATCCTCTTCCGGCAGAATGCGGGCGACGACACCCTTGTTTCCGTGACGGCCGGCCATCTTGTCACCGACCGAAAGGCGGCGCTTCATGGCGATATAGATCTTGACCATCTTGATGACGCCAGGCGAAAGCTCGTCACCCTTCTGCATCTTGCTGATCTTTTCGTTGGTGATCTTGCGCAACACGTCGATCTGACGTGAGGTCATCTCCTCGATCTCATCGATCTGCTCGTTGACGCGGGGGTCCTTGTCGGCGTAGCGGATGCGCTTGAGGTTACGGGTGCTGATGAGCTCGATCATGTCGCGATCCAACAGCTCGCCCTTGTTCAAGAGCTTCTTGTTGGTGCGCTCGTCGTGCAGGTCGGCCAGGACTTCCTTCTTGCCGAGGATGGCTTCGAGGCGCTTGAGACGCTCATCCGTGAGAATGCGGATTTCGTCTGCAAGGTTGCGCTCCAGCTTCTCGATCATCTCCTGCTCGATCTGCTTGGCGCGCTCGTCCTTCTCCTGTCCCTTGCGGGAGAAGATGCGGACGTCTACCACTGTCCCCTCAATACCTGGGGGGCAGGTAAGGCTCGCGTCACGAACATCGCCGGCCTTCTCACCGAAGATGGCGCGAAGGAGCTTTTCCTCAGGTGTCAGTTGCGTTTCACCCTTAGGTGTCACTTTGCCGACGAGGATGTCGTTGTGACCGATCTTGGCGCCGATGCGGATGATTCCCGACTCGTCCAGATCACGCAGTGCGTGCTCGGAGACGTTGGGGATATCGCGCGTGATCTCTTCCGGTCCAAGCTTGGTGTCGCGGGCTTCGATCTCGAATTCCTCGATGTGAATCGAGGTGTAGTAGTCCTCGCGGACCAGCTTCTCCGAGATGAGGATGGCGTCCTCAAAGTTGTAACCGCGCCACGGCATGAACGCTACCAGAACGTTACGGCCGAGGCCGAGCTCGCCCTGCTCCGTGCAAGGTCCGTCCGCGATCACCTGGCCCTTGAGAACACGGTCGCCCTGACGGACGATCGGCTTCTGGTTGATGCAGGTGTTCTGGTTGGAACGCTTGAACTTGGTGAGCTGATAGATGTCCGAGCCGACCTCACGCGAGAGCTGCGTGGGGTGATGCTCGCCTTCTACACGGACGATGATGCGCTCTGAGTCGACGGAGTCAATGATGCCGTTGCGCTTGGCCAGGATGACGGCGCCGGAGTCGCGGGCGGTGACGCCCTCCATTCCGGTTCCGACGAACGGAGCCTCAGCCACGAGCAAGGGCACGGACTGCCGCTGCATGTTGGCACCCATGAGCGCGCGGTTGGCGTCGTCATGCTCCAGGAACGGAACGAGCGAAGCGGCGACCGACACGAGCTGCTTGGGGCTGACGTCAACGTAGTCCACTTCAGCCTTGTTGACGAGGACGAAGTTACCCTGACGGCGAGCATCGACGATGTCCTGAACGATGTTCAGTTGCTCATCGAGCTGGATGTTGGCCTGCGCGATGGTGTGACGATCCTCTTCCCATGCGGATAGATAAAAGGAGAAGGGCTCGAGATCCATGGTGCGCTTGCCGGCTGCGCGGAGCTCTTCGTTCTTCGCCTTGGACTCCTCGATTTCGAGGTAGTCGCCCTGGCGGAGGCCGGACTCACCGGCGTTGGTGACGGCTACGAAGTCAAGCGCACGGCCGTCTTTGACGCGACGGTAGGGGCTCTCGATGAAGCCGTACTCATTGATGCGCGCGAAGCACGAGAGCGAGCTGATGAGACCGATGTTCGGTCCTTCAGGGGTCTCAATCGGGCAGATGCGGCCGTAGTGGGTGGGGTGTACGTCGCGAACTTCAAAGCCGGCGCGCTCACGGGACAGACCACCAGGTCCGAGGGCGGAGAGGCGACGCTTGTGCGTGATCTCCGACAGCGGGTTGGTCTGGTCCATGAACTGCGAGAGCTGGGACGAACCGAAGAACTCGCGGATGGCGGCCATGACAGGCTTGGCGTTGATGAGGTCGTGCGGCATAGCCGTCGACATCTCCTGATAGACCGACATCTTCTCCTTGATGGCGCGCTCCATGCGGACGAGACCGATGCGGAACTGATTCTCCATCAGTTCGCCGACGGCGCGGACGCGGCGGTTGCCAAGGTGATCGATGTCATCCACTACGCCGATGTTCTTGCGCAGCTTGAGGAGATAACGGATGGTGCCGTAGAAGTCCTCGGGGGTGAGGGTGCGCTTGTCCAGACCGGCGGGCGACTGATCCTCATAGAGCTTGATGTTGAACTTCAGGCGGCCTACGCGGGAGAAGTCGTACTTGCGCGGATCGAAGAACATGCCCTCGAAGAGCGCGGTGGCGGTGTCGAGTGTCGGTGGGTCGCCCGGACGCAGCTTGCGGTAGATCTCAATGAGAGCTTCCTCAGGCTTGCGGACGGAGTCGCGGCGCAGGGTGTTGGTGATGATGTTGCCTACGTCGTCGCGCTCCGGGAAGAAGAGCTCGAAGGAGGAGACGCCGGACTGGAGGATCTTGTGCAGCTTGTCGGCGGTGAGCTCCTGGTTGGCTTCGTAGAGCAGCTCGCCGGTGGAGAGATCGACGACGTCGGAGGCGGTCATCGCGCCATCGAACTCGCTGGTCTCGACTTCGACGGTCTCGATCTTGGCAGCACGCAGTGCCTTGAGGACCGATGCGCTGATCTTGCGGCCAGCTACGCCGATCTCTTCCGCACCATTCTTGATGGCGGCGGTGGGACGTGTGCCGAGCAGGTTGGTGACGCCCTCTGCGGAGACCTTCCAGGTCAGCTTGCCTTCAGCCACGTTGATGGTGTCGACGGTATAGAAGGTCTTGAGGATCTCCTCATCCGTACGCAGGCCGAGCGCACGCAGGAAGATGGTGCCGAGGAACTTGCGCTTGCGATCGATGCGGACGTAGAGGGTGTTCTTCTGGTCGTACTCGAACTCAACCCACGAACCGCGGTACGGGATGATCTTGCCAAGGAAGTAGGTACGGTTGTTCGCCGTCTCAAAGAAGACGCCGGGCGAGCGGTGAAGCTGAGAGACGATGACGCGCTCGGTGCCGTTGACGATGAAGGTGCCGTTCTGCGACATCAAGGGGATGTCGCCGAAGAAGACTTCCTGCTCCTTCATGTCGCGGAGGCTCTTGACGCCGGTCTCAGGGTCCTTGTCGTAGATCTTGAGGCGGATGGTGACCTTCAGCGGTGCGCTGTAGGTCATGCCGCGCTCTTCGCATTCAGCCTGGTCGTACTTGAGCTGGAGGCCTACGGGGTCTCCGCACTTGGTGCAGAAGTCCGGGGTGTTCTTGTTATAGGTTCCGCAGAAGTTACAGAGCACGTCGCCCGGGTGGAAGGGGTCCGTGATGACCATGTGGCCGCAGGTGGTGCAGGCGGTGCGGAGGTGGTTGAGACCCTTGAGATAACCGCACTTGCACTCCCAGTTGCCGATGGAGTAATCGACGAACTCAAGCTCGGAGACGTTGCGGAAGTCCGTGATGGGGAAGACGGAGGTGAAGACGGACTGGAGGCCGTTGTCTTCGCGCTCCTGGGGGAGCTTATCCATCTGGAGGAAGCGCTCATACGAACGGCGCTGAACCTCGATGAGGTTCGGGATCTGGATGGCGGTGGGGATCTTGGAAAAATCGAGACGGCTGCGGATCGCGCGCATTTCGGTGGACTGATCGGACATGCTCTCTCCTGTGTTTCTGACTGCGAACGAGGTGAAGTGCCGGGGTTCGACGCTTCAAATTCTTCAGTGCGCTATTTCGGGGTTTGTCCCGGACGGCGGTTGTCCTCGCGTACAACCGTCCTCTGCGCATATTCTTTCCAGTCCGTGGATGAGACGGGCCTGGGTTTTCGTGACTTGATGTGTTCTTTGTATCTGCGCGAGGGACCCCGAAGCACTCTGAGATCACGCTGCGACCTGCCCGAATTGTTGCCTTGCCATGCTGCCCCCGCACGAAAGATGTACGGAGTTTTACTAAACTTGTGCTTTCAGAACTGCATCTGAACTGCTATAAAGACGGCGTAGCTTGATTTATGTGGGTTGAAACGACGAAATCGCCCACGGGGACATGGAATCCCGAGAGCGCAATAACCGACTTCCGCACTGAATCGAATTTGAAGTTAATGCCTGCCGCCGATTGAGGCTCGCCGTGCCCCAACATTTGCTGCCGCCTGCCTGTTTCACGCTATCCATCCGCCGCTTGACCGATAGCATGGCCGGCCCCTTAGCCTGATATTCGCGACGCGAAGAACAGGATGGCCCGGAGTAAATCCGTGGAAAGGTTTTGAGAGTCACAACTGCACGCATAGGCAGAAGCAATATCCCCAATGAAGAGGATACCGCGTTCTGCCTTTCCGTGCAACTTTCTGAAAACTACTTGATTTCGACGGTTGCGATGCCTTCGAACTTCTTGGCGATTGCCGCCGCGTCGTCCTTGGAGACACCTTCCTTCAGGGGCTTGGGAGCTCCGTCAACCAGATCCTTGGCTTCCTTCAAGCCGAGGCCGGTGACTTCGCGAACGGTCTTGATGGTCGAGATCTTGTTCGCGCCGGCATCCTTGAGGATGACGTTGAACTCGGTCTTCTCTTCCACCACTGCCGCTGCCGCGCCGCCGCCTGCTGCCGGGGCTGCTGCTGCTGCTGCTGCCGAGACGCCGAGGCGCTCTTCAAGCTTCTTGACCAGAGCCGATGCTTCAAGCAGGCTCAGGCTAACGATCGAATCTTCCAACTGCTGGATGTCCGCCATTGTGTTTCTCCTATAATTCGTTTTGAAAAGAACTTTTGTGGTGCTTTTTAGACTCCGAAGCCAACTTCCGCTTCGGCTGCCCACACCCATTTAGGGTTTCCGCTGCGCCCAGACTGGCGCACCCGAATGGATGGAGCGAAACTTGTGAATTAGCCTTCGACGGGGTCCGCGTTGGCCGCTTCGCCAGCCTGCGAGGCTGTACCGTTCTCGGGCTGAGCAGTCTCTGCGACTGCATCGACCTCTGACGCGGGGTTGGCTGCGATCGCCTCTTCCGGCGTGGGAGCCTCTTCCGCATGAGCGGCGGCAACCTCAGGCTCGGCAGCGGCGGCGGGAGCAGCAGCAACAGGTGCATCTGCACCGGCTGCGAACTTCTCCTTCTCGACGCCCTGGTTGATGACGACGGCGAGATCGCGTCCGGTCGCGTTGATGACCGTGGCGAGACGCTGCGCAGGCGACTGGATGAGGAAGAGAAGCTTCGAGAAGAGCTCTTCCTTGCCCGGCATGCTGGCAAGCTCGGTGATCTCCTGAACGTTGAGGACCTGACCGTCAACGATGCCCACCTTGAAGGTGAACTCCGAGTTGTCCTTGACCCAGGTGGAGAGCGCCTTGGCGAGAACGACGGGGTCGCCCGAGGTGTAAGCCACGGCCGAGACGCCCTTCAGGTTCTGGAGCGCAGCTTCGATCTTCGAACCCTGGCTGGCCTTGGCGGCGAGCTTGTTCTTGATCACGTGGTAGCTTCCGCCGGCTGCACGGATTGCCTTGCGCAGCTCGAAGTCCTTGGAGGCGGTGAGGCCCTTGAATGTGCCGACGATGGCGGAGGTAGAGGTCTCGAGTTCCTTCGTGAGGAACTTGACCTTCTCCGTCTTGGTTGCCCTGCTGATTGCCATAAAAACCTGACCTTAGCTGCCGGCCCCGATGGGCGGCTCGTATCAAAATAGTGCGCTGAATGCGCGGTACGTCGGGCCTAGCTGAAACTAGACCTTGCCTGCGAGATCGGAGACGCTGCTGTCGAGCTGTACGCCGGGGCCCATGCTGGAGCTGATGGTCATGCCCTTGATGTACTTGCCCTTGGCTGCCGAAGGCTTGGCCTTGAGAACGCTGGTGATGACGGTCATGGCGTTGTCGATCAGCTTCTGCGGCTCGAACGAGAGCTTGCCAACCGGAACGTGAACGAGTGCGGTCTTGTCCGTGCGGAACTCGACTTTACCGGCCTTGATCTCGCGGATGGCGGAGGCAACGTCGGTGGTGACGGTGCCGGTCTTGGGATTCGGCATCAGGCCCTTGGGTCCGAGCACCTTACCGAGACGGCCGACCGAACGCATCATGTCAGGGGTTGCGATGAGGGCATCGAACGCCGTCCAACCTTCCTTCTGGATGCGCTCTACGAGCTCTTCGCCGCCGAAGAACTCGGCGCCGGCAGCTTCCGCGGCCTTGATGTTATCGCCGGAAGCGATGACGGCAACGGTCTTGGACTTGCCCAGGCCGTGCGGCAGAACGACCGTGCCGCGGACCATCTGGTCGGCGTGGCGGGGATCGACTCCGAGGCGGAGGGTGATATCGACGGTCTCATCGAACTTCGCGTACTTCGCCTTCTGGAGAAGGGGAACCGCATCGACGAGTGTGTAAGGACGCGGCTCAACCATCGCGCGCGCCTTTGCAAGATTCTTGGAGATCTTCTGTGCCATATAGTCCTCTGTCTACCACCCTCATGTGCGTTGTCCTGCACCGGCGTGGTTCGACTGCCTTAACGGGAGTTAAGGCAACCTTGTAAGTATGCCGGAAAACTACCGGTTCCGCAAGTGTTCTTTAGCCCCAGATCCTTGCCATCACAAGTTCGAAGCCACTTACCAGCCCTGTTCCTTGCACAGAGCTTGGATCATGCAGAAGTTCGGGTTCCTCACCTGGACGGAAGATTGCAACGGTCCGGCTTTCCGTATCGATCAGCCAGACCAGCGAGACGCCAGATGGAAGCCACTGCTCGACGATCTTCTTTTTGACCTGAGGGAGTCGGTCGCTGGGCAAGGTAAGTTCAATGATGAAGTCCGGGCAGACTCCAAACCCATCCTGCTCTTCGCTGGTCATCGCATCCCACCGTTCATTGACGAGCCATGATGCGTCAGGTGATCTGACGGCTCCATTGGGCAGTCGAAATCCGGTACTTGAATCGAAGGTTACCCCACGTCCATCCTCTTCGGCCCAAAGACCAAGAATCATGCCAATCTTGTGATTCATGTCGCCCGTTCTGCTTCCCGTCGGCGTCATGATGAGGATGTCTCCGTTCTCTTCACGTTCCATCCTCAGCGGGCGATTCTCACGGCTGAACCGCATCAACTCAAGGTCGTTCATTGGCGTCCCAGGACGCAACCGAACGGGCAGCGGCAAGGAGGAAAGCGCAAAATTGATGTCGGTTTGCACGTTCGTTGAGTCGCTCATCCCCAGATCCTCGCCATGACCAGGTCAAAGCCGCGAACCGGGCCAGTTCCCTGCACCGAGGTGGGATTCTCGTGAAGCTCAGTCTCTTCAGCCATCCGATAGATCTCAACGACTCTTCGTGCGGGGTCGATCAGCCATGCGAGTTCGGCTCCGTTTGCAAGCCACATCTGCATTCGGTCCCGCACAGGCTCTAATCCATCGCTTTCGGAACGAACCTCAATCACAAACTCGGGACAGAACGGGGAATAGCCTTTCCGTTGATCTGCGGTGAGCGAGTTCAGACGCTCCCAGCTCACCCAGGCAGCGTCAGCAGCACGTATGGAGGAGTCTGAGAGGCGTACCCCTGTATTAGAGGCCAACATCCTGCCGCGTCCGTCCTGGCGTGCCCAGATTCCGAGCTCAAGCGCTACATCGGATTCAACAAATCCACCTTCGGTTCCGGTCGGTGACATCACGATGAGCTCTCCATTCGAATCGCGCTCTACCCGCAGGGGGTCATTGTCCGCACAGAAGCGCAACAACTCCTCGTCGGTCAGGGGAGACTCTGTCCGAAGGCGAATGGGTAGAGGAATATCTGTCAGCGACAGGTTCATGCGAGGAGTGTACTAAAAGCTTCTTGACCAGAGTGGAGATGAGGCCTATCCTCGATCCCAACAGGCGAATAAATGGCGAAAATAAACGACAATGGAAGTGAGCTCTTCCCGATTCTGCAACCGTCCACCTTGACCGGGTTGGCAAAGCTCGCCGCAGAGGCTGAGCATGTCGGCGATGGCCACCTCATCGAATTCCGCGCCATGGAGGTCCGTAGCGTTCTGAATAAGAGTGTCTCCAAGCGGCGGCTTTCACTGGCCTACAGCATCAACCCCTATCGCGGATGTGAGTTCGGGTGCCGGTACTGTTATGCGCGGTATACGCATGAGTTTCTGGCTGCGAAGAACAGGCCGGCCGATACTCCGGATTATCGCGACCCGGAGTTGTTTGAGCGGCTGATCTTCCTGAAGGAGAATGCGGCGTGGCTGCTCGAACAGGAGTTGCGAAAGATTGATCCGGCCGAGGAGATCGCGCTCGGGACCGCGACTGATCCTTACCAGCCGATCGAACGGACTGCCCGCATTACGCGTAGTCTGCTTGAGGTATTTGCACGCAAGAGCGGCTACCGCCTTGGGATTATTTCCAAGTCCCAGTTGATTCTGCGGGATATCGATCTGCTCAGCGAGATATCTAAACGCAACACTCTCGTCCTGCACACGACCATTACGACGCCCGACGCGAAGCTTGCGCGGGTGCTTGAGCCTCGCGCGCCCAGGCCGGATCTGCGCTTTGCCGCGGTGAAGGCGCTGCGGGAGGCGGGGCTGACCGTAGGGATTCTATGCTCCCCGCTACTCCCAGGAATTACGGACAACGAAAAGGCGCTTGATGCGATGGCTCGACGGGCCGCCGAGGCTGGGGCCAGCTTCTTCTCAGCGCAACCACTTTTCCTAAAGTCGTGCTCCCGTCCTACCTTCCTGAGCTTCGTTCAGGAGCACTTCCCTCACCTATCCGCCAACTATGCAAAGCGTTTTGCGGGACGTGACTTTGCCAGCGCCGAATATCGCGGCGAACTGTCTCATATGGTCAAGCAGGTCTGCGAACGGTATGGACTGGCGCCACGTTCGACCGATGCCCTGCTCACGCGGGACGTTGGGAACCCCAAGAAACCCGTACAGAACGTGGGTGCGGTGGTGCAGGAGAGGTTATTTGGATGAAAGGGGCCAGAAACACAAAAGCGGAGCCGCTTGGCTCCGCTTTCGGTTGAGGCTGGTAGAAGCTTATGCGGTGATTTCGATGCCCATGGAACGTGCGGTCCCGCGGATGCTGCGGGCTGCGGCCTCGACGGTGGTCGAGTTCAGGTCCGGCATCTTCTGGGTGGCGATCTCAATGATCTGCTTCTCGGTGACCTTGCCCTTCTTCTCCTTGTTAGGAGTTCCGGAGCCCTTCTCGATGCCGGCGGCCTTCTTGAGCAGGACAGCGGCGGGAGGGGTCTTGGTGATGAAGGTGAAGGTGCGGTCGCCGTAAACGGTGATGACGACGGGGATGGTCAGACCGGCCATGGAGGGCTCTTTGGTGCGGTCGTTGAACTGCTTGCAGAACTCCATGATGTTGACCTGTGCCTGACCGAGCGCGGGGCCGATCGGGGGAGCGGGGGTGGCCTTGCCGGCCATAACCTGGAGCTTGACGTAACCTGTGATCTTCTTCGGTGCCATGGTGAATCCTCTTTACGTTTCTTGCGGCGGGCTCGGAGCCTGCGGCTGAATTGGTGTTGCCTGTCTTCTCATCGTGCGAGAGACGCTCCGAGAAGCCCTTTCGGCGGTGCGTTTCTCAACTGCTTACTGCATTTCAGAAGCCGATAGATGGTGTGAACTACTCATCTTCCATCTTGTCGACTTTGGAAAACTCGATCTCGACCGGAGTCGAACGGCCAAAGATGCTGACCATAACCTTAAGCGTCTGCTTGTCCTCGTTGAGGTCGTCGACCACACCGGAGAAGTTGGCGAAGGGGCCTTCGTTGATGCGGACCTGCTCGCCCTTGGCGAACTTGATCTTCATCGACGGCTTATCCTTGGAAACGTCGGTGCGGAAGAGGATGGAGCTGACTTCCTGCTCGGACAGAGCGACGGGGCTGTCTCCGGTTCCGAGGAAGCCGGTGACGCGCGGGGTGTTCTTGATGACGTGCCAGAGGTCGTTGTCGAGTTCCATCTCGACGAGGACGTAGCCGGGCAGGAAGACACGCTCGATGGTGTACTTCTTGCCATTGCGAAGCTCGGTCACCGGCTCGGTGGGGATCATGATGCGGCCGATGCGGTTCTGCAGGTTGTAGGCATGGATGCGGCTCTCAAGCGACTCGCGCACCTTGCGCTCGAAGCCGGAGTACGCGTGAATGATGTACCACTTGAAGTTCTCGTTGACGGGCGGAGCAAGGTGCTCGCCTTCAGCTTCGACCGGGGGCTGTACGTCTGCCGCGCCGGGCGTCTCCGGGGTCTCGAGCGAGAGGTCTTCGCCCTCGTGGAGGAACTCTTCCGGATTCATCTCTTGTGCCGCCATTTGTCTTTGCCTTTGTGTTGCGGGAGCTGAACTTATTTAGCCAGGTGCTTGAAGAGCACGTCGATGGTGTGGCCGACCGCGAAGTCCACCAAGGCGAAGTATGCCGCGAAGATGAAGACCGTGATGATGACGACGATGGTGGTGGACTGAACCTCGTCGCGTGAAGGGGTGATCACCTTCTTCATCTCGGAGCGAACGTCGTGCAGGAACTCGCCCAGACGGGCGGGGCCGCTCTTGAGCTGCTGAAGTCCGGTGCTTGGCTGATCTACGACTGCCATTGTCTTGGCCATAACGCTGCCTCTTGAATCTTCTGACTGGGTAAAGATGAACTGGCGGGGGAGCTCGGATTCGAACCGAGAAGTTCGGTTTTGGAGACCGACAGTTTAACCGTTGAGCTTACTCCCCCGGCTTGCGGGGCGAGCTAAAAGCCCGGTCCCGCGTGAAAACTACTTGGTTTCCTTGTGATCCGTGTGCTTGCGGCACGTGTTGCAGAACTTCGAGAACTCGAGGCGGCCGGTGGTGGTCTTCTTGTTCTTGGTCGTCGAATAGTTCCGGTTCTTGCACTCGGGGCACTGCAGAGTGATGATTTCACGCATGGTTGATCTCCTGTACTTCTACTTCAAATTTGGCCAGCCACCTCGGCTGGCGAGCAGCGTGCTTGCCAAGGCTGGCACGCCGCGACGCAGGCTGGTAAGGGAGCCTGCAACCCTGAATCCTGATTGTAACGGAGGAAGAGCGGTCAGGCCACGCTCAACTGTTCTATTATCCACGAAAATGGCTGGAAATGCCACCCCCTCGGAGCTACTTTGCCCAAAGGCGTGAGGTTTCCAGTCGAAACCCCGCGACGACGGCATCCGCCTCCACCCAATCAGGCCGATCTAGCACCTCAACCGCAGAGTGAGGCCGGTAGACACTCACAGTCGCGCTGAAAGGATCAATCATCCACGCGAGCTGCGCACCATTTGCAATCCACATTTCCATCTTGGCTTGCAAGGTGGCGCGGCTGTCGGTTTCAGACAGGATTTCTACGAGAAACTCCGGGCAGAGTGGGGGAAAGCGGCGCCTTTCCGCATCAGTTAAAGCGTTGATACGGGCGTCCGAGATCCAGGAGGAGTCAGGACTCCTTACAGAAGAATCCGCCATGGTGAAGCCCGTGTCACAACTAACGCAAACACCGCCATGCTCTTCTGCCCAATTGCCCAGAACACGCATCACAAGAAGCTCGCGCTGACCTCCATCAAACCCTACCGGCGACATAATCTCCAACTCTCCGTCTGCATTACGCTCGATTCGATAGGGCCGGTTACGGCGGGAAAAAGCAATCAACTCCTCATCTGTCATGGGCTCCGGGAGACGCAATACCACAGGCATAGGCAAACCTGCCAGGGACGCCTGAATGAGTACCGGAGATTCCGCGAGTGCAGCCATGCTGCCTATTCTAAGCCCATCTTTTGTACGATCCACAAACACAAAGGCGGCGAGCCGAAGCTCGCCGCCTTTCACTGCATTTCGTTGCTCTTGATTACTTGATGATCTCCGAGATCGTTCCAGCGCCTACGGTCCTTCCACCCTCACGGATGGCGAAGCGCAGACCCTTCTCCATGGCGACCGGCGTGTGCAGCGTGATCTCAAGCTGGATGTTATCTCCAGGCATGCACATCTCGGTGCCCTCCGGCAGCTTGGCCGAACCCGTTACGTCCGTGGTACGGAAGTAGAACTGGGGGCGGTAGCCGTTGAAGAACGGAGTGTGACGTCCGCCTTCTTCCTTGCTCAGAACGTAAACCTCGCCCTTGAACTCGGTGTGCGGCTTGATCGAACCCGGCTTGGCCAGAACCATGCCGCGCTGAACCGCTTCCTTGGCAACGCCGCGGAGCAGGAGACCCGCGTTGTCGCCGGCCAGACCTTCGTCCAGCTGCTTCTTGAACATCTCGACGCCGGTGCAGACCGTAGCCTGCGTGTCGCCAAAGCCGACGATCTCGCATGCTTCGCCAACCTTGACCTTACCGCGCTCGATACGACCCGTGACCACAGTTCCACGACCCGAGATCGAGAAGATATCCTCGATAGGCATCAGGAACGGCAGGTTGATCGCACGCTCGGGCTGGGGGATGTACTGGTCGACAGCAGCCATGAGCTCGTCGATCTTCGCCTCCCACTGAGGCTCGCCGTTGAGCGCGCCCAGAGCCGAACCACGGATGATCGGGGTGTCGTCGCCGGGGTAGTCGTACTTCGACAGAAGCTCGCGAACTTCCATCTCAACCAGCTCGATGAGCTCTTCGTCTTCAACGGCATCGCACTTGTTCAGGAACACGACGATGTACGGAACGCCAACCTGACGCGCGAGCAGAACGTGCTCCTTGGTCTGGGGCATCGGGCCGTCGGTCGCGGCAACCACCAGGATTGCGCCGTCCATCTGCGCGGCTCCGGTGATCATGTTCTTGATGTAGTCGGCGTGGCCCGGGCAGTCGACGTGCGCGTAGTGGCGGTTGGCCGTCTCGTACTCGACGTGCGAGGTGGCGATGGTGATACCGCGCTCACGCTCTTCCGGTGCGTTGTCGATCGTGTCGAACGAACGGAACGTGTTGTTCGGGTTGTGCTTGGACAGAACCTTCGTGATCGCAGCCGTCAGCGTGGTCTTGCCATGGTCGATGTGACCCACAGTGCCGATGTTGACGTGAGGTTTAGACCGGTCAAACTTTTCCTTGCCCATGATGCTCTCCGTAATGCTGATTTGATAACTCTGAAGAAATCGTGCCGGGTGGAAGACCGGCTGCCTCTGAATTCGTAGCGGCTCAGGCCGCCAGGTGCAAACTCAGTAGTACGCGTACAACTTGAAAAACTTGTTTCGCAGCTCCGGGGAGACGCGCTCCAGGCTGGCGAGGTAGTACTCGCGAATCTGGCCCTGGTCTCCGTTGTCGAGCTGGTTGTACTCCGCTTTTGTGTTCACACCGAGGAGGCCTTTGCCAAGCACAGTCTCGAAGTCACGAATACGGAGTCCGCCACGATCCAGGGACTTCAGGAAATCAGGAACCCGGCCATTGGAAAACGACGCCTCAATGGTCGAGCGGACCGAGCTATACGCCTTGGGATCGCCGATGGGAAGGATGGGCTGCTCGTGCAAGCCATTGATGTTGGTGGTGCTCAAACGGAGACTCCTGACGGGCCGTGGCCTGAAGACGTGGCCTGGAAACTTATGGAGCGGGAGACGGGAATCGGACCCGCGACCAACAGCTTGGAAGGCTGTGACTCTACCACTGAGTTACTCCCGCTTGCGCTGCTAAAACAAGTCGAAAAATTATGGAGCTGACGGAGAGGCTTGAACTCTCGACCTCTCCCTTACCAAGGGAGTGCTCTACCACTGAGCTACGCCAGCCTGTGTTGCAAACAACTTTACTATCCTACCGCGAACTGAACCTTCCGAGTGCAACGCGGAAGGCAAAAAACGCCAACAGGATGAAAGTAAGTGACCTGTACCTGCCCGGCTCCATCGTAAAGTACACAGCGGCGGCCAAAGCTCCGAGTATTGCCAGCGCGACGATCATTCTTCCGCTGCCGGCGGGACTCAGATCCACAACCAACCTCAATCCTTACGATCAAACCAGACCGGTGAAGGTAAATGGTGCACAGGGGAGGATTCGAACCTCCGTAACTCGAAGAGTGGCAGATTTACAGTCTGCTGCCATTAACCGCTCGGCCACCTGTGCACATCCTGCAGCCTGTTTCGTACCGTGAACGTGCAGCCGCACTAACCGCTCAGGAGACTTTTAGGTCTGGAGGGAGAGTGAAGATGTTCGAGCCAGAAATGCGCTCGAGTTCGTAGCTTGAAACAGACGGCACAACCAACATCCGTGCTGTCCTGCTTTACTGCTTTTGCTGGCTGAGAAGACTGGAGCTGACGAAGGGATTTGAACCCCCGACCCTCTGATTACAAATCAGATGCTCTACCAGCTGAGCTACGCCAGCCCAAACAGCGCTCTTACAGTGTACCCAAAACTGACTCGCCAAGTGTATAGACGTGCCCGCGCTGAGTGCGCCGCAAGACTTGACTTTAGCATAGCCGGAGGGCGGAGGCAAGGCTCGCCGGGCAGCCGCCCATCCGCTTATTTCTAGTGCATGAAGGCGCTCATCAGCGCATCTCCTGGCAGAAGCGCCGTGATCTCCGCACGGCTCTTCTTCTGCTCGATCTTCACCGAATCCACAAACTGCTTGACCGCCTTATCCTCCGGCGTGCGAGCCTCCGGCTGCATCGCCTGGAACAACCCCAGAAGCTGCGTCAGGGCCGCTGCCGACTGCAGCGCGTCGCCGTCGCTGGCGGTGATCTCGTCGATCTTCAGCTTGAAGCCCTGCAGGCTTGCCACAAACGTGGCATCCGCGGGCACGGGCAACTGCATGCCCATGACCTGGATTCGCCCGCCCTCACTGAACGGCAAGCCGATCCTCCCGATGCCCCAGATACTTGAGAAAGCAGGCACCTCCGAGTAACGCGCAGACAGCAGCGAACTCCCCGCAAACGGGCTGGCCCCAGCACGCTCCCGATCCACGATGGAATGGATCTGCTCCGGCGTGGGCATATTGCTGGCGGCGATCATGTCGTACCCCAGCATTACGACCCTGAGGGTTCGCCCCTCCGATGGAATCGCGTAGATGGTGCGGTCGGCGTACGTCTCCTTGTTAGCCGCTGCCGATGCCAGGTACTTCGCCAGCCGGTCATGATCGAAGCGCCCTTCAAAGACCTCAGAGAAGGCCACCAGGCCATTGGCTCCGTTGGGATTGCTCATGCGGTGCAGGGCAAACGCAGCCGAGTCAAGATCCCGCTCCGCGACGATTCCCGTGGCATCGACGAACTGTTGATAGCTGGCCGATCTTGCCACGCTGGTGCGGTCGAAGTGCGTCGCCGCCCGCAGCGGCTTCAGGCTCACGTACACCATGGCGTCCGACTCCGGCAGCAGCCGCGCCACCTCCGGAGGAGCCTTCCAGCGCAGATAAAGCGCTACCGCCAACGCAACGAGAACGGCCAGAACGGCGAGCAGGGTGTAGCGGCTTTGCTTTCGCATCTCGCATGAGTCTTACAGAACCCGGGCCAAGATGGAAGAACCTACTTCTTGCCAACCTTGCGGTCGTCCTCGCTGATGGCGAAGGTGTAGATCTTGCCGCCGTTGGTGACGTTCCCCGTGCCCGGCGGCAGAACCCCGAACTCTCCGCCCGGCAGATCCTCCGGGAGACTAAACGTATACGTGTGCGGAGCCGTCTTCACCGCCTTGAAGGGCACCTCGTCCCGCTTGGCGCCGCCGGTGGAATGAAAGACTCCGCCGGTCAGCGTGCGGAACTCGCGATCCTTTGAGTTCAGCCGGAACTGCAGCAGATCGTATTCCTCCGACGTCACCCCGTCCGGCGTGTAGATGAGGAACTCCACCGGACGCGAGAGCAGGAGCTTCGACTCGCGTCCGAAGACGACGCCATTCATGTCCTTGCTGATAATGCCATAGGTGACGGTCGACTTGATGAAGCCGCCCGACTTCGAATGCACGAGCTCCGTCTCCATCAACGTCCAGCGTCCCTGCCGATCCTTGTAATACACCCCCGGCTCATTCACATCGGAGAGGACGACCGGCGCGACCGGGACGTTCGTAATCTGCCGCCGGGACTTGTTTGCGACGGCGTTGACCATCGACGAGATGACTTCTTCCGAGACGCCGGCCTGTTTGAGCGCGATCAAGGCGTCCGGCGTCACGTTGTAGTCGCCCGGCTGCGCGTTGATCGTCTGCAGGACCAGGCCGTCTCCCAACCCGGCCTTCACCATGCGGAGGACCGCGTCGTTATTCATCAGGGCAGGCTCAGGAGACTTTGCAAGGGCCGGTGCGGTGCCGATCGCCTGCGGGCCCTCCAGGATACCCGGGGCCTCGGCCGTGTGCTGCGGCGTCTGCGCGGTGCAGAGGGTGGTGATGGACAGGATCAGGGAAAGAAGCAATCTACGTTTCAAGGTCTACCCACCAGAGCACAGTGATTTCAAAGCAGCCGGATCGTGCCAGCCTAGCACGGCCCTTCCCTCTATTCGACGATTGCCAGCGCGATCCGCTTACATGCCCAGCAAGGAGCAAGGAAGATAGGCACAAAAGAAAACCCCACGTCCCGGAGGAGGGACATGGGGTTTCTTATTTGCGGCGAAGCTAGTTGCTGGCGGTAGTGGTCTTGCTGCCAGTGTAGGTGACGTGCCAGACGCTGCGGCTGCCGTCGTCGGTCACGAAGAGGCTGCCGTCCGTGCCGACGGTGACGCCTACGGGGCGACCCCAGACCTGGCCGTCAGGAGTGACGAAGCCGGTCAGGAAGTCCTGATAGGAACCTTCTGCTTTGCCTGCGTGGATAGGAGCCATGATGACCTCATAGCCACCACGGTGAGCGCGGTTCCAGGAGCCATGCTCGGCGGCGAAGATATTGCCGTCATAGCTCATAGGGAAGGCGGTGGAGGCGTGGATGGTCTTGCCGGTCCCTTCTCCGCCGGGGTAGAAGAGCATCTGGAGCGAGGCCATATGCGGCTGGACGAGAATATCCGGCGTGCTGACCTTGCTGGCGATGTCCTCACGCTTGCAGTCCTTGGCAGCGGCTTCATCGAGCGCGGGCGCCTGGTGATTCGGGCCGGTGCCGTTGGCGCAGGGGAGCGGGAGGCGCGGGTCACGGTGTCCGCCCATGTAATACCAGGGCCAGCCGAAGAAGCTGTCCTCCTTGACCGAGGTGATGTAGTCCGGGACCAGGTTATTGCCAAGGTTGTCGCGCTCATTGACGGAGCACCAGAGCGATCCGGTGACCGGATTGATGGCCTCTCCAACGCAATTACGAATTCCAGAGGCGTAGACCTTCACGAACTTGCCCTCGGGCGTGAACTCGAGCACGTCAGCACGGTGGAACTCGCGGGAGTGGGTATCGGCATCATCGACGTTCGAGCCTGAGCCGACTGAGATCAGCATGTGCTCGCCACCCTTGGTGAAGACGACATCACGGGTCCAGTGACCGCCGCCACGAAGCTGCGCGTAGCCGGGGAGGTTGGGAACCAGGGTCTCGGGCGCGCCAGTGGCCTTGAGGTCACCGGCCTTGTAGGCGAAGCGGACGACGGTGGTGGTGTCGGCGACATAGACGTACTTGGGATTGACAGCCGGATAGAAGGCGATGCCGAAGGGATGATCGAGCCCCGTCGCGTACTGGGAGACGACCTTGGCTTTGCCGTCGGGGCCGGTGCCGCGAAGGACGAAGACGGTTCCGGCGGCGGAGTCTGAAACGAACAGATCGCCATTGGGAGCGGTGCGGATCAGGCGCGGCTCCCGGAAGGTGCCTTCCGTGGCCGGGCCTACGACCTGTTTCTTGTTTGCGCTTTGGCTGAGGGAGTTATCGCCGCCCGCGTAGAGGGTGACCTTGAAGCCTGCGGGCGCGATGGGCCACGCGTTGGTCGGCTTCTCGACGAGGGTGGGGCCGTTATCGACGGATTCGGTGGGCTTGGGTTCAGGAAGATCCCCGACGGTAATCTTCCGGGACGCGCCGGGCTTCTGCTGGGAGTAATCGGCGAAGGCAGCCTGGCCGGTCACCGTCTGGGCTGCGGCGGGGAGGGTGGCTGCGGCGAGTGCGAGGAGGGCTAGGGAGTGGGTTCGCATGGTGTGATGAGTTTAGATCAAGGCAATGGCTGGCGGGTTGCCATTTCAGATATCAGAAACCAAGCGCCAAAGCCCAGCGCGCCCGGGTATGAAAAGACAAGGGTTGGCGACGACGGAACGATCAGGAACACGAATCCGCTTCCCTCCCCTCCGCCTTTTACTTCTTCGCTTTCGCCTTTGACTTCTCTGCGAGCACCTTGCGGCGCTCCGTGATCAGCCGTTTCTGGGCCGCCTTGCTCATGGCCAGCACGGTCTTGACCTTGGGCGGCATCTTCTCAAAGGTGATGGCGTGCGCCGCCACAAAGGCTTCTTCCCACTCACGATCCCGAAACGCATCCCACCGCTCCGCCGAGACCCACTTCAGCCGCGCGAGATAAGGCGCCGGGACGAATCCCTCCACCTCCATCAACTCCGCAAACCGTTCCGCACCCACCGGAACCGTCATCGGATGCTGCATCGGCACCACACCCTCAGGGTTCATCATGGCGAACATCTTGCCGCCGATAGCCTTATCGCCCACCCAGAAGACCAACCCACCCCACTGCGCAGTCTCCACCACATTCGGCAAACCCAGCAAAAACGTCCGTGCCCGCTCAGCATTCATGCAAAAAGTCTAAGCCACACCCACCCAATATCGACACACAAAACGGGTGATACTCAGCGACTTGCATCCGCCTTTATCCGCCTTGAATCCCTTCTATCCGCGTTACGCCTTCCGCCAGGACCAGCACCTAACTCTAAGTCAAAGAAGTAGAAGCGAACTTCCGCACCATCGCCAGCAGCAGTCTGCGGTCACTATCAGACAGGTGAGCCGAGTAGCGTTGCACCTGCGTCAGGAATCGGATCTCTTCCTCGCTCAAATTCAGCGTCGAGACCTCCTTCTGCACCTGGTCCTCCGCAAAGAACTGCGAAAGCTGCAGATCCAGCGCGCCCGCAATCTTCTGCAGCGTCTCAAGCGAAGGAACCGTATGGCCGTTCTCGACGCGCGAAAGATAGCACCGCAGAAGGCCGGTGCGCTTCTCGATGTCGCCCTGCGACATGCCTCGCTGCAACCGGTAGTCGCGGATCGTGGTGCCGATATTCATCGAGATGGACTTCACGGGAACATCCGCCTGCTGTGGGAGAACTATTTGCATGTCAGCCATTAGCCGTAAAGTAACCTCCCCACACACCACAGGCAAGCCCAATCTGTGGACCAACTCACGATTTCCGTACCCACGCTGGTTCCACCACCCCTAACCTTCAACCAACGCTTGAACCCCTGGCAACGCTTGAACCACGAGCTTCATTAGCGGATCAGTCAATAGGCGATCATCGGAGAAAGAAAGCTAACGCATGTTGGCGATGCCGTAGCCGATGGCGGCGAGCAGAAACGCCGCGCCGAAGAAGACCAGCCTCTGCCGCCCCAGATACCGCTTTCGCCCCGCGGTCATCTTGGCCAGCAATCCCGGTCCAAGCGCCAGGCCTGCGGCAAACCCGCCAATGTGCGCGGAGTTATCGATCCGGATCGACCCGCCAAACATCGTCGCGCCGCCGATCACGATATTGATCACCGCAAAGCGCACAACCGAGGTTCGCAGCCTCTTAAGCTCTGACCAGGGGATGGGAAGCCGCTTGTTGGAGAGTAGGATGATCAGGATGCCGGCGATGCCAAACACCGCCCCGGACGCGCCTGCGCCGACGCCGGCGACGGCCTGCAGCGGCATATCGTAACGCTGCGCCGTCCACACGTCCCAGAAGACCGACAGCAGATTACCCGCGACACCTGTCAGCACGTAAACCGCAATCAGGCCCAGGGGCCCCAGCAACGGCTCGCCCAGCAGGCCGAGGTTCCACAGACACCACATATTCGTGCCGATGTGAATGATCCCAATGTGTACAAAAGTAGCCGTCAGCAACCGGTACCACTCGCCATTCAGCACATAGACCGACTGGTTCGCACCAAAGTGCATCAACTGCTCGGAGGTAGGCGAAAGCCAGCTTACCCCGGACAGCAGCATCCACAGATAAACCGCCACATTCACAGCCAGCAGCGAGTAAGTCCCCGGCGCGGAACGCGGGTCCCACTCACTGCGCACAGGCGTATCCGCAGGCTCGCCGGGAGCGTAAGCCTCCGCTACATCCGTAGCCGTACGGGGAGCAAGAATCTCGGATTCAGGGTCGTGGGGCATAGTCCAACTACAGGTTAGCCTATGCGCGGTTCTGGGCGTGACGGCTGAAGCGCTGACGCAGATCCGACGGCAGCCGTTGCTGCACGACGCCGGTCAAATAGCCCGGCAGCGGCGTGGCCACGGCCACCAGAATCCAAAGCGCGGTTGAAACCACCAGACCCGCAATCGCCGCAGCTTCCAACGAAATAGCCACCGCAGTCTGCCGCAGATGCACATGCACGCTGTCGATATGGGTCAGGATCTCAATACGCCGGATGACGACGGCAGCCAACAGAAACGCCAGAATCGAAAGCGTACTGACCATCAGTAAAAGAACGTCTATCGTTCTCGCCGCGCGCTGCCGATGTTTACAGTGAGCGCACTCAAACAGGTGCTGCTCATAGTCCGTCCGCATCTCCGGCGAGATGCTCGAAATGTCATACCGCCAGCCCGCCAGAATAGCGCCCACCACGGGATCGGTACACGACCCCGCACGCGCCGCACGCGAACTCTCGTTCGAAATCTGTCTGTCAGGATTCATCGGTACCCCTATCTTACAATGTTTGACTCCGCAGGGTGCCGGAAAGGTTCAACCCTTTCTGCACGCGGGGGTTACCCTACCTCTGCAAAGCTGGCCCTAAACCTGGATCGGGTCCAGCGGAGCGGCCTGCAAGGCCAGCAAAACTCTGTTCCCCAGCAGCGTCATCCGGTCCCCGATCGCTCGTTCCGCCGTAATCCGCGCCAGCTCCGGCACGTTGTTGCTCTCGGACAGGTGTCCCAGCACGATATACGCCGCCCCGCCGTCGTAGTCAGTCGCCAGAAACTCCGCCGTAGCATCGTTTGAGAGATGCCCCACCCGTGAAAGCACCCGCTGCTTCACCGACCACGGATAAGGCCCATCCTTCAGCATCTCCAGGTCGTGATTCGACTCCAGCAGCAGTACATCCACATTCTTCAGCGCAGCCTTCACATTCGGCGGCATATAGCCCAAGTCCGTCGCCAGCGCCATCCTGACCCCGTCACCCAGCGACTCGAACACGAAGCCGCACGGATCGGACGCATCGTGCGGAATCGTAAACGGACAGATTTCGAGATCACCAATAGAAAACTGACGCCCCGCCACAAAGTACTCGACCGCCGGCAGGTAGGCGGGATCGGCCTTCACCTTTGCCGGAGTTGCTGGATCGCAGTCCTCCAGGTCATCCACCGGAAGCTCAAACGTAGGATTCGGATCGTCAGACCGGTTCACCACCGGATCGAACACCGCCGCCTCAGCCGAGACCGCAGCAATCGACTCCAGCTCCGCCCCGCCCGGCACCGAGTACTGCGGCACCTTCGCCTTCAAAGCTTCCTTTTGCGATTGATACTGATCCAGCCACTTCGCATACGTCATCGTCGTCCGAGGCGTCAACATCCTCACCCACGCGCGATGCGTCTGCTCCGTAAAGAACACCGGAATCTTCAACCGCCGAGCCAGCACCGCAAGCCCGGCCACATGGTCCAGATGCTCATGCGTGATCAGGATCGCGTCGAGCTTCTCCGGGTCCTCGCCCACCACGGCCATCCGCCGCAGCAGCTCCCGGCAGGAGAGCCCCGCATCCACCAGCACCCGAGTTCGCTCGCTGGCAATCACGGTCGAATTCCCCTTCGACCCAGAAGCCAGTACAGTCATGCGCATTTGGTTAACATACGCCGCTCCCCTGAGGAGAACAAACGGCGATTATTCGGACGAGTAATCCACACCAGGAATCCGTGCCACCCGGCTGATATCCGCCAGCAGAAATGACTCGCCCGTGTTGCTCGTCGCCACAAAAACCCCATCCGGCTCCCGCAAAACCCGCAGCACAAACACGTCCGGGGTGGGCGGCTCGTCCACCACCATGACGATCTCCGCAAAGAACTGCTCGCCCGCCACCAGCTCAATCGCCAGCACCCGGTCGACGCTCTCCTTCAGCACCTCAATGTCTTCAGCCGTCATGCCTGCACGAACGCCGCCCGCACCGGAGCCAGAAAGTTGACCGTCGAGCGCAGTACAACCTCGTTCCGCTGGTTATAAGCCAGGGTCGTCGTCTTCACGATCCCGTAGTTCTTGCGTGAGGTCGACTGCCTTACGCTGACGACCTCAATCTCCGTCCGCAGCGTATCCCCCGGCCGGACCGGCTCCGTCCAGCGCATCTCATCCACGCCAGCGCCGATCATCCCGCCAAACACCTTCACAGACTCCACCCGCAGTCGCATCACGATCGCCGCGGTCAGCCAGCCGGACGCCGCCAGCCCCTTGAAGAACGAGTTCTCCCCCGCAGCCTCATCCAGGTGGAACGGCTGCGGATCGTAGCGCGCGCCGAACTCCTTGATCTCCTCCGCGGTCACCTTCGCGGAGCCGGCTGAATGAAACTTCTGTCCCACCTGAAAGTCTTCGAAGTAAAGCTCGCTGTTCGGCATGAAATCCCCTTGCAAGGAGGATAGCCTAACTGAGCGAGAGCAGCAGTACGGTGATGTTATCCCCGCCGCCCGCGTCGTTCGCCTCCGCGATCAGCACCTGGCACAGGCTCTCCAGGTTCACCGGATTGCCCTTGCTCACGGCTCGCGTCATCGCTGCGGCGATATCCCTATCCTTAAGCTCGCGAGTCAGCCCATCGGACGCAAGCAGGTACAGATCCCCGCTCTCGTACTCCAGGTGCTGGATCTCCGGCTCCACCTGCGCGTTTGAGCCCACCGCCCGCGTGATGATGTTCCGCATCGGATGAATCTCCGCCTCATAAGGCGTAATCTGCCCCGCGCGCACCTGCTCCTCCACCAGCGAGTGGTCCTGCGTCAACTGCCGCAGCTCCCCGCCTCGAAACAGGTAACATCGGCTGTCCCCCACATGCGCCAGCGTCAGCGAGGGCCTCCCCGTCGGGTTCCCCGGCGCGACCTCCAGCAGCAGCGCGACCAGCGTCGTCCCCATCCCATGCAACTCCGGAAAAGTGCGCGAGTGCTGATACACGGCCTGGTTGGCGGCGTGAATCGCCGTATCCAGCCGGATATCCGGCGTCGACGTCCTCGGCGTCTTCTTCGGATCACCCTCTGGAGCAAGCTGCGCCAGAAAGGTCTCGGCCGCCAGTTTGCTTGCCACCTCACCCGCCGCCGCGCCGCCCATGCCATCGCAGACGACGAACACGCCGCCCTCCGGAGCAGCCGCGCAGGTATCCTCGTTGCCCTTGCGGACCCGGCCCTGGTGCGAGAGCATCGCGTAACTGAATAGTTTCGAGTTCATGTTGGCAGAAAAGAATCGCTGGCGAAAACGATACACCCACCGGTACATACGTCCAAGCACTGCCATAATCTCAAGTGTATAAGCCAGAGTCGTCCCGTCTCAGTACGGGACAAAGCATTCAGATGCATAGAGGTGGAATGAACCGGATCGTGCTCGGAGAAAATCTCGCTGTCCTCAAGACCTTACCCGCGCACTCGGCGGATCTCATCTACATCGATCCCCCCTTCAACACCGGCAAAACCCAGTTCCGCCGCCGCATGAAGACCGTCACCGACGCCGAAGGCGACCGCACCGGCTTCGGCGGACGCCGCTTCCGCACTGAGATCCTCGACGACGGCCTAGCCGGCTACCTCGACAGCTTCGACGACTACATCGGCTTCCTCCGCCCGCGCATGATTGAAGCCCGCCGCATCCTCACCCCCACCGGCTCGCTCTTCCTCCACGTAGACCCACGCGAGGTCCACTACTGCAAGGTCATGCTGGACGAGGTCTTCGGCCGCCCCTGCTTCCAGAACGAGATCATCTGGGCCTACGACTATGGCGCACGCACCAGCAAACGCTGGCCCGCCAAACACGACAACCTCCTCTGGTACACCCGCGATCCCAAACGCTTCACCTTCGACCTCAACGCCACCGACCGCATCCCCTACATGGCCCCCCGCCTGGTCGGCGCAGCCAAGACCGCCCGCGGCAAGACCCCCACCGACGTCTGGTGGCACACCATCGTCAGCCCAACGGGCAAGGAAAAGACCGGCTACGCCACCCAGAAGCCCGTCAACATGCTGGAGCGCATCGTCCGCGTCCACTCCCGCCCCGGCGACCGCGTGCTCGACTTCTTCGCCGGCAGCGGCACCACCGGAGAGGCCGCCCAGCGCAACGACCGCAGCTTCCTCCTCATCGATCAAAGCCCTGAAGCAATCAAAGTCATGGAGAAGCGTCTAAACCTCAAGGCCGAAAAAGCCGAACGCACCCACACCCGCAAACGCACCGCGGCCAAAGCCGTCGCCAAGCCTCCAATCAGGCCCAAAGCCGAACCGAAAGTAAAATAACCTCATGGCTCCTCGCATCCTGCGCTTCCTGATCGCCGCCCTCGCCCTTGCCGGGCTTTACGTCAGCGTCCTCGCCCTTCGCGTCCACAACATGGACCCGAGCCTCGCCCCGCCCTGCGCCGTCACGGAAAAGTTCGACTGCGGCACCGTCAATCACTCGCGCTTCGCCGTCTTCCCGCCCCGCGCCTTTGACGAGGACCCCGCCAGCACCAAGCTCCACATCCCCGTCGCCACCATCGGCATCGCGGGTTACTCTCTCATGCTGATCCTCGCGCTGCTGGGCCGCTTCTCGCTCGTCCTCATCCTGGCCGAGATCGGCTTCGCCAGCGCCTCCTTCCTCAGCTATCTGGAGGCCTACGTCATCCAGAAGTGGTGTATCTACTGCCTCTGGTCCCAGACCATCGTCACCACCCTGCTCCTCGCCACGATCCTCGCCGTCTACCTCACTCGACGCGCCTCACGCACCTTGACGGCGTAAACTGGAACCTATGGGAATCACCGCAGCACAGGCTCTCGACTGCTTCCGCTCAGACGACCTCATCGGCATCGGCATGGAGGCCGACGCAGTCCGCCGCACCCTCCACCCTGAAGGCGTCGTCTCCTACCTCATCGACCGCCGCATCGAGCTCAAGCCAACAGAAGACCTCCTGCCTGCGCTCCTGAACCAGGCCCGCCAGGCCGCCGACACCGGAGCCACCGGTCTCACCCTCATCGACGCCTCCCCCCTCGGCCTCCCGCTCGAAACCCTCGAATACCTCCTCACCGCCCTCCGCCAGCACCATCCGCACCTCTGGCTCCACGGCCTCGACGCCACCAAACTCCTCACCCTCCCCGAGGCCTCCGACCTCCCGCTCCTACTCACCCGCCTCAAGGACGCCGGCCTCGACTCCATCACCGGAGAAGACGCCGCCATCCTGGACGACGAAGCCCGCGAGATCCTCAAATCCCCACTCTGCGAATCCGCCGAATGGCTCAACTTCCACCGCACCGCCCACCAGCTAGGCCTGCGCTCCTCTGCCTCCATGCTCTTCGGCTTCGGTGAGACCTCAGAGCAGCGCGTAGCCCATCTCGAAGCCCTCCGCACCCTCCAGGCCGAGACCGGCGGCTTCTCCAGCTTCTCCCTCGCCGCGCACCTCCCTACCCCGCAGCAGCGCCAGCAGGGCCTGGAAGAGCCCACCAGCGTCGAGTCCCTCAAGACCCTCGCCATCGCCCGCATGGTCCTGGACAACATCGAAAACATCCAGACCGAAGCCTCCGCCCACGGCCTCAAGGTCCTCCAGATGGCCCTCCGCTTCGGCTCAAACGACGCCGGCTCCGTCATGTCCGCCACCGGCTTAGGAGCCACCGAAGAAGAGCTCCGCCGCCTCATCCGCGACGCCGGCTTCCGCCCCGTCCAGCGCGACACCCCCTACCACACCCTCTTCCTCACCTAGCCCTGTCCCTCCGCGCCCTCGCATTTCCCTCTGTGCCCTCCGTGGTTCGCTTTTCCCCTCCTCTCATCACGTAAAATCATCAGGAATCTACTACCGGAGCCCCACCCTGATCCTGACCCCCAACCCTCTCGGAGCGCTGCTCGCCTTTCTCGTAGCCCCCAAGGGCCTGAGCCAGTACATCAAGCACCACTACACAGACCGCACCTTCGACCACCTCTACCGCCTCAACACCTTCGATCTCTGCCTCCTGATCCCGTACTTCTTCGTCATGATCATCCTGGCGTTCTACGGCATCCACCGCTATCAGCTCGTCTGGCTCTACTTCAAGAACAAGAAGAACGCCGCCAAATGGCGCGAGCCAGTAGCCCGCTTCGACGAGGCCAATCTCCCCTTCGTCACCATCCAGCTCCCCAGCTACAACGAGCAGTTCGTCATCGAGCGCCTCATCCAGGCCTGCTGCAAGCTCGATTACCCCCGCGACCGCTTCGAGATCCAGCTCCTCGACGACTCCACCGACGAGACCGTAGAGGTCGCCCGTGAGATCGTCGAGCGCTACGCCGCCGGCTTCGAAGGCATGCCCCCGCAGCCCATCTTCTACGTCCACCGCACCAACCGCTACGGCTTCAAGGCCGGCGCGCTCGACGAAGGCCTCCGCACCGCACGCGGCGAGTTCGTCGCCATCTTCGACGCAGACTTCGTCCCCCCGCCCATGTGGGTCATGCAGGTCATCCACCACTTCGCCGAGCCCGAAATCGGCATGGTCCAGACCCGTTGGACCCACCTCAACCGCAACTACTCCTTCCTCACCCAGGTCGAAGCCATCCTCCTTGACGGCCACTTCGTCCTGGAGCACGGCGGCCGCAGCCGCGCCGGAGTCTTCTTCAACTTCAACGGCACCGCCGGCATGTGGCGCACCAAGGTCATCGCAGAGGCCGGTGGCTGGCAGCACGACACCCTCACAGAAGACACAGACCTCTCCTACCGCGCCCAGATGATCGGCTGGAAGTTCAAATACCTCCAGGACGTCGAGTGCCCTGCCGAGCTCCCCATCGAGATGACCGCCTTCAAAACCCAGCAAGCCCGCTGGGCCAAGGGCCTCATCCAGACCGGCAAAAAGATCCTCCCCCGCGTCATGAAGTCGGACGCCCCCTTCCACACCAAGCTGGAGGCCTGGTACCACCTCACCGCCAACCTCAGCTACCCGCTGATGATCGTCCTCAGCACCCTGCTCATGCCCGCCATGATCATCCGCAGCTACCAGGGCTGGGTCCAGATGATGCTGATCGACTTCCCCCTCTTCATGGCCAGCACCATGTCCGTCTCGTCCTTTTATCTCGTCAGCCAGAAGGAACTCTTTCCCCGCCGCTGGACCCGCACCTTCCTCTACCTGCCCTGCCTGATGGGTCTCGGCGTAGGCCTGACGATCACCAACACCAAGGCCGTCCTCGAAGCCCTCTTCGGCGTCCAGAGCGCCTTCGCCCGAACCCCTAAGGCCGGCATCCGCAAGAAGGGTGAAAAATCCCAGGCCCACAAGTACCGCAAACGCCTCGGCATCGTCCCCTGGATCGAGCTCCTCATCGGCTGTTACTTCGCCTTCACCATCTGGTACGCCATCACCAGCGAGAACTACTTCACAGTCCCCTTCCTGGTCCTGTTCGTCTTCGGCTACTGGTACACCGGCCTCCTCAGCCTCCTGCAGGGACGCTTCGACTGGCTAGGCCCCCGCTCCCAGGGCGAGACGCACGAGAAGCCCTACCCCGTCGGCATCTAAACTTCAGGCAGATCGTCATAGCTAACTTAGCCATGTGAGCGTATTCTTAGCCTATGAGAACAGTGAACATTGGCGAACTGAAAAACCAGTTAAGTAGCTATCTCCAATACGTGAAGAACGGCGAGGAGATTGTGATCCGGGATCGTAGCGTTCCCGTGGCACGAATTCTGCCCTTCCGGCAGGGCGCTGAATGGGATCACGAAGTTGAACTCGTCGCCTCCGGTGCCCTGAAGATGCCGGAAGAGGCGATGGACTGGGATCAGTTCTTTTCCATGCCCGCAGGCAATGTCTCACAAGAGACCGCAGTTGAAGCTGCCATTGAAAGCCGGGGAGACCGGTGAAACATGCGTTCTGGGATACAAGCGCCCTGGTCCCTTTGTGCCTCAAGCAACAACCAAGCTCGAGCGTTCATCAGCTTCTCGTTCAACACGACATTGCGGTGTGGTGGGCTACACCGGTCGAAATGCGCAGCTCTTTCGAGAGACTCCTGAGGATGAAGCAGGTGACAGCCATTGAACATGCGGAGGCTGGCGCAAGACTTGAGAAGCTTCGGCGCAGTTGGCGAGAACTCCAACCAAGTGAAGCACTCCGGGCCCAGGCAGAGACCTTTCTGACAAGCTACCCATTGAAAGCCGCCGACGCACTTCAACTCGCCGCTGCGTGGACTTGGTGTTCAGGGAATCCCCAGACTTGCATCTTCATCTCAGCAGATGCCCAGCTTCTCTCGGCCGCGCAACAGGCCGGATTTCAGATAGCCGCTGTGTGAGGTTTCGAAGTCGCTCCACACAAACAGATGGCCCGGCTCAAAGAGCCGGGCCATCCTGTTTGAAGCACGATCCAGGTTAGAACCGAACGCCAACCTTGATAGGAATGTAGCTCGTCCGGTTGCTGTTTGCAGGGTAAAAATTCGATCCGGTATAGGCCGCACCGAACGCCGAGTTCGCATTCGCAACGGTAATCCCCTGCTTTTGCGAGTTGATCATATACACATAACGGGCTTCAGCATAGAAGCGCTCCCCAGCAAAGCGAGATGGCTTGTACGTCAACCCGAAACCGCCATTGAAACCCGGTGCATTCGAGGTGTAGTGATCGATCACCTCGTTCGCCGTGTACTCGACAGGTCCGTAATAGGGATCGAAATACTCGCCCGTCTCCGGCAGCGTGAAGTTCGTCACCTTGTGATAGAAGCCCACGCCGCCCACGACATAAGCGCCCAGAGTCTCCCTCACCGCAATGTTGTAGGTCGGATTGACCGTGAACGACCAGATATGGCTGTTGCCATCCAGACCGTCTCCAGCCGTGCCGTACAGGGTGTTCTGGTTCGTCAACGTCGTTCCCTGCAGACCAAAGTGATCGTAGTCAAACTGTGCAAGCACTGAGAAATGCTTGTTGAAGTTGCGTCCGCCACCCACCTGGAAACCCCAGGACTCCGTGTCATACTTGTGCAAATTTCCAGCAGGAATAGTTACGCCCACACCCGCGATAAACGCATATTTGTTCGATCCATCCGGATTATGCGAGCTGTCGTTATACCGGCGGTTCCCATACCGGCGCCGCGGCGGTGGCTGCAGTGCATCCAGCCCCTTGATATCGAGCGTAGCCGTCTCAGCCACATCCACACCGCCAACCGGCTCTGTGCTGGAGCTGTACGACACGCCATCCAGCCCGGAGAAGTCCATCGGGTGAACGGCCGGCAGAACAACCGGAGCGGTCGCAGCCTTGGTCGTATCGACATCGGAAACGGACTGCTGTGCAAAGCCCAGCGTCGAGGCGCACGCCAAAGCAGCGATCGCTGCGGTGCGGCACACAAAGGCGGAGGGACGAAGGATCAGTGAATCGTTAAGCATGGTGAGGACTCCCTTGAGTATTGCCTGGTTCTTCAGACGTTCTAACCCGGCTGGTGGACTCTTGTTGTGGTTGGACGCACAAAACCCATCCAACGATTACTGGACCCGGGGCCTCCCCCAAGTCTGCACCAATTCCCGCTGAAATCCTTCACCAAAATGAAAGACGGGACCCAGGTCACAAACCAACCCGGATCCCGCCCTTGTTTTCTAGGCCCTAGTCACTAGGCCCTGGTCCCTGTTTTTAGTGGATATCAAACTGCTCCGGATGCAAGCTGGGATCGCTCTTCACCAGAATCGTCTTCCCGCACATCTCTTCCATCTCCTGCAGCCAGCGAGACGTCCCGGACTTCAACTGCTTCACGACCTCCGGATGCACGCGCAACATCACATCGCCGCGATCCAGATGCTTATGCATCTTCCGCATCTCGACATAGATGTCGTTGCACACCGTCACCGGCGACTTCACCATCCCGGTACCCGCACACACACCGCACGTCGTCGAGAGCGTCCGCTCCAGCGACTGCTTCACGCGCTTACGCGTAATCGCCACCAGGCCAAAGTCGTTGAACTGCAGAACCTTGCTCGGCGCACGATCGCTCTTCAGCTCTTCTTCGAGCGCTGCCATCACCTTGTTCCGGTTCTTCCGCTCATCCATATCGATGAAGTCGATGATGATAATCCCGCCCAGGTCGCGCAGCCGGATCTGCCGCACGATCTCAGGGATCGCGTCCAGGTTCGTCTTGACGATTGTGTCCTCAAGCCGCGCCGTCTTACCCACAAACTTGCCGGTGTTGATGTCGATGGCCACCAGCGCCTCGGTCTGGTTGATCACAATCGATCCACCCGACTTCAGCCACACCTTGCTCCGCAGAGCCTTGTTGATCTCTTCTGTGATGCCAAACTGCTCGAACAGCGGCGTCTCCTTCGTGTAGAGCTTCACACGCCGGATCAGGCTCGGCTGGAACCTCTGCAGGAAGCGCAGCACCCGCTCATACTCGGTCTCCGTATCGACCCAGATCGCAGAGAAGGTATCCGTCACCTGGTCGCGCAGTACGCGCTCGACGAGGTTGAGATCGTGATAGATCAACGCCGGAGACTTCGACGACTCAGACCGCGCCTTGATATCCGCCCAGAGGTTCAACAGGAAGCGCAGATCGCTCCGAAGCTCCTCTTCGCTAGCACCTGAAGCAGCAGTCCGAACGATGAAACCGCCCGAAGCCTCGCCCTTCTCGCTCAGCAGAATCTCCTTCAGACGACGACGTTCGCCATCGCTCTCAATCTTCCGCGAGACACCCGTGTGATTGACGGTAGGCATGAACACCAGGAACCGCCCCGGCAGCGCAATGTGCGACGTGATCCGCGCGCCCTTCTTGGCGATCGGCTCCTTCGCAATCTGGCACAGAATCTCCTGGCCCGGCTTCAGCAGCTCAGAGATCGCCGGCAGGTTCGTGCTCTGCATCGACTGCCTCGAACCACGTCCGCCACGCGAATCACGCGATCCGCCACGATCGGAGCTAGAACGCTCCGGCCGATCAGAACCCGCACCCGGCGAAGTAAACGACCCACGCTCAGAGTTACGGTCACCGCCACGATCCGAGCCGCGATCAGACCCACGATCCCGACGTCCACGATCGCCCCTGCGTCCATCCCGGCGGCCACGGTCATCCCGATCGCGCCTCGGCTCACGGCTCACATTCGCATCCGTACGAACCGGAGCAGCAGCCTCGCCGCCCTCCTGCACATGCGCGCCCTCAAAGCCCTTGCCGTACTCGGCGTCCTCAATCCCTTCCAGGCCCTCGTCGCTCAGACCCTCTTCGCCGCCTTCTTCCTCCTCGAACTCACCCTCACCGGAGGCGGAATCATAGTCCTGATCCTCTTCCAGGAAGTCTTCTTCCAGGTCATCCTCATCGATACCTTCGGTCGGCTCCGTGCGCGTGATCTGGTCGATCGACATCTCCCGCAGCATCGTCCCCAGGTCAGCCACACCCTCCAGCGTCTCCTGCTCGGAGTGATCCGAGTGGTCGGAATGTTGGAAGCTCTCGCCGCTCTGCGCATGAAGCGAAGGCAGAACCTCCTCCTCCTCGTCGAACATCTCCTCTTCCTCAAGATGTCCGTCGCCCGGCTGGAAGTGCGCCGCAACCTGCTTCTGCTCGACCACCGCACCCTCGTGCGCGATCGGTGCCGTCGGCTCCGCAATCTCCATCGCCGGAAGCTCATGCGCCGCCTCGGTCGGAGCCTCGGAGTGCATCTCGCCCGTAGCCGAGATCGAAGTCACATCATGCTCCACAACCTCGGGAGCAATCTCCTCGTGCTCCATCACCTCATGCTCGATCACCTGCTCATGAGCCTCGTGAGCAGCCTCATGCGTAGGCGTAATGTGCTCTTCGGCAGCGTCGCTGAACTCAGGCGTCTCAACCGGAGCACTCTGGCGATACTCGCTCGGCGGCACCGGATCGACCCGGAACGAAGCCGAACCCTCGGTGGGCTCAAACTCCTGCACATGCTCCACAAACTCCGGCTCGGCAGCAACTTCAACCTGCTCCGGCATCGGCGGCGGCGGCACAAAGGTGCTGTGAATCTGCTCAACTGATTCGGCCTGCGCAACCTCCACCGGCACCACATGGCCCTGGCCGGACTCAAACGGAGCCTGCTCAACCTCTACGCCATGGCTCGCAGTCAAAGGCTCAGCCTCAACCGCCGGAGCCACAAACGGCACCGGAGCAGCCACAGGAGCCGCGTACTCAGCCCGAGGCCCACGATCCTCACGCGGACGATCCTCACGCGGTCCACGATCACGCCCGCCACGATCATCCCGGCCGCCGCGTCCACGATCTCCACCACGCCCACGATCACCGCCACGCGAGTCGCGCGAGCCACGATCATCCCGCCCACGCCCTTCACTTCGCCCGGAGCTCGAAGAACCAGAGTCAGCTCCAGGCCCACGAGGCCGAATCGTCTCACCCGGCAGCACCAGCCCGCCGTCCCATGCGCCCTTCAGCGCAAAATCCTCGGCAGCAGCAGGAGCGGCAGCCTCAATCGGCTTCTCCTCCGGCAGATCCGTGCGGTACTTCCGCAGCGATTCACCCGGCAGAATGATCGGCTCAATCGGAGCCTCAACCTCAGCCTCAAACCCATAAGGAGCCGGAACCTGCTCCTGGTACTCCGGAGCCTCATCCGCGCTGCCGTCCACCTTGTACAAGCTCAGTGAAGGCGCAAACCCACGCGGTACACGCGGAGGAGCCTGCTGCCCCCCGCGATCCCCACGCCCACGATTCCCGCCACGATCGCGTCCACCACGCCCGCCACGGTCATTCCTGCCCTCACGCGGCGCACGCTCAGAGACCTCAGCAACCGGAGCCTCAGCTTCAGCAGCACTCGCCCCCATGTCGTATCCGCCGTCGAACGCCGGTTCAACCGAATCCTCAAACCCCGGAGCCGCAACAATAAACTCCTCGCCAGCCGGAGCCTCAGCACCCTGCGTAGCCTGACCCTCACGCCCCGGACCACGGTTACCCCGCCGTCCACGACGTCCACGCCAACGCCGGCTGCCATCTGCCCCCGGAGCGCCTTCACCCAACTCATCATTCCCAGCCGCAGGGGTCGCCTCGACCGGAGTCTCCACGGGAGCTACAAAGCTCTGCGCAGGCCTGTCTGTCCGATTGCCAGCATCAGCCCGGTTCCCACTCTCGCCACGATCACGCCGAGGAGTCCCATCAGAGTTGAACGCACCGCGATCCCGCCGGTTGCGCCCACCACGCCTGCTGCCGCGATCCCCACGATCCGACCGCTCCAACTCAGAGCCAGCTCCATTCCCATTCCTGGGCGCAACCGGACGAGCCGGATCAAGCCCGGAAACCGCCTCCGTAAACAGATCCGCATCCGTAGGCTCAGCACTCCGCTCCGGCAAACGCGCCTGATCAGAGCGATCCCCACGATCCTGCCGAGGCCCACGATCCCGCCCGCGGTCGTTCCCGCCTCCATTACGATCCCCGCGCGGAGCCTTATCCGCCCCATTCGCATTCGCTTCAAAGTCGGCGCTATCGCCGGCTTCTTCCATGAAGTCCGTGATGTAGAGGAAGGCGTCCCGCTCCAGCCCGATATCCACAAACGAGCTCTGCATGCCCGGAAGCACGCGCGTCACCTTGCCGTTATAGATGGAGCCCGCCAGCGTGTACTCGTTCTCACGCTCGTAGTAAATCTCAGCCAGTTCGTCGTTCTCAACAATGGCCAGCCGCGTCTCGTGCGGCGTAGAAGATATATAGATCTCTTTTGACATGCTCTCTGCTCTTTCTGCCCTCTGACGTATCCCGTCAGGTCAGGGCAAGCAGGCGCAAGCATTGAGATTCGGCGGCAGCGCCCTGGTTCAGGCGCTCCCAACCATCGGTACGGACCAATCCTGAGACGCAGAAGCGATGGTGTCGATTGCTGTTGCAAGGTGTTGGCACACCCCGGCCCCACACCTCCGCACGTTCGCGGAGCATAGGGCAAAACAGGATAGATCGGAGCCACGAATGGATGCTTCAAGCGAAAAAAAGAACGCGCGGAAGGTGACCGAAACAACCTCATGCTGAGGCGGGGCCGTTTGCCTTCCCATTGCGTTCATGCTCAGAACCTGTCCGGCCAACGGAGTTCGAAATCTCAAGCCTGGCCGGCCTTTTTTCTAAAATCTAAAAACTCTTAGGTCGTTCTAAAAGCTCTAAAGTCTCGTTGCCGCTCGGCGCCCGGCGCCAGTATGAGCGGGTTTACTGCACTGAATCGGCATCTGGCCGCTCAGCATGAAATCAGTATGCACCAGATTCGCAACAAACAGCAGAATCGGTCTGCACATATTGTAACCCCATCGTCACAAATCGGGATTGAGCCGTCTGCCCATACCCTCACTGCACCATCCCCGCTGGCCCCGGAACCTCCACAGACAAGCAGTAAAGCTTCTCAATCACCCCCGTCTTACTCCGGAGCGGCGTCACACTCACCAGCCAGTCCCGTCCCCCGCCTCCCATCGGCCGCACCACCTCATTGAGAACCGTCTCCCCCGCCAACCCGCGTTCGACCAGCGCTTCCAGCGCAGGAACACTCGCGCAGCACTCCCGCACCGGCCGACCCTCAACCTCATCCACCGGCTCTCCCAGCAACCCCGCCTGGATCTCGTTGATCCGCAGGATTCGAAGCTCCTTGTTAGCCTCCAGCAGCATCACCCCCACCAGCCCCGAGCGGTAGATCGCCTCCAGCTCCTGCCACTGCGTATAAAGCTGATCCTCACGGCTGCTCATCACCTGGTGCGACAACACACGATCCGTCACGTCGGTCGCCTGGATCATCACCCCGGACACCCTGCCCGCCCTGTCCCGCAGGGGATGATAGATAAAGTCGAAGAACAGATCCTGTTCCTGCTGAGAAATATCGGATTGCAGCCGGCCCGGAACCTCGATGCCAATATAAGGAACCCCCGTCCGGTAGACCTCGTCCATCAGCCCAAAGAACGGCTGCCCCTCCATCTCCGGCAGAGCCTCCCGAACCGTCTTGCCCAGGAACGCCTCCTTGGTCAACCGGCCCAGCAGCCGCACATAAGGCGGATTGATGAACGTCATCCGATGCTCCGGCCCTTCCGTCATCACAAACGGCGTAGGTGCCTGCATCAGAAACTCGTGAAACTGTTCCGCACCGTCCTGAAAACTGAAAGGATTCTTCACCGGAACCGCCGGAATCTCCACCACAGGATCAGGGTCGACGAACTGGCTCACCTCCACGCTCTCCGCGTGCAGTCCCAGCCGTTCGATCTCCGCAGCGTTCAGGCCCACCTCCACCCAGCGGTGCGGAAACGTCGGTTGCGAAACCGAAAGCAGCACCGCTGCAATGATCTCGGTCGTCAGATCCATCACCATCTCCGCCGTCGCCACCAGCTTCAGAAACGTATTCTCGTGGTCGAACGTCGTCAGCGAAAAGCAGCTCCGACCGGGCTCTGAAGCGGCAGACGCCATCTCGGACAGAACGATAAACCGTTCATCGGGCGTATGCAGGAAAGCCATCCGAGCCAACATCAGCTTCGAGCCTCAGTCTCTCCTTGAACCTCAAGCTCCATCCGCCGTCCGGGCCTTGACCCTATCGCGTTCACAAGCGCGCGCAACGACCGCGCCGTCCGCCCATCTCTGCCGGTCAGCACCTGCAAATCAACAGACGCCACCGTCACCAGCAGAATCGTTGTATCCCCTTCCGCAAAGCTCCGCAGCGCAACCCGGGCCGGTTGCGAGACCATACTCCGAACGACGCCCAGCACCGTCCTCCCCGTCAGATCGATCCCGTTCGCTTCGCCCGCCAAAGCCTCAGACGTCCTCATCGACATGCTTCGACCGCCTCTCTGCCCGAGTGAGATGCCACTTTCGATCTACCGCGTAATTATCCCCCCGTTCCTCAAAAGGAACAATGATTACTGCATATCTCTTTCTGCCGCATAACCAAAGTCGGATTCATTCCGGGAATCACCATGCCCTGGCAGACCCTCGTGCTCCACCCTACCGCCCCAGAAACCGCTGCCCCACCAGCCAGTCTCGAAACAGCCCCGGCCAGGCACTCTCCTCCGGAATCCCCTCCGCGAGCCCCGCCCCATGCTCTCCATGCGCAAACAGATGCGCGTCCACAGCAATCCCCGCAGCCCGCAGCGCAGCCACAAACAGCACGCTGTTCTGCGGACTGATCCGAGCGTCGTCCATGCTCTCAAACAGAAACACCGGTGGCGTATGCGGCGTCACGTTCTTCTCCCCGGACAGGTAATCCTGCAGATGCCGCAGTTGCCCTCCATCGAACCCCCGCAGCAGATTCTTGTACGAGCCCGAAGGCGGCACAGTAGCCGGGTCCATCGAGATCACCGGATATCCCAGCCCCAGCAGATCCGGCCGGCCCTTCTGTCCGTCCACCGCATCATGCACCGGCAGGTCGAAGTCGCTCGCCGAGTGCAGCGCCAGCGTACTCGCCAGGTGACCGCCAGCCGAGAAGCCAAACATCGCCACCCGCCCCGGATCGACCCCTAACTGCGCCGCCCGCGCCCTCACCAGCTTGATCGCCCTCTGCCCGTCCCACATCGGCACCGGATACCGGTACGTCCCGTCCTTCTGCACCAGCCTGTAGTACAGAACGAACGCATCCACCCCCAGCGTCCTTGAGAAGTACTCCGCCACCGGCGCCTGTTCCTTGGTATCGGTCAGCCGGTCATACCCTCCGCCGCCAACCACCAAAATCACCGGCCTCGGCTGCCGGGAACCCGACTCCGCCCGAAACACCTTCAGGTAAGGAATATCCCGGCAGGGATCGTCCCCCGCCGCACCCGGCGCACGCCCCTCCCATAGCCGAATCTCCTGCGGATCGCTCGCGTCAAAGCAGTTCTGCGACTCCGTCGCCTCCACCCTGTCCCGCTCATGCCGATGCATCTGGCCCGAAGCCCCCACACCCGTAAAACCCAAAATACCCAGACCCAACAAAAATCCGCTCTTCATCCAAACGTTCATAACCACTCAAACCCCAAAACCCGGAAAAGTTAGCCCGTGCACGCCAAAACCTAGTTTACAAATCGCCGCATCCGGATATTCATCACAATCCCCAGCGCCAGAAACGTAAACAGCACGCTCGATCCCCCATAGCTCAGCAGCGGCAGCGGAATCCCCGTCACCGGCATCAGCCCCACCACCATCCCCACATTCACCGCAATCTGAAACACCAGCACCGCCACCACACCCATGACGATGAACGTCCCCGGCAGATCGGAAGCCGTCTGCGCATTCTGGATCAGCCGCATCAAGATCAGGAAATAAAGCAGCAGCACCACCACCGCGCCAATGAACCCATGCTCCTCGCTCAGCGCCGCAAAGATAAAGTCGGTATAGGGAATCGGCAGAAAGTCCCCCTGCGTCTGCGTCCCTCTGTTCGTCCCCTTCCCCCAGATCCCACCCGACCCCACCGCAATCTTCGACTGCCGTATCTGATACCCACTTCCCTTCGGATCGTTATCCGGGTCCATAAAGCTCGTCAGCCTCGCCACCTGGTACGGCTTCAGCACCTTACCCGACTTCACCACCGCTCCACCCACCAGCAGAAACGCCAGGATCAGAATCCCCGCCTGCTTCCAACTGATCCCCCCCAGGAACAGCCCAATCACCAGCACCGGCACATAGGTCAGCGACGTCCCCAGGTCCGGCTGCGACAGCACCAGCAGCAGCGGTACCCCCACCAGCGCAAACACCTTGAAAATATCGGTCCACGTAAGATCCCTGCCCGCACGCGCCCAGAAAAACCGAGCCACCGTCAAAATCAAAATCAACTTCACCCACTCCGAAGGCTGAAAGTGGATCCCCCCGGGCAGCTTGATCCATCGCCGAGCCCCCAGCACCTTCGTCCCCACCACCTTCACCGCCACCAGCGCGACAAACCCAACCCCATACGCCCACGGCGCAATATCCAGCAGCCGGTGATAGTCCACCAGCGAGATCACGAACATCAGCGCCATCCCACCCAGCAGAAACAGAATCTGTTTATGGTCGAACCCCCGAAACTTCGTCATCAGCGTAGCCGACTTGATCTCCAGCACGCTCATCACGCTGAGCACACCGATCAACGAAAGCAAGGTCCAGTCGAAGTCACGAAAAGAGGAAAACCGCTGCATAGCCACACCCCAAGTCTAGTTGATGGAGTTGTCTTTGCTGTTCGGATTAGACGGGGGCTTCAGCCCCCCGTCACCGCCAAGGCAACAAGGGTGCTTCAGCCCCAGGCGGTCCCCTCCCAGCCCAAACCATTCCCGTGCCCCCTCTTTCCCTCCGTGCACTCCGTGATTCGCTTTCCGCGATCCCCGCCACTACCATAACCAAATGTCCGAACTCCCCATCCGCGTCTGCCACCCCGGAGACGAGCACTTCCTCTCCATCGTCGCCTCCGGCACCTTCCTCGAAAACTTCGCCGGCACCCTCGACGGAGCAGACGTCCTCGCCCACCTCCAGAAAAACAACTCCGTCGCCAAATACGCCACCTGGCTAGCCGACCCCCAAACCCACATAGCCGTCTCCGAACTACTCAACTCCCCCATCGGCTACGCCGTCCTCTGCCCCCCGGACCTCCCCGTCCCCCTCACCCCCACGGACATCGAACTCCGCCGAATCTATCTCTTCCAGCGCTTCCAGGGCACAGGAGTAGGCCTCGCCCTTCTCAACTGGTCCATACAAAAATCCCGCGACCTGAACATGACCCGCCTCCTCCTCGGCGTCTACGGCGAGAACCGCAAAGCCATCGCCTGGTACCACCGCCAGGGCTTCCAAACCATAGGCACCCGCCAGTTCCTCGTAGGCACCACCCTCCACGACGACCTGGTCCTGGCCCTCCCCCTATAAGTCCAGCAAAGGCTGGTGTGTTCAAGCTTTGAAAGGGCGGGACTTCAGTCCCGCCGTAAATAACTCCGAACGGTCCCGGCTTTAGCCGCTGAGGGAGTTCAACCCTCGCCCTACCCACCCCCACACTGTCTTCCACACACCGCAACCGTCGCCCCACCCCAACGTCGCCCCACCCCACAACCGTCCTACCCCCACAACCGTCCTACCCTCACAACCGTCCTTCCCCCACAACCGTCATTCTGCGCTGAGCGCAGAACCTCCGTAGTTGTCGTTCTAGCAGAACAACCGCCCACCCGCCTGACTTTTGCCAAGAGTCGCCAAAACCATCTAACCCATTACCCATCAACCACTTAAAAGTATTTTCAGAAAAAAAACTGGCAAAATCACGTGTCAAGCCCCCATCCGCCCCAAAATCCAAGCAACTCCAACAAACCAAACCACTTCCGCCTCAAAAATAAATGGCATATTACCCCCGCCACCTTGGTAAAATAGAACTACATAGAATACCTGGACGATCCACCGTCGCGGCCTTTCACTCCTATCCCGCTTTATCCCTTCGAGTTTAGTTACGCCTTCCTCTCCCCAAAAGGAGAAGTCCAGACCTAACCCAAATCGAATCAAGACTTTGAACCCAAACAAGGGGGAGAGGGGGTATACCCCTTGCTACACTCAACTCAACCAGCCCCACCACCTTGAACCAGGAGCCCCAAATCTTGAAGAAGATCCTGTCCGGTCTAGCCTTCCTCTTAGCACTGTCATCCAGCGCACAAACCCCGGCCTACGATCCTCTCGTCACCTTCGCTCCCCTCACCCTGCCAGACCCCGTCAACGCCTACCGCTCCGCCAACGGAGCCCCCGGCCCCAGCTACTGGCAGAACCGCGCCGACTACGAACTCCACGCCTCCATCGACACCGCCGCCAAGGTCCTCACCGGCGACGAGGTCATCACCTACACCAACCACTCCCCCGACGCCCTCACCAGCCTCTGGATTCAGCTCGACCAGAACACCTACCGCAAGGACGCCCGCTCCGCCCCCGCCGCCGGTGGCCGCCGCGGCATCCCCCGCACCCAGAGCACCGACGGAGACGTCCTCGATACAGTCGAAGTCGCCGGCCAGAAGGCCGACTACGTCGTCTCCGACACCCGCGTCCAGGTCCGCCTCGCCGCCCCCCTCGCCCACAACGGCGTCGCCAAGGTCCACATCAAGTACCACTTCACCATCCCGGAGAAGTGGGGCGGCCGCATGAGCTGGGGCGACGCCAAGGCCGGCCCCATCTTCGACATGGCCCAGTGGTACCCCCGCATGTGCGTGTTCGACGACCTCCACGGCTGGGACACCCAACCCTACCTCGCCAACGAGTTCTACCTCGAATACGGCAACTTCGACTACTCCGTCACCGTTCCCGCCGCCATGGTCGTCGCCGGCTCCGGTGAACTCGTCAACCCCAAAGAAGTCCTCACCCCTACCCAACTCAAGCGCCTCGACCAGGCCCGCGCCTCAGACAAAACAGTCATGATCCGCACGCTCGAAGAAGCAGCCGCCCCAACCGGCACCGGCACCAAAACCTGGCACTTCAAGATGGAGAACACCCGCGACGTCGCCTTCTCCGCCTCCGCCGTCTTCCTCTGGGACGCCGCAAGGATGAACCTTCCCGGCGGCAAGAAGTCCCTCGCCATGAGCTACTACCCCGCTGAGTCCGCCGGCGAACCCGCATGGGGCCGCTCCACCGAGTACCTCAAGGACTCCGTCGAGCGCTTCTCCGCCCGCTGGTTCCCCTACCCCTGGCCCAACGCCATCAACGTAGCCGGCCCGTCTTCAGGCATGGAGTACCCCGGCATCCTCTTCGACGGCATCGACGACAAGGGCAAGGTCCTCTTCTTCATCACCGCCCATGAGATCGGCCACTCCTGGTTTCCCATGATCGTCGGCTTCAACGAGCGCCGCAACGCCTGGATGGACGAGGGCTTCAACACCTTCATCGATATCTTCGAGTCCGACGACTTCTCCAACGGCGTCTACGGCCCCAAGCGTGACGGCGAGTACGCCCCCGGCGGCGGCCACCCCGCCGACGAGATCGCCAAAGTCATCGCCGACCCCGCAGCCCCCGCCATCCTCACCCGCGCCGACGCCATCAAGGAAAAGTACCGCCACCCCATCACCTACTTCAAGAGCGCCTTCGGCCTCACCCTGTTGCGCGACGACATCCTCGGCCCCCAGCGCTTCGACTTCGCCTTCCGCAAGTTCATCGCGGACTGGGCTTATAAGCACCCCAGCCCCTCAGACTTCTTCCGAGCCATGGAAAGCGAAGGCGGAGAAGACCTCAGCTACTTCTGGCGCGGCTGGTACCTCAACAACTGGCAGCTGGACCTCGCCGTCACCAAAATCGACCCCACCCCCACCGGAGCCACCGTCACCATAGAAAACCGAGGCCAGTTGGTCCTCCCCGCGGTCGTCGAACTCACCTTCGAGGACGGCACCAAACGCCGCGTCACCCTGCCCGCAGAAACTTGGATTCAGAAGACGGTCTACCCCCTGGCAGTAGAAACCACCAGCCCCCTCAAGCAAGCCATCATCGACCCAGACCACAACCTGCCAATCCTCAAACGCTAAAACAGAAGCGGGTTGAAGCATAGCTTCAACCCGCTTAACTCACAACTCAAAACTGACCACTCAGAACTGGACAGTGTATCCTTTCGCCCGAACCACCCTACTGCCCCGCAGGAACCACCGGAACCGCAGCCTTCTCCGGAGCAGCCTCAGGCGTCTTCACAGCCTCAACCGTCCTAAGATTATGGTCCTTAGCCCGCTGCTTCTCCACATAAGCATCGATCACCTGAGCCGCCAGCCGAGCCGAGTTGTTCCCCCAATAACCGTGCTCCCAGAGCACCGCAACCGCAAAGTCCGGATTCCTTCGAGGAGTCATCCCCACAAACCAGGCATTCGGCAGCGTGTCCTTGTTCTTACTGCCCTTCTGCCGCCCGCTCACCACGTCCGCCGTCCCCGTCTTCCCCGCAAAGTCGATCCCCTCCAAATGCGCCGGGTAAGCCGTCCCAATCGGACTAGAAGTCACATTCGCCATCGCATCGGTGATCAACTGCCAGTTCTCCGTAGACAGAGGGATCGTCTTCTCACCCGATCCCGGAAAGGTATCCCGAACCGCATTCTGCATCTCCGCCGGCACCTGCCCCGGCAGCAGCACATGCGGCCACCGCAACACGCCGCCGGAAGCAATACCGCTCAACGCCCGCAGCAACTGCAGGGGAGTGGCCGTAACCGCCCCCTGCCCGATCCCAACAGAAATCGTCTCCCCCGCGAACCATTTCTGGTGATAGTTCTTCATCTTCCACTGCTCGGAGGGCATGATCCCCGCAGCCTCCTCCGGCAGATCGATCCCGGTCTTCTGCCCGATCCCCATCTCACGCCCGTACTGCGCGATCTTGTCGATCCCCAGCTTGTACGCCAGCGTGTAGTAGAACGTGTCGCAGCTGTAAGGAATGGCGGTGTTGATGTTCACACCCCCATGATGCCGGTCACACCCATAAAAGTGCCCGTAAAACGAAGCCCCACCCTGGCAGTTCACCTTCAGGTCCTGCGCCACATTCTCCTGCAGCCCGGCGACGCTCATGATGATCTTGAACGTACTCCCCGGAGCCAGTTGCGCCTGAATCGCCTTATTCAAAAGAGGATGATTCGGATTATTCAGAATGGAGGACCAATAGCTCTGCGTCAGCCGCACGGAAAACTGGTTCGGATCGAAGGTCGGCCGTGAAGCCATCGCGATGATCTCGCCCGTATGCGGGTCCATCGCCACGATCGCGCCGTTCTTACCCTCCAGCGCCTGCTCGGCCGCCCGCTGAATATCCAGGTCGATCGACAGCCTCAGATCCTGCCCCGGCACCGCCAGCTTCTGCCCCAGCTTCCCAACCTCCTTGCCGTGCGAGTTCACAATAACCTCGCGATACCCGTCCTCACCCCGCAGCAGAGCATCGTAAGTCTGCTCCACCCCCGACCGGCCGACAACCTGACCAGGATCGTAGGCTGCGTAACGCGGATCGTTCGCCAGCATCTGTTCAGAAACCTCACCCACATACCCGACGAGGTGCGCCGCAAACCCATCCCGTGGGTACAGCCGCCGCTGCTCGTCGATCGTATCCAGCTCCGGCAGCTCGTTCTTATGCGCTTCGATGAACGCCTGCTCATCCGGCGTAATGTCCTGCTTCAGAGGAATCGGCTGATACTTCGGAGCCGTCTGGAAGTGCTTCAGTGTCGCCTGAATCTGGTCCACCGTCAGGTGAAGCCCCGCCGCAATCACCGGGATATCCCCAGCCTTCACCTGCTCCCGCAGCAGGTAGCAGGAGGTCGAAGGATAGTTATCGACGATCAGCCGGCCTTCCCGGTCGAAGATCCGTCCCCGCGGCGCCAGCACCGGCACCTTGCGAATCCGGTTCGCCTCCGCCGCCGCCTTGTAGTTCTCCGCGCCCAGAACCTGCAAATTCCAAAGCCCGGAGACGAGCACCACCAGGATCACGACGATCGCATACTGCGCCGCGTGCAGCTTCACCGGGCTAAGCTTCTCTTCGCGGTCGCGGAGGGAGGAGGAGTTGGTTTCCATAACTGATCAAAGTTTAGACGAAGCAATGCACCTGAAAGCGCACTGAATTACTCATGCTGTTTGAATCTGTCCAAAACAAGAAACAGCGGAATCGCCACGCCCGTATTGATCCCCGCCCGGATCAACTCATGCACCCACTGCGTCTTGTACCCATGCACTCCCAGCAGGTTCCGGTTGATCAAAAACAGCAGCACGGACTGCAGCAGAGAGAACGCAAAGTTCATCAGGATGCGCGTCGTCAGGTTCTCCACATCCACCTGCACCCCGATGCTCGAAGCCGCATACCCGATCACCGTCTTCGCCATCCCGTTCACGCCGATCGGCTGATGTGTCAGCAGATCCTGAAACAACCCGATCGCCGCCCCCGTCAGACTCCCCGCAATCGGACTCCTCCGCGAAACCGAAAAGAAGATCACCGCAATCAGCGGCAGATCCAGGATCAGCAGCCGCGGAAAGACCTTCGGCAGGTAAGCCTGCAGAAAGATCAGCACCAGCGGGGCCAGCACCGTCACAAACGGACTGAAGTGATACTCCTCGAGCTCCCGCCGCGAGGTATAGGAACGTGTCGCCATTACTGTGGAATCTCCTGCTCCGGCTTGGGAGCCTCAGGTTTGGCAGCATCGCTCTTCGGCGCAGCCTTGGGCTTCGCAGGCACATCGGCCTTCGGCGCGGTCTCATGAGGCACCGGAACAGCATCACTCTTCGGTGCTCCCGGCGTCAGATCTGCCGCAGCCGCAGGCGACCCATACGTAAACCGGTCCGCATGAACCACAGGCTTCGGCTTCGGCACCAGCCCCGGAGCATTATCGGATGGAGGCGGCGCATTCTCCGCAGGAGCGTTCGGGTCCACAGGCTTGGTCGGATCGGCCTCCGGCTTATCCGCCTTCAACCCCGGCAGCCGTTCCGCGCTGGTATCCGCCGCCCGGGCAGCAGCCTCAGCCGCAAGCTCCTCCTGCGTCTGTGCGCCCAGCGTCGGCGAGATCCCCGTAATCACCAGCACCTCTTCCAACTGGTTCAGATTCGCCGCCGGCTTCAGCGTGATCAGCGCATACGGCTGATGCTCCGGGTCCGGCACCATCGACTCAACCTTCCCCACCGGCAACCCGCGCGGGAACACCTGGTCGCCCCCCGAGGTCAGCACCACCTCACCCGGCTTGATCCGCGAATCGATCGTCAGGTTATTGATCTGTATTCGTCCCTGCGGACTCCCATGCAGAATCGCCCGAATCCGCGTCGCCTGCAGAATCACTCCCGCCCCACTCGTCGGATCGCTTACCAGCAGCAACTGCGACGTATGCGGAAACACATCCCGCAGCTTGCCCACGATCCCGTCCGGCGTGATCACCGCCATATCCGGCTTCAGCCCGTCCTGTGCGCCCTTGTCCAGCGTCAGCACCCGCGACTGATCCGTCCCCGAAGTCCCGATCACCTGCGCCGCCACCGTCTTCGACACATAATGCTGCTGAAACCCCAGCAGCGATTGCAGCCTCTGCCCTTCGAGCGCATCCTCAGCCAGAGCTGCCCTCTGCAGCCGCAGGTTCGCAATCTCCTGCCGCAGATCCTGGTTATTCTGCCGCACATGCCGCAGGTCGAGATAGTTCGACCACGCCCCACGCACCCCATGCCCCGTCCCGGTCGAGACCCGCTCAAACGGAGACATAATCGAAAGCGCCCAAAGCCTCAGCAGCCGAACCTGCGACCCATCCGGGCTCGCCTGGTCCGTAGGCCTGTGAATCTGCACCCCCAGCGCGACAGCCTGCACCAGCAGGATCACGATCAGGGCCAGCGGATTTTTGAAACGGGAGAAAAAGGATTCCATTGCGTCTACCCATTATCGCGTCTACTAACACCAGGGTGTAAACACACCCAACAAACCCCGCAAGGGGTAGCGAGGAAGCAAACCGCTTTGGCACCAGAAAATCCCGCTTCGCCAACCCGCAAACCCTGGCCCCCCGGCCCATCCGTCCCCCGCCGAATCCTCGACGGCTCCCTCTTCGCCATCGACTCCCCCGCCTTCTACAAGCAAAACGCCGCCCATTTCGGCGACGTCGTCTCCTTCCGCACCCCCAACGGCTTCCGCCAATTTCAATTCAATGATCCAAAACGAATAGAAGACATGCTCGTCCGCGACGCCCCCCATCACCTCCGCGGCGTCGTCCTCCGCCGCGCCCGCGGCATCCTCGGCGACGGCCTCCTCACCAGCGAAGAGCCCTTGCACCTCCGCCAGCGCCGCCTAGCCGCCCCCGCCTTCCATCGCACCCGCATCGCCGGCTACGGCCGCGAGATCGTCCGCCTCACCCAGGAAATGACCGCCGCCTGGCCCACCTCAGGAGGGATAGAAGCCCACGCCGAGATGGTCCGCCTCACCCTCCGCATCACCAGCCGCTGCCTCCTCGGCTCGGATGTCCACGCCAGCATCCAGACCTTCGTCGATTCCATGGCCACCTTCAACGACTACCTCCCCTTCGCCCTCCTGCCCGGCGCAGCCTTCCTCGAGCGCTTCCCCATCGGCCCCATGCCCGGCATGAAGCGCGCCCTCAAAGCCCTCGACGACCTCATCTTCGGCATCATCGCCCAGCGCCGAGCCTCAGGCATCCTCGGCGACGACCTCCTCGGCATGCTCATGGAAGCCACTGACGAATCCGGCCAGATGAACGATCGCCAGGTCCGAGACGAAGCCCTCACCATCCTCCTCGCCGGCCACGAAACCACTGCCAACGCCCTTACCTTCTGTCTCTGGCTAGCAGCCAAGCACACAACTCATCAGCAGCACTTAGCCGAAGTCATCAAGGACGTCTGCGGAGACCGCCCACCAGAAGCCGCCGACTTCCCCAACCTCAAGCCCCTCGAAATGTTCTTCGCCGAGTCCATGCGTCTCTACCCACCCGCCTGGGTCGTAGCCCGCACCGCCACCCAGGACTACACCATGCGCACCGGCGAGTTCATCCCCAAAGGCGCCCACCTCATCGCCTCCCAACTCGTCGTCCACCACGACGAACGCTGGTGGCCCAACCCCACCCACTTTGACCCCCTCCGCTTCACCGACGAAGCCAAAGCCACCCGCCCCAAATTCGCCTACTTCCCCTTCGGCGGCGGAGCCCGTTACTGCATCGGAGAAGGCTTCGCCTGGACTGAAGGCGTCCTCATGCTAGCCACCGTCCTCCAGCACCATCGTCTCACCCTCCCAGACCCCACCCAGCAAACAGTCCCCATCACCCCCAAGTTCACCATCCGCCCCACCAGGGAAGTCCCCATCCTGGTCGAGCCCCGCGCGCACTGAAGCAAAGAAAAAAGACCGCACCGGCGGTCTTTTTTCTTTGCTTCTTGATGAACTTGGCAACTACCCCTTGGGCGCCTCATAGATCGAATCGTTCAGCTCCAGGAAGGATCGCTGCGCCTCATACACCTGCTGCCCCAGCATCTCCGCGGCCACTGACTCGTTCCCGCCGAACCACCCGCTCCCGGGATTCCACTGCCAGCCCATCTTCTTCAGCATCTCCCGCAGCTTCAGATTCAACGAAAGCCAGCGCTCATAGCGACGCTCGGCCTCCACCAGCTCAGGCGCGTCCGTCAACTTGATCGTGAAATTAGGCTTCACCACCGGATACCGCAGATCCACATCCGCCGCCATCTGGTCCCCAAGCATGAGGAACGTCGTAAATCCCTGCATCCCCGGGCTAGCCGCCATCAGGTCGATCAGCGTTCCATCCTCGCGCATCCACACGCAATGATCGTTAGCGGAAATCAGCGTCCCCGGACTCCAGGCCACGCTCCAGCCCGCCACTGGATAGCCGCCATTCTTCTGGGCATGCTCAGTGACGCTCCAGTACGAAAGCCCTGCCGGATACTGGTTGACTCGCGGAATGCGAAGGGGAGGAAAGGTTCCAAGCGTCGCAGCAATCTCAGCCATCGACGCATGATTCAGAGGAGCAGGTTCAAAGGGAGCAAAGGCCATAGAAGTTGTAAGCCTAACACGCTCTGGAGCTCGCCTGAGAGTCGGCAAACAAGTGGAAAAGTCTACTTCCCTTGAAACAGCAGCGGAGCGAACGTCACCAGGTTGTCCCTCCATACCAGCCACGTATGCGCCCCAGAAGTCTCCACAGCCGTCACCGGCATCCCCGCCGCCTTCAACTCCGTAACCAGCCGCCGGTTCGGCTCAATCAAATCGTCAGACGTCCCACACGCAATCCAAAGCAGATGCAGGTTCGCCTTCTTTGCATCCAGCCCCGCCAGCGCCTCCGGCTTCAACATGTGGACAGCAGAGCTGAACCCGCCGACCCACCCAAACATCTCCGTATTCTTCAGCCCCACGCTCACCGACTCCAGCCCGCCCATCGAAAGCCCAGCAATCGCCCGGTTATCCCGCCCCGGCGCAACCTTATAATTCGCCTCCACCTGCGGAATCACCTCCGTCAGCAGCGACTGCTGAAATAGCGCTACATTATGGTCAATCTGCGCCAAGTCCTGCCAAACCCCGCCCCCCGACCGCACAAAGCTCATATCCCCATACCCCAGCGGCATCACCACGATCATCGGCTTAGCCTTCCCCGCCGCAATCAGGTTGTCCAGGATGTAATTCGCCTGCCCAATCGTGCTCCACCCTCCAGCCGTATCCGACCACCCATGCAGCAGATAAAGCACCGGATACTTCGTCTTCGCCTTCGCGTCATACCCCGGCGGCGTATACACATAGACAAAGTCCTGGTTCGCCTCGAGCCCCTGCACCACCTTGGTCGTGAACGTGTGCACATGCACCGTCCCATGCGGAACCGCGGTCGTCTCCCACGGCTGCGCCGGCGAGCCCGGCACCAGAAACCCATCCCCCACCGACGTATAGCTAGCCTTGATCGTCACACTATGCGGATCGAGCGCCATCCGCCCATCCACTTCAAAGTGATACCCGTAGATCTCCGGCGGCAGCACAGCCGTCGTATACGTCCACACCCCCGCCGCATCCTTGGTCATCGGAAACGGCGTCTTGCTCACGTCGATCGAAACCAAAGCCGTCGTAGCCTCAGGCGCAACATAGTGAAACGTCACCGTATGGTCCGGGTTCACCACCGGCTGCATCCCCAGCGGAGGAAGAGCCTGTTGAGCCTGAACAAAACCACAAAGAAGAGAGCCCGCAACCACCAAAGAAAAACGCATGACCCAGTCTAGCCGAGTCATGCGTCCAAAGTGAGGCCCGTCATTCTGCGCGAAGCGCAGAACCTCAGTATTTGTCTTTGCTTCTGCTTTCTGTACTTCCACTAGTCGATCGAGATCTTCCGCAGCAGCTTGAAGTTGGAAAGCATCTGCCCAGTCCCCAGCACCACGCTCGCCAGAGGATCGTCCGCCACCGAAACCGGCAGCCCCGTCTCCTCGCGAATGCGCTTATCCAGATTCTTGATCAGCGCTCCGCCACCTGTCAGCACGATGCCGCGATCAGAAATATCCGCGGAAAGCTCCGGCGGCGTGCGCTCCAGGGCTACGCGAATCCCATTGATGATCGTCGCAATGCACTCGCTCAGAGCCTCCCGGATCTCGGAGTCGTCGATCGAAATCGTCTTCGGCACGCCCTCAATCAGGTTGCGCCCGGTAATCGTCTTCGTCAGCGGCTTGTCCAGCGGAAACGCCGAACCCAGCTCCATCTTGATCTGTTCCGCCGTCCGCTCGCCGATCAGCAGGTTGTACTTCCGCTTGATGTACGTCGTGATCGCGTCGTCCATCTGGTTGCCGGCCATACGCACCGACCGCGAATACACAATGCCCGCCAGCGAGATCACCGCGATATCCGTCGTGCCGCCGCCAATATCGACGACCATATTTCCGCCCGGTTCCGTAATGGGAAGCCCAGCCCCAATCGCCGCCACCATCGCCTGCTCCACCAGATGAACCTCAGAAGCCTTCGCACGGTAAGCCGAGTCCATAACGGCCCGCTTCTCCACCTGCGTAATCTCGCTCGGCACGCCGATCACGATTCGCGGATGCACCATCATCTTCCGGTTATGCGCCTTCTGGATGAAGTAGTTCAGCATCTTCTCGGTCTGCTTGAAGTCCGCGATGACCCCGTCCTTCATCGGCTTGATCGCCACGATATTGCCCGGCGTCCGCCCCAGCATCTCCTTCGCTTCCTTGCCCACGGCCTCAACCTCACCCGTAATCTGGTTCACGGCGATGATCGAAGGCTCGTTGACGATGATGCCCTTACCATGGGCGAAGACAAGCGTATTGGCCGTCCCGAGATCGATCGCAAGATCGGACGAGAACAGGCTGAACAGAGAGCGCATGTTATGCACGCGCGAGTAACGCATCTGAAAATTATTGGAAGACATTCGGCTGGAATCGTTCCCTGGAGTCAATTAAAGATGTAAGAAGTTTCGAAAAGTGCTCTACAGCAAAGTTTCTACTGCTATTGTACGGCTTTCGCCGCTCCCCTACAGAATCGCCCCTCCAGCCCCATCAGCTATGCTGTTTATGTCAGTTGAACCACGCAGGGCAATAGCTCCGGCGTCAAGGTTCCAGTTCAGGAGATCTTCGTGTCGATGACCATTGGTGTACCCAAGGAAGTAAAGGATCATGAAAGCCGAGTAGGCGTAACCCCTGCAGGCGTCAAGGCGCTCGCAGAAGCGGGCCACAAAATCCTCGTTGAAACCAACGCCGGAGCCCTCTCCGCCTTCACCGACGACGAATACCAGTCCGCCGGAGCAGAGATCGTCGGCTCCGCCTATGACGTCTGGCGTCTCGCCGACATGGTCGTCAAGGTCAAGGAGCCCGTCGAGTCCGAATATCGCAACTTCCGCGAAGGCCTCGTCCTCTTCACCTACCTTCACCTCGCCCCGCTCACTGCCCTCACCGACGCCCTCCTCGAAAAGAAGGTCACCGGCATCGCCTATGAGACCGTCCGCGACCGCACCGGCGGACTACCCCTCCTCACCCCCATGAGCGAGGTCGCCGGACGCATGAGCGTCCAGGTCGGCGCAACCTACCTTGAAAAGGAGCACGGCGGACGCGGAGTCCTCCTCGGCGGCGTCCCCGGCACGCCCCCCGGCAACGTCTGCATCATCGGCGGCGGCATCGTCGGCACAAACGCAGCCAAGATCGCACTTGGCATGGGCGCGCACGTCACCATCGTGGACATGAACCTCAACCGCCTGCGTGAGCTCGACGACATCTTCGCCGGCCGTCTCCACACCCTCGCCTCCAACTCCTACAACATCGAGCGTGCCGTCTGTGCCGCGGATCTCGTCATCGGCGGAGTCCTCATCCCCGGCGCGGCAGCCCCCAAGATCGTCACCCGCGCCATGGTCTCCAAGATGAAGAAGGGTGCCGTCATCGTAGACGTCGCCATCGACCAGGGCGGCTGCATTGAAACCGCACGCCCCACCACCCACACCGACCCCAGTTTCGTCGTAGACGGCGTCGTCCACTACTGCGTCACCAACATGCCCGCAGCCGTGCCCTACACCTCCACCCTCGCCCTCACCAACGCCACCTTCCCGTATGTCATGAAGCTCGCCAAGATGGGAGCGCAGGCCGCCATCAAGGAAGACGCAGGCATCGCAGAGGGCGTCAACACCTACAACGGTTCCCTCACCTACGGCGCCGTAGCCACGGCCCAGAACCGCGGCTGGAAGCAGATCGCCGGCCTGGTCTAATCTTTTAGGCTCTAGTCCCTAGGCTCCAGGCCCTGTCGTTAGGTTCTTATGACCACAACCGCCCATCAACGAAAGGTCGCAAGCATCATCTTCGGTGCTTGCGGCCTTTTGCTCTTTGCGGCCTTCGTCACCCTCAACGCCTGGGACCCCAAGTTCCTCAAGCCCGCCACAACCGAGCAGATCTTCGTCTATACCGCCCTCTCCGCGCTCGCCTTCCTTCTCTTCCTTACGGTCCTACTCCTGCTCGTCCGCAACGTCCTCAAGCTCTACGCAGACCAGAAAAGTCGCGTCATGGGCAGCCGTCTCCGCACCCGCATGCTCTGGGGCGCGGTCCTCGTCTCACTCGTCCCCATCTCCTTCATGTTCTCCTTCAGCTACCTGCTGATGAACCGCGCCGTAGAGCGCTGGTTCTCGCAACCCGTCACCACCATGCGCGACAACTCCAACCGCATGGCCCTCCAACTCGCCCAGTACACCGCCTCCAACGCCCGCGTCGAAGCCGAATCCATCGCCTCCGCCCTCCCTGAACTCCTCCCGATCAACCCCGCCAACCGTACCTCCATCACCAAGCTCCTCAGCCTGCACCAGATCACCCTCCAGGGCGGCTTCGCCATCGTCTTCCAGGACGGCCGCCCCATCTCCGTCTTCCACCTCCCCGCCAAAGGCTCCGCCCAGCCCGGCGCAAAGGACTGGCTCCCAGACCCCGCCAACGCCGATCAACTCGACGACGAGCCCCCCACATCAGAGCCTGTCCCCGGCGCAGCCCGTCCGGTCCCCAAACCCACCCGCGTCACCGATATCCTTGCCCTCGCCCAACGCAGTGACGAGCCCATGTACACCAGCGGCGAGTCCGACTTTTCCCTCGGCACCGCCGCCGTCATCAAAAAAGGCAGCTCCGCCGTAACAGTAGTCGTAGGCCTCCCCCTCCCCGCCGGCATGTCCGCCAACATGACCTCCCTCCGCACCGCAGCCGATGCCTACTGGCGTCTCGCCCGCAGCCGCCGAGAGGTCCGCAACCTCTACATGCTTCTCCTGCTGATGATCACCAGCCTCGCCCTCTTCGCCTCAAGCTGGCTGGCCCTTCATCTCTCCAAGCAGGTCACCAAGCCCGTAGAAGCCCTCGCCGACGCCATGGCCTTCATCGCCGCAGGAAACTACAGCCACCGCGTCCGGGAGATCGCCACGGAAGAACTAGGCGACCTCGTCCGCAGCTTCAACCACATGGCCCAGGACCTCGAAGGCAGCCGCGCCCAGGTTGAAGCCTCCACCGCCCTCCTCAGCGCCGCCAACAGCGCTCTTGAAGCCCGTCGCAGCGAGCTCGAGACCATGCTCCAGACCATCCCCAACGGCGTGGCCACCATTGATGCAGAACGCCGCATCGTCCTCGCCAACCGCGCCCTCACCGAGATGATGGACCCCGGCGGCCAGCAGCCCTTCCGCGGCCTCGCCATCGAAGAGATCTTCCCCGCCGACCTCATGGAATCGCTCGACCGCCTCATGCGCCGCAGCCACCGCATGGGCTCCGCCGCCGGCGAGATGGAGATGCCCTCCCCCAGCGGTCCGCTCAACCTACTCGCCACCGTAGCCCTCCTCGAAACCAGCGCAGACCGCACCGGCGCACGCGAGCATCTCGGTTACGTCATCGTCCTCGAAAACGCCACCGAACTCCTCCGCGCCCAGAAGCAAAGCGCCTGGAAAGAAGTCGCCCGCCGCGTAGCCCACGAGATCAAGAACCCCCTCACCCCCATCTCCCTCAGCGCAGAGCAGATCGGCCGCCACATCGACCGCCTCGAAACCACCATCGAAGAAACCAACACAACCTCCCCTTCGATCGCCGTCATCCGTCGTTGCAGCGAGGTCATCTCAGCCTCGGTCGAATCCATGCGCGGCCTGGTAGACCAGTTCGCAGCCTTAGCCCAGTTCCCCACCGCAACCCCCCGCCCCGCAGACCTCAACACCATCGTAGAAAACTCCCTCGCCCTCTTCGCCGGCCGCATGCAGGACATCCGCCTCACCCTCAAACTCGCACAAGATCTTCCCCTCGTCCTCGCCGACCCCGAAGCCATGAAGCGCGCCCTCGGCAACCTCATCGACAACGCCGTAGAAGCCATGCAGGGCTCGCTCCTCCGCGAGATGCGCCTCACCACCAGCCTCCTCGACTCCGGCATGATCGAGCTCACCGTCACCGACACCGGCACCGGCCTCACGGACGAGATGCGCGAGCGCCTCTTCCTCCCCTACTTCTCCACCAAGCAACGCGGCACCGGCTTAGGCTTGGCCATCGCCGCAAAAATCATCCAGGAACATCAAGGCACCATCCGAGCAGAAAAACACGAACCCGCCGGAGCCATCTTCATAGTCGAGCTAAGACCAGCCAGCATGTCCGACTCCGAAGCCGCCGACCAACCCACCCTAACCGCCACCACTTAGCCGTTACTGCCCTCCCACTAAACCATCACTGCCCCAACACTGCACCACCACTGTCCTCCTATGAACCATGTATTGATCGTCGACGACGAAGCCGAAATCCGCATCTCCCTCCAAAGCATCCTCGAAGAGGAGGGCTACCTCGTCACGTCCGCAGGCACCGCCGGCGAAGCCATGACCCTCCTCCGCGACGCCGTCTTCGACGTAGTCCTCCTCGACATCTGGCTCCCAGACCGCGACGGTCTCGAAGCCCTCGGCGAGATCCGCACCATGGACTCCGCCTCCGTCCCTGAAGTCGTCATCATCAGCGGCCACGGCACCATCGAAGCCGCAGTCCGCGCCACCAAACTAGGCGCATACGACTTCCTCGAAAAGCCCCTCTCCCTCGCTCGAACCCTCATGGTCCTCAAGAACGCCATGCAGACCCGCCAGATGCGCGTGGACAACGCCGAGTTCGCACGCCAGCTCTCCGCCAAGAGCACCGTCACCGGCGCATCCGTCCCCATGAAGGCCCTGCGCCAGCAGATCAAGCTCATGGCCCCCACCAACGGACGAGTCTTGATCTACGGAGAGTCCGGCACAGGAAAAGAACTCATCGGCCGAGCCATGCACGCCGAATCCCTCCGCAAGGAGCGCCCCTTCGTCGAGCTCAACTGCGCCGCCATCCCAGAGGACTACATTGAAACCGAGCTCTTCGGCTATCGCAACGGAGCCTCACCCCACAAAAACTCCAACGCCCCCAACGAGAAGCGCGGCACCTTCGAGCGCGCCGACGGAGGCACCCTCTTCCTCGACGAAGTAGGCGACATGAGCCTCAAAACCCAGGCCAAGGTCCTCCGTGCCCTCGACGAGCAACGCTTCCTCCCCGTAGGCGCCTCACACCCCGTCCACGTCGACGTCCGCGTCATCGCCGCCACCAACAAGGACCTTGAAGAGGAGATATCCCGCGGCAACTTCCGTGAAGACCTCTTCTACCGCCTCAACGTCATCCCCTTCTTCGTCCCGCCCCTCCGCGACCGCAAGGAAGACCTGCCCCTCCTCGTCAAGGAGTTCCTGGCCGAGTTCGGCGCACAATACGGCCGCCCCCGCGTCGAAATGACCGACGACGCCCTCCAGGCCCTCAAGCAATACCACTGGCCCGGCAACGTCCGCGAGCTCCGCAACCTCATCGAGCGCGTCCTCATCCTCAACCCCAAGGTCCAGCGCATCGAACGCAAGCACCTCCCCATGCTCGTCTACCGGGAGTCCCGCGAAGCGAAAGCACCCACGTCCGGCCAACCCAGAGGCGAAGAATTCGCCACCCTCCTCGAAGCCCGCGAAGCCTACGAGCGCGACTACATCCTCAAGAAAATAGACGAGTGCCACGGCAACATGAGCCGAGCCGCCGAAGCCCTGGGCCTTGAACGCAGCCACCTCTACCGCAAACTAAAAGCCATAGGCGTAAGCGTCAAAGAATAACCTTCACATACGATCACCAAGTAACAAACTCGGTGAGCCATCCATATCTTCTCTTTCCGAAAATGCGACTTTCTATGAGCTTGAAGCCATAGCCTGAGACACGGGACTCCTGATGCGTGTTGCTATTGGAACAGGCGGCCAAATAGTTCAGGCCGACGCAAAACGTCGTTCTGTGTCAGGCCTTGGTTTACCTGTGCAACGACAGACGGCGCGCTCTCGATGAGTCCACAAAAGTCTGCATAGACCGGTGATGGCGGTTCAACAACTTTTGGGAAGATGACGTATCTCTTACCGATCTCGAATTGCTCCCGCTCCTGCGATGGGTAGTTGCTACTATCACCGGGCCACGATACTGCATTGAAAACCTCGCCGATGGTGAAGGGCGACGTCCCTTTCAGCGTTTGAACCAGGCGAACCTTCGTCGTCTGAATGTATTCATGGCCGAGCAGCTCTTCTCCCGGGTTCGGCTTCGTGATCGTGGACGAGATTGCGTCGACCAGCATGATGCTGCTCGCATCGCGACTGCGCACGAAGATCGGGATGGCACATGATCTGGGGATGGTTGGCTCCGATGGAACCTTGTAGGCGGGTTCCGTGGTGGGATAGAGGTGCCAATCGCGTGCAATGGGCAGGACATCTGGAAGATTGAGGCAATGGCGAAAGTTGGTGAAGCAGGAGAGATCGTAGGAAGTAACCTGCTTCAGTTCGGCGGGTGAAATGTAAGGGGTGAAGGTAACCTCTACGGCGAGGCAAACCTCGCATCCGCTGGGCCTTCCTTCTTTGTAGTTTGGATGGTCGGCAAGCTGATCATCCGTGCCGAGAACCCACGGGTCATGCGGTTTCTTCTGGTGGAGTGAATCGCTAGCCTTAGCGAGGAGCATCAAGCTGTAGCCGTATTCGTCGTCTTTCTCAGTATGAGGTGGAACGTCGAGGAGCAAGCCGACAGTGCTACGCCAGATTACGCCGTCCTGCACCACGAAACTTACCGTGAGCCAGCCCGGCTTTCCTCCAACGAATTCGTAAGCTCGAACGACTTGGCGGAGCAGCCACCATCTGGTGTCGGACTTGATGTAATTAGCGATCCTTGAAGTGGGGTCTGCGAGCCTAATGGTATAGGTGCAGTCGAAGGCCGTGCATTGGCCGTCGTAGTGGCCCCATGCTCCCCAGCGGGTCATCAGGGTTTGGGCGTCGGCCCATGTACTTTGATGGAGGCGGATAGATTGAAAGTCCGCGAGCAGACGTTCCGCACGATAGCGCAGGAGGTGTTGCTCGATCTGGACGATGGCGACAGCGACGAGCAGGATGGCAAGACCCGAGAGAACGCCTGCGCGGAGGATGCGAGTAATGTGCATGCAAACTTATACTCAGCAAGGCGAATCGGGCTGCCCAGCAATTCGAAAGCAGCCATCGATACCGCGCTTCAGACTTAGACACCGAGTGTCCCTGTCAAGTTCCATCTTTAGACCAATTCGCAAAAATGTATGGTCCGCCGCACGACTGCAAGGGAAAAGCGAAGGGCGACATCGACAGGTCTGCGCAAATGTATTCGGCCTTTGGGTGGAGGGTCTAGTCTCCTGGCCATGATGAGTTGCGCTGCGTGCTCTACCTGATAAACGGCACGGTCATGGAAGACCATTTTCGGGAGCAGGTTTTGAGCACGCCGTTGGGAACTGTTCGGTCGTCTTAGCTGTCCAGTGCAGACCTTGGTGGGAACTCTAAATCGTCGTCGTGGTGCGGTAAAGTGGGAGCGCGATTCTGCGCTTCCAAGCCGAAGGCGTCTTTTCCGCGCCTGCTCAGGCCGGCATCGGAGCCGTTGCTGGGCGGTAGTCATTGCCGCTTGAGAGCACCGCCCAGGCCATACGAGCAAGCTTGTTGGCTGCGGCTGTAATGACGACCTTCACCGGTGCTCGTTGTTCCAGACCATCAAGCCAAGGCCCAAACGGGGAACGCTCTCGCTTGACGATGAGAACTGCTGATCGGGCGCCATGGACGAGCAGCTTTCTCAGGTAGCGGTTACCTCGCTTGCTGATGCCGAAGAGTCTCGCCTTGCCGCCGGTCGAGTGCTGTCGGGGTACAAGTCCAAGCCATGCGGAGAACTCTCGGCCCTTATGGAAGGCTGCTCCGTTGCCGATCGCAGCGACGATTGCGGTTGCGACCAAGGGGCCGATGCCGGGGATTTGTCTCAGCCGTTGGCATGCGGGGTCGGAAGAAGCGATCTGCTCGACCTCTTCGTTCATCGCAACGATCTGCTGCTGAAGATCCTTCCACTCGCTCCAGAGCAGGCTGACAAGGTTGCGCATGCGTGGCGTCAGGTTCGACTCCGCGTTCTCGAGTATCTCTGGCATCGCTTGTCTCAACTTGATGGGAGTCTTGGCGAAAACCATGCCGCGCTCCAGCAGAAAGGCTCGCAGCTGGTTGATCACGGACGTCCGGCGAGCGACAAGCCTGTCACGCACACGATGCATGGCTTGCAGGTCGAGCTGATCGTCGGTCTTGATCGGAACGAAGCGCATGTTCTGTCGGTCGACGGCTTCAGCGATCGCCTCAGCATCCAGGAAGTCGTTCTTATTCGACTTCACGAACGGCTTTACAAACTGCGCTGGAATCAGCTTCACGTCGTGGCCTTGCGCTCGCAAAGCCCGGCCCAGGAAGTGCGCTCCTGAACATGCCTCCATCCCGATCAAGGAGGTCTGCATGTTCGCGGTGAAGGTGATCAGTTGCTTCTGAGTGAACTTCTTGCGCAACAGCACCTTGCCAGCTGCGCTCAGGGCTACGAGGTGAAAGGTCGTCTTACCCAGATCTATGCCAACCGAATGAATCTGCATGTCGATGATCCTCCTTGTACCTGCCAACACAATCGCCTACCTTCCGGGTGGAGATCAAGCGGCGGACCATCTCATTAACGGTGTTTTGAGAAACAGTGATTGATCTGCAATGTCCTGAAAAAGAATAGGGTTGCGAAAGCATAGAAAGCCGCCGACAGAAGCATTAGACTCTGATCAGAGGACAGCGCCATGAACTGGTCAGAGTGCAATCTCATAGAAATCGTTCCAGGCAAAGTCAGCGGAGAGCCAGCCTTCAAGGCAACCCGTCTGCCTGCCGGCCAGCACAATCATCGAAAATATCGACGCCTATAGAGACGAAGGCCTCTCCCAGGATGAGGCAATTCAAGCCACTCTGGAGAGCTTCCCGACCGTCCCCAATGGCGCCGAAGGAATACGCGCCGTCCTCTCCTGTCGCGCCTCATATTAGAAATTCATCCCGCTCTCCATGGCTCAGAAGCTGCCAGGGGGCATCTACATTCAGCTACCGCCCCACCCGATACAAAACCGTCCCATCCTCAAACCCCGCTCCCACAAGTCTCATCCCACACTTCTCCATCACCCGCACCGACCCCGCCAGCGCGGGAAACGTCTGCGCGCAAACACTCGCCACCGTCTCATCCTCCCAGATCCAAGCCATCAGCCCTTCCAACGCCTCCGTCGCATACCCAAGCCCCTGATACTCATCCACCACCGAGTACCCAACCTCGCACTCACTCATCGATTCAGCCTTCCGAAACCCGCCCACCGTCCCAATCAGCGTCCGCCCACCATCCCCATCCCGCAACGCGATATACCGGTTCCACCCCACGCACCCTGCATCCGCCGCAAACTGCGCCAGCAGCCAATCGAACACATGCGGCTCCCAATTCTCCGGAGGCCACCCCTCAGCGACATCCGCCCCCGTCACCTCGCCCAACCGTCCATCGGCCGCCTTCTCCGCACCCGCACTCTCCGGCGTAATCGAGATCAAGCAAAGCCGATCCGTAACAATATCGTCGCTCCGCATGGCCATCCTGAAAGTATCTCCCCCTTACTCCGCCCCATCCACCACAGCCTCAACCCGCCCCAGCGCCCGATGCCGCCTCATCAGCAACACCAGCCCCCACCGAATATAAACTGCAAGCACCGGCATCAAAACCGCCGCCACCACCACCCACACCACCAGCGCGTGCCACTCCCAAAGCCAGATATCCCGCACCATCCGCAACGGATGATGACTCAGATGCTCGAGCTGCCTCCGGCTCAAAGGCAGTCGCCGCGTGTGAAACAGAAACACTTCCAGCTCAATAAACGGAAGAAACAGCAGCAGATGAATCGGTGCCATCACATGCAGCCCAATCTGTGAAGCCACCTGGTTCAGCCCAAACACCCACGCCAGCATCACCACCAGAACCGTCGTCAAACCCACGGAAGGATTGATCCCGATCACAATCCCCACTGCCAGGCTCCAAGCCAGGCGCCGGGGTGTCACTCCGCCACGCAGTTGCAGCAGCAGCGGACGCAGCACATTGCGCCGGAAGAACTCGCGGATCGATTCAGCAATAAGCACTTACAGGTGGGACGCCCTCCCACGACTACGGGTTATCCCCCATCCATCTCGCACCCGTTATAAACTCACACCATCCGCCAGCCTCACCGAAGGGACCCACACCCATGCTGAAATCCAGCCTGCTAGCCTGCCTCTGCGCCACCCTTCCCTTTGTCCAACAGACTGACGTCCAGCAGACCGACGCCCAGCAGACTGCCGCCCAAACCGCCCCCGCCCCATCTCTCCTCAACACCTACAAACAGATCCACGCCCACCCAGAACTCTCCCACTACGAGTCCAACACCTCCGCCCTCCTCGCCACCGACCTCCGCCGCTCCGGCTACACCGTCACAGACCACATCGGCATCTACCCCGACGGCACCCATGCCTTCGGCGTCATCGGCATCCTCAAAAACGGCCCCGGCCCCACCCTCCTCATCCGCGGCGACATGGACGCCCTCCCAATCGTCGAGGAGACCGGCCTCCCCTACGCCAGCCACGTCACCACCAAGAACAAAGCCGGCCAGGAAGTCGGCGTCATGGAAGCCTGCGGCCATGACATCCACACCACCGTCCTCATGGGCACCGCCCGAGCCCTCGCCGCAGACAAATCCCACTGGCACGGCACCCTCATGATCCTCGGCCAGCCCTCGGAAGAAACCATCGACGGAGCCAAAGCCATGCTCGCCGACCATCTCTACGACCGCTTCGGCGTTCCGGACATGATCATCGGTCTGCATGACACCAACGTCCACGCCGCCGGCACCGTCGGCATCTCCATCGGCAACGCCATGGCCTCGTCTACATCCATCGACGTCACAATCCGCGGCATAGGCGGCCACGGGGCCTACCCCAACCTCGGCCGCGACCCCATCCTCCTCTCCGCCCTCTTCATCACCCAGCTCCAGACCATTGTCAGTCGCGAAGAAGACCCGCGCTCCCCCTCCGTCGTCACCGTAGGCTCCATCCACGGCGGCACCAAGCGCAACATCATCCCGGACGAGGTCAAGCTGGAGCTCACCACCCGCGCCTTCACAGAAAAATCCCGCCAGGTCATCCTTGACGCCATCCACAACATGGCCGCCGGCCTCGCCACCTCTTACAACCTGCCCCCCGCCAAGTCCCCCACCGTCACCGTCATCGACACAGAATCCGCCCCCGCCACCTATAACGATCCCGCCCTCTCCGCCCGCGTCAAAGCCGCCCTCGTCACCGCCATCGGAGCACCCAACGTCACAGAAGACCTGCCCGTCATGGGGTCCGAGGATGTAGGCGTCTTCGCCCTCCCGCAGTTCAACGGCGGCCACAAGATCCCTCTCGTCTACTACTGGCTGGGCGCTATGAACAAGGAAAAGTTCGCCGCCGCCCAGGCCGCCGGCACAGAACTCCCCGGCTACCACACCAGCCACTTTGAGCCAGACCCCATCCCCACCCTCGAAACCGGTGTCAAAACCATGACCGCCGCCGCCTTGGCCCTCTTGCAATAGGCACTCTAACTCCAACTAGATAAATACCCAATCACCCCATCGCCCTATACACTCCTCCCCAAAGGAGCAACACATGGCGTTGAACGCATACCTGACACTCAAGGGCCAGAAGCAAGGACAGATCATCGGATCCGTCACTCAGAAAGGCCGTGAGAACAGTATCCTCGTCCACGCCTACTCCAACCAGATCGTCAGCCCGCGCGACCCCGCCTCAGGCCTCCCCACCGGGGAGCGCATGCACCAGCCCCTCTCCATCGTGAAGGAGATCGACAAAAGCTCGCCCCTCCTCTGGAACGCCTTCAACACCAACGAGAACCTAACCCAGTGGACGCTTCAGTTCTGGTCCCCCGCCCTGGCGACCACGCCGCTCCTCCCGGAAAGACAGATCTACACCATCACCCTCACCAACGCGAGCATCGCCTCCATCCACGAGTCCATGCTGGACAACGAAGACCCCACCAGGGCCAACTATACCCTCCGTGAAGAGATCACCTTCACCTACCAGAAGATCCAGTGGCTCTGGACAGACGGCGGCATCACCGCCTCAGACGACTGGGAAGCCCCCGTGGCCTGAGCCCCTTAACCCAGGGCTGTGCGATCCCCCAGCACAGCCCGCCACCCATCCCCCTCCGCCACCTCCTTCAAAATCTCATTCCGCCTCAGCAGAAACCTCTCCATATACCCCCGCAGAAACACCCGCTCCACAATCCACCCCACCACCGGCACTGGTGCCGAAAAGCAGAACCGATCCCGCATCTCCGTCGCTCCATCTGCCAGCGTCCGGAAGAAGTGATCATGCTGCATAAACCGGAACGCCCCCTCCTCCATCGTGTCCTGAAAGTATGCCGGCCGCTCGAATCCCGTAATCCTGCTCGTCAGTTCCTGCCGAACCCCAAGATGCTTCGCCCGCCACCGCACCCACTCCCCCGCCCCGATCAACCCCGTCACCACCCCACCCACAGCCTCCTCGCCCGTCCGCTCCGTCCCCAGCAGATGCACCTCAACACACCGCGCCAGGTCGAAGCACCGCTCCACCGGCGCCTCAATCCGCATCACCATCTCCAGACAAACCATCGCTAAACCCCGTCAACACAATACGATCATACATAAATTTGAACTTGTTCAAATAATTCTTGACTCGCCCTGAACGCAGGAGCAATATTTGAACACGATCAAAAATAGATCGCACGCCGGAACCTAGGGTCTCCCATCATGATTCATCTCCACGAAATCACGATCATCCAAGCCCCCATCCATCGCTGCTTCGACCTAGCCCGCAGCGTCGAAGTCCATCTCCTCGCCAACATTCACTCCGGCGAGCAGACCGTCGCCACCAGCGGCGTCACCTCCGGCCTCGTAGCCCTCAACCAGCACGTCACCTGGCGAGCCCGCCACTTCGGCCTCTGGCAGAACCTCACCAGCCAGACCACAGCCCTCACCGCCCCGACGTACGTCCAGGTCACCATGACCCGCGGCATCTTCCATTCCATGCAGGCCGACCACCACTTCCGCACCCTCCCCTCAGGCGCAACCGAGATGCGTGACGACTTCCGCATCGCCGCACCGCTCCCCATCCTCGGCCTCCTCGCCGAGCGACTCTTCCTCAGCCGCTACATGCTCGCCCTTCTCCGAGAGCGCAACCAGGTCATCAAGCAAGTCGCAGAATCAGACTCAGAAGACTGGCGCAACTACCTGCCCCAGCCTCACCAGCAGTACGAGGCCGCACAATGAAGATCGTCATCGCCGGAGGCGCAGGTCAGATCGGCACCGTCCTCGCCCGCCACTTCCATCAGGCCGGCCACACCGTCATCGTCCTAAGCCGCACCCCACGCTCCACCCCCTGGTGCACGCTCGAGTGGGACGGTAAGACCTTAGGCCCCTGGGCAGCCGCACTCAACGAAGCAGACGTCTGCATCAACCTCGCAGGCCGCAGCGTCAACTGCCGTTACAACGCCACGAATCGCCGCGCCATTCTCGACTCTCGCGTAGACTCCACCCTCGCCCTCCATCAAGCCATCGCCTTGGTCCCCAACCCACCCACCGTCTGGCTCAACGCCGCCACCGCCACCATCTACCGACACGCCCTCGACCGCCCCATGGACGAGCTCACCGGCGAACTCGGCGGTAACGAACCCGGCGCACCCGACACCTGGAACTTCTCCATCGCAGTCGCCAAAGCCTGGGAGCAGGCCTTCTTCGCCACCCCCACCCCGCACACCCGCAAGGTCGCCCTCCGTAGCGCCATGACCTTCAGCCCTGACCCCGGCGGCGTCTTCGACGTCTTCCTCGCCCTCGTCCGTCATGGCCTCGGCGGAACCAACCTCCCCGGCACCCAGTTCGTCTCCTGGATTCACGAAACCGATTTTATCCGCGCCATCGAGTTCCTCATAGCCCACGCAGACCTCTCCGGCCCCATCAACCTCGCCTCCCCAAACCCCCTTCCCAACCGAGACTTCCTCCGCATCCTCCGCCGCACCTGGGGCACCCGCCTCGGCCTCCCCACCACCCGCTGGATGTTGGAACTAGGCACCTTCCTCCTCCGCACCGAATCAGAGCTGGTCCTCAAAAGCCGCCAGGTGATCCCCACCCGCCTCCTTGAAGCCGGCTTCCAATTCACCTACCCCACCTGGCCCCAAGCCGCCCAGGAACTAGTCGCCCGCTGGCGCACCCAACACCATGCATCGCGAAGCAAATGACCACCGCGGCTGTAGCCCGACCACTCATACCGGAAGCATCTTCACGTTCTCGCGAGAGAGCATAGCCACACCTCTCGCTTCGCAAAATTGCCAAACGGGGCATGAGAACTCACACGGACGTGTCAGTTGCACAGAACAGCCATCGTCGGCGGTTTATGAGAGCGTAGACGAATGCGAGCGTTACGGACAACATTCATCGGGATCGATCACCGTTTACTTCCTGATCCTCGCAAGCAACCGAAGGTTCAAGCATCCTCCCCATCCATCCTGCGAAGCCCGAGAGCCCTCGATCACACCAGCCTCTCTCCGTACGACGATGCCGGCAACATCGCTGAAGATCTGGAACTGGTCACAACGCAACTGCTCTCCATTGAAGCGGGTGCCCTGAACTTCTGCCCCGCGCTGGAAACCCGATTTGAACATGACACGCGCAGAGCTCGCAGTCATCGTCTGTGGCTGGAAGGAGCCATAGCCATCGTCGCCATGAATCTGGCGCTCATCCTCGATTGCCTGCTCGTTCATGATCATGGCTGGGCGGTCATCGCGCGTGAGACCGCCATGATTACCCCCGTCGCCCTCACCGTCAACATGATCGTAAAACGCAACCCTCCCAGGTGGCTCAGGGAAGGCAGTATCGCCGTTTCAATGGTCATCATCTGCGCCATGAATATCTATGCCGAAGGAAACACCACCACAGCCTCATCCTTCTTCGGCATCATCGGACTCTTCGTGACGGCTCTCTTCGTCGGAGTCGTCATGCGGCTTCGCTTCCCCTTTCTCTGCGCGAGTCTCGCTGGCATGGCACTCGTCGGCTCCTGGTCTCTCAATCACTCGCCCGCGCTCCTCCACGCGGAGAGGGTGATGGGCAGCAGCCTTACCCTGCTCGCGCTCGGTCTCATCTTCCTTGCAGGCATGAGCCTGGAAAACTCGGAGAGGCGAGGTTATCTCTCGCACATGATCGCCGACCTTCAATCGAAAGCACTCACCCGCGCCAATCAGGAGCTGCAACGAGTCTCGTCCATCGACAAACTCACCTCCTTGCCCAACCGCAGGACCCTGGAAGAGCGTCTCGCGTCCATGTGGGTTGCCTGCCACCAGTTGAATGATTTCTTATCCGTCGTACTCATAGACGTGGACCATTTCAAAAGCATCAACGACACCTTCGGCCATCTCAGTGGAGATCAAACCCTCAGAGCCATCGGCGCAGTCCTCCTTCATGGCCTGCGCAACCAGGATGATCTGGCAGGTCGTTTCGGGGGCGAGGAGTTCCTCGTCTTACTGCCTCACACCGGACCCACCGAAGCCATCGAGGTCGCAGACCGCATTCGTACCCTGGTCGCTGGCGCTCCGCCGCGTTCGCGCCGCACGGACGACAAGCAGGACCCATGGCCGGTCACCATCAGTTGCGGAGTCTCCTCCTGCAATCCAAGATCGGGCTTTGAGATCGACGATCTGCTGAGATTGGCGGACGCAGCCCTCTATAACGCCAAGCGCAGCGGACGAAATCGCGTGGAGTACCAGGCTTGCACCGCACACGATCCAGAAGGAAACTAACCCAGCGCAGGACGTCCACCAAACGATCAAAGCCCCGCGATAGAGTGCATCGCGAGGCCTTGAATCTTACGGAACTGAAAGAGGGACTTCAGTCCCGCCTCAAGCAGCAACCAATACGTTAGAAGTTGAAGTGACCCGCCAACTGAAAGTCCCTCGGACTATTAGCCGTTGAGGTCACCGTCCCGAACGTCGTCGAACCGAACGTCGCCACGGGGCTGGAGAAGATCGTGTGATTCCACGTATTCAGGCAATCCACCTCAACCTGCAGGTTCATCTTGTCGTGCAGCGCAATCGTCCGCCGCAGTGACGTATCGATGTTCTGCGCCCCAGGATTGGACAGGTTGAACGCGCTCGTCCTCGGCGCATTGCCCAGCAGGTAGATCGGTGAAGCAGCCAGCCCGGAGACACTCGGCACCGCCGAGAACGCCGTTCCGTCGATATACTTCGTCGCCACGCACCCCGTCCCGACGCCCAGGTTGCAGGCCGTGCGGCCTCCTGCTCCTTGACCGTATCCACCGTTGATCCGTGCGCTTGACTTGGTAAAGTTCGGATTCACATTCGGCATGCACTGGCCCTGAAGCGGGTAGTTGCCGGCCGCGCAAGCCGTCCAGGTTACTGCGACCGGTGTTCCCACCGCGTAGGTATAGATCCCGGAAAGCTGCCAGCCACTCGCAATCGCCCGCGCGACCAGGTGATTTCCGCCAAACTTGCCTTTGCCGAACGGCAGCTCCCACACTCCGTACGCATGGATCACATGCGGCTGAGACACAGTCGTGTTGCCACGTTCGATCCGGTCCTGTTTGTAGCTCTTGCCACCGCCTGAGATCGCCGCGCCCGGAATATCGAAGCCGCTCCGGAACGTCCCGTCATCACCGATGTTCTTTGACCAGGTGTAATTGAAGTTGAACGTCACGCCCTGGTGGAAGCGCTGCTGCAACGTCACCTGCAGCGAGTTGTAGCTGAAGTTGCCCACATTCACGCCCCACGTATCCGTCACCCCGCTGTACTGCGGAAACGCCACAAGTGCCTGCGCAATCGTTGCCGAGGAGTTTGAAACCGCAGCCGCCTGGTACGACGCCGGAATGCTGATCCCCGGCATCGCCGCCTGTGCCTTCGCCACGTTCGCCGGGGTCGCAGCCGCCGTCAGAAGCGGCGCGGTTCCAGCAGAATTGCTCACTCCGCCCAGGCCAGCCAGATAGATCGGGTTCAACTGGTTAGACCAGTACCCCCGTATATTCGCACCCCCAACCGTCGAGTTGTACAGATGGTGGCTCTGGTTCCCAACGTAGTTGATCGCCAGCGTCATATCGTTCGTCAGCGACCGCTGCACCCCGGCGTTGTAGAACATGAAATTCGGCGCACGTCCGGAGAAGTAGGGGTCCGCATACGAAACAGCCTGTGGAGTCACAAACGCCCCGGCGCCATTCACATAATTACCCGCGTTCAGCGCCTCCGTAGCCGAGCCCGGAGTCGGGGCGGTCGGATACTGATAGCCCGCTCCGAACAACGACGTATTTGCCTTGCCCAGGGCCTGGAAGGCTGAACTGTTGTTCAGATAAAACGATGGCCCGGCGTTCGCGCCCGTCGTAATCTCGGAAGGCCCGGTCGCCGTCACGTTCAGCCCAAGCTGCCCCGTTCCGTTCGCCGCACCCACACGTCCGCCTACGCCGCCGCCCTGCGAGTACACCCGCCCAGCGCCAATCCGGAACACAGTCTTGTCATCCGGCGAGAACGTGATCCCAACCCGTGGTCCCCAGTTCTTCCAGTACGTCTTCACCGGCGTCCGGCAGCCACAGCTTGCGCCCGCGCCCCCCAGATTTCCCGCAAACTGAATCGCCCCCGGCGTGCCCGATCCCGGATTCGTCAGCGTCGGATTCAGGAAGCTCCACCGGTCCTTCACCTCATGGAACGGCGGCAGATAGTCCCAGCGCAGCCCCGCATCCACCGTCAGCTTCGAGTTCACCTTCCACGTGTCTTCAATGTAAGGCGCAATCGGACGATACCGCCCACCCAACTCACTCACCGGCTGCAACCCGATCGAAGGAGCCACCGTCCCCGCATTCCCCACAGCGCCCAGCAGGAAGCTCGCATACGAGTAGCCTGAACCCGCCGTGGCCGTCCCCAGCGTCAGCGCATTGCTGTTCGCCGCAAAGTTCGCCGTCGAGTAGCCCGTAAAGGGCAGCGAAAGAACGCCCGTGAACGTCGCAGGATTCGCATTGTTGATCTCCTGCCACTGCACCTGGATTCCGGCCGTGATCGCATGGCGTCCACGCGTAATCGAAATGTTATCCACCAGCGTGAAGTTGTTCGGCGTCGTAATCTGCGTCGAGGTCGCATTGCTGTTGCCCGTATACGTCTGCTGCGCCGTCCCGAAGAACGGTGTCGACGCAAACGAAATCCCCGGAAACTCAGTCGCTGCCTGTCCAACAGGAAGATTCGTGATCCCCAGCGTATTCGCCTGGTACTGCGTCACACCCTGCGTCGAGTTCTGGATATTCATGAAGAAACGTACAAATCCAAACTTCAACTGGTTTGAAATCGAAGGACGAATCTGGTACGAGTCCTCCACGTCATACACCTTCGGGAAGATCGCCGCCAGGTCGCCGCCCGTGTAAGGCTGCGGCAGATAAGGAGCCCCATAGTTGTTCAGATACTGCACCGTCCCCATCGCGCCGATCGTCGAAATCCGATGCTTCGGACTCACATCGAAGTCCACCCGGTAATCCAGCGAGTGGTTATCGAATCCCGTATTCAGGCCGGACGTGTAGTTGTTCACCAGGGTCGCCGCATTGTTCGGATCGGGCAGAAAAGACTCAGCCGCCTTTGAGATCGGCGAAATGTAACTTGTGGGAATCACATTGTTCGTCGGAACGCCGTTCTTGATCCCTTGAAAGGGCTGCCGCGTGCAAACATTGCCCACGCAGTTCGTCGAGGTCGGATCGAACAGAAACGCCGGATTGTTCGCACCAGTCCCGGATAGTCCCCCCGTCCCCACACCGCCGTTTAACTCCGTAAAGTCGCCCATCTTTTCAAGCGCGCTCGGAATCGTATAAGACGCCGGATTCTTCACGGAGCGATTGTGGTACTTGTCATACGCCACAAAGAAGAAGATCCGGTTCGTCCCCGGAACATGCCCGCCAAAAGAAGCCGAAAGCTCGTTCTGGTGATCGATCGGCTTCGGTGCCGGCACCGTCACGCCCGCAGCATTCTTGATCGTCTGCGCCTTCACGCTGAAGCCCCACGCATCCAGTGAAGTGTTACGAATAAAGTCCGAAACCTGTCCGTGATAGCCCAGCCCGCCGGACTTCATCGTAAAGTTTGAAGCCCCTGCACCCGAGTACTCCGCCGGCGGTGTGCTCGTAATGATCTGCGTCTGATCGATCGCATCCACGCTTACCGCCTGCGAAACCACCCGGTTATCCGCCTGCTGGTTGATCGTCTCAGCCGGCAGTCCATCCAGGTAAAGCTGCCCAAGGTAGTTGCCGGTGCCGCCGATGATCGGCAGCCGTGCCCCACCCTGCGCCCCCGGTGCCAGGCTCCCAAACGCCGTAGGATCACGCTGCGCCCCGTTCATCTGCAAAGGCAACGCGGAATACGTCGAGTTCTCGATCGTCAGCCCCAGCGTCGCGTTCGTCGTCTCCAGCAGCGGAGGCTCCGTCGTGACATTGACCGACTGATCCGCCGCCCCGATTTCCATCGCCACATTCAGCGCCGTGAACTTCAGCGCATCCACCGTCAGGTTGCTCTGCACATGCTTGCTGAACCCTGGAGACGTCACTGCCACCGTATAAATACCCGGGATCACCGGCGAGATCGTATAAAGCCCATCCCCCGTCGTCTGCCGCGTCGTCGTCACGCCCGTAGCAGTATTCGTGACCACCACCGTCGCACCCGGAATCGCCGCGCCGGTCGAGTCGGTCACCGTCCCCTGAATCCCGGCCTCACCGCCCGTCTGCGCCGCTGCAATCATCGAAGAGCCAGCCAGCAGAGTCAGCCCCAGCCCGACACCGGCAAAACCTGAAAAACGACTCCGAACACCCATACGCGGCGTCGTAACGCTCACCGCCACACAATTGAGAAAGAGATTCTTAATACGGTCGCGCATGCTGCCTCCACAAACTGTTGAAACCATTCAATTTATCGTTTGCTGTCCGGGATAGGAATCTACGCACCCCGCACGTACGATGTCAATAGAAGAAAAGTTTCAATTTTGTGGAATTGCAGTCCGCTGCCCATTTTGTCCCGAATTCACCTGTCGAGACCCAGAAAGCATCCCCCAAACGACGTACCCCTCCCGGCGCAAACGACACGCGCCGGAAGGGGCTTTGAGCTTCTCGAAAAGATTTACTTCGTCAGTTCAAACGTCCCATGGTTCTCACTCGAAGCCGAGCTATCCCCCACCCACACATCGAACGTCCCCGGCTCGATCCCGAACCGCCGAGTCGCCGCACTCCAGAACCCAAGTTCCTTCGTATCCAGCGTCAACGTCACCGTCCGCGTCTCGCCCGCCTTCAGCGTCACCCGCTCAAAGCCCTTCAGCTCCCGCACCGGCCGTGAAGCGCTGCCCGCACGCTGATGCGTATAAAGCTGCACCACCTCATCCGCGGCCACAGCCCCATCGTTCTTCACATCGACGGAAACCTGCAACGGCCCACCCGCAGCCACGCTCGCCGCACCCAGCTTCAGGTTCGTCGTCGTGAACTTCGCATAGCTCAACCCATATCCAAACGGGTAAAGCGGCGCACTCGATCCATCCCAGTACCGCGTATCCGGCTCATGTGGAATCTGCGTCAGATACCGCGCATAGAACAGAGGCTCCTGCCCCGCCGACCGCGGAAACGTCACCGGCAGCTTCCCGCCCGGAACAGCATCTCCAAACAGAAGATCCGCAACAGCATTGCCGCCCTCAGTCCCCGGATACCACGCTTCGAGAATCGCCGGCACATGCCCCGCAGCCCAGTTGATCGCCAGCGGCCGTCCATTCAGCAGCACCAGCACCACCGGCTTTCCCGTAGCCTGCGCCGCTTCGAGCAGCGCCTCCTGCTGCCCCGGCAGATCCAGGCTCTGCCGGGCAGCCCGTTCCCCGTTCATATTCTGTGCCTCACCCAGCACCATCACCGTCACGTCGGAAGCCTTCACCAGCGCAATCGCCTCATCGAACGCAGCCTTCTTCTCCGCATCCGTATGCAGCGTCGGCTTATCCTCCGGGAACTGTTCGTCGAAGATCGACCAGTTGCCCCGTTCGATCTCCACGCCCTTGCTGAACTTCACCGCGTCCGGCGTCCCCGCATACCGCCGCCTGATCCCTTCAAGCACCGTCACGTTATCCGCAGGATGGCTCGCCAGGCTCCAAGACCCCCCAATATCCACCTTCGAGGCCGCCAGCGGCCCAATCACCGCAATCGACTTCGGCCTCTGCAGCGGCAGCACATTCCCATCGTTCTTCAGCAACACCGCACTCCTGATAGCCGCAGCCCGAGCAGCAGCCCTCTGCTCCGCATTCACAAACTGCGCGTTCGCCAGAGCCGGATCGGAGTAAGGATGCTCAAACAATCCCAGCCGATACTTCACACTCAGAATCCGCCGCACCGCCTCGTCGATCGTCACCACCGTCACCGCGCCGCTCTTCACCTCGGCCGCCAGGTGATCGGTATAGTCATGGCTCGTCATCTCCATGTCGATCCCCGTATTCGCAGCCCGCGCCGCCGCATCCGCATCATCCTTCGCGAACCCGTGCACCACCAGGCTATGCACCGCATCCCAGTCGCTCACCACAAAACCCTTGAACCCCCACTGCCCCTTCAGCGTGTCCCTGACCAGCCACTTATTCCCAGCCGCAGGCACGCCATTCAAATCCATATAAGCCGTCATAAACGTCCCCGCCCCGGCCTTCTCCGCCGCATGGAACGGTGGCAGATAGATATTCTGCAGATCGTTCTCGGAGATATCGGACGAGTCATAATCCCGCCCACCCACAGCCGCCCCATACCCCGCCAGATGCTTCACGCAAGCCACGATACTGTCCGCATTGCTCAGCGAGCTCCCCTGAAACCCATGCACCTGCGCCTCCGCAATCCGAGCCCCCAGGTAGGGGTCCTCACCCGCACCCTCCATAATCCGCCCCCACCGGGCATCCCTCGCAATATCCACCATCGGCGCAAACGTCCACTTCACACCCGCCGCGGAGGCCTCCCGCGCCGCCATCCTCTGCCCCTTCTCGACAGCCTTCGGATCCCACGAAGCAGCCATCGCCAGCGGCACCGGATAAACCGTCCTGAACCCATGAATCACGTCGAACCCAAACAAAATCGGAATATGCAGCCGAGACTTCTCCACCGCAATATGCTGCAGCTTGTTGATCCTCACCGGGTCCGTAATAAACAAAAACGATCCCACCCCCGCCTGCGCAAACGCCTCAGCCTTCGCCCCATCCGGAGTATTTAGAGCCACCTGGCTCATCTGCTCGATCTTCTCCTCCAGCGTCATCTGCCCCAGCAACTCATTCACAAACCGCGTCTCACGCGCATCGCCACCGGCCTTCACGGACGAAGGAGCACTCTGCGCCACAGCGCGAGCCTGCACAAACGGGACAGCGAGAAGGTTCATTGAAGCGATCAAAGCGGCTGAGATCGCCCGCTGCCGGCACACTGTCATTTGCATGGAATTCACAATCCTTAGGGTTAACGTCCCCTCCATCATTCCACACAGGGAAGACTTGCAAAAGGGAAGGCCGACGTGCGCTCCATCTTAGACAAACGTTTGTCCAGTTGTCCAACGCTTTCTCAGACCAGCACACAGTCGCCGTCGCAATCGCAGTTGCAATCGCAATCGCCGTTGCCGTTGCCGTTGCCGTTGCCGTTGCCGTTGCCGTTGCCGTTCGGATTAGAGGGGGGCTTCAGCCCCCCGTCAATGGACACATAACAAAGAGGGGCTTTAGCCCCGGCCCGCATCCAACCACCCTCAACAATCCCGCCGGGCCTTCCCCACCATCCCTAACAGGTCGTTCATAGCCTCACTCTCCAGAGGCCGCGAGATCAAATACCCCTGCACGAACTCACATCCCAACCCATGCAGAATCTCAAGCTGATCCTCCCGTTCCACACCCTCCGCCACCACCCGTTTGCCCAGCGTCTGCCCCAGCGTCAACACCGCCCGCACCAGCTCCACCCGCCTTGGATCAAGGTGCAGATCATTGATAAAGCTCCGGTCGATCTTGATCTCATCCACCGGCAGATTCAACAAATAACTCAGCGAGCTGTACCCCGTCCCAAAGTCGTCCAGCGAGATCCCCATCCCATACCCTCTCGCCTCCATCAGCGTCCGTTCCACCGCCACATCGTCCATCAGCAGCACCGACTCCGTAATCTCCAGGTGAATCAGCTCCGCGCCCAGCCCGCACTCCCCAGCCATACTATGGATCGCCGCCAGCAGCCCCGCATCCGCAAACTGCTTCGCGGAGACATTCACGCTCAGAAACAGGCTCACCCCCCACGCCTCATTCCACGCCGCGACCTCCCTGCACCCGCGCCGCATCACCTGCGCCCCCAGTGCCCCAATCAGTCCAGCCTCCTCCGCAATCGGGATAAATACCCCCGGTGAAATATTCCCCCGCACCGCATGGCTCCACCGAGCCAGCGCCTCCACCCCCACAATCCTCTTCGCCGTCACCGAATAGATCGGCTGGAACGCCACCTGGATCGCGTCCTCCTCCAAATAACGCTGCAGTTCCTGCTCCAGCATCCAGTTCTGATTCATCCGCTCAATAAACGCCACGTCGAACACCTGTGCCTGGTCCTTACCCAGCTTCTTCGCGCTATACATCGCGCCGTCCGCCTTCCGCAGCAGGCTCTCCACATCGTCCGTCGCATCCCCCAGCACCACCCCGATGCTCGCCGTCATCTTCAGCACCCGTCCATCCACCGCAAACGGCTCCCGAATCGCATCCAGCAGATCCTCAGCCCGGTTCCGGGCCATCGCCTCGCCCGCAATCACCATCGCCACCACAAACTCGTCGCCTCCCAGTCGGCACACCAGGTCCTCCTTGCGGCTCGCCCGCTCCAGCCGGCCCGCCGTCTCAATCAGCAGCCGGTCCCCAACCCCGTGCCCCAGCTCGTCGTTCACCGCCTTGAACCGGTCCAGGTCCACAAACATCAGCGCAACCTTCATCTCCGGCCGCACCAGCTTCGTCACAAACGACCCCACATGCTCCCGGAACAGCGCCCTGTTCCCCAGCCCCGTCAGATGATCCCGCAACACCGCATCCCGCAACTGATCGTTCGCCTTGAACGATTGCAACTCACGCACCACCGTCCGCAGCGCAAACAACCCAAACCCGCCCACCAGCGACATGTACCCCAGCACCGGATGCCGCCCCATCACCGCCGCCGCAGCCCCCACGGATACGATCGCCAGCCCCAGCGCGCTCACCCCCTGCATCAACCGCGCCACGCTCCGCGCCCACGGCCGCAGACGCCGCACGCTTCGCTCCGCGCCAGACAGCCGCATCCCGGCCAGCACGCAGAAGATCGTGATCGGCAGGCTCCAGAAGATGTCCACCATGGACCCCGGCCCCATCCCCCTCGCCTGCAGCGCATTCCCCACCCCCGCGCACACCGCATACACCAGCAGGTAGACCCCCAGCCCCCCGTAAAAGCCCAGCTCCGTCATCGTCTCGGCGGAAGAAAGCCGCAGCACGCACGAAAGCACCAGCGTCAGGTTCTGGACGTTGTAGGCCGTCGTAAACGGCAGCGTATGCGGCGCAAAGAAGACGGACGAAAGCAGAATGAAGAAGAACAGAAACGCCTGCCCATGATCCAGCCCGCTCACCCAGTTCCGGGCATCACCCTTGCGGAAGGATCCCGCCCCACTCGTTACCATCAGGATCGGCAGCGCAAACAGCAGCCAAAGCACATCGTCCGGCCAGTTCAGATTCGCCGTCTTCGGAATCACGTACAGCTCGGCCAGGTAAAGCAGCTCCGCCACCGTCCAGAACACGAAAGCCGCCGCCAGCTTCGTCCACAACGACCGGCGCACCTCTTCCCCGCTCTCGCCACGCCGAACCAGGCAGATCGTCAGCGCCAGCACCGGCAACAAAACCTGCATGCCGTTGGAGATCCAAAGCGGCCGAGGCACAAACAGCAGGTCGAAGGTATGCACCACCTGCGCCAGCACAGCCAGTCCCACCAGCACGGAAACCCACGTCAACTCCCGTCGACTCAGCAGCCGTCGCTGCCTCTTCACCGCGCCGCCGGCTCTCAGCGTAAGAAGCATCCGCGCCGCAGCGCCACCCATACCAGGCGAGCCACCCACAAACCCCTCCTCGCCAGCCCTCACAGGCATTCTCCTTGCCAGCCGCGCCCGCCGGCCGTCGCCAATCTCTTCATCGGCAACCCCGCGCACCTCTGCACCCCATCCCCCCACGAGTATGCAAGCAGCAATCGATTCCAGAGAGCCATATCCAACCCAAGAGAGCTATCCCCCCAAATTTACTTCCCTTTCACCCAAAAATCATCGCCCACAAGTTGTACAACTGCATTCGCCCCCAAAGTTGTCCCCTACCGCACACAGGAGCCCTCCCATCCAACGTTCGTTATTCCGCGTGGAGCTGTAGCTGTGGCTGTTGCTGTTGCTGTAGCTGTTGCTGTTGCTGTTGCTGTTGCTGTTGCTGTTCGGATTAGAGGGGCGCTTTAGCGCCCCGTCAACGGACAAGATGCAACGGGCTTTAGCCCCGGGGCTCTCGCCGAAATCCACCCTTATAACCCATTCCCCAACAACAACTTACAACTATTTTCACAAAAAACACCAGCAAAATCACTTGTCAAGCCCCCCCGCGGCCCAAAAAATCCCGTAACCAACTAACTCTAAAGCACTTACACCCCAAAAATAAATGGCGTATTTACCCCATTCAACTTGGTAAACTTAAAGAGTAGACAAAATCTCAGGACGAACCACCGTCGTGAGCCCGTCTTGCCTTAACTCACAACTGAAAGCTCAAAACTCAAAACTGATCATGTACGCCGTTGCCTGTTTTTAGCTGGCAGCTGACAGCTCATAGCTGACAGCTGGAAGAAAACCCATGTCCAGACCTAAGCCGCTTGTTTCGAAGACTTTACATACTTTCACCGGGGGTGGGGAGCCCCAACATATGACCACACAAACTCAAGCGGTCGAAGCACCTGCACGCTTCCAATGCCGCCACATCCACACCGACGGACGCCGCTGCGGCAGCCCAACCCTGCGCCACGAGCACTTCTGCTACTACCACCACACCACCCGCAAACCCATCCCACGAGCCGATCTGGCAGCCCGATACGCCGACCAGAACCGCAACGCCCCCTTCGACCTGCCCCTCCCCGAAGACCGCGCCTCCATCCAACTCGCCATCGGCGAGATCCTCCGCCGCATCGCCGCCAACCAGCTCGACAACCGCCGCGCCGGCCTCTTACTCTACGGCCTCCAGATCGCCGCCACCAACCTCCCACCCCAGCGCCGCGAGGCAGAAGAACCCCAGAAATCCCGCCAACAAGTAGAAGAGATCACGGAACACGAGACCCTCGGCACCCTTGCCCCGCAGTCTGAATTCACCGCTCCAAAGGGAGAAAAGACCCTCGAGCAGATCCTCACCGAGCAATGGGCCAAGGACAAGGAAGAAGCAGCAGAAAAAGCAAGACTCCACCCTCCGGCCCCCGAGCGCCCAGACTACATCTGGAGCGACGAAGAAGAAGGATTAGTCCTGAAAGCAGTAGCCGAACCCGGCCTTCACGAAGCCACAAGCCCCAAACCCGCCCCAACCAAATCCGCCTTGATCGCTTTTATCCCTTCTTATCCCCGTAATCTTTCGTCAGGAACCAGCACCCCTTACAAGAAGCTCCGGACATTACTCCGCACAACCTCAGCCACCAGACCAAAGACCACATGCGTAGCCATCTCGCTCGACCTCTCCCGGGTCGTCTGCTCCGCAGGTTCAGCCGAAAGCCCCATCGCCGGCAGCACTCCTTCATGCGTCAGAGCCATCAGCGTCATCCCAAAGTTCGCGCCCTGCCGAGCCGTCGCAGCCGGATAATACTCCGCCAGCGCACCATAAGCCGCACCCGCAGCCGCCCCGAAAGCCCAGTGAATCGTCTCTGCCGCGATCGTCTTGCTCGCTCCATCCAGCGGATGCCCGGCCACCTTCTCGGCCAGCACTTCAGGAGGCTCAGGCTCCCCATGCGTCCGCGGCGGATAGACTTTCTCAGCCAAAGTCTTCGCAGCCGTAGCCAGCAGTCCGCCCACCAGTCCGGCAGCAATGCCCTTCCAGAGCGACCGCTCACCCGGATGCGTCTCAACTCGTGCCGTCGCAGGCTGGGCAAGCCTCTGCTCAATAAAGTCCACAATCATGTTCTCGCTCATAGAACCTCAGATGCGAGACCCACCACAACTGGGTGCCCCATGTCCCGCTTCTGGGACGTGGGTTTCTCTCAAGCGGCCAACTATCAGAACTACTTAGGATTGACCGTGTACGTCACATACGTCTGCCGCCCATCGCTGCCACGCAACGTCAGCGGCCGCAGCAGATGGGCACGCTGCGAGGGCATCAAACGCACCGGCTCGCTCGGCGCAGCCACAGGAACCTCAGCCTCAACGACTGGTGTGGCCGTAGCCTTCGTCTCCGTCCACTCAAACGAGAGCAGGGGCTTCGTCGCCCCCTCCGGACGTGGCCGTGAGGACGGGTACGCCAGGGGGTCCCGTGCATGAATCTGATCCACCCGTACCGCCTGGGGCGTCGTGCCCCGGCGCGAGCGCCTGTTGATCTTTGAAGGATGTTCTACCCGGTACGCCGCCGCGGCAAAGCTTTTGCTGTCCATGTCTGCATTATCTGCAACACGGCCCTTTCTCATCAGCAAAGGGCGGCAAATTCTGCCCGGCAAACAATGCCTTAAGTCACGTTCTCCGTGATCCGAGCCTGCAGCCGCAACTCCTCCACCAGATCCGCCCGCAAGCTACGCACGTCCCAATCCTCATCCACGCCGATCAGCCCGCAACGGCAGTGCCGATCGTCATCCCACCCCGGGTAGTCCATCACCGGATACAGACACACCCCCACCATCTCCGCCCCCTCCCGCCGAGCCTGCCGCACCTCCGCCGCCACATACCCCAGCCACCCCACATCCGCCCCCATCTCCGCCCCCGTCTCAGTAATCAAAATGGGCCGCCGGTACCGCTCCCAAAGCTCCACCAGCATCCGGTGGAGGGGCTTGTGGTCTGGGTGCCCCGGCGGCTTACGGTCCCCCCCATGCACCCACTGGTTGTTCCAGTAATAATTCACGCCAATGTAGTCCAGCATCTCCGCCGACCCGCCCAGTTCAGGCTCACGGCGGCCCGCGAGCATGTCCCACGCCTCGTACTGGGAGGCGGTGTGGTTGCGAGATTGTTCCACGATGTGCGGGTACTTTTCGACATCGTTCCATTCTGGAACGATGTCGATGATTGGTTCGGGTTGGAGGAAGCGGGCTCTGGGGTCCACCCCCCGGACGGCGCGGATGGCTGCCAGGGAGGCGCGGACGAGCTGGCGCTTGAGCTCGGGGCCGCGGCCCTCCTGGTGGGGGGCGAAGGCCTTAACGTCGCCTCCGACCCAGGCCCAGAAGCTGATTTCGTTGATGGGGCAGTAGTGGGGGATGGGGGTGGGGTTGCGGTCTTGGATGAGGCGGGCGGCGGCGGCAGCGAAGGCCTCGAAGCGGGTGACGAAGTCGTCTGAGAAGATGTCCAGGCCGTGGGGGAGGCCCCAGTGGCAGAGGTCCCAGAGGACCTGGGTGCCGGTGGCGATGGAGGCGTCCAGCATGGGGAGGAAGCTGGACCAGTCGTACTGGCCGGGGGCGCCGGCTTCGATGAGGTGCCAGCGGAGGCCGTCGCGGACCGTTTTTACGCCGGCTTCAGCCAGGAGGGTATAGTCCCGAGCGGCGTGGGTGGCGTGGCCGGTGGAGGCGAGGACGTCGATCTGGAGGCCGTCCCGGCGTTTATGGGTGGCGCATTCAAAGCCGCCCATGAAGAAGCTCGCGAAGCTGTGTGGCATGGGGTTGTTCGATGCAGGTTATGGCGAGGGTGTCCCCCCCTCCCCCCTGTTTCGATCCAAAGTCTTCATTCGATTACAGTTAGAGGATGACTGCGGATGAGTTATTAGCGAGAGAGTAACGGTGCGCCCACCCGGCGCTGTTTTTCTGCTGCTTCTATTTTATCAGGGTGGCGGGGGTGAATACCCCAACTATTTTTGGAGGGTAAGTGGTTGATGGGGTTGGGGTTGGAGCAATATTTTGCGGCGGGGGGGCTTGACACGCGAGTTTGCTGGTGTTTTTTGTGAAAATAGTCGTAAGTGATTCTTAGGGCGAGGGTTATGCGGATGGTCTGCAAGAGCCCGGGGCTAAAGCCCATTGTGTTTTGCCCGTTGACGGGGCGCTAAAGCGCCCCTCTAATCCGAACGGCAACGGCAACGGCAATGGCAATGGCAACGGCGACTGCAACGGCGACTGCAACGGCAACAGCGACTGCAACGGCAACGGCAACGGCAACCGCAACCGCAACAGCGACAGCCGCTACGGAGATTCTTCACTGCGCTCAGATGACGGTTGGGGTGGGGAAGGGGTTTGGGTGGGGAGGCAGTTGGGGTGGGATGCGGTTCAGGTAGGGAGACGGTTGGGTGGGAGGCAGTTGGGGATGGGTTGGGGTGGGGTTTGTCTGTTAGGCGGGAAGTTGCATCAATGTGAGTACGGTTCAGGGCATTTCGATTGGACGGTGGGCTGGTTCACCGGGGGAGAGCTATCGCATGGCGGATGTGGTTGAGGTTGGGGATGAGCGGGAGAGCCTGGGTGATGATTTGGGTGAAGTGCGGGGTGGGGATGATCTGGGTTCGCTGCTGAGACGGGCGACCGGGTTGGCGGATGAGTTGGCGCGTCGACCGAACCTTGGGTTGCAGACGGCTCCGAAGCGGGAGATTGAACGGTTTGCGGAGATTGGGTTGCTGACGGCTCCGCTGCCGGTGAGTGAGGGTGGGCTGGGCCTGGGGGTCGAGGCGGGGACGCAGGAGACGCTGATGCGGGTGCTGGCGGCGGTGGGTGGGGCGGATCTGGCGCTGGGGCGGATCTACGAAGGCCATGTGAATGGGCTGCTGCTGGTGCAGCGGTATGGGTCGGCAGGGCAGGTGGCGAGGCTGGCCGAGGAGGTGCGCGGGGGGATGATTTCGGGGGTCTGGAATACGGGTAAGCCGGAGGTGCTGCGGTTGGTGCCGGAGCAGGGTGGCTATCGTTTTGAAGGAGAGAAGACGTTCTGTACGGGGGCGGCATTTGTGCAGCGGCCTATGGTGACGGCTGAGATTCCGGGGCGCGGGTGGCAGATGACAGTGCCGACGATGGAATCGCTGGGAGCCTCGATCGACCGGAGCTTCTGGCATCCGCTGGGGATGGAGAGCTCGGAGAGCTTTGGGGTGGACTTTACGGGTGGGCGGGTGGAGGCAGACGAGTTGATTGGTGCGCCGGGGGATTTTTATCGCGATCCGATGTTCCGTGGCGGGGCGGTACGGTTTGCGGCGGTGCAGGCGGGTGCCGTGATGCGGCTGCATGTGATGTTTGCCGAATGGCTGGATGAGATGCGGCGGGGGGACGATCCGTACCAGGTGGCGAGGCTGGGGGAGATTGCTATCTCAGCGCAGGAGGCGGCGATGTGGGTGGAGAAGGGCGCGGCGGTGTGCGAGGAGAGCTTCTACCGGACGGACAAGGCGCATGTGGAGCGGATGATCGAGTGCGCGAACATGATGCGGGTGGCAATCGAACGGCTGGGGACGGGTGTGATGCAGAGGGTGACGACCGGCGTGGGGGCGCATGGACTGTTGCAGCCGGCTCGGTTTGAGCGGGTGATCCGGGACCTGACGATGTATCTGCGGCAGCCTGCGCCGGATGCTACGCTGGCTGCGATTGGGCGCTACTCGCTGGAGAAGTCTCACCGGCGGTCTGAGGGGAGTGGAGATGGGTTCTGGAGGGATGGGTTCCGGGAGGAGTCTCTTCCGCCGAAGTACTTTGAACGGATCTATACGCAAAAGCGTGATCCGTGGGAGTTCGAGACGAGCGAGTATGAGCGGGAGAAGTATGGGGCTACGGTGGGGGCGCTGCCTGAGGAGCGATACGAGCGAGGGCTTGAGGTTGGTTGCTCGATTGGAGTGCTGACGAAGCTGCTGGCGGAGCGCTGCGATGAACTGGTAGCGGTGGATGTCTCTGAGACGGCGCTCCGTGTGGCTAAGGGGCGGTGTCCAGGGGTTTCGTTTGCATGTCTGCGGGTGCCGGAGGAGATGCCGTCCGGGATGTTTGAGCTGATTGTGGTGTCTGAGGTGGCTTATTACTGGTCTTTGGCCGACCTGGCGAGGGCTGCGGATGAATTAGCTGCGCGGCATATGGATGGAGGGCATTTGGTGCTGGTGCATTTGACGGAGTGGGTACCGGATTATCCGTTGACGGGGGATCAAGTGCATGAGTACTGGCTTGGACGGGCGGAGTGGAAATGGGTTGGTGGGGAGCGGCGGGAGAGGTTTCGGATTGATGTGCTGGAGAGACAGAGCAAGGCGTAACGGGGAAAAGACGGATTAAGGCGGGATAAGAGGGGATGCCTGGAGTGGATGCTTTCCGGGGATGGATGTGCTGGTTTGGGATTTGATTGGGTAAGAACAGGCAACTGCATAGGCGTCGCCGGGGGTGAGTTCTACTTCCCACTCATCGCGGTGAGACTGCGATGAATGGGGCACGCGAGCGTTCGTGGGCGTTCTAGGGAAGAACAGATAGGTGCAACGGTTCGGACGGGGTTCCTGGGCTTTTGTGGGTCAGGGTGGTGATGGTCTGGGTGAGGGCGGTGATGGTTTCTTCGATTTCGGAGTGGTGCGGGTGGTTGGTTTGAGTGAAGAGGTCTTCGATTAGGGCGTTGCAGTCCAGGAGTTCGAGGAAGCGGGGGGTGGGGAGGCGATCTGCGTGGAGATTCGTGATGCGGTCTTGCCAGGGTTGCGGGTAGAGGGTGAGGGGCGGCAGGTGTTGGGACTGGTTGAGGCGGCGGAGGGCGGCTAGGGAGCGGAAACGGTGTTCCAGCCACTGGGCTGAATCGACTGTGTGGGGCTCTTTGTTGCGGGACTGATTTTGCCAGATGCGGAGTTGACCGGAGAGACCTACCTCGGCCCGGCCATCGAGACGGGCGGAGGTGAAGATGTGGGTTTGGGGGCAGTGGCGGATGCGTGCGCCGACCTTGCGGAGGGCGTCGATGAAGGCTACGTCTTCAAGAGGCTTGACGGGGGGGAGGCCGCCGGCGAGGGCGTAGATGCTGGGGGTGCAGGCTAAGGATGCGCCGAAGTGCTCGAGGTGGCGAGGCCAGGGGTCGGCTGGGTCGGGATCGAGGATGGATTCAAGTTGGGCGACGAGGTGCTGGAGTTGGCGATCGTTCTTGTAGGCCTGGTATGTGCCGGGGTCTTGTTGCTTCAAGGCTTCAAGATCTTCCGGGAAGAGGTTGATGACGCCGCCCACTACGTCGGCTCCGGCTTCTATGGCGGCGAGATTGCGGGCGGTCCAATCTGGCGCTACGACCGTGTCCGCGTCTGTGGAGAGGATGGCGGAGTAAGAGTGCGGGGAGGTTTGCAGGCGATGGTGAGCGGTGTCCATGAGGAGACGGCGGGCGGTGCCTACGTGGGCTTCCTCCGGCGCGAGGGTGCGGGTGGCTGTGTGGAGATGGAAGGTTGGGTGTTGTTGCTGGTAGTGCTGTGCGACTGCCTCCGAGGCGTCTGTGCAGTTGTTGAGGAGGAGGATGACCTCGTAGGTATTGGGGTCCAGGGGCTGGTGGTTGAAAGACTGCTGGAGGCGCAGGGCATCCAGTGTGCGCGGGAGGATGGACTCTTCATTGCGCGTGGGGATGATGATGCAGGCTCTCAACTTTGGGTGAGGCGGTGTGGCGATGAGAGGCTCTGCGAGTGGGGCGTAACGGCTCATGAGGGGAGGGGCTTGGCTTCCTGGTCGCGCTGGCTGGTGGAGAGCTTGTTGTCTACGGCTTTGGCGAGCCACTGCTCGTTGGCCCAGAGACGCTCTGCGCCCTGGTAGCGATGGCTGAAGTTGGCGATGGTGTGGGCAAGATCGTCGTCGATCTGCGAGGCGTAGAGGTGGGCGATGCGGAGCTTGAAGTCAGTGGGATGGGTGTTGGTGCCGTGGACGAGGACGGGGTGGAGAGGCTCGTGGAGGCGGGTGTTGACGTCTTCACGGAAGCGGGAGAGATCGACACGAACGCCTTCACGGGTGGCGTAGGGGAGCTCTTCGTAGAAGGCGGTGGGGAGGGTGGTGGAGAAGGTGAGAGCAGCGTCGCGGGCTACGCGGTGGTCGACGTGATGACCTAAGCCCAAGGGCAGGACGAGAGCCTGCATGGGGCGTGGGGCGGCAGCCTGGGTGGTGAGGGCTTTCTGGATCTTGGGGATGGCGGTGTCGGCGGGATCGGCGTCCATGTCGCAGACGATGGAGGCGTCGCAACGGAGGCGGATGGGCGCGTCCTTGAGGTTGAGATCGACCATGGTGAGGCCGGGGAGACGCTTGAGGAAGGACTCATCTTCTTTCCGGCGCATGGCGGAGATGTAGGAGAGGCGGTCGTTGTCATGGACGAAGTCTGCGTCCGAGTATGGGGCGTAGAGGGAGCGGGTGAAGACGTTGAGGAGGGTGACGCGGTGGCCGGCGGAGAGCCAGTGGGCGATGGAGAGGGAGAGGGAAAAGGCAGCGTCATCGCGGTGAGGCGAGAGCACGAGAATGTTCAAGGTGAGGGTTGCTCCGGTGGAAAGGCGTTATTGGTATGGTATCGGGCGCGAGAGGTTGTGAGCGGACGAAAGATTGATGACGGGTTCTCTGATGCGGCGGGAAGGGTGTGGGGTTAGTCGCGAAAGGGAGTGTGGATGGGGCGAGGGGGACCCAACGCGCGACGGGGTATGTACATCAGAGAGATACCGGAAGCGCACGACAGCGACCGCAATTCCACTGCCACGCGTGAGGGGCTTTACTTGCAAACGACGAATCTTTCTGCGGACACTTTTACCTCTTCCCTTTCTTCTTCCCATGATGGCGGGTTGGATCTGATCTGCTTCAGCCACCTGCGGTGGCACTTTGTGACACAGCGGCCGCAGCATCTGCTGACGCGGTGTGCTCGGGAGCGGCGGGTGTTTTTTTGGGAAGAGCCTTATTGGGATGCGGATGATAACGGGGATGGGACGCCGACGCTCGAAGTGATGCAGGAAGGGCCGCAGTTGTGGGTTTTGCGGCCGCATCTGCCGAGGGCGGGCGATGCTAACGCGATGCTGCGGGGGCTGCTGAAGGAGTTTATGCGGGCGCAGCATGTGGCGCGGTTTGTGCGGTGGTACTACACGCCCATGATGCTTTCGTTTACGGACGATCTGCGGGCTGAGGCTACGGTGTATGACTGCATGGATGAGCTGAGTGGATTTCTGGGGGCGCCGCCGGAGTTAGCTGCTCGGGAGCAGGAGTTGTTTGGGGTGGCGGATGTGGTGTTTACGGGCGGGATGAGTCTGTATGAGGCGAAACGAAAGCAGCATGGAAATGTTCATGCGTTTCCGAGTTCGATTGATGTGGGGCACTTTGCTTCGGGCTCGGGGGCCGAGGAGCCGGGGGATCAGGGTGGGATTGGGCGGCCACGGGCGGGATTTTTTGGAGTGCTGGATGAGCGGTTCGATATTGGGCTGATGGGTGAGGTGGCGAGGCTGAGGCCGGAGGTGCAGTTTGTGCTGCTGGGGCCGGTGGTGAAGATTGATCCGGGGACGCTGCCGCGGGGGGAGAATATTCATTATCTCGGGGGGAAGAGCTATGGGGAGCTTCCGGGGTATCTGGCTGGGTGGGATGTGGCGATGCTTCCGTTTGCTTTGAATGAGTCGACGCGATTTATTTCACCGACGAAGACGCCGGAGTACTTGGCTGCGGGGAAGCCAGTGGTTTCTATGCCGATCCATGACGTGGTGACGGGGTATGGGCGCGAAGGGCTGGTGGCGATCGCGGGGACTGCGGAGGAGTTTGCGGCGGCGATCGATAAGGCGCTGGAGCCGCAGACGGCGGAGTGGCTCGAGGCTGTCACGGCGAAGTTGGCGGGGGGATCTTGGGACAAGACGTGGGCTTCGATGTGGAAGCAGATTGAGCTTGTGAGGGTGCGGTCGGCGGAGGTGAAGGGGGTGGGGGTGGCTTCGTTTCGGCTGGCACCGGTGTCGGTGAGGATGAAGGCCGGGCGGGGGGAGCAGTACGACTATCTAGTGGTGGGGGCGGGGTTTGCGGGGGGGGTGCTGGCGGAGCGGCTGGCGAATGGGCTGGGGAAACGGGTGCTGATCGTCGACAAGCGGGATCATGTGGGGGGGAATACTTTTGATTATCTCGATGAGGCGGGGATACTGGTGCATAAGTATGGGCCGCATATCTTCCATACGAATAGCACGGAGGTGGTGAAGTATCTCTCGAAGTTTACGCAGTGGCGGGAGTATGAGCATCGGGTGCTGGCGGAGGTGGATGGGAAGCTGCTGCCGATTCCGATCAACCTGGATACGATCAACCGGATGTATGGGTTGGAGCTGGATGCGGCGGGGATGCAGAGGTTTCTGGCGGAGCGGACGGAGACGGCAACGAGTATTCGGACTTCCGAGGATATTTGTGTGAGCCGGATTGGGCGGGAGCTGTATGAGAAGTTCTTCAGGAATTACACGCGGAAGCAGTGGGGGCTCGACCCGTCTGAGCTGGATGCTTCTGTGGCGGGGCGAATTCCGGTGCGGTTCGACCGGGATGACCGGTACTTTACGGATACATTCCAGGCGATGCCGTCGCTGGGGTACACGAAGATGTTTGAGAAGATGCTGGACTCGCCGAGGATCACGGTGCGGACTTCAACGAACTATGCGGATGTGGTGAAGGAGCATCCGGGGATCAAGACGATCTTTACAGGGCCGGTGGATGAGTTCTTCGACTATCGGTTTGGGCCGCTGCCTTACCGGTCGCTGGAGTTCAGGCATGAGACCTTCGACGAAGAGGTGCGTCAGCCTGTGGGGGTGGTGAACTATCCGAACGAGCATGCTTATACGCGGGTGACGGAGTTCAAGTATCTGACCGGGCAGACGGCTGCCAAGACGAGCGTGGTGTTCGAGTATCCGCAGGCTGAGGGTGATCCTTACTATCCGATTCCGCGGCCTGAGAATGCGGCGCTCTATGCGAGGTACAAAGAGCTGGCGGACGCGGAAAAGAATGTCCACTTTGTGGGGCGGCTGGCGACTTACAAGTACTACAACATGGACCAAGTGGTGGCGCAGGCGCTGGTAACGTTTCGGAAGATTCGTGAAGCCGAGTTTCCAGCGGTTGAGATTGGTATGCGCGAGGGCTTTGAGGCGTCCGCGACTGTCTAAGCGAAATTCGGCATCAGAGCAAGGCGAGGGCATTTATGCTTCTCGCCTTTCTTTTTTGGGACTTGCAGGCATAGGTTTTTGGCTGCGATTGAGTCCTCCGAAAGATGTGGATGCTATCGTTCACCACACGGAATAAGTGCATTTGGGCCCTGCTGAACGCTCTCTATAATTGGAACACCATTGCGGCAGAAAGCTGCGATTGGCTGGGGCAAAAGCGCTGATGAAGAAGGATTCTCGGCAAGTTGTGATCGTCGGGGCAGGACCGGGCGGGCTGGCTGCCGCGCTGCTCCTGGCCAAGTCCGGGGTGAAGGTTACGGTGGTGGAGAAGCGCGCGGATGTGGGCGGGCGGACGTCCACGATTCACCAGGACGGCTTCAAGTTCGATGTGGGGCCTACGTTCTTTCTCTATCCGCGCGTGCTGAAGGAGATCTTTGCGGCGGCGGGGTACGACCTGGATCGCGAGGTTGCGATGACTCGGCTGGACCCGCAGTACCGGCTGGTGTTTGGCGCGGGCGGTGAGTTGCTGGCGACGCCAAATGTTGAGCGGATGGAGAAGGCCATCGAGGCGATCTCACCTGAGGACGCCAAGCGCTTCCACCAGTTCATTACGCATAACCGGAACAAGCTGGAGAAGTTTCTGCCGTTCCTGCAGAGCCCGTTCGAGAGCTGGCGGGATCTGGCGAAGCCGGAGATGCTGAAGCTGCTGCCTCTGCTGGCTCCGTGGCGTTCGCTGGACAGCGACCTACAGGTCCACTTCAAGGATGAGCGGATCCGGCTGGGGTTCAGCTTTCAATCGAAGTACCTGGGGATGAGTCCTTTCCGCTGCCCGAGTCTGTTTTCAATTTTGAGCTTTCTTGAGTACGAGCATGGGGTATTTCATCCGACAGGTGGATGCGGCGCGATCACGCAGGCGATGGCGCGGATTGCGCGTGAGCTTGGCGTGGAGATCCTGCTGGATGAGCCGGTGGAAGAGGTGTTGATTGAAGGCGGCAAGGCCACGGGAGTGAAGACGGCCAACCATATGTTGAAAGCTGATGCCGTGGTGGTGAACGCGGACTTTGCCGGGGCGATGCGGCGGCTGGTGCCGAATGCGAAACGGAATAAGTGGACGAATGAACGGCTGGCGAAGAAGAAGTTTTCGTGTTCGACCTTCATGATGTACCTGGGGATCGATGGGCAGTTTGACGATGTGTCCCACCATACGATCTATCTGGCTGAGAACTATCGGGAGAACCTGAAGGACATTGAGGAGCGCCATGCGCTGAGCGAGAATCCTTCGTTCTACGTGCAGAATGCCTGCGTGACGGACAAGACGCTTGCTCCTGAAGGGCAGAGCACGCTATATGTGCTTCTTCCTGTTACACATGATACGGGCTCCGTTGACTGGGCGAAGGAACAGCCGAGATACCGCGAGATTGCGCTGCGGCAGATGGAACGGATTGGGATCAAGGGGCTTGAGTCCAGGATCAGGACAGAGAAGATTGTGACGCCTGCGGGCTGGTCTGAGGAGTTCGATCTTTACAAGGGAGCGACGTTTTCCATGGCGCACTCTCTTGACCAGATGCTGCATCTGAGGCCGCACAACCGGTTTGAGGATGTGGAACAGATGTACCTGGTGGGGGGTGGGACGCATCCGGGGAGTGGGTTGCCGGTGATCTTTGAGTCTGCGCGGATCACTTCACGGCTGCTGCTGGAGGACTTGAAGATGGAGCCGCAGTGGCAGGCGGGTTCAGCCGAAGAGACGGTGACGGGCGAATTGGTTGGGGCTGCTTCTTGAAATGCCAGTTAGCATGATGGCTACGATGGAACGCTCCCAAGTTCACGTTTCTGATAAAGCCAGTGATGAGGCATGGTTGGTGCAGGCTCTCTGGTCTGCACGCCCGTTGCGGGAGCGCCTGAGCGTTTTGCGGGCGGGACGACTGGGACTGGCACGGAAGACCGACGCGCTGGTGAGTGCGATTTCGACGGAACTTGCAAGGACGCGTGCGGACTCGATGGTTGCGGAGGTGCTGCCGCTGCTGGCCGCCTGCAGATTTCTGGAGCGCGAGGCAGGCGAAATTCTGAAGACGAGGCGGCTGGGACGGCGAGGACTTCCCTTCTGGCTTGCGGGCGTTGAGAGCAGCGTGGAGCGTGTGGCGCTGGGGAGAGTGCTGGTGATTGGGCCTGAGAACTATCCCCTGTTTCTGCCGGGGGTTCAGGTGCTGCAGGCGCTGGCTGCGGGCAATGCGGTGGTATGGAAGCCCGGTGCCGGCGGGCGGGATGTAGCGGAAATCTTTGCGGATGTGATGGAGCGAGCCGGGCTGCCGGATGGCTTGCTGACTGTGACGGATGAGAGTGTTGAGGCGGGTGTCAGCGCCATGCGCGGCGGAGTAGATAAGGTCTTCTTTACCGGGTCTGGGGCGAGTGGGCGGGCAGTGATGAGGGCGGCGGCGGAGACGGCTACGCCGGTGGTGGCGGAGCTCTCCGGGTGTGATGCTGTGATTGTGTTGCCTTCCGCGAATGTGGAGCGGGTGGTGGCTGCGTTGCTGTTTGGGATGCGGCTGAATGGGTCTGCTACGTGTATGGCTCCTCGGCGGTTGATGCTGGTTGGCGGGGGGCATGAGAGGTTGGTGGCGCGGCTGACGGATGCGTTTGCTGCGATGGACGGCGTGGTCGTTCGGGATTCTGTACGGGAGCAACTGCGAGGGTTGGTTGAGGAAGCAAAGAGCGCGGGTGCTGTGGTGCATGGGGATGTGCGTGATGTGTTTATGAAGCCATTGCTGGTGACTCGGGCGCGGCCTGAGATGCAGTTGGCGCAGACGGATGTGTTTGCTCCGGTGCTGACGGTCATGGAGTTTGGAGATGTCGGGGCGATGCTGGAGGCGGATAGGGCTTGTCCGTTCGGGCTCACGGCTGCGGTGTTTGGGGATGAGGTTGAAGCCACGCGGGTGGGTGCTCGGATGAAGGTCGGGACTTTACTGATCAATGATTTGATTGTGCCTACGGCCGATCCGCGGGTGCCGTTTGGCGGACGGCGCGGGAGTGGGTTTGGGGTGACGCGTGGGGCTGAAGGATTGCTGGAGATGACGGCGGTGAAGACGGTGCTGGTGCGTCGCGGCAAAGGGCTCAGGCAGTATGTGCCTACGACTGATACACATGAGAATTTGTTTGGTGGCGTGATTGAGATGGAGCATGGGGATGGCCTGCGAGCGAAGATCAAGGGGCTACGGCGGATGATTCAGGCTGCGATGAGATTGAAGTGATGGACAGGGAGATTGGCATGAAGGTTGGTGTGATTGGAAGTGGATTGGCTGGGCTGGCTGCGGCTTGTACGCTGGCTGCGCGTGGGCACAAGGTGACGGTGTTTGAGAAGAATCCGTGGCTGGGCGGGAAGGCGGCTCAACTTGCAGAGGAGGGGTTCCGGTTCGACATGGGGCCTACGATTCTGATTCAACCTTCAGTGCTGCGGAAGGTGTTCGCCGAGGCGGGCAAACGCATGGAGGACTATGTGCCGATGGTGCGGCTGGACCCGCAGTGGCGGTGCTTTTTTGAGGATGGCAGCACGATCGATCTGATGGATGACACGGGTGCAATGGCCGCGCAGCTAGAGGCGATCTGGCCGAAGATGGGTGCGGGCTATCTGAAGTTTCTGAAGCAGAGCGAGCAGCTTCATTCGATCTCCGACCGGTTCTTCTTCTGGCGATCGATTGGGTCCATGCGGGACACGATGGATGTGAAGGGCGCGTTCGACCTGAAGGTGCTGAAGGACGTGATGCGGATGCGGCTGGGGAAGACTGTGGCCGAGGTGATTCGCGAGAGTATTCCTGATCCGAACACGGCGCAGATGCTGGATCACTTTGTGCAGTACGTGGGGTCAAGCCCGGATGCTTCTCCGGCCATTCTTTGCGCGATTGGGCATATGCAGATGGAGGAAGGGATCTGGTATCCGGTGGGTGGAACTCGGGCGGTGCCGGAGGGGCTTGTGAAGCTGGGGCGGGAGCTTGGCGTTGACTTCCACACGGAGACGAGTGTGGCCAGGATTACGAGTGCCGGCGGAAAGGTAACAGGTTTGGTTACAGATGCTGGGGAGGCGCACAAGTTCGATGCGGTGGTGTCGAATGAGGACGCGGTGAGGACGCATCGGGAGTTGATTGGCGGGGCGGTGGCGCGGACGTTCGAGCATAAGCGTAAGTATGAGCCGGCTTGCTCCGGCGTGGTGCTTTACCTGGGATTGAACAAGCGGTATGAGCACCTGGCGCATCATGATTTTGTGTTCTCTCGCGACCCGCATGAGGAGTTTCATGCGATCTATGAGTTGGGGATTCCGGCGCCTGATCCTACGTGCTACCTGGCTGCTACGGCTGCGACCGATCCGGCGAGTGCGCCGGAGGGTGGCGAGGCGCTGTATGTGCTGGTGCATACGCCCTATCTGCGGCCGGGGCAGGATTGGAACGAGATGTTCCCTGGGTACAGGCAGGTGATTCTGGATAAGCTGAAGCGGACGGCGGGGCTGACGGACATTGAGGAGCGGATTGTGTTTGAGGCGCACCTGACGCCGCAGGATATTCATGAGCGGTACAGGGTGCTGGATGGTGCGATCTATGGGATCTCAAGTCACGGGGTCTTCAATGGGGCGTTCAAGCCGGCGAATCGGTCAAAGGAGTTGAAGGGCTTGTATCTGGCGGGGGGTGCGGCGCATCCGGGGCCGGGGATGCCGATGGTGATGATGTCGGGTTGGATTGCTGCGGATTCGCTGGATCAGGATGCGCAATCAAATGTGCTGCGGGCGGCTGTGGCTTAGGGTAGGCTCGGAAGCACTATGGAGACGCCGTATATTTCGAAGCCGGTGCTTGGGTTCTTCCGGCGGATTGTGCGGGGGTACTTCAGGCGGCACTTTCGCGCGGTGAGGGTGCGGGGGGCGGAGAGGTTTGCTGCGGCAGGCACGGATGGGCGGCCGCTGATTGTGTATGCGAATCATGGGTCGTGGTGGGACCCGATGGTGCAGGTGCTGCTGGCGGCAGAGTTGATGCCGGGGCGGAAGCACTATGCGCCGATGGATGCTGCGGCGCTGGAGCGGTATGGAATCTTCAAGCGGATTGGGGTGTTTGGGGTGGAGATGAAGACGGCCAGGGGGGCGGCGCAGTTTCTAAGGACCGGGCTGCGAGTGCTGCGGGAGGGCGGGGTGATCTGGGTGACGCCACAGGGTCGGTTTGCGGATGCGAGAGAGAGGCCGCTGGAGTTCAAGCCGGGGCTTGCGGCGTTGGCGGCTAAGGTGGCGGGTGGGTGTACGGTGATTCCGCTGGCGATCGAGTATCCGTTCTGGGATGAGCGGCTGCCTGAGACGCTGCTGCTGTTTGGAGAGGCGGTGACGGTGGAGGGGGACTCGGCTGAGGCGGTGGAGGGGCGGCTGAAGTGGGCGTTGCAAAGGGCAATGGATGAGTTGCAGGAGTTGGCGATCGCGCGGGATGCGAGGGCGTTTACGGTGCTGCGGAAGGGTCGGGTGGGGACGGGCGGGTTCTATGAGTTGGGGCAGAGGGTATGGGCTCGGGTACGGGGGCGCAGGTATCAGGCAGAGCATACGGTGATGCCGGAGGAGGAGCAGGGATGATGTTCTGGGTAGCGTTTTCTGCGCTGGTTTGTGCGGCGATTCCGGCTGGGTTGTTCTGCTGGAATCTGCGGCTGTATCGTGCGCCTTCAGGTGGAGATGAGGGCCGACAGCCGGTTTCGGTGTTGATTCCGGCTCGGAATGAGGCGGGGGGGATTGAGGCTGGGGTCAGGGCGGTGTTGGCTAGTACGGGGTGTGAGTTTGAGGTGGTGGTGATGGATGATGGGTCCACCGATGGGACTGCGGAGATTGTGGGGCGGTTGGCGGAGGAGGATGCGCGGGTGCGGCTGGAACGGGCTCCTCTGCTGCCTGCGGGGTGGAACGGGAAGCAACATGCCTGCTGGGTTTTAGCGCAGGTGGCGAAGAATCCTATGCTTTGTTTTGTGGATGCGGATGTGCGGGTGGAGCCGGGGTGCGTGGGGCGGATGGCTGGGTTTCTGGAGGCGGGTGGGAATGGGCTGGTGAGTGGGTTTCCAAGGCAGGTGACGGAGACGACGCTGGAATGGCTGCTGCTGCCGATGATCCACTTTGTGCTGCTCGGTTTCTTGCCGCTGGGCAAGATGCGGGCGGGGACTGATCCGGCGTTTGCGGCGGGGTGTGGGCAGTTCATGATGGCTCGGAGAGAGGACTACTTTGCTTGTGGGGGACATGCGGGGATTCGGCTGACGATGCATGATGGGCTGCGGCTGCCGAGGCTGTTCCGGGAGGCTGGGTTCAGGACGGATCTGGCGGATCTTACGGAGTTGGCCGAGTGCAGGATGTATCGGACGGCGGGTGAGGTTTGGCGGGGGCTGGCTAAGAATGCTACTGAGGGGTTGGGTGATCCGAGGCGGATTGGGCCGGTATCGCTGGCTTTGGTGCTGGGGCAGGTGCTGCCGTTTGTCTTGATGGCGCTGCTACCCGGTGTCGTGTTAGGGCATGCGATGGAGTACTATCAGCAACCACGGCCTCTCGCTTGGACCGCGCAACTTCCTGCGATGTTCTGGGCCGAATTCGTCGTGGTTGCTTTAGCTATCGTTGCTGCGTGGTTGCCGCGGTGGATTGCGGTTGGGCGGTTCAGGCAGGACTGGCGGGGGGCTTTGCTGCATCCGGTGGGGATTGTTTTGCTACTTTGTGTGCAGTGGTATGCGCTGGCGCGGAAGGTGCGGGGTGGGGCGGTGAGCTGGCGGGATCGGGCTTATGTGGGGTCTTGATCGAGGGATTGGATGATGGCGGTGGCTACTCGGTGGGCGTTTTCGAGGGCGGGGCGGTAGGCGGAGTAGGTGGCTACCTTGGTCTCGGCTAGGGATTCGGCGGCGGTGATGTCTTCGCGCTGCTGGTCATAGTTGCTGACAGCCCGGGCGATGAGGACTCGGTTGAAGTCCAGCTTCCCTGCTGCTGCGAGGAAGGTCAGCGATTGCAGAATGCCGGTGTCTTCCATGGCGGTGATGGTGTAGGTGGCCTGGCCTTCGGTCTGATAAGAGACCCAGCGGGTGGCGCGTTGGCTCATGAGGCGGCCGTGGAAGAAGGTGGAGGAGGAGAGTTCGTCTCCTCGCAGGACCTTTGGGGCTGACTGCGCTGGGCTGAACTGTGCTCGGCGTTCGGTGATTTGGGGGGTATCTTCGAGGATGATGTTGCGGGTGAGGTTGAAGGCTCGTTCGATCAGGGTGCTGTTGAGTTGGAAGACGATTCCGTCGTCGTTGTTGAAGCGGGCGGCGCGGGGGGCTTCGTAGGGAGTTGTTTTGCCGATGGGGATGAAGCCGTCGGGCCATTCGGCTGGGATCTCGCGCGCGTCGAGTTCGTGGGTGAGGTCTCCGTCTACGACGTAGTCGGGGAGGACTACGGAGGCGAGAGACGCTTGTGTTGGAGTTGCTCCGGCTACTCCGGTGATGAGGAAGCGAGCGTTTGTTAGATCGAAGCGTGGGTCCAAGCCTAGTGCCATGACTGAGGCGGCGGCTCTTGCCGCGCCTACCCCGGTTGCCAGGGCGAGGGTGCCGGCTCCGTCGGTTAGGAGGGGGCGGTAGGCGGCTTCCAGTGGGATGGTTTGGGTTAGGTTGTTGCGCTGGCGGAAGAGGGTGAGTTCGCCGGGGACGGGGCCCTCATTGAGCGGCCAGTCGGGCTCGAAGGCGGCTATGAGGACCAGCTTGATCCGCTGCATGCTAGACGCCCTTTTTCATCGGTTCCCAGATGAACTTGTGGATCTGGAGGGAGAGGCGAGCGTCTACGCCGTCGTGCATCATCCACTCGACCAAGGTACGGGGGTCCAGGGTGGCGTTTTCGACCGTGCGTAGGGGGCTGGGGTTCTTGGTGAATGCTGGGCTGAGGAGGACGCCGGCGGCCAGGTCGTTGAGGCGATGCTCGGCGATGAAGGCTCGGGCGAACTCGTAGTCGGCGCGGTTGGTGAGGACGAACTTGACTTCGTCGTTTTTGGTGAGCGTCTCTAGGTTTGAGAGGCGGAAGCTGTTGGCTGCGGCTCCGGCACCGGGGCACTTGACGTCCACGATCTTGTGGACGGCTTTGGGAACGAGGTCCAGGGGGCGCTCGCCGGAGGTCTCCATCATGAGGGTGTAGCCCTGGGTGAGGAGGACGTCCATCAGGGGGAGGAGTTCTTTGGCATGGAGCATGGGCTCGCCGCCGGTGAACTCGACCAGCTTGCATGGGGCGAGGGCTTCGATCTGGGCGATGACCTCTTCCTGCGTGAAGGGGTTGCCACCGGTGAAGGTGTACTCCGAGTCACACCAGGCGCAGCGCAGGTTGCAGCCGGCGAAGCGGACGAAGATGCAGGGGAGGCCGGTGAAGCTGGATTCGCCCTGGACGGATTTGTAGAGTTCGATTAAGTGCATAAAGGCAAGTGCAAGTGCGCCCTTGCGCCGGGCGGGCGGTGCTTCGCACGGTTTTGGACGCTTCGCGTTTCTAGAGGCTAGTTATTCGTAGTAGCGGGCGAAGCTGGTGTCGGTTTCGTAGAGGGTGCAATCCTTCACTTTGACTCGGCCTTGCGTCATTTCATCGAGTTGCGTTGCTGTGTTATCGAAGAAGTAACGAGCCAGGTTCTCGGCCGACGGGTTGATCTCGTCGAAGGGCTTCAGGTCGTTGATCATCTGGTGGTCGAGGTAGTCGACCACTGGCCGCATGACCTGCTTGAGGAGCTTAAAGTCAAGCAGGAGACCGGCCTCGTCGAGCTCTGCGCCGACGAGGGTGACGAAGACCTTGTAGTTGTGGCCGTGGGGGTTCTCACACTTGCCTCGGTAGTTGCGGAGGTAGTGGCCGGAGGAGAAACCGGCCTCTACGGTGACTTCAAACATTCAGGTGCTTCCCTTCTTTCGGTCAGCCGGTGTGAGCACGGAGACGGTATACCCTCCCCCGGAAAGTATCTAAAGTCTTCAAAAGAAAGGAGTTAGATCTGGACTAGACGGGGTAAGGCTGTGCAAAGTCTTCAAAACAAGAGGCTTATCCGCAAGATATTGATGCGAAGGGCTTTAGGGGCGATTCTTTCGTGCAGTCTCTCGTTTTGATCGCTAATACCATTTTACAGGAGTGGCGGGAGTGAATATGCCAACTATTTTTTTGACGTAAGTGGCTTGGAATGAATTAGTTATGGAATTTTTTGAGTCTCGAAGGGCTTGACATGCAAGTTTGGCCCAGAAATGACGAAAAAAAGTTTGCAAGTGTGGCGGCCAAGGCGAAGGAGGATTAGCGGCGGGTAGAGTGAAGGGCTTTCTTCCAGCTGTCAGCTACCAGCCATGAGCTGCCAGCTTGCGTGGTGGCGGGTCAGGCTCCGGTTTGCTGGAGGGCTTGCTGTAGGGCGGGAATGCCGCCGGAGCGGATGGCTCCGTGGCCGGCGGCGAAACGGGCTATGTCGTAGGTGAGGAGCTTGCGGGCGCTGGCGACGGCGGTGGGTTTGTGCCAGGTGGCTACGTTGGGGAGTGGGAAGAACCAGGGGGCGTAGCCCGAGACGGCGAGACGACCGACGCAGACGAGAGCGTCTCCGGTGAAGAGAGTGCCGTCGCGCTCGTCGAGGAAGGAGAGGTGGCCGGGGATGTGGCCGGGGGTCTCGATGACGCGGAGGGAGCCGAAGAGCTCGCCTTCTGCGAGGAGGTGAGTGGGGATGGATTTTGTGCCGGGGAGGCTGCCTTTGATCTTGGCCTGAGGTTCGCCGGGCCGGAGAGATTTGTTGGGTTTGCGCTCAAGGAGAGGGAGGCTGCGGGCGCTGGCGGCGAGTTGAGTGTCCGGGCCTAGTTTTTTCATGAGAGCGTCGAGGGAGCCGACGTGGTCGCCGTGAGCGTGGGTGAGGAGGATGCGGCGGATGGGTGCGCCGGCGGTGAGAGCGGCGGCGAGGATGGCATCTGTGCTTCCGCCGATGGTGGTGTCGATGAGGGTGAAGGAGTCGCCTTCCGGGGAGGACTCACGAACGAGATAACAGTTGCAGAGACCGAAGCGGGTGAGCTGGAGGGAGTTGGGGGTGATCTGCGTGGTCTTCATGGGGGGATTGGATGCGGGGTGAGGTTTGTAAGGACAGACAACGACAGAGGCAAATACGGAGGTTCTGAGCTTCGCTCAGAATGACGAACTAAAACAAAAACAAACCACAGCAAAAGCAACGGCGAGAAGCAGATTCCCTTCGGGAATGACAAACAAGTGGCAGCAGCAACAGCAACAGCGACGGCAGCTACTGAGGTTCTTCGCTGCGCTCAGAATGACTAGGTTTGGAGATTAGCGTTTGCGGCGGAGTTGGCGGGCCTGCTCGGCGCGGCGTTCGGCTTGCTCGAACATGCTGGTGAGGGTGCCGGCGAGGGCGATGACCATGGAGAGGACGAGGAAGGCGATGGACATGGTGCGCCAGAGAGCCACATCGCCGGGGGAGCCGGGCTGCTGGGCGATGTTGGAGAAGGAAACGCCGAAGCAGACGAGGCAGAAGAAGAGGAGGGTGCCGGCGAGGATGTAGAGGTTGCGTCCCATGAGTTATCCCTAGTTTATGCGGGAGTTCCCTGCTTTGGCTGCAAAGAATGCTTCTACATCTTCTATGGACTGGGTGACGGTGTAGGGCGGGAGGGAGTCCAGGAAGACTTTGCCGTAGCGCTGGCGTTGGATTCTGGGGTCTAACAGCATGAGGACGCCGCGGTCGTTGAGGGAGCGGATGAGGCGGCCGAAGCCTTGCTTGAGGGTGATGACGGCGGCCGGGATCTGGAGATCGAAGAAGGGCTTGCCGCCGGTTGAGGCGATGAGGTCCATGCGGGCTTTGAGGATGGGGTCTGTGGGGACGCCGAAGGGGAGACGGTCGATGATGACGCAGGAGAGCTGCTCGCCCTGGACGTCTACGCCCTGCCAGAAGGAGCTGGTGCCGAAGAGGACGGCGTTTGGGGTGTCTCGGAATTGCTGCAGAAGCACATGGCGGGGGGCTGTGCCGTGGAGGAGGAGTGGGTAAGGGAGTTCGGCCAGGAGGCGGTCGTGCATGAGGCGCATCTGGCTGTAGCTGGTGAAGAGGACGAAGGCTCTGCCTTTAGTGATTTCGAGGACTCGGCGGATGCGTTCTACGGCGTGCATGGTGAAGTCTGGCTCGCGTGGGTCCGGCATGGACGGGGGGAGATAGAGGAGGGCTTGTTTGGGGTAGTTGAAGTGGCTGGGGACGACGAGTTCCCTGTTGAGCGTGAGGCCGAGGCGGCCGGTGATGTGGGTGAAGGGCGAGGTGCCTTCGGGCGCGGCGACGGTGAGGGTGGCGGAGGTGAGGACGACGGTGGGGTAGCAGTCAAAGAGCGAGGTGGTGAGGAGGGTGGAGACGTCGATGGGTGTGGCCTGGAGCTGGGTGTTGTAGATCTGCTGGGCGGGGCCTCGGGCGAGGTTGCGGACGCCTGAGCCGCCGGCGCGGCGCTCGATCCAGAAGACGGTGTTGGGGTCGTCGGATTCCAGGAGGAACTTGAGGTGCTGGCGGATGTCTTCGGTGCGCTTGATGAGGCCTTTGGTCTCTTCTACGTTTTTGACTTGCTCTAGCTCAGAGGTGAGGCGCTTGAGGGCGTTGGTTGCGCCGATGTAGGCGTCGCCTTCGGTTTCGAGGTAGTCGGCGCGGTGCTCAAAGGGCATGCGGCCTATGGGCTGGTACTCGGTTGTGGGGAGGGAGGCGAAGAACATCTTGCTACGATCTTTGAGGATGGCGCAGGCGGATTCTATGGCTGAGGACGAGGCCTGCTTGGCGCGGAGCATGATCTCGACGTCGCGGGTGAGCTCGTCGATGCGGGCGTTGGAGAGGCCGATGCCGAAGTAGTTGGAGGCGATGTCTTCGAGCTCGTGGGCTTCGTCGAAGATGACGGCGGAGGCGTCTGGGAGGATGCCTGCGTCAGGCGCGCCGGCGGCCTGCTGCTTGATGTTGAGGTCTGCGAAGAAGAGATGGTGGTTGACGATGATGAGGTCGGATTCAAGGGCCTTGCGACGCATCTGGGTGATGAAGCATTGCTCCCAGTCCGGGCAGGTGGTGCCGAGGCAGGCTTCTGTGCGGGCGTCTAGTTTTGACCAGAGGGCGGAGGTCTCGGGGAGGTGGTCTAGTTCAGCGCGGTCACCTGTTGGGGTTGTGCGCTCCCAGGTGGTGATGTGGTGGAACTGTTCGATCTCTTCGAGGCCGCTGAGGAGTGGGGAGTCACGGAGTGCGTAGAGCTTGTGCTTGCAGAGGTAGTTGGCGCGGCCCTTCATGTAACAGACCTTGAGGGGGCCGTAGTCGTCTGCGAGCATGGATTCGAGGAAGGGGATGTCCTTGAAGTAGAGCTGTTCCTGAAGGTTTTTTGTACCGGTGGAGATGATGACGCGCTGGTTGTGCTCGCGTGCATGGCGGAGGGCTGGGAGGAGGTAGGCGAGGGTTTTCCCGGTGCCTGTGCCGGCTTCTACGATGAGATGGCGCTTGTCTTCGAGGGCGGATTCTACGGCTTTGGCCATGTCGTACTGGCCCTTGCGATGCTCGTAGGCGAGGGAGGACTTGGCGAGGATGCCGCCGGGGGCGAAGAAGTCGTGGAGGGTCGGGAGCTTCTTCGGCCTGGCGGACGTGGGGGACGGGATGGGTGGGGCGGTGGACACCTTTGGCTATGATAGCCGGGGATTGTGGAAAAGCGAAGAGAAGGCGTAGTGGGAGAGACAAAAGCTAACCACGGAGGGCACAGAGAAAGACGCTGGGGACACGGAGGTGGAGGTGAGGTTTAGGAGTTTTGGAAGGTGACGCAGATGCCGTTGGGGTCGTGGGCTGCGAACTCGGTGGTGCCCCAGGGTTTGGTGGAGAGGTCTCCATTGGGGTGGATGATGCCGCCGCGCTGCTTGTAGGCAGCGTAAAAGGCTTGGATGTCTTCTACTACGACGCGGACCATGGTTTGCTCGCCTACGGTGCGAGCGACGATGGGGTCGGTGATGCGGGCTATGTGGAGATGGGTGTTGTCGCAGGCTATGCCGGCGTAGGTGGGTGGGTTGGCGTCGGCGTGGGTGCGGGTGAAGCCGGCGATGGTGGTCCACCAGTCGAGTGAGGTCTGAACGTCTGCGGCGGGGAGGATGGGAATGGCGAGTTTGATGGTCATGATGGGGGCAGGATACAACGGTGACGCCGCTGGGGGCGATAAGTTTCTATAATGGAGAGTGATATGTCTGCGCTTTGACTGCGTTGGGCTTGGGAGATTGGGACGATGGCAGCGAAGAAGGCAGCGAAACGGTTAGGCAAGAAGCACAGGCAGGCGAGCACTCGGCCGCATAAGGGTAAGGCTCCGAAGTCTGGGGTGACGACGGGCGCGACGCGGATTGGGGCGGTCGATCCGAAGAAGCGGAAGATCATCGCGACCAAGAAGGCGAAGGTTGTCGCGGAGAAGCGCATCTCCAAGCGGTCGCCGGAGTTTGAGGCGAAGCGGACGATCACAGGGGACGATCCGGAGAAGACGGTCGGGAAGAACTCAGCTAAAGTGCCGCAGGATCGTCCGATGCGTGAGCCGAGACGGCCTTCCGGGCGGATTCTGGCGGGGCCGAAGGACGATGACGACTGGCGCGAGGCGGAGTTGGCAGCGCTGCAGCAGTCTGTCGTGACGGAGAGTGCGGCCAGCCTGGCGCTGCCGCTGATTGCGGTCTGCGGGCGGCCGAATGTTGGGAAGAGCACCTTGTTCAATCGGCTGACGGGGTCAAGGCGGTCGATTGTGGGGGATGAGCCTGGGATCACGCGCGACCGGATCTATGGCGAGATTGAATGGCAGAATGTGAAGGCTCGTCTGGTAGATACGGGCGGCGTGGTGCCGGATGATGAGGCGCTGATTCCGAGCGAGATCTTCCGGCAGGCGCAGGTTGCGCTTCAGGAAGCGGACGCGATCGTTATGGTTGTGGATGGGCGGACGGAGCTGGCTTCACCGGATATGGAGCTTGCTCGTCTGCTGATGAAGGGCGGGAAACCGACTTTTCTGGCGGTCAACAAGATGGACTCCGAGTCGATGTATGCGGCGGCGGAGAACTTCAGGCGGCTCGGGTTCAAGAACGTGCTGCCGATCTCTGCGGAGCATGGGTCGGGCATTGGCGATCTGCTGGATGAGGTTTTTGCGGTGTTGCCGGAACCTGCTGAAGGCTTGGAGATTGAAGAAGAGCCGGAGTTTGAGCCTTTCGACGAGGAGATTGAGGCGGCTGAAGGCGAGGAGCCGGTTCGGGTCAGGACGCAGCGGACGCATGGCGAGTATGAGTCGCGCGAGACGAAGGTTGCGATCATTGGGCGGCCAAATGTGGGCAAAAGCACGCTGCTGAATGCGCTGACGGAGACGGATCGTGCGATCGTATCGCCGATTGCGGGAACGACGCGCGATGCGGTGGACGAGATCGTCGAAAAGAAGGGACATATCTTCCGGTTTGTGGATACGGCAGGAATCAGGAAGAAGGGTAAGACCAAGATGATGGCGGAAAAACTGTCCGTCATCATGGCTCGGAAGCACCTGGAGGCTGCGGATGTGAGCCTGCTGGTGATCGATGCGCAGGAGGGTGTGACGAACATCGACGCCAACATTGGCGGGTATGCGCATGAGAGCGGGCGGTCGGTGATCATCGTCATCAATAAGTGGGATCTGGTGACGACGGCTCGGACGGACGGAAAGCCTGCTGCGGATCAGAAGGCTTATGCGCAGCAGGTTCGTGATGCGCTGAAGTATCTGGACTATGCTCCGCTGCTGTTTATTTCGGCTGGGCCGGAGACTGGTGGGCCGAAGGCGATCGAGCAGGTGTTTGCGAAGGTTGAGCTTGTGGCGAGGGAGCGACGCAAGCGCGTGTCTACCGGAATGATGAACAAGTTCCTGGATAAGGTGGACTTCCAGCGGGCGAGCGTGCCGATGAACAAGCGCGTGAAGATCTACTACATGACTCAGGCGCAGGTCGCTCCGCCTACGTTTGTGCTCTTCACTGACAGAGACATCAAGATGCACTTCTCGTTTGAGCGGTTTCTGGCGAATCAGATCCGGGAGGCTTTTGGGTTTATCGGGAGCCCGATCTGGTTCAAGATTCGGGCTCGGAATAAGAAGAAGGTAGAGGAGTAGAAGCCGTCAGGCGAGAGCGGGGTCCATCGGGAGGGATGGGCCGTCGTCTTCACCGGGTGATGGGGGGGTGGGGGGTGGGGTGAAGGTATAGGCAGGTGGTGCGGGGGGCTCGAGGATGTCACCGAGCATGGGGTAGCGGCCGCCGAGGAAGTAGATGCCATAAGCTTCGAGCAAGGTAAGCAGATAGCCGAAGGTGCCGATGGACCAGTACATCGTCAGGGCGATAAAGAGGATGTAGAGCAGGATACCGCCGACGATGAGCAGGATGTAGGCGGGCGATCCTTTGTGAGCGCCGGTGATGCCCGCGATCATGGCTCCGATGAAGATGATGATCCCGAACGGGACGAAGATGATCAGGTTGGCAAAGTACTGCATCACGAAGCCAATGATGGAGAGAGCAAACTTCATGAGCAGGTACAGGATGATCTGGACGGGGTCGGCTGCGATGACGTCTACGCCACGGCTGAGTGCCGCGAGAAGCGGAAGTTGCTCCAGCGTGTAGAAGGGCAGGACGAAGTCATTGAGCAGCGTGGCGAAGAGCTTAAGCACGAAGAAGACCAGGAAGAACATGGCGTAGAAGCCGATCATCTGCGCCATGAAGGCGTGGAAGAGGGCGGGGTCGGGGGGCTGGCCGGGGGTGGCCTTAGGCATGCTCGCGATGCCGGTGAAGAGGCGGCGGCCGGTGGTGAGGAGGATGGGGGCCATGACGGCGGTGAGGACGATACCGATGCCGACCTTGAGGCCAAGCCAAGGCCAGATGGTGCGGCTGTAGCGTCGCCACATGGGCGCGATGAACTTGCCGCGCGTGACGACCATCTCAAAGTGGACGAGTTCCATGCGGGCGCCGAGGTAAAAGAAGGCGAGGAAGATGAGGGTGAAGACCGTCGCCAGGGCTAGGTAGGCCAGGAGGGCGGGGCGGGAGGAGGAGGCGTGCCACGGGAGGGCGGCGAAGGCCAGGGGTACGGGGAAGAACATGCTGCCGGCGAAGGCGAGGTAGGACGAGGCGCAGAGCTTCCAGGTGCGGCCGGCCTTGAAGGGCTGGAAGAGGGTCTGGTGGGTGCGGGTGAAGGCGGGGGCTATGGCGTCGATCGGGTTGAGGCGCTGCATGCGTTAGGGGTTCCCTCTCCGTCCTCTGTGCGATCAGGCGGGACGTTGGGAGAAGAGTAACGTACGCGGGGCTTTGGGGCTACAGCGTTGTTTGGGTGCGCCATTGCTGCCAGGCGGTCAGGGCTCGCTCGCACTGGATGCGGTGGCGCTCTTTCTTGTCACGGATCTTTTTGCGAAGGTCCTCTTCGAGGGGGGGCAGGAGGTCGAAGGTGATGTTGGCGGGTTGGAAGCGGTTTCCCTTGCCTCGGTCTTCTGCGTGGGTGATGTAGTGAATGAGGGAGCCGTGGGCGGTGAGGCGGGGGCATGGGACGGGGGTTCGGCCTGCGAGGAGGGCGGCGGCGAACTGGCCGGCGAGCATACCGCTGGCGATGGACTCGGTGTAGCCCTCTACGCCGGAGAGTTGGCCAGCGATGAGGATGTCGGGGCGGGCGCGGAGCTGGAGCGTCTCGGTGAGGAGCGAGGGTGCGTGGATGTAGGTGTTGCGGTGGATCTGGCCGTAACGGAGGAAGGTGGCGTGCTCGAGTCCGGGGATGAGGCGGAGGACGCGGGCTTGCTCGCCGAACTTGAGGTGGTTCTGGAAGCCGACTAGGTTGTAGCTGTCGGCACGAAGGTTTTCCTGGCGGAGCTGGACGCAGGCGTACGGCCACCGGCCTGTTTTCGGGTTGGTGAGGCCGGCGGGCTTCATGGGGCCGAAGCGGAGGGTGTCTCGTCCGCGGCGGGCGGTCTCTTCGATGGGGAGGCAACCTTCGAAGTAGTCGAGCTTCTCCCACTCCTTGGCCTGGACGTTTTCGGCGGAGGTGAGGGCGTCCATGAAGGTCTCGTACTCCTCCTTGGTGAAGGGGCAGTTGATGTAGTCGGCGGTGCCCTTGTCCCAGCGGGCGGCGAAGTAGACCTTGTCCATGTCGATGGTGGTGGCGTCGACGATGGGGGAGATGGAGTCGTAGAAGGCTAGCTGCTCGGAGCCGGTGATTTGTTGGAGGGCGGCGGCTAACGGGGCTGAGGTCAGGGGGCCAGAGGCCAGGATGGTCAGGTCTGCGTCGGTGGCGTTGAGGGTGGTGACCTCCTCGCGGTGGATGGTGATGAGCGGGTTGGACTCCAGGCGGGCGGCTACGCGGGCGGAGAAGGCTACTCGGTCTACGGCCAGGGCGTGTCCGGCGGGGACGGCGGAGGCGTCGGCCTCTGCGAGGAGGACGCATCCGGCGCGGCGCATCTCCTGCTTGAGAAGCCAGGGTGCGGAGTTCTCAGACTCCGACTTGAGGGAGTTGGAGCAGACGAGTTCGGCGAAGTCTGAGGTCTGGTGGGCCTCGGTGGAGCGGGTTGGGCGCATCTCGTAAAGCTCAACGTGACAACCTGCTGCGGCGGCTTGGAGAGCGGCTTCCGGACCTGCGAGGCCTCCGCCGATGATGCGAATCTTCTTCATCCTTTCAGTTTAGTTTGCTGGTGCGTGGGGGACACCCCCCACCCCCGGTGAAAGTATGCAAAGTCTTCATTCGATTCAGGTTAGGTCTGGACATCCTTGTATGCCTGGAAGAGAGCGAGGCGTAACGCAGACAAGAAGGCTGAAAACGGATCAGGACGGATAGGTCAAAAGATTGAGAAGGGCCTCGACGGTGATTCGTCCAGGATGTTATCTCTCCTTCTATTTTATCAAGTCAGGCGGGGTAAATACCCCAATTATTTTTGAGTGGTAAGTTGTTGTTAGGATGTGGGTTATGGATTTTTTGCAGGCCTTAGGGGCTTGACACGTTGATTTGCTGGGTTTTTTCAGGAATTATTTGTAAGTTGCTGAAGGGAAATGGGTTGGGAAGACGCGGGCGTCGGGTGTGGCGGGGGTCCAGACTTCGGCTGCCGTGCGGCAGTCCTGGCCTACGGCTGGCCCGCAGAGGATGAAAGCCGCCCAGAGGCTGCCGTCGGGTCTAGGAATGAGGAGGTAATGGGAGTTGATCGTGCCGGAGCTTCCGCGGAGTGCGCGGGTGGCAGGAGTCAGGCCCAGTTGTTCGATAATGGCTGAGCCGGAGGCCACCTTGCCGAGGGGCGGGAAGTCCCAGGCCATGTCGCCGCACGGGTCTGGAGGGAAACAGAGCTCACCGGGCGCGGCGACGACGGTAGAGCCGGGTGGGGAGAGCTCCTCGTCTTCCAAGGATTGCTTGAGGGCGGTGGGGTTGGTGTGGCCTCTACCAGCGGGGTCATGGATCGCGGTGACCTTCCAGCTCCCTTTGAGATAAACGGGGGTTACGTCGTCAAGCTTGTCATCGGCTGCCTTGGCGGAGGCGTTGATGGCCTCAAGCTGGTCGAGGCGGTCAGCGTACTGGTGTTGGAGGCAGGCCGCGTCGGCAGTGGCGCAGGTCTTATCGCGGAGGGCGAGCCAGGTGCGCTGCTGGGTGAGGAGTCTGGCTTTGGCCCCGATGGTGAGTTGAGGGCGAAGGGCGGTGTAGAGGTGGTTGAGGTCTGCATCGAGTTTTGTGAGTTCGGGGGTTTGGCAGACGGTTTTATCGATGGGTGTGATGGCCTTGGTGCAGTCCGCAGCGGCAGTGACGGTTGCGAGCGCGAGGATGGATGCGGCGATGTTACGGAAGCTGGATTTAGTCATGGCTTAGCAGGCCTTGGAGGCGATGTGATCTTCGACGTCGATCTTGTCGTCAAGTGCGGTGAGTTTACCGTCTGCGTTTGCTTCTGCCGCTGCCAAGGAACCCGGGGTGGCTGCCATGGGATGAGGATACAAGGTATGGGTTGGGGGTCAAGGGTGAGGGTTTCCAGCTGTCAACGTGGTCTTTCCCGGACTACACTGAGGCGTGTCTGTGAGCAAACTTTTCCTTTTGCTGCTCCTCAGCGTCTCCCCGCAGTCCGCCCAGTTGAGCGGCCCCATTGCTTTGAACGATCCAACTCTTGTGCAGGCTGCCAAGGAAGCTCGCAAGGCGGGGTGGCACGACGTCATGACCTACCCGAAGCAGTCGTTCGTCGTGAGCTGGAATGGTGCCAGGCTGGGAACGTTTCTCTCGCTGGGTGCGAGGTCTGCGGGAGCCTCCTACCAATGTCTTCATAGCTTCGTTCCTGACGATGGGAGTGTTGCTTCCTCCACCGTTGTGACGGCGGGCGCAGGCAAGCTGGGCACCGACATTTGCGACCACCCGAGTGCGGTGGGGATTCTGCCTTCGCCTCCCGATCAGATCCGAGTTGGCATTCTTTATGCGAACTCGGATTATTCAGGCGGGAATAAAGATGCGGGGGCTGACGCTCCGTCTGTCAGTGCTGCCGTCGTGATCGATCCGGGGACTCGCAGGATGACTCTCGATGTGAGGGCGACCGAGATCCTGCAGAGGGCTGGTCCTTCGTCGTTGCAGGCGATGCGTGGGCTTTTTTGATGGATTGCTCAGGATGACGGCGTGGCTTGGGACGCCAGGGCGGTGAGGGATTCGGCTTCTACGCGCATGGTGCCCCAGTCGTCTTTGAGGTGGGCTCCGTGGGCCTGGTAGAAGGCGATGGCTTTCTCGTTCCAGCGGAGGACGTCCCACTGGAGGCGGGGGAGGCCTTTCTCGACGGCGATGCGGGCTACGGCGGAGAGGAGGGCTCTGCCAATGCCTTGTTTGCGGAAGGCTGGGAGGACAAAGAGGTCTTCCAGATGGATGCCGGGCTTGCCGGTCCAGGTGGAGTAGTTGAAGAAGTAGAGGGCCAGGCCGGCGGGTTCGTTTTCTATAAAAGCCAGTAGGCAGTCGAATTGTTTTTCTGGACCGAAGCCGTAGCGGTGGAGGTCGGCTTCGGTGGCTTTGACGGCGTCGGGTTCGCGCTCGAAGATGGCGAGCTCACGGACGAGGTGGAGGATGAGGGGTACGTCGGCGGGGAGGGCGGGGCGGATTTGGACGGTGGGCATTGGGGATAGTTTAGTGCGGATGGAAGACAAACGCAGGTCCCCTTCGGGGATGACAACAAAAAGAACAAGAGCAAAAGCAAAAGCGAAATACGGGGGTTCTTCGCTGCGCTCAGAATGACGGTTGTTTGGGTGGGGACGGCGGTGCGATGAGATGAATTATTTCTTGTTGGCCTCGGGCTTTTTGTCGGGTTTGGGTTGGGCGGCTAGCCACTTGTCGAAGGGGAGGGTGAAGGCGAAGAGCTCGTGCTTGACCGTGTGCTCGTCTACGTAGTGGATCCTCTTGATGTAGAGCTCGGCGTGCTTGAGGACGGGGTCGTCTATGCCGCGGGTGTCGTAGAAGACGTAGCCGGCGCGGGTGCTGTGGGGAGGGACGGTGGTGGATTGGAAGCCGAAGTCCTGGTCGTCGCTGAGGATCTTCTTGTCGATGGGCTCCTTGTGGATGGTGACGGGGATGAGGGGAATCTTGGTGCCTTCGGCGTACTTGTGATTGAAGAGGCGGCGGTTGAGGTCTTCGTCGTCCGCGGCAGCCTCCTTATCGCCTTCGGCGGGGATGAACTGCATGCGGACGTCGTCGAGGATGACGGCTTCGTCGCGGTCGTTGGTGATGATGATGCGGACGGGCTGGAAGCCGTGCTCGATATAGGGGAGGCGGAAGAAGGAGCAGTCGGCCTTTTCGGTGCAGGGGTCGGCGGCGATGGTGACTTTTTCCGTGGGGTGAGGGTCGTTGAGGGGGTACTCGGCTGCGGGCTTTACGGGAGGGGCGGGGCGCGGCTTGTCTGCGGCCCGGGCGAGGACGGGAGTGGCGAGGAGGAGGGCGGCGGCGAGGCTTCGAGTAAGTTTGGGGGTGGGAGTCATCGCTGGTTGGTTATGATCCTGCTTAGAGACTTACAGGATAGACGGGAAAGCGACGGCACGGGGTTCGATGGCAATGTTGATTTACAGCTTTCTGCTGGCGTTGGGATTGGTAATTGCTTCGCCGTGGTGGCTTTGGCGGATGGCGACGAGTGGACGGTATCGGGCGGGGCTGGGGGGGCGGCTGGGGCAGGTGCCAGCGGAGTTGCGGGCGGTTGTGGATGGGAAGAGAGTGGTTTGGATTCATGCGGTGAGCGTGGGGGAGGTGCTGGCGGCGGAGAGGCTGGTTCGGGAGATGGAGGCAGCGCTGCCGGGGTGGGTGGTGGCGGTTTCCACGACTACGGCTAGCGGGCAAAAGATTGCGCGGGAGCGGTTTGGGGCGGAGCGGGTGTTCTATCTGCCGCTGGACTTTGCGTGGATCGTGCGGCGCTATCTGAGGGCTTTGAAGCCGGAGCTGCTGGTGACGATGGAGAGTGAGCTTTGGCCGAGGGTGCTGGTGGAGTGCGAACGGGTGGGGGTGCCGGTTGCGGTGGTGAATGCTCGGGTTTCCGATCGGAGCTATCCGCGGTATATGAGGCTCAAGGCGCTTTGGGGGCCGCTGCTAAGGAAGGTCGCAGTGTTTCTGGCGCAGGGAGAGGAGAGTGCATGGCGGCTCAGGCAGATGGGGGTGGAATCGGGCCGGGTGAGGGTGATCGGGAACCTGAAGTACGACATGCAGGTGGATGAATCAAGGCCGATGGTGAAACTGCTGCGGCAGATGGTGACGGGGCGGCGGGTGTTGGTGGTGGGGAGTCTGGTGGAGGGCGAGGAGGCTTTCTTTCGGGATTGTCTTTGGGATTTCTGGAAGAAGGCTCCGGATGTGGTGGTGATTCTGGCTCCGCGGCATCCGCAACGGTTTGTGGAGGCTGCGGGGGTGTTTCGGAAGGGGTTCCGAGTGTGCAAGGCGAGCGACATGATGGCGGATAGCAAGCTGCCGAATCCGCCAAAGTATCTGCAGTCTCTGCCGCTGGTGATTCTGGATACGCTGGGGGACCTGGCGGGGGTGTATGGGTTGGCGGATGTGGCTTTTATCGGGGGGAGCCTGGTGGCCAAGGGGGGGCATAATCCGCTGGAGGCTGCTCGGTTTGGCGTGCCGGTGGTGATGGGGGAGTCGTATGAGAACTTCAGGGAGATGGTAGAGAGCATGAAGGAGGCAGAGGCGATCCGGATTGTGGATGGGGCGGGGCTGGGGGAGGCGCTGACTCGGCTGATGCGGGACGATGAGGGGATGGGAGAGCGGGGACGGATGTTCTTTGAGGGGCAGACGGGGGCTACGGGACGGGCGGTTGAGGCGCTGGTGGAGTTGATTTCGGGGCGTGAGGGTTGAAGCGGCCGTGGCTCGCGCCGCTGGTGCCGGTTTATTGGGCGGGGTTGTGGGTGAAGGATGCGCTGCGTGCGGAGGCGAAGCGGCTGGCAAGGCCGGTGATCAGTGTGGGGAGTCTTTCTGCTGGTGGAGCGGGTAAGACTCCTGTGGTGATGGCGCTGGTGGAGTTGCTGGGGCGGCATGGGGTGACGGCGGATGTGCTGTCTCGGGGGTATGGGCGGGGGTCTGGGGTGGTGGAGCTTGTGGATGCTGCGGGGGATGCGGGGCGGTATGGGGATGAGCCGATGTTGATGGCTCGGGCGGGGATTGAGGTTTGGGTGGGGGCGGAGCGGGTGGAGGCTGGGCGGGCTGCGGAGAAGTACGGGCAAGCGCAGGTGCATGTGCTGGATGATGGGTTTCAGCATCGGGGGCTGGGGCGGGATCTGGATGTGGTGCTGCTGACGGCGGAGGATGCTGGGGATTGGCTGCTGCCTGCTGGGAATCTTAGGGAGCCTCTGGGGGCGCTGGCGAGGGCGGGCGCTGTAGTTGTGCGGGAGGAGGAGATGGCTGGGCTTGCGGGACTTTGTGCGGGCAAGGAGGTTTGGGTGGTTCGGCGGGAGCTTGTGCTGCCGGCGGAGAGGCCGGGGCGGGTGGTGGCTTTTTGTGGGCTGGCGAGGCCGGAGGGGTTCTTTGGGATGGTGCGCGGGGCGGGAGTTGAGGTGGTGGGGACTCATGCGTTTGGGGATCATCATGCTTATACCGGGGCGGATGTGGAGTGGCTGCTGGCGGCGGCGGAGCGGGTGGGGGCGGAGGGTTTTGTGACGACCGGGAAGGATGCGGTGAAGTTGACGGCGGGGATGGTGGAGAGGCTGGGGAGGGTGGTTGTGGGGGAGTTGAAGGCTTCGTTTTTGGATGAGGCGGGGGTTTGGGAGAGGATTCGTGAAGCAGTTACAAAACAGACAACGGCAAAGACCAATACGGAGGTTCTGGCTTCGCCAGAATGACGAACTTTCTCTAACGAGAACTCTCTAATGACGACTCTCTTAAGACAACTTTCTTGAGATGGCGCTGAGCTTGGTGCGTGAGAAGATGGGGGCTTGGAATTGGACCGGCCAAAACGGGTACTTGTCGTGCGGGTGGGGGCGATGGGGGATGTGCTGCATGGGCTTCCGGCGGTGGCGGCGCTGAGGGAGCGGTGGCCGGATTGCTTTATTGGGTGGGCGATCGAGCCGAGGTGGCGGGCGTTGGTGGAGGGTGGGGTTGCGGACCGGGTTCACTTGGTGCCTACTCGGGAGTGGAAGGAACGGCCTTTTTCTACGGCTACTTTGCGGCAGATTGTGGAGTTGCGGCGGGAGATGCGGGCGGAGCGGTATGACGTTTGTGTGGATCTGCAGGGGTCGATCCGGTCTGCGGTGATTGGGAGGATGAGCGGGGCGGCGCGGTTTGTAGGGGCGGCTAAGCCTCGGGAGCGGCAGGCGAGGGCGCTCTATGGGGAACGGGTGAGTTTGCGGGCGGAGCATGTGATTGGGCAGGCTTGTGAGTTGATGTCGGCTGGGGTGGGGGTTCGGATTGCACAGGCGAAGGCTTCCCTGCCGGTGAACGCGGAGGCTGAGGAGTGGTTTGCGAGGACGGTTGGGGGTGAGGGTTTTGTGGTGATTGCGCCTACGGCGGGTTGGGGCGCGAAGGAGTGGCCTGCGGAGCGGTTTGCGATCGTTGCTCGAGAGTTCAAGGCTAGGGGGTTGCGCGTGCTGGTGAACTCTTCTGGTGGGGATCTGGCGCGGCGGGTGGCGGAAGATGGTGGGGCGGAGTTGGTGGAGTGTGGGGTGGCGGAGTTGGTGGCTGTGACGCGGCGTGCGGCGTTGGTGATCGGCGGGGATACGGGGCCGGTACACCTGGCGGGGGCGCTGGGGAGGCCTATGGTGGCGTTGTTTGGGCCTACCGATCCTGCTCGGACGGGGCCTTATTTTGTGGGGGCGAAGGTGCGGGTGCTGAGGGATGCGGGGAGTGTGGTGGATCATCGGCGGCATGAGGAGACCGAGGCGGGGCTGATGCGGGTTAGGGTAGAAGAGGTGGTCGAGGCGGCTTTTAGTTTGCTGGAGACGGATCACCCTGAGTTTTCTGCTTAGTGGCACAAGCAAAAGCAAAGGCAAGAGCGAAATACTGAGGTTCTGGCTTCGCCAGAATGACGACATTTTTAGATTGACGGCTTTTTTCAATTGACGGCTTTTTTAGATTGACGGCTTTTTTAGATTGACGACGGGGTGTAGAGTGCGGGAGCGATTGGATGGCTGAAAGAACAGGTTGGCAGAAGGTTGCGAAGCGCATCCGGGTGCCGATGGGATTTGTGACTGCGGCGGTGTTTTTGTGGCTCGCGAGACCGAGCGGGAAGACGCTGGCGCTGAGTCTGCTGGTGGTGGGGCCGGGGGTCTGGCTGAGGGCGTATGCGGCGGGCTATGTGCGAAAGAACGCAGAGCTTACGACCTCCGGGCCGTATGCGTATACGCGCAATCCGCTTTATCTGGGGTCGATGCTGATTGCGTTTGGGTTTGCGGGGGCGGCGGGGAGCTGGGTGCTGCTTTTGCTGCTGGCGGCGCTGTTTGCGGCGATCTATATCCCGACGATCCAGGGCGAGGAGCAGTTCCTGCGGACGCGGTTTGGGAATTTCGATGAGTATGCGGCGAAGGTGCCGCGGATTCTGCCTCGGCTGACGGCTGCGCCGACGAACGAGGAGCGCGGGGAGTTCTCCAAGGCTTTATACCTGCATCACCGCGAGTACAATGCTTTAATGGGGGCCGGTGCGATTTACGCTGCGCTGGCGCTTAAGCTTTGGGCCGCATATCACTTCGATATGACTCGTTTTTTGCATCAATAGTGGGCGTGACCTGGACGAAGAGCCGGGCCGGATCACACAATCCTAACTTTTTCGGTGACGCCCTTTGTTGAAAGCAAGAACTCTGATCCTCTTCCCTGCCCTTGTGGCGCTGGCTGCCTGCGGAGCGGCGAATGCTCGCGCTCAGATCCTGGGGCTGGGCAAGCCGGCTGCGCCGGTGGTGATTCCTACGCTGCAGGCTCCTGAGCCGGGGTACGTGTTTCCGGCGAAGCAGACGCTGACGTTTTCGGTCGACTGGCGGGTGTTTACGGCAGGCACGGCGGTGTTCCACCTGGAGCAGAACGGCACGCAGGAGAAGGTGACGGCGACGGCGGACACGGTAGGGAACACGAATATGCTGTTCCCGGTGGTGGACAAGTTCGAGGCAGGGCTGGATACGAAGACGGGCTGCTCGACGGGCTTCAGCAAGCAGTTGCAGGAGGGCCGCCGGAAGGTGACGAGCGACCTGACCTTCAACTATGGCCAAGGCAAGCAGTACGAGACGAGCAAGAACCTGGTGAAGGGCACATCGGCGAACCGGCAGGCTTCGATTCCGGCTTGTGTGCAGGACTCGCTCTCTGCGATCTTTTATGTGGCTTCACGGCCTCTGGTGGTCGGGCAGACGGTGGGATTTCCGCTGGCTGACTCGATGCGGACTGTGACTGTGAACATGAAGGTTGAGGGTAAGGAAGAGATCAAGACGCCGGCGGGGACGTTCCAGACGATCCGGGTGCAGCCTACGGCAGAAGAGGGCGTGGTGAAGAACCGGGGGAATATCTGGATCTGGTACACGGACGATGCGCGGCATATGCCGGTGCAGATTCGGGCTCGGCTGTTCTGGGGGACGATTACGTTTCATCTGCAGTCGGTTGAGGCGAAGTAGTGGCGGATCTGGAGGCGGAGAAACTGGTGATGGTGGGGCGGTATCTCGATCCGAGCGAGGCGCAGATGGCCAAGGGGATGCTGGAGTCTGCCGGGGTGGAGTGCTTTTTGCAGGGCGAGAACGCGAATGCGATGGTGCCGATGGCGTTTCGGGTGAGGCTGGAGGTGCAGCGGAAGGACTTGGACGAGGCTAAGGCTCTGCTGGCGGCGACCGGGGGGCTGGACGATGAGTAAGGCTGTGCTTTGTCTTTCCGGGGGGATGGATTCGTGCGTGTGCGCGGCGCTGGCGGCGAGGGATCATGAGCTGTATGCGGTGCATTTCAGCTATGGGCAGAGGACGGAGGCTCGGGAGCTGAGATCTGCGGAGGCGATTGCCAAGCTGGTGGGGGCTAAGGATTTTCTGCATCTGAAGATCGAACTGTTCCGGCGGATTGGCGGGTCGGCGCTGACGGATCGCTCGATTGCGGTGCCGGATGCGGTGGCGGAAGAGGCGATGCACGGGCGGACGGGGGATGAGGTTCCGGTGACGTATGTGCCGTTTCGGAATGCACATTTTCTTTCCGCGGCGGTGAGCTGGGCGGAGGTTCTGGGGGCGAAGGTGGTGACGATTGGGGCCGTGGAGCAGGACAGTTCCGGCTATCCGGACTGCCGGCCGGCCTACTACGACGCCTTCAATGAGCTGATCCGGCAGGGGACGAAAGAGGGTGAGATCCGGGTAGAGACGCCGTTGATTCGGATGCGGAAGAATGAGATCGTGCGGCTTGGGGTTGAATTGGGCGCACCGTTGCATGTAAGTTGGTCATGCTATTCAGGCGAGGATGAAGCCTGCGGCGTGTGTGAGAGCTGTGCGCTTCGACTACGAGCATTTCGCGAAGCTGGAGCAACCGATCCGGTGCCTTATGCGGCCGGCACGATACGCTAAGAGATATTGCATCTAAAAGATCCAAGAGAAGATTTGCGTGGCCTGAGGGCGCGCGGGAGACAGACGTGAAGAGATTTCTACGGGTTGGCAGCGTTCTCGCAGTTTTGACAGTAGCGGTCCCGGTGGTGGTGAGCCCCGGACAGGCGTTTGCACAGGCTGCGGCCGAGAAGACGGCGATGGTGCATGGCAAGGTAACGCAGGCCGATGGACGTCCGTTCGAGATGGGTCAGATCAAGTTCACGCAGGATCGCGCGACTCCTGAAAAGGACCGGAAGTATCCGTTCACGTTCCCGGTTGGAGCGGGTGGCGTGTTCAAGGGCGAAGGGATTCCTGCCGGTGCGTGGCTGGCAGTGGTTTATGCCGACGGCAAGACGGTCGACTACCTGGAGGTGACGCTGAAGGCAGGCGAAGACCATTCGCTGGACTTTGACATGACGCGCGAGGAGTACCTGAAGGCGCTTTCGCCTGAGGTTCGTGCGCAGATTGAAGAGACGAAGAAGAAGAACGCGGGCGCAAACGCTTACAACGCGAAGATCGCGGACATCAACAAGACGCTGCTTCAGGCTCGTGCCGATGCGAAGGCCGGTGACACGGCGAAGGCAGTGGCCGAGATGCAGGGTCTGACGCAGGCGAAGCCGGACGAGGGTCTGCTGTGGGTGACGCTGGGCGAGATGCAGCTTGCGGATGCGAACGCGGCTGCGAAGGCTGCGCGTGCGGCGCACACGTCACCGATGGATGCAGCGATCGTGCAGAAGTACACGGATGCTGGGGTTTCTTACCAGAAGGGTATCGACCTGGCGCAGGCCGCGACGAAGAAGCAGCCTGAGGTTGTGGGCCTGGCTTACCTGAACCTGGGTGAGGCAGATGCGAAGTCCGGCAAGTTCAAGGAGGCGACCGACGCGTACGACAACGCGGTGAAGGCGAATCCGACGCTGGCGTCGCAGGCTTACTACAACGAGGCTGCGATCCTGTTCAATGCGCAGAAGATGGACGAGGCGGGTGCGGCTGCGGATAAGGCGATCGCTGCCGATCCGAAGCGTGCCGAGGCCTACTACATCAAGGCGCAAACGCTGATTCCGAAGGCGACGATGGATGAGAAGACGAAGAAGTTCGTCCTGCCTCCGGGCTGCCTGGAAGCGTATCAGCAGTATCTCGACCTGGCTCCGGATGGCGCGCACGCGGCTGAAGTGAAGGACCTGCTGACGAACCTTGGGCAGCCGGTGAAGAACAGCTACAAGGCCGGCAAGAAGTAGGCTGATGGTTGGAAGGACGACCCCAGGGCTTTGCGGCCCTGGGGTTTTTTCTTGAGGGGACTGGATGACGAATGTGTTGGAGTTTGAGGCTGCGCTGGCGGTGGTTCGGGAACATGCCGCAGGCTTGGTGGCGGTGGCAGGGGTGGAGACGGTGGGGTTGCTGGCTGCGCGGGGGCGGGTGCTGGCGGAGGAGATCAGGGCGGATCGGGATCAACCGCCGTTTGACCGGGCTACCCGGGATGGGTTTGCGGTGCGGGCGGGGGAGTTTGGGCTGGGGGTGCCGGTGCGGGTGGTGGGGATGGTGAAGGCTGGGGAACAGTGGCTTGGGAAGGTGATGGAGGCCGGCGAGGCGATTGAGATTATGACCGGGGCTCCGGTGCCGGAGGGTGCAGATGCGGTTGTGATGGTGGAGCATGTGGTTCGGGATGGCGAGACCGTGAAGGCGGAGGCCGGGCGGACGTGGCGGGTGGGCGAGAGTATCGTGCCTCGGGGGCGTGAGGCTAAGGCTGGGGATGTGGTGGTTGCGGCGGGGACTGTGATGGGGGCGGCGGAGATTGCGATGGGGTCGGCTTGTGGGTGTGTGAGCGTGGTGGTGAAGCGGCGGGTGAGGGTGGCGATTGCGGCTACGGGGGATGAGCTAGTGGAGTTGGAGGAGACGCCGGGGGAGATCCAGATTCGGAACTCGAACAGCTATGGGCTGGCGGCGATGGTGGAGGCTGCGGGGGGTGAGGCGGTTAGGCTGCCGATTACGGCTGATGAGCGGGGGGCGGTTGCATCTACTTTGCGCAGGGCGCTGGAGTGCGATTTGATTGTGCTCTCGGGTGGGGTTTCGATGGGGGAGTATGACCTGGTGGAAGAGATGCTGACGGTGGCGGGAGCGGAGTTCTTCTTTACCGGGGTCAAGATGCAGCCGGGGAAGCCGGTGGTGTTCGGGCGGATGGGGGAGAAGCTGTTCTTTGGGTTGCCGGGGAATCCGATCTCGACGCAGGTGACGTTTCATTGCTTTGTGGAGCCGGTGCTGAGGGCTTTGGGTGGGGCTGGGTTCACGGGGCCGCGGTTTGGGCTTGCGCGGATGAGTGGAGCGGGGGAGCGGAAGGCGGGGCTGACGCGGCTGCTGCCGGGTCGGCTGGATGGGACGGATGTGAGTGTGGTGGGATGGCAGGGATCGGGCGATCTGGCCGCGAATGCTCGGGCGAACTGCTATGTTGAGTTGCTGCCGGGTGATGGAGAGGTTGAGGCGGGGGAGATTGTGAGGGTATTGTGGCGGTAGAAGACGGCAAGTTGTCTCACTATGATGAGAGCGGGCAGGCGCATATGGTGGACGTGAGTGCGAAGGGGGAGACTCGGCGGGAGGCTGTGGCTCGGGCGTTTGTGGAATTGAGCGAGGCTGTGTTGAAGGCGCTTCCGCAGAACCCCAAGGGGAATCCGCTGGAGGTGGCTCGGTTTGCTGGAATTCAGGCGGCTAAACAGACCTCTACGCTGATTCCGATGTGTCATCCGCTGGCGCTGAGTTTTGTGGATGTTCAGGCGACTGTCGTTGCGGGGGGCGTGGAGATTGAGGCTACGGCGGCTACCGTGGCGGGGACGGGGGTTGAGATGGAGGCTATGGTGGCGGCTTCTGTGGCGGCGTTGACCGTTTATGACATGACGAAGGCGCTGGATAAGGGGATTCGGATCAGGGAGGTTGTGCTGATGCGGAAGAGTGGGGGGAAGAGTGGGGAGTATCGGCGGGCGGCTATTGCTTGATGAGTGCCAAGAGATCCTGGGGGGAGTAGAGGATGGAGAGCTGAGGTGGGGTCTGGGTGAGGCCTGACTGGGTGCAGACGGCTACTCCGCCCTTGGGGCAGAGCTTGAGGCAGGAGACCGGGATGAGGTGTGGGGGTGGGGTGCCGGTTTGTTTGGCTTGGGATTTGAGGAGCTTTTTTAGTCTGCTTAGGTCAGTGCCTTTTAATTTCTTTTGGCACTTGCGGCAGGCTAGGAGGATCGACGGCCATTTTGTGGGGTAGGTGCGGAGTTTGGGCATATTTTGGAGAAACGAAAAAAGACAAAAGCAGCGGCAACAGCAAAGACAAATACGGAGGTTCTGAGCTCCGCTCAGAATGACGACGTAAAACAAACAACGGCAACGGCGAAAGCGAAAGCGAAAGACCAATACAGGGGTTCTTCGCTTCGCTCGGAATGACGGCGTAAAACAAACAACGACAAGTGCAACGGCAACAGCGGATTCCCTTCGGGAATGACAAACAAAAAAGCGAAGGCAAAGACGGCTAGATGGCGGTGGCGAGAGTTACGGCGAAGAGGTGGTTGGGGTCGTGGTAGGTGTGGGTGGGGGTGAAGTTGGCGGTGGCGAGGAGGGAGGCTATGGTGGCTGGGGTGAACTTGTGGGAGTTTTCTGTGTGGATGGTTTCGCCGCGCTCGAAGTGGATGGTTTGGGCGGGGCCTGAGGGGTCGGCGGGGATGGTGACGGATTGGGGGCGCTTGGATTCCAGGTGCATCTCCATGCGGGATTCGGTGGGGTTCCAGAGGGCTCGGTGATGGAAACAGCCGGGGATGAAGTTGGTGCCCAGTTCCCTGTTGAGGTGGGTGAGGATGTTGCGGTTGAAGGCGGCGGTGACGCCCTGGGCGTCGTCGTAGGCGGCGATGAGGGCGGCCTCAGACTTGTTGGGGCCGGGGGCCAGGTCGGTGCCGAGGAGGAGAGCATCGCCGGGGGCGAGCTGGGCGCGGAGGTTGAGGAGGATGCCGCGTGCTTCGGCCGGGGAGAAGTTGCCGATGCTGGAGCCGATGTAGAGGGCCAGGATGCGGGTGTGCTTCGTTGGCCTGGTGATGCGGATAGGCTCGGTGATGTAGTTGGCGACCTGGGGGCGGACGTTGACGCCTGGGATGTCGCGTTGGAGGTTGTGGACGGCTTCGTCGAGGGCGGAAGGGCTGACGTCGATGGGCTGGTAGAGGACGGTGGGCTGGATGCGGGCGGCGGCGGCGAGGAGGAGGCCGGTTTTGGTGGCGGTGCCTGCTCCTAGCTCGGCGAGGGTGATGGGGGCTCCCAGGCTGGAGACGATTTCTGGCGCATGGGTGGCGAGGATGGCGCGCTCGGTGCGGGTGAGGTAGTACTCGGGGAGGAGGGTGATCTGCTCGAAGAGGCGGGAGCCGCGCTCGTCGTAGAAGAGCCAGGGTGGGAGGGTTTTGCGGGCGGCGAGGAGGCCTTCACGGGCGGCTTCGGAGACGGGGTTTGAGGCGATGAGTTCTTGGGTGGGCACCTGGGCTCCGGGAGACAGTGGTTGGTGGTTGGTGGTTCGTAAGAGCTACGGCCCGGGGCTAAAGCCCGGTTAAATCTGTGGCAGTGACGGGGGGCTAAAGCCCCCCTCTAATCCGAACAGCAACAGCAAGAGCAACTGCGTACATTGATCAGTTGCGAGTTATGAGTTTCGAGTTATGGCAACGGCAACTGCAACGGCCAAGACGGAGGTTCTGAGTTCGCTTAGAATTACGGCCTATCGCTTACATAATGTCCTTTGCGAGGCGAAGGCCGGAGAACTGCCAGCGGGTGGCTGGGGTGAAGAAGTTGCGGTAGGTAGGACGGATGTGGGTGGCGGGGGTTACACAGGAACCGCCGCGGAGGATGACCTGGGAGGACATGAACTTGCCGTTGTACTCGCCGAGCGCGCCCGGGAGGGGGCGGTAGCCGGGATAGCCGGTGTAGCCGGAGGAGGTCCACTCCCAGACGTCTCCGAAGAGCTGCTGGAGACCTTCGGAGGCGGGTGCGGGGGTGGGGTGGAGGGTATCGGACTCGAGCATGTTGCGGGGGGCTGTGGTGGCGGTTAGGGCGGCGTGCTCCCACTCAAACTCTGTGGGGAGACGCATGCCGGACCAGCGGGCGAAGGCGTCGGCTTCAAAGAAGCTGAGGTGGCAGACGGGGGTTGCGAGGAGAGACTCCAGCGGCTGGAAGCCGTGGAGGGTGTAGACGGACCAGCCGGAGGTGGTGGCGGAATCGCGACGCCAGTAGAGCGGGGCTTGCCAGCCTTCGGCGCGCATGGTGGACCAGCCTTCAGAGAGCCAGAGCTCGGGGCGGGTGTAGCCGTTGTCGTCGATGAAGGCTAGATAGTCGGCTACGGTGACGAGGCGGTTGGCCAGGGCGAAGGGCTGGAGATAGACCTTGTGGCGGGGGGTCTCGTTGTCAAAGGCGAAGGCGTTGGGGTCGGATGGGTCGAGGGTCAGGCCGATTTCGGTGAGGCCACCTTCGAAGGTGGTGAAGGTGCAGAGATTAGGGATCAGGGACCAGGGCTTAGCGGACGCTTCTAGGTAGGCGGGGTGGAGAGGGTTGGTGAAAAGGGCGTGCTTGATGTCGGTGGCGATCAGTTCGAGGTGCTGCTGCTCGTGCTCGAGGCCGAGGGAGATGCGGCGGAGGACTTCGTCTTCGGCTTCGGCTTCGCCGCTGAGGAGGGTGGCTATGGCGGCGTCTACGTGGGCGCGATAGGCGAGGATCTGGTCGAGCGGGGGCCGGGAGAAGCTGGCGCGGAGCTTCTTGGCCGGCATGTCGCCGAGGGAGGTGTAGTAGGAGTTGAAGAGCCAGTGGAAGTCGGGGTGGTAGGGGGTGTAGCCGGGGAGGTAGTCGGCGAGAACGAAGGTCTCGAAGAACCAGGAGGTGTGGGCGAGGTGCCACTTGACGGGGCTGGCCTCCGGGCAGGACTGGACCATGAGGTCTTCCGGCGTGAGGGGTGCGGTGAAGGCGAGGGTGGCGGCGCGGACGGTTCGGAAACGGGCGAGAAGATCGGTGGTGAGACGACAACCGGACTGAGTTGCGGTTTGCGTAGGCATGGTTCTGGTCCTCATCTTCTCTGTTTCTTCTCTGTCTGTGCTGCAGTGTCAGATTGGATGCGGACTGGTGGTGGACGGTTCCAATGCTGAATGGAGGAATTTTACCCCGACGAACGAATGGGTCTGTATCGTTAGCGGTGATTGGCGAATGAGATTTTGAAAAGGGGAATGGCGATGGCGGATGGCGGAATGGATTTCGATGCGATCAAGGTGAAGCAGCAGGCGGCGTGGGCTACGGGGGATTTTGCGGTGATTGGGAGTGCGCTGCTGCTGGCGAGCGAGCTGGTGTGCGAGGCGATGGATGTAAGGAGCGGTTGGCGGGTGCTCGATGTGGCGGCGGGGCATGGGAATTCGTCTCTGGCGGCGGCGAGGCGGGGGTGCAGGGTGGTGAGTACGGATTATGTGCCGGCGCTGCTGGAACGGGGGAAGATGAGGGCGGCGGCGGAGGGGTTCAGGATCGAGTTTCTGGAGGCGGATGCGGAGAACCTGCCGTTTGGGAATGGGGAGTTCGATGCGGTGATCTCGACTGTGGGGGTGATGTTTGCGCCGAACCAGCAGCGGGCGGCGAATGAGTTGATGCGGGTGTGCAAGGCGGGAGGGAAGATCGGGCTGGTGAACTGGACGCCTGCGGGGTTTGTGGGGCAGATCTTCAAGACGATCGGTAAGTATATTCCGCCGGCACCGGGGCTGAAGCCGCCGTTTGTCTGGGGGACCGAGGATGGGCTGAAGGAGCTTTTCGCAGGGGCGGCGAAGCTGGAGATTGTGAAGAGGGTGTACACGTTCCGGGCGCTTTCCACGGAGGACTGGCTGGAGACGTTCAAGACGTACTACGGGCCGATGAACAAGACGTTTGCGGCGCTGGATGCGGGCGGGCAGGCCGGTTTGCGGGCGGATCTGCTGGAGCTGGCAGGAGGCCTGAACCGGGCTGAGGATGGGACGATGGCGCTGCCGGGTGAGTATCTGGAGGTCGTGGTGATGAAGTAGCCGGAGGCCTAAGCAGGCTGGGCGTAGTGGTAGGGGCGCTGTTTGGAGGTCTTCCAGAAGTAGGCGAGGATGATGATGCTGGCTACGGCGGCGTAGGCGCACCAGACGGAGGTGAAGGCGTAACGCTTGACCGCCATGGTGAAGAGGAGGGCGATGAGGTTGGCAACGCCGAACCAGATCATGGGCTTGAGCTTTGAGAAGAAGAGGGAGCCGGAGGTGGCGATGATGTACAGGACGGCAAGGGTGGTGTAGTTGGTGCCCTGGTTGACGTAGACGATGCTGTTGCGTTCGACGTAAACCTGCAGGGGGTAAGCCATGAGGGCCCAGAGCATGTAGAGGGTGGTGAGGCCGCCGAGGATGGTGAAGGGGAGCATGGCTCGGCGACGGGGGATGGTGGGCTCAAAAAGCTGGATGCTGAGGGGCATGAGGAATGGCAGCAGGCCCTGGGCGTAGAGGACGAAGGCTGCGCCCATGTTGTGGACGACGGCGGTTGAAAGGTAGCCGTCGAGGCCGAGCCAGACGAAGCCCTCAATGAACTGATGGACGGCGAAGAGGGTTGGAAGGGCGGCGAAGAGGAGTTCGCGGCGGTGCTTGACCTTGGGGAGGGTGGCTACGCCGAGCGTGCCGAGGACGCCGCTGCCTACGAAGTTCGCTGTTGCTGAGAAGCACACAGGTTTGAGGGTACTAGAGGTTTAGTTGGGGCGTTCGCGTCCGAAGCGGTCGTCTACATCGCGGCGGACGTCGGCTTCGTCTTCGGGTTCGCGCCAGTGGGCGATCTCCGGCTCGCCGAGGGACCAGCAGAGGAGGATGGGGCGGCTTTGGAGCTCGGATGGGAGTTCCAGGGAACCCTCGCTGAGGTCTGTGACGGCGGCTCCGATTTCTTCGATCTCATCGATGGTGGATTTGGCGGACTGGACGGATTTGTCTCGCTCCGCGCGGCGGCGGGCGGCGGCGGTGACGTCTACGTGGAGGCCGCCGGAGAGGAAGATGCGCTGGCTGAGGTCCTGCATCTCGGATTCGATCTCGTTGGCGCGTACGGCGGCATCCCGTGCGCGGCTGACGAGCGAGCCGAGCACGGGGATGAGAGTCTGGGCTTCGCCCAGGGTGAAGATCTTGCTCAAACTACGATTCCTCCGGTGCTTATGCCTTCATGGGTGCGGAGGCTGCGGTTTCGGTTCTGACTTCGAGCATACGGTCGAGGGCTACCTTTGCCCAGTGCTTGGTATCGTCCGAGACCTTGATGCGGTTGACGACGTTGCCTTCGACGAGGTTCTCAAGGGTCCAGGCGAGGTGGGCGGGGGAGATGCGGTACATGGTGGTGCAGAGGCAGCCGGAATCGTCCAGGGTGATGACGCGCTTGCCGAGGGGGGCGAAGCGGGCTGCGAGGCGGTTGACGAGGTGGATCTCCGTGCCTACGGCGAAGCTGGAGCCTTCGGGGGATTTCTCGATGTACTCGATGATTTTTTCTGTCGAGCCGAGGGCGTCGGCCTTCTGGCAGACCTCCCATCGGCACTCCGGGTGGACGATGACCTTCATGCCGGGCTCTTCGGCGCGGATGCGGTCTACGTGCTGGGGGAGGAAGCGCTGGTGGACGCTGCAGTGGCCCTTCCAGAGGATGACTTTGGCGGCCTTGAGGCGGGCGGGGTCTACTCCGCCGTTGATCATGTAGGGGTCCCAGACGACCATCTGGTCCATGGGGATGCCCATGGCGAAGGCGGTGTTGCGGCCGAGGTGCTGGTCAGGGAGGAAGAGGATGCGCTGGCCACGGGCGAACGCCCAGTCAAAGGCTCCGGGAGCGTTGGACGAGGTGCAGACGAGGCCGTTGCGCTCTCCGCAGAAGGCTTTGATGTCGGCGGCGGAGTTCATGTAGGTGAGGGGGATGAGGCCTTCGCCTACGCCTAGACGCTCCAAAGAGTCCCAGCAGTTTTCTACCTGGCCGATCTCTGCCATGTCGGCCATGGAGCAGCCGGCGTTGAGGTCCGGGAGGATGACGGTCTGCCAGGGCTGGGCGAGGACGTCTGCGCTCTCTGCCATGAAGTGGACGCCGCAGAAGAGGATGTATTTGGCGTCGGTTTCAGCGGCTACCTTGCTGAGCTTGTAGCTATCGCCGGTGAAGTCTGCGAAGCGGATGACTTCGTCTCGCTGATAGTGGTGGCCGAGGATGAGGGCTTGTTTGCCGAGTTTGGCACGGGCGGCTGCGATACGGGCGTCCATGGTGTGGTCGGGCTGGGAGAGGTAGTGGTCCAGGGGGCAGGCCTGGCGTATGGCCTCGGCTGGGGATTCTTCAATTAGGACAACACTCACGTTTTACTCGCCTTCAGTCTCACGGAGGCGCTTGGCCGGGCCGGGGGACGGGGATGTTGAAAGCACTGACGTCTATCCAGTCAAAAACTGGGGCTGCAGTGGATTCGCTGTACCTGGCCATCGATAGGCCAGGACCCAACCCACGGGGATGTTGCAACCTGCATATCGGCGATAGGACTCGCCTTGGTTCTATTAGACACCTTTTTGGGGAAAACGATTCGGGCCGGTGGGGGGGACGGATGGGATATTCCTTCGGCGCGGCTGCCGGGTGTTGCTTTGAGCATTTATCATCCGAACAGCTATGCCCAGCTTTCAAGACAGCGCATTCATTATCCTTCTCGGTCTCCTGCTCTTCGGTCCCAAGGGGCTTGCCGGCATTGCGCGGCAGGTCGGCAAGCTGATGGGGGAGTTTCGCCGTGCATCGGCGGACTTCCGCATGCAGATGGAAGACGAACTGCGGATCTCCGAGCAGGCCGAACAGCAGAAGAAGATTGCAGCGATGGAGGCTGCCGCGCCGGTGGCTCCGCTGCTGCACGCGGATATGCCGGAGCCTGAGCATCCGCACAATGATGTTTCTTCTATGGATTCGCTTGTGGATGTGGGGGAGAACCGGATTCATCTGGCTGGGGATGTTCCCGAGGCGGTGGCTGTGGAGACGCCGACTCCGCTGCCGATCGCTTCTTCCGGGGATCTGGATTTGATGCCTCCGGATACGGGGTTGCCTGTGGCTCGGAGCGGTGGTGGTTCTGTGAGCGGGGCGTTCGACTCGATTCCGCATACGGCGGACCCTGAGGTTGAAGCTCGGCACGAGCAACAGGAAGAGCATCAAGAGGCTGCGAGCAATGGCTGACCTGATCGATAACGTACGAGCGAATGTGGCGGACCGGGCTGACCTGCCGGGGATGACGCTGATGGAGCACCTGGACGAGCTGCGGAAGCGGCTGATTCGGGCGGTGATCGCGCTGCTGTGCGGGTTTGGCGTGGCTTATATCTTCCATGTGAGGCTGTTCGGGTATATCCAGAAGCCGCTGAACGACCTGGGGATGAAGCTGGCGTTTACGCATCCGACCGATCCGCTGAATCTGTATATCAAGACGGCTCTGGTGGGTGGGGCGATCATTGCGAGCCCTTTCATTCTGTATCAGCTCTGGCTGTTTATCTCGCCGGGGATGTATGCGAATGAGAAGCGGTATGTGTGGCCGTTCATGGGATCGACGGTGGGGCTGTTTCTGGCGGGAGCGTGGTTTGGGTACCGGTACATTCTGCCGGGGGCGCTGAGCACGCTGATCAATGGGTTCGGCAAGGGATTTCAGCCGATCATCACGATCGAGGACTATACGGGGTTCTTCCTGGCGATCATTCTGGGGCTGGGGATTACGTTTGAGCTACCGATTTTGATCTTCTTTCTTTCACTGTTCGGGATTGTGGATGCGAAGTTTCTGCTGAAGCATATTCGCTACGCCGTGTTGATCATCTTTCTGATTACGGCGATCATCTGTCCGCTGCCGGACCCGATCAGCATGTGCATCTTTGCGTCGCCGATGCTGGTGCTTTATGGGCTGGGCGTGGTGATTGCCGTGTTCGTCAATCCGAATCGCAGGAAAGCCAAGGAGCTGAAGGCCTCATGAAGAAGTATGCTGTTTTGCTGATGGCGATGGTGTTTGGGGCGGGTTCGGCCTGGGGTGCGCCGGCTAAGGCGAAGGTTTCAGGCGCGGCGACCTATGCCCTGACGAAGGAGTACCTGGCGGCTGCGCCGAAGCGGTTCAATGGGTCTCCGGGTCATGCGGCGGCGGAGAAGTTCATTGAAGGGCACTTCAACAAGGAGAATGCGGACCACCGGATGGAGGTGGATACGTTTACGGCGACGACCCCGGCGGGGATGCAGACGATGCACAACATCATCGTCAAGTATCCGGGCAAGAAGGATGGCGTGATCGTGCTGGGGTCGCACTATGAGACGAACTATCCGCTGAAGGACATCAACTTTGTGGGGGCGAATGATGGAGCTTGCACGTCCGCGCTGCTGATGGAGTTTGGCGAGTACTTCCGGGCGCATCCGCCGGAGGGATACAGCGTGTGGCTGGTGTTCTTCGATGGCGAAGAGGCGGTGAAGACGTGGGGGCCTTCGGACTCGTTGTATGGGTCAAGGCACCTGGCGGCGAAGTGGTCTCAGGATGGGACGCTGGGGCATCTGAAGGCGTTTTTGAATGCGGACATGATCGGCGACAAGGATCTGAATATCGATCATGACGATGCTTCCACGCCTGCGCTGCTGGACCTGTTCAAGGTGGCGGCCAAGAATACGGGGCATGAGAAGTCGATCTATAAGAGCAATACGCCGATCCAGGACGATACTGTGCCGTTTGCCAAGCGGGGGGTGCCGGTGCTGGACGTGATCGACTATGAGTATGGTCCGCTGGATGAGAAGACGGGCGACTATGCGTATCACCATACGGCGCAGGATTCGATCGACAAGATCAGTGCGGCTTCGTTGCAGATCTCGGCTGATTTGTTCCTGGAGATGGTTCACCTGATCGATCAGCGGTAAGGCGGGTTGCCGAGGCCTGGCGGCCCCGGCCCTTTATACCTTGGCTACTTCCCTTCGCAGGTGGCTCCCTTGACTCCGTGGGCTCCCTTGCCTTTGGCTTCAGCCTCCGACATGTACGCTCCGGCCTTGGTCTTGCCGTAGTACTCCGTGCCATAGCAGTGGTAGACGTTGCTGCCGGTGTTGAGCCAGACGAGTCCGTGTCCGCCTCCGGCGGCCTGGGGCTTGGCTGCTGCTGCGGCTGCAGGGCCGGGCTTGGGCGCAGACTGCGCCGCGGCGGCTGGGGTGGGGGCTGGCATGGCTGCCGGTGCTGTCTTGACCGGTGTGGGTGCGGGGAGGCTGGGGGAGGTGGCGCCGGGCTTGGGTGCGGGCATTGCACTGGCGACGTACCAGGTCTGCACGCCCTTATGGCCGGCGCAGGCGCCGCTCTTTGCGGGTGCGGTGGAGTAGGTTCCATCCTTGCAGATACCGGTTGCGCCTGCTGGTGCTCCGGCGGGGGCCTGAGCTGCTGCTACGCCGGTCAATCCGGCCATTACCAATGCCGCACAAAGTGCTTTGAACATCCTATCCTCCTGAAGTGTGCAGCTTGAACACACGCAATCGTATCCGGCACCGGGTCTCAGGGCAAACAGTTACCATCAAAGGCACATGGCAACTCCGTTGAGTCATTGGATCGGCTTCCATCTTGCGCTGGTGGTTCTGCTTGCGGGCGAGCTTCTTTTCTCGCGCGTTGGGATGGCGCGGCTGGGGGAGACGGAGAAGCTGCGGCGGCAGCATCGGAACGCTGTTGTGGCGACGGTGATGTGGGTTGCGGCTGCGTTTGTGTTTGCGGCGTTTGTCTGGAAGACGATGGATGGAGCGAACGCGACGCAGTTCCTGGCGGGGTATGCGCTGGAGGAATCGCTCTCGATCGACAACCTGTTTGTGTTTCTGCTGCTGTTCAAGGTGTTTCGGATTGAGGCGACGCATCAGCCACGGGTGCTGTTCTGGGGAGTGCTGGGCGCGATCGTGATGCGGGGGGCGTTCATTGCGGCGGGGATTGGGCTGCTGACGCGCTTTCACTGGATCAGCTACGTGTTTGCGGTGCTGCTGCTGGTGGCGTCTGTGCGGCTGGTGATGCCGGAGAAGGAAGAGGACGCGGACAAGCCGCCGGCTTGGATTGGGTGGGTTTCGCGGCTGCATCCTGTGTCGATGACGCAGAAGAGCTTTTTTGTGCGGGAGAACGGTCGCCGCATGATGACGATGCTGTTCCTGGCATTGATTGCGATTGAGTTCTCTGATGTGGTGTTTGCGCTGGATTCAATTCCAGCGGTGCTTTCGATAACGCGGCATCCGTTCATTGCGTATACGTCCAACATCCTGGCGGTGATGGGTCTGCGGAGCTTGTTCTTCCTGCTGGCTAAGGCGCTGAAGCAGCTCCGGTACCTGCATTATGGGCTGGCTGCGGTGCTGGCGTTTGCGGCGGTGAAGATGCTGGCGGCGGAGTGGTATGAGGTTGGGCCGCTGGTCTCGCTGGGGGTGATTGTGGGGATTCTGGCGCTGACGATTGCGGTGTCCTTGATTCACAAAAAACCTGAGGTGGTGTGATGGCTCAGGCGTGGTTGAGGAGACGGGCGAGGGCGTAGGCTGCTGCGGCGGCGGCGCCTCCGATGAGGGTGGTCTGGAGTGCGCTGCGGAGGGTGCCGGTGCCTAAGAGGCGCCCCTTGATGGCTCCGAAGATGGCGAGGGCCAGCAAGGTAATGACTACTGAGAGGCGGAGGGCTGCGGCGTTATCGCTAAGGAGCATGTATGGGAGCAGGGGGATGATGCCCCCGGCGATGTAGCTGGCGGCGATGGTGGCGGCGGAGAGATGGGCTCGATTGGCGGCGGGTTCTTCCAGGCCGAGTTCGAAGCGCATCATGAAGTCGACGTAGGCGGTTGGGTTCTGCTGGAGGGCTTCAAGGACCGGGGTGGCGGCGGGGCGGGAGACGCCGTAGCGGGCGAATATCTCGTAGATCTCTTCTGCTTCATCTTCGGGGCGGGTGACGACTTCGTCTTGTTCGCGACGGAGTTCCGAGGCGTAGTGCTCGGCGTCGCCACGGGCGGCGAGGTATCCGCCGAGGCCCATGGCGATGGAGCCGGCGGCGATCTCTGCGAGGCCGGCGAGGACGACGAGGTGGGCGTTGGATAGAGCGCCGGAGAGGCCTGCGGCGAGGGCGAAGGGGACGGTGAGACCGTCGGAGAGGCCGATGACGATGTCGCGGACGGTTTCTGTGGATTGGAAGTGATGTTCGTGATGATGATGGGATGGTACCGGCGGCATGGGCAAAGTTTATCCCATGCAATCGTATCCATAATTGTATTCAATTAGAAGATTGAGGGGCGAGTCTTTCTGTCGCGAAGCTCGTCTGTATGATTAGTTTCCCCAAGCAAGTCATTTCAAGAGCAGGATGGTGTTCCGTGAAGGCTGGGACGTTGATTCGCAGGTGTTTCTGGACGGTGGTTCTGGTGCCGGCTTTGGCTTTGGGGCAGGTGGGAACGGATCAGCAGCCCGCGGTGGCGATGGGCGCGGGGCGGATGGTTCGGGGGACGATTACGGCGGTTGCGCCGGATCACCTGACGGTGAAGACGGAGAGGGGTGAGGTGTTCCAGGTGGCGGTGACACCGAATACGCAGGTGCGTAAGGGGCGCGATCCGATAAAGTACGCGGACGTGCATGTGGGCGATGGTGTAGGGGCGATGGGTGAGGTGGATCGTCCGAACAAGACCGTGCATGCGATGTTTGTGACGGTGGTGGACGCGGAGCAGATCAAGAAGGCCAAGGAAGCGATGGGCAAGAGCTACATCGCGGGTAAGGTGACGGCGATCGACGAGGTGAAGCTGACGATTCTGCGCGCGGATGGGGTGACGCAGGTGATCCAGGTGGATGAGGACACGTCGTTCAAGCGCGGTGGGCGCGGGATGCAGATGATGATGGGGGACGGTGGGTTGGGTGCGGGTAGTGGCGGTGGGCGGCGGGGGCAAGGTGCTGCGGGTGGCGCGGGTGCTGCGCCAGGGGGCGATGGCGAGAGCATCACGCTGGGGGATGTGAAGGTGGGGGATATGGTTGGGGGGCCGGGGGCGCTGAAGGGTGGGGTGTTTGTGCCGACGGAGCTGCGTGTGGGTGAGCCGGGTGCTCGGCGTGGGGGTCGGAGGCAGGGTGAGGATGGGGCTGCTGCTGCTGGCGGTGCTGCCAAGCCTGCTCCGGAGACGAAGTAATGGGGATGAAGCGTGGGTTGATGGTGGCTTTGCTGGCTGGAGTGCGGGTGGCTGGTGGGCAGGATGCTCCTGCTGTTACTTCGGCAGTGCAGGCTCCGGCGGCGGCAACCGCGGGCGGGACGATCAAGGGCTTTGTGAAGGCGGGGACGGTGCCGCTGCCGGGCGTCGCGGTAACGGCGACCAATACGCTGACGGGCAAGAAGTATGCGACGACGACCGATGTCAACGGCGCGTATGCCATGACGATTCCGCGCACGGGGCGGTATGTGGTGAAGGTGGAGTTGGCGGCGTTCGCTTCGCTGACGAAGGAGGTCAGGATCACGGCGGAGGCTACGGATCAGGTGGCGGAGTTCGGGATGGAGCTGGCTTCACGGGCGGCGGCGCAGGAGGCTGCGGCGACGACCGCGACGACCAGGGCGTTGGCGAGTGCGATTGGGCGTGGGACGCAATCTTTGAGTGTGCTGGGGGGTGGGGACCTGGGGGAACAGACGGATGCTACGGCGGGCGGCGGGGTGGTGGGGGCTTCCCTGCCCTCGTTGAGTGGGCTGGGGGACGCGGGCGGAGGGGACTCGGTTGCGGTGAGTGGGCAGGTAGGGCAGACGAATGGGTTGGCGGGGATCAATGAGGATGATCTGCGGCAGCGGATTGAGGATATGCAGGCTAGGGCTCGGGCGCAGGGTGGTGGAGCGAGTGATCAGTTGGATGCGGTGGTGGGGATGCTGGGCGGGCTGATGGGTGGGGCTGGGCCGGGTGGTGGCGGAGGACGTGGTGGACGAGGGGGCGGTGGTGGTGGACGAGGCGGTGGGGGTGGCGGGTTCAGAGGGTTCAATCCGACGACTCCGCATGGGGCGATCTTCTATCAGGGCGGCTTTCCGGCTTTGCAGGCGCAGCAGTCTTCCGTGCCGAGCCTGCTGGCGCTGGAGAACGGCGGATTGCCGCAGCAGCCGCAGCCGTTTTTGAGCTCGCAGCAGAACCGGTTTGGAGTGAGCCTGACGGGGTCTCCGGGGATACCGGGGCTGGTGAAGGCGAGTTCGAAGCAGTTTGTTTTTTTGAATGTGACCGGGGTGCGGAACATCTCGCCGCAGAACTACACGGCTACGGTGCCTACGCTGGATGAGCGTGGACAGGCGCTGGTGAATGGGGCTCTGGTTAATACGGATGCGAATCTGTCCGGTGCGCCGAGGGCGCTGCCGATCTATAACCCGGTGACGGGGACGCAGTATGTGGGGAGCATTATCCCGAACGCGCAGATCACGCCGCAGGCTCGGGCGCTGCTGAACTACTATCCGCTGCCGAATATCAATGGGGCGACGACGCAGAACTACCAGGAGGTGACGACCTCCGGGACCAACTCGACGAATGGGTCACTGCGGTTTGTGAGGAACTTTGGGGCGGGCGGGTTTGGACCGTTCGGCGGTGGAGGCGGCGGTGGGCGCAGGTCACAGGCGAATGCGCCGAAGACGCTGCGGCAGAACTTCAATGCGAACTTCAGCTTCTCGCGCGCGGCAACGGATGCGAGGAACTTCGTGCCGATCCTGGGCGGGAAGACGCAGACGAATGGGTATGGGCTTTCTGCAGGGTACACGGTTGGGTATGGGCGTGTGACGAATAACGCGACGCTGAACTGGAACCGGTCGAACACGGAGACGAGGAACTACTTTACGGGGCAGTCGTTGAATCCTACGGCTGCGGCGGGGATCGCGGTGCCGAGCCAGAGCGCGCAACTGGCGCAGCAGGGGTTTTATAACGGCGTGCCGCGGATTGGGCTGACGACGTTCAGCAGCATCAGCGAGACGGTGCCGGTGAGCCGTATCAACCAGACCATCTCATTCAGCGACTTTGTGAGCTATGGGCATAAGAAGCACAACTATCGGTTTGGGGTGGATCTGCGGCGGGTTCATGCGGATCAGTTGGGTGGTAACAATCCGCTGGGAGCGTTTACCTTCTCGGGGTTTGTGACGGAGAGCGCGAGCGACAAGGGGAACACGTCGACATCTCAGCCTGGGTCCGGTTCTGCACTGGCGGATTTACTGCTGGGACAGCCGCAGCAGACGACGATCCAGGCAGGGCTGTTCAAGACGTATCTGCGGGCGAACATCGGGGATGCGTATGCGCAGGATGACTTCAGGCTTGCACGCGGACTGACGCTGAACTATGGGCTGCGGTTTGAGTACTTCTCGCCTTATGTGGAGAAGTACAACCGGCTCTCCAATTTGGATCACAATGCGGACTTTACGAGCGTGGATGCAGTGCAGCCGGGTGGGACGGGGACGTTTGGCGGTAAGTATCCGCGGTCGCTGGTGAACCCGGACCGTAATATGTTCTCGCCGCGGTTCGGTGTGGCGTGGCGACCTTCGTTCCTGAAGGAGACGGTGATCCGGGCGGGGTATGGGATCAACTTCAATACGGGGCAGTTCGCTACGTTTGCGCAGTCGCTGGCGTTCCAGCCGCCGTTTGCGGTGACGCAGAACAATGTGTTGGCGACGACTGCAAACGCTTCAGGATGCACGATTGCGAATATGACGCTGGCGAACGGGTTTGGCTGCTCGAGCAAGGCGATTACGAATACGTATGCGGTGAACAAGGACTATCGGTTGGGGCATGTGCAGGTCTACAACGTGGATATCCAAAAGTCTCTGCCGCATGGCGTGGTGGTGAATGTTGGGTACAACGGGAGCAAGGGCGGCGACCTGGACGTGGTGACTGCGCCGAATGCTAACGCGACTACGGTGACGACCGGGAACGCGCAGGCGTTTACGTTTGAGGATTCGGCGGCTTCGTCGCGGTTGCAGCAACTTGTGGTGAGTGCGCGGAAGAGGCTGGAGAAGGGCATCTCACTGCAACTGCTTTATCAGTATGGGCACGCGATCGATAATGCGAGCTCGATTGGCGGCGTGGGCGTGAATGGGGCTTCGACGGTGCAGAACAGCCGACGGCTGGACTTGGAGGAGAGCAACTCCAGCTTTGATGTGCGGCACAAGCTGACGGGAAACTATGTGATCGAGTTGCCGTTCGGGCCGAACCGGGCTTTCCTATCGAAGGGTGGTGTGGCTTCGAAGATCATGGATGGATTCTCCGTCAGCGGGGACTTTACGTTTGCGACGGGGTCCTACTTTACACCGCAGTTCACGAACAGCGCGGCCGAGCTGGCGGCGGGTGGTACGGCTACGTTTCGTCCGGACCGGGTGTTCTCACAGCCGATCAATGCGGGCGCCAAGAACATCAACCAGTGGTTCAATCCGGCGGCGTTTGTGGCTCCTGCGAGCGGGTATGGGACGGCTTCGCGAAACTCGATTGAAGGGCCCGGGACGATTGCAGCGGACCTGACTTTGAGCAGAACGGTGCAGCTTGGGGGGACGCGATCGATTGAGGGCCGGTTCACGGGGATGAACGCATTCAATACGGTGCGGTATAGCGGGATCGATACGAGTGTGACTTCGGCTTCGTTTGGGCAGGTGACGAGCACGGCTTCGGCACGGACGGTTACGTTTCTGGCTCGGTACAGGTTCTAGAGACAGTGATGAGGCAGTGGTTGGGTAGTGTTGATGCAGTGATGAGGCAGTGTGAGGTTCACGATGGCGTTATGGCGTAAGGGTGTCGGTTTGGGGTTGGCGGCGGTGATGGCTCTGGGGCCGGCGATGGCTGCTGCCCAGGATGCGCAGCAGCCGCAGACGTTTACGCTGCGGGTGGATTCCAACATCGTGCTGACGAATGTGATTGCGCGCGACAAGAAGACCGGTGCGGTGGTGAAGGATCTGAAGGGGTCCGACTTTACGATTCTGGAGAATGGCAAGCCGCAGAAGATGGCAAGCTTCGACTACCAGAATGTGGATCAGGCGGCGGTGCTGGCTGAGAAGAGCACCGTGAGCGGGAAGGCGAAGATTGCGGATCTGCTAAACCGGGATCTGGCGGCCGATCCGAAGGATTTGCGGGACCATCGGCTGATGGTTTTCTTCTTCGACATCAGCAGCATGCAGCCGGAGGATATCGATCGGGCGGTACAGAGCGCGCAGGATTTTGTGAACAAGAAGATGCAGCCGGCGGACCTGGTGGCGCTGGTGAGTCTGGATACTGGACTGACGATGGATCAGGACTTCACGGCGGATAAGGCTGCTCTTCTGAAGGGGCTGGGCAAGTACAACGGGACGCAGTCCGCGGGGTTTGCGGCGGGCGGGACGACGGGCTCGACCGATGCGACGGCGGATGATGGATCGACCTTTGCCGCGGATGACAGTGAGTATGCGGCGCTAAATACCGACAAAGAGTTGTATGCGATTCAGCAGATTGCGAAGAGTTTGGAGCGGGTGGATTCGCGTAAGAGCATGTTGTATTTTTCCGGTGGGCTGACGCGGCAAGGCATTGAGAATCAGGCGAGCATGCGGGCTGCTACGAATGAGGCCGTGAAGGCGAACATGGCGATCTATAGCGTGGACTCGCGTGGGTTGGAGGCGCTGCCTCCGGTGGGGAATGCATCGACGGGAAGTCTGCGGGGGACGGCTGCTTATAGCGGCGCTTCGATGCAGAGTAACCTGCAGGGCAACTTCGCCTCGCAGGAGACGCTGGGGACGCTGGCGTCGGATACGGGTGGCAAGTTCTTTAGTGACTCGAATGACTTTGCTCCAGTGTTTCAGCAGGTACAACATGACACGGAGGCTTATTACATTCTTGGATTTCGCTCAACTAATCCGGCGCGGGATGGGAGCTTCCGGCACCTGACCGTGAAGCTGAACCGGAACGATGTGAAGTTGGAATACAGGCCTGGGTATTATGCTCCGGCGGACTTCCAGCACTCGAAGACGGAGGACCGCGAGGTTCAGTTGACGGAGCAGTTGCGCAGCGATCTGCCTGCTACGGATGTTTCTGTTTACCTGCAGGCGCTTTACTTCCGGATGGAGGATAACCGGTTCTTTGTGCCGATCAGCCTGATCGTGCCGGGGTCTCAGATTCCGTTCCTGAAGAACGGCGATAAGGACAAGGCGACGCTGGATGTGGTGGGACAGGTGAAGAACGCGCAGGGCATCGCGGTGGGGAACATACGCGATACGGTGAAGCTGGCGCTGGATGCGGCGCAGCAGGTGCAGCGGAAGAACATCCAGTACTCGACTGGCTTTACGCTGGCGCCGGGGCGGTACCACCTGAAGTTTGTGGTTCGGGAGAACCAGACGGGGCTGATGGGGAGCTTTGAGACGGATCTGAATGTGCCGGATCTGAAGAAGGTGCCGATGAAGCTGAGCTCGATTGTGCTGGCGAGTCAGCGGGTGCCGAATGCGGATAAGAAGGCGGTGAATCCGTTGATCCGGGATGGGGTGGAGTGGATTCCGAATATTCCACATGTGTTCCGGCAGGATCAACACCTGTACTTCCTTTACGAGGTCTACGATCCGGCGCACCAGAAGGCTGAGACGGCAGTGGTGCCGGCAGGCATGACGCGGCGGCCGCCGATTGGCGGGGTGCGGGTACTGACGAGCATCGAGTTCCTGCTGGGGGGCGTGAAGGTCTACGAGACGCCGCTGGTGGAGGCTACGGCGATCAACAGTCCGGAGCGCGGGGCGGTGTCGTTTCAGTTCGACGTGCCGCTGGCTCCGTTGAAGCCGGGGACGTATGTGTGCCAAGTGAACGTGATCGACGATGCGGGTGGGAGCTTCAGCTTTCCGCGGCTGGCGATGCAGGTGAATGCCGCGGGTGGGGTGGCTCCAGTTTCTCCGGCTGCGGTTCCAACGGCCGCGGGTGCTCCTGCGCCTGCGCCATAATTTTCCCTTGACGAAGATCAATGGGAAGCGCAGTATGTTGGCCTGCCTGGATAGTCAGCTACATGCGCGACCTGGAGGTCGAATGTCATGGATACGCGGCGCATCATCACTTCCCTACTGATTGGATTTACGGCTCTCTTAGCGCTGGACCCTGGGCTGCTTGGACAGGGGATGCGGAGCGCCGGCGATATGGCGAAGCTGGAGCGGCACCAAATGCCGGACTGGCTGTTGCTGGAGCCGTACCTGCCTGATCCGAGGACGGCTACGGCTGCTCGCCTGGAGCTTGAGGGGGATGTGCTGCGGGCACGGCGGTTCGACGAGGATGCGCTGGAGTACTACCAATTTGCGTTGAATCGGGGCGGCGATGTGCCTCGCTTATTGAACCGGATTGGGATTACTCAGTTGACGCTGTCTCAGCCTGCGGCTGCGCGGCTTTATTTTGCTAAGGTGGTGGCGCTGCAGCCGAAGGTGGGGGCGGGGTGGAACAATCTGGGGGCTACGGAGTACTTTGCGGGGAACTACCGGAGTGCGCTGACGGACTACTCCAGGGCGGTGAAGTTCGAGAAGAGGAATGCGGTGTTTCATGCCAACCTGGCTACGGCTTACTTCCAGTTGAAGGACTATGAGAGCGCTCGGCGGGAGTTTGCGAAGGCCTACAAGCTGGATGCGAATGTGTTCCGGCCGGATGGGGGGAATGGGATTCAGGCGAGGGTGCTTTCCGCGACGGAGCGAGGGCGGTTTTGCTTTGAGCTCGCGAAGGTGGCGGCACTGGGGCATGACGATGTGGCCGTCATGGCTTGGCTGACCAAGGCGAGCGAGGCGGGGCTGGATCTGGGGGCGGAGATGGTGGGGGCTCGGGGGCTGGAGGCTTACCGGGTCGATCCGCGGGTGCTGCTGCTGGAGCAGAATGCCAAGGCGATGGGGTCGTCGAAGCGGGCTCTGGCTTCGGTTGCTGTGCCGACGTTGCCGGCGGAGTTGAGTAAGCCGGATTGAGGAAATCGACCCCTTGCCCCTACCAGGGGAAAAGTATCTAAAGTCTTCTATCCATGAGGGTTAAGTCTGGACTTCAGGCCCCGGGCCCGATCATGGCACGCACTTTATTTATAGGGGCAGTGACGGCAGTCTGAGTTGCAGCAGTAGCCGCGTTTGAGGTGGTAGGCGGCGGTGAAGACCATGTAGGGACCGTCGAAGTAAAAGTCTTCGGGGGAGAGTTCGGTTGGGTCGGCCTGGTCTTCCGGGATGGGTTGGGTCATCGGCTATTGGAATAATCCTATGGTGGATGGCTCAGGTGTGGGCTGGGTGAAGGTGGATTCGGGTTCAGGAGATGAAGGTTTGGTGGGGTCTTGGACACTGACACCGTTGCGGAACTTTGTGGAGCGGCCTGGGACGGCGGGGACGCGGTCGCCGGGGATGACGATTCCGATGAGGTTCATGGGGTCGGCTCCGGCTACGGTGATCTCGTGGTCGGAGGCCTGGTTGCGGGAGGCGCGGAGGGAGTCTACGGCTTCAGCAAGGGCGAACTGCTCGCCGCTGAAGCCGGTGACGAAACGGCCTCCGCGGAGTTCGCCGCGGGCTTCCAGGCGGCGGAGGATGGGGAGGAGATCGCGCCATTTGGGTGCGTTGGATTCGCGCTCGAGGAGGTCACGGAAGAGGACACCGTAGCGACAGAGGAGCATGCGGGCGGCGGAGTCGTGTGCGGCGGATTGGCGGCGGGCGTTGGCGATGGAGTGGGCCTGGGCTTCGGCTCTACGGGCTTCAAAGGTAGTATGAGGAACCCACGTCCCAGAATCGGGACGTGGGGCACCCGGATTTTCGCTGGGTCCATGCTCTTCGCATAGGAGGGACCAGCGGCCTGCGGTGGTGCGAGCGGCGGATTTGCGGGCTAATGTGGTGGGGGTTGCGGCGGCAGCTTTGCGGCGGGGGTCCATCATGCCGCGGAGTTGGTCAAAGCCGTCTGCGGAGGCGAGGCCGGCGGTGGCTAGCTCCCAGAGGGCGTGCTGGGTCTGCTGGCGGGTGAGGCCGGTGATGCGCTGGAGGTCGTTGGAGAAGCAGGCTCCGCGCTGGGCGAGGAGGGCCCGGATGGTGAGGGCGTCCTGGCTTAAGGCTTTGAGGAGATTGGATTCGTCGACGCATTGGGCCGCTAGTGCGGCGGGGAGCCACTCGGCTGATTCACGGATGTAGAAGGTGATGGGGGCGGCGTTGGTGGGGATGACGCGGCGGGGTGCTCCGCCGTCTCCGGTGGACCAGGCGGGGTGGGGGGAGACTCGGCCCCAGCCTACTGCGCCGGAGAGGCAGAGGGAGTCGAGCCAGCGGGGGTCATAGTTGGCGACGCGGGCGGGGAGGAGGGTGCGTTCCCACTCGACGGCGGGGGCTTCAAAGCCTTCTAGTTTGGAGAGGACTTCTAATAGGCCTTCTTCGCCAGAGAGTTGAGTTTGCGGGGCGAGGTGCTGCCAGCCGAGGAGCCAGCGCATGTAGACGGCGGGGGAGACGGGCTCAATCTGTTTGCGGAGGGTGCCGAGGGTGAGGCGGTGGATGCGCTGGAGGATGCGGCGTTCGCACCACTCGATCTCGTGGTCGATTTGTGTGGGGGGGAGTTCGAAGGTGCCTCTTAGTAAGAGGCCCTGGAGTTCCATGGTTAGGAAGGATTGGAAGATTTGCGCGGGGGAGAGGTTGAGGCGGGTGGCCAGGGCGTTGGCGGTGGTGGGGCCGAGGATTTGGAGCCAGCCCTGGACCAGGGAGAGGGTGGCGGATTCTGGGGTGAGGGGTAAGGGTTGTGGCGCTTCGGGCGAAATACTGAGGTTCTGAGCTTCGCTCAGAATGACGGCCTGAGGGGGAAGGACGGTCGAGGTGGTGGTGGGAGAGGTGAAGAGGGTGGCTACCGATTGAAGGCGTTCGGTGGGGACCCAGCAGGGTTTGCCGGCGCAGTCTATGGTTTGGACGCGGTTGGTGCGGAGGAGGCGCTCGTAGAAGATGGGCCAGTCCTGGACGGGTTCGGTGTCGAGGGTGGCGAGGGGGAGGATGGTGAGGGTGAGGAGGAGGTCGTGGAGCTCATGTTCGTCGCGGAGATCAGGCCACAGCTGGCGGCGGACGGTGTCGATGGCGGCCTGGTCGAGGCGGCCTGCGTCTTCGGCTGTGGCGGGGAGGCCTCGGCGGAGAGTGGTGGCGCGGGCACGGCGCTCTTCGGCTCCGGCTTCGTCGAGGTAGGCGTAGGGCATGGCGTTGATGAGCTCATGCGCGAAGACGGAGGGGATGGGGGAATCGACGGCGAGGCAGCGGATGGTTCCCTGCTCGATTCCGCGCAGGATTTCTATGAGGCCTTCGAGGTCCATCGCCTCCTGGAGGACGTCCTGCATGACCTCGCGGACGAGGGGGTGGTCGGGAATTTCTATGTCGCCGACGATGGTCTCAAAGCAGGCTGCGGCCTGGGGGAAGACGTTGGCCATGAGATCGTCGGAACGGGTGCGCTGGATTTGCGGGGCTATGCGCTTGCCCTTGGACATGCGGAGCAACTGTAGGGAGCGTCCGGCGGCCCAGCGCCAGCGGTTTTTGAAGATGGGGCTGGCGATGGCGGCTTGCTCGAGGAGTTCCTTGGCGGTGTGCTCGGTGAGGAACTTGAAGACGTCTGAGAGCGGGAAGGAGTGCTGCTCGGCGAGGGAGATGTTGATGCCGTTGTCGGTGGCGGCGGCCTGGAGCTCGAAGTTGAAGCCTCGGCAGAAGCGCTTGCGCAGGGCGAGGCCCCAGGCCTTGTTGACGCGACCGCCGAAGGGGGCGTGGAGGATGAGTTGCATGCCTCCACCGTCGTCGAAGAAACGTTCGGCGATGATGGTGGTTTTGGAGGGGACCGCGCCCAGGGCGGCTCGGCCGGAGACGATGTAAGTGATGAGTTGGAGGGCGCCGGCTCTACAGACGCAGGTCTCTTGTTGGAGCCAACTTATGGTTTCTTCGATCTGTTGATGCGGGGTTGGATTCTGTAGATCCCACGTCTCAGAATCGAGACGTGGGGCACCCAGATTGAGGAGATCTGCGGGGGCTACCTTGCTTGTGCGGGCGGCGATCTCTTCGCGGAGGGTGCCTACGCCGTCTGAGACTACGCTGGTGCGTTGGGGGGCTTCGCCTTCCCAGAAGGGGATGCTGGGTGGGGCTCCGTGGGCGTCTTCTACTAATACGCGACCGACCGCTTCTACCTTCTGGATGCGCCAGCTCGAGTTGCCGAGGAGGACGACGTCGCCGGGGGAGGAGTCTACGGCGAAGTGCTCGTCCAATGTGGCGATTTGTAACCCTTCCGGTTGCAGAATGACGGCGAAGTTGCTGACGTCAGGGATGGCACCGCCGTTGGCGATGGCGATCATGCGTGCGCCGCGGCGAGGGTGGAGGTGGCCCTGGACTCCGTCGCGAAGGAGGTATGCGCCGTAACGGCCGCGGCTGGATTCTATGCCGTTGTGGAGGAGGTTGAGGAGTTCTTCAAAGTGCGGGCGGGTGAGATCGCGGTAGGGATAGGCTCGGCGGACGATGTTGTAGAGGGTTTCTTCAGGCCAGGGCTCGGCACCGCACATGGCGACGATCTGCTGCATGAGGACGTCGATGGGGGCGGGGGGGATCTCGAGGAGGTCGAGTTCGCCGGCGTGCATCTTGCGGATGAGGGCGGCCTGCTCGAGGAGGTCGTCGCGAGTGGTGGCGAAGAAACGACCCTTGGGGATGGCTCCGCGCCAGTGGCCGGCGCGGCCTACGCGCTGCATGGCGACGGCGACGGCTCGGGTGGTATTGATCTGGCAGACGAGGTCTACGTTGCCGATGTCGATGCCGAGTTCAAGGGAGCCGGTGGCTATGAGGATTTTTATTTGCCCATTTTTTAATCGCTGCTCGGCATCGAGGCGGAGGCCTCGCGAGAGGGAGCCGTGATGGGCGGCTACGTCCTCCGGGCTTAGGCGCTGAGAGAGCTCAAAGGATATTTTTTCTACGAGGCGGCGGGTGTTGACGAAGACCAGGGTGCTGCGGTGATGGTCGGTGAGGGCGGCGAGCTTGTCAAAGATCTCCGTCCACATGGCGGTGCTGGCTACGGAGCTTAGTTCGTCGCTGGGGATTTCAATGGCGAGGTCGAGATGGCGGCGCTGGCCCACCTGGACGATGGTGGCGGGCTTGCGGGTGGGATGGATGCCGGTGAGGAAGTCTGCGATGAGGGAGATGGGGTTCTGGGTGGCGGAGAGGCCGATGCGTTGTGGCGGTGTGGCCAAGCCGGTGAGGAATGCGCCGGGGGTGAGGGTATTTTCGCCGCAGACGAGGGCTTCCAGGCGTTCGAGTGAGAGGGTGAGGTGTGCGCCGCGTTTGTCGTCGGCTACGGCGTGGATCTCGTCGACGATGATGGTGCGGACGCGGCGGAGGTTTTCCCGGGATTTGCCGGCGGTGAGGAGGATGTAGAGGGATTCAGGCGTGGTGACGAGGATGTGGGGCGGGTTGCGGAGCATGGCGGCACGGTCTTTGGTGAGGGTGTCGCCGGTGCGGACGCCGGTGCGGATCTCCGTGGAGAGGTAGCCGCGTTCGAGGGCGAGATGCTGGATCTCGCGGAGGGGTGCGTCGAGGTTCTTCTGGACGTCGTTGGAGAGGGCTTTGAGGGGGGAGACGTAGAGGACTTCCGTACAGGGGGCGAGGGTTCCGGCGATGGCTTTGCGGAGGAGCTGGTCGATACAGACGAGGAACGCTGCGAGGGTTTTGCCGCTGCCGGTGGGGGCGGAGATGAGGGTGGTTTCGCCGGCGAGGATGCTGGGCCAGCCGGCTATTTGCGGCTCGGTGGGGGTGCCGAACTTGGCCGTGAACCACTCCTGGACGACGGGGTGTGCCCACTGGAGCGCGGTCTGGAGTTCGGGTTCGGCGACCATGGGGTGATTCTAGCGCGTTCGCGGTTTGTTCGCCTCTATTGATTTCCTGGGCCGGCGATGGGGGTGGATTCTGCGAGGTACTGCTCGATGGCCTGATCCAGGGTGCCCTGGGCGGTGAGGATGAAGTCGATGGCGTCACGGCCTGCGCCCTGGCCGCCGGGGTTGGGGGTGATGTAGTGGGCGGCGGCTTTGACCTGGGGGCGGGCGTTGGCGGTGGCGATGGCGAGGCCGCAGAGACGAAGGACGGGGAGGTCGACGATGTCGTCACCGACGTATGCGATCTGGGTGAGGGCGAGGCCGGTTTTGGCCTGGATGTCATAGAGGGCGCTGGGTTTGTGGTGCTGGCCCTGGTAGATGAACTCCATCTTGAGGTCTCGGGTGCGGATGGCCACGGCCTGGGTGTGGCGCTTGGTGATGATGCCGGTGCGGAGGCCGACGAGACGGGCAAAGGCGATGCCGAGGCCGTCGTGGGCGGAGAAGGATTTGATTTCGGTGAAGGTGCCGTCGCCGGTGGGGTGGACGGTGATGTCGCCGTTGGTGAGGACGCCGTCTACGTCGAAGAGGAGGAGCTTGATGTTGCGGGCGCGGGTGAGGGCTTCCTGCGGATTCATAGGTTGATTGTATGGACGGATGACCCGAAGGTGGGATTGCGAATTTGTCCGATTGCACTGTTTTTGTGTTGTGGGATGGGGCGGGCGGGGGGAGAATGGAGGGGTACGTAAAGCCCGGCCGAACATCACGGCTGAATGGGGCAGGTGATTCGCATGACTGTTGTTGTCTTGGTTGGCTTCTTCCTTATGCTGTTGGCGCCTTGTGTGATCGCGATCGTTGGAGGTCGCGAGAAGAAAGAAAAGATTGCTGCGACGCCGGTGGTTCCGGTGGCGGCGGCTTTCGACGAGGATTTGGATCTTCCGGTGCGGGTGCCGGGGGATATGAGTCATCTGACGCCTGTTGCTCCGTATGTCGCTGAAACGGAGATGGCGGTTGCTCCGGTGCGTCGTCCGGCGATGGGTTACCAGGAGTCGGTGCCTTATGGGGCTCCGCAACGGGTGCCTCGGCGGGATCGGGATCTGAAGAGCATCGTGGCTGAGGCCGAGAGCGAGGCCATGGTGGCGCATGCGATGGCCGCACAGGCGAATGCGGCGGCGATGGCGGCTACGGCGCGTGCGGCGCAGGCTCGGGCGCAAGCTGCGGCGGAGCATGCGGTTGCGGCGAACAAGGCTGCGATGAATCATGCGGCGGCGGCTCGGGAGCGCGAGGAACGCGACGAGCTGGATGAGTTCTTGAGTGTGGAGCCTACCTGGCCGGAGTTGACGGTTGCGGTGAGTTCCGACGGGAAGTCGCAGCGGGCGGCATAGGCCGACGCGGGGACGCTTTTCATTCTCCTTTTGTTCGCTTATGATGGAGCTGTCGCGAGAGGCAGCTGCGGATGGAGATCGAACAGGTGTCGGCGGAGCGGCGGGAGGGCGGTTCCGGCCGGAAGATCGTTCATGTGGATATGGACGCGTTTTATGCGTCGGTGGAACAACGCGACGATGCGGGGCTGCGGGGGCGGCCGGTGGTGGTGGCTTGGAAGGGGCGGCGCTCTGTGGTGTGCGCGGCTTCTTATGAGGCGAGGCGGTTTGGGGTTCGGTCTGCGATGCCTGCTGTGACTGCGGAACGGCTATGCCCGGAGGCAATCTTTGTGCCGCCGGACTTTACGCGGTACAAGGCGGTATCGCGCGCGGTGCGGGAGATCTTTGAGCGTCACACGGATCTGGTGGAACCGCTTTCGCTGGATGAGGCCTACCTGGATGTGACCGAGAATAAGTTGGGACTGGCGACGGCGACCCGAGTGGCGAAGATGATCCGGGAACAGATCCGCGAGGAGTTGAACCTGACAGCGTCGGCGGGGGTGGCGCCGAACAAGTTTCTGGCGAAGATTGCGTCCGACTGGAAGAAGCCGGATGGGCTTTTTGTGATTCAGCCGCACGAGGTGCAAGGGTTCCTGATGCCGCTTCCGGTGGGACGGATTCCGGGTGTGGGGAAGGTGACGGAGGAGCGGATGAAGTCGGTGGGGATTGCGACGGTGGGGGATCTGCATGCGATGGACCATCCGACGCTGGAGCAGCACTTTGGGCGGTATGGGCGGCGGCTGTATGAGCTGGCTCGGGGGGTTGATGAGAACCCGGTGGTGGCGAACCGGTCCAGCAAATCCTTGTCCGCGGAGGACACGTTTGAGAAAGACATTCCGCTGGCAGAGACTGAGCCCCTGGTGCGCAGGCTGGCGGAGAAGGTTTGGCTGGCCTCCCGGCAGAATGCTCGGATGGCGAGGACTGTGGTGCTGAAGCTGAAGACGAAGGAGTTCAGTACGCTGACGCGGAGCCTGACGCCGCTCGCGATGCCGACGAGCGCGGAGATGCTGGGCGATGTGGCTGTGTTCTTGTGCAGCCGGGTGGAGTTCGGGCCGGAGCAACTTTTTCGCCTGGTGGGGGTGGGGTTGAGCACTTCCAGGTGGAGGCGGAGGCGAGGACGCCGCTGTTTGGGGAGTCTGTAGATGTAGCGGAGGAGACGGTTCCGGCATCCTAGTGAGAGTTATGACAACGAAGAAGATTGCGAATGTTGCCGATCATGCCAAGCCTAAGATCAAGCTCAAAGCCCGCTTGAAAACTGAGTCGCAACCTGCTTCGACCTCTCTTTATCATGGGCTAAATATGGTCCTTCATGCGGTGCGGAGTATCGCGCAATATGAGGATGCTCTGTGTGAACTGGCCCATGAGGCAAAGGGGAGCGAGGCACTGTCGGCTGGAGCCAATGAGACTTTGCGAGGGATTCTGGCGAAGATTCCTTCAGACGAATATCTGCGGGAGCTGGATGTGGTGCGTGCGTTGGTGGGCTCGGACCCGAAAGCTGCGCCGAGGAAGAAGGTTCAAGTGAAGAAAGCCGGGAGGGCGTCATCGAAGTAGCGAGCTGGAATGTGAATTCGATTCGTGCCCGGGCGGAGCATGTGAAGAGGTGGCTGGCGGCTCGGCAGCCCGACGTGCTGCTGTTGCAGGAGCTGAAGGGGACGGAGTTCCCTGCGGAGTGGTTTATGGAGCAGGGGTACCACTCCGCTGCGGTGACGCAGAAGGCATACAACGGGGTGGCGATCGTCTCTCGCACGCCGCTGGAGGTGGTGAGTACGACGCTGGCAGGCGATCCGGAGGACAGTCATGCGCGGTTTCTGGAGGCGATGATCGATGGGATGCGGGTGGTGAACATTTATCTGCCGAACGGCAATCCGGTGGGGACGCCGAAGTTCGAGTACAAGCTGGCGTGGATGGACCGGCTGATGGAGCAGATGAAGGTGTGGTTGGGGGACGGGGTGCCGACTGTGATTGGCGGCGACTTCAATGTGATTCCGGAGGAGATCGACTGCCATAAGCCGGCATCGTGGGTTCACGACGCGTTGTTTCAGCCGGAATCCCGAGCACGGTACCGGGGAATGCTGGAGCTGGGGTATACGGATGCGTTCCGAACGCTGCATCCGGGACTGGGCGGACAGTTCACGTTCTGGGATTACTTCCGGCAGGCGTTTGAGAGCAACCGTGGGATTCGGATCGATCACTTTCTACTGACGGCGGAGATGGCAGGGAGGCTTGAGAGCTGCGAGATCGACCGGGGACCGCGGGGGGAGGCTAAACCCTCCGATCACACGCCGATTGTGGTGCGGTTCAGGTAGCTAGCGTCTCTTGCTCCAGTTTGTCGAGGAGCGGAATCTGTTCTTCGCGGATGAAACGGCGGCCAGAATCGAAGGAGAACCAGCGGCCACGATCTATTTCCGGGATTTCGATGCGTTTGCCGGAGCGCGGCGGCCACTCGATGAAACAGGTGTTGCTGACGAGGTGATCCGGGTTACAGTCTCCGGCGAAGGCCCAGGCGATGACGAGTTTGCCGCTCTTCTGCCGGATGGAGCCGAGGCTATGGAAGGGTGGTGCTGGGGTGAAGCCGGTCTCTTCCAAGAACTCGCGCTGGGCGGCGAGGAGGGGCTCTTCCTCTTGGTCATATTCGCCCTTGGGCAGGGTCCACGCGCCCGCATCCTTTTTAGCCCAGATGGGTCCGCCGGGATGGACGAGAAAGACCTCCGGTTGGGCGGCGGTGATGCGGTACATTAGGAGGCCAGCGCTGCGTTTGGTGTTTTTGCTCATGGGGTTCAGTAGACCGAAGGCCTGGGCGCTGGGTCAATGGGTGTCGGCAGAGTCGCTGATTGCCTTGGACTTGTGGACTTCGACAGGCCTCAAATCTGCTATTCAAGCTTCTCCGCCCCTGCTATGGTTTCGTTATCCGCGTCTCCGTTTCCTTCCGCTGAATCGATCGATGTCCCTGCTGTTTCAGGGACTCTGGCTGGGATCCAGACATAACCTCATCCATAAAGGCTTTTCATGTACGTACCGAGATCCGTTCGCGTCGCGCGTGCCTTCCTGCTCGATGACATGGACGTCGCGCCGAGTCAGACACGCGTTATTTGGCAGGCTACGTGAGAGCCGGCTTGTATGCATTGGTGTCGCTCGACGAGGCCCCGCTGCAGCAAGTTGAGCTCGACGTGCTTGGCTTGAGCGCAGCGATGTCCGGTCCTCATGCTTTTGCGAGCGGTGTCGCGGTCGCAGCCGTGGACCCAGATGCGAATGCGCTGGGGCTGCTGAAGACGTCTGCCGGGATCACTGCTTTTGCAGGCTTTCTGGATGAGCCGGAGGAGCTTGCCGCAACGCTGGGGCTTGCTGCCGAAACGCCAGCGGTTGCCCTTGCCCTTCATGCTCTTCGCCGCTTTGGGGATGAGGCTCCCATGCGTCTTGTGGGCGAGTGGTCTCTGTTTCATTTTGACCTTCAGGGCCGCGTGCTTACCCTGCTCAGTTCGCTTGCGTATCGCGATCCGATGCACTACGCGATCTATGGTCAGACGGTTGCGATCAGCCCGGATATGCTGACGCTTTGCAGGCTTCCGGGGGTGGGGCGCAGGATCGATCCGGAAGGGTTCGCGCTGAGTGTCAGCCGTGCGAGGCTCAGAGCCTTCATGGGTTCGAGGACGCCGTGGCGTGGGGTGATTCGCGTTGCTCAGGGGACTCGCGAAATCTTTTCCGCGGGCAACCGCAGGTCGATTCCGCCTGCCGCTGAGCCACCGGTCACCCTGTTCCGCGGCAGCTTTGAGGATGCGGTCGAGGCCTCCAATGATGTGTGCAAACGCATTCTTCAGCAGCAGCTTCGCCGTTGCGGCCGCTCTGCCATCCTGCTCAGCGGTGGCCTGGACTCCACGTTGCTGAACTGCGTTGGGGCGGGGGTCCGGAGCGCGGATGCCGAGATGTTTGCGCTCACCTCGGTCGCGCCGGCCGGAAGCGAGATTCCCGATGAACGGGATGTGAGCTCCAGGACGAGCGCGTTCCTGGGGATCGAACACCGCTTTGTCTCACCCGCTCCATGGGTCAGCGCCTATATTCCCTCTGCGACCACTGTGAATTTCATGCAGGAGCCGATGGTGGGTCTGCGGCATTATCTTTACGAAGCTCTGAATGCAGAGGTGGTGCAATCGGGGGGGCGGGCCCTGCTCGACGGCTTCAATGGGGAGATGTCCCTTACCCGCAAGCCCGCTCGGCACTCGCAGGCGGGGTGGTGGAAGCGTTGGTACCGGGAGCTGCGGGATTGGAACGCTTTGCGGACACAGCAGAGAGTGAGCGCTGGCGATGCGTTTCATGTTCGGCTTTCAGCGCAGTTGCTGCACTCGCTTCCGAGGGAATGGGGGGATTTGCTTGATGCGAGGCCGCTGGCGGCTCCGGCTCCGGCTCGCGGCAGGCCATTCGGCTTCAACCCGAGCCTTGGAAAGATGGCGATGCTGGAAACCGCGACTGCAGAGGGGATTCGGCATGTGCTTCCGTACCGGGACATGCGTCTTTTGAGGCTGGCTGCGAGCTTTCCCGGTGAGTTCTACGAACGGCCCGGCGACACCAGGCCTCTCGCACGTGCGATGCTGCGCGGGAGAGCGCCGGAGGCGGTTCGGCTGAATACGGTGGCACGACCGTTTTCTCCGGACTACGAGCTGCGCATCGTCTCACAGGCTGGTGACGCCCTGGCACATGTGCCGGGTTATCGAATGGCCGGAGTTGGTGAGTGGCTTGACCTGAACTGGCTGGACGAGGCATTGCGCAAGATCCGCGACCATGGGCTGGTGGGCGAACATAAAGAAGCGCAGCTCGCCTGCGGGGCAGCTGAGTTCCTTTTCCTTCTCAACTCCGGGTCTTGAAGGGGAGGCTGTTTTCCAGTGCGGGCGGCGATGAAAGCAACCCGGGGTGAAAGCGATCCTAGGAGCGGGTGCAATCCGCAAAACGCTTCTGGCCGTCTCCGCCGAAGCCCTCATTGGAGGCTGTCTCCCGGACATCGAGCTGACGGATCTCTGGTTCGACCCATGGCATACGCTTCTTCTGTTCGACAGACATATCGGGCTTGTTCATGAGGCCTTCTTTCGGAGAGATGGGATGGGGGGAGGGGGCCTGAAGTGTTCAGTGTTGTTGCTTAATATAGCTCACGCAGGACTTAAGTCAGCTTATTTTCAGCGACTTCGGCGATCATTTCGAACTGGCGCGCATTCCTTGCCTCCTGCCGCTGCATGGTCGAGACCGGCACGATCCGCGCCAGGGATTTGATCTGGGCCTGGCGGAGGAAGAGACCGGGGATCTGTGCGTAGGCTCGGGGACGATAGAGGTGGGCTTCCAGGATTTGGGACGCCTCCTGCTCCTGCGTTGACTGGGTCTGAAGGATCTCGTCATCCAGCACGATGACTTGTCCCAACGGGACAGCCTGCGTAGCGGGTATTCGGGGAGGGACCACGAGTTTCTTCCCGTCCACCGAGCCTGGAGCCTCCGTGCAGAGGACGCGGTCTCCGAGCATCTGCGCGATGTCCGGGAAGAGCCGCATGGCTCGTCTGCCGGCGTAAAGGAGCGGCGGCTGGTTCGCTTTGCGGGGATGGAGGATGGAGAGATCATCCGAAATGAGGCGAGCTCCGCGAGCGATCAGCGCGGCGGCGAGGGTCGATTTGCCGGCGCCGGAGTGGCCACAGATCAGGATGGCGTGGCCGTTCCATTCGACTGCGGAGCCGTGCATGGCGATGGCTCCGCGCCAGGTCATGAAGAGACCGGAGACGGAGCCGAAGAACTCGACCGGCATGACTCCGGACCAGTTGAGCCCAAGATAGATCTCCGCGCGCTTTCCGCCGTAGGTGTCAATGGTGGCGATGCCTTCCACGATAAAGCGGGAGCCGCCAGGAAGGTTGCGCAGACGGGAGGCGGAGGGTGAATCGCCGCGATCGGGAGGTGGACCGTGGCTTTGGCTCACCAGAATGTCAGGTTCGGCCTCACCTGGGTCTGACTCAAAGGACGGAAGCGGGATGTCGCTTTGCCAGGTGCAGCCGAAGGCCATGGCGCGATACGGGGGAGTCACGGCTTAGAGCTCCCGTGAGGGGATGATGTCGAACGCATAGCAGATGCGTCTTCCGCTGCCGTGATGCGGATAGGTTCTATGGAAGATGTGGGAGGGGAAGAGCATCATCAGACCGGAGTGCGGACGGACTAACGTTTCTCCGAAGGCCGCTGCTGCGTCCGCTCCAACGACGGCATCCGGGAGGCCGAACGCGATGCAACCTCCGTTGCCGGATCCCTGGGCGATGTGATCCTGAACGTGGATGTAGTACACGCCGCTCATCCAGCCGTTCTGGTGTACATGCCAGGTCTCGTATCCGTCGCCTTCCACGATGACCGTCCAGTTGCGAAGGACGGCGCTCTGCGGCATGGCTTGCAGCCAGGGATGGCCGGTGTCAGGGAGAGTGCGGGCGTATCGCTCCGTCTCCCGCTGGATGAGCTTCTGCAGTTGCTGAAAGCATTTCGTACGCTGCAACGCGGGTTCATCCAGACGCCAGGTCTGGGCAGAGGCCACGCCATAACGATTGAAGCGCGCGTCAGGATGATTGAGCGCTTCGGCTGTCAGAGCGTCGTTGAATTGTTTCAGGCTGTCCCATCCCGGCGGGGGTTCGGGATCGAAGCTCGCGGCGAACTGGTGTGATCCTTCGGCTGCGCGGGCTTCGTCGATCCGGCCGAGGAGGGCAAGCGCCAAGGGGGCTGAACCTAGGACGCGCGAATGGCACACGCCGGCGGCAATTGTGTCCTGGGCGAAGACAAGAGCCTCTTCCCTGCTGCGCTGCAGCTTCAACTGGAAGAGACGCTTGTAGGCGTCCTTCTCCGAAGGCTGCAGATTCAAGGCCTGTTGAAGAAGTTCTTCCGCTCTCTGCAGATCACCGAGACGGGTCACGACCTTGGCGAGCTCCGTGACGGTGAGGGCGCGCTCCTTCTGGTCCTGGCTCAGTTGCACGGCGTGTTCCGCGATGACGAGCGCGCGCTCATCGTCCAGGTGCGTCTCCCTGGCGAGCAGAGCGGACGAGAGCAGGTTCAGGGTGCGGGAGCTGAGGTCTTTTCGCTCCTCGAGGAGAGCGATGACTTCGTCGAATCGATCTGCGGCGAGGAGCTGCGCTGCAAGACGGTGGCGCAGCTCGTGAGACTCCGGCGCCCGGGTGTAAGCGGTGAGCGCGAGGGACAGCTCCTCCTTGGATGTCAACATCTTCAGCATGGGGATTTCAAGCGAGAGACGGGTCTCTGGCTCAATCCCGGGGGCTGCGATGGAAGGCTGAGTCGACATGCTCCAGAGTTTACCGCACGCGCTGCCCGGAATCAGGCGTCGAAAGTGGACCGATGTTAGGGGGAGGGACGATGGGTTCGGGCTAAACTACCTCATGCTTTCGCCGGTGTTCGAAGACGTCCGAGGTTTTGGACTTTGCATACGCACCCAGATACGGATACCGGGAGCTATGCCTGGCGATGAGGCGGGCGGCCATGCTGATCTCTGGATCGTGAGAGAGGATGCGGAGGGCGTCGGGGTGCATGCTGAGGTTGGCCGATACCTCGTGTCGGACGACGGCATAGTGATCGATGTTCCGGGCATCGTCCTCTTTTCTTATCGTCATGGCACAGCGAGCCTTGGGGTTCAGGTTCATCCGGGCGCTGAGCCGGAGTTGGTTGAAACAATGCTCGTTTCCACGGCTTTGCCAGCCGTGCTTTGGATGCGCGGGCGTGTGGTGCTTCACGCTGCCGTGGCTGTCCTGCCGGGGATGCGCGAGGCGATTGCGTTTGCAGGGCCTTCAGGGTGCGGCAAGTCCAGTTTGCTTCAGCAGCTTGTGAGGCAAGGTGCACGGATTGTTGCGGAGGACGCGTGCGTCTTGAGTCCGGGAGAGCTTATGGCTTGCGGGCTGCCGGGACTTATCCTGATGCGCGCGGCTTCATCCGACGAGCTGGACCGGCGGATCGAGGTTCCTGTGGCCTTGGAGCAACAGCTCGGTTCCGCAAGGCTGGGCGCTCTGGTCGTGCTGACCGACAGAGGCGAGCCCGTCCGGAGACTGCGCGGGGCCGCGGCCCTGGAGGCGCTGCTGAAGAACCTGCACCGTCCCAGCGTGCCGCGGCTGCTTGGACAGATGCCTGGGCTGCTCCCGCAGTTTGCGTTGCTGCTGCGGCAGCTTCCGGTATACTCCGTCCATCGATCGATTGGTGTTGAGGAGCTGAAGGGCCTGAGCAGGATCGTCGATTGAACGATCGTCAGGAGCGCATGTGCCGACAGTTTGGGAACGTAGAGATTGCGTCAGCGCTCAAGTGGAGGACTCCCTTGTGATCCTTGACCTGGAGACCCTTGTGTATCACTCGCTCAACTCCACGGCGTCCGCGCTCTGGGAGCTGCTTGCCGAGCCGAAGCCAGAGGCAGCTTTGGTGGAAGCGTTGTGCGAGCAGTATGAGGTCTCGCCTGAGCATTGCTCGGTGTCCGTTCGCGGTCTGCTCGCGCAGCTTGAGGCGTCAAAGCTCGTCAGCGAAAAGACGATCTAGCGAGCTTGGTCAAGAGATCGACGGCGCATTCGTCTTCGATCCCCAAGGCTGCGTGGCCAGGTACGGGGAAAGGCCCGCATCCTGTCCGTCCAGGCGACGCACCTCCGTTGGAGCTGCGGGCACGTCCAGCACCGCTGCTACCTTAAATTCGCGATCCATGAAGGTGATGGTGCCGGAGTTGGTCATGCGCCCTTCCCGCTCAACCAGGCGCGACGCTCCCACAACGATCGAGTCCTTCCCGACCGACAGCCCGCGGGTCATGTGAGGACTTACGTGGACGTGGATGCGGTCATCCGGGCTTAGGAGAGTGCCTTCCAAGGAACCGCAGGTGAGTACCGTTCCGTCTTCCAGAAGCGCGAGTCCATGGCAGCCCGAGCCACGGAGCGGCCATCGTTCCAACTCTCGCCACTGCTTGTCGAAGACCGCAATCTCACTGTTCCGGCCCAGATGCTTGCCTCCGTTGTGCAACAGGAGCAGGGTGCGGTCGCCCACTGCGAGGAGCGAGTTTGCATGGACGTAGCTTGGGTCATCGTCTTTCCAGCCGCGTGTGGGTTTGCGATCTAGGGGATGGATCTCCTCCGGGGTCCATTGCTCGCCTTCGGTAGCAAAACTGAGGATTCGCTGGTTGTAGGTGTCGAGCACCTGTAACTTTCCGTCGATGAAGTCGATCTGGTGGCAGCCGTTGTCCAGGCCTTTGGCGAGGATCTTTACGTCAACGATCCGGTCATGCGCGAGCGTAAGCGCCGCGAGCCTGCCCATTGCCAGCGGGCTGCGCGGCAGGTCGCATGATTCAAACAGATAAATTGTCTGATTCGTGATCGTGATCCCGAAGAAGAGCCCATGCGCGATCAGACGGCATTCCTGATGATTGACAGCCCAAAGGCCCTGACGCGAGGACACCAGGTGCGTCAACCCGCTAAGGTCTCGCTCAACGATACGCACGGTATCGGTCTTGTAGGCGTCATGGGCGAGCCCCAGCTTGATCCGCCGGCTATCGAAGGGGCTTTGGCTCTCCATGCTTTCATTCTCCGGTTCTTGCCGACGTTGGGCAACAGGCCGATCAGGTGCGCTTGCGGGCTCGATCACGGCATTCGATCAGGCGAGGAAGGGCCTGACGGTCTTGAGAATGTCGGCGACGCTTTCTTCGATGGTCTGCTGCGCGGTATGACAATGAACCTCCGGGTTCAGGGGTGGCTCGTAAGGCGCGTCCAGGCCGCTGAGGTTGTGCACCTCGCCCGCGCGAAAACGGCGGTAAAGTCCGATGGGATCGCGCTCCTCGCAGATTGCGAGCGGGGCATCGACGAAGACCTCTACGAAGGCCGATGGGGCTGTCTTGCGAATCTCGTCGCGTCCGGCCCGGTATGGCGACATGGCGGCGACCAGGACGATGACCCCGTGTGCGCGGAGCAGGCCGCCGACGTAACCGAGACGACGCACATTTTCCTCGCGATCGGATTTGGAGAAGCCAAGACCGGAGGAGAGTTGGGCGCGCACTTCGTCGGCATCAAGCAACTCAACACGGCAGCCTGCCGCTGCGAGGGTTTCAAAGACCTGGCGGGCAAGCGTGCTTTTGCCGGAGCCGCTGAGGCCGGTGAGCCAGATCAGCAATCCTGGATGGACAGCGGTCGGCGTGAGGGTGTTGGCGGCTGGCTTCGTTATGATCGCGTCCTCATTGACCTTACGAGTTGACAGTCTGGTTCACGGATTAAGGGCTCTGTTATGGATTAGAGTTTACGCGTCGTGCGCCGGTGGCGATGGACCAGATGGCGCACGGGCAACGCGGGGTGGGATGACGAGGCCGAGTAATGGGGTAAGCCACAGAAGCGCATCCGGCAGATTCACGATGGACCAGATTCTTGGCCGCCACAGGTAACGCCGTATGACCTCCCGCATCGAACGCAATCCTGGCGTGAGCTGAAGCTCAATGCGCATTGCGGCGAAGAGGCCAGGATTGTGCCTTCTTGGAGTGAATGCCGATCTTTCCAGATTGCGGATCACCTTCGATCGCATGGCCTGGTGGAAGGAATCACCAGGGCTCAGCAGAAGCGGATGCTGCACGCGTGCTCCCATAAACTCCGCAGCCAGATGGATGGCGGAACTGACCTGCGGCAGGAGACCAAGTGTCGCGGTACGAATGAGCGCCTGCGTCAGTTCCTCAGGCGACAGGACATGCAGAAGGGCCGCGATGTCAGCTAGCCCCTTGAAGTAGACCCAGGCGTCAGCGCTTCCGTGGGCGGCGCAATAGACGAACTGATCCAGCCTGGACAGTGTTCTAAAACTTGCGTTGATGGACTGCCCTGGGTTAATGGGAGCGGTCATACCGAGGCGGTTGGCCTTATGCAGACGATTGTTGAAGAGCCGCCAATGCAGGTCGACCATGCGCCCGCTCTGGACGTGACAGAGGCTCAGATCCTTCTGATAACGGATGTAGAGGCGAAGGCGTCGCGGGCTGGCTGCGCATGCAGGATCGACGAGTTCATAGCCGAGCTCTCGCATTCGCAGCAACTGCCCGGGCAGGTCTCTTTCCTCTGTCAGGAGATCCAGATCACCGGAGTGCCGCAGGTAGGGGTCGCCATAGATGGTCTGCGAAAGGGTGATGCCTTTGAGGCAGATCAGCGTGAAACCGGACGCAGCGAAGTGATTGACGATGCGCTGGGTTTCAAGGGTAATTTTTACGGCGCGCATGGCGCTCGCCTGCTGTGAGGATTGCAGTTCACGGAAGACGAAGTCCGGCACTGCGGACAGGGCGGCTGACTGCAGTCCGCAAAGGGCTAATGGGCTAAGGCGATGAGAATGAGCGGCTGCGAGAAATGCACGCCAATCGATGTCATTTGCAGCGATCCGGCGCAGCCGTTCCGCGTCCGCTGAAGTCAGAGGAACGCGAACCGCGAGCAGAAGCAGACGAAAATGAGGAGGAAAGTTATCGAAGGACATGGTGGTGACCGGTCTGGATCGATCATTGGCAGACCGGCAAAGGTCTTCTTGATGAGCAAGGATACTGTAGTTTCGCGGCGAGTAGAACGCTCTCCGAAGGCCGAAATTCAATCCCGGTGAGGAATTTGTCCGTCGCGCTTAATGGAATAGGATGAGGGTGATGCGGAGGGAGACGATGCCTCAAAGACGCCGAATCGGCAGGATGTGGCATCCGGCCCGCGCAGAGGCGGTCGCAACCGTTCGGCTGATCGAAGCGTGGCTTGCCTTGATCCTTGCGCGGATGGGTATCGTCTTTCTGCCCTATATTGCTGACTGGGCGTTTCGTGCCGATCCTGGGCAGGACGCGGTCAAGGGCAGCCATCCCATTCCACCCTATGTCTTTCGACGAGTCCGGGTAGCCGTGGACCGTGCCGGACGTGGTTTGCCGTGGGAGAGTAAGTGTCTTGCCAAAGCATTCGCAGCCAAGATGATGCTCTCAAGGCAGGGATTGCACTCGACGATCCATTTGGGAGCAGGTCAACGCGGCGGCCAGCTTCATGCGCACGCGTGGCTGATTGCCGACGGGACGATTGTCGTCGGTGAGAGTGGCATGGATACTGTTACCCCGCTGATCTGAAGATCCCGGGGGATCAGACCGCGGGGTCGTGCGCTCCAGGCTGACTTTGGAAGAGCCGGAAGTAGTGGCCACGCAAGGCCATCAAGGTGAGATGATCGCCCCTCTCCACGATGCGGCCTGAGTCCAAAACGAGGATCTGATCGGCACGCCTGATCGTAGAGAGCCGATGCGCGATCACGATTGCAGTACGGCGGGGGATGAGGTGGCCGAGAGTCTCCCTGAAGTAGTGTTCGCTTTCCTCATCAAGAGAGCTGGTTGGTTCATCGAGCAGAAGAAGGCGGGGATCACGCAGAAGCGCGCGGGCCATGCAGATACGTTGGCGCTCTCCGCCCGAGAGACGAACTCCTCGCTCACCCACGAGGGTCTCGTAACGGTCAGGCAGGCGGTCTACGAATCTGTCGAGGCGAACGAGTTCGTAGCACTCCATTAGCTCTGCTTCCGTTGCAGACGGGCGTGCGATAAGTACGTTTTCCCGGATGCTGCCGCTGAAGAGGAACGGGTCCTGAAAGACGACGCCCAGTTGATCGCGGAAGTCTCCCAGAGAACGAGAGGCTAGATTGACATCGTCGATCAGTACGGAGCCTGAGGTGGGCCGGTAGAAAGCGCACAACAGGGCGCAGAGTGTGGATTTGCCCGAACCGCTCGACCCAACGAGGGCGGTCAGCGTGCCTGGCGTTGCGGTGAAGGAGATATCGTGCAAGACGGTTTGAGCTGGGGTGTAGGCGAAGCTTACTCCGTGGACGCGGACAACGCCTGTCACCGGGGGCACCTCTGGGTGTCGCTTACCCGCATCCTCAGGAGACTCGCGGAGAATGGAGGCGATGCGGTCGAGCGAGGCAAGACTGGAAGCGAACTGCATGCGCAGCCCTCCTACCTGCCGCGCGGCTTGCGTTGCACAGGCGAGGAAGGCGCAGTAGGTTACCAGGCGGCCTACGGTCAGAGCGCCCGCAAGAACCTGCAACGTACCTGCATACAAGAGGAGCAAGCCGATCAGGCTAAAGGCCAGGGATGCCCCCGCCGTGGAACGCGCCTGATGCATCTGTACCTGAACAGTCGCATCCTCCAGAACCTGGCTTTGACTGGCGAAGACGATCGCTTCACGCGGCTCAGCGGCATAAGCCTTGACCACTCGGACACCGGCGATCGACTCACTCAGCCTGCCGGCCATGATGCTTTGCAGGTGCGCGATCTCTGCGTAACGCGCACGTACGTCTCCGGCAGCCCAGCGCATGACTCCCGCCAGGACTGCGAGTAAGACTACGAGCGGCAGGGTGAGCTTTACGCTGAGGAAGATCATGCCGCCGAAGGCAAGACCTCCAGTAACAATCGCTGCAACCGATTCGAGCGCGACGGGACCGATGAAGTCGCGCAACTTCTCCGAGTCCTTCATGACCCTCGCAGCGAGGACTCCGCTGAGCTGATGATCGAAGAAGGAGGTGGGGAGATCCATTATGTGAGCCTGCACCCTGGTCCGCATGGACGCGATCGCATTCTGGCAACTGTATCCAAGGAGCAGATCCAGCATGAGGCCGGTGAGCGTCTGAAGAGCGGTCGCGCCAGCAACGGCTGCGAGGATGGAAGGCATGGCGGATGACTGGTGCTTAACAAGGACGCGATCGACCATGAGACCGAGCGAGCCGGGAAGGACAAGGAAGGCCGCTCGATTGACTCCGATCAACATGAGCCCGGTCAGCATTCGCAAGGGTTGCGATCTGAGACTCTCCCAAAGCAAACTCATGCCTGGGTCTCTCTTCGCGGTACCCGCCCTGGCAGGGATGCCACGCCGCGCGTTCACTCTGAAACACCAAGAGCGCCGTTGACGATGAAGCCAGAGGTAAGAAGGTCCGGAGTCGAAATCTTGCGGAGGAGCCTGGCGGTTGGTTGCCGCTGAACGATACCGTATTTTGCTATAACGAAAACGACGTTCGACAGTGATGCGAGGTAGAAGGCGTCGGGGAATCTGCCGGCGGGGGGAGAATCGATCAGCACATAGTCATATCGGTCGGTCGCACTTTGAAGTAAACCGCGCAGATCGCTGGAGAGCAGGAGTGCGAATGGATCAGGCGGCACCGGGCCTGCCGACAAGATGTGCAAGGACGGCAGATCCGCTACAGTCTGGACCGCCTGTTGCAGGGTCGCGTGTTGCTCGAGGACATGGGTCAAGCCGACTCTGGCATTTATGCCAAATGCTTCGTGCATGGAGGGGTGATGCAGGTTGCCATCGATGACGAGCACCTTGCTCCCGGCACGTGCGAGCGCCGCCGCAAAGGCAGCCACGATTGTCGAGCTTCCCTCGCGAGGCAAGGTCGAAGTAAACATCATGCAGGGCGTGGAGAACTCTGCAGGGAGGTGCGTGATGAACTCGTGAAGAGCACTCAGGTCCTCCTCAAACCCGCGGCGAGAGGCCACGCCATCCTTCAATTGCAGTGGCCCGGCGTTCTGCGTGAGCACGGCAAAGGCGGGTCTCCCCGCGGCCTGCTGTAGGTCATCCACCGTCCAGAAGACAGAGCTTCTGAGGAGGCTTACACTGACGACACCCAAGGCGCACAGAAAGCTGACTCCGAAGCCGTTGGCTACACGGTGCAGGATGTGCTTTGAGACCGCGCTGTAAGGCGTTGACGCGGGGCTGACCTCCTCCAGGACGGTCTCATTCAGAGGCGTCTCAACCCGGGCGGATTGCAGCCTGGCTCCAGAGTCTGAAGGACGCTCTCTTCGACCGCGATGTTTTGATACAGGAGGTTATTCCTGCGCTGACGATCGATGATCTCGGCCAGGAGCGTCTGCTCCTTCTGAGTGCCTTGTAGCAGACGTGTCACCTTTCCGGACGCAATGAGAACCTTCACCTTCGCGAGTTCGAGTTGGCGCGTACGCAGAGCACGAATTTCGGCTTGAAGCTGCTCGATCTCCGCCGCCTCCGCCGCCATCTCTGGATGGTGCTGGGAGAGTGTGGCGGCGAGTGAGTCGTAACGGCTCATCGCCGCGGTTATCGCCCTGGAGAGATCGTTCGCTCCATCATCAAAGACGTTGCGGTTCTGCTCGTTGGCTTTGGCGAGCATCCCGGCCTGGAGGCTGGTCAGTTGTTTCTCTCGTTGGGAGCGATGAAGCTCGGTGGTGAAGGCGCTGAGGATGGCGGCCTGGGATTCGTATTCTGAATTGCGTGGGGCGGGGGGTGGGGTGGTCTCGGATGAGGTAGCGGTCCGGGCTCCTTTGCGGGCGGCTCTGGCGGCCAGGAAGGGGTCAAGGGGAGGGGGCGCGGCCGGAGGCGGGAGGGTTGGGGTCAGGAGGCCCTCGGCCAGGGAGTGCTCCTTGAGGCGGAAGGCCTGGACCTCGTCCTGGAGGGCTTTGACCGGGGTGCGGAAGAAGGCCTCGGCGCGCCCGGTTCGGCGCTTTGCCTTATCCAGGTTGACCAGCATCATGGCACGCACGACGGTGTTTGGGATCTCGCCGGCGAGTTGCGGATCAGGGCTGGTGAAGCTGATCCTGAGCATGGCCGTGTGGGGGATTCGTTCGGCGCGAAGGCCGGCGCGTAGGGTGGCGCGCAGGTGGGCGTCCGGGTCCGTGGAGGATTGCCTTCTTGCCTTGTGCCCCCCTTCCTTCCGGGAGAGCTTCTGGCGATCCTCCTGGGAGAGGGTGTCCACTGCCGTCTGGAGGCCGGGCTCGCTCAGCATGATGGCGATCTCGTCTCCGTAGGCCTGGTTCTTCAGCCTCATCCCGCCCTTGAGGGGGTTCATCTCCAAGCGGACGATTGCGGTTCCGAGGTAGACCGAGGGGTCCTGTGCGGCGATACCCCAGGCTGCCAGGCCGCCCAGGATGGGGAAGATGACTAAGACCGCCTGGTTGAAGTAGCGCCTGAGGGCTGCGGCGCGTTCGAGGCGCTCGCTGGGAAGCAGAGGGCGGGAGGGCTCCCGACGCCACGAGATCAACTTGGCGATGTAGTTCGTCAACCGTGGCCTTTAGGTGCGATGAGAGTTGGGGCTAGTATCGCATGGCCCGGGGTATCCCCCTCCCCCCTCTAAGTACGCAAAGTCTTCAAACGACTGGACTTAGGTCTGGACTTCCTGTTGCGTATCGTTGACAGGATTTGTGAGCCGCGACAGTGGGTCGTCCAGGCTTTTTCTCTTCTTCTATTCTATCAAGCGGCCGGGGGTAAATACCCCAACTATTTTTCTCCGCTAAGTGGCTTGTATTGTGTTGTTTACGCGATTTTCGGCAACGCAGGGGGCTTGACAAGCGAATTTGCTGGTGTTTTTGAAGATTTTATTTTCAACTGGTGGGATCATTGGGGTTAGCGCTGATTTCAGGGCGGTAGCGGACTACGAAGCTCGTGCTGGAGAGGATGTCTTTGGAGGCGAAGTCCCGCCATTCGCCGCTGTCAGGCTCCTTATACCGGTCGAGTTGGGCGTAGCTGTCGAGGCGGTAGACGACGAAGACGCGATCGGGGCTGGCGCCGACGAGGGTGCGGAAGACCTCAAAGGCGGGGACGGCGGCTTTGCGGGCGGCGGGGAGCTGGTTGGAGCGGACGAGGGCGAGGAAGGCGTCGAGGGTGCCGGGGCGGAGGTGGTACTCGAGGAAGAGGTTGAGGGGGCGCTGGTTGTTGGGGGCGTGGGTGAAGGAGAGCTCGGGCTCGAGGGCGATGACGGACTGGTGGGTCTGGGCGGCGGGGGAGCCGGTCTGGGCGTGGTCCTCTTCTACGGTGAGGCCGCTGGCGGCGTACTGGCCGGAGTCGAAGTGGGCAAAGTTGGCGATGGGGAGCAGGGTGAGGTAGCGGTTGGTATCGCCAAAGAGGGCGGTGGAAAAGACGAGGCAGGCGGGAGTGCCGGCTTTGAGGGCGGCGAGGCAGTACTGGTGCTGGGACGGCTCGAACTGGCCTGCGGTGCCGGCGACGATGGTGGTGTCTTCGAGCAGGAAGGTGGTGGGGCGGGCCTGGGGGAAGGCGGCGGTGGTGAGGAGGAGGGTGAGGAGGATTTGGGGGCGCATGGGTAAAGGTGAGACGAGTTGGAGGCGGAGTTGTTACGCGCGTCCCCTCAGGAGCGGGCGGGGAGAGGAAATGCCAGGACGGAAAAGCTGGCCTTCGGCAGAGCGGGGGCGCCTTTGGCTCGACTGTTTTTATGGCACGCCTGAAGGCGTGCCGTTCCGTGGGTTTGTACCCTCTCAGAGGGTTTGAGGCGGTTTGGGCGGTGGGTTGTAGGCGGAGGAGTAGGGGTAGAGTTCGGGGGATGGGACCAGGTGGGCGGTGATTGGGGTTCTGGTGGATGTATGCTCGGCGGGTGTTGAAGTGGTCGGCGTTGGGGATGAGGTGGTCGGTGAAGCCGCGTTGCCAGATGGGGAGTTTGGAGGCGTGGCGGTGGGAGAAGCCGCCTTTGATCAAATTCATGATTTCGGAGAGGGTTGGGCCGTTGGTGGTGAGGAGTAGATGGACGTGGTCGGGCATGACGACGAAGGCGTGGAGTTTGTATTTGGATTCGGCGCGGTAGTGCTGGAGGGTTTCGAGGAAGAGTTCGGCGTTGGCGGGGCGGTGGAAGAGGCGGCGGCGGTTGAGAGTGTTGGTTGTGACGAAGAAGGTGCCTTCGGAGGCGGTTCGGGCGGGGATGGACGTGCGGGGAGTTTATTGTGCGGGGAGTCGGTTTTGGAGGGAAAGGCGGGAGGGTTGGAGGCGGTTTCCGGGAATGGGAGTTTGGGGCGGGGTGAGGGAGGGCGGGGAAGCTCGCCTTCGGCATGGCTGGTTCACTTGACGGGGTACGCCCCGGTAAACGCTTCGGTATATAAAGAGATCATGGGTTTAGGCGATTTCTTCAGATCGATGGGCAGCATTCCTACTAAGGCTGGCACTAGCAAGCCGCGTACAACTATGCCTAAGGAAACTCTGCACAAGTTCTGCGTCCGCGGCCTGATGGATTAATCTGATGGTTAGGGGTGGATGGCGATGAAGCAGCAGACGTTTGCGTCCCAGTCGATCTTTGAGAAGTATGGGCGGAAGTCTCGGCGGGAGCTGTTTTTGGATGAGATGGAAGTGGTTGTTCCGTGGCCCGAGTTACAGGCTCTGGTCGAACCGCACTACCCGAAGGCCGGCAACGGCCGTCGTCCTGTCGGGCTTGCGATCATGCTTCGGACGTACTTTATGCAACAGTGGTTCAACTTGTCCGACCCCGGCGTCGAAGAGGCGTTTTATGAGTCCTTCACGCTGCGGCGGTTCGCTGGTGTTGACCTGGGCGTGGCTCCGGCACCGGATGAAACGACAGTGCTGCGCTTCCGCCACCTGCTCGAAAAGCATGACCTTGGCGGTGCCATGCTCGACGCGGTGAACCTGCATCTGGCGGCCAGGGGCATCCGCATCGAGACCGGCACGATCGTGGATGCGACCATTATTCATGCGCCTTCTTCGACCAAGAACGAGAAGAAAGAGCGTGATCCGGCGATGCGTCAGACTCGTAAGGGCAAGCAGTGGTACTTCGGACTGAAGGCGCACATCGGCGTTGATGCAAAAGAAGGTCACGTGCACTCAGTGGCAACGTCGGCGGCCAACGTCTCCGACGTACACATGCTGCCGGATCTGCTACATGGGGAGGAGCGAAAGGTGTGGGGCGACGGCGGCTATCAAGGCCAGACCAAGGCCATCCGGCAGGCCGCGCCCAAGGCCCAGGACATGACCTGCAAGCGAACCAGGTTCAAGAACTATGTCGATGAAGCGGCAAAGAAGAAGAATACGACGAAATCAAAAGTAAGAGCGAAAGTAGAACACGTCTTCCGTATCCTGAAGCGCGTCTTCGGCTTCGACAAGGTACGCTACAGAGGCATCGCCAAGAACCATCACCGGCTATGCGCCAACTTCGCCCTCATCAACCTCTACCTCCACCGCAAGCACCTGGCGGGAACCGCCGCCTAGCGCCGGGAGACGGGCTATGAGTCTTCGACTCCGCACAAACCCCAGCCAGAACAAGCAAAGCACGGCCCAACCGCAGAAAAACTTGGCCGCCGACTCAAGTCACACACCGACATCGTCAAATCGGCCGCCTGCGCAGAGGCTCCCTAAGAAAGCGCCACCAGTGAGTGGGATGAGCGCTGCAGGTATGTCTTCAGAATTGAAAGCCAGAGGAAAAGGAAATATGGCCAAAGGGATCAGCAAAACACAGCAGAAAGGCTATTGGCAGGGTAGGACCGACCAACGCAAAATCGATGGAAAATAATGAACGCACATCCCAGCAATTACTTGCTAAAAAGTGCGTTTACAGATTTGAACATTGCTTCAAATGCGCTGAGCACCGCTGATTCGTTCTGGCTATCCGGAACCGTAGTGCAAATTGTCTGCGAGACCAGATAATGATTGAACCCCCCGGAGGGCCTAACTGATTCTTTAGCGGCTATCAGGTAGCGGTTGATTCGGTCGACGATGCGCTCACCAGCAGGAAGCTTGCCTTCAGAAATCTCCTTCTTCAACGAGCCTGAGTAGGTCTTATTAAATGCTGCGAGATACATGCTCACTGGCAACAAGTCTTCAATATCCGTCGGGCTGTTTTCACCTTTGGCCGCTCCGGGACGGTATTCACTAAAAGTTCGGACCTTTTTTTGATCGATTGCCTTAAGCTTTATAATATCCGCCAAGTTTTGGGCGTTGTTTTTCTCGTAGTCGTGAAGTACGACTATCTCCAGTCCGCTTGCTCCTAGAAGAGACACAAAAGTAGCAACTTTGTCCAATCCCCCGGTTGGCACGATTGTAATATCCTCCCGCAGAGAAACACGCTTTGCGGCCTCCAGTAATGCTGAAAAATGTTTGAAGTACAGCAACTCTGATGGCCCTTCCACTAATAGATTGCGTGTGGATATAAATAAATTTTGTGCGATCGTATAACCAAGCGCTGCTTGCAACGGGAATAGGGTTTTAGGGTCTGAGCCGCTGAGATTTGAACTAATTTTCGTTCCACTCCCATCTTGATCTTGTACAACACGAACTTCCAAGAGTTTGTCGCTGTCAACCATGAAAGGAGAGTGTGTTGTATAGATGACTTGATAGTCGCTTGAGAGTTCACGAATATAACCGAGAAAATCTGCTTGCGCCAGTGCATGCAAGCTAAGGCCGGGCTCATCGAGGAGTAAGACGAGATCATTCTTTGCGTTGACCTCCTCCTTGACACTGGCAAACCATATGATGAAGCTGAAGAACCAGATAAAGCCCTTGCTTCGCCTGTCGAACGGCATCGACATGCGATGCCTTCGGCTTGCAATTCGAATGTACAAATTATTGCCGCTATTGAAAGGGGCTAAATCATTGGCATCGCTCTTGATGTCAAAAAGAACATCTAGTTCGGTATTCTGCTTCCAATATTTGAATACGCGATCGGTAATATCATTCGAAAATGACTCCAGTTTCGCCTTAATCGTCTCGTAGTTAGTTGGACTATTAAGTTCTTCAAGCGATATGCCGGCCATTCTGAGAAGAGCTTGAACGGTTGAGTCTTGATCGGAAAGGGCCTTCTTCTGCGCAATTGCGGCAGCTACTCTCTGCTGAAAACTGGGCAAATTGACTTTTCCGGGCAACAACTTGTAATCATCAAAGTAAACAAACTGGGGCAACCTTGACGCTACATATTGCTTGTAGATGTAATAGCTGAGCAAGCTATCCCAATTATCCGCACCCGGCAAGAACTTAGCTCGGAGAGCATCTATCTGTGCTTTCGCAGCTTCATTCAGGTCAATAGCTTCAAGTTTAGTAAAAAACTGCCGCAACGTTGAGGTCTTTCCAAGCTCGGGGGCCGCGAGCAATTTGAGAGGATCTATTGCGAGTATCTGAGAAATTAGAGGGCTCTCGTTGACGCTAAGCCCTATTGCCTTGCCTCCGCCATACTTAAAATCTACGGAAAAGAAAAAGGGGTCTCCGACAACCGGACCTAAGTCGTTGTTTATAGAAGCTATCTCTCCGGAGCTTGCGCTATAAGTGAGTTGAACCACTACAGGTGGATCTTTCGCTAGCTCACGCTCATACTTTGTTAGATACCGCCGCGGATAATCCTCTATTGGATTAAACGTCTGTTTTGGATTTACTGAATTAGTACGGTCTAGTGCTTGCAAGAATCCCGTCTTTCCGGAATCGTTTTGACCAACTAGAACAGTGACCGTTGGTTCAATCTGAACATCATTGCTGTCCTCAATTGAACGGAAGTTTATTATGCGTGCCTTGATCAGCTTCATCTATTGCTCTCCGGTGTAGAAGACCCTTACAAGGATGAAGCCCCGCTTCGCGCGGGGCTTCTTCTGATACGAACCTCTGTTAGCTGCAGCCGCTGGTGCTTCCGCATTCACCGCAGCGGTAGCATGAGCCGTTGCGGGTCATGATGGCTCCGCAGGTGGCGCAGGATGGTGCGTCGCCCATGTTGACGATGGACCGGAGGGCGGCGGAGGTGTGGTAGATGCCTCGGTCTTCGAGGGTCAAGGGATCAGGGCCCAGGGGTGAGGGACCAGAGAGGCCGCTGCGGGCCTGGAGGTCTGGGGCTATGCCTCCTCGGGGAGCGGTGCGGTCTTCGTACTGATCGTGGTGCATGTGTGCCGATTCAGGCGAAGAGCCAATACCGAGGTTCTGAGCTTCGCTCAGAATGACGGCGCTTTTGTTATCGGGGTTGGGGCCGTTGGTGACGAAGACCTGCTGGGGGGGCGTGGTGACGGTTACGTCTGTCGCTGCCGGGTCTGAGGGGTTGAGGTGGATGGTGTTCGCCGGAGCGCTGACGGTTCCCTGCACCGGAATGCTGGACTGGGGGGCCAGGCCGCTGAAGAGGTCGAGCTGGGTTCCGGAGAGGAAACGGATCTCGATCCAGCGGAACATGTAGTCCATGAGGGACTTGGCGTAGCCGATCTGCTCGTTGCCGGTCCAGCCTGAGGGCTCGAAACGGGTGTGGGCGAACTTCTCGCAGAGGACGCGGAGGGGGACGCCGTGCTGGAGGGCGAGGGAGATGGCGGTGGCGAAGGAGTCCATGAGGCCGGAGACGGTGGAACCCTCTTTGGCCATGCGGATGAAGATCTCGCCGGGCTGGCCGTTGGGGTAGAGGCCTACGGTGATGTAGCCCTCATGACCGCCGAGACCGAACTTGTGGGTGACGGAGGCGCGCTCGGCGGGGAGGCGGTGACGGACGGCGCGGGGTGGCTGCTTGGCGTCCAGCGAGTCCGAGTTCTGGAGGGACTGGGCGAGGTGGGCGGCGAGCTTGGCCTGGAGGGCGGCGACCTGCTGCTGGTTCGCAACAAGCTGGTCCTTGGCTGCGGAGAGGATGGCGAGGTTGTCCTGCGCGGAGATGTGGGCGGCGGAGGCGAGGGCGCTGACGGCTTCGCGCTCGGCTGCGATGGTCTCGTCGATCTCAACCTGGGCGGCTTCTGCTCCGGCTACGGATGCCTTGCGGGCGGTCTCCTTGTCGTCTGCCTTCTGCTTGTCTGTGGAGACGTTGAGGGGCTGTGCTCCCTTGGAGCCGTCGCGGTAGATGGCTACGGCCTTGATGCCCTGACGCCAGCTCTCGAGGTAGGCCTCTGCGATGTCTTCGACGGAGCAATCGGTGGGGAGGTTGACGGTCTTGGAGATGGCACCGGAGAGGAAGGGCTGGGCGGCGGCCATCATCTTGATGTGGCCCATGTAATGGATGCTGCGGGTGCCCTTAGCGGGCTTGAAGCTGCAGTCAAACACTGCCAAGTGTTCAGCCTTGATGGCGGGTGCGCCTTCGATGGTGCCGGTGGCGTCGATGTAGGAGACGATGGCGTGCATGTCCGCGTCCGAGTAACCGAGCTTGGTGAGGGCGGAGGGGACGGTGTTGTTGACGATCTTGATCATGCCGCCGCCGACGAGCTTCTTGTACTTGACGAGGGCGAGATCGGGCTCGATGCCGGTGGTGTCACAGTCCATCATGAAGCCGATGGTGCCGGTGGGTGCGAGGACGGTGACCTGGGAGTTGCGGAAGCCGTAGTGCTCGCCGTGGATGAGTGCGGCGTCCCAGGCGTCTTTGCTGGCCTGGATGAGGGAGTCAAGCTGGGGGACGGAGAAGGGCTCGTTGCTGTGTTTGGACTTGCCGATCTTGTTGACTTCAGCGCGGTGCATGCGGATGACGTCGAGGAAGGGCTCGCGGTTCATGTAGAAGCCGGGGCATGCGCCTCCCTGCTCCGGGGTGGCCTGCTGGCAGAAGGGGGTGGCTGCGAGGAGGGGCGGGCAGGTCTCGGCGATGAGGGCGGACTGGTAGTAGGCGTCGCCGCAGAGGATGGCGGTGAGGGTTCCGGCGAAGTCGCGGCCGGCGTCTGAGTCGTAGGGGAGGCCGAAGGACATGAGGAGCGCGCCGAGATTGGCGTAGCCGAGGCCGAGAGGGCGGTAGTCGTGGGAGTTCTTGGCGATCATCTCCGTGGGGTAGCCGGCGGAGTCGACGATGATCTCCATGGCAGTGGTGACGATGGCGATGGCGCTGCGGTAGGCGGGGATATCGAACTGGCCGCGGGAATCGACGAACTTGATGAGGTTGAAGGAGGCCAGGTTGCAGGCGGAGTCATCGAGGAACATGTACTCGGAGCAGGGGTTCGAGGCGTTGATGCGGGCGGTGTTCTTGCTGGTGTGCCACTTGTTGATGGTGGTGTCGTACTGCATGCCGGGGTCGCCGCAAGCCCAGGTGTTCTCTGCGATCTTGTTCATGATGTCGCGTGCGGGGCCGGTGGTGACGGGGGTACGCTCCTTGACGGTGCGGGTGGAGAACTCTGCGTCGCGCTCGACCGCGGACATGAACTCGTCTGTGACGCGGACGGAGTTGTTGGCGTTCTGGAAGAAGATGCTGGAGTAGGCTTCGCTGTCCGGACCGGAGCCGTCGTAGCCTGCGGCGATGAGGGAGTAGGCCTTGGCCTCTTCCTTGGACTTGCACTCGATGAAGTCAACGATGTCCGGGTGATCTACGTTGAGGACGACCATCTTGGCGGCGCGGCGGGTCTTGCCGCCGGACTTGATGACGCCTGCGAAGGCGTCGAAGCCACGCATGAAGGAGAGCGGGCCGGAGGCGGTGCCGCCGCCGGAGAGGGTTTCCATCGATCCGCGGATGCTGGAGAGGTTGGAGCCTGCGCCGCTGCCCCACTTGAAGAGCATGCCTTCGGTCTTGGCGAGGGTGAGGATGGAATCGAGCGAGTCCTGGACGGAGTTGATGAAGCAGGCGGAGCACTGGGGCTTGGTGTAGCCGGTGGTGGAGAAGCTGACCTGGCGCTTGTCAGCGTCCCAGTGCCAGTTCTGGGCGTCGGAGTTGGGCTCCAGGCGGTCGCAGCCTACGTTGAACCAGACGGGAGAGTTGAAGGCGACCTTCTGGTTGAGGAGCAGGTGTGCGAGCTCGGCGTAGAAGATGTCGGCGGCCTTCTGGTCTGCGAAGTAGCCGGCGGACATGCCCCAGTCGCGGATGGACTCTGCGACGCGGGTGATGAGGGCGCGGACGCCCGACTCACGCTCCGGGGTGCCGATGAGGCCGTGGAGGTATTTGGAGGCGACGATGTTGGTGGCGGTCATGGACCAGTCGACGGGGGACTCTACGTTCTTCTGCTCGAAGATGAGCTTGCCCTTCCAGTCCTGAATGATGGCGTCGCGGAGCTCCCAGGTGATCTGGTCGTAGGGGCTGACGCCCTCGGTGGTGAAGTAGCGGTCGAAGGTGAGACCCGGCGCGGGCTTGGCTGCGGCGGACTGGTTCTTTTTGGAGGCTGCGGGGGAGGCGGTGAGGGTCTCGTTCATCGATGGAACTCCTTGAGGGCGAATCTGGGATCTGGACGGGGCGGCGTTGGCCGGGCCGAGGGTGAAACAGAGCTTTTTGAGCGTACTCAGCTGTACCCCGGGAAGCTCGGGGCGGGCACTGGATGGTTGGCGCTCTTGAATTTTCGCGGGGGTCAATCCCCTGCAATCGCAACGTTAGTAGCCCATATGGGGCATGTCAAGTATAAATCATCTACCTGTTGTGTTGCCGTCCCAGATACCCCATTCACGGTGCTGTAACAGGACTGAAGTGCCAATTTAGGGCTAAACTTCTGTGGAAGTCTCGCCTGAGCCGCTGGTGAAGCGGGTTTTTCAGGGTTGGAACGGCATAAATCTCAGGTCTTGTTCGACCTTATTGAATCGAGGAGTAGGGCACAAGGGCGGGCAGGTGTGGAAGCGGTGGAATACCGGGTACTGTATTGATCGGACGCAATGAGACGGGTGTTTGAGCTTGAAGTTTCGATTGGGCGACAAAAAGTGTAGAAATGATGCGGTGAACTGGTAGGTTATTGCGATGAGCATGTCTTTAGCGGATGAGATTAAACAGGCGAAACCGTTTGCAAGCGCGAAGGAAGAGTTGTGGCTGAACCTTCTGCGGACGACGGGCATTATCAGTCACGAGATGGAGCAGAACCTGCGTCCGCGAGGGCTTTCCCCAACGCAGTACAACGTACTCCGTATTCTGCGGGGGGCGGGGGCGGAGGGGCTGTGCCAGTATGAGATTCGGGACCGGCTGGTGGCGCAGGTTCCGGATGTGCCTCGGATCCTGGAGCGCATGGAGAAGGCTGGGTGGATCAAGCGGAATCGCGGGGAGGCGGATCGGCGGATGGTGATTGCATCCGCGACCGAGGAAGGACTGCGGCTGGTGGGCGACCTGGATCAGCCGATGGTGCAGTGGATGAATGGACTGTTTGGAGAGCTGGAAGAGATGGAGCTGGAGCAGTTGAGTGAGCTGCTGGGGCGGGCTCGGGCTCGGGATTGAAAAGAAGAGCAGCCACGAGCGAAGACAAACGCAGGTTCCCTTCGGGAATGACAAACAAAGAAAGACAAACAAAAGGCTGGCGGGTCCGAATGGGCTTGCCAGCCTTTTTCGTTACTCCGAGGTGGGTTGGACCTGTGGGGTGGGGGCGGGGCCTTCGGTGGGTGGGGTGAGGCGGATGGCGAAGGCGTCGAGGACGACCTGTTTCTGGTCCAGGGTGAGGATGGCGTTGGGGAGGTGGGTACCCTCTACGAAGCTGAGGGGGGTGCCGGGGCATAGGACGTAGTTGTGGCTGGGGTCGGGGTCGCCGGTCCGGAGGCTGAGGGGGACGGTGATGACGGGGTCGAAGTCCAGGACTCCGCCACGGGCACCGAGGTTGGCGCGGCCGGGGAAGGCCTGGGTGGCGGGGCACATGCGGGGGGCTACGTCTGCCGTTACCAGGCTGACCTCAGGCGGGGCGAGGGGGAAGCGGCAGGTTGGGGGTGAGGAGGCGTCGTCCTTTGAGAAGCTGCAGATGCCGTTGCCGGGGACGCTGAAGGGCAGGAGCGTCGCCTTCCAGGTGGCGGGCTTCTGCATCTGGAAGCGCTCGGTGGCGAGCTCCAGGTGGATATCGACCGGGGTGGTGCGGATGCGGTTGAAGATGTCCTGGGGGAGGCTGAACTCGAGGAGCGTGGCAGGGGTTTTGGCACCGATGGGGTTCGAGCCCTGCGAGGAAAGGAAGGGTGAGGTGTAGTTGACGCCGCCGCCGGTGACGGTGACGCGCACGCCCTGGATGACGAAGGTGGAGTCCTCCGCGACGCCTTCAATGCGGGTGGGGAGATTGATGCCGACGAGGTTGCGGACGACGGCGAGGGTGCCAGCGGTGGGGGGGTGGAACTGGTCGGTGAGCGAGGTGAGCTTGGGGGCGGAGGCACCGGAAAGGGTGGGGTAGGCTCCTGCGATGAAGGGGGACGCCGGCAGCAGGACGATGAGGGCGGCGGCGATGGGGGTGGCGATCAGGAGGATGCGCGAGCGCTGGGTCTGGCGGGTCTTGTACTGGTAGACCAGAGCGACGGCGGGGAGGAGGAAGAAGACGGCGAGGAGATCGGCCTGGAGGTGGGGGAGCTGCATCTTCAGGAAGGCGAAGTAGAAGACGAAGCCGGAGACGACCAGCATGTAAATGATGGCGCCGATGACCGAGAGCAGGAGGCGGGCGAAGTTGCTGGTAATGGCGGCGAGGGCGGTGATGGGGAGGATGACGCAGATGGTGAGGAGGACGAGGTTGTGGCCGAGGGCGGGGAGGGCCAGGAGCGGGTGCAGGCCGGCGTGCTTGAGGAGGTAGCACTGGACGAGGAGGAAGGGGAGATAGATGAAGACGGCCAGGAAGAGGATCTTCGCGGCGAGGAGCTTGCCCCAGTGGTAGGGGCGGGAGGTCCAGAACTGGCGGTCGCCTACGAGGGACTCGTCATGGACGAGGCGGGAGATGAGGACGACCCAGGAGATGGGCATGAGGACCTTGAGGAGGACGGCGAGGAGCGCCATGTACGGGGCGTAGGCGCTCGCAGTCCACATGGAGGGGGCGCAGGAGGCGAAGGCGACGAAGAGGAGAAGGACTACGCCCAGCTCCGGGAGGAGGTGGCGGATGTCTTTGCGGAAGATGAGGATGGACTGCGGCATTTGTTGACCTTTCGGGGGGAGCAACGGCAAGAGCAAGTGCAAGTGCCAATACGGAGGTTCTGAGCTTCGCTCAGAATGACGGCGCTTTTGGGGTGGTGACGGCGTTCTTGGTGGTGACGGCGTTATTAGTGATGGCGGCGTTATTGGCTATGCGGGGACGGCGGGGGCTCTTCCGGATTTGGCGAGGGCCAGGAAGATGGCGCGGAGGGTCATGGGGGCTACCTGGATGTCTGGGGCGTAGGGGGTGGGGAAGACGGCGGCGACCTGGGCGGGGATGGATTCGGTGTCGGCGTGGGTGTGGACGAAGCGGGCGGCGGTGAGGGTCTGCTCGAGCAGGAGCCAGGAGTCCGGGACGCCGGTGGCGGTGGGGAGGGTGATGGTGGGTTCGCCGGGTGCGGGTGGCGGGAGGGTGAGGGTGATCTCGCGGAAGCGGCTGGTGAGGGTGGTCATCTCCTCTGCGAAGAGGAGGCGGCCCTGATGGAGGAAGCCGATGTGGGTGGCGAAGGATTCGACCTCTGCGAGATCGTGGGAGGAGATGAGGATGGTGGGGCGGTCGGCGTCGGGGACTGCCGAGAGGGCTTCGGAGCCGGCTAAAGAGCGGGGGCGGACTCGGACCATGAGGGCTTCGATGAGCTCGTCGCGGACGAGGGGGTCGAGGCCGGAGAAGGGTTCGTCAAGGAGGATGATGGAGGGCTTGAAGGCCAGGATGCTGGCTAATGCCGCTTTCATCAGCATGCCGCGGGAGAGGTGTTTGAGCTTGCGGTCCAGGGGGAGCTCTAGTTGCTGGACGAGGGCGGCGTCGTCCCAGGTGGGGTAGAAGCCCTTGAGGTAGCTGAGGAACTGGCCTACGGTCATCCAGTCCGGGAGCTCCTGGTTCTCGCTGGCGTAGGCGATGCGGGTGAAGTCTTCTCCGGTGAGGGTGGCGGTGTCTCGGCCAAGGATGGTGGCGGTGCCGGAGGTGGGGTGGATCATGTTCATCAGGAGCTTGATGAGGGTGGTCTTACCAGCGCCATTGTGGCCGACGAGGGCGAAGACGGCTCCGGCGGGGACGTCGAGGGTGAGGGGGTGCAGGGCCTGCGTGCGGCCGTAGCCTTTGGCCAGGTCTTGAGTGTGAATTGCTGAAGGCATGGGTCTGCTGGTCTCCGATACGTGACGTGTCACTTTGGAGGCTAGCAGAAAGCCTTGAATCAGCGTTGAGTTGTGTTCAAGGAGAACTCACCGCAGTGATGCTGGGCCTGGGCTTGTTCCAGCGTGGGTGCCGAGGGGTTGGGGCGGATGACCTGGCAGCAGGTGGAGCAGATGGACTCGGTTTGTGCGCCAAGACGGGGGATGAACTCTTTGAGTGCGGGCATGGGGACGATTGCTCCGGTGGGATGGGCTAAACCGAACGTAGCCTTGTTGCAACTGAGTGATTAGAGCTATTTGGGTGGGGTTTGGTTGTCCTTCTTCTCCTCCGGGATGATGGTTACGCGGGGGCCGAGGGCTCGGATGAGGTCGGGGATGTCGTAGTGGAGGAGGACGCCGGGGAGGATGTCCTGGGGGGCGTCTTTGGGGATGGGAGTGGCGAGGAGTTGGGCGTAGGTGGGCGGGAGGTTGTGGAGAGTGATGTGTTTGAGGCGGGGGTCTAGAACGGCGGCGTGGAGGAGGATCAGGGCTTCGTGGTTGGAGGCTTCGGCGGTGATTTGGGTGGGATCGATGTTGGGAAGAGAAGCTAGTTCGTCGATTGCTTGCAGGGTGTCTTCCACGCGAAGTCCAAGGAGCGTTTTGCCGACAAGCTCCGCGCGGAGACCAAGAAGATAGTAGGGGCCAAGGAGCGGTGTTTTCAACTCCTCCGAGCCTGCAGGACTTGGGCGGGAGCTGAGGAGCAACGCGGCTTTACCTTCCTCTTCAACCAGATCCATAAAGCGGTTCTGGATAGCGGTGAAGTCTTGGCCTTCGGCGGGTTGGGTGATGGGTTCGTTTGTCAATAAGAGTACGGCTGCGAACTTTGCACCGGGCTTGTGAGGCGGAGACGGGGTAAAGGTGTCGGGTGAAAGAAAGGCGGTCGCGGAGGATTCAGAGAGGAGGGACGGCTTGAAGGGCAGGCCGGGAGTTGGCGGCGGGATTACGAGAACGTCGCGGACATTCTGCTCCAGATAGCGACCAGTGTTCGGCCTCAGTTCCTGACGCATCTTGTGCCCGGGGCCGGCCAGGTTGAGGGTGAAGACGGTTGCGGTGTTGGGGTAGGAGGTGGAGACCTGGCCGGTGGGGGTGACTTGCAGGGCCTCCCTGGGAGCTATGTCAGTTCCCTGCACTGCCGGCGGCACCGCGTGGAGGTTGGTGGCGAAAAACTGGATGATCTGGGGGAGGATGGGTTTTAAGTTGCCGTGGTGGCCGGGGCCGGTGATGAAGGCGAGGGACTTATCGGCGGTGAAGAGGCTGTAGAAGCGGCGGGATTCGGCTTCGGTGGACTGGGCTCCGGCGAAGGGGAACATGTCCTCCGTGGTGGAGATGATGGCGTAGGGGCGGGGGGAGGCGAGTTCGATCCAGTCAGGGAAGTCGAGGCCGTTGGAGAGCCAGCCGGGGGTGGATTGTTCTCCGTCCTGGGGGCCCTGGATGGGGAGGAGGGTGTCGAAGCTGGTGATGTAGCAGGCGGTGCCGGTGGCGGCGATGCGGGGGTCAAGCGCGCCGAGGAGGGCGGTCATGGCACCACCGCCGGAGCAGCCGAAGGCTCCAATGCGGGTGGGGTCGATCTCCGGGCGGGTCTGGAGGTAGTCGACGGCCGTCATGCCGTCCCAGAGCATGTACTTGGCGAGGGTTTCGCCGAGGAGGATGGGCTGGAGGCTGGCTTCGCCGTGCTCGCCGGTGGGCTGTTTGGCGAGGGTCTTCCCAGGGACTGAATGATCTGCTGCGCTCGCCGGGTCCGGGTATTGGAGGCGCTCGCCCTGGCCGAGGGGGTCGTAGGAGAGGACCGCGATGCCGGCGCGGGCGAAGGCGAGGGCGAAGGGTGAATCGCCTGCCTTGCCGGCGGGGGAGTGGCCGGGAGCCATGACGATGGCGGGGAGTTTTGTGCCCTGAGGGACGTCTGGGAGATAGAGGAGGGCGGTGACGTGGAAGTTGGGCTGGGAGTCGTAGAGGAGCTTCTCTATGCGGACTCCGGGGAGGTTGGTGGTGCCGAGGACCTGTGCGTTCAAGGGCGTGCGGGTGGGCAGGGGGCCAATGAGGCGGAGCATGGTTTCGCGGACGTGGGCCTGGCGTGCGCGGGCCTGGGCCTGGGTGTGGATTTTGGCGATCTCGGCTCGGCGGGCGGCGGTCTGGGTGGCTGCGAGGTGGTCGAGGGACTCGATGAGGGCTTTGCGGGCGGCGTTATCAGGGCTGTTGGGGTCTACTCGCGTGGCGGGGGTTTGGGCGGCGGAGGCAAGGGGGGCGAGGGCCAGGACGAGGAGGAGGGCTGCGCGCATGGTTGGATCATTCTGGGTGTCCGGGTGGGGTTGGTCAAGTCAATCTATGCGGCTGTTGATTCGATTGGCGGTTGGTGGGCGGAGTGCATCGTATGGTGAGGAGATTTGGATGATGAGGATTGTGGCGGGTCTGGTTCTGGGGGCGTTTGCGGCGGTGGGGGCGCGGGGGCAGTCGGTGATCCCGCTGCAGAAGCTGGATCTGAAGAAGTTTACGGGGACCTGGTACGAGGTGGCGCTGCTGCCGGATAAGAAGCAGAAGACATGCGTGGCGGATGCGGTGGTGCTGTTCTCCGAGAAGAACAAGCCGAGGCAGTTTGAGCTGGTGAACTCGTGCCTGATGAAGAATGGTTTTTCCAATGTGCGGAACGGGGACGGCAAGCAGGATAAGCAGGAGGATGGGAAGCTGAAGGTGATCTATCTTTGGCCGTTCTCCGTGAAGCACTGGGTGCTGGCTGCGGACCCGGATTATCAGTGGGCTCTGGTTGGGACTCCGAATCACAAGAACCTGTATGTGCTGACCAAGGACAAGACGCCCTCCGACGCCCTGATGGCGGAGTTGAAGGCAAAGGCTTCGGCGCAGGGGTTCGATGTGGGGAAGCTGATTATGATGCCGCAGAAGCGTCCGCCTACGATGACTACAGGCGAGAACTCAGGCACTTCGGCGAAGCCTTAGACGAAGCTGGGCGGTGACCTCGCGGTGACAGGGCAGGCAGAGGGTGCGGAGGTTGTCCAGGTCGCACTGGCCTCCGCCTTCGGCTACGGGGAGGATGTGGTCTGCGTCCCAGAGGGAGCGGCGGCTGGTGATGGTCTTCATGCCGTAGAGGGAGAGGCCGGCGAGGCGGGATGCGCCCCGGGCGCGTTTGAGTGCGGCGTAGATGGCGGGGGTGTCGGCTTGGCAGAGGGCGCAGAGGCCGTGGTCGCGGGCGAAGACCTGGTCGCGGAGATAGCCGGGGTCGGTGCGGAGGCGGTGCTGGTGGACGCAGTAGTCGGAGCAGAAGGTGCGGCGGCGCTTGGCGAGGATTTCGAGCTCGCACCAGCGGCAGAGGGGCTTGCCTAAAGGGCCGATGGGTAAGGCTTTGGGCTTGATGCGGCCGCCTTGTAGGGTGCGAGGGGGGAGCATGACTGTCTCAGGATAGTTCAGGGTCGTGAGGGTGAGTGGTCCGACCAAAGGTTAGTGGCTAGAAGGTAAACCTTGGGGTTTGTGGTGAGTTGTGGGGGATTGTGGTGAGTTTTAGGGTTTGGTTAGGGTTTTGGGGTGTTTTATTTGGGTTTCTTAGGCAGGTGAGAGACGATTTGTGGTGCGAATGTCACCATAAATTGCCGCAAGTACACCGCAAATGGATGTTTATTCACCATGGTTGTTGCTTGGCGGAAAATTTGTTGGCGAATCGGAGGTGACGCGAGGATTAGACGTTTGTGCAGCCCTCTATGTGTCGGGCCTTCAGCCCTTGGAGCTTTGGTGGCCGTGTACCTAGGCCTTCGGCCTAGGCTGTTATGTCGTCGCGCCTTCAGCGCTCAGGGTTCGGGCCTGTCCGTGGACTTCTGTTGGTGCTGCGGGGCGAGCGGGCAACCGGAGCGAGCGGGGCAAAAACGTTCAGGGCGGATGCTGCGAGGCCGGCCAGAGATAAGGTCTCGCAGAGCGAAGGCCAGCCAGGGAGAAGGGCTGCCAAGGCGAAGGCCAGTGCCTCTAGTTGACGATGAGGGTGAGGTTGGTAGAGATGCTTAGGGTGGTGGTAGGGGTAGCGGTGCTGGCGGTTACTGTGACGGTGTAGGTGCCGGGGGTGGTGCCTCCGGTGAGGGTGGTGGGGGTGGAGGTGCCGTTGCTGCCGCCGCTGCCGCAACCGGCCAGGAAGAGGAGGGTCGCCAAGGAGGCAAGGGCGGGGCGGAGAGTTTTGCGGCGGCGGGTGATGGCCAGGAGGAAGATGGCGGCGAAGGCTATGGCGGCTCGCGGGCTGAGGTTGGCGTGGGGGGCTGTGCTGCCGATGGTGAGGGTGGTGGAGGTGGTGGCGGGGTATGCGAGGCTGGCGGGGGTGATGGTGCACGTGGGAGTGATGGAGGTGACGGGCGAGACGGCGCAGGTGAAGGCGATCTGACCGGTGAAGTTGCTAGTGGTGGCTATGTTGATGACATCCGTGATGGGGGTTCCTGCGGTGGTCGAAAGGGCGGTGGTGGTGGGGACCAGCGTGAAGGTGGGGGTGGGGGTGATGGCGGGGGTGGCGGCGGTGAGGAAGGCGGAGACGTCGAGCGAGCCGAGGCCGGTGACCTGGTCGTAGCCGGTGGTGAGGGGGAAGCCGGCGAGGCCGCCGGTGAGGGCTGTGGCGGATGGCGTGGAGTTGTTGCAGGTGCTGGCGGTGGTGGTGGTGCAGGAAGACACGCCGCTGGTGGCTGGGGTGGGGTCGTGGAAGGCGGTGGGGGTGCTGGCGGCAAGGCGGTAGAGGAGTGGGTTGAGGTTGCCCTGGGCTGCGCCTAGTTTCTGGTTGAGGAGGGCGGCTACGCCGGCCATGGAGGGGGCGGAGGCGGAGGTGCCTCCGAAGGCGAGGAGGCTCTTGGTGCAGTCGGCACCGGCGTAGGCGAGGCAGGAGAAGTAGCCGTTGTGGGTGGAGGCGGAGAAGGAGATGTCGGGGACGTCACGGGCGGCGTCTGCGGGGACGCCGGTGCCGGCCTGGTAGGTGGGTTTGGCGATGACAGTGCTCTTGCCTCCGCCGGATGCGCCGACGACGAAGGGTGTCGCGGGGGTGGTGCTGGTGGGCTCGTTCCAAGCTCCTTCCGGGATGTAACTGAGGATGGAGGAGTGGTTGGTGGCGTTGTTGGTGGTGGACCAGTAGGAGGCGGTGGCGGTGAGGTCCGAGAACTGGGTTCCGCCGACGCAGGTGACGTATTGTGAGGCGCAGAGGTCCGAGATGGAGAGCGCCTGGGTGGCGGGGGGTGTGCCCTGGGATTCGCAGCCTGCGGCTCCCGCGTCGCCTGAGGAGACGAAGACGCCGATGCCCTGGGCGGCGGCCTGGGCGAAGACGCTGCTTTCGTAGTTGATGTATGCGGGGGTCTGCTGGGCCTCGCAGGCACCGAAGCTGAGGGAGAGGATGGGGTCTCGGACGGTGTTGATGGCGTAGAGGATGAGGTTTTCCGTGACGGTGCCGTTGAGCCAGTTGGTGGAGATGATCTGGTCGACGGAGACGCCAGGGGCGGTGCCGTAGACGCGCTCGAAGTCGAGTGTGCCTTCACCCTGGTCGGTGTTGCTGGTCATGCCGGGGTCTGCGAAGCCGGTGCCGGTGGGGACGATGTAGGTGGGCTGGGCGGCGGGGAGGCCGGAGAGGGACTCCCAGGTGGTGAGGTCGGAGGGCAGGAGGCGGGAGCCGCCGACGATGGCGACGCGCTGGCCGGTGCCGGTGGTGCCTGCGGTGTAGACCGGGGTGACGTCGTAGGCGATGGCGAAGTCGGTGGGGGCGAGGAGGTGGACGGCGCCGCTGCTGAGGGTGTAGTCGGGGCTCAGGTTGGTTTGGGCCACCGGGATTGGGGCGGTCTGGTGGAGGCTGGTGTGGAATGGGGTTTGGGTTAGGCCGCTGATGTAGGCGATGACGGGGGTTAGGGCGGCGGGGATGATGGGGTCTGAGGTGGGGGCTTGCGTGGTGCGGGTGCCTAGCGTGTAGGTGTGGAGGCTGGTCTGGAAGGCGGCGGAGACTATGGCTGCGGGGGCGGTGGCCTGGATGTAGGTTCGGCTGGGGGTGATGGCTTCTATGGTGATGCCGCGGGAGGTGAGCCAGGTGGTGACGGCTTCGAGGTCCTGGGGGGTGGGGCCGAACTGCTCGCCGATCTGGGTGGGGGTGAGCCAGTGGTGATAGCTCGGGGAGGCGGGATTTTGTTGGGCGATGAGGAGCTGGTCGAAGGCGGATTGGCGCTCGGGCGAGCGGGTGAGGGCGAGGATGAGGGGGATGGGGGTTGCGTCGGGGATGGGGCCGCGATCGTTTGTGGGGATGGCCCAGGTGGGGCGGTGGCCTGCGAGGGGGGCGAAGGTGGTGAGGCTGGGCTGCTGGGCGGGTGCGAGGGTGGTGGCGAGGAGCATGAGAGCCGGGAGGAGGTTGCTTAGGCGCATGGGAGTGCTGTCACGATACTCGATGGGGATGGGGTGGGCAAGGATCGAAGGTGGGATGGACGGGGGGATTCCCGGGGTGGGAATGGTTTGGGTTTGGGTGGCAGGTGCAAGGCAAGAGCCCGGGGCTGAAGCCCCTTTTTTTGTGGGGCTTTGACGGGGGCCTGAAGGCCCCCTCTAATCCGAACGGCGACGGCAACGGCAACGGCAACGGCAACGGCAACGGCAACGGCAACGGCAACGGCAACGGCAACGGCAACGGCGACGGCGACGGCAACTGCAACGGCGACGGCAATTGCAACGGCAACAGCAGATGCCAATACGGAGGTTCTGAGCTTCGCTCAGAATGACGACCTTTACTCAGAATGACGACCTTTGCTTAAGTGGCGGTGGCGAGCGGCCTATGATGGTCTGGAGGAGATACCGATGTCTAAGACGGAGTCAACAATGGTGGAGTTGGGGACGGTTGCTCCGCCCTTTGAGCTGCGGGATGTGGTGAGCGGGCGGGCTATGGGGCGGGATGATGTGCTGGCGCTGGCCTGGGACGATGCGATGTCCGATCAGACGAATCTGACGGCGGGTAGTGGGGCTCCAAAGAGTGGGCGGCATGGGTTGCTGGTGATGTTCGTGTGCGTGCATTGTCCGTATGTGAAGCATGTGGAGGTGGAGCTGGCGCGGATCGGGGTGGACTACCAGGGGAAGATTGCGATTGCGGCGATCAGCTCCAACGACATTGTGGCGTATCCACAGGATGGGCCGGAAGAGATGAAGAAGCAGGCGGAGCGGCTGGGGTGGCGGTTCCCTTACCTGCTGGATGAATCGCAGGAGGTGGCGCGGTCTTATGACGCGGCTTGTACGCCTGATTTCTTTTTGTTCGATGCGGGGATGAGGCTGGTTTATCGGGGGCAACTGGATGGGAGCCGGCCTCGGCGTGGGGATTCTGGGAATGACGAGCCGGTGACGGGGGTGGATCTGCGGCGGGCTATGGATGAGGTGGTTGCGGGGCGGACGCCTGGGGTGGAGCAGAAGACCAGTCTGGGGTGCAATATCAAGTGGCGGTGATGGGGTAGTGGAAGAGCAGTGATGGGGTAGTGGGAGGGCAGTGGACTTGTAGTGAAGGAGCAGTGAACGGCAAAAACGATATGGCCTCGGAGGGGTGCTCCGAGGCCATTCTTCTGCTGATGAGTTTAGTAGCTGGCTTTTTGGCTGCTGGCTGCGTCTGAGCCGTGCTGCTTCACCATCTTGTTGTAGAGGCCGAGGATGAGGAACGGGGCGACCCACTGGCCGATGAAGAGGGCCTCATGCTCCTTCTTGGCGGCCTTGAAGGCGACCGAGCCGAGGATGGAGGCGATGGCGGCACCGAGGAAGATGCTGGACGGGACTTTGGATGTGACCTGCTCGATGGCTGCGGTGACTTGATCTTCCTGGGAATCACCAGGGGCTACGCGATAGTCGGTCATGGGACGAATCTCCTTGTGCGGACGTGCCGCTTGTAAGGAGAGGGATGCGGATTTTGGGGGTGGCGGAGATGAAATTCTGAGAACGTTCGAACTTTTTGTGAGACGAACATTCTTATGGCGGGATGTTGCTGAGTTGGGGATCAGGCGAGGCTGGAGCCGGTCATCATAAGGGAGTGGAGGGTTACGTCGTCCAGGAAGCTGAGCTCAAGGCGGAGGCTGATGACGCGGTTGGGCTGGGCGGTGCGCATGACGTGCTGGCGGCAGGTGCAGAGGTCGGTGAGGGTGGCGTGGGCGGTGCGGGTGAGCTCGATGCCGGCTTCGACGAGAGCGGCGTAAAGGTCTGCGATGCCGCGAAGCTGGATTTCGAGGCGGAACTCGATGGTGCTGGTGGAGGTGGTGGTGCGCTCAAGCACCCAGCCGCCGGAGTGGGTGAAGGCCTGAGTGAGGGCAGGGATGAGGCCCTGGCGGTCTTCGTAGCTGTAAGCCTGTAGATCGAGTGTCTGCATGAGTTCCCTGTTCTCCTTGGACCGCGCCATGTTTGGCTACAGAGGCATTATCGGAGTGATGGGACGTGTGGCGCAGTTCTGTTCATGACAGGGGGGCACGGTTGTCACGTGACGTTTGAGCCCCGGTCGAACGAAGATGGTATGGAGGGACCTGAAATGGTGATGGGAATTGGGACGGATCTGACGGAGATTGGGCGGGTGGAACGGAGCATCGCGCGGTTTGGCGAGCGGTTTCTGGAGCGGGTGTTTACGGCTGGGGAACAGGCGTATTGCCTGCGGAAGAAGGGGTCGGGTGAGAGCTTTGCGGCGCGGTTTGCGGCGAAGGAGGCTGGGGCCAAGGCGCTGGGGACGGGGATCAGCCGGGGGGTGAGCTGGAAGGAGTTCGAGGTGCGGCGGGAGCCAGGGCAGAGGCCGACGCTGCACCTGAGCGGGCGTGCGGCGGAGTTGGCGAAAGCGATGGGGGTGGTGAGGATCTCTTTGAGCTTGACGCACTCTCGGGAGCTGGCGATGGCGGTGGTGATTATGGAGCAGTGAGACCTGCAGTGATGGAGCAGTGAGGAGGCAGTGATGGGGTAGTGGTGGGGCAGAGTGCGAGTGTTTGAAACTTGGGGGCGCGTTTTGGCATCCATCTTAGGCACGGGAATCTATTTCGTGGGCCTGCGCTGCGTCCGAGGTGCGGCTGCATGCTGTTGTATTCTCGGGATTAGTTAGTGGCAGGGGACGGATTTCAAGGAGAGCTATGCCGAGTCAGCAGGAGGTTCGATGGTCGCAACTGAAGATTGGGGTGATCGTGCTGGTCGCGGCTGTGATCCTGGTGACGCTGCTGTTCCTGATGACGAGCTCTTCGGGGTTGGGTGTACTTTCGAAGAAGCTTACGGTGAGCGTCTATTTTGAGAACGCGGCCGGCATCAAGGAAGGCGCTGCGGTCAATCTTCAAGGGGTGACGATCGGCGCGGTGAAGAGTGTTTCCGTGACGGCCGATCCGGCGCGCAAGCTGACGCCGGTGCGGGTGGTGATGAAGCTGGACAGCAAGTATCAGTCTGAGTTGAAGGAAGACTCGACTGCGGCACTGACGACGGTGGGCGTGCTGGGCGATACGGTGGTGGACATCAACAGCCAGGTGGCGCATGGCGCTCCGCTGAAGGATGGCGATGAGCTGCATACGCTGGAGACGCCGAGCATTACGGATGTGGTGAAGGCGAGCCAGGGGACGATCGAACAGTTGAACGTGATTCTGGCGAAGATGAATACGATTGTGGACAATCTTCAGTCGGGCAAGGGCTCCGTGGGGCAGTTGATCAATAACCCGGACCTTTATAACAAGGCGAATGCGACGGTCGAAGAGCTGCATACGCTGGAAGTGAACCTGAATAACGGTAAGGGCTCGATCGGCAAGCTGGTGACGGACGATACGATGTACAACCGGCTGAACGATGCGGCGGGCAAGCTGGACCAGATTGCGACGTCGCTGCAGGGCGGGCATGGGACTGCGGGCAAGCTGCTGTATGACGAGACGCTCTACAACAACCTGAACGCCACGCTGACCAAGACCAATGCGCTGCTGGGCGATGTGCAGAACGGCAAGGGCGCGGCGGGAATGTTGATCAACGATCCGGCGTTTGCGCAGCAACTGCGGGATACTTTGAGCAATACGAATGCGATTGTGGCTGGCGTGAACCAGGGCAAGGGGACGCTGGGCAAGCTCGCCAACGACGACCAGGCTTATACGAACCTGAACAAGCTGCTGACGGAGAGCACGCTGCTGGTGACGACGATTCGGCAGGACCCGAAGAAGTATCTGACGATTCACTTGAAGATCTTCTAGGGTTCGGGCGAACGGCGTAACGAGGATAAAAGGGAAAGAAGGATTAAGGCGGATTGGGGCGAGAGCTCTGGTTCGTCTTTCTCTTTTTGGGCCGTGCTGGGCGGCTGATATATGGAATTTTTTGGGTTGCGAGGATTCCGCTATCGGGCGGGGTGTGGTTTGGGGTAATCTTCCGCTATTCCTTCGTTTTTCTTTCAGGCAATCTTCACCTTTCATCCAGGAGTTTCATGCGTATTCAGTCAGTTGCTTCGTACCTCCTCCTCTCCGGCACGCTGCTTGCGGGCGGCAGTGCTTTGGGCCAGAACGTGGTTTCAACGGACGATAATGGGCCGACTTCGGCTCCGAAGAAGCCGATGAGCTTCGATCTGAGCTCGATCGACAAGACGGCCGATCCTTGTACGGACTTCTACCAGTACGCTTGCGGCAACTGGATCAAGAACAATCCGATTCCGCCGACCGAGACTCGCTGGGGCAGCTTCAATACGCTGGGCGAGCAGAACCAGTACCTGCTGTGGAAGGAACTGTCCGCCGCGGCTGCGAATCCGAAGACTCCGCTGCAGACCAAGTACGGCAACTACTACGCGGCCTGCATGGACGTGAAGCGGGTGAACGAGCTGGGCGTGAAGCCGATTCAGCCGGAGCTGGCGCAGATTGCGGAGCTTACGGACAAGAAGAAGCTGGCGGCGCTGGATGTGGCGCTCGAGAACACGTACGGGTCTGGCTTCCTGTTTGGGGTGGCCGTGGGCCAGGACCAGAAGGACTCCAGCAAGCAGATTCTGCAGACGGGCCAGGGCGGGCTGACGCTTCCCGACCGCGAATACTATCTGTCCGACGATGCTCGGAATGCGAAGATTCGCGAGCAGTATGTGGACCACGTGACGAAGATGTTCGTGCTGATGGGCGATACGCCGGAAAAGGCTGCGACCGAGGCTGCGGACGTGATGCGGATTGAGACGGCGCTGGCGAAGGGCTCGATGAGCCGGACGGAGATGCGCGATCCTGCTGCGCGTTATCACATCACGACGATTGCGCAGTTGCAGGAGCTGAGCCCGGACTTTGACTGGCACGTGTTCCTGACGGGCGTGGGCGTGGCGCAGGCGACGACGATCAACGTGAGCTCGCCGGGCTTTGTGAAGACGGTGAATACGCTGGTGGATACGGAGAGCCTGGAGGCGCTGAAGACGTACATGCGCTGGCATGTGCTGCATGGCGCGGCTGCCTATCTTTCGGAGCCGTTTGTGGATGAGAACTTCAACTTTTTTGCCAAAACGCTGACCGGGCAGAAGGAACAGCAGCCACGGTACAAGCGTTGCACTCGCCTGACCGATGGCGCGCTGGGTGAGGCTGTGGGGCAGGACTGGGTGAAGGAGAACTTCCCGCCCGATGCGAAGGCGAATATGGAGAAGCTGGTTGCTGCGCTGCGCAAGGCGCTCGATCAGGATATTCAGCAGCTTCCGTGGATGAGCCCCGAGACGAAGGTCGAGGCGGAGAAGAAGCTGGTGGCGTTCCGGCAGAAGATCGGGTATCCGGAGACGTGGCGCGACTACAGCAAGCTGACGGTGAAGCGGGATGACTTCGTCGGGAACCTGGCGCGGAACTCCGTGTTCGAGCGGAACCGCAACCTGGGCCGCCTGGGCAAGCCGGTGGATGAGACCGAGTGGGGCATGACGCCGCCGACGGTGAACGCCTACTACAACCCGCCGCAGAACGACATCAACTTCCCTGCCGGGATTCTGCAGCCTCCGTTCTTCGACAACACGAAGGACCCGGCGGTGAACTTTGGCGGGATCGGTGTGGTCATTGGACATGAGATGACGCACGGGTTCGACGACCAGGGCTCCAAGTATGGGCCGACCGGCAATGTGAAGTACAACACGGATGGAACGCTGGGAAGCTGGTTTACGCCGGAGGATCAGAAGAAGTTCGACGAGCGGACTAAGTGCGTTGCGGACGAGTACAGCGGGTTCAACGTGGCTGAGGGGCAGAATCTGAATGGGCGGTTGACGCTGGGTGAGAACTCGGCTGACAACGGCGGCATCCGGATTGCGTACCAGGCGCTGCAGCAGGTGATGGCGAAGCAGGGCATCTCGCCTACGAGCCAGATTGATGGCTACACGCCGGCGCAGCGGTTCTTCATCAGCTTTGGGCAGGTCTGGTGCTCCAACCAGACGGAGCAGTCTGCGCGCGTGCTGGCGAAGACCGATCCGCACAGCCCGGGCAAGTGGCGGACGGACGGGACGGTGCAGAACTTCGACGAGTTCGGCAAGGCTTTCAGCTGCAAGGTTGGCCAGCCGATGATGCCGGAGAAGAGCTGCCGGGTGTGGTAGAGGCAGGGATCAGTGGTCAGGGATCAGTGGTCAGTTAGAGCAGGGTCCGGGCTTTTTGCCTGGGCCTTTCTGTTTGTGAGGGGGTTATTTGTGGAAGTTTGGGAGGTTCGCTAACGAAGGAAAGGGCGTTTCCGTCCAAAGGCCACCGTTGACCGTGTGTGGAATGCTCTGGATTGACTCTATGGAAAGTGGCATAAAGTCCATTCAGCTTCTACAATAATCTGAGGAACAGACCCCAACATTAGTTTGCTCGCGAGCCGTTTCACAGGCGAGGCATAAGGAAGCGCATGAAGTTCAGCAAGATTGGCCGGATCGTATCGGCTTTGGTAGCGTCAGCATCACTCGGTTTGGGCATGACGGCTTGTGGCGGCGGCACCATCGGATATTTGTGGGCTCTGGGGACTTATTACAACCAGATTTCGGGCTTTCTGATCGACGACTTTACGGGCAATCTGACGGCCATTCCGCAGTCTCCGTTCTCGTCCGGGGGCACGAATCCGGTTACGATTCTGGTCAAGCCGGGCGGGCGTTTCGTCTATGTGATCAACCAGGGTTCGAACGACACGGTTGCTCCGACGGCTACTGCCAATGCGTCGCAGTCCGTGGCGGGCAACATCTCCGAGTATTCGGTTGGCGGCGACGGTACGTTGACGTTCCAGCAGACGTTCACCAGCCAAGGTGTTCACCCGATGTGGGCGACCCTGGATTCGACCGGCAACTTCCTGTACGTGCTGGACAAGTATGCTCCGGACGCGACGGGTAACGGTTCGATCACGGCGTTTACCGTGGCTGCCGATACCGGCCGTCTCGCCTTGCTGCCCAACGCGGCGATCAAGAATGCGAACGGCACTCCGACGGCCTACTTCTCTGTCTCGGCGAGCCCGATCATGACGAAGGTTGGATCGGGCGGCTGCCTGTATACGATGAATGCGAACTCGGTCTATGCGTATGTGCAGAGCTCGACGACGGGCCAGCTGACGCTGGCGACGACGGGATCGCAGTCGATCGGCAATGGCAGCGCGGTGCAGTTGAGTTCCATCAACACGAGCGGCTCGGCTGGGTTCATCTATCTGACGGACTCCGGTCAGAACCAGATTTACTCCTTCCAGGCGGGCGGTACGGCCTGCTCGCTGGCGCAGATCAACGGCAGCCAGACGGCGAACGTAGCGACCACGCTGCAGCCGGTGAACTCGATCGTGAGCTCAAACGGCCACTTCCTGTACGTGATCAACCAGGGCTCGACCGGCGGCACGCAGTCTCCGACGGCAAGCTCGATCTCTGCGTTCACGATCAACTCGCTGGGCCAGATCGCTACGCTTTCGGACTCCTCGAACCCGTACTCGACGGGCTCCGGGCCGGTGTGTCTCGCACAGGATCCGAGCAACCAGTATCTGTATACGTCGAACAACACGGACGGCACGATCACGGGCAAGATCATCGACCAGAACCGCGGGGTGCTTGCACCTCTGCAGCGCGGCTCGACGTTCCCGTCGACGATGAAGTCAACGTGCCTGGCCATCAGCGGAAGCCTGTAAGGTTCCGCTGCTGGCGGCTGTCTCACTTGAATTTTGGATTAGAACCTCAGGATGGATTGCGGGCTGTACCCTGGCCCGGGAGTAAGGGAAGCGCATGAAGTGGAATAGCACGGGCCGTGTTGCGAAGGCCTTAATGGTATCGATGGCGTTGGGACTGGGAATGACGGCATGCAGCCGTGACTTTACGGTTGCGTACCTGTACGCGACATCGGCGACGAGGACGACGAGCGGCGTGATCAACGCTTATTCGATCGACTACCAGTCGGGCGCGCTGCAGCAGTTGGCTGACTCTCCGATTCCTTCGGGCGGCAGCAACCCTGTGACGCTGGTGGCCTCGCCCAACGGCAAGTACATCTATGTTCTGAACCATGACACCTCCACGGTGGTGGCGTTTGCAGTGGGTACGGACGGTAAGCTGTTCCCCCAGGCGACGACCAACGTGGTGCAGGGCAACGGTCTGATCGGGAGCTTCCCGACCGCGGCGGCGATCGACGGGACCGGCAGCTACCTGTACGTGACGTTTACCTACCAGAACGGCTACACGTCGGCTCGTCCGGGACCTGGCGGCATTGCGGTGTTCCCGATCACGGCCTCGACCGGCGCGCTGGGTGCTCCGGTGACGAATACGACGGTGGGCACGACGGCAGCGAATCCGCTTCCCTACTTCCCGACGGGCATGAGCCCGGTGGGCGTGACGGCGAGCCTGCTGCATAACTTCGTTTACGTGGTGGAGCAGGATACGACGACAAGCAATGGTGTCACGAGCAACGTCGGCAATATCCTTGCGTTCAGCAACGGGCCTGCAAGCGGCACGGAGAACGGCACGCTGATCCCGATTGCGGGTACGGCTACCGTGAATGCGACGACGTTGACCGGCTTCAAGGTGGGTACGACGCCGAGTGCGATTGCGGAAGATCCTTCCGCCCACTTCGTCTACGTAACCGACCAGGCGACGAACCAGCTTTACGCCTTCAACGTGATCACCAACGGCGCGCTGCAGTCCAACTCCAGCTCACCGTTTTCGACCGGGCAGTTCCCGCTGGGTCTGACGATCGATCCCCGCGGCCTGTTCCTGTACGTGGCTAACTTTGGCGACAGCACGGTTTCGGCCTACGCGATCAACCAGGGCAACGGAGCACTCTCCGGTGTGGCGGGTACGACGCAGGTTTCAACCGGACCGACGTGCGTGACGGTCGAGCCTGCACTGGGTATTTATCTGTACACCTCCAACAACACGGACCCAACCGTTTCGGCCGAGCAGTTGAATCCGCATACGGGCTCGCTGACCTCAGTCCAGGGCACACCGTATACGGCGCAGACGCTTCCGACCTGCGCGGTGTCTGTGGCGAATGGGTCGCATGCTACGGAAGTGGTCAACGCGAACTAAGAGTAGTTTGGTACGACAGAAAGGCCCTGCCATTGCGGCAGGGCCTTTTTGTTTTGGGTGGTGTTCTCTTCTTCATTGAATGAGCGGGGATGGCTGATGGGTAGTGGGTGTGCGCTTGCAGCGCGGCAGACGGCGGGGGGCTGCAACGGCAACGACCCGGGGCTGAAGCCCACTTTCTTTGTGGGCTCGGGACGGGGGCCTGAAGGCCCCCTCTAATCCGAACGGCAACGGCAACGGCAACGGCAACGGCAACGGCAACGGCTTTGAGGCTTTATGAGCTGCATGTTTCCCACCCATCGCGTGAAGCTGCGATGGATGGGGCACGGAGGATTTTGAGGTGGCTTGGGAGGGGGATGTCTGGCTAGGCGGGGTTGGGGGTGAAGGTTTTGAGGACGAACTTGCGGGCGGGGCCTTCGTAGAAGCGCAGGATGCCGAAGGCTACGGCGATGATCACGATGTAGGAGATCCAGGGGTCGAAGCGGGCGATGTGGAGGCGCTCCGGCAGGTGGTAGTAGTGGATGAGCAGGAAGGCGTTGAAGTGGATGAGATAGAGCGAGAAGGTGGTCTCGCCGATCTTGACCAGGGGCTTCCAGGAGAAGGCGGAGGTGATGACGCCGGGACCGGCAAGGCCGAGGAGCAGCATGGCGAAGAGGGGGAGCAGCAGGCAGCCGTGGATGAGGACGTAGGGGATCTGGTCGACGGCGGTGGCGAAGAAGAGGGCGAGGCCGCCGAGGGCGATGGCTGCGAGGAGAGTTCGGTGGGCGGGCTTGAGGGTGAGGATGCCGTGGAGACGGGCGAGCAGGACGCCGGCGGTGAAGGTGCAGATGTATGCCGGGGGGCTGTACTTGAGGGCGCGGAGCCAGTAGGCATAGGTGTAACGGGTGGCGGGCGCGGTGAGGTGGTCGGGATTGAGGAGGAGGTAGGTGGTGTGGGGGATGAGGCCGACGATCCAGATGACGCCGATGAGGGCTATGAGGCGGCCGGGGGTGGCGATGCGGTGATTCACGGACTTGAGGAGCTTGAGAAGGTAGGGGAAGAGGAAGTAGAGGGCGATCTCGGCCGGGACGGTCCAGGCTACGGTGTTCCAGTAGGTGGCGAGGATGGGGCTCCAGGACTGGAGGGCGAAGGGGGTGAGGACGATGCCGAGAATCCAGTCGAAGTAGGTGTGGGCGGGTCGCTCCGCGATGACGACGAAAGGGATGGAGAGGGCGAGGACCAGGAGATAGACGGGGTAGACGCGGGAGAGGCGGGCTACCCAGAAGGAGCGCTTGGAGAGCGTGGGGCGGTCTGCGTAGTTGTACGCGAGGACGAAGCCGGAGATGAGGAAGAAGAAGCCGACGAAGACGTAGGCGTTGTCCAGCAGGGGGGTCAGGAAAGCGGGGTGGGGCGGGGTGAAGTGGAAGAACATGATGTTGATGGCGAGGAGGGTTCGGAGGCCGGTGAGGGCTGGGAGGGCGGGCTTGCGGGAGGGCAGAGCGGGAGGGTTCGGGTCCGGGAAAGACTCGGCTTGGGCGTGGTTTGGCTCAAGTATGGCGGTGGGCGAGATTTTGCTCTCCTTGAAGTTCCGGACTACTAGAGTCTGACGCTTTTTTTAGGGTAGAAGTTTGTGGCGGGGTGGATTTTTGGGGGAAGAAGCAGGCAACGGTAATGCAACTGCCAATACATGGGTCCTTCGCTTCGCTCAGGATGACGGCGTGGAACAAACAACGGCAACAGCGTAAAACGAGCAACGGCAAAGGCGAGTGCCAATACGGAGGTTCTGAGCTTCGCTCAGAATGACGAGCTTAAAACGAACACCAGCAACTGCAAGAGCAAAGGCAACAACCAATACGGAGGTTCTGAGCTTCGCTCAGAATGACGACGCTTAAAACGAACAACAGCAACTGCAAGAGCAAAGGCAACGGCAAAAGCAACGGCAAAAGCAACGGCAAAAGCAACGGCAAAAGCAACGGCAAAAGCAACAGCCAATACAGAGGTTCTGAGCTTCGCTCAGAATGACGACGCTTTATTTGGAGGTGAAGCCTTTACCGTGAAGACCCTTGAGGTTTCGAGGAAGCTAGGGAGTCACGAGGGTTCCGAGGGGCTCGCCGGCTACGACGCGGGTGATGTTGCCCTGCTCGCGCATGGAGAAGACCATCATGGGCATGTTGTTGTCGCGGCAGAGGGAGACGGCGGTGGTGTCCATGACCTTGAGGTTGGCGCGGAGGATCTGGTCGTAGGAGATGGTCTCGTAACGGACGGCCTTGGGGTCGCGCTTGGGGTCGGCGGAGTAGATACCGTCGACGGAGGTGGCTTTGAGGAGGATGTCTGCCTTGATCTCCATGGCGCGGAGGCTGGCGGCGGTGTCGGTGGAGAAGTAGGGGTTGCCGGTGCCGGCGGCGAAGATGACGATGCGGCCCTTTTCGAGGTGGCGCATGGCCTTGCGGCGGATGTAGGGCTCGGCGACCTGGTGCATCTCGATTGCGGACATGACGCGGCAGAAGAGGCCTCGCTTTTCGATTGCGTCCTGCAATGCTATTGAATTGATCACTGTTGACAGCATGCCCATGTGATCGGCTGCGACGCGATCCATGTCAATGGCCTGCTGGGCTACGCCGCGGAAGAAGTTACCGCCGCCGACGACGATGGCGATCTCGCAGCCGAGGGCGTGAACGTCTGCGATCTCTTCGGCTACTTTGTGAATGAAGATCGCGTCGATGCCGAAACCGGAGCCCGCTGCCAGGGCTTCTCCGGAGATTTTGAGGAGAACTCGCTTGTACATGTCAGTTGCTAGTATCGCATGGGTGCGCGGGGCGGACGGGGTACGGAAGTTGCAGGATGGGGCAGTTCGCGGGATTTCCACGCAACTTGTTGGGGGCGGCTGGGTATATGGAGGTGCGGGTGCGAAACCCGAAAGGAGATGAAGCTATGCGTATGAATCTGAAGTGGATAGCAGCAGCGGGAATGATGGCGGCGATGGTGCCTTTTGCAGGAGCGCAGCAGGTTCCGGGACCGCATCCGGCGTATCTTCATGCGTTGAGCGATCTAAGGGCGGCGAGGCATTATCTGAATGACGGATGGGCGTGGCAGCCGGTGAAGCATGACGACAATGCGGCGATCCGGGAGATCGACGCGGCGATCAACGAGATCAAGATGGCGGCGATCGAAGATGGGAAGGGCGTGAACGATCCGTTCCCGATCGATGCGCATGTGAGCCCGCATGACCGGTTCCGGAAGGCGAACGAGCTGCTGTGGTCGGCGCATAACGACCTGAGCAAGGCGGAGGATGTGCCGCAGAGCCGCGGGCTGAGGGATCGGGCGATCCTGCATGTGGATCGGGCGCATGGGATTGTGGACAATACGGAGCGGACGGCTAAGTGGGAGTAAGGGTCTCCGGGTAGAGCTGTGGAAACCCACGTCTCAGACGCGAGACGTGGGGCACCCGGTTGTGGCGATTCAAGCGGCGGTTAGGAAGTCTGATTTGAGGCGTTTGGTGCCGGCTTTGATGAAGTCTACTGTGATGGTTTCTCCTTCTATCTTGAGGATCTTGCCGGTGCCGAAGGTGGCGTGATGGACCTCGTCGCCCTTCTGGAAGGGTGACGCTTGGGTGGGTTGGAGGAGGGTTTCGGGGGCTGTGGTCTGGATCTCGCCGTAGGGGGTTTGGACGTGGGTGACGTCCTGGCTGGGTTCCTTCTCTGGCTCGGCGGCTTCCCTGCTTTGTTTGTGGTAACCGAGGATTTCTAACGCGTGGTGGTGGGGGATCTCGTGGGTGTGGGCGCAGTTGTCGCAGCGGAGGCAGGGGTTGCCTTCGGGCTCGCCGAAGTAGGCGCGGATGATCTGGACGCGGCAGTTGGGGGTCTCGGCGTAGTGCATCATCTCTTCAAGGCGGGCTTTGTCTGAGGCGGCGCGTTCGATGTAGGTGTTGAGGAGTTCTTCGAGGGCTTCGGGGGTGGGGGGCTCGGCGGTGGTGAGGGTGTAGGTGGTTCCCTCTTTTTGGATCAGACCAGCTTCAAGGAGGAGGTGGAGGATGACCTGGGTGCGGCGTTTGCCGACCTCGGCCTCGGCTGCGATTTGTTCCGGGGTCTCTTCTGCTTCGTGGCTGCCTTGTGCGATGGCCTGATAGACGGCTTCGAGGTCGTGGGGTTTGGGGTAGCGGCCGGCGAGGAAGAAGTTCTGGATCTTGCGGTCTTCGAGGCGGTAGAGGAGGACGGCGTGAGCGGGTTGGCCGTCGCGGCCGGCTCGGCCTGCCTCCTGGTAGTAGGTTTCGAGCGAGTCGGGGAACTCGTAGTGGTAGACGAAGCGGATGTCGGGCTTGTCGATGCCAAGACCGAAGGCTTTGGTGGCGATCATGACCTTGTGGGTGCCGTGCATGAACTCCTGCTGGATGAGTTCGCGGTCGCGGGTCTTCATTTTGCCGTGGTAGTGGGCGGTGGAGATGCCCTGGTCGGTGAGGTGCTGGTAGAGCTCGTCTGCGGCGCGGACGCTGGCGGTGTAGATGATGCCGGTTCCCTGTTCGCGGGTGAGCATATCGGTGATGCGGGCTAGCTTGGCTTCGTTCGAGACGGTGGGGTGGACGGAGAAGAAGAGGTTCTCGCGCTCGATGCCGGTGTGGATGCGGGTGGCGTCCTCGGCGTGGAGGGATTGGAGGATTTCGAGGGCGACCTGCTCGGTGGCGGTGGCGGTGAGGGCGAGGACGGGCGGGTCGCCCAGGGCTTTGCGGGCGTTGCCGATGGAGAGGAAGGCGGGGCGGAAGTCGTGGCCCCACTGCGGGATGGTGTGGGCTTCGTCGACGACGAGGAGGGAGATGCCGCCGGCGTCTTTGAGTTCTGCGATGAAGGCGGGGTCCTGGAGGCGCTCGGGGGTGACGTAGATGAGCTGGGCGACGTGGTCGTCGATCTCTTTTGTGGCTGCGGCGGCTTGTTTTGCGGTGTTGGCGGAGTTGAGCTTTTCTACGTGGACGTGGGCTTGCTCGGCTTTATCCTGCTGGTCCTGCATGAGGGAGATGAGGGGGCTGACGACGAGGACGGGTTTGGGGAGGAAGAGGGCTGGGAGTTGGTAGGTCAGGGACTTGCCTGCGCCGGTGGGCATGAGGGCCAGGGTGTTATGGCCTGCGAAGACGGAGGCGAGGACTTCCTTTTGGCCGGGGCGGAAATGCTTGATGTTGAAGCGGGAGCGGGCTTCTTGGAGGATTCTGGGCCAGGGGATGGGGGAGTTCTTCACCCGGGGTTCGATGCTTGGTGGGGCTGGTTGGTTTTGAGCTAGAACGTGACCGGTGCGGAGAGTTTTGTCTCGTCAAACGATGGCGCTGGAGTTCCCCATGCGGCGCTCAAATCTTGCCAGGTGGGATTGTGGGAGACGACGAGTTGGATCTTTGTGATGCGGTGCATGTTCTTGATCTGTGATTCGCGGAGGATGGCTTCTTCGATGGTTTCGAAGCCTTGGTAGTAGACGAGTCGATCGATGTTGTATCTGGCTGTGAAGGACGTTGGGTGAAGCTTGGATTTGTGTTGGGCGACTCTGATCTGGAGGTTAGAGGTGACGCCTGTGTAGAGGCGCTTTCCCTTGCTGGCGAGGATGTAGACGTGACCGCCCTTTTCCATGGGTGCAGGGTAGCAAGGTTGAGGCCTGGGTGAGATGACGAATTGAGTGGTGAGCGAAGATAGGCTGTGCGGGTGCCGTTTTGGGACGCTGCTTGCGTTTTGAGGGGGATAAAACAGGCAACGGCAAGAACCAATACGGAGGTTCTGAGCTTCGCTCAGAATGACGAGCTAAAACAAACAAACAAAAACAAGTGCAAGTGCAACGACAACCGCAAGAGCAACGGCAAATGCAGCGACAACAGCAAGAACAACGGCAAAGACAAATACGGAGGTTCTGAGCTTCGCTCAGAATGACGAGCTTTTTTTTGGGGGGTGGCGGACGTCGTGGGTGTGACGGCTGTGGTGGATGGGCGAGTGGGTCAGGTGAGGCGGGCGAAGACTATGGTGATGACCAGAGCTGAAGAACTCCGAGAGTTCATAACCCTCTATGTCAATCTGGCAAACACTATGGTGATGTCGTCGGGTTGTTCGCCGTCGCCCATCCAGTCTTTTAGGCATTGGACGGTGTAGTTGGCTATGGCGGGCAGGGGGCGGTGGCGGTTCTTGCGGATGACTTCGATGAGGCGGTCTTCGCCGAACTCTATGCCGTCCTGTTCGGGCTCGGTGAGGCCGTCGGAGTAGGCGATGAGGAGGTCGCCGGGGTTGAGTTGGACGGTGGCTTCCTTGTACTCCATGCCGCCTAACAGGCCTACTACTGAGCCGCCTGCTTCGAGACGGGTGACCTTGCCGTCTGAGCACAGGACTAGTGGCGGGAGGTGGCCGCCGTTCGAGTAGGTGAGGCGGCGGGTGGCGCTGTCGTAGGAGGCGAGGAAGAGGGTGGCGTACTTCTCCGGCTGGGTGCTGGAGTAGAGGTGCTGGTTGAGGAGCGAGAGGAGCTTGCCGGGGGATGGGAGCGGCTCGGCCAGGGCGGGGGCGGCGTTGGGGGTGATGGCGGTGATGGACTTCTTGTTGCCACCCTGGAGGTAGACGCGGACGGCGGAGTAGAGGGACGACATGAGGAGGGCGGCAGAGATGCCCTTGCCGCTGATATCGCCGAGCGCGAGGTAGACCTGGGCGGTGCCCATGGGGATGAAGTCGTAGTAGTCTCCGCCGATGGTGCGGGCGGGGTTGCAGATGCCGTAGAGCTCGAGCCCGGGGAGGCCGATGGGGGTGTGGGGAAAGAGGTTGTTCTGAACCTCGTGGGCGATGTTGAGCTCGTTCTGCATGCGGTCTTTTTCGCGCTGCTGCACCATGAGCTCGGCGAGTGAACCGGACATGGTGTTGAAGGAGGTGGCGAGGGCGGCGAGCTGGTCGCGGCGTTTGACGCGGATGCGATGGAGGAGATTGCCGGTCTCGATCTGGCGGGTGGCGAAGTAGAGGTCGGCCACCGAGGCGGTGATGGTGCGGATGAGGCCGATGGCGAGGAGCAGCGCGAGAAGCTCCAGGATGCCGAAGGTGGCTGCGGTGACGGCGAGCGCAATGCGGATGAAGCTGCCGACCTCCAGCGAGTTGCTGAAGAGACGCTTGTAGAGGAGCGAGGGGCGCGACTGGATCATCATCCATGCGCCGACCTTCTCGCCTGTCTTCCAGGAGTAGACCTGCAGGGGGGAGCTGGCGAAGACGGGCCAGTCAAAGGAGTTGTGAGCTGGGGGGAGGGTTCCGCCGTGGAGCGAGGTGAAGGAGTTGAACTCGTCGTCTAAGTCGGAATCGGTTTTGTGTTTGTGGAGGTGCGGCGTCTTTGGGGTGCCGGGCTTGCCGATGGTGAAGACGGGCTTGACGGCGTTGCCGTCAGCCTTGGCGATGACGACTACGTTGCCATCGTCATCTTTCATCTCTCCCTTGCCCGTTTCCTTGCCGACGGCGAACTGGGCGTGATCGTCTTCGTCATCGATCTTCTTTTTGTCGTCCTCTGTGTAGTTTGCGCCGAGGCTGGTGTGGACGCCGATGCCGGGGCTGATGTTGAGCGAGCCGAGGCCGGTGGCGAAGGTGGTGACCTGCTCCTCGCCGAAGGGTGTGGATTCGAGCACGAGGATGGAGTGGGAGTCGGTCTGGGCTCCTCCGGCAGCGCAGAGGTAGAGCTTGCCATCCGCGGCGACGAGTCCGCTGAAGCCGGGATGCAGCCATGCGGGAGGCGCAGGCGTGGCGAAGGGGCTCGCTGGTGCGGAGGCTGGGGGCTGGGTTGAGGCAGCGTGGGGGGTGAGGGTGTGGAGTGTGCCATCCTCCCAGACGTGGGCGACGTTGTGTTCTCCGGCTCGGCCGAAGTTTGTTTCGTTGGTGAGGATGGAGAGGGGCAGGTGGGCGATGGCGTCGGAGCGATGCGAGGCGAGGGCGAGGTCTTCATCGATGCCGGTCATGGCGGCGCTGGTGCCGAACTGGCCGGCGAAGACGTAGCTGGCGATGGAGATGAGCGTGCCGAAGAGGAGGATGGGCGCGAGCGCGAGGAGGAGACAGGTGACGATGAGGCGGTTGCGGACCTTCCAGAGGATGTGGCCCATGATCCATCGCCAGATGAGGATCATGAGGAAAAGGGTCAGGACGGACATTGCCGTGAAGGCCAGAATCCAGAAGAGTTTGCCTATGGTGCCGGGGACAAAGGTGGCGGATGCGAAGGCGATGAAGCTGACGAAGACGAGACGGATGGTGGCGTGCTCGATGAAGCCACTGGGCGGGCGGCGGGCGACGGCTGCGAAGACGGATGATTCTGCGTTGCGGAGGCGCTGGGACAGTGGATTCATTGGTATGGCTTCACGTTACATCATGTGGCTGGGGAGTTTTACGGAAGATGGGGCGGAACGGTTCCGCGAATTGGTTTTTCGGTTCCGGGTGTGTCTGTCATGCACGGGACAGACGTAACTGACGACAGTTCTTACCATGGCAGCTATGGCAGATCTTCTCGATGCTCCTCGCGTTGTCGTTGCGGAACGGACGCATGACGGAATCTATCTTGAGTTCGAGGATGGGAAGTGTGCGGTCTACCCTGCCTTTTTCCTCTATGCGTCATATGACATGGCGCGCGTCCTGAGCGAAGCTGATCTGGCGACGTCTCCTAAAGTACGGACGAACGCGTAGAGATCCAGCCTGATCTCGACTCCATTGAGCGTTTGACTCGGAATGTTTCACCACACTAGTCTCTGAGGCGGTGGCGAAGTCAGGCAGAGCGCGTTCCGTTTCAGCCCATGCTCGTCCGCGATGAGTCTACGAGGGTGTGAATGGAAGTGTCACGGCGGTCGTTTCTGGTGGGTAGCGCGGCGGTGTGCGCGGCTACAGGTCTTCATGCTCCTTTGCTGGCTTCGGTTTTGCAGAGCAGCGATGACGCAAGGAACGTTCGGCTGGAGGATGGGTGGGAGTTTTACAAGGGACCTCTGGATGGGCGGTTCCAGGTGTGGCACAGCGAGGAGCTGGTGACGTGGCAGAAGATCGCCATGCCGCACTGCTTCAATGCGTACGATGCGTGCGATCCGGATACGCCGGCGTATCGCGGAGTGGGCTGGTACAGGATGAAGCTGAAGGTGACGAACCCCTCCAGCGATGGGCGGACGGTGCTGCACTTCGAAGGCGCGGGGCAGCGGTCCGAGGTTTGGATCGGCAATGAGAGGGTGGGGAGCCATAGCGGTGGGTATGACGAGTTTGTCGTCGATATTACGGACGCTTGTGCCAAGACGAAGGGTGCCGAGGTGCAGCTTGCGGTGCGCTGCGACAACGAGCGGGATATCGAACGGATGCCGTCTGACCTGAGCGACTTTACCTTGTACGGCGGGCTGTATCGTGCGGTCCACCTGGTGTATCTGCCTGCGGTCTCGCTGGAGGCCGTGCATACGCGGGTGGAGTTTGAGCCGGGTAAGGTGGCGAAGATTGCGGTGAACGGGCGGCTGTATGGGACGGGTGGCGTGGGCGTGGTGCTGCGGCTGAGTCTCTTCGATCCGCAGGGCAAGCGGGTGTTTGAGAAGACGGTGGAGCGCAGGGCGTGGACAGGCGAGGAGACGTTTGCGAGCTTCGATCTGCCGCAGCCGCAGCTCTGGTCTACGAAGACGCCGTCGCTCTACCGGTGCGAGGTGGAGTTGAACGGGGTGACGGTGGCGCACCGGTTTGGCGTAAGGCATACGCGCTGGGAGGATCATGGGCCTTTCTTCCTGAACGGCGAACGGCTGGCGATCCGGGGGACGCAGCGGCATGAGGATCATGCGGGCTACGCGGCGGCGATGCCTGAGGAGTTGATCCGGCAGGAGATCAGGCTGATGAAGGAGATGGGCGCGAACTTTTTGAGGCTGGCGCACTATCAGCAATCGCGCGTGGTGCTGGAGATGTGCGACGAGCTTGGGATCATGGTGTGGGAGGAGGTGCCGTGGTGCAGGAGCGGGGTGGGGACGAAGCTGTTCCAGGAGCGTGGCAAGACGCAGCTGACGAACATGATCGACCAGCACCGGAACCATGCGTGCGTGGTGATCTGGGGGCTGGGCAACGAGGACGACTGGCCGGGTGAGCTGAACGGCGAGGATCATGCCGCGATTCGGGCTTATATGACGGAGCTGCGGGAACTTTCGCACAAGATGGACCCGGAGCGGATGACGGGGTATCGTCGCTGTGATTTTGCGAAGGATATTCCGGATGTTTACTCGCCTTCGATCTGGGCGGGATGGTATGGCGGGGTCTATACGGAGTACAAGGCGACGCTCGAAAAGGCGAGGCCGACGGTGAAGCATCTGCTGCATGTGGAGTGGGGGGCGGACAGCCATGCGGGTCGTCATGCGGAGGAGCCCGATGCAGTGTTGAAGCAGGCGCTGGCGGATAAAGATGTAGCGGAGAAGGGGCTCGACTATAAGCTGACGGGCGGGGCGGCGCGGGTTTCAAAGGATGGGACGTGGAGCGAGACGTACGCTTGCGATCTGTTCGACTGGTATCTGAAGACGCTGGAAGAACTGCCGTGGCTGCCGGGTGCGGTGCAGTGGGTGTTCAAGGACTTTACGACGCCGCTGCGGGTGGATAATCCTGTGCCGCGGGTGAACCAGAAGGGCTTGCTGACGCGGGATATGGTGCCGAAGGAAGGGTACTTTGTGTTCCAGTCTTACTGGGGTGAGAGGCCGATGGTGCGGGTGTATGGGCATGACTGGCCGGTGCGGTGGGGGAAGGTTGGGCAGGAACGGATGGTTCGGGTGTACTCGAACTGCGCTGAGGTGGAGCTGTTTTTGAACGGCAAGAGTGTTGGGAAGAAGAAACGGAATGCTGAGGACTTTCCTGCGGCTGGGTTGCGGTGGAACCTGGCGTTTGCGGCGGGGAAGAATGAGCTGCGGGCGGTGGGGGTTGGCGGGGTTGCGGATACGGTTTCGTTTGAGTATCAGAGTGCGGTTTGGGGGAAGGCTGAGAAGCTGGTGCTGGCGGTGAAGAGCAAGGGTTCCGGCGGCACGACGGTGGAGGCTTTGCTGCTGGATGCTGCGGGGGTTCGGTGTTTGGACAGCCGGGCTGTGGTGCGGTTTTCTTTGGCTGGGGATGGGGTGCTGAAGGATAACCTGGGGACTCCTACGGGGTCTCGGGTGGTGCAGATGTATAACGGGCGGGCGGAGATTACGGTGGCTGGGACTGGGATGGTGGGGGTGGTTTCGGATGGGGTGACTGCGGGGTTTGTGGCGATTTGAGGGTAGGGTCGTTTGCTTCCGCAAACGAGGCCCACCCTAACCTGACGATGGGGCTGTCAGGTGAGGATGGGGCACACGGCCTGTGTTGAGAGTTCTCAGGCGCGAGAACTTTGTTTGCTGGGGATGCGTATCGATGTAGGCTGGTTGCGATAGATTCAGCAACCAAAGGAGATAGAGATGCAGAGCAGGATTCAAGGGACGACGATGCCGGTGCTTGAGGTTCTTTTGCAGCCGGGTGAGGCCGTGATCTCAGAGGCAGGCGAGCTGAGCTGGATGTCGCAGTCGATCCAGATGACGACGCATACGCAGATGGGCGGGGGCGGCGGGTTCTTTGGCGCGATCAAGCGCGTGGCGGGCGGCGGTACGCTGTTCATGATCGAGTACACGGCGGCCGGCATCCCGGGTGAGATTGCGTTTGCGACGAAGATTCCGGGGCATATCCTGCCGATCGAAGTTGGGCAGGGCAACGAGATCATGGTGCATCGGCATGGGTTTCTGTGCGCGACGCAGCAGGTGCAGTTGGGAGTCGGGTTTCAGCAGTCGCTGGGCGCGGGCATCTTTGGCGGCGATGGATTTCTGCTGCAGAAGATCAGCGGCTATGGGACGGCGTGGCTGGAGCTCTCGGGCGAGGTGATCGTCAAGGACCTGCGGCCGGGCGAGATGCTGCGGGTGCATCCGGGGCATGTGGGTGCGTTTACGGGCGGGATGTCGTTCCAGATCACGCGGGTTCCGGGGATCAAGAACATGATCTTTGGTGGCGATGGACTGTTTCTGGCGGCGCTGACGGGGCCAGGGCGGGTTTGGCTGCAGACGTTGCCGCTGGCCAGACTGGCGCACCAGATTTTGGAGTTTGCTCCGAGTGAACGGCGGCAGGAGAGCGTGCAGAGCGGGGTTGTGGGCGGGATCGTTGGGTCGCTGCTGGATGGGATGAATCGGGGGTAGAAAAGAAAAAGCCAGAACCAATACAGAGGTTCTGGCTTCGCCAGAATGACGAGCTTCTGGTGCTTATGGGCTAGAAGCTGCGTTTGGGGCCGTGCGTCACCTTGTGCAGGACGAACTCCTGCAGGAGCGCGTTGGCGACACGGCCTCCGGTGGCGACGGCAGCGTTGCCGAAGACGAGACCTGCGCCGCGATTGGTGGGTGGGTAGTAGATGTTGGTGAGGGCGCTGGAGGCTAGGTCGCCGCCGATGCTGGAGTAGTTGAACTGCCAGCGGCCGTTGTCACCGCGCGCGATGAAGGGTGCGGAGGCGGCGTGGAGGGCGCGGGACTTCTTGGTGCCGGTACCCTGATAGAAGTAGCGCGGGTCCTGGTGCAGGAGCGAGGGCAGGATGGCTCCGCCGATGAGGATTCCTGAGGCTCCCTGGGCGTAGACGGCTCCGAAGCGCTGGCCGTAGCCTTTGGCTCCTTCTACATAGGCGGGGGTGTCGGCGGCCTGGTCGATGCCGGCGAGGAAGGCTGCGGCGGCGAAGGTGAAGGCGTCGGTGGAGGCCTTGAAGGCGAGCTGATATTTGAGCTTGGTGGAGAGGGGCGCGAACTGGTGATCGTACTCGACGTAGAAGTTGGGGATGACGCCGAAGACACGCTGCTTCTCATCGATCTTGACCTGCTCGGTGGCGAGCTGCTCGATGGTGATGGCGGAGACGGAGGTCTCGACGACGCCGACGGCGAGGGGGATGTTCTTGAGATCGCGCTCTTCGCCGGGGGTCAGGATCTCCTCCGGGGAGTTCCACGCGGCGAAGCCCTTGGCAGTGACCATGAGGTGATAGGCGACGGCAGGGTGCAGATCCGTGAAGGTGAAGACGCCGGATGCGTCCGCGATGGCGGTATGGTGATCTTCCGGGGTGGGACCGTCGATGGTGACGGTGGCTCCGGGGATAAGGCCGCCGTCCGTATCGGTGGCGGTTCCTACGATGCCGGCGCTCTGCGGTTGGGGGCCGGAGACCTGCTGGGCGATGCCAAAGGGGGCTGAAAGGCTGAGAAGAAGGATGCTAAGAGCTTGCTTGCTGGACATAAGTTGCACGACGTACCTAAGGAGCAGACGCGCCAGAAGGCGCAAGGGTTCAGAAATTGCATGTTTGAACCTTCGGAAACGAGGAAAAGTCTGTGACAAAGCTGGTTTGCGGGGCGTATATTCGGTTCGCAGTTCGGTCGGAATGCGTGCCGCTGCGGAGGTAGGGCGATGAACGTGGATCCGAAGACGGACAGGATCGGCGGTACGGCTTCGCTGATGTTCAGCGTGATCTGTGCGTGGTTTGCCTGGATGGACTGGCAGGGGGGGCAGAGCATCTGGAAGGTGTGGGTGGTGATGTGCGTGGTGCTGGCGCTGAACGGCGTGGCCATGTTTGTTCATGCGAGCAGGACGACTGCCCGCTGAATGTCATCATCGCTGCAAAGATGTAATCTTTTTTGCAGGAGCGTTGCCGCGATCCGGTGTGGGGCCGTAGACTCGCAGGCATGAACCGAAACTCACTTCCCTTCTCTGTCTCGTGTGCGGCCGCTGCGGCTGCGTTGGCTCTTTCGATTGCACCTGCGCGGGCGCAGGACTGGGCCAAGGCGGAGCTCGCCAAGAGCCCACGGCATGGCGAGTACGTCACGATCAATGAAGCCAATGGCCGCAAGCTGCAGGCGTTCGTCGTATACCCCGAGGTGAGCGGCAACGCTCCCGTGGTGGTGATGATCCACGAGATCTTTGGGCAGAGCGACTGGGCGAAGCTGATGGCGGATGAGCTTGCGGCGAAGGGATATATCGTTGTGGAGCCGGATCTTCTGAGCGGCTTTGGCGCGCCTGCGGCGGACTCCATGGCGGGGATGAAGATGGCTCCGGGCGAGAAGATGCCTGAGGACCATATGCATGCGGCAGCCCCGACGGGCGCGGCGTTTGTGGCTGCGACGCCGGGTGGGACGGCGGCGTTTCCGGATCAGCCGTCGGTGACGAAGGCGGTTTCAGGGCTCGATCCGGCGATTGTGACGGCGGACCTGGATGCTGCGGCCGACTACGGCAAGAAGCTTCCGGCGGCAAGCGGCAAGCTGGCCGTGGCGGGCTTCTGCTGGGGCGGCGGCAAGACGTTTGCGTTTGCGACGCATCGCAAGGACCTGAGCGCGGCGTTCGTGTTCTACGGGCCGCCACCACCGGCGGATTCGATGGCTGCGATCAATGCTCCGGTGTATGGGTTTTACGCTGCGAATGACGCACGCATTGGGGCTACGATTCCGCAGGCTACGACCGATATGAAGGCTGCGGGCAAGAAGTATGAGCCGGTGACGTATGCGGGTGCGGGCCATGGCTTCATGCGTGCCGGGCAGGCTCCGGATGCGTCAGCGGATAACAAGAAGGCGTGGGACGATGGCTTTGCGCGGCTGCTGACGCTTTTGAAGGGGATGAAATAGCAAGAGCAACCGACTACCACGGATAAGACGGATCAAGGACGGATAAGAGCGGATTGAGGCTTGCGGACGCAGGCTTTATCCGCTCTTTCCCTTTGTTGTTTGTCTTATTTTGCCCTTATCCCTTTTTCTTCTTATCCGTGATGAGCTTTGGTTAGTGCTCGAGCTGGCGGGTGCTGGGCTGCTGACCGACCTTTGTGCGGAGGTTTCGGGGGGTGGGTTTGTGCTTGCCCGGGGTGGGCGGGGTGACGTCGGTGGGGTTGAGGCGGTAGAGGATTAAGAGGTTGCGGTCGGGGTCGTCCATGGCGGGGATGGTGGCGACGCGCTCCGGCTGGAAGGTGGGGTCGAGCGCGTCCATCTTGTCGTCTTCAATCTTGTTCCAGGTGAGGTACCAGCCGGGACGGTACTTCTTGACGCGATCCTCAAGCTCCAGCGTGCCAAAGTCGTCGCAGATGCTGGGCAGGCCGGTGGCGAGCGAGAGATCGGAGCCGGAGATGGAGAGGACCAGCGGGTTGTGGTCGGGGTTCTGGTTGTGGTCCGCGACGATGATGTCGTGGACCTGATGGAAGGCGTCGAGCAGCGTGTACTCCGGGTGGCGGACGTAGTGGAGCGTCTCATGCGCCTGGGGGATGGTGATGGTCAGGATGAGCGCGGCGGCGGCGGCCAGGGTGAGGTAGCGCGGGGTGTTCGCGCGGATGCGGGTGAGGATGAGCTCCTCGATGACGACCGGGATCAGCAGCGTCAGGGGCACGGCGACGACCAGGTAGTAACGGGGCTGGAGGTTGTCGTGATACGCGAGGAACGCCGCGTACCCAAGAGCCCAAAGCAGCAGCGCGGGGATCAGGGGATGGCGGCGTAGGCGCGTGAAGAAGATGGCGCTGACGGCGATGCAGGCGACCGCGGTCGGAAAGAGAATCTTGCCCATCCAGTTGCCGTCCTTAAAGGTATCGGAGAGGACGGTGGTGGCGGTGGCGAGCGTGATCTGGGTATAGGCGTTGGCGCTGAAGAGGTAACGGTAGTCCAGCAGGTAGTGCGGACGGACGACGCCGACGAAGTATGCGAGCCAGATCAGGATGGCCAGGGCGACGGTCGGGATGCTGACGCGCAGGAACGGGAGTACGTGGTAGTCCAGCGCGGCGAAGACCAGGAAGGCGATGGCCGGGACCAGAAAGAGGCCGGTGGTCTTGGTGAGGATGATCGCAGGCAGCAGGACGGCGAGCGCCAGCAAGGGCAGGAGGTTAGGGCGGATGGACTGGATGAGGTCTTGCTTCCAATGACCGGTCGGGGGGCGGAGATGGGTGACGTGACTTGCGGCCAGCAGGGCGAGCAGCGTCAGCAGGACCAGCAGAGGCTCCAGGATGCCCATGCGCGTGAATACAAAGCAGAAGGGGCTGACGGCGAGCAGAAGAATCGCCGCGTAGGGCGCAAGGGTCGAGCCGCGCAGTGAAGCCCAGCGCCGCAGCAGCAGGAAGGAGGCGATCAGGATGCCGCCGAAGACGGAGACGGTGAGGGCTCGCACGGCGACGAGGGAGACGCCGGTGAAGCGGAAGAGGATGGCCTCCAGCAGCGGCCAGACGGGGAGGGCGGCGGCGGGGTTGAAGTCGCCCGGAACGTACCAGTGGCCGAGCTGGTAGTGGCGGATCGCGGCGTCGCCGTACCAGCCCTCGTCGGTGTACTTGGACCAGTCCATCCAGGGGGAGAAGTTGGGGAAGTCAGCGGCAAGATGCGTGAAGTGCAGGGCAAAAAAGACAGCCGCGCCCAGCAGCATCAGGGTCTGGACGAGGAGCCGGAATGGTTTGGGCAACAGTGTCATGCGGGGCAGGTTGAAGTCCTCACTATAACGGGAGTCGACAGTGAGATGCCTGTTGGCTAGACGGGTGGTGCATTGGAGCCGGGCTCCGGCCGCAGCGGCGGCGCGTTCCGGTTCATGACACCCCGGACCGGAGCGCCGAGCACGAAGTTCTGCGTGGCGCGCACGCGGGTCTTTTCTCCTCCGCTCAGCAGGATGATGATCCTGGGGAGGACGTAGGCAGACAGCAGGGCCGAGAAGATGATGACCTCCGCCCCGAGCGTCGCCATCCAGACGACACCGACGAGCATGCCTTCCGGCGCATAGTGAGCCGAGATGGCGATGAAGAGAAGACCCCAGGGTGCCTTGCGCACATCGCCGGAAAGAGAATCGGCGACGAGGAACATGAAGAGCATGAGGAGCGGCAGAACGAAGCCGACTCCGATCCAGGACCCCTGGTAGAAGCCGTCGCCTACGGGGCTGAACGAGATTCCCGTCGTGGTGTCGTCCTCACTGAGGAAACCAAGCTGTCTGCCGTAGAGGTTTGCCTGTCCATAGACCGGCTTATTGGCCCAGATGAAGTGCGGGATAACGTTGAGGAAGCTGTCTCCGATGGCACCGAAGCCGATGGTCTGGTTGGTCTGGGTGTAGTCGATGAGGAGGTCATCCCAGGCGATCATCTGGAGCCGGTCGAAGAAGCCTTCCGAGGTGTCGTAGAGGTGCGGCTGATCGCCGAGATCGGTGACATCGGGAGCCTCAAGATAGAGCTTACGGGTCTCCTCAAGATGGGTGAGATACTGTCCAGCTATCAAGGCGCTGGCCAGAAGACCCTGAGCATCCCCGCGAGACCTGCGTCCATATTGTGAGAACGGGACGAGGTAGTAGAACATGAAGACGAGGACGCAGACCCCGGAGATCAACTGCTTCTTCGAGAAGTCAAAGCGCATGGCGATGCATGGCACCAGCCAGGAAAGCAGGGAGACGAACATGCCCTCCTTGGAGTACGACGCGACGCCGAAGAAGAAGAGCAGCAGTCCGGCACACCAGACGATCCAGTTGGTGCTGGACTTACCCTTGCTGTGGGCGATCTGGTAGGTCGTCCCCAGGATGATGGCCATCTGGACAAAGTGGTTGAGTTGGGCGAAGGCGGTCGTGACGCCTGAGCTCGTTGCGGCACCGACGCTATCGGCGGTATTGGTGGCCAGAGAGGCAAAGGTGCCGATGGTGCCGAAGATGAAGCAGCCGATGGCGGCCTGCTTCATACGCTCGCCGACCACGAGGTTCGCCAGCAAGCCCTCCCTGGGGCGGATGGCGGTGCAGACGTAAGCGGCGGCCGCCATGCCGGCCATGCCGATGCAGTAAGCCGACATGGTGACCAGGGGTGCGCGCAGATGGGATTCGCCGGGCTGCCCCAGCAGGACTTTGTATGTGAATCCGATCAGGCAGGTCAGGGTCGCGGTGAAGAAGATCCAGGCGCCTGACGGATAGGCAATGCCGCCTGCCAGATTGAACGCCAGGCCGGCGAGCAGGACGTAAACAAAGAGCAGCAGCGCAAAGGTCAGACTGGTGCCTTCCAGGACCTGCGCGACAAAGAGGCAGACAGCAAAAAGGATGACCTGCTTGGGCGGAAATCGGTCTGGAATCGGCAGGCGCATCGAGGCTCAAGTCTAACAGGACGACCGTTTAGGGCGGCTTGGGGATCGATCCGCACGCCTGCCAGCCCGAGGACAGATTCGCAGGGATGCAAGCTCGCAGTGGGGCCAACCCGTGCCTGGACCGGCCTTTGTTCCTGTTGTCAAGGCAGCGTCCCGGGCAGGAATGGCATCCACCGGTCGATGACGTGCGTAGACCCTTTGAGATAGTTTTGACTTGAGGCGATCGAACAGGTGTCGGCCACGACGGTACGAACCACGATGACGGGATTCGGCAATGCGTTGAGGACGGAACGCGAGCGTTGTGGATTGACGCTGGAGCGGGTCTGTGAGGAGACGAGAGTCTCCCTGCGCTTTCTGGAGGCGGTCGAAGCGGAAGAGTACGCCACGCTGCCCGGGGGAGTCTTTCGCAAGGGCATAGTGCGGGCCTACCTTAAATCTGTGGGCCTGGATGAGCCGGACTGGATGCCACGTTTTCAGTCCAGCCTGGAGGCCTACGCCGCGCGGACCGGTAGGCCGCTTGAAAACGATGGCGAAGCGTGGGTCGAGTTTGCGGAAAACGTGAAGCGCAATCGCACGCCGGGAGCCAATGCGAATAGCTGGCGGTGGGTGGGCGTCGCGATCATGCTGCTCGTCCTGGCAGTGATAGCATGGGCCTTATGGCACTACGAGCTTGAAAGCAGGCTGAGCGTGCAACCACAGGTCATACGTCCCGGGAGACAGGATGTCGGAAGCAGAACTGAAGGCAACCCCGAAGGAGCTTACCGCGCATCGGCGAGCCCTTCCGGCGCTGACAGGAATCCGCTTCTTTGCGGCGGCCTATGTCGTACTGTTTCACTCCCGGCTGGCGGCCGTCATGGCGGCCAGGGGCTGGACAGCGGCGGGTAACTTCTTCCTCAGCGGCTATCTGGCGGTTCCGCTCTTCTTCATCCTCTCCGGCTTCATCCTTGCCTATACCTACAATGGTCAGATCCGGCATAAAGGCGACCATCAGCGTTATTTTGAGGCGCGGTTTGCCCGCATCTGGCCGCTCTACGCGCTCTCCCTGCTGCTGGCTTCGCTGGTCAACCTGCGGGTTCCGTCTCCAGGCGTGATGGTCGCGACGGCGCTGATGCTGCAGTCCTGGAATCCGTTCAACCTGGAGATGGCGGGGTCGTGGAACGCCGTTTGCTGGACGCTCTCCTGTGAGCTTCTCTTCTATCTCTGCTTTCCCTGGCTTCAGACGTGGCTGGAACGAGGCCACAGGCGCCTTCCGCTCGTGTTGCTGGCAGGGTCTGTCCTGCTTTGTGTCGGGACCAACTCCGGATCGAGGACGCTCTGGTACACGGCGCACGGCGTCTACCGGTTCATCCCGCTGGCGGTGGTTCATGTTCCGGAGTTTCTGGTGGGAGTGGGTCTCGGAAATTACTTTCTGGAGCGGCAGAGATTGCCGGAGAGCGCTTCGAGCCGCTTTGGGCAGGGCTGGCTGACATATATCTCCACGCTGGTGATTCTGGCTCTGCTGTGCCGTCCCGCCTCGTTCTGGACTTCACTGGTGATTCCGGCGTTTGCCGTGCTCGTTTATGGGCTGGCGGAGGAGCGGACGCTGCTCTCCCGCGTGCTTTCCAGCCGGCTGATGACACTCTGCGGTGGCATGAGCTATGCCATGTACCTGATGCAGAACGTGGTGAAGCCATGGGTGGCGGAAGGAATGAACCGGCTCCATATCGATTCGGTTTCACTGCGCCTGGCGGTCAATATGGCGGTCCTGCTGGCGCTGTCCTACGTTCTGTTCACCGCGGTTGAGAATCCTGTGCGCAAGCTGTTGCGCGGCATGTTCGCGCGGATGGAAGGCCGGAGAGACCTCCGGCAGCCGGACCCGGCCCGTTGAGAGCCGCATGGGTTCCGCTTCTGTAGCGCCAAAATTGCCATGAGCAGGGTAAAATAACAGGATTGGGCTTTGTGAGTCTCTTGATAGCTCGCATGACACACCCACGAGAATCCTGGAGGATGTTGAGTTGGCGAAACGCGACCGTTTTTTATTTACCAGTGAGTCAGTAACCGAAGGCCATCCGGATAAGATTGCCGATCAGATCTCAGACGCCATCCTGGATGCGTGCCTGGAGCAGGACCCCATGAGCCGTGTGGCGTGTGAGACGCTCACCTGCACCGGCCTCGTCGTCATTGCAGGCGAGATCACGACCAAGGCCTACGTGGACTTCCAGGGCCTGGTCCGCTCCACCATCGCGGAGATTGGGTACACCCACTCGTCCTATGGCTTCGATTCCAACACCTGTGCGGTCATCTCGACCATCAACAAGCAGTCGCCTGACATCGCGCAGGGCGTCGATACCGGCGGAGCCGGCGACCAGGGCATGATGTTCGGGTACGCCACCAACGAGACCCCGGAGCTGATGCCGCTGCCGATCTCGCTGGCGCACCGCCTGGCCGAGAAGCTGACCGCAGTCCGCAAATCCGGCCTGATGCCGTACCTGCGCCCCGACGGCAAGAGCCAGGTCACCATCGAGTATGCGGAGGTCGGCAAGCCGGCTCGCGTCGATGCTGTGGTCATCTCCACGCAGCACGATGAGGACGTCACCAACGAGCAGCTTCGCGCGGAGATCCAGAAGAATGTGATCGAGGCCGTCATTCCTGCTGAGTTGCTGGACAGCAACACGAAGTTCCACATCAACCCGACCGGCCGCTTCGTCATCGGCGGACCGATGGGCGACTCCGGTCTCACCGGCCGCAAGATCATCGTCGATACCTACGGCGGCATGGGCCGTCATGGCGGCGGAGCCTTCTCCGGTAAGGACTCGACGAAGGTCGACCGTTCCGCGGCTTACATGGCGCGGTACGTGGCCAAGAACATCGTCGCCGCGGGTCTTGCGGACCGCTGCGAGGTTCAGCTTGCTTACGCCATCGGCGTGGCGGAGCCGGTCAGCGTTCTGGTCGATACCTTCGGGACGGGCACCGTTGAGGCAGACAAGCTCACGGAGCTGGTTCGCGCCAACTTCAACCTGACCCCCAAGGGCATCATCGAGACCCTGAAGCTGCGCCGTCCGATCTTCAAGCAGACTGCGGCTTACGGTCACTTTGGCCGTGAGGGCGCTGACTTTACGTGGGAGCAGACCGATAAGGCTGCCGCACTGAAGGCCGGCGTGGCTGAGGCTGTCGCAGCGAAGTAGTCCCCTGAACACACGACGGACGAGTTTGCCGGAACCTTATGGCAGGCTCGTCCGTTTCTCTTTTCACCGGGCTGAAAGTGCTATCGTGGGAGGGCCGTGAATACGCTTTTCACCAACGATGAGCAGGAGCAGGACGAGCAGCGCAAAGCCGCGCGTGCGACCCCCTCCGGCCCGAAGTGGAAGCTGGCCCTGAACCACGCGAAGCTGATCCTGGACCAGATCCTGCTGCGCGGGCCGGACTATCCCAGCCGCAAGATCGCCACCAAGGCGATGTTCTGGACGCTGCTCAGCATGTCCGCGCTGTTTGGCGCGATGAGCGGGCTCATGGTCGTGTACTCGATCGACCTGCCGCAGATGGAAGAGCTGGCCAAGTATCGGCCTAATACCACGACAGAGTTGCTGGATGTGAATGGCAAGGTCATCGGCTCGTTTGCGCTGGAGCGCCGCGTCGTCGTCCCGTACAGCGACTTCCCCGTCGTGCTGCGCGACGCCATCATCTCCATTGAAGACAAGAGCTTTGAGCGCAACTGGGGCATCAACCTGGTGCGTGCGGTGGGCGCGGCGTATGCGGACATGCACACGCACAGCCGCGCGCAGGGCTCGTCCACGCTGACGATGCAGCTTGCCCGCAACCTGTTTCTCTCCGCGCAGAAGACCTACTGGCGCAAGCTGCAGGAGATCTTCCTGACGGTGCAGATCGAGCGCCGGTTCTCCAAGAACCAGATCTTTGAGCTCTATGCCAACCAGATCTACCTGGGGCATGGACGGTACGGTTTTGAGGCCGGCTCAGAGTTTTACTTCTCCAAGCACGTCAAGGACCTGACGCTGCCGGAGGCTGCGCTGCTGGCCGCGCTGCCCAAGGGCCCGGAGCAGTACTCGCCCATCCGCAACCCGGAGCGCGCGCTGAAACGCCGCAACCTGGTGCTGTCCGAGATGGAGCACGACGGCAAGATCACGCCGGAGCGCGCCGCCGAGGCCGAGGCTACGCCGCTGGGGCTGAAGATCGAGGTCGCACCCAACAGCGAGGCACCCTACTTTGTCGAAGAGGTGCGCCGCCAGCTTGAGCGCGAGTACGGCGTGGACGAGGTTCATGGCGCGGGCCTGCGTGTCTATACGACGCTGAATATGGACCTTCAGCGCGTGGCCAATAAGGCCGTGCTGGACGGCACCGCCAGGTACGAGCGCCGCCACGGCTGGAAGGGCAACCTGCAGAACGTCATCGCCGGTGGCCTGGACCCCGCAACCTACAAGCACCCGGACTGGAACCAGACCGCGGTCCCCGGCGACTACGTCCACGGCATGGTCACGGCCGTGACGCCGAAGCGCGTCGACGTGAAGCTGGGCAACCGCACCACCGCCCTGACCCCGGCTGACTGGGTCTGGACCCAGCAGGCCTCGTCCAGCTTCCTCAAGGTGGGCGACCTTATCTATGTCCGCATCGAGCCTGTAGCCGACGCCACGCTCCCTGTGCTTCCCTCCACGCCGCTCCACGCGACGCTCCAGCAGGACTCCGGCGTCCAGGGCTCCATGATGGCGGTCGATAACGCCAACGGCGAGGTTCTCGCCATGGTGGGCGGGCGCGACTTCTACCTCTCGCAGTTCAATCGGGCCACGCAGTCCGTGCGACAGGTCGGCTCGTCGTTCAAACCGTACGTCTTTACTGCTGCGCTGGAGGCGGGCACCAAGATCACCGACATCGTCGTCGACGCGCCGACCTCCTTCCCAACCCCCGGCGGCTGGTACACGCCGCGCGACTACGAGGCAGGCTTCGCCGGCGCGATGACCGTGCAGTCCGCCTTTGAGCAGTCACGCAACATCCCCGCGCTCAAGCTGGCCGCCAAGGTCGGCATCAGGACGGTGATCGCCGTGGCCCATCGCTTCGGCATCACCAGCGAGATTCCTCCGTTCCTCCCCATCGCCATCGGCGCGGCGGACATCACACTGGCCGAGCAGGTGGGTGCGTACAGCGTCTTCCCCAACGACGGTATTCGCATTGCGCCGCACTACATCCGCAAGGTGACACAGCCGGACGGCGTGCCGCTCGACGCCAAGAAGCCCGCCGTCACGGAGGTGATCTCGGTCGAGATCGCACGGCAGATGATGACGCTGCTGAAGGGCGTCGTGCTGCGCGGTACGGCCGCCACCGCAGCCGGGGAGCTGCACCATCCGCTCGGCGGCAAGACCGGCACGACCAACGACTTCACCGATGCATGGTTCATCGGCTTCTCACCCTCCGTCACCTGCGGGACGTGGATCGGCTTCGACAATCGCCAGACCCTGGGCAAAGGCGAGCAGGGCGCAAAGGCCGCGCTTCCCATGTGGATCGACTTCATGAAGGCCGCCATCGTGGGTAAGGATGACGAGCAGTTCCCCTCAGCCGGCGCACCCAAGAAGGTTCTGGCCGTGCAAGTCACGCATGGGGACGACGACTCCGACAAGCAGCCCGATAAGGACGACGACTCCGCCGATCCCGACTCCGCCACGCCCAAGGCTGCCGTACCCATCGTCCGCCAGCCACCCGTGACCGATACCACGCCGCTCACCCCGACGCCGCAGGCACCACCGGCCGCACCCGCTCCCCAGCCAAACTAGAACGTCACGTTCGCACCCGGGACGATGCTGTTGATGCGCCGGCTCTCCAGGTCCTCCGCCACGAAGAGCATCTCCTGGCTGATCGCAATCAGATCCTTGTACACCTGCTCCAGCTTCAGGTCGCCGCTTTCAAGCGATGCCTGCAGCCTCAAAATCCGATCCTGAATCACATCTGTGTCGAGACTATCCGGCGTGGTCATGTGCGGAAGTCTACCACCCCCGCGCCCTCCGCTATACTGGGCCAAGCCCCCTGACCTACTCCTGCAGGCAATCTGCATCTTACGGTTATTCAAACCGATTCCACCCCCGATTCACCAGGAGGCCCTTTGCTCGTTCGATCTGAATTCGCCATCGAATTTTATCTCCCTCAATCCGTCGCGATGATCGGCCTGCTGCGCCTGCACTCCTCCTTCGATCCCCTGGTGCGCGAGCCCGAAGTGCTTGAGGCCGTGCATCTGAGCAATGGCACCCGCACCCCCATCGCCATCCAGGAGTATGTCGATTCGTTCGGCAATCGCTGCTCGCGCTTCCTCGCACCGCAGGGTCACCTCGCGCTCAGCGGATCGAGCGTCGTCGATATCGACTTCTTTGCCGTGGAGATCGACACCCAGGCCCAGCAGCACCCGATTGAAGACCTTCCTCCCGAGGTGCTGCAGTTCCTGCTCAGCAGCCGTTACTGCCAGGTGGACCAGATGTCGCTGGTCGCAGGCGATCTCTTCGGCCATACCACGCCCGGCTGGACCCGCGCCATCGCCATCCGCGACTGGGTCCACAACCATGTTCGCTTCGACTACAAGTCCGCCCGCAGCACCAAGACCGCGCTGGACGTGTTCACGGAGCGCGTCGGCGTCTGCCGCGACTTCCAGCACCTGGCCGTCACCCTCAGCCGCGCCATGAACATCCCATCCCGCTACGTCACCGGCTACCTGGGCGATATCAAGCGGCCCTACAGCGGCGCGGGCGACTTCAGCGCCTGGTATGAGGTCTTCCTGGACGGCAAATGGTGGACCATGGATGCACGCCACAACGACGGACGCATGGGCCGCGTCCTGATGGCCGTAGGCCGCGACGCCACCGACGTCGCCATCACCACCAGCTTTGGCATCGCGGACCTCAACAGCTTCCAGGTGGATAGCTACGAGATCGACGCGCAGAACAACCGCGTTCCGTTGCCGCAATATACCTAAGGGTCCAGGCCTGACTTTGGCGTGTAAAAGCGGAGTGCCGTGCGTCCGGCGGGCGGGGAAGATACTCTTATGACTGTGAGCTCTCTTCCCCCCGCCGTTTCAAACCCCAAAACGAAGGTCCCCAGCCTCTTTGCCGGCAAGGCCTGGCAGCAGGTGCTCGCGCGCGACGAGCGTGCCGACGGCCAGTTCGTCTACGCGGTCAAGACCACCAAGGTCTACTGCCGCCCCGGCTGCCCCAGCCGCCGGCCCGAACGCAAGAACGTCTCGTTCTTCCCCACGCCGGCGCTGGCGCAGGCTGCGGGCTATCGTGCGTGTCTGCGCTGCGAACCTGACTCGGTCGCGCGCAAAGACGATCCGCAGGTCAAGGCCATCGACGCCGTCACCCAGTACCTGACCGAGCACGCCGATCAGCGGACGAAGCTCAAGGACGTCGCCAAGGCCACCGGCGTCGCGCCCCTGACCATCCTGCGCGGCTTCAAGCGCGTCCTCGGCGTCAGTCCGCGCGAGTACGCCAAGGCGCAGCGCGTCGCCAAGTTCAAGGAAAAGGTTCGCCAGCCCAAAGGCACCGTCACCGACGCCATCTACGACGCGGGCTTCGGCTCCAGCAGCCGCCTGTATGAAGGCGCGGACGCCTCGCTGGGCATGACGCCGTCCGCGATGAAGGCCGGCGGCCAGGGCGAGACCATACGCTTCACCACTGCGGAGACTCCGCTGGGCATGATCATGGTCGCCGCGACCGCACGCGGCATCTGCTCCATCGTCTTCGGTGACTCGGCCGAGCAGCTCGAAACCGAGCTCGCCCTGAAGTTCCCCAAGGCAGAGCGCAAGCACATGGAGCGCGAACTCAGCTACGCCGTCGACGCCCTGATCGCCGCCATGAGCGAGAGCCCCCGCGCCCTGGCGCTGCCGCTCGACGTCCGCGCCACCGCCTTCCAGCACCGCGTCTGGAGGGAGCTGCAGGCTATCCCGCGCGGCCAGACCCGCACCTATTCCGAGATCGCAGAAGCCATCGGCAGCCCGGCCTCCGTGCGAGCCGTCGCCGGTGCCTGCGCGGCCAATCCCGTCGCGCTCGCAGTTCCCTGCCACCGCGTCATCGGCAAGGACGGCAAGCTCACGGGCTACCGCTGGGGCATGGACCGCAAACGCACGCTGTTGACCCATGAAGGTGCAGAGCTTGGCTAACGAACCGATACCCAAGGCCTACAAGCCCTGGATGATCCTCAGCACTGCCGTCCTGATCGGCTCGCTTGTGCTGTTCGCGGTAGACGCCGTGGGCGCGTTCCTCAGCTTCGGGGACAAGACCACGCCGCTGTGGGTGATCGTGGTCGGAGTGCTCGCCGTCTTCGGTGTTTTCCTCGGCTTCGGCGGGCTGTTCGTGCTGCTGGCCACCGCAGGCTTTCAGGCCTGGCGAGCGGGGCGCCGCGTGCAAGTCCTGCCACCGGAGTAACCCGCTTTCTTTGGTGATAACAAAGCGCAGCAACCTTAGCCGCACACGCATCCAAAGGCCGGGTACAGTAGTTCCATGAGCGCGAGCGTCCAGCAGGCCAATCCAGGTTCAGACCAGCAGGTAGACGCGCGTGCGCTCTACAGCAAGATCTCCTGGCGTCTGATTCCTTACATCTTCATCCTCTACATCCTGGCCTATCTGGACCGCGTCAACGTCGGCTTCGCCGCAGTCGAGATGCGGCGCGACCTCAACCTCTCCGCCACCGTCTACGGCCTCGGTGGAGGCATCTTCTTTCTTGGCCAGTTGATGTTCGATCTGCCCAGCAACCTGCTGCTCGGCAAGGTCGGCCCACGGCTCTGGATCGCACGCATCATGATCACGTGGGGCATCGTGGCCACCTGCATGATGTTCGTCAAAGGTGCGCACTCGTTTTACCTGCTGCGCTTCCTGCTCGGCGTCAGTGAGGCAGGCTTCTTTCCTGGCATGATCCTCTACCTCACCTACTGGTTCCCGTCAGGGGAACGCGCACGCGCTATCGCCAAGTTCATGACGGCTACCTCCATCGCGGGCGTGGTCGGCGGCCCCATCTCCAGCTTCCTGCTGAGTCTGGAGGGCAAGGCCGGCCTGCACGGATGGCAGTGGCTCTTCCTCATGGAAGGCCTGCCCACCTTCCTGATGGGCATCTCCGTCCTCTTCGTGCTCAACGATCATCCCGACGACGCAGGCTGGCTCTCCGACCCCGAAAAAAAGTGGCTGGATACGGAACTGGAACGCGACCGCAAGGAAGGGGGCGCAAGCGAGAAGCACAACCTGCTCGACGCCTTCAAGCTGCCTATGGTCTGGGTGCTCGCAGGCATCTTCATGCTGGACCAGATCGGCGTCTACACGGTCAACCTCTGGATGCCGCTGCTGCTCAACAGCTTCCTGCATGTGGGCAAGCTAGGCGATGCGGCGGGGGCCAGCGTCATCGCACGTTATGCCACCGTGCCGTACATTGCGGCGGCCATCTTCACGGTGATCGCAGGTTGGTCCAGTGACAAGACGGGCGAGCGGCGCTGGCACATCGCAGGCTGCTTCCTGCTCAGCGTGATCGGCTTCACCTGGGCCGCGTACGCGCATAGCCTGGCCGCGGCACTCTGCGCGATGACCTTGGCGGCCGTCGGTTACTGGAGCATGATGGGACCGTTCTGGGCGCTGCCCACGCGCGTCCTGGGCGGGCAGGCTGCGGCTGGCGGAGTGGCCATCATCACCATGATCGGCAGCATCGGCGGCTTCGTCGGGCCCACCCTCACGGGCAAGCTGAAGGACCTCACCGGCAACTTCACCGCCGGGCTGCTGGTCATCAGCGGACTGTCGCTCGTGGGAGCGTGCCTGTGCATCGCGCTCAAGCCCGCGGACCGGAAGGGCACCCTCACCCATCCCGAAGCGTGACGGCACACTCAATAAATCAGCAACATGCACGCAACCTTTCCCGGATTTGGAGCTCTAAATTGAATATGAGAACTTTACGAATCGCTCAGGCAATGGCCTCCCTCACTCTCGCTTCCACGCTCCTGATGCCGAACGTCTCGTTCGCCCAAACTGCCGGTCAGGACATGCACACCGCCGGCCATGACACCAAGGACGCGGCTGACGATACCGGCCACGCCGTCAAGACCGGCACGAAGAAGACCTACCACAAGACCAAGCACGTCACCAAGAAGGCCGCCCACAAGACGGAAAGCGGCACAGTCAAGGCTGCGGACAAGACCAAGGAAGGCACCACCGTCGCGGCGGACAAGACCAAGGAGACCTCGGTCAAGGCCTATGACAAGAGCAAGGAAGGCGTACAGAAGGTCTTCGACCCCAGCGCCCATAAGAAGAGCGTCGTGACCGATAAGGCGCGCGAATCCAACATGAGGGCCAAGGACGATGTCCACCAGGACACGCAGAAGCTCAAGGATGAGAGCCCCAAATAGCCCTTCACCCTGAACACTAGAGTGGCCCGGACGAATCCCGTCCGGGCCATCTCTGTTTTAGCCCCTCACCTTTTAGCTGCGGGCCTGCTTCTCCGCAAAGTCGCCGATGACCGGCAGCTTGTACCACTCGCCGCGGCTCGCCTTGATGATCACGAAGATCCAGAGCAGGAAGATGCCCAGCCCGACCAGCAGATGAACCGGCACGAACAGCAGGCCGATCAACGGGATGAAGTGCAGCGCGATCTGCAGGATCGTCAACGCAATCTGGATTACGATCGACGCCACGCACAGCCCGATCGACTGCCACGAGTGGAACTTGATCAGCGGCACCTTGTTGTACGGCTCCAGAACAAGGAAGATGATCGCCGGAATGATCGTCACATACGCCAGGGCGGACGCAACGTTGTCCGAGAGTCCGGAGCTCGCCGCAGTCGGTCCGGTATAGGGTGGCGCGGCACCGTAAGCGGGCGGTGCGGCGTACCCGACCGGCGGCGCACCGGCGTTGACCGTGGAATAACCGGAGGTATCGGCAGGTCCCGCTGCCGCCGCAGCGACTGGCGCGCCACAGCTGTTACAGAAAGCGCTTTGGGGACCCACTTCGGCATGGCAGATTGCACATTGCATGGCATCACTCCTGGAGTTTTTGAACCTGGGATTGGGAGATACGGGGCCCGGCACTGCCGCAAGGCAGCTCTCGTAAACGACTCATTCAGTTGGACCTGAATTGCTACCCAGCATAGTCCCGTTCGCTCTTTCTGCAACGTCTTTTTTTGTCGCTTTTCCCAGCACATGCTCCCGGGCGTAGACTCATCACGACATGTTCAAACGCATATCGATCCCGCTCACGCTTGCCGCCGCGACCCTCCTGTCCAACCCCGCACCAGCCACCGCCCAATCCGACGCAAAGCCCGTCCGCGTTGCCATCATCGGCCTGGTCCACGGCCACGTCATGGGACTCTTCAGCGCGCTGCCGAAGAACACCAACGTCCAGCTCGTCGGCATCGTCGAATCAGACAAAGCGCTCTCCCAGAAGTACGCCGCCAGGTATCACCTTGCGCAAAACCTCTTCTACACCAGCAGCGAGCCCATGTTCGCCGCCACGCACCCCGACGCCGTCCTCGTCTACTCCACCATCAAGGACCACCGCAAGATCATCGAAGACGCCGCCAGCCACAACGTCTCGTCGATGGTTGAAAAGCCCCTCGCCACCACGCTCGAGGACGCCCTGGCCATCCGCGCCGCAGCCCGCGCCCACCACGTCCAGGTCCTCACCAACTACGAGACGACCTGGTACGCCAGCAACACGGAAGCCCTGAACGAGGCCGCCTCCGGCAAGCTCGGGACGATTCGCAAGGTGGTGGTCCACGACGGCCACGAAGGCCCCAAGGAGATCGGCGTAGGCCCGGAGTGGCTCCCCTGGCTCACCGACCCCATCCAGAACGGTGCCGGCGCACTCTTTGACTTCGGCTGCTACGGCGCGGACATGGTCACCGTCATGATGCACGGCCAGGCCCCGCTCAGCGTCACCGCCGTCACCCAGACCGACAAGCCCGGCATCTACCCGCACGTCGATGACGACGCGACCGTCATCCTCCGCTATCCCGGCGCACAGGCCGTCCTCATGCCCTCCTGGGACTGGAGCTTCGCACGCAAGGACATGGAGGTCTACGGGATGGACGGCTACGCCATCACCGTCGCCTCCGACGGCATGCGCGTCCGCTACAAGGGTGAGAAGGAAGAGGCCCGCACCACCGCACCCGCACTCCCGCAGGAACGTTCCAACTCGCTCGACTACCTGGCCGCAGCCATCCGCGGCCAGATCAAACCCGGCGACGACATGACTTCCCTCCCCACCAACATGGTCGTCGTCCAGATCCTTGCCGCCGCACGCGAGTCCGCACGCACCGGCAAGACCATCGACCTGAAGCCTCTCGCCCCATAAGTACCGGCCCGTTCCGTTAGCATAGGAAGATGAGTTGGTCCCTCCCCACGCTCGGCGAGCTCGAATCAGCCGCCGAGCTCATCTACCGTCACATGCCCGCCACCCCCCAGTACCGCTGGCCGCTGCTCGACGCAGTCGCCGGCACGGAGGTCTGGGTCAAGCACGAGAACCATACCCCCGTCGGAGCCTTCAAGATCCGCGGCGGCATCGTCTACATGGACATGCTCCTCCGCACGCGCCCGGACATCCGCGGCGTCGTCGGAGCCACCCGCGGCAACCACGGCCAGTCCATGGGCTTCGCCGCCCGCATGACCGGCACCTCCGCCACCGTCGTCGTCCCGCGCGGCAACAGCCCTGAGAAGAACGCAGCCATGCGCGCCCTCGGAGTCGCCGTCATCGAAGCCGGGGAAGACTTCCAGGAGGCCTGCGAGTACGCCGACGCGCTCGCCCAGGATCGCGGCCTGCACCGCCTCCCCTCGCTCGCCACCGAGCTCGTCTGCGGCGTCGGCACCTACGCGCTTGAGTTCCTCCGCACCGCCCCCGTACTCGATACCGTCTACGTCCCCATCGGCATGGGCAGCGGCATCTGCGGCATGATGGCCGCGCGCGACGCCCTCAACCTCCCCACAAAGATCGTCGGCGTCGTCTCCACCGGCGCACCCGCCTACAAGCTCTCCTTTGAAGCCGGCCGCAAGATCGAGCACGACGTCACCACCCTGCTCGCCGACGGCCTCGCCTGCCGCTCCCCCAATGAGGACTGTCTCGCCGCCATGCTCGCCGGGGTAGACCGCGTCATCGCGGTGGACGAGGACGAGGTCGCCGCCGCGATGCGCAGCCTCTTCATCGCCACCCACAACGTAGCCGAAGGCGCAGGAGCCGCCAGCTTCGCAGCCCTCATGCAGGAGAAAGACGCCATGCAGGGCAAGCGAATCGGAGTGGTCCTCTGCGGCGGCAACGTAGACGCAGACATCTTCGCCAAGGTGCTCGCCGGCTGAAGCAGAGTATGTGATCTGATATCATCTCCACCACGGAGGCATCACCGTGTCGAACGCACTCCCCTATCTCATTCCGACGTTCGCGGTCCTCCTCGGCGTCCTCTTCACGCGCCAGGACATCAACGCCCTGCGCGCCGAGCTGAAAGCTGAACTCAAATCAGAGATCGGGCAGCTCCGCAGTGAGATCATCACCCTCCGCGACAACATTCATCGCGACATGATCGGTTTACACGAGCGAGTCGCGACCGTCTAAGCCAAGCAAAACAACTAGAGCCTCCCTCCCGGGTAGCACTGGCCCCTTACGCCGTCTTTACCTCAGCCAGCAGATCGGGATGCCTCTCCAGCACCTTCAGCAGTTTGATCAGCGCCACCGGCGGCTTCGTCTTACCGTTCTCGTACCGTGAGAACGCATTCACCCCACCGCCGAAGATCACTGACGCCTCACGCTGATCCAGCGCCAGCTTCTTCCGCACGCGGCTGATGAACTCCGGGTCCACCATGGACGCATTCACCTGCTTGTTGAACTCCAACATCAGCGCACTCACACGGTTCGCCTCCGGCGCATCCAGGACCGTCTCCCCGCACGCCGCGCAGAATGACCCAGCAATCTCACCTAGTACCGTGCTCTCGCCTTTGTAGCTGTACGGCATTTCACGCACACCCCGAACCAGCTTGGCATCTCCACAATTTGGACATTTCATCGTCATAGCTCCTTGAACGAAACGATCAGTACGTCGTCAATGACCGTCAGCTTCAGATACACCCGGACAGAACCCGACTCGCTTTGACAACCGTTCGATACACATCCTGCCAAACTCTATGATCTGCATGGGTCGTCATCGACTTGTAAAAGTCAGCCATGCTCAACGCATGGACGACCGCCAACATTCCCGCAAAATCAAGCCCCAGAGCCGCTCCGCCCGCCAGCGCTGTGAACGTCGTACGCACCTTACCCTCTGCGAGCAGCGCCTTGACCTTCGCGAGAGGGCAGTGAGGAGTACGCTTCTCCATAACCGATAATAACCTACTTGGTTATCCCTGGTATAGCTCCCATGGGAGCAGTTTCGCACTACAATCGACCTGGAACCAGCCCATCATGAGCAATCAATCTGCATCGCTCCGCCGTCGCCTCCTCCTGCTGCTCGCCGCAATGTTTGCCGCGGGGACGTTGAGCGCCCACGCTCAGTCCACCCCCACCTTTGAAGTAGCCACCATCAAACCCGCCGCCCCCAACACCGACGGCCACACCCACATCAACTATCCTCCCGGCGGCCTCTTCAGCGCGTCCAACATCACGCTCCTCGCCCTGATGCAGTGGGCCTGGGACATGCCGCAGAAGCAGATTCTCGAAGGCCCCTCCTGGCTCGCCACCACGCGCTTTGACCTCTCAGCCAAGTTCATCCCGACCGAGATCCCAGCCGACCCCACCCATCCGCCTCTCAGTCCGCAAGACCTCAAACGCCGCATGGTCCAGTCGCTCCTGGCCGAGCGCTGCAACCTCAAGCTCCACCCCGAAACCCGCACCCTGCCCGCCTACGACCTCATCCTCGCCAAGGGCGGCTCAAAGCTCCAGCCCAGCAAGGCCAACGGCAAAAACTTCAGCATAGGCAGCACCCACTTCGACGGCGAAGGCCTTCCCGTGGACCTGATCGCAGAGCAGATCTCCCATCTCGTCGGCCGCATCGTCGTCGATAAGACCGGTCTGCCGGACCGCTACGATCTCAAGCTGCGATGGACCCCGGACGACGCACCCCCAGCCGAAAACGCGCCTCCCACCCTCTTCACCGCTATCGAAGAACAGCTAGGCCTCAAGCTGGAGCCCGCCAAAGAGGCCGTCCCGGTCCTGGTCATCGACCACATCGACCTGCCCTCGGCCAACTAACGTCTACGGTCGCACCTGCTCAGTGCAGTTCGATCACCAGGTGGATCACCGGATGCTGATTGCTGTCGAAGTGGCTCAACTCGCCCTGCTTCGACTCCTTGCCCCGGTACCGCGCCCACACCAGGTAGTCCGTATCGTTGCGGAGCCGCTTGAAAAGATAGTTCCCCCCCGCATCGGTCAGGTAAGACGTGATCTCCTTGGAGCTCTCGTTTTCCAGCAGCACCACCGCGCCCTTCAGCGGCTCACGGGACCCATGATCCGTCACCGTCCCAATCAGGTCGCGCGGATGCGTGTCCTGAGCTCTACCTGGCACACCCGCCAGCAGGAAACCCATCCCGGCGATCATGAGGCGGGAAGACCATCCGTTCATCGCAAGGCGTCCCAGGCCCGGAATCGCGGGAGCTTCGTCAATCGGCATGCACCGTGAGATGCGTCCGCACCGCATTCCGTCTCAAAATACGCGAGCCGTCCTTTTTGAGGATGGATCGCCTTCCCTTACTTCAACTACTTCTTCAACGCCCGCAACAGGATGGCGCGGGACGCAAGCTCACTCGCCTGATCCCGCTTGCAGGGAAGCACTTTGAGAGGGTCGATTATCACGCAGCCAGGGTGGCGTGCACGGTTCGCGTGACTCGGTCCGCCTGGGGGCCCTTCTCCCCCTGGATCACGTCGAACTCAACCTTGTCGCCTTCCTTCAGGCTCTTGTATCCGTCCAGTTGAATGGAGCTGTAGTGAACAAAGACATCCGGACCTTCTTCGCGGCCAAGAAAGCCAAAACCCTTCGCATTGTTGAACCATTTCACTTCACCCTTGTACTGTGCCATGTCATGTCTCCTGTAGCTTACAGATTTGATATCAAAGAAGGTCTGAATCTCTGGAACAAGCGCGAGTCTATTGATCTGGTTCTTCTTAAAAAGTCACCAAGACGACACAGGAGAGATAATCAGGATCAAGAAATCAGTCTTATCGTGCGACTTACATTTCAGCATTTCAAATGAACTCACATGAAAGCTCTTGTACGGTGAATTACATAGGCTTTTGGCACAAGAGAAGGTTTATCAAGATGGGGGTTAGGTCGGCCTTGCTATTGGCCCGTTTCGGCATGATCTCCGTCAGCCAGAATGCGATTCGGCTGCATCGCCGCAAGGTCCAACACGGAAAAGGATGCAAACGTTCCATCACTGAAGTTGATCAGCAGACTCTGGTCATTCTCATAGTCCACTTCAATGATGCCAAGGTGTGACTCCATCTTTCCTCCAGTAACTCGCGTTCAATCCGGCGAGTACGGCGTTCAGAAAAAGGGGTGGATCAACCACCGAATTAATCGTCCGCAGGCTACAGCAACGCTGCAAACCAAGCCGACTCTGTCTCTAACCTTGGGCCTGATGACAACAACGTAGCACCAGCGCTTTTTCCTGTCGGTACGATGCAACACACTCCTCTTTCCACGCTCCCAGGCTCTGTGCCATTCAAAGCGGCTTTCGGAACGTGACCCGCTCAAACCGATCCGTTTCACCAGGCGAGGTATCGCAAGGCCCCGGTGATATTCTTGGGAGAGCTTAAAAGACGTAACACATAGAGGATTCTGAACAATGGCGACAGCGACAGTAGACGTGCAGGCAGTCAAGAGCGCGGCAAACGACTATAAGGTAGCGGACATCTCCCTCGCAGGCTTCGGCCGCAAGGAGATCGATATCGCCGAGCAGGAGATGCCCGGCCTCATGTCCATCCGGCGCAAGTACGCCGCAGGCAAGCCCCTCCAGGGCGTCCGCGTCACCGGCTCCCTCCACATGACCATCCAGACCGCCGTGCTGATCGAGACCATGGTCGATCTCGGAGCCGACGTTCGCTGGGCCTCCTGCAACATCTTCTCCACCCAGGATCATGCCGCAGCCGCCATCGCCGCAGCCGGCGTCCCCGTCTTCGCCTGGAAGGGCGAGTCGCTGGAAGAGTTCTGGTGGTGTACGAATGAAGCCCTCAGCTTCCCTGACGGCAAGGGCGGTCTCCTCGGCCCGCAGCTCGTCATCGACGACGGCGGCGATGTCACCCTGCTCATCCATAAGGGCTACGAGATGGAAGCTGGCGACAAGTGGGTCGATAGCCCCTCAGGCTCGCAGGAAGAAGGCGTCATCAAGGACCTCATGAAGAAGGTTCACGCCCAGTTCCCCACCCGCTGGACCGATTGTGCGAAGGAGTGGCGCGGAGTCTCCGAAGAGACCACCACCGGCGTCCACCGTCTCTACAAGATGAAGGAGAAGGGCACCCTGCTCGTCCCCGCCATCAACGTCAACGACTCTGTCACCAAGTCCAAGTTCGACAACCTCTACGGCTGCCGTGAGTCGCTCGTGGACGGCATCAAGCGCGCCACGGACGTCATGGTCGCCGGCAAGGTCGCCGTCGTCTGCGGCTTCGGCGACGTAGGCAAGGGCTCGGCTGCTTCCCTCCGCGGCCTCGGCGCTCGCGTCATCGTCACGGAGATCGATCCGATCAACGCCCTGCAGGCCGCCATCGAAGGCTACGAGGTCACTACGCTCGAGGAGACCCTCGGACGCGGCGATATCTACGTCACCTGCACCGGCAACGTCGACATCATCACGCTGGAGCATATGAAGCTGATGAAGGATCAGGCCATCGTCTGCAACATCGGCCACTTCGACAACGAGATCCAGATGGAGCCCCTGAACGCTTCCGGCGCGACGAAGCTCAACATCAAGCCGCAGGTCGACAAGTACACCTTTGCAAGCGGGAACAGCATCTTCATCCTCGCCGAAGGCCGCCTCGTCAATCTTGGCTGCGCCACCGGTCACCCCAGCTTCGTCATGTCCGCCAGCTTCTCCAACCAGACGCTCGCGCAGCTTGACCTCTGGGAGAACAAGGACAAGTACGCCAAGGACATCTACATCCTGCCCAAGAAGCTGGATGAGGAGGTCGCACGGCTGCACCTGGAGAAGATCGGCGTGAAGCTCACCACCCTCAGCCCCAAGCAGGCCGACTACCTCGGCGTGCCGGTCGACGGCCCCTACAAGGCTGAGATCTATCGTTACTAACCTGACTCTTGCAACGAAAGAAAAGGCCACCCATTCGGGTGGCCTTTTTCAGTGAATTTTGTAGTGCGTTTGTGATGATTTGTGGTGCCGATAGACGCGATTAGGACGTGGCAGTCGCCGGGTCGAAATCGTCAGCCATCACCACCTGAATCCCTGGAGTCGTGAGCAAAGGCTGGTTGATCAGCACGATAGTCTTCGCCGTTCCGCTCCCGTAAACGACCGCGTTGCCGCTGTAGGAGGTCGCCGTGGTCGCCGAAGGAACCGTCCCCGTGGGCACCGCTGCCAGCGTATAAGTCCCTGCAGGCTCATTGAGATAGCCCGTATTCGTCCCGAACGTAACCCCGGTCAGGATAGGCTTGACCTGCGAGATCGTGGACCCATTGGGAATCAGATAAATGTCCACCGCGCCACCCGCAGAGGACTGGTGAATGAACCGCAGAGCCACCTGCCCGGAGGGCGCGGGAACCGACTGATCCTTCAAAACCGTCTCGCCCAGCACGGTCGAATTATCCCCCACCACCACCGTATATTGCGCGTTCGGACCGAACGATCCAAGCACCGTCGCAAGCTGCGTTTTGCCTCCGGCGGCGTCCACGTTGATGTTGTAAGTCCCTGGCGTTACAGGCACATACGTCGTAATCGTACCCAGTCCCAGGTTGTAGGCCAACGCGCCCGAACCCTGGTAAACGTCGATTCCATTGGAGTTCGAGGACGCATCCACGATGCGAATCAGCGAAACGACCGGATTCCCCGTCACAGCGGAGCATCCGGGCAAACCCACCAGCCCGGCAAGCGAAACAGCGCTTAGAACCTGGCGTTTGTTGGGAATTGCACGAAAAGATAGAGTTTTGGACCTTAGCGCGGTCATGGTCTCCCGAGGCAGATGGGGCATAGAGTTCATTGTTTGGGACTATCGATCACTGTATCCGAGTTTCCGGTCGATGCGAAGCAGTAAATGCTCCGCACCGGGAAACCTTCAGGGGATTGCTGAAAACAAAGCTACTTACCCGCCTGTTTCGCAATAATCATGTCCTTGATCTTCGAGTAAGTCGCATCCGGAATGATGCCCTTCTGGGTCAACTGCGTCTTCATCGCGTACGGACGGCCCTTGACGATCCGCGCGGCGTACGCATCGCCGATCCCCGGCAGCGCCTTCAACTGACCGAGCGTAGCGGTGTTGATATCGAGCTTGTCAGCCGAGGCCGCGGCGGCAGCAGCCGGCGTGGCGGGCTTGGCCTGCGAGAACATCAGCGGGGTAAGAAGGAAGACGGCAGCGGCGAGCGTGTGGCGGAAAAAGCGCATGGTTCAGGGCTCCTGGATCAGAATTGTTCTGCGTGCCAAGGAGTCTACTTCATCGGCGTTGCAAGACTGAACTCCTGATTTACGGTCATCTCCACGGCCACCGACTTTCCATCCTGCATTCCAGGTCTGAAGTGCCAGTGGGAGAGAGCCTCGGCGGCCTTCGCGTCCAATCCGTACCCCAGGGGCCGGACGATCGTAATCCTGTGCGGACTGCCGTCAACGCCAACAACCACCCGCAAGACGACGGTCCCCTGCACCCGATCCTGCCGGGCGGCGGAGGTGTAGTCCGGGCGAGGCTGGCTGTCGGGAACGGGTGCACTGACGTTCGGCGGGAGCTTTCCGCCCACACCCAGAACCGGTGTATCGAGCAGCGAATCCGGGCTGGCCGCATCCTTGCTCCAGGCCAGCGACGGCTCAAAGTAATGCCGCCAGAACTCCGGCGTGGACCGCTGCAAAGCCGGATCGATTCCGGTGGAGAAGATCGCAGCCAATGTGGTCTTGAGGGCCTGAACGGTCTCCGCTTCAGCGATCTGGATGTGAACAGCCTCACCCTTCAGCGGATGCCGATCAAAGGTATGGGCATCAGGGTTATAGCGGATGGCGACACGAATCCCGTTCAGCAACAGCACATCCGCTTTGGGCTGTGTGACCGCCTGCAGATCGAAGCCAGTGAGGGTCCAGTCCATCCGAGGAGGCGCTCCCTGTACGTGGCCGGAGGCGTCATAACTCAACTCTGAAGCGCCGTAAAAGCCGCGCAGGAACAGGGCGCGACCGATAAGAAGCTCCGCCGCCGCCAGGCGCGGATCGGATGCTGTGCTTGCTGAGGCTAGGGGAGGAACCGTCTGGGCGCTGGCCCGCAAGACCGCGAACCCCGGCAACAAGAGGGTGAGTGCAGCGATCCGGCAGATAAAAGGGAGCGTAAGGCCCATGCGAATCACTCTAACTCACCCCGAAGCACGCTACTTGATATCCCGCCAGTTATCCCCCAGCCCGATATCCGCCACGATAGGGATGGAGAACTCAGCCACGTTTTCCATCTCATGCTGCACCAACGTCTGCATCTCCTCAGCCTCGGACGGCACGACGTCGAAGAGCAGTTCGTCATGCACCTGCAACGTCATCCGCGACTTCAGCCCACGAGCCCGGATCTCACGATCCAGCGAGATCATCGCCAGCTTGATCAGGTCCGCCGCCGTGCCCTGCAGCGGCGTGTTGATCGCCGTGCGCTCCGCAAAGCCGCGCATGTTCGGGTTGCGCGATTGGATATCTGGGATCGGCCGCACACGCCCGAAGTGGGTACTCACCGCACCGGCCAGCCGCACCGTCTCGAGCGTCTCGTCGATGAAGCGCTTGATGCCCTTGTAGCGGTCGTAGTACGTCTCGATATACGTCCGCGCCACCTTCTGGTCGATCCCCAGTTGCGCCGCCAGCCCAAACGGACTGATGCCGTAAACGATGCCGAAGTTCACGGCCTTCGCACGCGCACGCGTCTCCTTGTCCATCGTCTCCGCGTCCACGCCGAAGACCTCGGCTGCGGTCAGGGTATGGATATCCTGCCCCGTCCGGTAGGCGTTCAGCAGCAGCGGGTCCTGCGAGAAGTGCGCCATCAGCCGCAGCTCAATCTGCGAGTAGTCCGCCGACATCAATAGATTCCCAGGAGCCGCAATGAACGCCGCCCGGATCTCCCGCCCGATAGCCGTGCGCGTGGGAATGTTCTGAAGGTTGGGATTCGTGCTTGATAGCCGCCCCGTTGCCGTGCCCACCTGGTTGAACGTCGTGTGGATGCGCCCTTCGCGGTCCGACAGCGAAGGCAGTTGATCCAGGTAGGTCGACTTCAACTTCTGCAACTGACGATGCTCGATCACCAGCGCGGCAATCGGATGATTCTCCGCAAGCTCCTCGAGCACATCCTGCGCGGTCGAAACTACCTTGCCCTTGCCGTACTTCATCGGCTTCGGCAGATCCATCTTGTTGAACAGCACATCGCCAAGCTGCTTCGGCGAGTTGATGTTGAAGCGATGCCCGGAGTCAGCATAGATCTTCTCCGCCAGGTTATCGATCTCCACCGCGAGCCGGCTGCTCATCTCGTTCAGCACCGCTGGATCGATGCGCACGCCCGCCTCTTCCATCCGCAGCAGCACCGGCACCAGCGGCAGGTCGATCGTCTCGTACACCTTCACCAGCGGCCCATCAGCCTTACCCACCACGGGCGCAGCCGCAGGGGGAAACAGCATCTCGTGCGTGACCGCGCCACCCAGCGCCGGATCGTCCTTGGGAATCTCATGCACCACCAGCCCGGCCTCTTCCACCTGCTTACGCAGAATAGGCGCGACGCGATGGATCGCATTGGCAGACTCCGGCAGCAGCGTAGGCGAGACGACACCCTTGACCACCGGCGTCAGCGCACGATTCGTAAACCGCGCCACCACATCCGGCAGCGTGTGCGAGCCATGCGTCGGGTTCACCAGATAGCTGAGGAGCATCACATCGTCCCGCACCCCGGCGAGCGTAATTCCATGCGGCTCCAGCGCACGCAGCACGGCCTTTAGATCGTGCAGATCCTTCGGCAGCGCCGCATCCTCCAGCGCATCCCGCAGCCCTGCAAAGTCGATCGAAACCTCAATCGCCGCATTCTCGGCGACAGCCAGCCCCAGCCGGCAAGCAGCATCCTTCGGTTCTTCAACAACCGCAGGCGTCTCGTCAGCGGGAGCGCCGAACAACGACATATTCTCCGCCGGAGCAGGCTCAGCCTCTTCCACGTTCTCCGCAGGCTCAGCTGCTGTTTCTTCGGCAAGCGCACGAGCATCCTCAAACATCGCCAGCGAGAAGCCACGCACCTTCCCTGTCTCCGGATCGGTCTCGCGAGCAGCCGCCAGCAGCGCCGTCAGATCGGCCTCAGTCGCCTTCAGGTTGAACGCTAGCGGAGTGTTGTCGACCGCAGGAGCAAGCTCCTTCAACAGCGTCGTAAACTCCAGCTCGGAGAACAGCTCACGGCACGCGGCGTTGTCCACCGGCTGCGTCCGCATCGCCTCAATCGAGTACTCGATCGGCACGCCCGTATGAATCGTCACCAGTTCCTTCGAGAGCATGATGTTCTCGCGGTTGTTCAGCAGCGACTCGCGATAGGTCTTTTTTTTGACCTCCTCCGCGCGGTCCAGCGCACCCTCCACCGTCCCAAACTGCTGGATCAGCTCCACCGATCCCTTGTCCCCGATCCCCGGCGCACCCGGGATGTTGTCGATCGCATCCCCGCGCAGCGCCATCACATCGATCACCCGCTCCGGCGGCACGCCAAGGATGCCCTCAACGCCAGCCGGATCGAGAATCAAATTGTCCTTCGTCGGGTTCAGGATGGACACGTTGTCATTGACCAACTGCATCATGTCCTTGTCCGAGCTCACGACATACACATGATGCCCCAGCGCGGAGAGCTTGCACGACAACGTCCCGATGACGTCGTCCGCCTCGAAGCCCTCGTAGTACAGAATGGGTATCCGGAACGCCTCAAGAGCCCGCCGGATATAAGGCTGTTGCTGGATCAGGTCAGGCGGCGTCTCGACACGATTGGCCTTGTATCCGCCATACTCCGTCGTCTCAAACTGCTGCGTCTTGATGTTGAACTTCTTGACGTCCTTCAACTGCGTCGCAAGCTCATTGCGATGTACCGGCGCGCCCACGTCATACACCGCAGCCAGGTACACGGGCGCAAAGTCCTTGCGCAACTTGTTGATCATGTTGACGAAGACGTAGGTCGCCGCAGTCGGAATCCCGGTGCGCGTCGACATGGGCCGCTGCCGCTGCATCGCGTGGTACGCGCGGAAGATGAAGGCCATTGAATCGAGCAGGTAGATCGGCGGTTTGGAGCCTGGTGTTTGTGCGCTTGCCATGATCGTTTGATGTTACCCGTTTGGCCGGGGTCACACCCGGTTACACGATCAACATGCAATCTCCATAACTGAAGAACCGGTACCGCTCCCGCACCGCATGCGCGTACGCGGCCAGGGTGGCTTCCCTGCCCGCAAACGCGCTCACCAGCATCACCAGCGTCGATTGCGGCAGATGAAAGTTCGTCAGCAGCCCGCCAACCACCCGAAACTCATGCCCCGGAGAGAGAAACAGGCTCGTCGTCCCGGAGTGCGGCGCAAGATTTCCAATCGCCGCACAATGCTCCAGCGTCCGCGTCACCGTGGTCCCCACGGCGACGATCCGCCGACCTTCGGCCTGCGCCCGCTGGATCGCCTCAGCAGTTGCCGCCGGTAGCGTATAAGGCTCGGCATGAAGCCGTATATCCTCCGTCCGCTCCGCACGCACCGGCTGGAACGTCCCCAGCCCAACGTGCAACGTCAACGTCTGCACCTCGACACCACGAGCCTTCAGCGCAGCCAGAATCTCCGGCGTAAAGTGCAGCCCCGCGGTCGGCGCAGCAGCCGAGCCCGCAGGCTGCGCGAACACTGTCTGGTAGCGTTCTCGGTCGGCGGTCGTGTTCGGCGCTTCATCGGGCCGATAAATGTAAGGCGGCAAAGGGAGGTGCCCAATCCGCTCCAGAATCGCCGTCAGAGGCTCCTGCGGATCGGCGGGTATGAGCCGCAAGGTGCGTTCGCCAAACTCTCCCGCCGCCAGCACCTCAGCTGTCAACGCCGGAGCACTTGGCCGCTCCGCATCATAAAAATGGAGCGTCTCCCCCGGCTGCACCTTACGCGCCGGCCGCACCAACGTCTCCCAGGTAGACCCCTCGTCATCTGCTGAGATCTGCGAGGTCAGCAGCACCTCAATCCGCCCCGTAGGCGCAGGCGAATTGTGCTGTGTATGCAATCCCGCACGCACACCAAACAGCCGTGCCGGGATCACCCGCGTATCGTTCAGAATCAGCAGATCGCCAGCCTTCAGACACTCCGGAAGACTCGCAAACGAATCATCGACCAGCGCACCTGACGCACGATCCATCCGCAGCATACGGCTGGCGCCGCGCGTCTCCGGCGGAGTCTGGGCGATCAGCTCTTCAGGCAGTTCGTAATCGAAGTCAGAGACAAGCACTTTGCAAGTTTACTAGGCTCGATCAGTCCGCGGCCTTCCACGCCTCAGCCAGCCGCACAGCCTCGTCCATCGCAGCCTGAACGCCCACCTGTAACTCCTCGAGCGTCTCTTCCCCACTCCGCATCACCAGCGGAGGCCAGGTCAGCGCAACCCGCGAAAACGGCTTCGGAATCACGAACGAGTCCCACGTCTTCAGCACCCACGCACGCTTCGGCAGCGCATAAAACGCACCGATGTACGAAGCGTCCACCAACTCCGCGACCTGCACAATGCCGGGCTTGGCAATCATCGGCGGCCCCTTCGGTCCGTCCGCCGTAATGGCGCATTGATGGCCGTTCTTGAAGTGCTCCACCATCTGGCGCAAAGCCGTCGACCCACCACGCGTCGAGGACCCACGAATCGCGATGAAACCAAGCCGCTCCACCGTCCGGGCGATGATCTCGCCATCAAAGCTTCGCGAGATCAGGATGGCAATCTTCTGCCCTCGAAAGTAGTACGCACACGCCAGCAACGATCGATGCCAGAACGCATACACCTTCGCTCCCGGAATCGTTCCACCCGGCGGCACACCAGGCGCGGCAACGTCCTCATACCGCAGCGTCGCGCCCAGCGCACGAATCACCCACGCAGCCACGAACGGTGCGACGGCAAGCACAACACGTTGGCTACGGCTGTATGACACCTTTGCAGTCTCCCTTTTAGCTGTACTTCAACCAGCGCAGAATCTCCGGCAGGTTCGGCTTCTTGCCGTACATCAGGATGCCCACGCGATAGATCCGGCTGGCCAGCCACAGCGTGCCCCAGATCGTCAGGCCCATCAGTACGAAGCTCAGCACCACCTCAATCGGATTCACATGCGTCAGCGAGAGCCGGAAGTTCATCAGCAGCGGGCTGCAGAACGGAATCAACGAAACGATCCGCGCCAGCGTCGAGTTCGGTGCCTGCACGATCACGAAGATCATCAGCATGCAGAAAGCCAGCGGCATTACCAGGAACAGGTTGAGCTGCTGCAACTCCTGCTCGGAGTTCGTCATCGCGCCAAGCGCCGCGGCGATCGACGAGTACAGCAGAAAGCCAAAAATGAAATAAGCCACAAAGAACGCAATCTGGCTCGCACTGACAACCGAGTGCCCGCTCACACCGCCCGGCAGCATCCCCGCAAAGGTCGTCGCCAGCACACCCACCGCCAGCATCCACACCCCGATCTGCGTCAGCCCCACGGCTCCCACGCCCAGAATCTTACCCGCCAGCATCTCGTCCGGCGTGATGGTTGAAAGCAGCACCTCAAAGACCCGGCTGGTCTTCTCTTCGATGATTGAGCGAGCCGTGTTCATCCCGTACAACATGATCACCATGTACATCAGGAAGAAGAAGACATAAGCCGCGCCAAACGCCAGCTTGCTGCTGCCGGTGGAGCTGGTATCCATCTCCACAGGGGCCATCATATCCTCGATCTCGGCGGCCCCCATCCCCTGCTTGTGCAGCCGCTCCCGCGTCAACACATCCTTGATGGAGTTGGTCAACGTCTCCTGCGTGGCAATGTCGCCGGCAGACCGTGGAACGTAGACAAAGTTAGGGCGTGCGCTGCCGTCCGCCGGAGGGCTCACCCACAGGTATCCAGCGAGATCGTTCCTCGCCTTCAGCCGCCCGCTCAGCCCTTCGCGCACACCCGGATTCGGCTCCAGCAGATCCACCGTCATGCTGCTCTTGCTGCCGTTGGTAAGCTCCTGCTTCAGGTCGGCGGAGAAGACCGGATCGCTCGAGACGATGGCCACATGAGCCGAGGACTTGGTCCGCGTCGACAGATATCCGGACCCGAAGACGAAGCCGCCCATCAACAGTGGGATCAGGATTGTCGCCAGCAGAAACGCACGCGTGCGAATCCGCTCCAGGTACTCGCGCCGCGCGATCAGCCCAACGTTCCGCAGATTTCTACGCATCGACGTTCTCCCCCACCGTCTCGATGAAGATCTCTTCCAGCGTCGGCTCGACCACCTCAAAGCGCGTAATGGATGTGCCGCACGCGATCGCCTCAACCAGAATCGACTGCGCTGCGGTCGGATCGGAGAGCACCAGCTCCGCACGGCCTGAATACGTCTTCGCCCGCTCCACCGCCGGATGATCCAGAAAGCTCGCATCACCCGTGTAGTTCACCAGCAGCCGATTGGCTGGATAGCCAGCCTTGATCTCGCGCATCGACCCCGAAAGCACCAGCCTGCCCTTGAAGATGATCGCAATCGAATCGCACAGCTTCTCCACCTGGTCCATGCGATGGGTGCTGAACAGAATCGCCTTGCCCTGCTTGCGCAGATCGATCAGCGTATCCATCAATAGCGTCGCATTCACCGGGTCCAGCCCGCTGAAGGGCTCATCCATGATGATCAGGTCCGGATCGTGAAGCAGCGCAGCGATGAACTGAATCTTCTGCTGCATGCCCTTCGAAAGCTCCTCGGTCTTCTTGCCGATGGCCTCCGAGATCTGCATCCGCTCGCACCAGACCTTCGCCCGCGCGGTGGCCACCGCCGAGCTCAACCCATGCAACTGCCCTAAAAATACAAGCTGGTCCAGCACCCGCATCTTCTTGTAGAGCCCACGCTCCTCCGGCAGATATCCGATGCGGCTCAGCGCATCGCGCGTAAACGGCTTGCCGAATAGCCTCACCGTACCCGAATCCGGCCGGGTAATCCCAATCATCATCCGGATCGAGCTTGATTTCCCACTCCCGTTCGGTCCCAGCAACCCAAACATCGTGCCCGGCTCGATCGTGAGAGAAAGCCCTTCGACCGCAATCTTCGTGTCGTAAGCCTTGCGTATGTTATCCAGTTCAACAATGGGGGCCATGAGGTCTGCTTAAGTCTAGCAGGGACAACGAATAAGCCCGCGGCTCGCCTCTTGACAGCGATTCGTTTATAAACGACCATAGAGCCGTGTACGAGATTGAGCATTACCTCACACCGGAAGGCCGCGATCTCTACCAAGACTGGCACCGTGCGCTTCGAGACTCCAAGGCAAAACAGGCTGTCGATCGTCGTATCTACCGCATGGAAGCCGGGAACTTCGGGGACCATAAGTTCTGTAGAGATGGAGTTTGGGAGTTACGGGTCGATGTCGGTCCGGGTTATCGCGTGTACTACGCAATGGATGGTTTACAGATCGTCCTGTTGCTATGCGCCGGTGACAAATCATCCCAGTCAAAAGATATCGATCGCGCCTGCGGATACTGGCGTACAGAAAGGGAGACAAGAAATCATGCCGACAATCAGCCACGATGAATCCATGGCCCAGGTGTTTCGTGAGGACCCGGCCTATGCGCTTGATCTGCTCAACAGCATCCTGGAAGACGGTGAACCCGCAGAGTTGCTCATCGCCCTCCGCCAGATGACCAAGGCTTTTGGCGGCGTGCAAGCCGTCGCGGAATCATCCGGCTTGAACGCCACCCAGCTCTACCGGACCCTGTCAGCCGATGGCAATCCAGCCCTCAGCACCCTGACAGCGATCCTGAAAACCATGGGCCTGCGCCTTGCCGTCACGCCGGTGAAGGCTGCCTGAGCGGACACTTGATAGCATCAATCCTGTGTCCCTGAAGCTCTCCACTCCCATCCAGTTCGTGAAGCGAGTCGGAGACCGCGTCGCCGAAAATCTCGCCAGGCGCGGGGTGGAGACCGTCGAGGACCTCCTCTACCACCTGCCCTTCCGCTACGAAGACCGCCTCAACCCCAAGCCTCTCGACCAGATGAAGCCCGGCGAGATGGCCTCGCTCCTCGGCGACGTGCGCGGCAGCACCCTCCTCACCACCCGCGGCCCCGCCATCTTCGAACTCACCTTGGGCCTTGTCCCCCTGGGCGCGGAAGGCCTCGGCTTCGGCGGCCGCATCTCCCAGCCCACCATCAAGTGCCTCTGGTTCAACGGCACCTACCTCCGCGAGCGCTTCCGCCTCGGTCAGCAGGTCGCCGTCTACGGCAAGCTGGAGGCCTCGCGCTCCGGCGGCAGCGGCCGCTTCAAACTCATCCAGCCCCAGTTCGAGATCCTCCCCGGCCCCGGCGCATCCGGCCCCGACGCAGAGTTCGCCGCACTCGAGATGGGCCGCATCGTCCCGGTTTACGAAAGCCTCGGCGGCACCACGCCCTGGGGTGCCAAGCTCACCTCAAAGTGGACTCGCCGCGTCATGTGGAGCGTCTTTGAGGAGCTCATCGAATCCGGTGCCGAAATAGAAGAGACCCTGCCCGCGCCCTTGCGCGAGCGGCTCGCCCTCCCCAACCGTCTCGAAGCCCTCAAGAGCATCCACTTCCCGGAGGCCGGCACCCCCGTCGCCGATCTCATGACCGCCCGCACCCCCGGCCACAAGCGCCTCATCTTTGAGGAGTTCTTCTACCTTGAGCTCGGCCTCGAGCTCAAACGCCGCAAGCTCCGCGAGCGCATCGGCACCCGCTTCGAGACCACCGACCAGGTTCGCGCCGCCATCCGCCAGGTCCTCCCCTTCCACCCGACGACCGCGCAAAAACGCGTCCTCGCGGAGATCGTCGGCGACATGAAGAAGGACCAGCCCATGCGCCGCCTCCTCCAGGGCGACGTCGGCTCCGGCAAGACCATCGTCGCCATGCAGGCCGCGCTCGTCGCCATTGAAAACGGCTTCCAGGCCGCCCTCATGGCACCCACCGAGATCCTTGCCACCCAGCATTACCTCAGCGCACGTAAGCTGCTCGCAGACAAGCTCTCCCCCCTCACCGGCAAGCCCTACCGCGTCACGCTCCTCACCGGTTCGCTCGATCTCGACCGCAAGCGCGAAAGCCGCGGCCGCATCATGCGCGGCGAAGCCCACCTCGCCATCGGCACACACGCCCTCATTGAAGAGAAGGTCGACTTCGCCAACCTGGGCCTCGTCATCGTCGATGAGCAGCATCGCTTCGGCGTTCAGCAGCGCTTCAAGCTGATGAAGAAGCCCAACGCAGAAGGTGTCATGGCTGATCCTGACGTCCTCGTCATGACCGCCACGCCCATCCCCCGCACCCTGGCCCTGACGATCTACGGCGACATGGACGTCAGTGTCATCGACGAGCTACCGCCCGGCCGCACCCCCATCGTCACCCGCCGCACGTCGGAAGCCAGCTCCGCCAAGGTCTGGGAGTTCGTCCGCAAGCAGGTCGCCCTCGGCCATCAGGCCTATATCGTCTATCCCATCATCGAAGGCGCAAACGACGACCAGCCTGAACTCGACTTCGCCCCCGAACCATCCGCCCAGGATGAACCGACGCCGACAAAGGGCAAGCGCGGCAAGAAGACAGAGAGCCTCTTCCCCAAGGCCAAACTCCGCTCCGCCACCCAGTCCTTTGACGAACTCCGCGCCGGGCCGCTGCAAGGCCTGCGCGTAGGCCTGCTCCACGGCCGCATGAGCGCAGATGACAAAGAGGTCGCCATGCGCCGCTTCCAGCGCGGTGAGACGGATGTCCTCATCGCCACCACTGTCATTGAGGTTGGCGTCGACGTCCCCAACGCCTCCGTCATGGTGATCGATCATGCCGAGCGCTTCGGCCTGGCCCAGATGCACCAGCTTCGCGGACGCGTCGGACGAGGAGCCGCCAAAAGCTACTGCATCCTCATGACCGGAGACAAGGTCAGCGAATCGGCGGAGCTTCGATTAGACGCAATGGTTCACACCCAGAACGGTTTTGAACTGGCAGAGCTCGACCTGGCCCAGCGCGGCCCCGGCGAGTTCTTCGGCACCCGTCAGGCCGGCATGCCGGAGTTCCGAGTAGCCGATCTTGGACGCGACCGCGAAGTCCTCGAAATAGCCAAATCAGAGGCCGCCCGCTTCGCCCAATCCCCCGACCCCACCCTGACCCCGGAACAGATCACCGAGGTCTGGGACCGCCTCAAACAACAATGGCAACGCCGCTACGCCCTGGTAGAAGCCTAGTGCTGGTTCGCTAGGCGCTAGGCGCTAGTCCCTGCCCTTACGACGCCTTCGCCGTAAGGTGCAGCCCTGCATCCTGCGAGACCTGCTCCACCATCTCCGGTACATGCCGAGCCACATGCTTCTTCGGTCCACGCTTCCGCGCCACCAGCACCCGGATCTTTTCCAGCAGTTCCACCGCAGAGCAAGCACCCTTGGGCAAAAACGCATCCGCCGCCAGCGCACGGTCAAAGCTCGTCACCGTCCCGGAGACGATCAGCGCCGGCAGCATCGGATGCATCTGCTTCGCCCTCCGCACCAGCTCGTTGCCGTCCATCTGCGGCAACAGCAGGTCTGCGATCAGCAGGTCCATCGTCCCCTGTTCGGTCTGTTCCAGGATCTCAAGCGCACCCTGCGCTGTCTGGCTTGAGATCACGCGATAGCCGCGCGTCTCCAGCAGGAAGGTACGGACTGAGAGGGTTTGTTCGTTGCTATCGACGCAGAGGATGACTTTCTTGGGACGCATAGGTATCCGTTCTCGCTTTCATGGGCTGGCCCGGCGCTGGGAGACGCATGGCAGTAAATCTTTGCGCGGTTCGTACCGTCTTGCAGGACGAGTTGGGCCGTCCACTCCAGGCAGCCCGTCTGCGGATCAAGCGAACAAACGTAAAGAGCATGAAACGAGGCTCTCCCGTCTGCTGCGCTTGACCTTGTGCGGGTCAACGTGGAGCAGTGCCCGGCTCATCCCTCTTGCAAGAAGGCGGAATCGCGGTTGCGAGAGAAGCCAGACCGCCCCCTGAACGAGTCAGGTAGCAGATCGCCTCACGGTCTCCTTGTGAACGCAGTTCTTCGTGCCGCCGCGAGAACAGGAAAGGCCCGAGCCCCGCGCGTCCCGGTGTCGTGAAGACACAGGGCCGCGCAGGCGCTGGAACCCGCCTGCAGATGCAAACGGTAAAAGGTGCGCACGGGAGCCGCGACTGCATGGGCAGTCTGGCGTCTCTCAGCTCAAATTGTCGGTAAATCAGGCGAAAGCTTTTGGCGCTTCGGGGGCATTCAGGTGTCGTCCGGCCATGCCGTCCAACCCCTCACTCCCTCAACGCTTCCCAACCTTACGGAGCGGAACCTACCTTTGCAACCGGCGAAAAATAAGCGAAACAGCACATCTTTACACCTTGCTCTTTCACCGCATTCGCAGGAGGGTGCGTCTTTGTTGCAGTTCCGTGAATGAGCCCTGTGGGAATCACAAGGGGAACGGCAGGAAAAAGCGTCCCGTTGCAACCGGAATGGTGCGTCCGCCTACGAACACGTCAGAAATGGGAAATTCTTTAGCCTCAGGAATGGCCCGCTTCGCACGCACAGAAATCCTCGAAGGGCGAAGCATCTCCACCCCTTGTTCGATCACTACCTGCTGCTCACTCTCCACCAGGCCATAGCGCACCAGCCACGCAATCGCACACCCGGAGGCCGAACCCGTAGCCGGATCTTCCCCCGTATAGAACTGCATTCGAGCTCTGAAATCAGCATCTTGCGCCGGCGTAATGCAGTGAAAGAACTTAGCGTCGCACGTATCGAGATACGTCTGCGCTACCTGCTGCGGGATCGCCAGACGCCCCAACGCCTCAACCGATCGCAAGGGCACAATGCAGAACGCCATACCGGTCGAGACAGTCTGAATCGGATATCGCGTATCGAGGTCTTCAATCGGTATTCCAAGAACCCTGCTGATCGTCTCCGGATCGTGTACCTGTCCAAAGCTCGCATCATTCTGCCGCATCGTCCCGAACACGCCGTCCTCACCCTCCGCAGGCGCGTCAAAGCGCACCGGGATAGGCCCCACAGGAAGCTCCAGGGTGATCTTCTCTGCGCCGGCAAGCACGGGATGGTTCCAGTACAGCCAGGACGCCGTCCCAAGCGTGGGATGCCCTGCAAAGCGCAACTCCTCCTGCGTCGTGAAGATCCTCACCTGCACCCCTTGCTCACGCTCCACGGCCTCGTCGCGAGGCACGATAAACGTCGTCTCGGACAGGTTCGTCTCCCGCGCCAGCGCCTGCATCTGCTCGGTCGTGAGGCCGCGAGCGTCGGTAAAGATGGCGAGCATGTTGCCTTCGAGCGCACGCTCCGCAAACACGTCCACAATGGCGTACTCCAGCGTCCTGCGAGAGGTGGGCAAACCTGATCCTGATATACCAGCGGTTGACATCAAAGCTCCAGAGTGAGAGATTTGGTACACCGCAGTGGGGCAAACGGCTCCACCATGCTAGCCGAACTTGAATAGAGCGCTGGCCGCGGTACAACTTTGATGCTCAAGGCTGATTCGATGACGCTGAACTTCAACACCTCCGCACTCATGACCGCTCGCTGCTGTTGCTGTGAGCCGTACACGGGTGCGTGGCTGAGCGAATCGAAGTAAAAGTCCTTCGAACGAAACTCAAAACCCACCCAAGGCCAACGCCGGGTGGGTTTTGCTTTGGCCCCAAGCTTTCCACTTGAACGAAACAGGAGACGCAGGAAGATGTCACTTCGGATCAACGATATTGCTCCCGACTTCACCGCGGAGACCACGCAAGGCACCATTCACTTCCATGACTGGATCGGCGAGAGCTGGGCCGTGCTCTTCTCGCACCCCAAGGACTTCACCCCCGTCTGCACGACCGAACTCGGCGCAGCCGCCAGCCTGGAGGCGCAGTTCGCCCAGCGCGGCGCAAAGATCATCGGCCTCAGCGTCGATCCCGTCAGCAACCACGACAAGTGGGCGCAGGACATCCTTGACGTCGGCGGCTCAGCCGTAACTTTCCCCATGATCGGTGACCCCGAGCTCAAGGTAGCAAAGCTCTACGACATGCTCGCGGCAGACGCAGGCGAGACCTCCGAGGGCCGCACCCCCGCCAACAACGCACCCGTCCGCACCGTCTTCGTCATCGGACCGGATAAGCGCATCAAGCTCACCATGGCCTACCCCATGACCACCGGCCGCAACTTCGACGAGATCATCCGCGTCCTTGATTCCATGCAGCTCACCGCGAAGCACAAGGTCGCAACCCCGGCCAACTGGAAGCAGGGCGGCGACGTCATCATCACCGGGGCCGTCACCAACGAGGAAGCCGACAAGATCTTCCCCGGCTACAAAACCGTCAAACCGTACCTCCGCACAACCAAGCAACCGAAGTAGAATCAAGATGCATGCCGCGTCCGCCCTGGACGCGGCACAAGGGCACCGATGGCGAAGTGGCTAACGCGCTGGTCTGCAAAACCAGTATTCATGGGTTCAAATCCCATTCGGTGCTCCACACACTTCTGAGTTAGCATCTGACAGCCCAGGAGAACTCCATGCCTGAGTCCCGCATCCCCCGCATCCTTGAGCTCGCCCCAAACTTCGAAGCCAAGAGCACCCACGGCACCATCCGCCTCACCGACTACACCACCCGCGGCAAGTGGGTCATGCTCTTCTCCCACCCCTCAGACTTCACCCCCGTCTGCTCCACCGAGTTCGTCGAGTTCGCCCGCCGCCAGGCCGATTGGGACCGCCTCAACGTCCAGCTCATCGGCGTCTCCATCGACTCCCTCCAGTCGCACATCGCCTGGGTCCTCGACCTCGAACGCATCTTCAACGTCAAGATCGAGTTCCCTCTCGTCGTCGATCTCGACCAGAAGGTCAGCGCCGCCTACGGCCTCGTCCACGAAGCCGTCAGCGACACCGCCACCGTCCGCTCCGTCTTCGTCATCGACCCCAAGGGCCTCATCCGCGCGTTGCTGTATTACCCCATGCAATTAGGCAGAAATGTAGACGAGCTCATCCGCATCTTTGAAGCCCTCCAGGTCGCCGACACCAACGGCGTCAGTTGTCCCGCCAACTGGCAGCCCGGCCAACCCGTCGTCGTCCCCGCCCCCGCCACCCAGGCCGACGCCGTCAAGCGCGCCGCCGGAGTAGCAGGGATGGACGTTCAGACCTGGTACCTTTCCACCAAACAAATCCCCACCAAGTAACTAAGCCTTCAAAGCCCGGCCTAGAAACTCCCGCATCGCCCCGGCGACCTCGACCACATGCGTCTCCAACGCAAAGTGTCCGGTGTCCAGAAACTGCACGGTCGCGTTCGGATTATCTTTCTTGAAACCCTCCGCACCCGGAGGAATAAAGAACGGATCATGCTCGCCCCAGATCGCCAGCAGCGGCGGCTTCGCTTTGCGGAAGTACTCCTGGAACGCCGGATACCGCTTCACGTTATTCGCATAGTCCAGAAACAGGTCGAGCTGAATCTCCATATTTCCCGGCCGCAGAATCATCGCCGCATCCAGCGTATATCCCTCCGGCTTGATGCGCTCCGGATGCGGCACGCCATAGGTGTACTGCTCTTTGATTCCATCCGCACTCAGCGCCTGGTGTACTACCTCGCGATGCTCCGCCGTAGGCTCCCGCCAGTACGTCTGGATCGGAGCCCACGCATCGCCCAGCCCGGCCTCATACGCATTGCCATTCTGACTTACGATCGCCGTCACCCGCTCCGGATGCGCCATCGCCAGCCGGAACCCCGTCGGAGCACCATAGTCGAAAACATACAGCGCATACCGCGTCAGCTTCAGCGCCTCCGTAAACGCGTCAATCGTCTTCGCCAGGTTCTCGAACGTGTACTTGTACCCACGCTCCGCCGGAACCTCCGTAAACCCGAACCCCGGCAGATCCGGCGCAATCACCCGGTACTTATCCGCAAGCAACGGCATCAGCTCCCGGTATTGAAACGAGGACGTCGGAAACCCATGCAGCAGCAACACCACCGGCCCGTCCACCGGCCCCGCCTCGCGGTAGAACACACTCACTCCGTCAGCCTCTACACGATGAATCGCCGCAACCGTCATAGCCGTGCTCCTTGAAATCTCTGCTGCTGTTCCCTCTGCCGCCAAACTCATAGGAGTTCCGGCAGTCATCGCCAGAATCCCTCCGCCCGCACGTATAAAGCCTCGTCTATCCATCTGCATCCTCTTCCAAGAAGTTCCGGCCCATCTTGCTAACCTGCAAAGTAGATGTAAGCAGGTTACAATGGATTCAGGAGAATTTTCTTGGCCACCACAGAAATCTCAGACCTAACCCAGATCGCAGATCATCCAGTCCTCAATCTGCTCAACACCGTACCCATGGTGGATGGCGCACTCGTAGACTCCCTCCAGGCTGACGCCGACGTCCTCGCATGGCTTTCGCACGCCGGCTTTCGCAGCATCGCCAAGCCTCCGGCGCCTCGCAACTCCCTGCTCCAGGCCGCACGTCACCTCCGCGAGCAGATCCGTACTGCCATCGAAGACCGCGAAGCCGGCAACCCAATCAATCGATCAGTCTTGAACCGCATGCTGTCCCAAGGCAGCAGCCACGCACAACTGATCGAGCATCCCGACGGCACATTCACCACAGAACGCATCTGGCCCGGCAACACTCCGCAGCAACTCCTCGCACCCGTCGCAGAAGCCGCCGCAGACCTCCTCGCCCACGGTGACTTCAACCTCATCCGCCGTTGCGAAGACACGTCATGCGTCCTCTGGTTCTACGACCGCACCAAATCCCATCAACGCCGCTGGTGCAGCATGGCCTCCTGCGGAAACCGCAACAAAGTAGCAGCCTTCCGCAAGCGCCAACAATCAGAAGCCCTCTAACGACAAGCCAGAGAACGCCAGACGTAATCCGCCTTGATCCGTTCTAATCCCTCTTATCCGCGTTACGCCTTCCTCGTTCTCAGAACGAAATTCTCGCTCCCAGTTGCACACTCCGAGGATCGCCCACGGCAGTAGCCCCAGCAAACCCACTCGCACCAGCCGTAGCATTCGGGATCATGTCATTGCGATGGTTCAGCGCGTTGAACGCCTCTGCCATTCCCTCCACGCGCAGCCGGTCACTCAGCACAAACGTCCTGCTCAGCCGCGCATTCAGAGAATAGAAGTCGAACCCCACACCCGTATTCCGCCCAATCAAAGTTCCCGACCGACCCTGCTTACAAGCCGTGGCATCCGCACCCGGCAGACAAGGCCGCAGCGCCGTAAACTGCGTACTCGTCGTCCCTGAAACAATGTTGAACGGCAGCCGCGACTGGTACTGCAGCACTCCCGAAAGCATCCATCCATGCGTCACGCGCCCGCGCCAATCATGTGCCGCATCCATGCTGCTATGCACCGTCGCATTGAAGGACACGCGATGCCGCTGATCGTCGTCAGACCGTCCGCGATCCTCACGCAGATTGAAGTTATTCACCGGCGCACTGAAGAAAAACTCCCCCACATCGTCGATAGCCTTCGACCAGACATAAGACGCTCGCAGACTTCCATACCTCACCGGTCGCTGAACGACAGAGACCTCCAGTCCGTCATAGTACGAATCACCTACAGAGTCATACTGCTTGTTATTCGCATAACTCGAATTGATATAACTCCCGTCATAGTTCACGTTCTTATTCAGATCCGCCAGCAGGTGCTCCCCACGCAGATGCTGGTAACTCATCTCAACCGTAGTCTTGCTTGAGATCTGCTGCTCCACGCCCAGGCTTGCCTGTTCGGCATAAGCATTCTGAATATTCGGATTCATCGTAGCCAGACTTACTTTGACTCCAGCGGGAGGTGCAGTCAGCACAGCAGGAAACGCCGGAGCACCCGTCGACAGAGGAGAAACGCTGTAACTCAACAAAGTAGCCTTCGTCAGATCTGTACTATTGCCTGCTGATAACAACGCATTCGCCAACGCACGCAGAGCCACCCGGTCATAGAACAATCCAAAGCTTCCCCGCACCACCGTCCGTCCATCCCGCGCCGGAGCCCACGCAAATCCAATCCGTGGCGACACATTCCCCTTATCCGTCTGGATGCTCTTCAAAAACTGCAGATCGTATCGGACGCCTGCATTCACCGTCAGCTTCGCAGAGGCCTTCCACTCATCCTGCACATACATCCCAACATTCGGGTTTGTCTGGCCCACGACGGGCGTTCCAAACGACTGCGTGAACCCACTGGAGTTATAAGTCCCCGCCAGAAAATTTGCCAGCGAGGAAAACGTATAAGCCCCACGCAGCGACTGCGGAAAGGTAATCGTCGTGTCGTTCATCAGGAAGTCAACGCCGCCCTTCAGCGTATGCGCCCCACGCTGATGGACCACGTTGTCCACCACCTCACCCAGGTAATTCATCCGCACTGTAGGCGAAGCCGAAAGCCTCCCAAAACTCGCCACCCCGGAGATACTCACGGCAGGCCCAACCTCATCGTTCGGCGGAGCCGCATAGCTGTCCCGCGTAAACTGCGCACGAGTCTCGTTGAACGTCCGCGAAGACAGCGTGGCAATGTTGCTTACCGCCAGCGTATCGTTCGTATCGAACACCGAGCTACCCGCACTCACCGCGCTCAAAGACCCCACCCCACGAGCATTGATGCTGCTCAACTCGTAGTGCGTATACCGTGCATTGACGCGGTCCCGAGGCCCAAACTCATGATCCACCCGCCCAAAGCCATAGGTCGTATGTAGCGTCGTCGGAAACAGCGTCGTACCGGAGTTCCCTCCAGACACAGCCAGCAGCGGAGCCGCATAACCCACCGCAACAAGCTTCGCATTCACCGCTGCGGCATTTGCGGGGGAGATCGCAATCACTCCATCCGTGTTCAGGTTCCGCTTCTCAAAGTTGAGAAAGTAAAACGTCTTATCCCGCATGATCGGGCCGCCCAGACTCGCCCCATACTGCGCCTGCGTCAGTGGCAGCGTGCTCCTGCTCAAAGCATTCTCGGAGTTCAACCGCTGGTTCCGCAGGAAACCATAGACACTTCCCCGCAGCGCGTTACTCCCACTCCGAGTCACCACGTTGAAGTAGCCACCCATCGCCCGCCCAAACTCCGCCTGCCCGCCGGAGGTCACCACCTGGAACTCGCGGATCGTATCCAGCCCAAACGCATTCCCCGCCAGCCCCGCTGCATCATCGTTCGCGGAGAGTCCATCCACCACAAAGCTGTTGGAAAAGTTCCTCTGGCTGTTCACCGAGATCCCTTGTCCCGGCACCGACGACGTCTCCGCCAGCAACTGCGTACTCGCCGTATTCGTCCCGGAAACCCCCGCCACCAGCCCCGCCAGATCAAGGAAGTTCCGCCCATTGAACGGCAGGTCATGCGCCTCCGCCTCACTTACCATCCCCGCAATCTGGCTGGAATCCGTCTCGACCACTGCCCCTTCATCCTTCACCTCCACCGCGCTCGCCGAGGAAGCCATCCGCAGCCCCACCGCCAGGTCGAACCCCGCCCCCACCGTCAACCTGACCTCGCGCCGAACCTCCGCAAATCCAGCCCCATGCACCTCCACCACATAGTCGCCACCCGGCAAATACGGGAACCGAAACCGCCCCTGCCCATCCGTCTCCGCCGTATGCAGAATGTTCGTCGTCACCTCACGAGCGGTCACTGCCGCATGAGCCACCAGAGCCCCCGCCGGATCGCTCACCCGCCCCGTCAACGAAGCCTCCGTCACACTCTGCTGCCCACCAGCAACCGCACAAACCGCACCCAACAGCACACCACAAACACAACTCATTCGCGTCAATTCAAAGCTCCACACTTCGGCTGGAAGAAGACCGTGAACGAACCTCAGAAGCTGCCCCCAGGAACGATGGGTGCCCCATGTCCCGATCCTGGGACGTGGGTCTACACCGGGCACAACCGCTGGGGAATGCCCCCTGCATCTTCACTGCGGAAGATCAGGGTCTCAATTCAAGATTCGTTTGAAGGCCAAACGAGCAGGCAACACACCCCGCTCAAGTCAAGCTATTTACCCCACCACGGGAGGCCCACGCTTCTGATGCGAGCGCCCCTCAGACACCCGCCCACGAGCCTCAGTCTGCGCCACACCTGCAGCCCGCACATACACCCGTTCCATCACCCGAACCACCGGCCCATAAGCCGCAGGAGCAGGATGACTCATCACCAACCCACTGCCACCATAAGGACAGTGAGGCGAGAGAGTCGCAACCCGGGTCTCCCCGCTGTGTTCCGCCTCGGACTGCATGGCACCGTCATGCGCCATACGCGAGCAGGCATGAACCCCACCCTTCCGGCAGCAAGGCGCCAACCCCGCGTCGCTATCCATCCCCAACGCAAACAGGGGCGTCAACCCCGGCAAGCCGAAGGCGATCAGCACCACGAGAGCTAGAAGGCGTCGCACAACTTCAATCTACCATCGCAGTCTCCGAAGCCCACCCGCTTCGGAAACGTCAAGACATCGAATTCACAAAAATTCGTGGTGCATTTGTGGTGAGTATGTGGTGATTTGTGGTGCGTTTTCACCACAATTAACGTGGTTTGATCGTGTACGTTATGCCCGTCGAGTACTGCACGGAGTTCTTTTTTGAGCCAAACGGGGCATTATTGAGGTAATCGTCAATGCCGTTGATATTCAACCCAAACCCCTTGATTACGGGGAAAACAAACCCCGCATTCACATGTGCCGAGTAAGCATTCGTATCATTCCATGAGGGCGTAACGCTCCCGAACTCATTGAAAACAATGCCTTTCAGCAGGTGCCTCAAGTACGTCTCTGAAAAGGTTGATCCAGCAAGATTCAGGTTCGGCGCGGGCGTGCTGCCGTCGATTGTGAAGAAGGATTCCTTTTCGTAGTGGATATCTCCTTTGAAATCAAGCTCATGCTTGGCATTCTTGATCACAGTGATTCCTACACCGCCGCCGTAAGCCTGTTCTAAATCAACGAGTTGGCTGTAATTATGGTCGAACGTTGCCGCCCCAAACGCAAACAATCGTGGTGAAAAATACCGGTCATGCTCTGCGTTTGCGTGGAAGATATTGGACTTAATCGTAGGCGTCAGTGCCTGGGAGGAGGTTCCGTAGGACTGGTTGTAGGCGATCGAATCCTTGGTACGGGCGGGGAGCCAGTCGACCGTAGGTGTTGCACGCGCTAGACTTAGCGCTCCGGTAAAGGTCGTGGAGTCCTGCGTGGCGCGCACTAAACTGACGCCTCCCACGGCTGTTCCGCCCCATCCCTGGAGCAATCCTTGTGGATGATTGATGGCTTTATCGAAGGCGGCGGCGTCGATGAGGCGGTCGGCTTTTTCTATGGGGACTACCTTGGGGCCTTCTTTGGTGGCGACGACTAACTGCTTATCTGCCACAGAGATACGACCGCTGGGGACCACGGCGGCGGCGTTGCGGCGGGTGAGCTTTTCGTTCGTGGTGAGGACGGCAAATTGCTGGTCGGAGCGGAGTTCCTTGATGTTGGCCCAGCCTACGGTGATCTCGCCGGCCATGAGGGACTTGAAGGTAATCCCTTTGGAATCAGCCTTTTCGAGCGTTCCCGTAAGCTGCTCGCCGTTGACGAAGACGAGCGAATCGGGGGTTTTGGGGGTTTGAGCGTAGAGGGAGGATGCCAGAAGGAGGACAAATATCAGGGCGCGCATACCCTAAAGATACGTGCGAACTGCACCACAAATCACCACAAAATCACCACAAACTCACCACAAATTACTCCATGCCTGTGAACTCTCCTGAGAGGTACGCTGTGAGAGTGGGTGGAAGGAGTTCCGTGTCGTTATGGTGAGGATTTTGAAGTGGGTCTTGATGGGGTTGGTTGTGGCGGCGGCGGTGGTCTACATCGGCGACTGGGTGGTGTGGAAGGCGCGCGGGGGGCCGCTTGGGTCGGTGACGGTGAGCCGGTTTGTGGTGGCTTCATTGAAGGGGAACAAGGAGGAGTACTACCCGGACGGGCGGGCTGATGTGGATTGCAGCAAGAGCCTTTTTCCGCAGGCGGGGGCGGGGAGCTGCTGGTGGGTCGAAGGCCACCGCGTGGTCTTCGACCGGTAGGAGCGAGCGGCATCACGTTTTCGTATCGGTGCCTGGAATGTGAAGCACCCAAGAGGCCCGCGGCTAAAGCCGTTCTTCGGACGGGGGTAGACGTGGGGCTAAAGCCCCACTCTAATCCGAACTACAACGACAACAGCAAAGGCTTATTTGCTCTCCCTGGGTGGGGCGTTGGGGACTACTAGGTCGTTTTCTACGGAGAAGGTGCCGGGGGTGGAGTTGGCCTGGACGTAGGCGATGGTGGCGTCGGATTCGCTATCGACTACGCCCTTGAGGATGACGTGGCCGTTGTCCACGATGATGTGGATGGCGTGGTAGCCGAGGGGCGGGTCGTTGGTGATGCCGCCGGCAGCGCGGGCTACGGATGGGAAGGCGCCGAAGCCGACGGGTGAGCCGGTGTACTTGCGCAGGGCGGGCTGCGAGTAGATGCGGCGGTAGACGGCGACGCGGATCTGGTCGTCGAAGTTGGAGAAGGGGAGGACCTTGATCTGGTTTTCGACCGTCTCTACGCCTTCAATGGATTTGACGACCTTCTGGGCCTCGTCCTTGAGGATGGGGCGGGAGGCGAAGCCGTTGAGGATGATGGTGCGGCCGCGGATGCCGAAGGAGAGGGAGTCGAAGACGGCGTAGTCGGGCAGGCTGAGGAGTTGGTGGCGGACCTGCTGGACGATGCGCATCTGGTCGGCCTGCGCGAAGGTGTTGGGGTTACCGGCTTCGGGCTGCTGGGGTGCAGGCTGGGCGAAGGCGGGGGCAGCGATGAGGGCGGCGGCGAGCAGAAGGTTGAAGCGCATGGGTACTCTCCGGGAGTCTGAGTGACTCGACCAAAGTTGTGATGCTGCGGAGGCGGAGTTGGGCTACCTCTACGAAAAGGTTTATGAAGAAGATGCCAAGGTCTGGAGTCATTGATGCGTAAAGGGTTACACTGGCAGCCACCTGCACACAGGTACAGTGGTGATAGCATCTGGCATGTGGGCAAGCTCTTTGCAAGAGGCTTGTAGTTAGGAAAAACGATGACAGAAGAGTTGCAGCATTTGATTGAATCCGCAAGGACTCGCCCGTTCCCGGAAGAGGAGCGTGAGGCGCAACGCAGAAGTTTTGCGTATGGCAATACGAAAATCGAAAACAACCTGATTACGCGGGAGATGGTCGCGGAGCAGGACGAACGGCTGAAGCGCGAGATGCAAGGCCGGTAATGGCGGAGGAGATTCGGCATAGCAAGGCTGACGAGGCGGTCGTAGTGACCGATCCGAAGCTTGCGGCGGAGCTCGAAGCAGCCAATGGTCTCAAGCAGTACAACCTGGTTACGGATATGGTGCAGGCGTTCCTCGATCCTGAGCGCCCTTTCCGGCTTCGTCCATCGCACATCCAAGGGTTGCATCGGGCTGCACTTCAGGGTCTCACCGGGTATGCAGGAAACTGGCGGCCTTCAAAGGTCGGGATTCAGGGCAGCAAGCATGCTCCTCCCGAGGCGTTCGAGGTTCCGGAACGGATTGAGGAGCTTTGCGATTACGTGAACGACAGGTGGAAGGATAAGAGTCCTATCCATTTGGCGGCCTATGTGATGTGGCGCCTGAACTGGATTCATCCGTTTACGGATGGGAATGGGCGGACCTCGCGGGCAGTCTCCTACCTGGTGCTTTGTGTGCGGTTGGGATATCTTCTACCCGGTCATCTGACCATTCCCGACCAAATAGAGGCGGAGAAGACGCCGTACTACAAAGCGCTTGAGGCGGCGGATGTGGCATGGGCTGAGAACCGTGTCGATCTGACTGCGATGAAGGGCTTGCTGAGTACGATGCTGGCCAAGCAGTTGCTTGCGGTGCATCAGGAGTCTGGGTCGGGTGGGGAGTAGTCGGGCTAAATTAGCGATTGGGCTTTCCGCTGGGGTGAGGCGGGCTTTGCCGAACGGACGGCTATCTTTTAGAGGGAGCGCAGGGCTTCGTTGGCTGATTGGGAGTCGGGGAAGGTGGCGACGAAGTCCGGGGCGAGGAGAATGATGTTGGTTCCCCGCTGCATGCGGTCGAAGTATTTGCCGTGCGCGGCTTTGCTGTAGTCGAGGTTTGGGCGAGAGGTAAGAGTATCGAGTTTAGGAGATTTCTTCATCTTATGGATCGTCCTCTCGACGGATTCGGGGTGCCGTCAACTAAACTTGAAGCTATAACTTTGCAGATCTGAATTAATCGTTGAACCTTTGTAGTAACTCACGAAATCAAATGATTCTTGAATTTGATAGGCTTTATTCGACCTTCTCTTTGACACCCACAGCTCGAACTCGGGCCATTGCAGAAGTACCTGTTCAACAGCTTTCTTTCGTTCATTAATTTCTTTTCTGGCGTAATTAGTACACACAGCAATCACAGCATATTGACCATAACGTAATGCTTGCCCATATTTGCGGGTTTTATATCTGTCGCCGACCGGGCGGGGTGCTTGTCGTCTAATTATCTCTAGGGAAACTCTGCACAAGTTCTGCGTCCGCGGCCTGATGGATTAATCTGATGGTCAGGGGTGGATGGCGATGAAGCAGCAGACGTTTGCGTCGCAGTCGAGCTTTGAGAAGTATGGGCGGAAGTCTCGGCGGGAGTTGTTTCTGGATGAGATGGAAGTGGTGGTTCCATGGTTCGAGTTACAGGCTCTGATCGAGCCACACTACCCGAAGGCCGGCAACGGCCGTCGTCCTGTCGGGCTTGCGATCATGCTGCGGACCTACTTCATGCAGCAGTGGTTCAACTTGTCCGACCCTGGCGTCGAGGAGGCGTTTTACGAATCCGCCACGCTGCGGCGGTTCGCCGGCGTCGACCTGGGCGTGGCTCCGGCGCCAGATGAAACGACCGTGCTGCGCTTCCGCCACCTGCTCGAAAAGCACGACCTTGGCGGCGCGATACTCGACGCGGTGAACTTGCATCTGGCAGCCAAGGGCATCCGCATCGAGACCGGTACGATCGTGGATGCGACCATCATCCACGCGCCTTCTTCTACGAAGAACGAGAAGAAAGAGCGTGATCCGGCGATGCGTCAGACTCGTAAGGGCAAGCAGTGGTACTTCGGACTGAAAGCGCACGTGGGCGTCGATGCAAAAGAAGGTCACGTGCACTCGGTAGCAACGTCGGCGGCCAACGTCTCGGACGTACATATGCTGCCGGATCTGCTGCATGGGGAGGAGCGCAAGGTGTGGGGCGACGGCGGCTATCAAGGCCAGACGAAGGCCATCCGGCAGGCCGCGCCCAAGGCCCAGGACATGACCTGCAAGCGAACCAGGTTCAAGACCTATGTCGATGAAGCGGCAAAGAAGAAAAATACGACGAAATCAAAAGTAAGAGCGAAAGTAGAACATGTCTTCCGTATCCTGAAGCGCGTGTTCGGCTTCGACAAGGTGCGCTACCGAGGTATCGCCAAGAACCATCACCGGCTATGCACTAACTTCGCCCTCATCAACCTCTACCTCCACCGCAAGCACCTGGCAGGGCTGGCCGTATAGCGCCCGAAAACGGGCAACGACTCTTCAACACAGCGCAAACTCCAGCCAAAACCAAATACAGGGCGGCAGTATCGCAACAAACTAACGGCCGACTCAAGACGTTCACTCATAACGTCAAATCAGCCGCCTGCGCAGAGTCTCCCTAGGGAAACTCTGCACAAGTTCTGCGTCCGCGGCCTGATGGATTAATCTGATGGTTAGGGGTGGATGGCGATGAAGCAGCAGACGTTTGCGTCCCAGTCGATCTTTGAGAAGTATGGGCGGAAGTCTCGGCGGGAGCTGTTTTTGGATGAGATGGAAGTGGTTGTTCCGTGGCCCGAGTTACAGGCTCTGGTCGAACCGCACTACCCGAAGGCCGGCAACGGCCGTCGTCCTGTCGGGCTTGCGATCATGCTTCGGACGTACTTTATGCAACAGTGGTTCAACTTGTCCGACCCCGGCGTCGAAGAGGCGTTTTATGAGTCCTTCACGCTGCGGCGGTTCGCTGGTGTTGACCTGGGCGTGGCTCCGGCACCGGATGAAACGACAGTGCTGCGCTTCCGCCACCTGCTCGAAAAGCATGACCTTGGCGGTGCCATGCTCGACGCGGTGAACCTGCATCTGGCGGCCAGGGGCATCCGCATCGAGACCGGCACGATCGTGGATGCGACCATTATTCATGCGCCTTCTTCGACCAAGAACGAGAAGAAAGAGCGTGATCCGGCGATGCGTCAGACTCGTAAGGGCAAGCAGTGGTACTTCGGACTGAAGGCGCACATCGGCGTTGATGCAAAAGAAGGTCACGTGCACTCAGTGGCAACGTCGGCGGCCAACGTCTCCGACGTACACATGCTGCCGGATCTGCTACATGGGGAGGAGCGCAAGGTGTGGGGCGACGGCGGCTATCAAGGCCAGACCAAGGCCATCCGGCAGGCCGCGCCCAAGGCCCAGGACATGACCTGCAAGCGAACCAGGTTCAAGAACTATGTCGATGAAGCGGCAAAGAAGAAGAATACGACGAAATCAAAAGTAAGAGCGAAAGTAGAACACGTCTTCCGTATCCTGAAGCGCGTCTTCGGCTTCGACAAGGTACGCTACAGAGGCATCGCCAAGAACCATCACCGGCTATGCGCCAACTTCGCCCTCATCAACCTCTACCTCCACCGCAAGCACCTGGCGGGAACCGCCGCCTAGCGCCGGGAGACGGGCTATGAGTCTTCGACTCCGCACAAACCCCAGCCAGAACAAGCAAAGCACGGCCCAACCGCAGAAAAACTTGGCCGCCGACTCAAGTCACACACCGACATCGTCAAATCGGCCGCCTGCGCAGAGGCTCCCTAGGTCGTTAAGGACTTCATAGCCATAGGCATATTTAGGAAAGTCTGAGAGCTTTAGCAGGACTGCTAATTCTGCCTCAGTGGCAAACTTACTGATTCCAGCCCGTGCCTGATTTACTCGGAATCCACATGCCAAACTCACCCTGACAAGGTTTTCCCGGTTAACTAGAAGATCGCGGCTGATGTAGCCGTTGCGAAGCCCATCACTAAACTCTCCCCGCTTACGTTCGTACAACAAACCAAATTTCTCGTAGAATGCTTTTTGAAGATCCATTTGTAATGGATCATTAGACCTCCTATCGTAGTCATCTACTTTTGTTTGAGCGTTAGTGGCCTTGGAAATCGCGGCGACAAGGAACGTCCTCTCCTTCACTTCCTTTGCAGGAGCGGTTCCTACAAAAGTTATGACCTTAACAAGAACTTCCTTTCCTTGAAACACGCCAAAGTTTCCAGAGTCTATACATGATTCATAAATTTGGCAAAGGGTGTATGCCGTCTGAGCACCATTTACTAACTGCGGATTAGTCAAAACCAGTTGAGCGGTTCCACGCCGGCCAGTATCTTGACTAATTTTCGTATTGTCTGTCGTGATTGTGATGCCGTTGTTGAACAAAGCAAACTCATTTGTTGATTTGTTACGTATAGAGGCTTCAATTTCGCGATTAACCTGATTACGATCGAGTTCCAAGAAACTCCGGGGGTTGAACTTCAGGATGGAGTTTCTGTAGGTCATCATGACACGGCCTATTTCTTTAGTCGGGACGAAGATCAGCTTGATATTCGTCTTCTGTGACTTTGTTTGCGCGTCATAGTCCAGATGTGCTTCCGCCCCTCGGACATTCCCAAGATTTATCTTTATAAGTAGTTTAGGATCATTATAATAAGTCCCCGTAATAACAGGAAAGAGAAGCTCTTGAAAGATTCTCTCGGAAGGATATATTTCGTAATGGTAACCATCTACCAGCCTCTTCAACTGAGCAGTTGATAGGTTCGCGACATTTCCTATCAGGACTATCTCGCGTGCATATCCCGCGGCATCTGGGAGGCGTCTAATTGCTGCTTGAAGATTTTTCTTGATCCGATCGTTGTAGGGTATACCACTCTCATTTTTTAACTCGCCGCTTAGAATCCTCTTGACATCCATTTTTAGAAGATCATTGGCCGTCATGTTTGTGCTGGCAAAATTCCCTGCAGTCGCCCGGAATTTAGACTGAACAAGGTAGATCACTTTCCGTTGATCATCGATATAGAAAGCATCTATTCCTCCGTCATTTGAGCCATCAGTGACGAATGATTCGCGCTGCTGAAAAGCCAAGACGCCGAATCGTGATTTAAGGAAGAGGTGTAATAGCGATCGCGATCGCGCTTGAATCAAGGCATCCCCATTGCTCGGGGGCGGGTGGTAGAGTGCGCTTGAAGCAGGAGCCTCTGCCCGCAAGTCATCTAGCACACCACATAAAACTTGGTAGAGTCTGGCGTTTCCTGCGGCGGCTTCATTAGTGGTTGTTTTAGTGGGCATTGTCAGTCTTACTCCACGGTGACGGATTTCGCTAGGTTTCTGGGTTGGTCTACGTCGCAGCCTCTTCGCACGGCTATGTGGTAGGCGAGGAGTTGGAGGGGGACTACTTCGAGGATGGGGAGGAGGAGCTCCGGGGCGGCGGGGATGTGGATGGTGTGCTCGACGAGCTGGGTGATCTCGTGGTCGCCCTCTACGGCGATGGCGATGACTCGGCCGGAGCGGGCGGTGACCTCCTGGATGTTGGAGAGGGTCTTTTCGTACTTGAGGACGGAGCTGGGGTCGGCGGGATCTTTGGTGGCGATGCAGACTACGGGGAGGGTCTCGTCGATGAGGGCGTTGGGGCCGTGCTTCATCTCGCCGGCGGGGTAGCCTTCGGCGTGGATGTAGGAGATCTCCTTCAACTTGAGCGCGCCCTCCAGCGCGATGGGATAATGGATGCCGCGGCCGAGGAAGAGAAAGTCGCGGGCGGTGCTGAAGGATTTGGCGAGCTCGCAGCACTGAGCATCGACTGTCCGCAAAACCTCTTCGAGTTTTGCGGGGATCTTTGAGAGTTCTGTTACATAGTGCAACGACTCTTCCGGCGTTATCGTCCCGCGCTGCTGGGCGAGGTAAAGGGCGAAGACGAAGAGGGCGGTGAGCTGAGCGGTGAAGGCCTTGGTGGAGGCGACGCCGATCTCCGGGCCGGCGTTGGTAGTGATGGTGCCCTGGGCGGCGCGGGTGATGGCTGCGCCGACGACGTTGCAGATGGCTAGGGTTTTGGAACCCTTTCTGATGAGTTCTTGTTGGGCGGCGATGGTGTCGGCGGTTTCACCGGACTGGGTGATGAGGAGGCCGAGGTTGGTGGCGTCGGGGATGGGGTCGCGGTAGCGGTACTCGGAGGCGTAGTCGACGTCTACGGGGAGGCGGGCGAGGCGTTCAATCATGAACTTGCCTGCCAGGCCGGAGTGCCAACTGGTGCCGCAGGCGGCGATGGTGATGCCGGTGGCTGCTTTGAACTCCTGCTGCGAGATTTGCATTTCGGGGAGGAAGATCTCTCCGGTTTCGAGTGAGACGCGGCCGAGGGTGGTGTCGCGGACGGCGCGGGGCTGCTCGTTGATCTCCTTGAGCATGAAGTGCTTGTAGCCGGCCTTTTCGGCCTGGATGGGGTCCCAGGCTATGCGCTGGATTTTTAGGGGGAGTTCGTTGTTCTCGAAGTCGGTGATGCGGACGCCGGTTTTGGTGAGGACGGCAACCTCTCCGTCCTGGAGGAAGTGGATGTTGCGGGTGTGGTGGAGGATGCCGGGGACGTCGGAGGCGAGGAAGAACTCGCCTTCACCGATGCCGATGACGGCGGGTGGGCCCATGCGGGCGGCGACGAGGGTGTCGGGTGCGTGGGCGGAGAGGACGCCTATGGCGAAGGCTCCGGTGAGGCGCTTGACGGCTCGGCGGACGGCTTCGTCCAGGGGGAGGCGGTCTGGAGTGTTTGAGATTAGGACGGCTTGGGATTCGTTGGCTTCGGTGGAAACCCACGTCTCAGAATCGAGACGTGGGGCACCCATTTTTTCGTGGAGTTCTAGTTCGTCCTGGATGACGTGGGCGATGATCTCTGTGTCGGTTTCCGACTGGAAGGTGTGGCCTTTGGCTATGAGGGATTTTTTCAGGGCCAGGTAGTTTTCTACGATGCCGTTGTGGACTACGACCAGGGTGCCGGTGCCGTCGCGGTGGGGGTGGGCGTTTTCTTCCGTGGGGCGGCCGTGGGTGGCCCAGCGGGTGTGGCCGATGCCGTAGGTGCCGTCGATGGGGGAGGCGGCGATGACGGTTTCGAGGTTCTTGAGCTTGCCGGGGGCGCGGCGGAGGTCGAGCTTGTTGGGGTGCTCGGGGGAGCCGCCTACGGCGATGCCTGCGGAGTCGTAGCCGCGGTACTCGAGGCGGCGCAGACCTTCAATGATGACGGGGACGACTGACTTAGGACCGATGTATCCGACGATTCCACACATGCGGTCTAGTGTAGCCGGTGCGGGTGGTGACGGTCAGTTGACCGTCACCACGAAGCTGAGGGAGGAGGTTGCGCTTCCGCCGGTGGCGGTGACCGGGATGGTGTAAAGGCCCTTGGGTGCATTGGCCGAGGAGCTGCCGGAGCAACCGCTGAGGCCGAGCACCGCTCCGGAGGAGAAAAGCAGGAGGAGGCAGAGGAGTGGGAGGCTGCGGAGATGCCTGCGGCGGAAGACGAGAACGCCAAAGAAGGGGAGGAGCGAGCAGGCTGCGATCGCCTGGAGGGTATTGGAGCCGGGGCGGGTTCGGTTGAGTTGGGAGATGTTGACGCCGGCTGTGTTGACGGTGAGGGTGCTGGTGAGGGTGTTGTTGGCACCGGCGAACGTGAGTGTGGCGGGGGAGAAAGTACAGGTGAGAGGCGATGGGAGAGGCGCGCACGATAGGGAGACAGTACCGGAGAGTCCGCCGACGGTGGCGACGGTGAGAGCTTCTGAGCCCGTGGATCCGCTGGCGATCGTAAGCCCTACGGGAGTGGCGGTGAGGCTGATGGCCGGGGCGGTGACGACCTCCGAGAGGGCGGTGGAGGTGGAGGCATTGAAGTATTGGGAGGCAACGTAGGCAGCGGTGATGTTATGCGTGCCGGCCGTGAGGCTGGAGGTGGTGTAGGTGGCGACGCCGGCAGTGTTCAACTGGCCGTTGCCGATGGCGGTGGTTCCGTCAAAGAAGGTGACGACTCCGGTGGGGATGCCGGCGGGGCTCTTGACCGTCGCGGTGAGGGTGACGGAGGCGTTGAGGTTTGCGCTGAGATTGGAAGAGGCGAGTGTGGTGGTGGTGGCGCCGGGGGCGATGAGGGCTGCGGCGGCGAGGGCTAGTTGATGGTGGCCGGCGGTGGTGGGGTGGAGACCGTCCCAGAAGAGATAGGTATCCGGGTTGACGGCGAGGAAGTTGGAGCTGATGGTGACGTTGGCGAAGCCGTAGGTTGAAGGGGCCGCGATGATGGTGTTGAAGAGGGTGAAGACGTCGAGCGAGTAGAGGTGAAGGGACTTGCCGGGATTGGCGGCGGGGAGTGCGGCAACGTAAGCGGCGAGGGCCTGGTTGAACCCGGCGGCGGCAGCAGTGGCGGAGGCCGCGGAGGCGGTGGTGTTGAGGCGAGGGACGGCACCGAGCGGTGGGAGATTCGGAATGATGAAGTCTGTGGCACCTGCGGCGATGAGAGCCTGGATGACGGCGGCTTCGTTGGCGGCGGCGGTGGTGACCGCAGCGGAGGAGGTGGCGTTGAGGATGTCGTTTGCTCCGCCCCAGACGACGAAGAGGGTCTTGCTGGTGATGGTGGGGTTGGTGGCGAGATAGGTGGAGAGCTGCAGGCCCATGTTGTTGACGGGGAAGGTGAATACATTGCCGGGTCCATACGCGAAGGGGGTAGTGCCGGAACCGGTGAAGGCGAAGCCGTAGGCGTAGTTGGCACCTCCGTCGAGAGAGTTCAGGACGGGCGGCTTGGCGGCGAGCATGGCGGCGAGTTGCTTGATCCAGACGCCGCTATAGAGCTGCGCGGCGGGTGCAGTGTCGGCGCCGTCCGTGAAGCTGCCCTGGGTGTACCCGGTGGCGGGTGTGGGGACTGCGGCGGCTGCGGTGTAGAGGGCGGTGGAGACGTGGGCGTCGTTGCCGGTGTCCGAGAGCGAGTCTCCGATGACGACGATGGAGGTGTACGCCTGGGCATGAAGGAGAACGGCGGAAAAGACGAGAAGGGCGACGGTAAGGGCGTGGCGCAAGGCGGACATGATCAATCCTCCAAATTCCAAACTAGGTTTCCCGGGGTGGGAGGATTAGACCATACGGACGGGAGATCGGAAAAGATGAATTTTCCGATTGCAGGCGACACGGGGCGGCGGGGTGGAGTCATAGGGGAGCGAGCCGTGGTGGGGCATGCTACAGAACGACAAACCCACGGGCATCACAGACCAAGAAGGTTCAAGGGGTAGGGCGATGGCGAAGTTGGGACATGAAGAAGCGGCGGATCACAGCATAGGCAATGGCGGTGAACTACACCAGGCAGCGGGCGAAACTCATCCGCCGATGTCATCGCAACGCGGACTGATTATTGCGGATGACGAGAACTCTCTGAAGGCGAATGAACGTGGTCCTGTGCTGATTGAGGACCATCTGTTGATCGAAAAGACGCAACACTTCGATCATGAGCGGATTCCGGAGCGCGTGGTGCATGCTCGTGGTTATGGCGCGAAGGGATACTTTGAGCTGACCGATAGCCTGGAGGGCATCAGCAAGGCCGGTGTGCTGACACGGGTGGGCGAGAAGACCCCTGCGTTCGTGCGTTTTTCTACGGTGGCCGGCAATGCGGGATCGAGCGATCTGGCGCGCGATGTCAGGGGCTTTGCGGTGAAGATGTATACGCCGGAGGGTAACTGGGACATTGTGGGGAACAACATTCCGGTGTTCTTCATCCAGGATTCGATCAAGTTCACGGACCTGATCCACTCCGTCAAGCAGGAGCCGGACCGTGGTTTTCCGCAGGCTCAGTCCGCGCATGACACGTTCTGGGACTTCGTCTCGCTGGTGCCTGAGAGCACGCACATGCTGATGTGGATCATGTCCGATCGCGCGATTCCGCGTTCCTTCCGGATGATGGAAGGTTTCGGTGTGCATACCTTCCGGCTGATCAACAATGCGGGCAAGTCCACGTATGTCAAGTTCCACTGGCGGCCGAAGCTGGGGATGGAGTCGGTGATCTGGGATGAGGCGCTGAAGATCTCCGGGGCGGACCCGGACTTTCATCGGCGCGATCTCTGGAATGCGATTGACGAAGGAAACTTTCCGGAGTGGGAGCTTGGTGTGCAGTTGTTCGACGAGGAGTTTGCGCAGAGCTTCGACTTTGACGTGCTGGATGCGACGAAGCTGATTCCTGAGGAGACGCTGCCGCTGCGGATCATCGGCAAGCTGGTACTGGACCGCAATGTGGACAACTACTTTGCCGAGACGGAGCAGGTGGCGTTTGCGACGACGAACGTTGTGCCGGGCATCGACTTCAGCAATGACCCGTTGCTGCAGGGGCGCAACCTCTCGTATATCGACACGCAGTTGACGCGGCTGGGCACGCCGAACTATCAGCAGATCCCGGTGAATGCGCCGCGCTGCCCGGTGATGAACATGCAACGGGACGGCCATCACCAGATGTTGCCGCAGAAGGGCCGTGTGTCTTACTCGCCGAGCTCGCTGGAGGCGGATGCTCCTCGTCCGGATGCGGTGAAGGGATTCAGCTCCTTCAAGGCGCATGAAGAGGGCGACAAGATGCGGGTGCGGGCGGCTTCGTTTGCGGATCACTTCAGCCAGGCGTTGCAGTTCTTCAACTCGCAGACTGAGCCGGAGCAGAATCACATTGTGTCTGCGTTCATCTTTGAGTTGAGCAAGGTGGAGACGAAGGCTATTCGTACGCGGATGCTGGGGCAGTTGGCGAATGTGGACGCAACCATTGCGCAGCGTGTGGCTGATGGCCTGGGGATGACCGAGCCGATCAAGCCTGCAGCTACGACCGTGACGGTGCGTACCGATCTCAAGGTCTCTCCGGCGTTGAGCATTGTGCAGAAGATGGTGCCGGGGCTGAAGACGAAGTTGATCGGCGTGCTGATTGCGGATGGCACCGACGCGGCGGAGGTGCTGGCGCTGGAGACGGCTGCAGGCAAGTTGGGGGCGAAGGTGAAGATCGTCGCGCCGAAGATTGGCGGGGCCACGACCTCCGACGGCAAGACGCTGGAGGCTGACTTCCAGCTTGCGGGCGGTGCTTCCGTGCTCTTCGATGCGGTGTTCGTTGCGTTATCCGAGGATGGGGCTAAGCTGCTTTCAACCGAGGCTGCGGCCGTTGGTTGGGTGCATGATGCGTTCAGCCATCTGAAGGTGATCGGCGCGACGAGCGGTGCGCAAGCGCTGCTGGACGCGGCGGGAGTTGTTCCGGATGAAGGCGTGCTGGTGGGTGCGGATGCTGACGCTTATCTGAGCGCTGCTGCCAATGGGCGCATCTACGACCGTGAACCGAATGTGCGGACGGTTTACTAGAGTCTCGTGCCTGATGACGAATATTGGGGTGTCCGCCAATCCTGGTAGGCACCCCTTTTTGCTATTGACGCTGGTTGAGGTGAAGCTCTTTGGTCTTGAGGACGATGAGGTACTCGTAGATGCTTTGGAGGATGGCGTAGGTGACGCCGGCGGAGCCGTCCAGGATGGCGCGGCGGACTACGAGCATGTAGACGAGCTTGATGAGGGGGCGGCCGGGGAGCTGGTAGAAGATGGCCTTCTGGTGGAGGCGCCGAGTGTGGAAGTCGGAGTCTCGCAGGGCGGTGCGGAGGCTGGGGTTGGTGAGGCCCTGCTGCGAGTGGATGAGCTGGGCTTCCATGGTGCTGTACTGGTTGTGCTTGGCCACCCAGTGGGCGATGCCCTTGGAGAAGGGGAAGTGGTCCAGGGGCTCGTGGAGCTCTGCGATGGTGCCTTCGACTTCGAGGACTTCGTTGATGGCTCGGGTGTAACGGCTGCGCTCGGGGCGGACGAGACGGATGTAGAAGGGGCTGAGCTGGGCGTGCTTGAGCCAGGTGTTGAAGAGGAAGTCGCGGCGGCGAAGGCGGAAGCCGGAGACGTCTGCGGGGGCGTTGGCGGCTTGCAGGAGCATCTCGCGTGAGAGCTCGGGGGTGGGGCGCTCATCTGCATCCAGAATGAGGAGCCAGGGGTACTTGAAGGGGAGCTGGAAGCCGAAGTTGCGGTGCGCGGCGTAGTTGTCGAAGGGGCGCTGGGTGACGATGGCTCCGGCGGCCTGGGCGATGGCGACGGTGGCGTCCGTGGAATGGGAGTCGAGGACGTGGACGTCGTCCGACCAGACTACGGAGGCTAGGCAGCCGGGGAGATCCTGGGCTTCGTTTTTTGTGAGGATGAGGACGGAGATCATCTGTGGTGATTATCTCCTGAAGCGGCTTAGAAGGTCCTCAGGGCGAGGATGGCGTTGAGGCCTCCGAAGGCGAGTGAGTTGGCGAGGGCTACGGTGGGGCCGGTGGGTTGTGGGGCTTCAAGGATGAGGTTCAGGTTGAGGGTTGCGTCGGGAGTGATGGTGCCGGCGGTGAAGGGGAGTTGGCCGTGGCGGAGGGCCAGGGCGGTGATGAGGGTTTCGATGGCGGGGGATGCGCCCATGCTGTGGCCGTGGAGGCTCTTGGTGGAGGAGACGGAGATACGCGAGGCGTGGTCGCCGAAGACGGCGTGGATGGCGGCGGCTTCGACCTGATCGTTGGCCTGAGTGGCGGTGCCGTGGGCGTTGATGTAGCCGATTTCTTGCGGGTCTAGTTTTCCGTCTGCCAGGCAGATGCGGATGGCGGCTGCGGGGCCTTCCGGCTTGGGTTGGGTGATGTGGTGGGCGTCCGTGCTCATGCCGAAGCCTAGGAGCTCCGCATAAATGGGGGCGTTGCGGGACTGGGCGGACTCCAGGGTTTCGAGGGCGAGGTAGGCTGCGCCTTCTGCGAGGGTCATGCCGTCCCGGTCTGCGGCGAAGGGGCGGCAGGCGGTGGGGGAGACGACCCGGATGGAGTCCCAGGCGCGCAGGAAGCCGAAGGTAAGTGGAGCTTCATGGCCGCCGGCGATGGCGGCTGAGACGGCTCCGCCGCGGATCATCTGGAAGGCGAGGCCGATGGCGTGAGCGCCGGAGGAGCAGGCAGTGGAGAGGTTGAGGGCGGGGCCGGTGATGTGGAGGTCGATGGCGATCTGGGAGGCGCCGCTGGAGGCCATGGAGCGGGGGACGGTGAGTGGATGGACTCGGGCGTTGGAGGTGTAGAGCTTGGCGGTTTCAGGCTCCTCCGCCTGGCGGCCGGCGGTGCTGCAGCCGGTGAAGATGGCGATGCGGTCGGGGGCGTGGTGGGCGAGGAGTTGGGATTCCACTGCCGCCTGGCGGGCGGCTACGATGGCGAACTGGGCGGCTCGCTCCGTGGTGAGGATCTGGCCGTTGGCGAGATGATCTTCGGGGCGGAAGTCGCGGACCTCACCCATGCGGGTGAAGCGGAGGCCGGGGTGCTCGACCTGCATGGGCGCGATGCCTGTGCGGCCTTCGAGGACGGACTGCCAGAGAGCTTGCGGGGTGTTGCCGATGGGAGTGATGCAGCCCAGACCGGTGATGACGACGCGATGCATGATTCCCTTCCCTGTTTGCGGGCTTTTATTTGACGGGCGCGAAGAGGCCGTGGCGGCTGAAGAGGAGTAGCGCGAGTGCGCCGAGGGCGAGCGCTGAGAACCAGAGCCGGAAGGCCAGGAGGAAGGCTCTGGGTGGGAGCGGACGGCGGCTGTGACGGCGGAGATGGTCTGTGAAGCGGCCGAAGAAGAAGGCTATGGCGCTGAAGATGACGAAGGCAAAGGCTGTGAGGAAGAGGAACTCGTTATCAAGCTTCATGAGGCGGCGGACTTCTCTGCTTGCAGGCGCTGGACTCCGGTGATGACGTCCTGGACGGTGCGGAGAGAGCTGAGGGAATCGTCCGGGATGGTGATGTTGAAGGCTTCTTCGATCTCGAAGGTGAGGTTGATCTTGTCGAGCGAGTCGATCTGGAGATCGTCGAAGTTGCTCTCGGGCTGGATGGACTCGGGCGGGAGGGATTTCGATTTGGCGATGATGTGGATGATCCGGGTGGCTGTGTCTTCCATGGGAGTCCCTATAGATGTGAGTTTACGCTGAGCGTTGGGGTCTTGACTCGGGATGGTTCTGTGGAAGGGTCGTTTGCTGCCGCAAACGATACCCCACCCTGCCGCGATAGGACCGCGTCGAGGATGGGGCACCCGATGTGTCTTAGGGTCTAGCTACCACTGGAGGAGGATGAGTTCGAGGCAGAAGGCGGGGCCCATGGCGGCGAGGATGGAGTAGGTGCCGGGTGCGCCGGGGTGGTTGGTGAGGGTGTCTTCGAGGACGCAGAGGACGGAGGCGGCGCTGAGGTTGCCGACCTCACGGAGGGACTTCCAGCTCAGGGCGAGGGCTTCCGGTGGGAGGGTGAGGGCTTTCTCCGCAGCTTCCAGGACCTTGGGGCCGCCGGAGTGGAAGATCCAGGAGGTGATGTCTGATTGCGTGAGGGATTGCGAGGTGAGGAAGGTGTCTACGTCGCCTTTGAGGTTTTCGAGCACGACCTTGGGTACATCGGGCGAGAGGACGATGCGGAAGCCTGTGTCTCGGATGTCCCAGCCCATGACGTGCTCGGTGTGGCGATAGAAGGTGCTGCGGGTTGCCAGGATTTTTGGGCCGGCGGTGGGTCCAGGGAGCTTTACGTTGTCGCCTGCTATGACGACTGCTGCGCAGCCATCGCCGAAGAGGCCGGTGGAGATCAGGTTGGCGACGGACTGGTCGTCGTCCTGCCAGGTGAGGGAGCAGAGCTCGACCGAGAGGAGAAGGGCGATCTGGTCCGGGAAGGCGCGGACGTAGTCTGACGCGCGTGCGATGCCGGCGGCTCCGGCGACGCAGCCCAGGCCGAAGATGGGTGTGCGCTTGACGTGCGTGGGGAACGGCATGCGGTTGATGAGGCGGGCGTCTATCGTTGGGGACGCGATGCCGGTGACGGAGGCGAAGAAGATGGCGGAGACGTCGGCTGCGGTGAGGCCGATGGGTGCGAGGGCGCGGGTGATGGCTTGCTCGCCGAGATCGACGGCGGCAGTGATCCATGCGCCGTTGGTCGCGCCGAAGCCGACCAGGGATGGGTAGGCTTCGAGCGGGAGGACGGTGTATCGATGCTCTACGCCGCAGTTGAGGTGGAAGCGGGTGAGAAGACGAGGTTCCGGAAGCTTGTCGCGCCAGCGTTCTACGAGGGCTTCTGCGATTTCGGCTTGTGTATAGCGATGAGGCGGGAACGAGGTGCCGACTGAAGCGATCTGCATGGAATCCTTTGTGGTGCGGGGGCCTGCGAACTCCAGTTTAGATGCGGGATTCCGGTGCGTACGGTGTAGCTGCGAGGGTGTGACAAGGAAATGACATTCGCGGGATGAAAGATGGTTTAGTCGGGGAACTTCTGGCGGATGAGAACTGTGCGGTCTAGCTCGTCGGAGAGTTCGAGGACTTTGAGGCGGAGGTCAGGGTCGATGTCCTTGCGGGTGAGCCAGGCGTGGAAGATCTGCTGGGCCTCCGGGCTATGCTGACCGCCGATGAAGGAGCCGAGCCATGCGCCGAGGAAGAAGATCTTGCGATTGCGCTTGATGTCCGGCAGGGCGTCCAGGGCTCGGGTGAGATAAGGCTCGGTGAGCGGTGTCTGGTTCCAGGAGTTGAAACGGCCGAGGGACTGGGTGAGCCAGTCTTCTTGCACGGCGGGCGGGCCGCCGGGTTGGGAGGACGTTCGGAGGTAGTCTGCGAAGTATTGTTGCTTGGTGGCTTCGGTGGGGGTGGCGGCTTGCTGAGCGTAGGCGTACTTCTGGCCTTCGCCGGATTGATCGCGTTGTTTCTCTGCGGCTAAAAGGGCTGGGGCTTCGGGGTCGTTCTGCTGGATGAGCGTGCCGATGAGGTTCCAGCGGTCCAGCGGCTTGAGGGGCATGCCTTCGATCGTAAGCTTACCGGAGAGGAGGTCTTTGATTTGGGCAAGGGCTGTGGGGGTTTGGGCGATGCTGGTGAAGGTGCGGTAGTTGACGATGCGCAGGCCGAGGGTGGGGGCGTGGATCATCCGGTCGGCGGTGACGGATTCTGCTTGCGGGGCTAGAGCTTCCCTTCCCTTGTCCGACAGGTACGCGTGCATGGCTGCGGAGATGCGGCCACCGAGGATGCGGGCTATGCTCTCATCCTGCTCGGTGGGGAGATCTTTGAGGGCTAGCTCTGCGTATGCGCGAGGGGAGGCCTGAGCGGTGTGGACTTGGTCCCAGAGGGCACCCCAGAGTTGGGACTTGAGGAGGGGATCGGTGGGGGTGGTGCTTAGAGCGATGAGCGAGGCGGTGACGGCCTTTTCGCTGATGGGATCAAGGAGGAAGCGGCCGTAGGCTTGATCGCCGTAGTTGGCGAAGATGGAGGTCGGGCATGCTGCATGGTTGCTTATTACATTGATGGCGGGCCGGTTCCAATCTACCCGGATCGGCTCCATCTCATAGACAGGAAGATCAAAAGGCTTTGCCGATGCGGGCTTTGCGGGGAAGCTGAGGAATATCTGGTTTGAGATGGGCCAAACAGCATCCGTCTCGAGTACGTCATGCTGCATGAGATGGATGTTTCCGAGACGATCTCCTCTGCAGGAGAACTCAACCGTGACCTCTGGCATGCCGCGCTGGAGTATCCACGCGCTTGCCCAAGCCTGCACATCGCTCTTACCGGTGGCTTGAAAGGCGCCGATGAGGTCTGCCCATTGGGCGTTGGCATAGGCATGTTGCTTGAGGTAGAGGCGGAGGCCGTCGCGGAAGTTCTGATCGCCGAGGAAGTAGTCGAGCTGCTTCAGGACGGCTGGGGCCTTCTGGTAGACGATGGCTCCGTAGGCGCTTTTGGCATCCTTGAGGTTGGGGATGTTCTGGTAGATGGGGGTGGTGCCCTGGGTCTCGTCGATGGCGTAGGCGAGGGGTTTGATCTCTTCGTAGAAGTGCTTCCAGGGGTTGGTGTCCGGTTTGAGTTGGGCCATGGCTTTATAGGCCATGTACTGGGCAAAGCCTTCCTTGAGCCATAGGTCGTCGAACCAGCGCATGGTGACGAGATCGCCGAACCACTGGTGGGTGGTTTCGTGGAGGACGAGGATGTCGCGGCGGAAGTAGTCGGATGCGGTGGGCGCGGTGCGGAAGAGGACGCCGTCCTCATTGAGGAAGGTGTCACCAGCGTGCTCCATGCCGCCGAAGGGGAAGCCGGGGATGAGGACGAGATCGTACTTGGGAAAGGGGAAGGGCTGGGCGAAGTAGTCGGAGAGATAGGCTACGCCGCGGGCGGTGATCTGCTGGACCTGCGGGGCTTCGGCCTTAGCCCGGGTGAGTTGGGACTTGCGGACGTAGATCGTGGGCTCGCCTGGGTTTCCTTGGATCGCTTCAAACGGCCCGGCGGCAAAGGCGAAGAGATAGGTGCTGATGGGACGGGTCTCAGGGAAGATGGACTGTGCGGAGTCGCCGCGTGCGGTCTTGCTGGTGGCGGCTGTATTGCCGATGACGGTCCAGTCCGTGGGCGCGGAGATGTCAAGGGTGAAGCGGGCTTTGAGGTCGGGCTGGTCAAAGCACGGGAAGGCCATGCTGGCGTCCATGGGGACGAAGAGGGTGTAGAGGTACTCGGTCTTGTCGTCGCGGTCTGTGTAACGGGTGATGGCCTTGCCGGCTGCGGCGATGTTGCTTTGGAAGGCGATGGTGAGGGTGTTCTGGTCTTTGTGGAGGGCGGCGGCGGGAAGGATGATGTGGCCGTTGACGAGTTGCGTGGGGATGGTTGTTCCGTTGAGGGAGGCGGAGGTCAGGGTGCCGTCGCGGTAGTCGAGCGGGAGGTCTCCGGTGCCGGTGTCCGTGAAGGTGAGGGTCTCGTGGGCTTGAGTGACCTCCGCGTGCGGATGGAGCTCATAGCTGAGCTTGTAGTGGAGATCGGACAGACGAGCGGCGCGGGCGGAGGCCAGTGCACGAGAGATGCCGGCTTCGGGCAAACTCTGCGCTGCAAGCGGTGACGAGATGGCAAGCAGGGCCAGCAGCAAGCGTGATGCACGGAAGACAGGACTGCCTGCGAACATTCGTACTCCTCAAATCAGCTTGGACTGCCTGATGGAGTGATCGTAAATGAAGTGGGCTGGGGGGACGCTTCAGTTCTTGACGGGGACGTCTGCGAGTTCGGCTTCGGCGAGCTCGCTGGGGATGAAGAGGGAGAAGACGGTGCCGCCGGGGCAGCCTTCACGGCGCTCCCGGCTGCGGGCGCGGAGGGTGCCCTTGTGCTTGTCGATGATCTCCCGCGAGACCCAGAGGCCGAGGCCGGTGCCGGTGATGCCCTTGGTGGAGAAGAAGGGTTCAAAGATGCGGTTGAGCGTGGCCTGGCTCATGCCGGTGCCATCGTCCGCGACTGAGATGCGGATGCCGGTGCGGCCGGTCTTCCAATCGCGCGAGAGGCCGGTGCGGAGGGTGATGACGCCGCCATTGGGCAGCGCGTCAATGGCGTTGCCGACGAGGTTGGCGAGGACCTGGCGGATCTCTCCGTCATGCGCGAAGATGGGGGGAATTTCTCCGAACTTACGAACCAGGGTGATGCGCTGGCGGTTCATGCGCGAACCGAGCAGGGCGGCTACGGTCTCGATGAGATCGTGCAGGTTGGTATCGGCAGCGTGGGTGGAGCGGCGATAGAAACGCAGGGTCTGGACGGTGATCTGGGCGACGCGATCGAGCTCATCCTGGGCCAGTGCGAGATAGGTGCGGGCATCGGGCGGGAGCTCGGTCTTGCCGACGAGGTAGAGGCAGTTGGTGATGGCCTCCAGCGGATTGTTGATCTCGTGCGCGATGGAGGCAGCGAGGCGGCCGGCAACCGCGAGCTTCTCCGTGCGGCGGAGTACCTCCTCCGACTTCTTCTGGAGCGTGAGATCGGCGATGAAGGCGGCGATCTGGCGGTCCGCGGGCGCGGCTTCAGGATTGAGCAGGGCAACGCCGAGGAGGACCTCAATCTGAGTACCGTTCGCGGTGACGCAGGCGGTCTCAAAGGGCGCGGCGGCGAAGCTGTTCGTATTGCCGAGGTCCTCATTGTAGGCTGCGCGGAGGGTGGGGCAGATGGAGTCAAGGGTGATATCGCCGGAGAGCATGGAGCCGTTGGAGTAGCCGAGAAGGCGCTCCACTGCGCCGTTGGCGTAGACGATGCGGTCGGTCGCGTCGCCGATGAGGAGGCCGAGGGGCATGGCTTCCACGAGGCGATGAAAACGGGCCTGGCTGGCCTCAAGGGCTTCTTCCGCCTGAACCTTCTTGCGGCGGGCGGAGGCCTCGCGGAGCTCTCTGTCCAGGATGGGGACGAGGCGTGCGAGGTTCTGCTTGGTGACGTAGTCCTGTGCGCCGGCGCGCATGGATTCCACCGCCGTCTCCTCCGAGATGGCTCCAGACATCATGATGAAGGGGATATCCGCGCCGGAGGACTTGATGAGCTGCAGCGCGGCAGGCCCGCTGAATTTGGGCAGGTTGTAGTCCGCGATGATGATGTCGGGAACGTTTGGAGGATCGAGGGCGCGGAGCATCTCCGACGCCGTTTCTACACGGGTGAGATCGAGCGAGAAGCCATTGCGGCGGAGATGACGCTCCAGCAGGAAGGCATCATCCGGATTATCCTCAACCAGCAGGACGCGCAGGTGCCCCGGCCTTGAGCCTGAGTTGGAGTCCGCGATCGTCTCTGGATCTAGCTTTTGGGGGGGCATTCGTTGAGGACCAGCCAGTACATTCCGAGCTGACGGGTGGCCTCCGCGAAGTCGTCGAAGCTGACCGGCTTGCGGATGTAGCTGTTGACGCCGAGCTGGTAGCTGCGGACCACGTCACGCTCTTCGTCGGACGAGGTCAGGACGACGACGGGCAGCATCTTGGTGGAGTCGCTTTCACGGATGCGGCGGAGGACCTCAAGGCCATCGACCTTGGGGAGCTTGAGATCGAGCAGGATCACCTGAGGCTTGACCGGCTCAGCGCCGAAGAGCAGATTGATGGCCTCTTCGCCATCGCGGGCGACCTTGACCTCATTGGCGATGTTCGACTTTTTGAGCGCGCGGATGGTCAGGAGTTCGTGGTCGGGGTCATCTTCGACCAGGAGAATGAGTTTTGTTGCCTCTGCCATGCTGGTTATCCTAACGTAAAGAAGAAGGTCGCGCCATGATCCACAGCACTGTCCGCCCAGATGCGGCCGTGATGGCGGCGCACGACGCGGGCGACGGTGGCGAGGCCGATTCCGGAGCCCTTGAAGTCCTTATCGCCATGCAGCCGGTTGAAGGCGTTGAAGAGCTTGTCCGCGTAGTACATATCAAATCCTGCGCCGTTGTCGCGGACAAAATAGGCCTTCTGGCCTTCATCCCATCCGAACTGGACGCTGGGGTGTTCCACTTTAGAACTGAACTTGACCGCGTTCCCCAGCAGATTCTCAAGCGCCACCTGGAGGAGTTTTGGGTCGGCGTCAGCGGTCAGGCCGTCCTGAACCGTGAAGAGGACGCCGTGGCCGGAGACCTTCTGGGCGAGGTCGGCTTCCTGAATGTCAGCGACGATGCTGCGTGCGATGGCGGAGACATTGACGTCCTCACGGGAGATCTCGGCGCGGGTGATGCGGGAGAGCTGAAGCAGGGCGTCGATCAACTGGCCCATGCGCTGGACGCCGGAGCGGACACGGCGGATGTAGTCGCGGCCGGTGGCGTCGACCTCATTGGCGTAGTCCTCTTCAAGCGCGAGGGAGAAGCCGTCGATGGTGCGGAGCGGGGAGCGCAGATCGTGGGAGACGGAGTAGCTGAAGGCTTCCAGCTCTCTGTTGGTGCTTTCGAGCTCTGCGGTGCGCTGGCGAACGCGCTCCTCCAGCGTAGCGTTGAGCTGGCGGATCTCCTCGGCGCGGGCTTCGGTCTCGGCGTGGGCGATCGCGAGACGGTCCGCGGCTTCTTCGGTCGCGATACGCAGACTGCGTTCGTGGGCGAAGTAGCGGAACATCAGGACGATGAGCAGCATGTCCAGACCGCTGGCCAAGGCTATGCTGAAGAGGGCTCGGTGGCTGGAGGAGGTGGCAGTGGCGGTGCGGATGACCAGCAGGCGCTGCTCCTCCTGCTCCATCTGATCTGCGATGGCGCGGAGGTGATCCATCTGGATGCGGCCGGTCCCGTTCTGGATGAAGGCATGGGTGGATTCGACATCGTTCGCGCGCCGGAGTTCGATCACCTCAGCCAAAGTGGCCATGCGCTGCTCAAGGACGGCCTGCATCTCCGTGATGCGAGCCTGCTGAGATGGATTGTCGCCCGTGAGGGAGCTGAAGGTCTTTAGCTCCTGCGGCAGCTCCACCTGGGCGGAGTTGTAGAACTCCAGGTTCTGCTCTTTGCCGGTGATTACGAAGCCGCGGGCACCGCTCTCCGCGTCCTTGGCTGAGCCCATGATGCGCTCCACCTGGTTGATGACCTGCCAGGTGTGCTGGACCCAGTACTCGCTCTGCAGCAACTCTTTGACGGAGACGAAGGCAAACCGTGCGTTCAGAGCCACGATCAGGATGGCGACCGAGAGCAGGATGACGGTGACTTTACGATTGGCCTGACGCTTCATGTTGGATGATTGTACGGCTAGGGTATGAGCTCTGTTGCCGAGGCCGCGCTCAATTGGTGGATGGCCATCCAGGTTTGGGAATAGGCGTTGAGTGCGTCGGAGGTGCTGGATCGTGCGTCGCGGAGGGCGTCGAGGTAGTCGATGAGGGCGAGGCCGCCGTGATCGTAGGCGAAGCGCGCGATGCCGAGGACGTCGATGGACTCATCCAGATAATGCTGGCCGAAGCGGTCTGAGAGCGCCTTGGCTCGGGTGTAACCGACCCATGCCTGATCGACGTCGGAGGTGACCTGGTTGCGGGCGGCGATGCTGGTGAAACGGGTGGACTCTGCCTGCAGGCGAGCCGTCTCCTTGTTGCCCTGATTGCGATCGAAGAAGCGTAGCGGGATGTTCACGTTAAAGCCGAAGGAGTTGTAGCTGCCGGAGCGGTCGTACTCGCCTTCCAGCGTGGGGTCCGTGGTGCCGTTGGCGATGGCGAGGCGGGCGTTGGCCTCAGCCGCGACGATGCCGGCGCGGGCGGCGGCGTAGTCCGGGCGGCGGGTGAGTGCGGCCTGGGTGAGCTCGGCCTGGGTCTGGGTGAGGATGGGCGGGATGATGTCGCCGGTGACATCGAAGTCAGGACTGGAGGTCTGGGAGCCGAGGAGGGTCTGGAGCTGGTATGAGGATTGCAACAGGGTGATCTCGGCGTTGGCCTGGTCCGACTCGAAGGAGCCGAGTTGCAGGTCGAGGCGCTCGAAGTCGAGCTTGCCGATGTCTCCCGCCTTGTAACGGTCGTTGGCGATCTCAACCTCATGGCGATAGTCGGCGAGATTGGCGTTCGAGAGCTCGAGTGCTTCCTTGGCGATGAGCATCTTCGTAAACGCCTGCTTCACCTGGAGGATGGTCTGGCGGGCGGTGTCCTCAAGCTGGGCTGCGGTCTGGACCGTGGTGGCACGGGCGTCTTCCAGGCGATACTCGCGCTTGTTGCCACGCTCAAAGAGGCGTGTGACCTGGACAGCGTAGGACGGGGGATTGCCTTCCGAGCCATCGTTGGGAAGGGTGACGGTTGTGCCGTTGACGCCGAGGGTTGGGTTGACGCGAACGCCTGCCTGGATCTCCTGGGCGCGGACGGCGCGGAGGTTGGCCTCTGCCGCGAGAAGCGTGGGGTTCCTGGCGCGGGCTTGCTCGACGACCTGCTGGAGGGTGAGTGCGCCGGGTTTGGAGGCGGGCGGCTTGCGTGGGTCGGCAGCGGGTGCGGCTGAGGCGGCGTAGGCAGCGGCTGGCGATTGCGGAGCCTGGGCATGGGCCTGGGCAGCTTGCGCGAGTGTTGCGAGGGCCAACGTGAGGACGAGAGATTTCATCAGGCTTCGAACTCCTCATCGCGAATGGGGAGGACGTCGGTGTCGCGTGCGATCCAGACGTAGAGGGTGGGGAGCAGGAAGACGCTGATCAGCAACGCTCCCACCAGGCCGCCAACGATTACGATGGCGAACGGCCGTTGGGAGTCTGAGCCGATGCCGTGTGAGAGTGCCGCGGGCAGCAGGCCAAGTGTGGCGACCAGCATCGTCATGAGGATGGGACGGAGGCGAAGCACCGCGCCCTCAATGGCGGCGCTTTCAACGGAGTGACCGGCGACGCGCATCTGGTTGATGTACTCCAGCATGATGATGCCGGTCTGAACGGAGACGCCGAAGAGCGCGAGAAAGCCGACGCCGGACGAGACCGAGAAGTGGGTGCGTGTGACCAGCAGCGCAAGCAGGCCGCCGATGGGGGCCATCGCAAGATTGCAGAGGATCAGCGCGGCCCATTTGAAGGAGCCGAACATGCTGTACAGGATCATGAAGATGAGGCCGAGCGTGATGGGCAGCACGATGAGCAGGCGGCGAGAGCTGCGCTTCTGGCTTTCATACTCGCCGGCCCAGTCTGTCTTGTAGCCGGGCGGCAGCGGTACTTGCTTGGAGACCTTATCGATGGCCTCCTGCACGGTGGAGCCGAGATCGCGGTTACGCACCGAATACTTGATGGCCACGTAACGCTGGCCGTTCTCACGTGTGATCTCCTCTGCGCCGTCCTCGGTCTTGAGCTTGGTGACCTGGGCGAGGGAGACTCGCTCCCCTGACGGCGAGACGAGACGGATGTTCTCAATGGACTCCGGCGTGGCGCGGAACTGCGGGTTATAACGCACCGTCACGTCGTAGCGAGCTTCGCCATCGAGCACCTGTGTCACGGCGTTGCCGCCCACGGCCGACTCGATCGCATCCTGGATATCGGCGACGTTGATACCGAAGCGTGCGGCTGCATCGCGGTCCACGACGAAGTTGAGGTTGGGCTGGCCGATGACGCGGAAGAGACCAAGGTCCTGCACGCCGCGGATGGTCGACATGACGTTGACGATGGCGTCGCCCTTCTGTTCCAGAGTCTTGAGATCGTCGCCGTATATCTTCACGGCAAGCTCTCCCTTGACGCCGCTGACGGCCTCTTCCACGTTGTCCGAGATGGGCTGCGAGAAGTTCCAGATGACGCCGGGGATAACGTCAAGCTGACGATTGATGGCAGAGATCAGCTCTTCCTTGTTCTCCTTGAAGACGGGACGCCAGTCCTGCTTCTGCTTCAGGTCGACGTAGTACTCCGTGTTGAAGAAGCCGGTGGTGTCTGTTCCGTCGTCGGGCCGGCCGATCTGGCTGACCACCTGCTTGACCTCCGGGAACGAGGCCAGGATGATGCGGGCGCGGTTGGCTACGGCGAGGCTTTCCGTCGGGCCGGTAGACGGCGCGAGCGTGCCTCGGACCCAGATGGCACCTTCATCCAGATGTGGCAAAAACTCAGAGCCGATGACGCCGGTGGTGACCATCAGGATGGAGGTCAGGAGCGCAAGACCGGCGACCGAGAAGGTGATGGCGCGATGCTCGATGGCGAAGGTGGCTGCGTGGCGGTAACGATTCGTCAGCCAGCGCAGGATCGGATTCTCCCACTCCGTGGCTCCGTTGCGGAAGAGGAAGCTGGCAAGCACCGGTGCCAGCAGCATGGAGAAGATCAGTGCGCCGAGGAGCGCGAAGGCGACCGTCCAGCTCATCGGCTTGAACAGGCGTCCTTCCACCGACTGCAGCGTAAAGATGGGCAGGTACGCGGTAATGATAATGCCGATGGCATAGAAGACGGGCCGCTGGACCTCATGCGCGGCCTCGCGGATCTGCTCGGTGACCGTCATGTCTTTCTTGCGGCTGTGCGAGAGGTGGCGGACGATGTTTTCAATCATCACGACTGCACCATCGACCACCATGCCGAAGTCCAGCGCGCCCAGGGAGAGCAGGTTTGCGGGGATGTGGCGGAGATCGAGACAGATGGACGCGAAGAGCAGCGCAAACGGAATGGTGAGGGCGACGATGAGCGCACCGCGTAGGTTGCCGAGGAAGACGAACAGGATCACCACGACGAGGACGATGCCCTCGGTCAGGTTATGCATGACCGTGTGGGTGGTGAGTTCGAGCAGGTTGGAGCGATCCAGGAAGGCGACGACCTTCACGCCCTTGGGGAGGACGCGCTCGTTCAACTCTTTGACCTTGGCGTGAATGGCCTCGAGCGTCTCGTCAGAGTTGGCACCCTTCTGCAGCAGGAGGACGCCTTCGATGGCATCGCTATTATCAGCCAGCTTGCCGTCCACGCGGCGGATGGTCTTGCCGATCTGGCCGAGACGGATCTTGGGCCCCTGCACCACAGTGGCGATGTCCGAGACCTTCAGCGCCGTGCCGTTCTGCGCCTTGAGGACGGTGTTGCCGATGTCATGCGTGGAGGTGAAGAGGCCAATCTCACGCACGTTGATCTGCTGTGCGCCCTGCTCGATGAAGCTGCCACCGGCGTTGACGTTATTGGCTGCAATCTGCTGCTTGACCTGCGAGATGGAGAGGCCGTACGAGACCAGCTTCTCTGGATCGAGAATGACCTGGTACTCGCGCGTGATGCCGCCGAAGCTTGAGACGTCTACAACACCCGGGACGGAGCGGAAGTTCTTCTCGAGCGTCCAGTCCTCCAGGCTCTTCAGCGCCATGGTGTCGTACTTGGGGTCGGAGCTTTCAAGGGTGTACCAGAAGATCTGGCCGACCGGGCTCCAGTCCGTGCCGATCTGCGGCTGCAGGCCTGTGGGCAGCGTGACCTGCGAGAGGCGCTCCAGAACCTTCTCGCGATTCCAATCGTTCTCGCTGTCGTCGTCAAAGACCATCGTCACGCTGGACAGGCCGGCCAGCGATGCAGAGCGCAGATGCGACATGTGCGGGATGCCGGCGAAGGCGATCTCGAGCGGCACCGTGACCTGCTGCTCCACCTCTTCCGACGCGCGGCCGGGCCACTGCGTGATCACCGTGACGTAGTTATTGGCGACGTCCGGATAAGCCTCAACCGGGAGATTGTGAAAGGAGATGGCGCCCCAACCAAAGAGGAAGAAGGCCATCACCAGAATCAGAAAACGGTTGTTGAGCGCAAAGTCTACAAGCTTGCGGATCATTACTGCGCCGCCGTGTTCTGGAGTTCGAGCGCGTTGCCCACGACCTGCTGCCCGGCTGCGAGACCGTTCAAAACCTCAATGTAGTTTGCCGTGGAATCACCTGGAAGCGAGCCGCCCGACTTGATCTCCTGGCGGCGAAAGTCACCTGCACTGCCCGCAGGCACGAAGACGTAGTCCCGGTCATGCAGATGAAGGATGGCGTTGGCGGGGACCGCAACCGTCTGCTTGGGGGTCGCGCCCTTCAACGTGGCCGTGGCGAACATGCCGATGCGCAGGAGGTTATCCGGGTTCTGCACCTGGATGCGCACCTTGGCAGTGCGGATGGAGGGATCGAGGATCGCGCCGATGTCCGAGATCGTGCCGGTGCGGACCTTTCCGGGGAAGGCGTTGAGCGTGATCTGGGCTGCCTCGCCCAGGCGAACGTTGGGCAGGTCATTCTCATACACATCACAGACCACCCATACATGCGAAAGATCTGCGATGGTCAACGAGCCGGCCGCGCCTGCGAAGGTGATTCCAGCCGCGCCGGCAGTGGTCGTGTTCTGGCTGACGACGACGCCCGTGATGGGCGCGTAGACCTTGACGAGTTCGCTGGGATGATTCTTGTCGACGCCCAGGATATGCAACTGCTGCTCTGTGGCTGTCAGTGCGGACTGCGAATCTTCCTCCCCATTTTGAGCGACCTCAAGCTGACTCTGCGCGATGGCCCCCTTGTCATAGAGGAGCTTGTCGCGGGTGAGCGTGGTCTGCGTGAGGTGCTCGTCCGAGACCGCCTTGAGATAGTTTCCGAAGGCCGTGGTCACATCCGGCGACTGCACCTCCATCACAAGCTGCCCCTTCTTGACGTAGTCCCCGAGCCCGACATGCAAGGCCACAACGCGGCCGTTTGCGATCGAAAGTACCGGCAGCTCACGCGAGACATCCGGCTGCACCGCGCCCGTCACGTTGAGCGTGGAGAAGACAGTGCGGGAGGTTGTGGTGACGAGCGGAAACTGATTTGCCTGATCGACGTGAACCACGTTCGCCTGGCCGGCAGGGACGACCTGCGGCACGCTGGGCGGGGCCTCGGCGGCCTGCTTGTTCGTCTCCTGCTGGTGGCAGCCTGCGAGCGTGAGCATCCCAAGGCTGAGGGTGATTGCGTGGGTCAGGTTTGCACGACGCATCGCCGGTAAGACCTTCCCAGCGATGCTGCCCGTGTCCGCTTCTCGCTGCTCAATCGACATGCTGTGCTGGCTCCCTGGACGCTCCAGCTTCAGGAGTCGTATCTGCAATGAATGTGCTGTAACTGAAAACACCGTTGATCGTTTTACGTTGCGGAGCCTTGATGAGTTTCGAGCGCCGGACGATCGCAGGCAAGCCCACTCCGAAGCCCATCTACCAATCTTGCACAAGCTTATCGTGAGATCGCATGAAAAGTACGTGAGTAATCTTCGCTTTTACTTCGGCGGAGCGTAGTACGGGAGCTTCTGCTGCTCTTCGCTGGCGCGTTTCACGCCGATATCTCCGAAGAGCAGGCTGGGGGCGATAATCGTCTCCGGAATGGGGCCGGTCATGTTGTCCACGTATGGGTCGCCACCGGCGGCGACGATATCCGACCGCAGGCTGCGGTTATCGAGCTCGTCGAAGATGGCTCCGCGTACGAGCTGGCGGGTGCCATCGGGATGGACGCGGTAGAGCAGACGCGGTGCAAGTTCGCCGCCCATGGTCTCCACCTCATAGACGTCGCGGCCCTGCTCCTTCGCCATGCCGATCAGCTTCTGATGCAGCTCTGCCGAGGAGATGGGGCTGGTCGATTTGAAGATCATGACACCGGCGCGGGAGTGCGCGGGCTGCCCCGGCGCGGCGCGGCCATGGCCGTTTGAGATGGGGAAGTCGCGGACCGGCGTGCGGCCGATGAGATAGTTCTCCAGCTTGCCTTTTTCAACGAGCTCAACCGGCTTCGCAGGCACGCCTTCGTCATCGATTGCGTAAGCACCGATGAGGCTCTTGCCGGCGAAGGTTGCCTCCAGAGGATTGTCCGTCACGTCCAGTACATCCGGCAGCACGCGTGCGCGGAAGCTCGATTGATACGCGCCGACCGTGCGTGCAGTAGTTCCCATCTCTGGACGGTCTGCTTCGACGTTCGGTAGAAAGAGGCGGCTGAGGACGTCGGCGGAGGCATCGCCTGAGAACAGGACGGGACCGTGGAAGTCCTCAGCGTCCGCCACCGGAGCGTTGCGCAGAGCCTCATAGCTGAGGACATCGTCCACCACTCGCTTGTGGAAGGCGGCTGCGGACTCAAGCTCATCTGCCTTTGCGGCGGCGGTGCCGTTGGCTCGGCTCAGGCTCATGCCATCGTCCGCCTGGCCGCCGACGTTGTAGTTGGCCCCATAGCTGGCGTAACCATGGCGAAAGACGGTGCCCTCCGTGTTGACGAGGTAGCGATTCACCGCGAGGCCACGCACATCGGCGCTTGAATACTGCACATGCGGAGCAGCGGCGGCGAGCGCGGGATCAGTCAGAAACAGTCCACTGGCCTCCGCGATACGCTTGTTCCAGGCCGCCTCATCAAGCGAAAGAGAGACAAGCGGCTCAATCCGCTGCACTGCTGGGATGCGTGAGAAATCCTCTGCGGTGGGGGCCTTCTCAAAGCGCTTCAGGGCAGCCTGCTTGGCGGCATACGCGCGCAGAGCACCCTTGTAGGCTTCGTCGGTCGCGGTCCACAGTGCGTAGTGCAGCGCCTGCGGATCGTTGTCGCGCGGGGCCAGTTCGACGGTGCCATCGCCCCGGCTGGTGCTGGAGTCTGAGGCGTAGTCGCCGATGCGAACCGAGACCCGCACGATGCGCTGATGGCCGCGCTGCTCACGCGAGACCGCGCCATAGTTGGCGACGGCCTCATAGCTGGCAAAATCATCCAGGCGATACTCCATGAAGTAAGGCCGCTGCATGCCGGGCAGGATGAGCAGTTGCTGCTCACGCTGAAGCTCAGCCAGCATAGCCGTAAGCAAGGGGTCGGCGGCGGCTGTGTGCTCCGCCGCAGTGAAATCAATTGGGGCGGCTGGCTTTGGCTCCGCACCCTGCGCGAATGCAGTGAGTGCGAACCCAAGGAGGGAGGACGTGGCAATGCGGAGCGCCCTCATCGGCCAGCCTCACTCATCTTTGCGACTGCAGGCGGTGGAACAATGGGTGGACGGGACGAGCCTTGCGCCTGGCGCTGCGTCTCAATCTCACTGACCAGCATGGCCGGTGCAACCGCACTGACCGGAATGCTTCCGCTCTCCGCGCCGCAGATGCCGTTGAAGACATCCTGATGATTGCCTGTGGCGACGATGCGGCTCAACGCGGCCTGCGGGGTTCCGACGATGGATACGCCGCGCACCAGCTCATCCGGGCGGCCATCGACATAGATCCTGTAGACGACCAGCGGGATCACCGAGAACGCCTGGGGTGAGCGGCGGCTCGTCACGGCGAAGCCCGAGGAGATGTCCTCAAAGTAAAGGCCGTACGGCTTGTTCTGCTTCTTCGCTTCAGCCTTCAACATCTCCCGCAGCTCCGGTTCGCTGACCGACTTCGAAGAGGTCACGATCAGGTTGCCCTGACGCCCGGTCGGCATATGACCCGCTTCAGAACGGCCATGGCCGTTTGAAGCTGAGAAGCTCGCGATGGGCAGGCGCGACATGAGAAACGTCTTCAGGACGCCGTCCTGGATGAGATCGACCTTACGTGCCGGCTGACCTTCGTCGTCAAAGCTATAGTGGCCGCTGAGCGAGATGCCGTCGAAGGTCTTCAGCGTCGGGTCATCGGCGACCGAAAGAAAGGTCGGCAGGATGGGCTTGTTGAGCAGTTTGGTGAAGGTCTGACCCTCTTCGTCGCCGCGCTGCCGTTGTCCTTCCAGCCGATGCCCCAGCACCTCATGGAAGAAGACGGCGCTGGCACGTCCGCTCAGGATGGCCGGGCCATCAAACGGCTCCGTCACCGGCGCAACCCGCAGCTCCTCAAGGTTCTTCGCCATCGCCAGCGTCTTCTCGGTCAGGGTCTTCTGGTCCGGCAGGCGGCCAAGTTCATCGGACTCGAACGTCTCCACGCGAAACAGGTCCATGCCGTCCGCGGCGCGGGTGCGGGCGACGACCACGATGCGCGCGACGTGGCTTGGCGTGCTGATGCGGGTGCCGTCGCTATCGATAAAGTAGTCCACTTCGTTGGAGGCATCGAGCGCTACGGTGTTGGAGAAGATGTCCGGAAATTGCTTGAAGAGGCCGGACAGCTCGCGCAGCCGCTCCTCCCAGGCTGACTTATCCTTCATCAGGGGCGCAGCCGGAGAGAACTTCGCATCGGACGGGACGAACTCCTGCGAGGTCGTCTCATGCGAAAAGTCCGCCGAGGCGTCCTCTTCCTTGGCGCGAACCTGCTGCTCCGTCTTGACCTTCAGGTAGCTGTCCAGCGCCTTGCCGTAGCCGCGGTTTGTCGCAAACCAGAAGCTCCGCGCAAGGGCCTCGCGATCGTCCGTCAGCGGCAGCGGCACGGTGGTCAGGGCGCTGGTGCGATGGTCGCCGTGGGTGTTGTCCTGCGCGTAGTCGCCCAGGCGGACCTGAATATCGGCGTTGCGGCGGCGGGTCTCGTTGGAGTTCGTGATCGCACCAAACTGGGCCGAGATCGAGACGTTCTCCGCGTCGGAGACGGCGTAGCTCATGAAATAAGGCTTGGGCGGAGGGGGGGAGCCAGCGGTCGAAGCGGCCGCCGAGCCAAGCGAACTCATCGCGCGCGTCAGCTCCGCCTGCATCGTCTGGATCAGCACGGGGTCCTGCGCCCCACTGGCTGCAGGCTTTTTATCCGGCCCGGACGCCGCCGCGGACGCGCCAAAGGCTGTCTGTCCGACCAGAAAGGCTGTAAGAAGAGATTGGGTGACACGATTTACCGCAACACGCTTGTTCAAAGAGCCCCGCCTGACCTGATCCATCTTGGAAAAGTTTATCCGAAATCCTGAATCCTTAATCTGAAGACAGACCACAGACGTTAGACGAGACGACCGCTTGAAGGGCAAACAGAACGGCGAAGCCTGAAACCAGGCTCCGCCGTCACTTCAGAACACCATCCTGTGAGTCTTAGCCGCGACTTCCGCCCGCGACGAGGACCGCTTCACCGCTGATCCAGGTGGAATCGTCCGAGGCGAAGAACGCAACCACCTTGCCGATATCATCCGGCTGGCCGATGCGCCCAAGCGGCGTCTGCGCCTCGATGGTCTTGTGGAAGTCGCTGCCCATGAAGCCGGCCGTGCCTTCCGTCTCCACCAGCCCGGGGCTGACGCTGTTGACGCGGATCTTCTTCGGTCCGAGCTCACGCGCCAGGGACAAGGTCACGGCATCGACGGCACCCTTGGTTGCGCTGTAGACGGCTGCGTTCGGCTGGGCAGACTTGCCCACGACGGAGCTGATGTTGATGATCGATCCGCCCTCTTCCGGGAACTCCTTGACCGCTGCCTGCGTGGTCAGCAACAGACCCAGCACGTTGAGGTCAAACTGCTTGTGGAAGTGCTCTGGCGTGATCGCCTCAAGCGGTGCAAAGTCATAGATGCCGGCGTTGTTGACCAGCACATTGATCTTGCCGTATGCCTTGACCGTCTCAGAGATCAGCTTGGCGATCTCCTCCGGCTTGGCGACGTTCGCGCCTACTGCAATGGCCTTGCCGCCGGCCTTGGTGATGCGCTCTACTACTGCATCCGCGCCGCTCTTCGAGCTGGAATAGTTGACGACAACAGAGGCTCCCTCTGCCGCCAGATGTTCTGCGATCGATGCTCCGATACCCTTCGACGCGCCCGTTACGATTGCTACCTTGCCGCTCAGCTTGCTCATGACATCTCCTCGTTCAATGGTTCCGATTCTTTGTACTTTTAGCAACGTTCTAATGGATGTCGGCCCTCGGGAAAATGATTCATCCTCTCTGCGAATATCCCCTATAGATTGCGCGGCCCCATGCCGCTCATGCACACTGGACCCTGACCCGTTCTGCCTTTCAGGGCAGCTTTAAGGAATTGTTCATCATGCGTCTTCGCCCACTTCTGCTCATTCTGCTCGCGTTCGTCGCCCTGCTGCCGCTCAACGGCTGCCAGAAGGCGACGACGCCCACCGAAGCAGCCGCGCTCCAGGCCGCCGCAACCGACACCACCGCCTACACGCTGCCGCCGGATAAGCTCGCCAAGGCCGATGCGCTGGCCCACACGCGCACCGCGGTGCACTTCACGGAAGACATCTGGGGCATTCTGCAGCTCTGGCTGATCTTGCAGTTCGGCCTGGCCGCGCGGATGCGGAACCTCGCCAACAACCTGAGCAAGAATCGCTGGGCGCAGGGGTTTACGTTCCTGCTTCAGTTCCTCATCCTCACCACGATCCTGAATCTGCCGTTGACGCTCTACGCCCACCACGTCGCGGTCGTCTACGGCATGTCCGTCCAGCACCTGAGCAGCTTTCTTTTTGACGAGTTCAAGGGGTTCCTGTTGACTTATCTCTTTGGTGGCCTGGGCGTGATGCTGCTGTTTTACTTCATCCGCAAGTTTCCGCGACGCTGGTGGATTCCCTCCGCGCTGGCAGCCATGGCGCTGGGCGTTCTCGGCATCTTTGCCACGCCGTACATCATTGACCCGCTCTTCAATCGCTTCGAGCCCCTCAGCGCCTCCAATCCCGCGCTGGTGGCGCAGCTTGAGAAGGTCGTCGCACGCGGCCAGGGCATCAATATCCCGCCGGACCGCATGTTCCTGATGAAGGCCTCAGACAAGGTGACGACGCTCAACGCCTACGTCACCGGCTTCGGCTCATCCAAGCGCGTCGTGGTCTGGGACACCTCCATCGCCAAAGGCACGCCAGAGGAGATCAGCTTCATCTTCGGCCATGAGATGGGCCACTATGTCCTGGGCCACATCGTGCAGGGGCTGGAGTTCGGCTTCGCCATGATCGCCGTCGGCTTCTTCATCGCGGTCCATCTCTTCCAGTTCATCCTGCGCCATAAGGCCAAGGCGTGGCGCGTGCATTCGCAGGACAACTGGGCCGCGCTGGTCGTGCTGTTGTTCGTCTTCTCCATCCTCAGCTTTATCGGCGAGCCCATCGGCAACACCTTCAGCCGCAGTGAAGAACACGCCGCCGATGTCTACGGCGAGGAGGTTGTGCACGGCCTCATACCAGACCCGCAAGCCACCGCGCATCAGAGCTTTCAGCTTCTGGGGGAGAACTCCTTCACTGATCCCAACCCTTCGGCGCTATTGGAGTTTTGGACGTACTCGCACCCCTCCATCAGCCACCGCGCGGCGTTTGCGGAGCGTTACGATCCCTGGGCTCCCGGGGCTCAGCCCAAGTACTTTTCAAAATAGGAGTCCAGCATGACAGATTGTCTTTTCTGCAAGATCGCCGCAGGCACCATCCCGGTCACGCCCATCTTTGAGGATGACCGGGTGATCGCCTTCGCGGACATCAACCCGCAGGCACCCACACACTTCCTCGTCATCCCACGCGAGCACTTTGCAGACGTGACGCAGGTGCCGGCTGAGTTGCTCGGCCATCTGCTGCATGCAGCCGCAAGAGTGGCGGAGACGCAGCTTCCGCATGGCCATCGCATCGCCATCAACACTGGGCCGGACGGCGGTCAGACCGTGCAGCATGTCCATCTGCATGTGCTGGGCGGCAGACCGATGGGCTGGCCTCCGGGGTAAAAAAATATCTTCATAGCAAGAAAGAAGCGGCGAAGGAATGATCCTTCGCCGCTTCTTAGTTTGTTCCGCAAGCTACTGGTTGTAGTTCGCCTCTTCAACCTCTTCGATTCCGTACCGCCGAAGCAGGTTCGGCAGGTTCTGCGAGAAGGCTGCGCGCGGCATGACCGTATTGCAACCCGCCTCGACAGCCTTCGCCTTCAGGTCGCCCTGCAGGTGCGAGAGGAAGCCGATGATCGACACCGTCTTCTTCAGCTTCGTCTTCAGCTTCGGAATCAGCGTCAGCGGCTTTGCGTTGGCGTTATTCAGGTCGAATACGATCAGGCTCTGACGCTCGTCTTCATGGGCGGCCGTCACAGTCGCAAGCGACTCCTTATCGTTCTTGACGAACGCAACCTTGACGCCGAGCTTGCGCGCCGTCTCCTGGATCTTCGCGATGAAGAACAGGTCCTCAATGAAGAAGTAGATGTGCGTCGGCGCGTCATCCGGAATCGGAATCGTGCGGCCCTGGGAGTAGTCGATGGGCTGCGAATCGCCCTGGTAGCCGCGGCGCGGAGCGTGTCCGCCAAAGCTGCCATGCGGCTCGATCGTCGAGGGCGGAGTCTCTGTGAAGTTGCCGTTCACGGCGCGGTAGCTGTGGTCCATTGGACCGACGAAGCTGCGGGGGCCACGCTGCTGCTGCTTGCCGCCGCCGCCCGAACCGCCGAAGCCTCCCTTGCGCTTGAAGCCGCCGCCGCCCACGTTGTTCCCTGGCTGATGCGTATCGCGATCACGGAATCCACCGCCACCGCCATTGTTCTGACTGAAGCCGCCGCCGTTATTCTGGCTGAAACCACCGCCGCCGCCAGCGCTCTGCTGGTTGCCGGGGTTCTCCTGACGAGGACCGCGGTCGCGGAACTTCTTCTTCCAGCGCTTGGTGCCGCCGGGAGCCGCGCCCTGGCCTGCCGGGCCGCCATTGTTCTGGCCGCCGTTATTCTGAAATCCACGGTTCTGCTGGAAGCTTCGCCCATTGTTCTGGCCGCCATTCTGGGGTGCGGCAGGAGCCGCGGCACCAGCCTGCACAGAGGCAATCACACCGGCTTCGCCGTTCGATCCGCTATCCCCGCTACCCTGCTCGGAGCCTTCCGCGCCTCCAGCCTCAGGGCCTTTGCCCTTCCGCTTGCGGCGCCGGCGACGGCTGCTCTTGGACTGGCCCATGCCGTGGGGAACGCGCTGGCCGTTCTCGTCCATCTCGTACTGCTGCCCACCGTTGTCACCGGAGTTGTCACCGGAATCGTGCCCCGCCCGCTGCTCGGTCGGCGCATCTACTACGTTCTGCTCTGCACTCATGCTTCTGCTTCCCCTTGCCTGATGATCGGAGCCATCAGGATCCTGGCCGTGCTAAGGTCGTCGCGCCGCGTGCTCTTCCGAGAGTTGCCAAAGTAAGTTTGAGAACCCGGAAACCCAATCCGCACGCACACCTGTCTCGGTCTGCGACGCTTGAATCCTCGGTTTTCTCTCTCTGGTCTCGATCGTGGTGGTCATTCAAGAATGCCGGCCAGCTTCGCCTGCGACGTTCCAACGTCTTTCTAGTGTTCAACGTCCAACTTCGTCAAGTGCAATCCGGAATGCTTTTGACCGGACCGCGAGATGCTCCCCGTTTTTGTCGGTCTGCTGTGAGTCAATGCAAACTTGGCTCAAATCTGTCCCGCAAACCCTTCGCTGTTCAGCGCCAAAACATCAATAGGAGCAGGCTCGAGAAGAATCACCTGAATCTCTGGTTTCGCGTCCTTCAACGCTAAAAGTCTGGCTACATTCCGGGTCAGAATCCCATCTGGATTCATCTGGCCCAATCAAGATCAGGACCAACCCTGAATTGTATGTTTGCCTTACAGGCTCTCGCCTGATTTCGGCAGGAACGCCATCCCAGCGTTCAACACCCACGGCTCTTCTCAGGCCAGCATCAGATTACGCCCAAATCGGCTGCATGGCAATAAACTTTTTTGAGGGGTCGAACGCGCTCTTGTGGAGAACAGGGCGAAATCGTGGATGAGTCAACATCTGGCGGAGGTGGCACGGCCATCCCACTCCCCGCAGGATGGCCCCTTTTCCCTATCCGCATTGGCCAGTCACTGGCCTCCGAGAATCGTCGCACCGCTTGCACAGTAGCGCCGGAACCGCGTCCGGCAAGCTGCACCTACAGTGGGTGAGCTCATTCTCGGAACGTCGGCTGTACCTTGTGCGCGACCGTAAGGATCCATGTCGCTGCACGCAATTACAGGTTGCAATCTCCGTGCCAAAGCAGAACTGCCCTGATATCCCACAAAAGTCGCAATCGCAGCGTCCGCGCCTCGCAAAATTCAGAATTCCGAAGCCGGATGCCTCCAGAATTCTGTAGACCGCACCCCGCATGGCTTCCTTGTCAGCCCTCCAAACCCGGTATCCCAAGGCTCACGCAGTTTGACCCGCCCAAACGCCACACCTATAATTCAGGCAGATTCTGGCGAGTCCCTGTGCGCCTGCCTCTTCCCTTCCGAGGCAAGGACCAAGCAGGAGATAAACCGGATCAAAAGGCAAAGCAGGATGCCGGACCACAGCAGGCGGCGGAGGTACAGAACATAATGTCCCGCGTCCAAGGATGTGGCTCGATGTAAGCAGGACCCAACGGACCGAGAGGCAGGCTTCAGCGAGAGCCGGAAAACGGCAACGCAACGCCTTCGGGAATCGAATCCATGCTTGGTCCAAATCCCACCTATTCCATGAAATTCCACACTTTGTAACTCTTAACCTCTGCACTTCAAACTCCTAAGGAGCACGACAATCAGCATGAACCGCAATCTCACCCTCCTCGCCGCGCTCGGCGCAAGCCTCGCCACCGTCCCCGCCGTCTATGCCCAGGCTGCTCCCGCAGCCGCTCCTGCCGCCGTCGCTCCCGCAGCCACCGACGCCAAGATCGCCCTCGTCAACTTTGAGCAGGTCGTCCTCGCCTCCAACGAAGGCCAGACCGTCACCATCGCCACCCAGAAGAAGTTCGAGCCCAAGAAGACCCAGATCGAGGCCCAGGCTGCTGAAGTCGAGACCCTCAAGAAGGGTCTGCAGAGCGCACCCGCAACCCTCTCCGATGAAGAGCGCACCAGCCGTCTGCGTGCCATCGACACCAAAGAGAAGGCGCTGAACCGCGATGCTGAGGACGCTCAGACCTCCTACAACACGGATCTGCAGGAAGCTCTCGGCAAGGTTGCGCAGAAGCTTGCCGTGACCATGAAGACCTACGCGCAGAGCAATGGCTACACCATCCTGCTCGACGTCTCCAGCCAGTCCTCGAACGTTCTCTGGGCGCTTCCGTCCACGGACGTCTCGCAGGCTGTCGTCGATGCCTACAACAAGCAGTCCGGTATCGCCGCTCCCGCGCCGCAGGCTCCTTCCGCTCCGCGTCCTGCTGCAGCCCGTCCCGCTGCTCCGCGTCCCGCAACCAAGTAACCTAATCAGTAGCAAAGGAAATGGGCTGGACACTCAAGGTGTCCAGCCCATTTCCTTTTGTCCTGCAGCGTACGCGGTCTAGTCTTCCCCGACCTTCAGCACCGCCAGGAACGCCTCCTGCGGAATATCCACCTTGCCGATCCGCTTCATGCGCTTTTTGCCTTCCTTCTGCTTATCCAGCAGCTTGCGCTTACGGCTGATGTCGCCGCCGTAGCACTTGGCGATGACGTTCTTGCGTATGGCCGTAACGGTCTCACGCGCAATGACCTTGGACCCGATCGCAGCCTGGATCGCCACCTCGAACATCTGGCGCGGGATCAACTCCCGCATCTTCGAGACCAGCGCACGCCCGCGAGTCTGCGCAAAGTCTTTGTGGATGATGATCGAAAGCGCATCCACCGCATCGCCGCCGATCAGGATATCCATCTTCACCATCGGCGAGACCCAGCTTCCGGCCAACTGATAGTCCAGCGACGCATAGCCACGCGACACCGTCTTCAGACGATCGTAGAAGTCCAGCACGATCTCGTTCAGCGGCAGCTCATACGTGATCAGCACGCGCGTGTCTGAGACGTACTCCATGTTCTGCTGACGTCCACGCTTATCTTCGACCAGCTTCAGAATCCCGCCGACATACTCCTCATTCGTCAGGATCTTCGCGATGATCACCGGCTCTTCAATCTGCTCGATCTCCGTCGGATCAGGCCAGCGAGAGGGATTATCGACCTCCAGCACCTTGCCGTCGGTCAGCGTGATCTTGTAGCGCACGCCCGGAGCCGTCGTGATCAGGTCCAGATCGTACTCACGCTCCAGCCGCTCCTGGATGATCTCCAGGTGCAGCAGCCCAAGGAAGCCGCAGCGGAAGCCGAAGCCCAGCGCCACGGAACTCTCCGGCTCAAACGAGAACGACGCATCGTTCAGCCGCAGCTTTTCAAGCGCATCGCGCAGCATCGCGTGTTCGTGGGAGTCCACCGTGTACAGTCCGGCGAACACCATGCTCTTGATATCTTCAAAGCCCGGCAGCGCCTCGGCACAGGGGCGGTCGACCTCCGTGATGGTGTCGCCAACCTTGGTGTCGGCCACGTTCTTAATCGTGGCAACAAAGAATCCGACCTCACCGGCTGAGAGTTCATCCAGCGCCACGGGCTTCGGCGTCATCACGCCCATGCTCTCCACGTCGAACTGCCGTCCGTTGGACATGATCTTGATCTTCATGCCCTTGCGCAGCTTGCCGTTGATGATGCGCGCCAGCACGATCACACCGCGATACGCGTCGAACCACGAGTCGAAAATCAACGCCTGCAGCGGCGCATCCGGATCGCCCAGCGGCGGTGGCAGGCGGTGTACGACAGCCTCCAGAATTGCCGCAACGTTCAGCCCCGTCTTCGCACTGACTGCAACAGCATCATCCGCAGGCAGACCCACGGACTTCTCGATCATCTCCTTCGTCCGCTCAATGTCGGCCGAAGGCAGATCGATCTTGTTGATGATGGGAATAATCTCGAGCCCGTTTGAAACCGCGAGATACGCGTTCGCAAGCGTCTGCGCTTCGACACCCTGCGACGCATCGACAACCAGCAGCGCGCCTTCGCATGAGGCCAGCGAGCGCGAGACCTCATAGCTGAAGTCCACGTGTCCCGGCGTATCGATCAGGTTGAGTTGATACGTCTCGCCGTTCTCCGCCGTGTAGTTCATGCGGACGGTGTGGGCCTTGATGGTGATGCCGCGTTCCCGTTCCAGGTCCATGGCGTCCAGAACCTGCGCCTGCATCTCACGCGAGGTGAGTGAGCCGGTGATCTCCAGCAGGCGGTCGGACAGCGTGCTCTTGCCGTGGTCGATGTGCGCGATGATCGCGAAGTTGCGTATGTGAGCCAGATCCATGCGGTTGCTTTAACAGCCTCAAAGTCGATGCTACCACTCAGAGCGCCTGTTTCAGCGCATCCCCGCAGGTACGGACCATGCGTAATTGCCTCGTTCGACAAACCGCCACGCACGCCTATCCGTCTTACAATCAGGTGTGCCTGAATCGACCGATCTGACCAGCCCTGAACGTACTTCGGAAGTTCGTACTCCACGAGCCCTCATGACCTCGAAGCTCTCTGCACACCGCGCGCTGCTCGCCTTATTGTGTGCGCCCCTGCTGCTGCTCGCCGGCTGCCCTGGCGATCCGCCGACCCTGGACACCACCGCGCCAGGCAGCATCTCGCCCATGGCTACCGCGCCCACCAACGGTAAGCAGACGCCTGCCGGAACCGCTCAGGCCGCCGCCGCGCCCAACAGCACATCCGCCGCGCAGCAGCCCGTCCAGACCGGCAGCCCCAAGGCAGACCAGATCATCAAGCAGGCGGAGTCCAGTTACAACTCCGGCGTCGCCAACTATCGCAACAACCGCCTGGATGCTGCGCGCATGGACTTCGATTTCGCCATCGACACGATGCTCTCGAGCGGCCTCGATCTCAAGACCGAATCCCCCGTGGCCGATGAGTTCAATCGCCTGCTCGACGCCATCAACTCACTCGAAATGGCCGCGCTGAAGCAGGGCAACGGTTTCTCCCCCAAGCTGGACGTCGCACCCCTCGACGCCGCGGAAGACATCACCTTTGCCGCCAACCCGGAACTCGTCGCGCGCTTGAAGAATGAGTTGAACGTCACGTCCGACCTTCCGCTCGTCATCAACGACCAGGTCGCTGGTTACATCGGCGTCTTCTCCACCTCCAACAGCTTCCGTGCCCACATGGCGGCGTCGCTGCAGCGCGTCGGCAAGTACCGTGGCCTCATCCAGAACGTTCTCAAGGAAGAGGGCGTACCCCAGGACCTCATCTACCTCGCCGTGGCGGAGTCCGGCTTCCAGCCGCAGGTCGTCAACGCCCACTCCGGCGCCGGCGGCATGTGGCAGTTCATGGCCTCAACAGGAACCGAGTACGGCCTCACCCGCAACGGCTACTTCGACTACCGCTTCGACCCTGAAAAATCCTCCCGCGCCTATGCCCGCTACATCAAGGCGCTCTACAACCAGTTCGGCGACTGGTACCTCGCCATGGCCTCCTACAACTGGGGCCCGGGCAACATCCAGCGTGACGTTCAGCGCACCGGCTATGCGGACTACTGGGCACTCTATCGCCTGGGCCTGATGCCGGCTCAGACCCGCGCCTACGTGCCGCAGATTCTCGCCGCCATCATCATGGCGAAGAATCCTGAACGCTACGGGCTGGACAAGCTCGTGCCCAGCCCCGCCGTCATCTACGACACCGTCTCCACCAGCTACAGCATCGACATGCACCTCGTCGCCGACGTCACCGGCAGCACCGTGCCGGAGATCGTCGCGCTCAACCCCGCGCTGCTCCGTCTCGCCACCCCGCGCGATACCAGCTTCGACCTCCACCTTCCGCCCGGCACCAAGACCCTCTACAACGATCGCCTGAAGGACATCCCGGAAGATCGCCGCGCAAGCTGGCGCTTCCACATCGTCAAGGCCGGCGAGACATTGGACACCATCGCCACCGCCCTGCACGCGCGCACAGCCGACATAGCCGAGACCAACAGCATCACCGCCCAGGACCCCATGTCCACTGGCGATGAGCTCGTCGTACCCGTGCAGACCGTTACCGCCGCTGCACGCCCACAGCGCTACACCCTGCGCCGTGGAGACACGCTCGTCACAGTGGCCGACCAGTTCAACGTCTCGGTGGAAGAGCTGAGGAGCTGGAACAACATCGCCAGCTCAGGCGCTCGCGCGGGCCGCACGATTTATGTCGCGGAGCCCATCCGTCTCGGCTCTTCAGGACGCTCACGCGGACGTGGACGTGGTGGCAGAGGCGGCAGCAAGGGCAGAGGACGCGGCGGACGCGCATCCAGTGGCAAAGCCTCATCGCGCGGTGGTCATGCAGCCTCCGCAAAGGCTTCTTCGCATTCCGCATCTCACTCTTCAGGTCATGCTTCTCACGCCGCGGCCGCTCCCAAATCCGCAAAGGGGAAACATAAGGCTGGCCGATGAGCTTCTCTTATAAAAAGAACACTTGCCTTCGTTGGCGCATGGATGCATCCTGTTGCTATCATTCGTGCCGCGGCATCATATAGTTTGCAGGCGGATGAAGCTGAGTTCGACGTCTTCCGTTTGTTGTTTGTTGGGTGAAGAGTAGAGCAGACTGACCAGGGGATTATGACGATGAAGCACAACACCGAAATCGAAGACGTACTCAAGCAGCACGCAGCCGGCCACGACGAAGACCTTACCCCATCCGCCAAGAGCGCAATCGAAGATGAGGACGATGACATCAACGACGATGAGGATGACGAGGAAGAAGAAGAGGTCTCCGTCAACTCCGACGATGACGACCTCACCAGCAATAGCGTCGTAGCCGCCGACATCGATCTCGACGAGGACGACGACGAAGAGGATGAAGACGATCTCGACGACGAGGACGCGGCTGAAGACGAAGAAGAGGATGAGGCTGGACTGGACGAAGACGAGGACGACACTCCGCACTCCCGCCACAACACTCACTCGGAAGATGCAGTGATCCGCGGCAAGGCCAGCACCCCGGTAGCCCCATACGATCCACCCTCGCAGGAGTCCAAGCTCCCCAAAGCGAATGAGGCGGAGGTACCGCTCAGCGCTGTTCTGTCGAACCTCAAACGTCAGCCCGCAAAGAAGACGGCTCCAGCCAAGAAATCTGCACCAGCGAAGAAGTCGGCTCCGGCCAAGAAAACGGTTCCGGCAAAGAAGTCTGTTCCTGCAAAGAAAACGGTTCCTGCAAAGAAGTCCACCCCAGCCAAAAAGACGGTCGCTAAGAAGGCCGCTTCACCCGCCAAGAAAGCGGTAGCCACAAAGGCCGCTCCGGCCAAGAAAGTACCTGCAAAAAAGATGCCAGCAAAGAAAGCCCCCGCAAAGAAGATCCCGGCAAAGAAAGTTCCGGCAAAGAAGATCCCTGCTAAGAAGATCCCAGCCAAAAAGATTCCAGCGAAGAAGACCGTGCCCGCAAAGAAGGCACCGGCAAAGAAGACGCCAGCTAAAAAGGGCGCTTCCTCCTCGCTCACAGCATCTGCCGCGAAGAAGTTGAGTGCTTTACGCGGCAGCAAGGCAGCAACTAAAAAGGTTGCCGGCAACAAGAGCACCAGCAGCAAAAAATCCATCACGAGAGGTATCACCTTGGCAACCAAGAAAGTAGCAGCAAAGAAGACCGTAGCGAAGAAGGCTGTCGCGAAGAAGGCCGTAGCAAAGAAGGCTGTAGCCAAGAAGGTAGCAGCACCGGCCAAGAAGACCGTAGCCAAGAAGGCACCGGCCAAGAAGACTGTCGCCAAGAAGGCAGCAGCCAAGAAGACCGTAGCCAAGAAGGCCGCGAAGTAACATTCACCCGCTGTAAAACGTAGTCAAGGCAAGCAAAAAGGCCCGGTCTCTCTGAGAGAGTCCGGGCCTTTCTGCGTCTGCCTGTATCGTTTCCGATAAAACTACTTCTTCGCGTCCTGGATCGCGGCAAGAACCTCGTCGCTGTGTCCCTGGATCGCCTTGACCTCCCAGAACTTCAGCACCTTGCCGTCCGGTCCGATGAGGAACGTATCGCGCTTGGCATACTGGTTCGTGCCCATCGTCGCCACCGGCACGCCGTATGCGTCGATCACCTTGTGCTCCGGGTCCGCCAGCAGCTTGAAGTTCAGCCCGTCCTTGGAGCAGAACGTCTTGTGGCTCTCCACCGTATCCAGGCTCACACCCAGCACGACAGCGTTCAGCGCCGCATACTTCGCCGTATCGCGCTCAAAGTTATGCGCCTCGATCGTGCAGCCCGTCGTCTGATCCTTCGGGTAGAAGTACAGCACCACGTACTTGCCCTTGTAGTCCTTCAGGCTCACCATCGAGTCCGTCTGCGAAGGCAGCGAGAAGTTAGGCGCCGTAGCACCAGGCTGCAGCGGCGAATCCACTCCGCCAAACCCATAAGCCTTCATCCCGCACAGACCGGCAGCGACTCCACCGGCAACCACCAAACTCAATACCAACTTACGCATCGCACTCTCCTGTTAGATCTTGGCCTTGCTCATAGCCCTGTCCCATGTACGAACACGCAAGCGCTTTGGACTCTCCGGTCGCCTTTGCCTGCATGACTGAGGACAACGCAATTCTACGCCAGCCGCATTACTCCCGGCCCACCAAGGCGATCCCTGCCGCATCCGCAGCCGCCACCATGGCCGCGCGGTCGAACAGCAACGTCCTACCCGCCTCCACGCACAGGCAAGTCGCCCCCGCATCCTTCATCGCCGCAATCGTTGGCACCCCCACCACCGGCACGTCGAAGCGCATATCCTGGTTTGGCTTAGCCACCTTCACCACCGTCAGCGCACGGCTCAGCGTCGCATCCCCGTCACCCAGCGTCCGGAAGAGTTCCCCAGCCCGAGCGATCGTCGCGTCGGTCCCCTCCATCGCCTCCACCGCCACGCACGCCTGCGCCGCCACCACCACCGTCTGCCCCAGGTCGAACCCCGCAATCCCTCGAGCCACCGTCATCCCATACTCGATATCCTTGCGCTCATCCTCAGTGGGCATCCGCGCACCCATCACCCCCACTGTCGCCAGCAGAGGCTCCAGGTAGGCCGTGGAAGAGATCAACTCGATTCCTTCATCTCCCAGCACCTTGGCTACCGCACCCAGCAGCATATCCGTATTCCGAGTCCTCAGATTCAGCAGCAGCTTCGCCAGCCGCCAGTCCGGCCGAATGCTCGAAAAGATCTGCTTATGCTTCACCTGCCCCGCCATTACGGCTCGAGTCACGCCCTCAGCCCGGAACGTCTCGATCAGCTTTGAAAGCTCCCCCAGCGACATCCAATGCACCCGCACGCCGGCGTCGAGCGCCGCCCGCTCATCCATCTCCACATCCGTTTCTTCTTTGATCGCCGCAACGACAACATCCAACCCATGCGCCCGCGCCGCATCCAGCAGCAGAAAAGGAAACCGCCCATTCCCTGCAATCAACCCCAGCCTACCCACCCCGGACTCAGGCGACATTTGCGAGTTGAGCTGGAAGAAAGCCGTTGATGCTGGCGAAGCTGTGCGCTTTTTCCAGCAACGCAGGGTTATGTTCTATGAGGCGCTTTACGGATATCTGAACCTGACCCGCTGGTTTACCCTCGACCAACTCAACAGGAAAGGAGCCGTTGTAAATCTCCTGAAATCCTTCGGCCGTGAGCTTCAGACAAAGCAAAATATCTGCGTGCGAAGAACTAGAACCCTTTGACCAGCGGATTCCAAACTTCGTCCCTGTTGGACCAGCCAGCATGATCTGGACCGATGCGCCGGAACTGCTGACCGCGTCTACAAAACGCACATCATCCGAGACCGGACGAAGATCATAGATATATTCCGCAACCACCTTCCCGACCGCAGCAACGAAGTGTCCGTCCGGTGTAAAGGATCGTCCTCCAGAAATCTCACGGAGCCGGTGGGAGGCTTTGTAAATCTCCCCAGTGAGCTTGAGCACCTCTTCAATCTTCTCGGACGAAGCAGTCGCTAGCGGCATCTCCCCACGAAGAGAACGGATGGAAATATCTTCATCAATCTCAGGCCAATGGATCCCATCGCCCTTGCCAATGATTCTCCATACACTCCGCTCTTTCGGAGTCGCGTGCAGCAAACGAGGAAATCGCTGGACTGGGGAAGTAGCTTCCGTGCCGTCTTCAAAACGGACCCGCAGTACGGAATCATCCACCATCACTTCAGTCGGTATTGATCTTGAAGTATTCATTCCATTTACTCAGGATCGAAGTGAGATTCTGGTGAAGAATCTGCTCGATCTCCCTTCTCTCCCCGCTACGGAAGCCTTCGTTCTTCTGCAATTCTACGGGAGTAATCCAATACTTCGCTTTCTTCTCACCGGCTTCAACGTGAACGTGAGGCGGCTCCTTCCCTTCTTCTGAGTAAAAGTAGAACCGATAAGGTCCAACCCTCAGCACCGTGGGCATTACCGGATCACGCCCCGCTCGCTCTTCCCCACAAACTCCACCAGGTACTTCACATGCTCGCCCACCTCACCTGCTGCGATCCGCCCGCGCAGCTCTTCGAGAGCCTGCGACACATTCATCTTCCCCGCCGTAATCAGCCGATAAGCCCCACGCAGCTCCTTCAATTGCTCCGGCGTAAACCCTCGCCGTTCCAGCCCCACCTTATTCAGCCCATACGCATGGTTATCCCGAGCGATCGACGTCAGCGAGAACGGCAGCACATCCTGCGTGATCGTCGTGCCACCGCCAATGTACGCATACTTCCCGATCCGGCAAAACTGATGCACGGGACAAAGCGCCCCCACCACCGCATAGTCCTCCACCGTTACATGCCCCGCCAGCGTAGCCGAGTTGGCCAGAATGCACCCATTCCCAATCGAAGAATCATGCCCAATATGCGTGTACGCCATGATCAGGCAGCCATCGCCCACCGTCGTCAGCCCGCCGCCGCCCACGGTCCCACGCGAGATCGTCACATACTCCCGAATCACATTGTCATCGCCCAGCACTACCCGCGTAGGCTCGTCCTTGTACTTCAGGTCCTGCGGAGCAATCCCGATACACGCAAACGAGAACACCTTGTTCCCGCGCCCCAGCGTCGTATGCCCCGCCAGCACCACATGCGAGATCAGCTCGCACTCCTCGCCCAGCACGACATCCTTGCCGATCGTGCAGTAAGGCCCAATCGTGCAACTCTCCGGCACCACGGCTCCCGCCTCGATGATCGCGGTCGAATGAACGCTCACTCCGCGCTCTCCGCACTCGCAGCAGCCGCCTTCTTAGGCCGATCCGTCAACGCGCAGGTAACCGTCGCATCGCAGACCACCTTGCCGTCCACCGTGATCACGCCGGCCATCTTCACCACACGCGTCCGCCAGTTCACCACCTTCACCTCAATGCGAAGCTGGTCGCCCGGCGTAACCGGCCGGCGGAAACGAGCGCTCTCGATCCCCGTAAACACCATCAGCTTCTGGTCGCGGTCTTCAATCTCCGTCAGCAGCAGCGCGCCACCAGTCTGCGCGATCGCCTCCACCATCAGGACGCCCGGCATGATCGGATAGTCCGGGAAGTGTCCCGTGAAGTGCGGCTCGTTCACCGTCACGTTCTTGATTGCGACGATCCGCTGCTTACGCTCGATCTCAATCACGCGGTCGATCAGCAGAAACGGATACCGATGCGGCAGGATCGCCATAATCTCGGTTATATCCATCGTCTGTTTATAGGCAGGCGGCGTAGCCGTTTCGGTCGCAGTCGGGGCGGTTTCAGTCTCACTCATGGCAGACACGAGTATAAACCGCCCTACTTCTTCAGCAGCGGCTTCTCCGGGTCGAACAGCTCCGCTCCCATCGGCTCGCCGTACTTCACCTTCACGTAAAACGTCTGGTCCACCATGTCGCCATTGCGGTAGCGCGTCATATTCATCGGCGTCGCAATCCCCTGGTAGTAGCGCCAGTCGCCGTAGACCTCTTCGTCGATGTCATGATCCTTGAACTGCTCATTCCGCCACTCGAACGCCCGCTGCACCGGCAGGTGCGAGTGCTGATCCAGCTCCAGCGTCACCGCGTCATTGTTCGCCGTGAGCACCGTCACCTTATCCACCGGCAGCCGGTCCCGCATTCCAATCCCCTCTGCGATCACAATCACCCCCGGCTGCTTGATCAGGTCCTTCATCACCGCATCCAGCGTATGCCCACGCCGCCGCATGTAGTCCTCCACCTGCGGCTTCGGCAGCAGCGTCTTGCCCTTGTAGGTCAACTCGACACCCTGGTCTGCCGTCCAGAGGTGCGCCACATCCCGCTTCATTCCCGGCTTGATCATCCCCTTGATTGTCAGGAATTCAATCCGCGTCACCTCCGGCGACCCCGCCGTCTCCAGCCGCTTCCACTCCTCAAACCGGGTCACCGCGCCTGTAGGCTGCCCACGAAAGAACGACGCCACCTGCCCCTCGTCGTACACGGTCCCCCGATTCAGCCAAGCATCACCCCCCAGCGCCTTCAGCATCTCGTCCAGCAGGCGTTTGCCCTTCTGCTCCTGCGTCTCCCCAGGCCGCGAAGCCGGTGCCGCACTCTTCATCTCCTGCGCGCCCTGCTGCGCCACAGCCCCACGACCCGTCCCAACCAACACCAAAGCCAGCAGCAAACCCTTCATCGCAGTTCCTCTTTCACCCAACCAGCACAGCCCCGCCGTTCACATTGAAGATCTCGCCGGAGACAAACCCAGCCAGCGGAGTACACAGAAACAGCACCGGCCCGGCAATCTCCTCCACAGACCCAATCCGTCCCAGCGGAATCAACGCCGTCGCCTTCTTGGACGTCTCCGGATCGCTCAGGGCTGCAAGCGACATCTCCGTCCCCACCCACCCCGGAGCCACGCAGTTGCAAAGAATCCCCTGCCCCGCCAGCTCGCTGGACAAGCTCTTCGTCAGCGAGATCAGCGCCCCCTTACTAGCCGCATAGTCCGCATGAAACGCCTCCCCCCGCTGCGCCGCCGTAGAAGCAATCAGCACAATATGCCCCTTTACAGAGCTGGGTGCCCCAGGTCCGGACTCTCGGACCTGGGTCTGCATCGCTGCCACCCCCGCCCTCACCAGCCCAAACACACTATCCAGATTGATCGAGATCGTCCCCCGCCACTGTTCATCCGTCATCGTCGCAATCGGCTGATCGTGCGCGGGCCAGATCCCATGGTTCACGATCAGGCAATCCACCCGACCAAACGCCTCCACGGCCGCCGCCACCAGCGCAGCCCCATCCGCCGGCGTAGCCAGTGCCTGCCTCACCGCCCGGCAGACCTCCTCGCCACCACACTCCACTACCAGCGCCTCCGCCTGCTCCTGGGCCGCTTGGTAGCTAAACACCACCCGCGCGCCCGCCGCCCGAAACATCCTCACCGTAGCCGCACCAATGCCACGCGACCCACCCGTAATCAAAGCCACCTTACCGGCCAGCGACATCACAACACCGTTCATCTCGCTCATACCTTAGACCCTATCCGCACCACGCCCCCGTCAGCAAACCCGCTTCCTCAAGACGCCGAAAACACCCCGCGCAGGTTACGCCCGCAGCCCGCCCGTTACTACTTTGATTCCTCTCTTTAAACTCCTTACCGAGACCCTGACAACTCAGAAAGCCCTAGAAAACACCCACAGATCTCCGCATAAATCAAGCCATTCCCATAAAAGAAACACCGCTTTTCCCATGCAAAAGTCACGCCCAAAGGTAGGCTTTTTGGGCGAATACCGGTAAACTTATGGGTGGGCCGGAACATCACCGGCATGGAGATGGTTTGCTTCAATATCTCAAGATGGATCTCATCGCAGCGTGCATGGCCGTGACGACTCTGTTCTCACTCCCCACTCCCGTCCCCGCGACAGCTCCCATCGCGACCGTAGCCCCCATGGTGAATCCGCCCGCCCTCGTGCCGGTAGCCGGTAACTCCGTAGCCAAAAAGCTTCCCGTCGCCGCCCGCATCCACGCCAGTGTCGCACCCGTCCTCACCAAGGCATTGCACCCCCTGCGCCTCGCCGGAACCGGCATGGCCTCCTGGTACGGCTCCATGTGGAACGGCAAAAAGACCGCCAGCGGCGAGACCTTCAACGAGACCCTCCTCACCGCCTGCCACCGCACCCTGCCCTTCGGCACCCGCGTCAAGGTCACCGCCGTCAACACCGGCAAATCCGTCATCGTCAAGATCAACGACCGCGGCACCATGACCCCCAGCCGTATCATTGATCTATCCTCCGGCGCAGCCAAACAACTCGGCATCATCAACGCCGGCGTAGCCAAGGTCAAACTGGAAGTCCTGGACAAGGTAGAAAACCCCGCCACCACCCACCAGATGCCCCTCTAGCCCTTAGAACCGCCGCGTAGTATCCGGGAACACATAAACCACGATTCCCAGCGCGAAGATCAACAGCACGTACCGCAGAAACGTTCCGGTCCCCGGCTTCTCCGGCACATCCCCCGTCCAAAGCCGCCAGCCCATCCCCGCCGCCACTCCCAGCAGCATCCACTCCTGGGAGAGCCCGAAGAAGATCAGCGCGCTCGCCAGGATCAGCCAACGCTGCATCTTGTCGAGCGCATACGTCGCCTGTGCCCCATCCAGCCCGAACACCGGGATCAGGTTCAGCAGGTTCAGCCACGCCGTCACATGCGCCAGCGCGCTGAACAGCTCCTGCGTCGTCCCGACGGAAAACTTCGCCACCGCCCCGCACGCCACCGCAAAGATCAGCCCGAAGAACGGCCCGGCGAGCGCGATGCTCGACAGCTCCTCCAGGTTGATCCCCATCGAGTACCACCGCACATAGGCGCCAAGCCCCGGCAGAAACACCGGCAGATCAACCTTCAGCCCGCGCCTCCGCGCTGCCACATAGTGCCCCATCTCATGAACCAGGATCGAGAGCGTAAACCCCAACCCGAACCGCCACCCAAACAGAGCCCAGTAGATCGCAAAGAACCCCACAAAGCTCAGCAGAAACTTCAACTTAAACAGGATGAACAAAAAGCTCTTAGCCTTGGCCAGGAAGAAAACAACTGGAGCCAGCGGCCCAAGCCGTTTCGTCCACTTCGCCTTCGTATCCTCCGCGCCCCTGATCCGCCCGTCGAGCAGCGTCATCCGCTCCACCACCGCGTCGTACTGCTTCGTCTCGGCGGGCAGCCACCCGAGCCCCTGCCGCCAGATCTCCCTCGCCTCCGCCCAGTGCTTCTCGCCCTCTTCCGCCAGAGCCGCCGTAGCAATCGCCTTCATATGCTGCGCATAGACGATCGCATGACAGTCCGGGCAAGCCAGCGTCCCCGGCGCAAGCCAATGGCTGCACTCAGGGCAGTTGAAGATCGGCTCAGGAGCCGAAAGCGGTACAGGCGACACAGCAACACTCTCAGCCACATTCATACTCAAATCAACACTCTCTCTTTAGACGCAACCCAAACCTTTACCGCATCCCAAACGGCGTCATCCTAGGCCCGCCACCCACACGCCCGAAACCCGGCCCACCCGCCGCAATCCGCCACGCAGCCTGCAACCCGAAGAACAGAATCAGCAACCCCAATCCACCATTCAGCGGATTGCTCCGCAGCTGCAGGAACGGCAATCCGACCGCCAGCTTCAGCAGAAATGCAGGCGGCAGCTTCCCCATCAGCGCAAACGGAATCCCCTGAAAGTGAAGAATGTCCACCATATCCCCCACCGAGCACGCAAAGTAAGTCATCAACACCGCCGCCACCTGATAAGGCCGCCCACCCACGCCGCCCGACCCCGTCATCATCGCCTTGCCCACCAGCCAACCCACGCCGATAGACACGATACTCGCCATGATGTGCGAGAGCCCCACCACCGCATACCCCACGCACCCCACCACAGCAGCACCCAGCCCGAACAGCAGCGCCGGTCCGAGCCCGCGGCCACCCGCCGGCTCAACAGGATACCCTTCAATCACCTGGGGCTCGCGATACTCAGCCCGCTCAAAGTTCGGCGTATTCAAGTCCATCTGCAAGCCTCATCTTACGAAATCCCGAATCGCAACTTAAGTACTCCGCCCCGGAAGCGAGATTGCATCCTTCGCATCGCCCAGCGTCACCTTCAGGTTCAGCTTCCGTTGTCCCCGGAACACCGTCACCGTCACCACGTCGCCGGCCTTGTGCCGAGTCAGCGCCTGGCTCAGATCCTGCGGCGTCTGCACCTCCTGCCCATCCATCCCGACGATCAGGTCCCCGCCCAGATCGATCGGCGTATTCCCCATATAGACCCGCTGATTCCCGCCGCGCAGCCCGGCCTTCTCGGCAGCGCCACCCGGCATCGTCTTCTCGACCAGAACTCCATAGTCCGCCGGCAGCCCAATCTGTTCAGCAATATCCGGCCCAATCGGCAGCGTCTCGATATCCAGCGATGGCCGCCTCACCTTGCCATAATGCGCAAAGTCGTCCAGCACCGCCTTCGCCGTATTGATCGGAATCGCAAACCCGATCCCAGCCGACTGATCCGCGCCCGAGCTCGCAATCAGCGTCGTAATCCCAATCACCTCGCCCCGCGAGTTCAGCAGCGGACCACCCGAGTTCCCGGGATTGATCGCCGCATCCGTCTGAATCGCATCCTCGATCGCCCCGCCGCCGCCCTGCGTCCCGGACGTCCCAATGGACCGGATCGCCGAGATCATCCCCCGCGTCATCGTCCCGCTCAACCCAAACGGATTTCCGATCGCATACACCTTCTGCCCCACCACCAGACCGCCGCTATCGGACAGCGTCGCCGGCACCAGCCCCGGAGCCGTAATCGAAAGCAGCGCCAGATCATGATGCGTATCGATCCCGATCACCGTCGCCTTGTACTTATGCTTGTCGGACAGAGTCACCTCAACCCGCTGCGCGTTGTCGATGACGTGATTATTCGTCAGGATGTGCCCTTCCTTATCCAGCACAAACCCCGACCCCTGTCCCTGCTGCGGCACCGGCCGATTGAAGAAGTCGTAGCTCACGGCGGTCGAAGTAATATTCACCACCGAAGGCAGCGCCTTCCGGTAAACCGCAATATTCTGCTGCTCCTCCGCATCGAAAGCCGGCGCAGCCGAAGCCGACTCGGTCAGGTGGAAGTTCCCCAGCGGCCCATCGTCAGACCCCACCGACCGGTCGACCGAACCTTCCCCCGCAGCCGGCACAAACGAAGCCCGCGAGACCCCATGCGCCCACGGAATCAGCGCCCGCGAGGACGCCCCACGCGTCGTCAGGTAGTAGAACCCCGCAAGCAACAGAAGAACCAGCAAAACCGGACGCAGCTTCATGGCAATAACACCCGCAACCCAAGAAAGTCAGGCAAGCTTTCGCCTAATCCCCTATTGTAGCTTTTGCAGTCGCCATCGTTCGTTTGGGGCCAGGTCCTTCTATGACCTACGGACGGCCGCGTCGAAGGGAAGCCAGATCCGGAAGATAGTCCCGCTGGCCCCAGGCATCTGGCGGCTTCGCACCGCAATCGTCCCATGATGCCGATCGATAATCCCTTTACTCACCCAAAGGCCCAGACCCGTCCCCATGATGCCCTTGGTCGTGAAGAACGGCTCGAAGAGCTTCGCACGGAACTTTGCGTCGATCCCGGTCCCTTGATCTCCAAAGAGGATCGCCACCCCGCGATCACCAGTCCTCCAGTTGGTCGCAGTCTGGGTCCGAATTAACAGGCGTCCACCTTCCGCGCTCATGGAGTCCAGCGCATTGCCCAGAAGGTTGCTCAAGACCTGTCGAATCTCTCCTTCGAAGCAACGCACTGGCTGTTGGGCATGGAAACACTCCACAACTTCGATGGGAGAGTTCGCAAGCCTTCCTTGAAAGATTGAAAGAGCGCTTCGGATCAACTCCTCCATCGTGACCGCCTGGGCGTCGGTTGATTGCTTATGGAAGCGCAAGGTCTGGGCAGTGATGGCAGCGACGCGCCTCAACTCCACCTCCGCGTCACGGAGATACTGCCGCACCTCCGTCAAATCATCCGTTCGCTCCGCCAGATACAAGAGATTGGTCACCGCCTCAAGCGGGTTGTTGATCTCATGTGCAATGCTTGACGCCAACCGCCCAACCGCAGCCAGCTTTTCGCTCTGAATGAGAGCCATTTCGGTCTTCTTCTGATGGGTCACCTCAAGAGAGGCAGCCGTAATGCCCGTAACTGTCCCATCGCTTGAAGTCACTGGAAAGTAGCTCACGGTCCAGTAGCGCACGGTATCCGGATCGGTAACCAGTGCCCCCACCAGCGGAAAGTTGATCACGGGCACTCCCGCCGCCACGCCATCGAACAGCTCACGCAAACCTTCGATCGGAGCCATCTCCGTAAGCGTTCGACCGACAACCTCTTCCGGTCTCTTCCCAAAGAAGGCTGCCTGCCGGTCATTCAAACGCAGATAGGTATAGTCGTTCAGGTCGAACAGCGCCAGCCCAATGGGTGCGTTCGCATACACGCTTTCGATCTCAGCCCTTTGACGCTCTTCCTCTTCACTCTTGCTGCGCAAAGACTCGTGCAGAAGCCGATCCTGGGTCACGTCACGAAAGAATACGATGATCCCGTCGTCCGCGGGATAGCTTTGCACGCGCAGCCAGAAGTTGAAGGGCTCAGGATAATAGGCTTCGAACTCCCCGACCTCTCTCCGCTCCATACTGCCTTCGTAAGCTTTGACGTAAGGGGAGCCCTCGTAAACCGTGTCCGGGTAAAGTTCAAACAGCACGCGCCCCAGGATGTCTCCTCCCCCTGGCGCCAGAACTTCAAATGCGCGGCGATTGAGAAATGTAAACCGATAATCCCGGTCCAGAAAGAAGATCGCATCGGTGGCAGCGTCGAAAAACTGTGCCATCTGACGCCGAAATGCTACCTCCGTGACTGATCCTTCGTCTGGCACCTGCCGCACCCCTGTCAGTTTCTTCGTTCTTGAAATCTTACAGCGGGATGCAGGATGGATCTGTACTATGCCAACACTCCCGCACGCTTGTTCAGTTGTATGAAGCGAAAGACATCCTACAACGCATCAGATCGTTGCGGCTCTACTCCTCAAACCGCCCCGCCACCCTCTCCAGCACCCCCCGCACCACCCCAAGCTCCTCCGGCGAAACCCCTTCCCAAAGCTCCGCCTCCATAGCCTTCACCACGCCCTCCGCGTACTCCAGTAACTCCCGCCCAGAGTCTGTCAACCGCATCGTCACCAGCCGTTCATTCTCCGGGTCTTTCCCCCGCACGACCCATCCCCGCTCCACCGCCCGCGCCAGCATCGTCTGCGCGCTCTGCGGACTGACATAGCACGCCCGAGCCATCTGCGCCCCACTCCCACCCGGCCGCTCCCGCAACTCGTACAGCATCCGAATCTGCGCCGTCGTCACCTGATGGTCGCGCAGCCGGTCGTCCAGCCGCGTCCGGAATCCCATCGTGATCCGCCGGATCAACTTTGAAATCGGACGAAGCGGAGCGCCCTCGGATTTTTTTGAGTCCTTCATCATCTGCACATACTCTATATCAACAAACTGATACCCTATCAACTAACTGATGCCAGACGAAACCCATCTCGAAGCCGAGTGGAAGCCCAAATATAACCCCTGGGCCATCGCACTCACGGTCACCCTCGCCACCTTCATGGAGGTGCTCGATACCTCCATCGCCAACGTAGCCCTGCCTCACATCGCAGGCTCTTTGGGCGCAAGCCAAGAAGAGGCCACCTGGGTCCTCACCAGCTATCTCGTCAGCTCCGCCGTGGTCCTTCCCATCTCCGGCTGGCTCTCGAACCGTTTCGGCCGCAAGCGCTTCTATATGACCTGCGTCGCCATCTTCACCGTCTGCTCGTTGCTCTGCGGCCTCGCCCCCACGCTCCCCATCCTCATCATCGCCCGCATCCTTCAGGGCGCCGGCGGCGGCGGCCTCGCCCCGTCAGAGCAAGCCATCCTCGCCGATACCTTCTCCGTTGAAAAGCGCGGCCAGGCCTTCGCCCTCTACGGCACCGCCGTCGTCATCGCGCCCGCCATCGGCCCCACCCTGGGCGGCTACATCACGGACAACTTCAACTGGCACTGGATCTTCTTCATCAATCTGCCCATCGGCCTGCTCTCCTTGTGGCTCTCCAACCGCATGGTTGAAGACCCACCGAAGGCTAAAGCCCTCACCCACATCAAGGCCCCAGTCGACTTCACCGGCCTCGCCCTCGTCGCCGGCGGCGTAGGCTGCCTTGAGTTCTTCCTCGACAAGGGCCAGGAAAAAGACTGGTTCGGCGACCCCATGATCTGCACCGTCGCCGCCATCGCAGTATTCCTCCTTACCTTCTTCGTTATCTGGGAGTGGCGTCACCCCGATCCCATCGTCGACCTCAAGCTCCTCAAAAACCGTAACTTCGGCACCGCGGTCTTCCTCCAGCTGATCCTCGGCATGGTCCTCTTCGGCTCGACCGTCCTCATCCCCCAGTACCTACAGGCCCTCCTCGGCTACACCGCCGAGCGAGCCGGAATGGTCCTCTCCCCCGCCGGCTTCGTCATGATGTTCGGCATGGCCCTCGCCGGCCGTTCGCTCAGTTGGCGGATCGACCCGCGCCTCACCGTCTGTCTCGGCTATATGGCCACCGCCATCGGCCTCTACAACCTCACCCGGCTTTCGCTCGATACCAGCTTCGGCACCGCCACCCTCTGGCGTATGCTCCAGGTCATCGGCCTGCCCTTCATCTTCATCCCCATCTCCACGCTCAACTACGTCGGCGTCCCCCGCTCAAAGTCCAATCAGATCTCGTCGCTCTCCAACTTCGCCAGAAACCTCGGCGGCTCCGCCGGCACAGCCTTGCTGACCACCTTCCTGGCCCGCACCGCCCAGACCCACCAGAACCAGCTCTCCGCCAACGCCGTCCCCGGCACCGTCCCATACATGCAATACATGAACTCGGTCGCAGCCGCCTTACGCCACGGCGGCATGAGCGCCGCCCAGTCCGCGCAGTTAGCGGTCGGCTATGGCTACCAGCAGATGCTCCGCCAGGCCTCCATGCTCAGCTATCAGAACGCCTTCTTCATGCTTGCGGTCTCCGTCTTCTGCCTTTGCCCACTCCCATTCCTCATGCGCCTCCCCGCCAAGGCCGAAAAACCCAGCCCGGAAGAGGTCATGGCGCACTAAAATAAAGTACGTGCCATGATGAGGATAAGTCATCTCGAATGAATACTTTGCAACACTTTACCATCGAAACAAAGAACTTAGCAGCGAAGTCCAGACCTAACTTCAATGGAATAAAGACTTTGGATCATTCGGCCGGGGGAGGGGGGGGTACTACTTCCGAGCCCGAAAAGCATTCGCCAGCCGGAACTCTTCCCTCAGCTCCGGCGTCCGAAGCCCCTCGCGCAGATGCTGCAACCTCTGCTCCAGCGCGAACAACGTAGCCGCCAGCGGCTCAGTATTGCTCATCGCCACATCCCGCCACATGCTGTAAGGACTAGCCCCCAGACGAGTCATCTCCCGCAGCGCCCGCCCCCCGATCGCCTGGAACTCCGCCGCAATCTCCGGCTCCGCCCCAAACTCGTCCTCGTACATCGCCGCCATCGCCGTAGCCACCATCTGCGGCAGATGACTCACCCACGCACACACTTGGTCATGCCGCCGGGCGTCCATATCCATCGTCCGCGCCCCGAACCGGGTAACCCACTCCCGCCACTCCCGCTCCACATCCCACTCCTCCTCGGCAGGGGTGAACAGCCACATAGCCCCCTCAAAGAGCCCCGCATCCCCCAACTCCGCCCCCCCCGACTCCTTCCCAGCCATGGGGTGCCCCGGCAACATCCGCACCCGAACCTCATTCCCCCGCAGCGACCTCACCATCTCAAAGATCTGCAGCTTCGTACTCCCCACATCCGTAATCAACTGGTCCGGTCCCATCAACGGAGCCAGCCGCCCCAGAAAATCCAGAATCGTCAGCACCGGCACGGCCAGCACGACAACATCACACTTCCACACATCGTCGAACGCCCCCACCCGGTCGCAAGCCCCCATGCTGACCGCCATAGCCGCCTCATCCCCCTTGGCATCCACCCCAACGATCTCGCCGTCAAACCCAGCCCGACGCAAAGCGAGGCCGATCGATGTCCCGATCAGCCCCGTTCCGACAATCGCAACACTCTCAATCATGCGTTCCCCCGCTCCATGAGCGCCCGTCTTAAAATCTCCGCCAGAGCTTCATTCTCTCCGCCCACATGGCTCTTGATAGAAGCGTCGATCATCTCCTGCTGCGTAAACCCAGCCCATGAGATCGTATGTCCCGCCCGCACCGCAAGCTGCCGAATAAACTCCCGCTGCGTCCGCCCATTTCCCTCGCGGAACGGATGAATCGCATTGATCTCGCCCAGGTAGAACGCCGCTCGGTCCGCAAACGCATCCACCGTGAGCCCACTCAAAAGCTTCTCTCGAGCCAGCTTCCCAAAAGCATCATCCAGAGCCTGTCCGATGAACATAACAGGGCCAAACATGGGCCCGCCTTTCGAGATATTCACCACCCGGAACTCCCCCGCCCACGGAAACACATCCCGAAACAGATACCGGTGGATCGCCCGCAGATGCTGCGAGTCAAAACTACCCTTCATGGGACGATCTTCAAGTTCTCCCAGCCGCTTGGCAGACAGAGGCGCTTCGAAACGGGATAACTCCGCGTAGTTCGTTATTCCGAATTTATTACGCGGGCAGGCATGGCCACGCTCGGAATGAGGGTCATTCTCAAAGCCGGAACTCACGTCAGGCTAAGCTGCGCCAGCCAAGGCTGACCGCTCACGCAGAAGCCGCGCCACATGAAGATCGATCGCCGAAGAAAGTTCTTCCCGATCGATCTCGCCCTCTTCGTATCGCCTCATCAGGCTCAACGTCTCTTCATCGAGACTCAAGCCTTCCATCGCGTTCGTACCAATCACACTCTGATTGATACGCCGGCGGCGGCTCTTCTCTTCGTCGGAAATGGGCTGCATGGCGTCTCTCCTTCGAAAAGTATACGCCGCCTAAGCCACCGTTCTCCCCACAATTGGAGCCAGTTGCCGCAACTGCGCCACCAGCTTCTCCAACTGTTCCGGGAACAGGCTTTGCGCGCCATCGCTCATCGCTTTATCCGGATTCGGGTGCATCTCCATCAGCAATCCGTCGGCCCCTGCAGCCACGCTCGCGAGTGCCATAGCCGGCACAAACTCACGCTTGCCAACACCATGGGACGGATCGCCAAACACCGGCAGGTGCGTCAGCTTCTTCAGCACTGGAATCGCGGAAACGTCATACGTATTCCGCGTGTAAGTCTCAAACGTCCGAATCCCACGCTCGCACACCATCAGGTCGTAGTTGCCGCCGCTCAGGATGTACTCGGCGGACAGCAGAACCTCTTCAATCGTCGCCGCGATCCCGCGCTTCATCAGCACCGGCATTCGCACATGTCCAAGCTCGCGCAGCAGGTTGAAGTTCTGCATATTGCGCGCGCCCACCTGGAAGCAGTCGATATACGGCAGCATCAGCTCAATCTGCGAGATCTCCATGACCTCCGTGATCACCAGCAGCCCGGTCTCATCCGCAACTTCGCGCAGCAGCTTCAGCCCTTCGAGCCCCATGCCCTGAAAACTATACGGCGAGCTCCGCGGCTTGAACGCACCGCCCCGCAGAAACTGGCAACCCGCCGCCGCAACCTGCTTCGCGCTCAGCAGTATCTGCTCCCGGCTCTCGACCGAACACGGCCCCGCCATGATCGTCACCTGGTTCCCGCCGACCACAACGCCATTCTTGAAGGTCACCGTCGTCCCCTCAGGCCGGAAGCTCCGCCCCGCCAGCTTGTACTGCGACGAGATCCGATACGCCTCATGCACGCCGCTCAGCACCTGGAACTCCGCCACGTCAAAATGATCGGGCGAGCCCACGCCCGCCAGAATCGTCTGCGTCGTGCCCGTCGTACGGTGGACGTTGAAGCCGAGCTCAACCATCCGCTCGATCACCTGCTGAACATTCTCCTCAGTTGCCTGGTCCTGCATTGCTACGATCATCGCGCTTCGCCTTTGTCTTACTTAAGCTCTTACTGCCTACACTGCCGCATACTGCACTTCACTGCCGCTTACTGTCTTTGAAGCGTTCTCATCACATCCATCACACGCTCATACACGTGGATCAACTCCGCATCGGCCAGCGGCCCCGGATTGACCTTCTTCACATGCTCGAACACATCCTTCTCCCGCTGCGGCTCATAGATCGGCATTGCCGTTTTTGCCTTCAACTCGCCGATCGCCTTCGCCGCCTCGGCCCGCTTGCTGATGAGCTCAACAATCTGCTCATCCAGCTCATCGATCTTGTTCCGCCAGTCCGAAATCTCCATGCCTTCGCTCCACCATTCCTGAAAGTAGGTACATCCTGCCGCACAGCAATCTTACCCTTCACGAAGCCCACGAATGAACTCGCCGACTGCTTTCGCTGCATCCGCAGGCCCCGTCTTCTCGATCAAAGCCACCAGCGCACTGCCGATAATGGCCGCATCCGCAAACTCGCCCACAGCCTTCACGTGCGCCGCATTCGAGATCCCAAAGCCGACCGCAATCGGCAGCTCCGTATACTTCCGCAGCCGAGCCACAAGCTCCGGCGCATCGCTCGCCACCTTATCCTGTGTCCCCGTAATCCCCACGCGAGAGATCGCGTACACAAACCCTTTGCTCGCCTCGCCAATCGCCTTCAGCCGAGCATCCGGGCTCGTAGGCGCCGCCAGAAACACCGGCGCCAGCCCATTCGTACTCATCTCCGCCAGGTATTCCCCAGCCTCTTCGACAATCATGTCCGTCAGCAGCACGCCATCCGCACCGGCAGCTTTCGCGGCTGCACAGAAAGACCTCATCCCCATCTTCACCACGGGATTCAGATAGCTGAACAGCACAATCCCACACTCCGGTCGAGCAGCCCGAAGCTCCTTAGCCAGCCCCAGCACATCGCTCAGCCGAGTCCCCCGCGCCACAGCCCGCTCACTCGCCCGCTGAATCACCGGCCCATCCGCCAGAGGATCGCTGAACGGCACGCCAAGCTCAATCACATCCGCACCGGCATCAATAGCAGCTAACGCAATATCCCGCGTAGTAGCCAAATCCGGATCACCCGCAGTGAGATAAGCGACAACACCGGGCTTCTTGAGAAAATCTATAGGCATAAAGTTTGCTTGACCTGACCTTCTTACAATTTCGGGTTTGGTGGCTGTGAACCGTTCTGCGTTGGGAGCATTTCGCCGTTCGCCAACATTTCTTCACGTGCCTTCGCCTGTGCTTCTGCTTTTTTCGCACCAGTGCCCATGTTGAAGTTGACCGTCACCGTTGTATCCACTTCGATCTCATGCCCAAAGTGTCGATACGGTTTGTATATCCAGCCTCGAACCGCGTCGATCGCGGCCTGCTGTAGTTCAGGCGGCCCGCTTAAGACGTTGATATCCAGCATCCTACCTTCTTTAGATACAGTGCCTTTGAGAACGACAGGACCATCAATACCAGCAACTCTTGCAGCCAATGGATAAGCAGGTGGCTTGGCGCTTGCAAGCGTCTGAGCGCCGAGAGAAGCTGGCAAGGCGAATACTGAGATCGCAAACGCCAAGAATCTGCAGGTTAAATTCATCTTTGTCATTCTCATAAGTTGAGCTTGGATCTTACGCACCTTTCAGGTCCAGTTCCTTCGCCAGAATCCCCATATCCTTATCCCCACGCCCGGACAGGTTCACCATGATCACCTCATCCGTCCGCATTCCCTTAGCCATCCGCATCCCCTCAGCCACTGCATGGGCACTCTCGAGCGCCGGCACAATCCCCTCCGTCCGGCTCAACGCCACGGTCGCCGCCAGCGCATCCGCATCCGAGCACGAAACATACGTCGCCCTGCCCGAGTCATGCAGCATCGCATGCTCCGGCCCCACGCTCGCATAGTCCAGCCCCGCGCTCACCGAGTGCGTCGCACTTACCTGCCCCGCATCGTTCTGCAGCACATAGCTATACGTCCCTTGAAGCACTCCCGGAGTCCCACCCCCAACAGTCTGGAACCGAGCCGCATGCTCCCCCAGCGCAGTCCCTCGCCCGCCAGCCTCGACCCCAACCAGCCTCACATCCTTGTCCCCCAGAAACTCATAGAATGCCCCAATCGCATTGGACCCGCCCCCAACACAAGCCACCACCACATCCGGCAGACCGCCCGTCTCCTCCACAAACTGCTTCCGAGCCTCAATCGAGATCACGCGATGAAAGTTCCGCACCATCGTCGGATAAGGATGCGCCCCCAACGCACTCCCCAGGATGTAATAGGTGGTCCGAACGTTCGTCACCCAATCCCGCATCGCCTCATTAATCGCGTCCTTCAGCGTCGCAGACCCCGCCGAAACTCCACGCACCTCAGCCCCCAGCAGCCGCATCCGGTACACGTTCAGCTCCTGCCGGCGCATATCCTCCTCGCCCATGTAGATCACGCACTCCAGCCCGAACAGCGCACACACCGTAGCGGTCGCCACCCCATGCTGCCCCGCGCCCGTCTCCGCGATGATCCGCTTCTTGCCCATGCGCCGCGCCAGCATCCCCTGCCCCAGCGCGTTATTGATCTTGTGCGCGCCGGTATGCAGCAGGTCCTCGCGCTTCAGGTAGATCTTCGCGCCGCCACACTGCTCCGTCAGCCGCTTGGCGAAGTAAAGCGGAGTAGGCCGCCCGCAGTAGTGGTGCAGCAGGTCATCAAGCTCAGCGTGGAACGCCGGGTCCGCCTGCGCCTCCGCATACGCTTCTTCGAGCTCCAGCAGCGCCGCCATCAGCGTCTCCGGCACATACCGCCCGCCGTAAGCTCCAAACCGCCCCGCTACCTCAACCGCCGGATTCACCATCGTCGTCGCCACAGTTCATCTCCTAAAACACAAAAAACCGCTCACCCTGCTCAGGGCGGCGGCTCATCTGGTCTCGTTCGATCTCTCGCTTGTTACTTACTGCAATCCGTCGAGGAATCTACTTCGCCGAAGCCGCCCGGGTGTAAAGCCACCAGGAGCGGTACGTAAACGACGGGCTGAAATAGATGCTCATGTCTGCCCTTTACTCTACATCGCCCTCCCCATCACCGCAACTGCCCCATCACTGCCTGGCCACTTCCCTTCACTGCTTTTGCACTGTCCTTAGGTTTATCCACCTGCGACTGATAGATCTCCTCCACCCTCGCCACCGTATCGATCTCGCCCAGCGGCTTATCCGTCCTGATCCGCAGAATCCTCGGAAACCGCAGCGCAAACCCACTCGCATGACGATCGCTCCGCATGACGTTGTTGAACGCCACCTCAAAGATCACCAGCGGCTCCACCGTCCTGGAGTGCCCATGATCCTCGAGCGTATGCGCCTTGAAGAACTCCGTCAGCTCCAATATCTCCGCGTCGGTGACACCCGAGTAAGCCTTCCCCACATTCAGCAACTCCCCCGCATCCGTCTGTACCGCAAACGTATAGTCGCTCAACGTCCCAGCCTTCCTTCCCTGCCCAAACTCGGCCCCGGTCACCACCACATCCAGCGTCGCCAACTCCCGCTTCAGCTTCACCCACGCAAGCCCCCGCCGCCCCGGCAGATACACCGAATCCGCCGCCTTGATCATCACCCCTTCATTCGCCCGAGCCCTCGCATCCGCATACGCGCGGTCGATCTCCTCCGCACTCTCCACCAGCTTGCTGGGCGAAAGCATCAGCCGCGCCACCCCAGCCTCAGCCTCTTCATCCCCGCCAAACATCCTCGCCTGCGCCTCATGCCGCCGAGCCGCATGCTCCGTCAACACAAGAGGCGACACCGCCTTCTCCGCCAGCGCCCCCACAACCTCCTCCAAGCGCCGACGCCTCTCCCGCAGCGGTAGCCCCAGCGTCAGTTTTCCCCGCTCAAACATTAGATCGAACGCCATAAACACCACCGGCACCTGCTGCCGAATCTCATTTCCCACCTTCTTCCGCCCGATCCTCTGCCCCAGCAAAGCAAACGGCAACGCCACCCCATGCTGAAAATCCCACCCCAGAATCTCCCCATCCAAAATCAGCCCACCAAGCTCACCCGAAGCCTCTGAGAACGCCTCACACAACTCCGGAAAGCTCTCCGTAATGTCCTCGCGATTCCGCGAATAGATCGCCACCCTACCGACCTGCTCCGCATCCCCAAAGTGAAGCTGTGCCCTCATCCCGTCATACTTATCCTCCAAAAACGCCTGCACCCCCACAGTGGCCTCTGTGCTCCTCTCCTTACCCTCCGTGCCCTCTGTGGTTCGCTTGTCGTCTTCAAGCATCGCCCCCTCGATCTCCGCAACCAGCAACTCGTCAGACTCCTCGGTTTTCTTACTTTTCTTCGCCTTCGCCACCTTCACCGGCTTAGCCGTAAACCGCTCGATCGCCTCCTCCGGTGTCTCCACCGGACTAGCCAGCATGAACCCGAGCGGATGAAACAGCCTCATCCTCGCCTCCGCCAGCGTCCCCCCAAACGCCCTCATCGCCGCCCCACCCAGATCCGCCTCCAGCATCACCGCATGTCGAACATCAGCCACCTCAGCCGCGGCCGCCACCCCAATCGCCTCCTCCACCAAACTCTGCTTCACCCCAATCCGCATATCCCCAAGCATCAGCTTCAGCAGATACTTCGCTTCGAGCGCCGTAGCCCGCCGCAGCAGCCCCTCCACCAGCCCCGCCCGAATCGCCGTCGTCTTAGCCGTAGCCATCCCCGCAAACGCATCCCGCACATCCCCCAGCAAAAGCGGGTGCCCCATGTCTCGCGTTTGAGACGTTGGATGGAGCTGCAACAGATCGAACCCCGCCGCCCCCATATCCCCGTACTTCCGATAACCCGCGGTCAGTTGCTCTCCCGTAGCCCCACTCACCGCCAGCAAAGCCTTGCTCAAAAGCGCCCCACCCGCATTCAACTTCCGCGGATCAGCCTCCGCAAACGGCAGCCCTGCCAGATACAAGCAAAACAGCCCAACTTCCTCAGCCAACTCCTCATGCACCGCCAAAATCGCAGCCGCAATCGCAGCCCGCTTCTTCAGCCTGCTGGCAGTACCCGCCATCTCCTCCGCCAACCCCGCCACCGCCCCAAACAAAGCCATCCTGATGCCCTTTCAAAACCACTCCCACTAAAGATGCCTCCCGAACCCAACGCGACCGGAGTAACATCTAAACAGATGCGTATGACCAACACAGCAATCCCGGTGAACTCCTCCCGCGTGACGCCCCCGCGTCACGACTTTGCCTAGCTACGCCCATCAGCCCGCCCCACCCCAAGACAAATTCAAAACCTTTTGCTCAAAGGATCTATATGTTCGATCGCCTCGCCCAAATGGAAGTCCGTTACGACTCGCTCAGCCGTGACATGTCCGACCCCGTCCTCGTCAACGATCAGAAGAAGTTCCAGGCCATCGCCAAAGAGCATCGCCTCATGGAACCCATCGTTGAGAAGTATCGCCAGTACCGCAAGGTAGCCGACGGCATCGCCGAAGCCAAAGCCATGCTCTCGGAGTCCGACCCTGACCTCAAGGAGATGGCCAAGGAAGAGCTCGCCTCCCTTGAGCCGCAGCTCGAGCCCATCGCCGAAGCCCTCAAGGTCATGCTCCTCCCCAAGGACCCCAACGACGACAAGAACATCGTCATCGAGCTACGCGCCGGCACCGGTGGAGACGAGGCCGCACTCTTCGTCGCCGAGATGTTCCGCGTCTATCTCCGCCTCGCCGAGCAGCATCGCTGGAAGGTCCAGGTCCTCTCCGAATCCTTCTCCGGCATCGGCAACGGCCTCAAGGACGTCACCGCCATCTTTGAAGGCGACCGCGTCTACTCCCAGATGAAGTACGAGTCCGGCGTCCACCGCGTACAGCGCGTCCCAGCCACTGAAACCCAGGGCCGCGTCCACACCTCTGCGATCACAGTCGCTGTCCTGCCTGAAGCGGAAGAGGTCGACATCAAGATTGAAGCCAAGGACCTCCGCGTCGATACCTTCTGCTCCTCCGGCCCCGGCGGTCAGTCGGTCAACACCACCTACTCGGCCATCCGCATCACGCACCTGCCCACCAACACGGTCGTCTCCTGCCAGGATGAAAAGTCCCAGATCAAGAACCGTGAAAAGGCCATGCGCGTTCTTCGCTCCCGCCTGTACGAAGTAGCTGAAGAGACCCGTCACCAGGCTGAGGCCAAGATCCGCAAGGACCAGGTCGGCACCGGCGATCGTTCCGAGAAGATCCGCACCTATAACTTCCCCCAGAACCGCCTCACCGACCACCGCATCGGCCTCACCAACCACAACCTCAACATGGTCATGGAAGGCCAGCTCCAGCCCACCATCGACGCCCTCATCGCGCACGACATCGCTGAGAAGATGAAGGGCGAGCCCGTAGCCGTCTAAACCCTTTACCCGGCGAGAACCTCATGAAGCTTCCACTCTTCGCTCTCGTCCTCCTCACCATGCAGGCTGCCGCGCCTCAGCAGCAGCAGCCTGCACCTCCCCGCCCAACCCAACCCCGCATGACCAGCTCCAGCCCGCTCAACGACTCCTTCGACGAGCTCCTCATCCGCATCGAAACCACCGCCGCCCAGTACCGCTCTCTCATCCCATCCCTCACCGTCGACGAGACCGCCGACACCTGGGTCACGCCACCCGCCGCCCCCTTCAAGCACCACGTCGAGCTCAAGTCCACCTTTCGCGTCGTCCGCCAGCCCAACAGCCCCAACCTCAAAGAGTCCCGCGAGATCACCCAGATCGACGGCAAACCCTACCTGCCCGAAGACCGCGCCCGCATCCCCATGCTCTTTGACGGAGCCTTCTCCGGCGGACAGTCCCTCTACTTCCGTCCGGAAAGCCGCCACTGCCTCACCTATATCGCCGCGCCTGGCCTCACTAAAGACAAACTCATCCAGATCACCTTCTACGCCCAGAAGAGCGTAGATAACGACCCCACCTGCTCGGCCATCACGCCCGGCCTCAAAGGTGGCGCCCGTATTGAGCCTCTGTTCCTGCAGGTCGTTCACGTCGAGCGCACCATCCCCACCCCCATCGCCATCCAGCGCAAGACCGCCAGCTTCTCCTCGGTCGATTACGCCCCCGCCGACTTCGGCGACCTCAGCGTCTGGCTCCCCACCCTCATCATCGCCAGCACCCCGGACGACTCCCGCCACTTCGCCGCGCGCTACTCCAACTACCACCACCTCACCGTCAACTCCACCATCCTCCCCGGCACCATTACAGAGCCTGAAAAGTCAGAGCCACCCAAGCCCACTCCCCCGCCACTCCCCAGGCTCAGACCCTGATCGCGTTGGCACACCGCCTCGCCATCGGCGACAATGAGGAGCCAGCCTCCGCCAGATCGTCAAGGAGCCACATGCCCTCGTTCCACCGCATAGCCGCCGCTCTCGCCGTCCTGCTCTCGATCACCGCCGCACATGCCCAGAGCACAGACCTCAACGGCATCGCCCATGTGGCCATCCGCGTCCACGATCTCCCCGCCACCCAGGCCTTCTATGAGAAGCTCGGCTTCGAACACGCCTTCGAGCTCAAAAACAAGGACGGCGTCGTCTACGAAACCTTCATCAAGATCAACGACACGCAGTTCCTCGAGCTCTACTCCCCCACGGAAAAAGATCCGCAGGTAGGCTTCCTCCACCTCTGCTTTGAAGGCGCGGACCTCAACGCACTCCACGACTCGTACGTCTCTCGCGGCCTCACCCCCAACGCCGTCCGCAAGGCCGGCGCCGGCAACCTCCTCTTCACCCTCGCCGGCCCCGCCCAGCCCACCTTCCCCCAGAACATCGAGTACACCCAGTACCAGCCCAACTCCCTCCACACCAACGACACCGGCAAGCACCTCGGAGCAGACCGCATCGCGGACCGCATGACCTCCGTCTCCCTCGCCATGGTCGATCCCGCCGCCGCCCGCGCCTACTACCTGGACAAGCTCCACTTCCTCCCCGTAGCCGGCAGCCAGTCGCTCCTCAGCCTCCCCGGAACCTCCGGCCAGACGGTCGAAATCGTCCCCGCCACGCTCGCCCCCCACGCCCGCTTCACCCTCCAGACCGCCAGCCTTAAGCAAGCCGCCAAGCGCCTCAAGCAGGCAAGCCTTCCCGCCACCAAGTCCTCACACACCCTGACAGTCAATGATCCAGACGGCAACCAGATCGTCCTCTCAGACACCGCCCACAAACCGTAACTCCACTGGCCGATCACTGCCCCACCACTGCCTCATCACTATCCCTACACTGCCTTATGACTGCACTTGAAGCCCTCACCCGAGCCACCGACCAACTCTCCGCCCACCCCGATCTCCGCCCCAGCGCCCTCGCCGACGCAGCCATCCTCCTCACCCACACCCTCGGCATCGACAGCACCACCCTCCGCGCCCACCCGGAACGTCCCATCGACCGCGACCAGCAAGCCGTCTACCAGCGCGCCATCGAGCGCCGCCTCACCTTCGAGCCCATCCAGTACATCCTCGGCACACAGGAGTTCTACGGCCTCCCCTTCCGCGTCACCCCGGCCGTCCTCATCCCCCGCCCTGAAACCGAGCACCTCGTAGAAGCCGTAGCCGCCCGCGTCCCCCATAACCGCCCGGTAAGAATCCTCGACGTAGGCACCGGCTCCGGGGCCATCGCCATAGCGCTCGCCCACCTGCTCCCCCACGCCCACATCACCGCCCTCGACATCTCCCCTGAAGCCATCGAGATAGCTCAGGAGAATGCACGCACCAACCACCTCGCCGCGCGCATCGACTTCCAGCAGTCCGATCTCTTCACCGCCGTCACCAAAGGCCCACCCTTCGCCGCCATCGTCTCCAACCCGCCCTATATTCCGCTCTCCGACTCCGAATCCCTCCACCCCCAGGTCCGCGACTACGAGCCCCACCAGGCTCTCTTCTCCGGCCCCACCGGCTTTGAAGTCTACGAGCGCCTCATCATCCAGGCCCCGTCCCTCCTCCTCCCCAATGGCCTCATAGCCCTGGAGATCGGCCAGGGCCAGCAACCCCGCATGGCAGAGCTCCTACGCTTCTGGCGCTCCGTAGAGTTCCTCCCCGACCTCCAGCAGATCCCTCGCGTAGCCCTGGCCCGCCGCCGCTAGCCATTTGCAACTTTTCTCCTGTTTAGGGGTCCAATCAAGCAGGAGTTCTAACATGTATCGGTCCCTCGGATTCTTTCTCGCCGTAGCGACTCTGTCCGCGCAAGCGCAGTACCCGGACCCAGCCAGCCTTTCCTCTTCTCCCGCGCCCATCGTTCGCGACAATCCTCGCGCGCTCTCCCAACCTCAGCTCTTCGACACCCAGCCCAACGCCGGAGTCTCCGTTCGCTCAGACGTTGCAGACGGCGTCCAGACCGTCGCCTCATCCGCCAACGCCACGGAGCTTCGCATCGTCCAGGGCCGCGCCGACATCACCGTCCACCACCCCACCGATCACTCGGAGATTCTCATCGATCTCCCCGGCGGCCAGGTCGCCCTCCTCAAAGATGGCCTCTACACCTTTAACGCTAAAACCAACACCGTCCGCGTCCTCCACGGAGAAGCTGAGGTCGGCGGCGTCAACGGAGAAAAGGGCGTCAAGGTAAAAGAGACCCAGCAACTCTCGTTCTTCAACAACTTCAAGCCCAAGGCGGTCAACGCCTATGACTACGAGCTCACTGCGGATCTCCTGCAGGAAGGCGGACCCCGCGGCGACGGCCCAGGATACGGCTACGATGACGGCTTCTACGGCGGCTCTCCCTACGATGGAGGCTTTTATCCCTATGGCGGCTTCTACCCCTACGGCTATGGCTACCCCATCGGCATCGGCCTTGGTTTCGGCTATGGCGGCGGCTTCTATCGTGGCGGATACGGTGGCTTCCATGGCGGTGGCTTCCGTGGCGGTGGTTTCCACCGCTAGACTCAAATCTCTGCAACGCCTTGAAGGGCCTCCACACGGAGGCCCTTGCTGTTTCAGACCGCTAATCGGCCGCCCTCTGCTACCCTCTCTCCATGCGCTTTTACACCCTGGCCGCCTCCACCCTCCTCTTCACCACCCTCTCCCTCGCCGCCCAAACAACCTCCGTCGCCGACCGCCTCGCCGCCCAGAACAAGCTCTTTGAAGAGTCCTGGCAGACCAATCTCAAGCTCTCCCCCACCCTCGCCACCTCAGTAGGCGACTACCGCTACAACGATCAGCTCGGCGAATACACCCTCGCCTCCGTCGCCAAGCGCCACGACATCAACGTCGCCTATCTCGCGCGCATCAAGGCCATCTCCCCCGCCGGCTTCTCGGACCAGGACCTCCTCTCGCACGACCTCTTTCTCCGCAACCTCAAGGAAAACCTCGACGACTACGACCTCAAAGATTATGAGATGCCCCTCAGCAGCTCAGGCGGCGGCGGTGGCATCCACACCGGCGTAGCCGACCTCCCGCTCTCCATGCCCTTTGACACCGTCAAGCACTATGAGGACTACATCGCGCGCCTCCACCAGATCCCTCGCGCCTTCCTCCAGACCGAGGAAGTCCTGAAGATCGGCGTCAAAGATCACCTCGTCCCCGTCCGCTTCATCGCGGAAAAGGTCCCCAGCCAGTGCGCCGGTGTCGTCGCCGCCAACCCCTTCTTCATCCCCATCAAGAAGTTCCCCGCATCCTTCTCGGAGGCTGACAAAAAGCGGCTTACCGAAGAGATCACCAACACCGTCAACAACGAGATCTTCCCCGCCTACAAGCAGTTCTCCGCCTTCGTCACCAACGACTACATCCCTTACACCCGCACCGCACTCTCGGTTGAAAGCCTCCCCGGCGGCAAGCGTCGTTATCAGGCCGCCCTCCACCGCTTCACCACCACCGACCTCACCGCCCCCCAGATCCACGAGATCGGCCTCAAGGAAGTCGACCGCATCGAAGCCGAGATGGCCGTCCTCGCCAAGGCCAACGGCTACAAGGACCTCGCCACCTTCCGCGACCACGTCGAGTCCGACCCCAAGTACGTCCCCAGCTCGGAACAGTCCATCGTGGACGACTTCGCACGCTACATCGCCCGCATGCAGCCCAAGCTCATCGAGCTCTTCACCGTCATCCCCAAGGCCCCCGTCACCGTAGAAGCCATCCCAGACTTCCAGAAGGCCGCCGCCACCCACTACCAGACCGGCACCCCGGACGGAAAGCGCCCCGGCCGAGTCTCCGTCGCAGTATCCGATTACGGGAAGCGCAGCTTCATCAACGATGAAGCCGTCGCTTATCACGAAGGCGTTCCCGGCCATCACATGCAGCTCTCCATCCAGCAGACCCTCACCGGCCTGCCGGAGTTCCGCAAACACGGCGGCAACTCCGCCTACACCGAAGGCTGGGGCCTCTATGCCGAGCAGCTCGGCAAGGAGATCGGCTTCTATGAAGATCCCGGCTCCGACTACGGCCGCCTCCGCTCAGAGCTCTTCCGCGCCGTCCGCCTCGTCGTCGACACCGGCATCCACGACATGGGCTGGTCCCGCGAGCAGGTCGTCGACTACATGCGCAAGTCCCACGCCATCGACGAGCCCACCATCCAGGCCGAAACCGACCGCTACATCTCCGGCCCCGGCCAGGCCTGCAGCTATAAGCTCGGCCAGCTCAAGATCCGCGAGCTCCGCGAACGCGCCCAGCAGCAGCTAGGCCCCGCCTTCAACATCCGCACCTTCCACGACGAGATTCTCAGCGGCGGCAGCCTCCCGTTGAACCTCCTCGACGCCCGAGTAGACCGCTGGATCAAATCCCAACTCCCCGCCAACGCAGCCGTGCCGGTCGGAGTCTCCACCCTCGCCAACCGAGTCACACACTAAAGGACCGACAAAGAGAAGGAGGCATAGGAGAGAAACCTCTCCTATGCCTCCTTTAGTATTTGCCTTGCGTTGAAGAGCCGCGGCCTTTCACTCCCCCACAAACGGCAGAAACACACTAAACACCGTCCCGGAAGCCCCTACCCGAGTACTACTCCAAACCCGTATCGTCCCACCCAGCTTCTCGATCAAATCCTTCGCCACCCAAAGCCCCAGCCCATTACCCGTCTCCATCTTCGTCGTGAAGAATGGCTCAAAGACCTTAACCCTCACGGCATCCGGCATCCCACACCCGCTATCCGCAACCACCACCCGCACTCCCCCCGTGCCTCGCCGAGCCCAGTCACGCGAAGCCCTCGTCCGCACCACCAGTCTCCCGCCCGCAGGCGTAGCCTCCAGCGCATTCGAGATCAGGTTGATGAATACCTGCCGCAGCTCTCCATCCTGGCAGTTCACCTCGCCGGCATCCTCTTGGTAGTGCCGTTCTACCGTCACCTCGCTCGCCGCAATCTTCCCGGACAGCAGCGTCAGTGCCGACTCCACGATCCCCGCCGGATCGCAGTGCTTGCGGTTCCGATTCTCCCGGTAAAAACTCAACGTCTGCGACGTAATCTGGTTCATCCGCGCCAGCTCACTCTCCGCCGTCATCGCAAACGACCTCGCCTCCTCCAGCGTCTCGGAGTCCCGTATCAGGTACATCAGCGTGTTCACCGCCTCCAGAGGATTCCTCACCTCATGCGCGATACTCGCCGAAAGCCGTCCCACCACCGCCAGCTTTTCACTTTGGATCAACGCACGTTCCACCTGGCTCTTGCGCATCTCCGCTCGTCCCAGCGCAACACTATCCCTCCACAGGATCAGCGTCTGCACCGCGGTCAGCGTCACCACCACAATCGCCAGCGCAAAACCCGTATCCACGATGCCCCAGCGCAGAGCCAGCATCGGCAGCAGCGCCACCAGCATCGGCAGCAGCGTCACGCCCACCAGCAGCCACCGCGTCCGCCCCTCACGATACGTCTGCTGCATCAGCGAGTGGATCGGTTCACGCTCCGGCCGCGCCGCCAGCCCGGCAATACAAAGCAGCAGTATCCCCGTAGCCGTATGCACCGCCACCGACCGCAGCCACGGCACTCCAAACAGCGGCCCCGCATTGAACACAAAACCCACCAGCGCAGACATCGCAACACCGCCCGCAGTCAGCAGGCATCCCACGCTCAACCCCGGCGACCACTCCATCCAAAGCATCGCCAGGCTCAACAGTGCCAGGCACCCCGCCGTACCCAGCGAAGGCCGCCCCGCAGGATCGCCGAAACGATCAGCCGGTACCCTTAGAATCAGATCGTCCAGCCCAAAGCTTCTTCTAGCCGCATACTCCGCAAGCGTCCCAAAACTGAGTGCCGCTCCCAGGACCGCAGCGCCCACTGCCGTCATCCTCCGCCACGCACGTCCCGGTCCATCCAGCCGCTGCCGCATCCAGCAGGCCAACGCAACCAGTCCCAGCCCCGCCGCCGTGTTCGGCTTCATCGTCGAGTAGTGCGGCACAACGGATGTCAGCAGTGGAATGTGCAGCGCCCAGCCCATCAGATCCAGGCACGCAAGCCCCATCACCACTCCGCAGAGTGTTCGTCCCAGGCCGACGCGTGCACCCGCAGGAATCTGCCCTTGGCTGATCATCTGAGGCCTTACATCGGCCTGATCGTCCTCTTTCATCAACTTCGGCATCGGAAACCGGGGCCTCCACGGCGCTGAACCTTCTCTGATGCAAGAAGTCTACCCGCCAACAACGCCCTCGTCCCGTATCAAACCGAACGCCCCCACAACTAGGGATGTCTTGCTCCTGAAATGGCGCAAACCTCTCTTACAATCCCGCGTACCAGTCATATCCAAGCTTCGTCCAGTAGTCATCCGGCCGGTCATCCGTATACGCGATCAGCCCAATCCGCTTGATCTGCTTATACCCGTACTTGATCGGCATATGCAGCCGCATCGGAGCGCCATGCTCCTGCGTGATCGGCTTACCGGACATCTCCGTCACCAGCAGGCTCTGCGGATGATGACACTCCGCCATCTCATAACCCGTGTAATAGTCGCCGTTTGGCGTCTCCATATACACGTACTTGGGTAGCGACCCATCCGCGTTCCGCGCCGGAGGATACGCCGTCAATAGATCTCCCAGCCGAACCCCACCCCACTGCACAATCTGGCTCCACCCCTCGATGCATTTGAACTGCGTCACCATCTCATGCCGAGGCATCTTCAACACATCATCCATCGTCAGCAGCAGCCCCGGCGTCCCCGGATCGAGCGTGCTATCGCTCTCCCCAGCCTCCTCCTGCCCACGCTGCGGCTTCCCGTCGTTTTCCTTGTCAATCGCCGCAAACGCCTTCTGAAACTCCGGCGGCATGGCAGACCGATCCGGCGCAGCAGGAGCACCTGCCGCCGGAGCCGGAGCAGGAGCCGCGCCTGCCGCCTTCGGCCGAGTCTTCACATTCTCCCCCAGCTCCTTCGCCGTATCCTCCGCATACTTGTACTCCCACGCCGTCACATCCTTGACGTACTGCGGGAGCTTGTCTGCTCCTTCAACCCCCACCATCTGCAGACGAAAGCTATCCAGCTCTATCTTCTGCTTCAGCCCGAAGTTCCCATTGATCTTCAGCTCCGTCGCATGTTTCAGCGAGTAAGTCGGAGCCAGCCCACGCTCATCGAACACCCCACGCGCCACCGCCTCATCAAACTCGAACGTCTTCCGCAGAGGCCTCGGAATCCCCTCCAATCCAGGCGCACGATCCAGCCACCGATAAAACCCATACCCACCCGCAGCCCCCGCAGCCGCCACCAGAAAGCTCCGCCGAGTCCGTCGTCCCGAAGCCTTCAGCACCTCTTGCTCAGTCAATGGCTCGCTCAAAACTTCCCCCGTTCCGCCTCAAGTGAAGGCTCCTCCGCCCGCCGAATCTCGTACCCGCTCACCATCGCCCTGAAGTTGTTCCAACCCGCCAGGATCACCTGCCCCACATGCACCAGGAAGAAACCACAGAACCCCAACGTCAGCAGAAAATGCAGCCACCGAGCCATCTCATATCCACCCAGCGCGCTCGTCAGCCAATGCAGTTGCGAAGGCTTGTAGATCGCCAGCCCTGTCAGCAAAGAGCCCAGCCCCATAAAAATCACAGACGTATACGCGATCCTCTGCCCGCCGTTGTACTTCGTCTGCGGCGGCAGGCCCTTCTTGAGATGAAGGTCCACCAGCGTCACCTGAACAGCATCGCGCAGCGAGCTCTTCAGCGGCACCATGAACTTCCACTCCTTAGAGATCAGCAGGAACGCAACATACAGAATCCCGTTCACCCCAAACAGCCACATGAAGAAGAAGTGGTACCCCAGCCCCGTCGTAGGCATGTACCGGATATCCCAGAGCTTGTTCGTATAAAACCACGCGGGAAAGAACCGAAACAGCGTCCAGCTCCCAATCCCCACCCGATACACCTCATGCGAATGCGCATACGGCGGAATCGAGTCGTTCCAATAGATCAGCAGACCACTCCACATCATCGTGAACAGCACCGGAAAGTTGATCCAGTGCATCCACCGGATCGCCAGCGGATGCTTCCGCTCCAGCACAATCCCCGGCTCCGCCACCGGCGCCTCAGCCGCCATCTCTTCCGCGACCGCCACCTCAACCGGCATACTCTCCGTATCCGCCGCCCGCTGCGCTTCTGCCACCACCACCCGCTCCGGCCCCACGGCAAGCGGCACCGCACCCGCCAGCGCAGAAGTCACCGCAGCATCCGCGGCACTCTCCGCCTCGCGCTCTTCAACGCTCTCAGGCGAGCCTTCTTCCTTGGCAATCGGTTCCTCTGGCATGTCGCTCCGTCCGTCCCACCCTTAGACAGCCATCCTCACCCTTGGTTACAGACAGCGCAACATAAATCAAAAATAAAAGCCCACCTAACGCAGCGTAACCTCGATCAGAGCCCCGTTCTCATCCAGGAACTCAATCTTCCGGTTCGTCATCGTCACCCCCGCAAATGGCGCCCTGTTCCCCCTGGCCCCAATCGAGATCGGCGTCCCGGTGGCCCGGTCGTCATCCGTCAAACAAGCCATCCCGCTCAAACACTTCAGCACGCTCGGAGCCACAGGCTCCTTGTCCCAGTGCTGCACCAGGTAAACCCTGCTCTTGCCGCCCGACCCATCCATCAGCAGCACGTCATTCGAGTAGTTGATCATCGCCTTTGCATGATCCACCTTCACCCCATCCCGCTCCACCCGCGCAATCGGGTCCAGCAGAAAGACCCGCTGCCGGTTGATCACCACGAAAGCCACCAGAATAATCGTCAACAGGATCAGCAGCTTCCGCATCACTCGCTCTCCATGCCGTACTAAGCCGTTATCTTTTCCTTCTCTTCGTGATACTCCTGCTCGGTGTTGATCCCCCAGAGCGCTGCCTTATCGACCTTACCCGCAACCAGACCATCCACCACCGTCATCGCCGTCAGCATGGAGTGATCCTGGTTGTTGTACTTATGCATACCATTTCGCCCGACCAAAAACAGGTTCTCGAACGAATCAGTAAACACCCGCAGCTCGTCAAAGCGATCATACGTCCCAAAGTAGGCCGGATACGTCTTCGGCACCCGAACCACGTGCCCATCGCTCACCGCATCCGCATCCAGTATCCCGATCTTGACCACCTCATCAATCGCAAACTGCTTCAGAGCCTCGTCTTCCATCTTCCAAAGATCGTCCGTGTCATAGCAGAAGTACTCCAGCCCAATCCAAACCTTCGTCGGATCGCTCACCAGGTACGGACTCCAGTTGTTGAAGATCTGCAGCCGTCCCAGGATCACATCCGGCTCCTGCACATAGATCCACGTATCCTTCAGCAGCCCACCATCCGGCTCCTTCACCTTCAGCTTGTCGGCCAGCAGCCCCACCGTAATAAAATCCCGATACTGCAACCCATCGGAGACCTCCTTCACGTTCGCAGGCACCGGAGCATCCATCGCCTGCACAAGCTCCCGCATCGGCATCGTCGAGAAAAAGTAATCCCCCTCGAACGTCTGCCGATCCCCAGCCTCGTTCACGCCCACAACAGCCTTGACGGTCTTGCCCTCGCACTGAATGCTCTCCACCTTCCAGCCCATATGGATCTCGCCGCCCATCCCCACGATCTGATCCGCCACATGCTCCCAGAGCTGCCCCGGCCCAAACTTCGGATACATAAACCGTTCGATCAGGCTCGTATCCGTGCCCTTCTGCGCCAGGTCGCCACCCTTTCCTCTGCGCCGAACCGCCTTCTTCACGAAGTGCTTCACCGCCGTCGTCAGGCTCAGTCCCTTGATCCTCTGCGCCCCCCACTCAGCCGAGATCTGGTCGCAAGGCGTCCCCCAAACCTTCTCCGTATAGCTCTTGAAGAACGTCAGGTAAAGCTCCCGCCCAAACCGGTTGATCAGAAAGTCCTCGAGACTCTTCTCCGGCTTGATCTGGCTCACACGAGAGGCCATATAACTCATCCCCACCCGAACCGTCCGCGTAATCCCCAGGTTCGCCAGCGTCTGCCCCGTCAGCTTGATCGGATAGTCGAAGAATCTCCGCAGATAATAAATCCTGCTCTGCCGGGGCCGTATCAGCATCACCAGATCCGGGTCAGCCGCGTGGTCCTCCACAGTCACGATCGTGTCCGTATGCCCATGCTCCCCAGCATGAATCGTCCCATCCGCATCCGTCTCATCCGTCTCCGTCTCAATCTCCACGACAGCCCGCGGCCCAACGCCCCGCAACACCGGAACCTCTTCCAGCTTCGCTGGAACCGCCACCGACCGCTTCTTGCCCTGGTAGCTGATCTCGGACTCCGCAATCTCCGGCGGCATCAGGTCCATCCACCACTGCATCACCCGGTCGGACTTCGAGAAAAACCGATGTCCCCCAATATCCATCCGGTTGCCCTTGTACCGGATCGTCCGCGAGATCCCACCAATCTCCCCGCTCGCCTCCAGAATCACAGGCCTGATCCCCGTTCGCCGCAGCAACTCCAGCCCGGCCGTCAACCCCGCCGGCCCCGCACCGATAATCACCGCAATCTGTCCCAAACGCTTCACATCCTCTTTCCTGCAACCGCCCAACCTATCCGTTTTACCACGCACTTAACTCGAGACTCGAACTCGCGACTCGAAACTCTTCAATGCCAAGCCTTCTTCATGTCTGACCGCAAACAAAAAGGGGCATCCCGCCAAAAGCCGGAACACCCCAAATTCAGTTTTATTGACCACTAAACACTACTCACTAACCACTCGTTCAGAAACGCTGAACGTAAGCCCGTCCCTCCCCGCATCCACAACCACCCGATCCCCATGCAGCACGCTGCCGTCGAGGATCTTGATCGCCAGCTTATCCTGCACCATCCGCTGAATCGCCCTCTTCAGCGGCCGGGCACCATACGCACGGTCATACCCCGCTTTGAAGATCGCCGCCCTCGCCTCATCCGTCAGTTCGATCACGATCTTCCGGTCAGCCAGCATCTGCGTCAGCTCAGCCAGCCGCAGATCGATAATGTGCGCCAACTGCTCCTCGCCCAGCGGATGGAACACCACAATATCGTCCACGCGATTCAGAAACTCCGGCCTGAAGTGCTGCTTCAGCGAGTCGATCACCCTCACCTTCGCATCCTCAAACCCCTCCTCGTTCTCCGCCCACGCCGTCGACAACTGGCCCGCGCCAATATTCGAAGTCATGATCAGCACCGTGTTCTTGAAGTCCACCGTCCTGCCCTTCGAGTCCGTCAGCCGCCCGTCATCCAACACCTGCAGCAGCACATTGAACACATCCGGATGTGCCTTCTCGATCTCATCGAACAGCACCACCCCATACGGTCTCCGCCGCACCGCCTCCGTCAACTGCCCGCCCTCGTCATACCCCACATACCCCGGAGGCGCGCCAATCAACCGCGAAACAGCGTGCTTCTCCATGTATTCGCTCATATCGATCCGCACCATCGCAGCCTCGTCGTCAAACAGGAACTCCGCCAGCGCCCGAGCCGTCTCCGTCTTCCCCACGCCCGTAGGCCCCAGAAAGATAAAAGACCCAATCGGCCGCTTCGGATCAGACAGTCCAGCACGCGAGCGCCTGATGGCGTTCGCGACAGCCGAGAGGGCCTCATCCTGCCCCACCACCCGCTCCCGCAGCCGAGCTTCCATCTCAACCAGCTTCTGAACCTCACCCTCCAGCATCTTGGACACAGGAATCCCGGTCCACCGCGACACGATCGCCGCAATATCCTCCTCGTCCACCTCCTCCTTCAACATCCGAGAAGCTCGGGGTGCCCCATGTCTCGCATCTGAGACATGGGAAGAATCGACACGAGCCAGCTCATCCTGAGCCTCCGTCAACCCCTTCAACTCCCGCTCCAACTGCGGAATCTCCCCATACTGCAGCTCCGCCGCACGCTGCAGATTCCCCCGCCGAGTCTCCTCCTCCGCCTGAAACCGCAAGCTTTCGAGCCGCCCCTTCAGCTCCGCAACCTTCCCAATCGCCCCCCGCTCCGTCTGCCACCGAGCCCGCAGCCCGGACGCAGTCTCCTGCACCTCCGCCAGTTCCCGTTCGACGATCTCCATCCGCTCCCGGCTCGCAGCATCGGTCTCCCGCTTCAGCGCCTGCTTCTCGATCTCCAACGACGTCCCCCGCCGCTCCAGTTGATCGATCTCAACCGGCACACTCCCAATCTGGATCGCCAGCGCAGCCGCCGCCTCATCCACCAGGTCGATCGCCTTGTCCGGCAAAAACCGGTCCGAAATATACCGATGGCTCAGCGTAGCCGCAGCCACAATCGCCGAATCCTTGATCCGTATCTTGTGGTGCGACTCGTACCGCTCCTTCAGCCCGCGCAGAATCGCAACCGTATCCTCCACATTCGGCTCGCCGACATACACCACCTGGAACCGACGCTCCAGCGCCGCATCCTTCTCGATGTACTTCCGATACTCATTCAGCGTCGTCGCACCGATCGCCCGCAGCCCGCCCCTCGCCAACGCCGGCTTCAGCATGTTCGAGGCATCCATCGCCCCCTCAGCCGCCCCCGCGCCCACCAGCGTATGCAGCTCGTCGATGAACAGAATGATCTCCCCATCCGCGTCCTCGATCTCCTTCAGCACCGCCTTCAGCCGCTCCTCAAACTCCCCACGGAACTTCGCTCCAGCCACCATGCTCGCCAGGTCCAGCGCCACCACCCGTTTATCCTTCAAGCTCTCCGGCACGTCGCCAGAGACGATCCTCCTAGCCAGCCCCTCCACAATCGCAGTCTTCCCCACTCCGGGCTCTCCAATCAGCACCGGGTTGTTCTTGGTCCGCCGGCTCAGCACCTGCACCACCCGCCGAATCTCCTCATCGCGGCCGATGACGGGATCAAGTTTGCCTCTCCGCGCCAACTCCGTCAGGTCCTTCGCATACTTCTCCAGCGCCTGAAACTTGCCCTCCGGCGTCTGATCCGTCACCCGCGTATTTCCCCGCACTCCACTTAGCGCCTTCAAGATCGCCTCATGCGTCGCCCCAAACGCCGCCAGCGCCGACCGAACCGTATCGCTCCCCGCTCCCGACGCACTCAGCGCCAGCAGCAGATGCTCGGTCGAGCAGTACTCGTCCTTGAAGTTCTCCGCCTCCTTGAACGCCTGCTCGATCACCTTCTGCATACCATTAGAGAGCCCCGGCTGCGTCCCACCCTGCACCTTCGGCAGCTTCGCAATGGCCGCGTTCACCCCACTCAGCATCTGCTCCACCGGCACGCCAATCTTTTCGAGCACGGGGATCACCACGCCCTCACGATCCTCCAGCAGCGCCGCCATCAGATGCACGGGCAGCACCTCCGGATTACCGTTCTCCGCAGCAAACCCACTCGCAGCCTGTACCGCCTCCTGCGACTTCACCGTCAACCGATCCCAACGAATAGCCATGCCCCAACCTCTCCAAAAATCCTTTGCCTCTAAAAAACGCGTAGCGTCCAAAACCGTGCGAAGCACCGCCCGCCCGGCGCAAGGGCGCACTTGCAGTTGGTCTTGCCTCTAAACAATAGACTCTTTACAACTCAAAACGTTGCAGAAAATATGATAGCAACTCGCTCACATTCCCAATCAGACACTCTCAGCATCCAATAAGAATGAACCGCACCCATCTCCTCACCCTGGCCGCCACCCTCCTCACCACCTCCACCCTCCTCGCGGCCCCCGCCTCAGACAACGACAAGGCCTGGCAAGCCAAAGTCTCTCAAGGCGGCATGTACGAGGTAGAAGCAAGCAAACTAGCCACCCAAAAGGCCACAGCCCAGGACGTCAAAGACCTCGCCGTCATGGAAGTCCACGATCACGAGCTAGTCGGCGCCGAACTAAAACGCCTCTCCCTGGCCGCCGGCCTGCCCTTCCCCTCCACCCTCAATCCCGAGTTCCAGCAGCGCCTAGCCAAACTCAAATCCAACCCCGCAGGCCCAGCGTTCGACGCCGCCTACCTCGAAGACATGAAGCAGATCCACGATAAAGACGAGAAGCTCTTCGCCCAGGAGTCCAACGATGGCTCCCCCGCCTTCAAGCCCTTCGCCGCCCAGACCGACCGCATCGTCAAACGCCACATAGGAGCCCTCCACGCCGTCTAGCCAAAGGCACTTAAGCCCTAAATAAAGAAAAAGCGGGATAAGTGAGGAAGCCATAAGCTTCTCTGGTATCCCGCTTTTATCGTTCTTATCCCCGTTACGCCTTGCCCTTTCCCTCGCCCCGAATCCAAACCACCCCCATCATCGTCTACCCTGAAACCAGCATGAAAACCCACAAGCCCCTTGCCCCGACTCTGGCGCTCCTCGCCTGCCTCGCCGCCGCCGCTGCCGTTCATGCTGCCCCCGCCCAGACCCCCACCCCACCCGCCGCCCCGCACAGCACCGTCATCGACCTCCCCGGCACCCCCAACTCCCGCCACGCCCAGAAGCAGCACTACGTTGTCCTCGTCTCACTCGACGGCTTCCGCTACGACTACCCCACCAAGTGGTCCACCACCCACATCGCCGCTCTCGCCCGCGCCGGAGCCACCGCACCAGAAGGCATGACCCCGTCCTACCCCTCCATCACCTTCCCCAACCACATCACCCTCGTCACCGGCCTCCTGCCTGAGCATCACGGCATCATCAACAACCGTTTCTACGACCCCACCCGCAAAGAGTCCTACTCCTACAAAGAAGCAAAAACCAACACCGACGGCACCTGGTACACCGGCACCCCCCTCTGGTCGCTCGCCGAGCAGCAGCACATGCGCGCCGCCTCCTTCTTCTGGCCCGGCTCCGAGGCCCTGATAGCCGGGGAACGCCCCGACGACTACGTCCCCTTTGAAGATAAGTTCCCCGACGAAGCCCGCCTCGACCAGATCATCACCTGGCTCAGACTCCCGCCCGCCCAGCGCCCCCACCTCATCACCCTTTACTACTCCAACACCGACCACGCCGGCCACGACTTCGGCCCAAACTCCCCTGAAGTCGAAGCCCAGGTCCACCACGTCGATTCCCTCATGGGCACCCTCCGTGAAAAGCTCGACGCCACCGGCCTCCCCGTCGATCTCATCATCGTCGCCGACCACGGCATGACCACCGTAGAAGGCACCTGGATCACCCTCGATCAGTTCGCCGACCTCACCAACTTCAAGACCGACGGCTGGCTCCTCTACCCCAACTCAGAGGCCGACGCAGCAGCAGCCTACGCGTCCTTCCGCGCCCACCCAGACCCCCGTTTCACCGTCTACCGCCGCGCCGACGTACCCGCCTACCTCCACTACACGGACAGCCCCCGCGAAGGCGATCCCGTCATCGTCCCCAACGGCCCGTACGTCTTCCGCGCCCACGTCAACACCAGCAAACTCCCCACGGGAGACCACGGCTACGACGTCACCCGCATGCCTGAAATGAAGGCCCTCTTCGTAGCCAACGGCCCGGACATCCGCCCCGGCACCCAACTCCCCACCTTCCCCAACGTAGACATCTACGACTTCATCTCCAAGCTCCTCAACCTGAAGGCCGCCAAAAACGACGGCACCCTAACCCCCTTAAAACCCGCCCTCAAAAAGTAGCAACACCCCGGGTGCCCCATCCATCGCAGTCTCACCACGATGGGTGGGAAGTAGATCTCAACCAACCACGTTCTTGCCGTTGCCGTTCGGATTAGAGGTGGGCTTCAGCCCACCGTCAAGGGATAAAAATAAAGAGGGGCTTCAGCCCCGGGCTCTCTCATCCCCACCCTGACCCTCATCCGCCCCCACCACCTCCGCCACAATCCTCAACCTCCCATCCGCCGGCCCATTCAAATACCGCGCCACCCCCTCCAGCACATAAGCCCTCCGAAGCGCAGCCTGCGCCACCCACTGCACCTTAGCCGTATCCGCCGTCCCCACCGTAGCCGACCCAATCAGCAGATCCTCACTCTCGTTCTCTCCCAACTCCTCCGCCATGCTCACGTACTCCGCCCTCACCTCAGGCTCCATCTCCGTCAGAAACCCACGCTTCACCCCCTCCACCACGCACCGGCTCACCATCGCCTGCGCCAACCGCAGCGCCTGCCCCAACTCCCACGCCGGCAGACAGACCGTCCCCTCCGCCATCTCAGGCTTGCTCGTCACCTCGACCACGGGCCGCAGATCCGGTTTCAGATACTCCAGCGGCACCAGGATCCGATCCATTCCCAACACCCACCGCAGCGCCCGAACATCCTCAGCCCTCACCACCATCGGCCACACGGTCTCCCACGCCCAGCCACCCTCCTGCGCCAGCAGCAGACCGCGTTCGTCCTCTGAAAATCCCTCCCATAACTCAGGCCTCTGCGCCAGGTCCAGCGTCCGCCGCCGGCAAGCGCCAGCGTGACTCCCTTTGACATGTCCACCCCGCGTCAAAGCCTCCCCGCCCGCCCGATCCACCAGCGCCGCAACCTGGAGCATCAGCGTCTTCAGCACCTCCCGGTGTCCGCTCATATCGATGTCTGCCGGTTGCGGTCGGCCACGGTGCCTTCGAAGAGCCTCCCCTGTGATCCTGAAAGCATGTAAGAGCAGGGCAGGCACAAAAAAGGTCAGCAAAATGCTTGCAATCCAGGCTGCGGTTCGCCAAAAACCCCGGACACCCCACCCTTGCAAGCAATAGACAAACAGCCACAACCAGATCGGAACGATCCATAGGAGATGGACTGACACAGGTATTCGGAGCCGCCGCACCGCTACCCAAAGATTGCGCCAGAACAGCTCGTTCCGTGTCATCGTCTGTCCTGAGCCTTCCTTGACTCAAGTCTACCCACCCCCGCATCCTACCCAACAGGACATGCCCACCCATCCCGCATCCGAGACGACCGAGCACGTCCCCGCCGCCGCCCTCCTTGCCATCACCGGCGGCATCCTGGACGCAGTCACCTACATCGCCTACGGCCACGTCTTTGCCAACGCCATGAGCGGCAACCTCGTCTTCCTCGGCCTGGAAGCCGCCGCCGGAAACTGGTCCCAGGCCCTCCACCACATCATTCCACTCTGCTTCTTCCTCATCGGCGTCGTCGCCGCCCTGCGCCTGCGCGACTCCAAACTCCCCCACGCCCGCCTCATCGCCCTCCTCGTCGAGATCGTCACCCTCGGCATCCTCGGAGCCCTCCCAGCCTCCTTCCCGAACCTCATCCTCCTCGCCACCGTGAGCTTCGTCTCCGCCTTCCAGGTCACTACCTTCCGTCACGTCGGCCCCTTCAACTACAACTCCACCTTCGTCACCGGCAACCTGCGAGAGGTTGCCGGAGGCCTCTACGAAGCCTTCCGCTCCCCTGACCCCGCCATCCGCTATCACTCCCGCTCCCGAGCCCGCCATCTCGCCCTCATCTGCGCCTGTTTCCTCCTCGGCGCCATCCTCGGAGCTCTCGCCGCCGTCCATCATCCCACCCACTCCCTCTGGGCCGCCGAGCCTCCACTCCTCACCGTCCTCGCCATCCTCCTCATCCGCCCCAAACAGAATCAGGCCCCGGGAACCCCCAGGGCCTGACAGACCATCAACGCAACAATCCTCAGTACTTCATGTTTGACAGATCCTCAATCAACCCCACTCCAGTCGGCTTCCATCCCAGCGCCTTCTGCGTCCATTCGCTTACAGCCGGCATATCCATCGCCGAGACATGCCCCAGGAACGGCCCAAAGTGCTCAGCGGCCTTCTCAGCAGGAATAGAGATCACCGGCAATCCAAGTCCCTTGCCAAGAACCTCCGCAATCTCCCGCAGCGAAACGCCTTCCTCTCCCACCGCGTGATAAGTCGTCACCCCAGCGCCCGTCTTCTCCACAGCCAGATGGTAGAGACGGGAGACATCCATCAAAGACGCAGCGGCCCAGCGATTCGCTCCATCGCCAACGTAAGCCGAAACCCGCTTCTCACGCGCGATCCCGACCAGCCATGTCACCAGCCCCTGCTTGCGCGTGTCGTGGACCTGCGGAAGACGAACAACGGCCACATGCACCCCCTTCGCTGCGACGGCCTGTGCCGCCTGCTCCGGTCTGCGCGGCACCGCCTGCGACTCTGCGGGAGGGTCCGTCTCCTTACGCGCCTGCCCCGGAGCGCCCGCAGTCATCCCAATCCCGGAGGTCACAACCAGCAGCTTGCCTGGCTCCAGCACAGATCCCAACGCCTCGATCGCCGCAATCTCGTCCGTGGCGCTCTGCATAAACTTCGCCATGTCATCGTGATTGAACGCCAGATGCACCACGGCGTCCATCCCCTTGGCTCCGCCACGCAAGCAATCCAGATCGGTAAAATCTCCGCGCAGAACCTCCGCTCCCACCGCCTTCAACTGCTCCTCGCCGGCGTCGCTCCGCGTAAGACCGCGCACCTGGTGCCCAGCCGCAATCAGCTCATTCACTAACTCCGTACCGATAAAGCCCGTAGATCCCGTTACAAAAATACGCATTGCCACTCCTCCTGTTGTTGGTGACGCGGTTCATCGCAGGCCGAGCCAGGTTGACACCGGGGCTCTGGCCTTATAAAACGGGGATAGTCCCCGCATAAGTAAGATAACCGGGGAGTGTCCCCGGTTGCATAACTTTCCCACTATTTATTTCAATGCCCAAGATGTCTTCCCCACTCGCGCTCCCTAGAAAGCCCCGCGCCGACGCGGAGCGTAACCGCGAACGCATCCTCGAGGTTGCCAAGGATGTCTTCACGCGTGACGGCGCGGCCGCCAGCCTTGACGAGATAGCACGCCAATCCAGCATCGGCAACGCCACCCTCTATCGACACTTCCCCACCCGTGAGGATCTCATTGAAGCCGTCTATCGCACCGAGGTTGAAAAGCTGGCTGCGGCAGAACAGCGTTTCGCAGCCATCATGCCGCCGCTTGAGGCGCTCCGTGCCTGGATGCTCCTCTTCATCGATCACGTCGCGGAAAAGAAGCTGATCATTCCCGCCATGGACACCGTGCCCGGTGGTTCGCTGCGGCTTATAGAGGGTGCGCGCTCGACCATTCACAATGCCTTCCTCAACGCAGTCCAGCGCGCTATCGCCAGCGGCGATCTCCGCTCGGACACTAACCCCGACGACCTCATCCGCGCCCTCATCGGCGTTTTTCACACCACCGCGTCGCCCGGTTGGGAGTCCAGCGCTCGCCGCCTTGTGGACATCCTGATCGCCGGTTCGCGATCAACCTCAGAGCGCTCGATCGCCTGGATCTCATCTCCGTCAGCCCTGCCCGAAAAATAATTTCGCGAAACACTGAGCAAATTCGCATGTCAAGCCCCGGAACGACCCTAAAATCGCCTAAATCCTTCATTCGAAGCGAGATACGAGCCAAAAATAGTTGGGGTATTTACCCCCGCCACTTTGGTAAAATAGAAGAAACAGGAAAATTGAAAGACTTACCCTCATCCATGCGAGCTAACTCGTCTGGAATGAAGACTTTGCATGCCTGACCGTTTGTTTTCAAGACCTTACGTGGCATATCCAAACCTAAGTCGTGCAGAATGAAGACTTTGCACTAAAACGCCGGGGGTAGGGGAGGTACCCACGCAGCCATAATTCAGCCATGGAAATCCCGCTTACAATGGGACTATCGTGACACTCGACTTTCTAGGCACCCTTGAACGCACTCACATGTGCGGAGACCTTCGCGCCGCCAATGACGGCCAACCCGTAGTCCTCATGGGCTGGGTCAACCGCCGCCGCGACCACGGCAACTTAATCTTCCTCGACGTCCGTGACCGCACCGGAATCACCCAGATCGTACTCGATAAAGAGCGCGGTGCCGCCGCCCACCTCAAAGCCGAGTCCGCCCGGCCAGAGTTCGTCGTAGCCGCCGTCGGCCAGGTCCGCCTCCGCGACGCAGACCTTCGCAACCCGAAGATGCCCACCGGCGACATCGAGGTCGTCGCCACCGAGCTTCTGCTCCTCAACGACGCGAAGACGCCACCCTTCTCGCCCGCCGAGGACGCCATCGCCAACGAGGAGGTCCGCCTCAAGTACCGCTACCTCGACCTCCGCCGGCCGGAGATGCAGCACAACTTCAGGCTCCGCCATGAGGTCGCCCGTGCCATCCGCAACTACCTCTCGGACGACGGCTTCCTGGAGATCGAAACACCCTTCATGACCCGCTCGACTCCGGAAGGCGCGCGCGACTACCTCGTCCCCAGCCGTGTTCACGCCGGCGAGTTCTACGCCCTGCCCCAGTCCCCCCAGATCTTCAAACAGATCCTCATGGTCTCGGGCTTTGACAAGTACTTCCAGATCGCACGCTGCTTCCGCGACGAGGACCTCCGCGCAGACCGCCAGCCGGAGTTCACCCAGATCGACCTCGAAACCACGTTCCCCTCCCAGGAGCGCATCTTCCGCATCGTCGAAGGCTTCCTCACCGCAGCCTTCAAGGCCGCCAACATCACGCTCCAGCCACCCTTCGTCCAGATGACCTACGACGAAGCCATCCGCCACTATGGCATCGACAAGCCGGACATGCGCCTACCCGCCATGACCGACCTCACCGACACCGTCACCCCGGACCTCCGCACCCAGCTCAAGATCGAGCAGGCACTGCCGATCCTGGGCTTCGTCATCCCCTCCGCCGGCACCCTCAGCGGAACGCAAAAACGATCGCTCATCGAAGAGATCCGCACCTTCTTCGGCGAGACCGGCCTCGACTTCCTCGACGTCGCCCGCCTCAAGACCAACGAGACCTTCGCGCCTCTCGCTGCCGCCATCGCGGACGAGATGAAGCCCGCCGAAGCCGACCTGGTCGTCGTCATCACCCCCAAGCTCGGTACCCCCGAGCGTTGGAACTACGATCCCCAGTGGATCTACAAGAAGGTGGGTGCCCTCCGCCTTGAACTAGCCAAAAAGTTCGCGGACAAGCATGGCCTCTTCAAGCAGACCGGCACCGCAGCCGACTACAAGTTCTGCTGGGTCACCGACTTCCCCATGTACGAATGGGACGAGGAGGCCAAGGTCTGGCAGGCCGCGCACCACCCCTTCACCAGCCCGCATGAGGATGACATCACCTCCGGCCGACTGGTCAGTGACAAGGGTGCCGTCCGCGCCCTCGCCTACGACATCGTCCTCAACGGCACCGAGCTCGGATCGGGTTCCATCCGTATCCACCGCAAGGACGTGCAGGCAGAGATCTTCCGCTCCCTCGGCATGTCCGACGAGGAGCAGAAGGCACGCTTCGGCTTCTTCCTCGATGCCCTCGAGTATGGCACCCCGCCCCACGGCGGCATCGCCCTCGGCCTCGACCGCATCGTCATGATCCTCGCCGGCGCCACCAGCCTCCGCGAGGTCATAGCCTTCCCCAAGACAGCCAGGGCCATCGACCTCATGGTCGACGCCCCCACCCCCGTCTCGGACCAGCAACTCCGCGACCTGAGCTTGAGAACCGTAGTCAGAACCTAACGAGGCCCCACACGATGCCGACCTCAACCGACGCAACTCGCCGCCGCTTCCTCGCCGTCTGCGCCACCGCCGGCCTGGGCCACACCGTCTTCCCCGGTGCCCTCCTCGCCCTGGCCACAACGCAGTTAGCCCCGGATGCGGCCCCATCGCTGCCGAAGATCACGGCAGCGATGATCGACAACGCCGCGGCGATCGCAGGCATCACCATCGACGAGCCCCTGAAGGCCGCCATGCTCGACGGCCTCAACGCCCAGCGCGACGACGTCCAGGAGATCCGCAAGCTCCCCTTGCCGAACTCCGTCGCCCCCGCCATGGTCTTCGACCCAGTCCCCGGCGGCATGGTCCTCGACACAACAAAACAACCACTTCGCATGAGTTCCGCGCCTGACCTCACAGCGCTCACGGCAAAGCTCACCCAGCAGAACCCTGACGCAGCCGCCGAGACCCTCGCCTTCGCCACCGTCCGCGAGCTGGCCGAGTTGCTCCGCACCAAGCGCGTGACACCCACAACGCTGACACGGATGTATCTCGCCCGCCTAAAGCGGCTGGACTCCAGGCTCCACTTCGTTATCACCCTCACCGAGGAGCGCGCCCTCAAGCAGGCCGCCCAGGCCGACCAGGAGATAGCAGCCGGCCACTACCGAGGCCCCCTCCACGGCATCCCCTGGGGCGGCAAAGACCTCCTCGCCGTCAAGGGCTACCCCACCACCTGGGGGGCCGCCGGCTTCGAGCACCAGACTTTCGATGAAGACGCGGAGGTCGTCAAGCGTCTCGACGCCGCCGGTGCCATCCTCATCGCCAAGCTCAGCATGGGCGCGCTGGCACAAGGCGACCTCTGGTTCGGGGGCCGCACCCGCAACCCCTGGAACCCCCGCCAGGGCTCCAGCGGCTCCTCAGCCGGATCGGCATCCGCCACCTCGGCAGGCTGCGTAGCCTTCGCCATCGGGACGGAGACACTAGGCTCCATCTCCAGCCCGAGCACACGCTGCGGAGTCACCGGCCTCCGCCCGACCTACGGTTTCGTCCCCCGCACCGGGGCCATGGCCCTGAGCTGGAGCATGGACAAGATCGGCCCCATCTGCCGCTCCGTGGAAGACTGCGCCCTGGTTCTCTCCGTCATCACCGGACCGGACGGTCATGATCTCGCCGTCAAGCCCGCCGCCTTCAACTGGGACGCCGAGTTCGATTGGCGCAAACTCCGCGTCGGCTTCATCAAGTCCGCCTTCGACGCACCAACGATGCCCGAGCTCAAAGCGCCGACCGCTGGCGGCGACACCGAGATGGAGGCCTACAAGAAGCGCGTGACGCGCATGCAGGCCAACCTTGTCCGCACCACGTACGACGCACAGTTCAACCAGGCAGCTCTCTCCCAACTCACCAAGATGGGTGTCCACATGGTTCCAGTGGAGATGCCCAAGCTTCCCTTTGCCGCAATGGTGCCAGTCCTCGAAGCCGAGGGTGCCGCCGCCTTCGACGAGCTCACCCGCTCCGGCCGTGATAAGCTGCTGACCGGCCAGCAGCCGTTCGACTGGCCTAACAACTTCCGTGTCGCACGCTTCTACTCAGCCGTGGATTACATTCAGGCGATGCGTGCCCGCACCCTCGCCATCAAGGCCATGGCAGAGCTCTTCACGCAGGTAGACGTGATCGTCACACCGTCCCAGGGAATCCAGCTCACGGCGACCAATCTGACCGGCTACCCCGCTGTCATCGTGCCCAACGGCCTCCGGGGGACGGATGCACCACCCTCACCGAACGACGCAGATGGAGCACTGGACAACACGGGCGGACCGGGTACACCGGTCTCCCTCACCTTCCTCGGCAACCTGTACTCGGATGCTCGGCTGGCCGCGTTTGCGCGTGCTTATCAGCAGGCGACGGGCTTCCATAAGCAGCATCCACAGCTCGGATGAACGCGCCTCTTTTTGAGATCAGCGGCCTGACGAAGCAGTATGGCTCCAAGCGCGTCGTCGATGAGGTTTCGTTCTCGATTCAGCGCGGAGAGACGCTGGGATTAGTCGGCGAATCCGGCTCAGGAAAGAGTACGGTCGCCCGGATGCTGTTGCGCCTGGTCGAACCGAGCGCCGGACAGATCGGCTTTGATGGCATTGACCTGCTGGCGGCGAAGACGAAGAAGATGCGGCACCTAAGGCGGCGCATTCAGATGGTGTTCCAGGACCCCTACGCGGCCCTGAACCCGCGGATGAATATTCGGCAGATCATCTCCGAGCCCTTTGCGATTCAAGGCGGCTTTTCTCGCGATGCGGTCAGGCAGAGGCTGGATGAGTTGATGGGGGACGTGGGGCTGTCTCCGGATGTGCTCTCGCGTTATCCGCACGAGTTCTCCGGCGGGCAGCGGCAGAGGATCAACATAGCCCGCGCTCTCGCCCTCAAGCCTGAGTTCCTGGCGCTCGACGAGCCGGTGAGTGCGCTGGACGTTTCTGTGGGAGCTCAGGTCATTAATCTACTAAAGGACCTGCAGCGAACGCATGGGCTCACCTACCTGTTTATCTCCCACTCGATGCCTCTGGTGCGCTACCTGGCGGACCGGGTAGCGGTGATGCAGAACGGCAAACTGGTCGAGATTGGGGATGTGCTGCAGGTGTGTGAGCGGCCCCGGGAGGCCTATACGCAGCGCCTCATCGCCGCGACGCCCCGGCTACCGGACGAAGAATGGAATGCTCGCTCTTAGAGTAGCTCTACAATGGGAAGAGGATGTTTTCTAGCGTTTCAACACATTGGCACTACCTCTGGCTCGTCACAGCCTCCCTCGTCGCGGGGGTCATGAATGCGATGGCCGGGGGCGGGTCCTTCATCTCATTTCCGGCGATGCTGGCTATGGGTGTGCCGCCGATTGAAGCGAACGCGACCAACACTGTCGCCCTCTGGCCAGGACAATTGACCTCGCTTGCCACGCTACGAGGAGATATACGCCGGGAGCTGCTGCCGGTCGTTCTTGGAACATCGGTAATCGGCGGGGTGACCGGGGCCGAGGTCCTGCTGCACACCAGACAGCTCACGTTCCTGCACCTGATTCCATGGCTGCTGCTGACCGGGGCTTTGATCTTCGGAATCAGCGGGCCGATCTCACGCTGGCTGAGGGCACGATCGATCCATGCGGCGGCGGAGCATCACGGCGAGCCGAAGATTCCAAGCGTTCCTCTGGCGCTGGCCCTGCTGCCGATCTGCTTCTACATCGGTTACTTTGGGGCGGGTGGCGGGTTCCTGGTGATGACGGTTCTGGCGCTCTTCGGCATGGAGCAGATGCACGAGTTGAATGCACTGAAGGTGGTCGCCGCCTGCGCTTCAAACCTCTGCGCTATTTTCACTTTCATCATCAGCGGCCGAATCCTGTGGCACTACTGCCTCATCTCCATGGTGTTTGCGGCGGTGGGCGGGTTCGTGGGGGCTCGTTATGCGAAGACCATGAATCCAAGCGTGCTGCGAGCTGTGGTCGTCATCACCGGTGTTGTGATTGCCGGATACTTTTTCTGGAAACAATAAAATGGAAGCAAGCAGGAAGCTGTCCCTATGAGCCATGAAGGAATCCGAATCGTCAGTGAAGAGACCGCACGGCGCGAGAGCGCGGCGGAGCAGCGTCTCCCTGCTGAAGTTGTAACCCCGCTGAAGGTGCGCGTCATGAAGTCCGAGGGGACCGGCGTCGCGATCGAGTGGAAGGACGGGCATCACAGCGCCTGGAACTTTGCGTGGCTGAGGGCTGGTTGTCCGTGCGCGACCTGCAATGAGGAACGAAACGCCTCCGGCCGCAAGCCGGGCGAGGTCAAGCCTTCGGCACCCACCGGCCCGCTGGTGCTGTACCAGGCTCCGCCGCGTCCTGTGGATGTAACTCCTGTCGGCAAGTATGCGATCCGGTTCAAGTGGAACGACGGCCATGAGAGCGGGATCTACTCCTGGGACTACCTGCGGCGCGTCTGCCAGTGCGATGACTGCCGAAACTCTTCTTCAATCTGACTGGGGCATCTGCCTCGTCTCAAGGACATCTATGAGCAACGCACTGATTGAATCGCCTGCAACCATTTCGCCTGCCCTGGAAGTTCTTCAGGAGCGTCTCGCTCCTCTTTATGCGAAGCTGGCGGCGCATCCCCTTTACCGTTCCTTTCACTCGGTGGCGGACGTCCGCATGTTCATGGCGACCCATGTTTTTGCGGTTTGGGACTTCATGAGTCTGCTGAAGACGTTGCAGCGGGGGCTGACGTCGGTAGAGGTTCCATGGGTTCCTACGGCCGATGCTTCCAGCCGTCGGTTGGTCAACGAGATCGTGCTTGGGGAAGAGTCTGATGCCTATGAAGGACGTCCTGTCAGCCACTTTGAGCTTTATCTGGAGGCGATGCGGGCGTGCGGAGCGCCAACGGTCACGATCGAGGCGGTGATTACATTTCTGAACAATGGATTGTCCGTTCCGAAGGCATTGGCTCAGGCTGGGGCTTCGAGGGCTGCACAAGCATTCGTGGCGGAGACGTTTCGCGTGATCGCGGGTGGAAGGCTGCACGAGATTGCGGCTGCGTTTACGTTTGGGCGTGAAGACCTGATCCCGGATATCTTCCGTGGCTTTATCCGAGACCAGGATGATCGGTTGAGCGGGCAACTAACGCTGTTTCGGTGGTACCTGGACCGGCACATTGAAGTGGACGGCGACGAGCATGGGCCGATGGCGCTGCAGATGGTGGCGAATCTTTGTGGCGATGATGAGTTGAAATGGCTCGAGGCGGGCGACGCGGCTGTCGAAGCCGTAGAGGCCCGCCTGGCGCTATGGGATGCGATTGCGGCGGAGTTGCAGAGCACTTAGTTACTCGCCAGAGTGCAGCTTTTCTTCCTGATAGTGACCAATGTGATCGTAGATCTCGGTCGGGAACTTCAGGTTGCGGTAGAGGTTGCCGCAGTCCGGGTCTTCAGGATCGGGAAGGATGGGGAAGTCCTGCTGACTCTGCCACTCCAAGATGCGTTCGCGCTTAGGTGGGCTGTAGTCGCGGCCTTCGACCTGACGCAGCATAAGGAGCGCCTGCTCATTTGAGAAGTCCTTGTCATGCGTCAGGTAGCGCAGCACCTCATCGTGCGGGAGGAAGTGGCGAGCGACCATGGCAAAGACGAGCCTTCCGTGGTGGCCTATATCCTTGCCTGCTGCCAGCGAGTCCAGCAGGTGGGCCATCATGGAGTCCTTACGGAGTTCTTCAACGCCACCTGTGTCCGCCGAGCCAGAAGTTTCTACGTCTGGGCTCTCCTCATCTTCAACGTCGGCGGTGTTGATCTCTGTACTAGGACTCGGCGGTTGCTTGGTCTCTTCCGAGGTTCGGGCAGGGGCCTTTGCAGTCTTCAGTTTGGCAAGCTCTGCTTCAGCTTTTTCGGCACGCTCTGTGGCGTTGCGTAACGCTTCTGATTGTTCGTCTGTTACTTGCGGCTGGTCCAGGACTACTTCGCGTTCACTCATCGGTGACACCTCATTTTTGCGAGCGGCTTATTCGCCATTCATTCGCTTGAGGTGAGACGAGGTGAAGGTCTGGAGAGTTGTCTTTGGAACGTCTACTCGCCCGGGCGGTAGGTGCGCTCTGTGTGGCCTTTGAGCTGGTCGGGGTAGAAGTAGATGTCGCGGAGGTCGCCGGTGATGTAGCGGGAGACTTCGTCGTCAAAGTGCTTCGATTCGGGGTGGCCGCTTTCGCCGCCGGCGGTGACGGCGCGGGCACGGATCTTGTCTCCAAATTCAACGACTGCGACGAAGCTATTGCCGTTGGTGCCGTAACGCTTTTTGGTGCCGGGGTAGGTCTTCGCGCCGAAGGAGGCGAGAGAGCCCCAGAGGGAGGAGGTGAAGGGGACGGCCTGGCTGGGTTTGGCGTCGTTGAAGGGCTGGATAATCTGGCCGTCGAGGCGCTGGAAGCGGTTGATGTCTCCCCAGGGGGTCTTCCAGGTGCCGAAGTCGGTGGTGAGCTGGGTGGAGGCGTTGTTCAAAGCCGCGATAAGGATGGGGGCGGCGGCTGGGGTGGTGCTGTACTCCTCTACGGAGAGGCCGGCTTTGCGGGCGGCGGGGGTGAGTTTGGCGCGGACCTCCTCTGCCCAGTAGACGGCGAGGGAGGTGGCGAAGGAGTCAGACGACCAGCGGTGGTTCCAGTCGCGGAGGGTCTCGACCTGGAGGGCTAGTTTGGATTTTGTGGGGTCGGTGGGGGGTAGAGCGCTCCAGGCGGCCTGGAGGGCGGGGATGGGCTTGTCGAACCAGGGGAGGTAGCTGTCGAAGGCGGCGGCGATGAGGGAGGCGGGGGTGAAGCCGGTCTTGCCGTCGAGGACGCGGATGGCGTGGAGGCCGCGGGGGGTCTCTGTTCCCTGCTCGACGTAGGCGGGGTAGTCCTTCTGGTGGAGGCTGCTGGAGCCTGCGCCGGCCCAGGGCCAGTTGTTGACGTTGAAGAGGAAGCCGCTGGCGGGGTTGAGGAGGTGAGGGGTCTCGGCTACGGTGAGGAGGCCGTGCCAGTCGGTGGCGGGGTCTGTGCCGTCTACAGGGTGGGTGTAGTTGAAGCGGGGGTCGCGGCGGGGAATGTAGTTGCCGTGCCAGTAGGCGATGTCGCCGTCGGCGTCGGCGAAGATGGTGTTGTTGGAGGAGTTGGCCTTGAGCTCCATGGTCTGGAGGTACTGCTGGTAGTTGCGGGCCTTGGTGCGGGTGTAGGACTGCTCGAGGGCCTTGATGTGCTCCTGCATGAGCTGGATGGAGACCCACTTTCCATTTTCTTCGCGGATGATGGGGCCGTGGCTGGTGTAGAGGGCGGTGAAGGTCTTTTGTGCGGGGCCCTGGGGGGTGGCGTAGGGGACGGTGATCTGGCGCTGGGTGACCGGATGTTCCGTGCCGGCGTAGATGTAGGTGTAGTGGCCTTCGGTGCCGTGGATGGACTCGAGGTACTCGTCTACCGCGTCTACGTTGGAGGAGGTGTGCATCCATCCGGCGCGGTCGTTGAAGCCCTGGTAGATGAAGATCTGGCCCCAGGTGACGGCGCCGTAGGCGTTGAGACCCTGATCGCTGGTCATCTGGAGCTCCGACCGGAAGAAGAAGGAGGTGTGTGGGTTGATCCAGAGGAGAGCGTGGTGGGAGGCGGAGTTGGAGGGGGCGATGGCGAAGCCGTTGGAGCCTTTTGGCTCGGGCTCTTCCTTCGGGTTTACGACCTCGGCTACGAGGGGTTTGTGGGTGTAGAAGGCCTCCAGTTTCTTTAGATCGACTCGTTCAATGTCGCCCCCGATGGAGCCTTCGGTGAAGGAGAGGGCCATCCATGGCTCGAAGCGCTGGATGACTTTGGGTTTGACCTCGGGGTGTTTTGCGAGGTAGAAGTTGAGGCCGTCGGCCCAGGCGTTCATGAGTTGCTGCAGCCACTGGGGGCTGGCGGCGTACTCCTTCTTCAGGGCTTCAGGGTCTATGAAGAGCTTCTGGCGCAGGTCCTGGTAGATCTTGCTTTCGCCTTCGGACTCCGCGCGGCGGCCGAGGGAGTCGAGGTAGTTCGACTCGACCCGGTTGAAGTCGTCCTCGGCCTGCGCGTAGATCATGCCGAAGACTGCGTCGGCGTCTGTCTTGCCGTGGACGTGGGCTATGCCCCAGTCATCGCGGACGATCTGGACGGCTGCTGCTTCACGGCTCCAACGAGCCTGCTCTTCCCGATTTGGGACGGCGGCTCCGGCGGGGAGCGTGAGGGCTGCAATCAGGGCCAGGAGCGCGAGGCGGGAGCCTTGGTTCAATGCAGATTCTCCGTGGCCGAGGGGGTACCCCCACCCTGCCTGTTTCGATCTAAAGTCTTCATTCCAGATAGTTTAGGTCTGGACTAGGCATGTAAGATCTTGAAAACACAGGACCTGAGCTGCAAAGTCTTGCATCTAAAGGACTTAGGCTCTGCTTGAGGTACTTCTGCTGATTTTCGGGTATGCATTAATTATACGTGATTGCACAGGGGGAATACCCCAACTTTATTGGTAATAACATACTTGACGAATCAAGATGTTTTCCACTAAAGTTGGGTAGTGAACTCAACAGACTGAAGAATGGGAAATGAATACCTATGCGCACGCTGATCTTGAGGGTTTATGCTGTTCTCCTCATGACTTCCCCGCGAGTTTCGCCCTAATGCTGACAATGTATCTCGATGAGAGCTTAGAGCAAAACGACGGTTATGCGGTAGTAGCTGGCTTCATTGGCAATGATGAATCGTGGAATTTGTGCATGAGGCTATGGGGTGAAAGTCTGGCTCGCCATAATCGCCCAAGCCTTCACATGAAAGATCTTCGCTGGAAACGAAACAGGCATACAGCCATGCTCGCTGATTTGGGTGGAATCCCTAGTCAATGTGGGCTTACCCTCGTGTACGCTTCGGTGAAAGTTAGCGATTACTTGGATTTGATACAGGGAACTTTGGGAGAAGTAATAGCCAGTGGCTATCACTTAGCTATGCTCATGGTTTTGGGTTACTCCATGGCCGTTCTGCCTCCCGAGGACAGAGTTGAAGTTATCTGCGAGCAGCAAGATGAGTTCTCAGGAGTTCGTGAATCTTTCCTAAAATTGGCATTTGAAATGGAAGAGTGGAAAACCCCAGGAGGCCTACCAAGAGTAGCTAAATGGTCGGCTATCCCTAAAAGTAGAATTCTTGAGCCGTCTGATTTTGCTGCATATGCACTCCTTCAAGCTCTGCGAGATGTGAAGAGCAAGAAGACAGAAATGTGCGCTCCTATACTGCTAAATCCTAGAACTATGGGACACTGCATTGGGCGTGAAGAAGCAAGAATTGGCGTGTCTGGTTTTATCGCACAAACTAAGGACGGAGCTATAGCCCAGATTTCTTCTAAAGCTAGAGCGTATGTCAGAAGACGCTTCAACGCAGAGTACGGAGGAAACATATGACGGAACGTGAGAACTTCGATTCGGCAATGAAGAAGATTCTGAGTGTCTCTAAAGAAGAGCTTCAGAAGCGCATAGAGGCTGAGAAAAAAACTAATGCATCTAAACCTAGACCTCGTGGTCTCTCGTAGCAGCCTCGCGCATCTTTAGGTTTTTGATTTCACGCCTCAGATCGGAAATTGACTTTGGTTCTGGTACAGCAAAGAACTGGATGATAAAACCAATGACGATCATGATGAATCCAGTGGTAATGAACGCCGGATGCTCTGTGTTTACCACGGCTGCCGGACGGTCATCTTCTCCCTTTGGGCATCCACTATGCCCCATCATGACTCCTCCTCTAGCGTTGGTGCTGAGAAGGGTATAATCCTCGACACAGATTGAGAACTCTCTATCCTGTTTGAAAATCTCGCTCACCGGTCGCGAGATTAGTCGAAAAGAAGAGGAGGTGGCCTGAAATGAATAGAACAAAAGTAAAGTACCAGCCAAATTCAACGCGAGGGCAATTCTTGTCCACCTACGGCTTCCGAACACGATTGAGGAACCTCGGTCTTTTGGATTGGACTGTGATCGCAATAGGAATAATCGCAGTATGCACGGCGATCTACCTACAAACTCTGCGTCATGCCTGAGTCGCCAATGATAGCAAGCACCTCATGGTTTCACCACGGCTTTCTTGCCGCGTCCCCTCCTGTATAGATCAGAAGGCCGTTTCATGCACCTTGCCGGTGACCTCGGCATAGGTGAGGCGTTTACCAGTCACTTGGGATAGAACCTTGGCGAAGCGGGTTGCGTCGGTCTGTTTGTGGCGATTGTTGAAGCGGAAAACCTGCTCGTCAACATAACGATCAAGGTGAATCGGCTCAACAGAGATGTAGGTTCCGGTAAGGCCACGCTTCAGGCAGGACCAGAAGTTCTCAATGCCATTGGTGTGGATATGGCCGTTCACGTAGCCTTCAACGTGCTTGATGATCTCGTGATAGTAGGCGTTCTGGGCTGCGATGAAAGGATAGACGGCGTGTTCATCGCTGATGAGGTGCGATCCCGCCGCTACGTTTGCCGCTACAGGGCCGTTCATGCTGGGGAGCTTGCGATTCTCTACAACTCCAGCGCGAACCTTACCACCGCGCTCCAGCATCCCGAGGACGATAGCCTTACCGTTGCCAGCGGAGTAGTTCAAGCCTTTGACGCGCTTGGACTTGTGCATATTCTTGACCTTGCCGCCTACGAAAGTCTCATCAACTTCGATGGGTGCCGATCCCGCGCCGCCAAGCTGGGTGTCATCCGTCTCAGTCATGGCGAGACGGATGCGATGCAGCATAAACCACGCGCTCTTCTGAGTTACGCCGATGTTGCGGGCAATCTCATAGGAGGAAACTCCATTCTTGCAATTGGAAAGCATCCAGGTAGCCATCAGCCATTTGTCCAGACCGAGGGGGGAATCCTCGAAGATGGTCCCAACCTTGGCGGAGAACTGGCGTTTCGCGTGTCTGCTCTTGCACTGCCATTTGTTCTGAGCCGCAAGCCATGACACGTCATTGCGGCCACAAGTGGGGCAAATCACCACACCATCGGGCCAACGCTGCGCTACCATCTCCGCAATGCAGTTCTTGGGTTCGGAGTAGAAGATGATCGCTTGCTGAAGTGTCTTAGGGCTGCTCATGAATCTAAGATAACGATTCTATCTTGATTCGTCAACTATATTACTACCACTTTATTCCCTTTGGAATGTAGGAGTTAGGTCGTTTTGGGGCTTGACATGCGAATTTGCTCAGTGTTTTGAAGAAATTATTTTCGAGCGACCTCAACTTCCTCGGATATGGGTGAGGTGGGTGAAGGCTTTTCCTGTCCAGCCGTCAGCTTGGAACTGCCAGCTTCCAGCTTTGCAGGGGCGAGGTAGCGGTCGAGGCGATAGCCGGCTTTCTCCAGCGCAGTGATGGCGTCGACAGCTTTGGGTTTCGCGCCGGTGAGGATGGCTGGGAGATCGAGCCAGGCGGTTAGTTCAGCAAAGCGTTCCTTGTTGAGGTAGGTGATGCCGTTGGACTGGCTGGAACCGGCGAGCCAGAGGAGGTCAGGATCGGTCCAGTCGGGGGTGGTGAGGAGGATGCGGACGAGGGCTGCGGCACGCCACGCTTCTTCACCTTCCAGACCGAGGCTGTTGAAGATCTCCGCCAAGGCAGAGCGGAGGTAAAGGCGGTCATAGATTTCAGCGGGGGTGAGGTCCGGGCGGGTGGGGAGTGCGGCTATGGTGGCCCAGGCGAGGGTGATGGGCCATTTGTTGGCCGGTAATGGGGTGGGAGTTTTCAAGGCTGCTGCGGCCTGGGCTACGAGGGCGGTGGCGAGAGCTTCCGCATTTTGCTGGTAGGTGTTTCCAGGCGCTGCGGGCTCTGGCGCAAGGACGGGTTCGACTGGCGTCTTTGTGACTGCAGAGACCTCGGTTGCGATCTCTTCTGGAGTGGGTTGAGCCGCTGGTTTGGTGGTGAGTTCGGGCGTGGGTGCAGCCGGTTCCTCAGGCAGCATCTCTTTGGCGCGGTCCGCGAAGGTGATGCCGGCGTCAACGAAGGGCTTGAGGCGCGTGCTGAAGGGGGCGGTTGGGGTGGGCTCGAGTGTGAGTTCCGAGACGGCGGCTGGAGGGGCGGGCTTTTCAATCTTGTTGCCGGCGTCCGAAATGGTTTCGTGGGCGGCTTTTTTGGCGGCATCGTCAAAGGCCGCGATGTGGGAGGCGCAGATGGCGTGGCGGAGGGACTCGTGGAGGGGACGGAGGCGGAGTTTGGAGATGGCCTCTTCTACGCTGCGGACTCCGGCTCCCTGGAGCATGTCCGCGAGGCGATCCCAGGGATATTGCTCGGTGGAACGAAGCTGACGCCAGTTCTGGAAGACGACGTAGCCGTAGCCGCGGAGATCGACGGTGAGGCCGCGGTCGCGGAGGTCCGAGGCGCGGTAAAGGTATTCGAGATCACGGACTGGATCGCGGTAGGCGAGCACCATGCCATCGTCTGTGGAGACGGCGAGGCCGTCTACGATGCTGCGCTGGACGAGGTTGCCACTGCCCTTGTCCATGGAGGCGGCGGAGATGTGGATGGTGCCGCGTGTGGACTGATAGGCGTTGTTGTAGAGGACGACGGCGCGCTCGTCTCCGACGCGGTTGGAGTAGGCGAAGACGTTTTCGTCGACGGAGCCGTGCTCTCCCCAGAAGTCGTAGAGGACGAAGTTGGCGCTGCCGGCGAAGAGGTAACGCTTTTTGAGCAGGGGCGCGATTTCGTGCTGGTAACGGCCCATGAGGCCTTCGTTGGGGTGCTCATCCATGCGGGCCTGCTTGAAGTCCATGCCGTACCGCTCGTTGAAGCCCTCAATCTGGCCGTGGGCGAACATGGGGAGGCCGGGGAGGGTGGCCAACAGGGTGCAGGAGCCGAAGAACTTGTCGCCATCGCCGAACTGCTCGCCGGCGGTCTTTTCGTCAGGGTTGGACATGAAGTTGACGTAGCGGCCGAGGATGTCGGGGTCGAACTCGATGGTCTTTTTGAGGTAGGAGCGGTACTTGGCGTTTTCTTCATCGCGAATCATGTTCATGAAGGCGCTGTTGTAGACGCGATGCATGCCGAGGGTGCGGACGAAGTAGCCTTCCAGGAGCCAGAAGGCCTCCGCGAGGAGGAGGGTGCCGGGGACTTCCACGGCGACGCGGTCTACGACCTCACGCCAGAACTCATTGGGCATGAGGGCGTCAAACTCTTCGTTGGAGATGGCGGATTCAGCCCGTGAAGGAATGGAGCCGCCTACGCCGGGGAGCGGGAACCAGAGGCGCTGGACGTGGCGCTTGGCCAGGGTCATCGCCGCGTCGAAACGGATGATGGGGAAGAGACGGGCGACGTAGAAGATGGTCTGGATGACCTGCTCGCGGACGAAGGCCTTGCTGTAGTCAAGCTGGGCGGTGTCGTTCCAGGCGAAGGTGGTGCCGTCGTTGCCGTGGTAGATGAAGCTGGTCTCTCCGGTCGCTCGCTGGCGGAGGCGGAAGGCTACGGCGGCGTCTGTCTGGTCGTAGTAGTGGTCGTCGATTTTGATCTCGACGCGGGAGTCTGTGGAGAGGTCCGGGCCTTCAAAGGAGTAGACGGGGAATGGGGACTCGTTGCGGGAGATGAACCAGTCGGGGTGCTCGGTGACCCAGGTGGAGTCTATGCCCATGTGGTTTGGGACCATGTCCGAGGCGAGGCGGATGCCGTGACGGGCGGCGAGATCGCGGAGGTGCTCGTATGCCTGGGTGCCGCCGAGGTCTTCAGCGATGCGGTACTCCTTGAGCGAGTAAGCGGAAGCTACGGCGTCAGCCTGGCCGCGCAGGCGCTTGATGGTGCGGGAGGCTGTGCTGCGCTCCCAGAGGCCGATGAGCCAGAGGCCGGTCATGCCGCGATCAGCCATGAGACGGAGTTCTTCTTCCGGGATCTGGTCGAGGCGGTAGATGTGGCGGAGATATTTTTTGGAGAGCTGCTCCAGCCAGACGTAGGTGCTCTTGGCCATGAGAACGACGTTGGGCATCCAGGCGTAGTCCTGGGAGAAGGCTTCGTACTCGTTGAGCGGGGCCTGATGGTCTTTATCGTACTTTTTGGCGCGGCGGATGCCGTCTGCGCCTACGACGAAGTCCTCGTCAAAGCCGACGTACTCGTCTCCGACGAAGCCGTGGGAGTGGCGCCCGGGCTCCGAGTGGCCGAAGCGGTCCGGCGTGGGCGGGTGAAAGCGCATCCAGATGGCGATGTCTTCTTCCTTGAGGACGTCGATGGCGAGGAGGAGGCGCTTGAGTTCGGGGCCTAGGGTCTTGGACCAGTGCTCGCGGATGTAGTCCAACTGGCCGGTGAGGGAGTCCGGCGAGGCGAGCATGGGGGCGATGAGGGCGTCGAGGAGACTGCCGATCTCAACCTGGGGGCGGCTGGCGAAGTAGGTGGGGAATGTGGGGGTTACGGTCTTGTAGGTTGTGTTTTCTTCGAGGGTTTTGTCCGCGAAGAGAATCTTGAAGGGGGCGAAGGCGGTGTTTTTGTTGGCGAGCCAGAGGAGGAGGAGTTCCTCGAGGGCGGCTTCGCGGTTGGGGAGGCCTTCCGTGGTGCCTGCAAGCCATTTGGCTGCAGTGATTTGGCCGCGGAGGATGGCGGTGTTGGGGAACTGCTCGGTGAAGGTGATGAGCAGCTTTTCTACTTCGGCTTTGGAGGTTTGCTGCTCGATAAAGGCGAGGGCATCGGTCAGGACGGCGGGGTCTATGTCGCGACGATAGCTGGCGATCATGGCGTGGGAGAGCTCGTCAATGAGCCCCATGGCGAAGAGGGCGCCGGCGTTGACGGGGGCGATGGCGGCTTTTTCCGGGGATAAGTCGTTTAGTTGCTGCGCGAGCTTGCGGCTGGCGGCTACGTTGGCGAAGACGAGGTTGCCGGTGTAGCTGAAGAGGAGGTCGTCGATGTTCAGCTTCTCTCGGAGAGAGCGTGCGATGTGGAATTCCATGTGCGGACGGCTCCAGAGTTTCTTGTCTTGTCATTATGCATAGATGCAGATGAATGGGGGTCGGTCTGTGTGGGGTGGGGATTTTGGGAGTTCGGGGCTGGGGAGACGAAGGGCGCAACGCGGATAAAGAGGATAAAAGCGGGATAAAAACAGGCAACGGCGAGGACAACTGCAACTTCAGAAGCAGATTCCCTTCGGGAATGACAAACATAGGGCAACGACAACGGCAACTGCCAATACGGAGGCTCTGAATGACGACCTTTTTTGGTGACGGCTCATTGCAGGGACGGCTTACTTTGGTATTGGCCAGTCGTTGTGCTTTGGCGGTTATTGGTTATTGCTGGGAGTCGATCCAGTCGGTTAGGTCGGCGGGGGTTTGGAGTTGGTGGGTCAGGAGGGCTTTGATGAGGGGGCGGGTGTGGGAGGCCTCGAAACGATGGCCGATGCGGGTGGGGGTTTGCTGGTGGGGGAGCTTGATGAGGTAGGCGGGGCGCTCGTCGTAGTTGGCGTGGTGGCTGGCGAGGTCTTCTTCGGGGGTCCAGTGGGGGGAGACGGACCAGACGAAGCTGGTGCGCCAGGAGTGGTCGCCCATGACGATGACGGTGGCGTTGTCCCATTGGGCTTGCTTTTCCAGGATCTGGCGGACGTGGGCGAGGTATTCATCGGCGAGGGCGAGGTTGTCGAGGTAGGAGGTCTGGTGGTCTGGGAAGGAGTGGGTGCGGCGGTCGTAGAAGCCGAAGGGGTGGGGGATGGGCATGTGGAGGTAGAGGAAGGTGGAGCTGGGATCGGCCAGGGCGGCGTCACCGGCGGTGAGGAGGGCCTGGTAGTCGGCGCGGTGGCCGTGGACGTCGCGGAGGGCCTGGTCCTGATCCTCCGAGGTTCGGCCGAGGTGGAGGTTCTCAAGGACGTGGCGGCCCAGGGTCTGGAAGGAGGCGACGACGTTGGCGGAGGTGGTGCGGCGGGCGGAGATGCCGCCGGGGATGTCGTCGCCGTAGATCCAGAAGCAATGGTCGAGGACGGAGGGGAAGATGCGGCAGTAGGGCTCGTACCAGCCTACGGCGGAGGTGGAGTAGTGGGCGGCGAGGGCGTCGGCGAAGACGGTGTTGGCGGGGTCGAGGCGGGACCATTGGGCGGTTTCGTCGTCCTTGAGGCCGAGGTGGAGGCCGTCTGAGGATTGGCGGGTGTCTTCGAGGATCTCGCCGGTGAGGAGGGAGGGGACGGCGACGCGGGTGAACTCGTTGGCAGGCTCGACGTGGGTGAGGAGGGAGGATTGGGCGGCGAGGCGGTCAAAGGCGGGGAGCTGGAGGCCGGGGTAGCGGTGCTCGTAGAGCTGGTCGTAGGAGAGCTCGTCGAGGAGGAGCCAGATGATGCGGTTGGGGGCTGGTTGCGAGACCGTTGAGACGTGAAGGACCGGGGGGGCGTTGTTGTTGCGGGCCTGGTAGTTGAACCAGAGGAGCTCGGCGACGATGATGAGGCCGCTGACGGCGATGAAGGCGAAGATGGATTCGACGGCGGGGCGGAGACGGCGGAAGCGGGGGATGAGATGGCGGAGGCGGACGGCGATGAAGAGCAGGGCGAGGATGGGGAGGAAGGCGAAGGCGAGGGTCAGGGGCTGGGGGACTCGCTTGCCGGAGAAGGAGGCGATGGTGCTGAGGAGGATGGCGGGGATGGGAAGCAGGAGGATCGACCAGACGACGAGCTGAACGCGGCGATTGCGAGCGGCGGCGAGGAGCACGGCCGTGAGGACGAGGAAGAGGAGGGCGATATCAATGAGGACGGGAAGGAAGAGGATGGAGGCGGCGGCGGGAAAGTGGAAGGCGAGGTCGTGCTCCGGCGAGATGAGGGGGCCGGTGAGGTTGAGTAGGTAGAGGGTCGTGAGGGCGAAGGCAAGGGACGCGGAACGAAGAACTGATTTCACGCTTCCAGCTTACTGGGTTCGGGCTTGGTGAAGTGGAAGAGGATGCGGCCGTTCTGAAGGGTCTGCTCGCGGAGGATGGAGAAGTGCTGGGCGAAGATGGTGCGGAAGGCGGCCTCGGTAATGGGGGCGAAGATGGATTCGCGGCCGCGGACGAGTTCCAGAAACTTTTCGTCGGTGGGTGGGACCCACTCGAGGATGAGGTGGCGGGTGGTGATGGCGGCGCAGAGGTCTGCGATGCGGTCCAGGGGGATCTGCTCGCGGAGGAGGACGTGGTGGATGACGGCGAGCATCATTACGGTGTCGAAGGTGCCTTGGGTGCGGTCGAGGAAGGAACGGGACTCCTGGTTGCGCCAGCCGGCGGCGGGGGTGGGGTGGGCCAGGTTTACGACCAAGGGGAGGATCTTCTTGCCGGAGTTGCGGAGGGTGATGGAGAGGTGGTCGATCGTCTGCTGATCGGTGTCGATGGAGACGACTTCTGCCCCGGCCTCGAAGGCTAGGTTGGAGAAGACGCCGCTGTTGCAGCCTACGTCGAGGACTCGGGTGGGGGATGACTGGGCCAGGGCTTCTGCGACGAAGGTGAGCTTGGCATCGCGGTCCTGCTGCTCATAGTGGGTGAGGGCGTTGGTGTAGCCGGTCCAGGTGCTGGCGTGGGGAGCCGGGGTGGCACGGCGCATGTGGCCGAGGAGGGTGGTGAAGGTCTTGCGGAGGATGTGCTGGACGAGTTCAGGGTCGTCCTGCTTCTTCTTTGGGGGCGCGATGGGGGCGGCGGAGGATTTCTTTGAGGCGAGGAACTGGGGTAGGGTAACGGCGGAGAGTGCGGGCTGGCGGAGGCGGGCGGTCCATGGGAGCGCCGCGTAGAGGTCTTCGGGCTCGTAGCCGTCGCGGCGTGCGATGGTGGCGCTGAGAGGCCAGCCGAGGCGCGAATAGGCCAGCATGGGGAGCAGGAAAGTGCGGATGAACTGTCCGTAAGCAAACCAGATGGGCTGGGTGGTGTCGAGCCGGGCGATGGAGCCTACGTCTACGAAGATTGGGTCTGGGCCGTTGAAGAGGACGTTGAGAGGGGTGGCGTCCTTGAGTATCCAGCCTTCGGCGAGGAGGTCGAGGGAGAGGTTGAGGGTGAGTTCGGCGGCGGCAAGCCACTCGGCCGGGGACCACTCCCAGGGATAGGACGGGAAGGCGATGCGAGGGTGGCGGAGGACGGTGGGGCTTGTCTCAATTTGTTCAGAAGCGACGAGGCGACCCTGGGCTACGAGGGTGGCGGCGAGGGGAGTGGCGAGGAAGGAGAGGAGCTCTTCGTCGTGCGGGGCGTGCACGGTGCGGTAGATGGCGTCGGTGCGGAGTTCGACGGAGCCGGATGGATCTCGGAAGGTATGGAGGGGAGGCGCAGCAATCATGTACGGAGAGGCCAGTTCTGTGGGTAGGGGCTTTGCGCCGAGATGGGGAAGACCCGAGGCTAAAGCCCCTTCTTTTCTCGTCCGTGGACGGGGGGCTGAAGCCCCCCTCTCATCCGAACGGGAACTGCGCGGGTGTTACTGTTTGCGGGCGAGGACAGGGATTGCGGGTTGCTGGGCGGGCTTCACAGGCGTGCGGGTGAAGAGGCGCTTGATGCGGCGGCGGAAGTAGAATAGGACGCCGGTGGCGACAGTGCTGACGCTTTGGAAGAGGAGCAGGCTTGAGCCTGGGTCGACGTAGGCGTAGGCGTGACCTTCAAAGGAGAAGGTGAGTGCGACAAAGAACATCAGGGTGAGGGTCCAGTAGGTCAGCTTAAGTGCCATGCGAGTTCCTTTGACTGAATTTTTCCAATGATGCGTTGATAGAAACTGAGACGCGATTTTGGCGAGGGAAGTTTCGTTGGGTGAACAAAGTATTAATCGCGGCGGAATGGAACTATTGCAGGGCGAAGGGGATGGGCGGCGGATGAGCGGGTCCCTCCAGAGAAAACGACGAGAGACACCTCCGGCTTTCCATCTGGTGGTTTTGTCTTTTTCTGTCTTCAGTTTTTGGGTGCGGTGTGGGGAGCGTGCTCGAGGACCTGGGCCCAATGGGAGATCTGGGCGGGGGTGATGGGGGTGCCTTCGGGGGTTTCGAGGCTGGCTAGCTGGATGGCGAAGTTGCCGAGGGTGCTGGATTCCTGGGAGCCCCTGTGGACTTGCAGGCCGGTTGCGGCTTCCGTGAGGCGGTTGAGGAAGAGGTTCTGGCTGCCGCCTCCGACGAGGAAAAGACGACGGAAGGTCTTGCCGGAGTGGAGGGCGATGTGGATAAGGACCTGGGCGTAACGGGCGGCGAGGGAGTGGAAGATGAGGTTGGCGATGGCGGGGGCGTCATTCTCATCGATTTTTGGCAGGCTGCGGGTGGTGAGTTGCTTGTTGATGCGCTGGGGCATGTGGCCGGGGAGCAGTAGGTCGGGGTCGTCTACGTCGAGGAGGTCCGTGGGGGCGGGGAGTTTTTCTGCTGCGGCTACGAGGTCCTGGACGGTCCAGGTTTGGCCGTTTTCGCACCAGAAGTCGATGGACTGGCGGATGAGCCACATGCCGTTGACGTTCTTGTGGAAGCAGGTGAGGCCGCCGGCTGCGCCGAGGTTGGTGAAGTTGTCGGCGGCGGCTTCGGGGTGATTGCTTGGGGTCTCAAGGAGAGTGCCGACTAAAGACCAGGTGCCGGAGGAGATGTAGGCCCAGTCGTCACCATGGGCGGGGATGCCGGCGATGGCGGAGGCGGTGTCGTGAGTGGCGGGGGCTATGAGGATGGTGTCTTTGTAGGCTGGAAGGGCGGCCAAGGGGCCTGTCAGGCGGCCTAGCTGGGTGCCGGGGGGGACTAGTTCGGGGAAGGTTGTTATCGGGAGGGAGGCTGCGGTCAGGATTTCTGAGGACCAGGTGCGGGTGGCGAGGTCGATCATCTGGGTGTGGGTGGCGTTGGTGTACTCGGCGACCGGGCGGGCTCCGAGGGTGTGGAGGATGTACTCGGGGAGGTTGAGCCAGGGTCGTTGCTGATTATCCGGGGTGTCTGCTGATTGCTGGTAGAGGGTGTTGATGCGGAGGATGCCTATGCCGGTGATCTCTCGCATGCGGTCTGCGGAGATGATCTTATGGAGGGCGGCTTCAGAGGCCAAGGTGCGCTCGTCGCGGTAGCAATAGGGGTCTGCTGTGGCTACGCTGCTTTCGTTGAGGCGGACGTAGTCTACGGCCCAGCCGTCTACGGCTATGGAGCGGATGCCCTCTGGGGCTAGTGCGGCGGCTTCTGTGAGGCCCTGGTGAAGGCCCTTTTTTATGTGAGCCAGGTCCCAGCGGAGGCCTTGCGGGGTTTCGCGGGGGGAGTTTGGGAAGCGGTGGACGAGGGTGAGGGTGGGCTTGGAATCGATCCAGCGGAGGAGGGAGACGCGACAGGATTCGGCGCCGAGGTCTATGGCGATGAGGGCGCGGGGGTCGGTGGGGTGAGGCACGGGTGGGCTCCGTAAGAGATAGATGGCGGGCGATCGGAGAGCAGGTCCCGGGGGCTGAAGCCCGGATTTGTTGGTGTTCCTGATAGGCCGGGGCTGAATCCCCGGCCTATCTCAGAAGCAAGAACAAATGCAACGGCGAAAGCCAATACGGAGGTTCTGAGCTTCGCTCAGAATGACGACTTGAAACAAACAGCGGCAAAGACCCTTAGCGGAGGTAAGCCTCAACCAAACCGCCGTCTACCGGGATAAGGTGGCCGGTGGTGCAGCGGGCTGCGGGGCCGGCCAAAAACATGATGGCCTGGGCGCAGTCGCGGGGGTCAATGGGGGTGTGAGTGAGGGTGCGCTTGGCGTAGAAGCCGGCTAGGACGTTGCGGAGTTCGTCGTCTGTCATCGTCTCCTGGAAGGGCAGGTTGTACTTGCTCAAGGAGGCGATGACGCGGTCGCGGGGGAACATGGTGCTTCCCTTGACGACCGTGGCGGGCGAGATGCCGTTGACGCGAACGAGAGGGCTCATGGAGACGGCCAGCTCGCGGACGAGGTGGCTGAGAGCGGCCTTCGAGACGTCGTAGGCTTCGGAGCCACGCTTGGCGACGACGGCGTTGGCGGAGGAGGTGAGGACGATGGAGCCGTCGATTCCCTGCTCCTTGAAGATGATTGCGGCTTCGTCGGTCAGCTTGAAGTTCGCGGTGACGTTGACCTCAAGGGTGACAGCCCAGAGGTTGTCGTTGATGATGCCGTCGGGCGATGAGGGGAAGATGGCGGCGGTGTTGATGAGGATGTCTATTCCACCAAACTGCGCGATCGTGGCGTCCAGGGCCGAGCGGATGGCCTTGCGGTCGGTGATGTCGATGGCGACGTGGGTGACGGCTTCCTTGCCGATGAGGGCTTTGACCTCTGCGGCTACGGACTCGGCGCCCTTGGTGTCACGGTCCGCGACGACGACGTGGGCTCCACGCTCGGCTGCGAGCAGAGCGACCTCACGGCCGATGCCGCTGCCTCCTCCGACGATCAATGCGATGCGGCGGCTGAGTTCTTTCTCGGGTGGCTGGCGGCGGATCTTGGCTTCTTCAAGGGCCCAGTACTCGATGCGGAAGGCTTCGCTGGCGGGCAGGGCGACGTAGTTCTGGTGGACCTTGAACTTGTCTGCACTGGCTGCGGGGCCGGCCTGCGGAACGTCCAGGCACTGCTTGCCTTCACCGAGTGCTCCGGCACCCTGCATGACGCCTACGGCGTTGATGTAGAACTCGCCGGTGATGCGGGCTTCGGTCTTGTTCTTGCCGAAGCTGAACATGCCTACGCCGGGGATCAGAACGACGGTGGGGCTGGCGTCGCGGAGTGCGGGCGAGTCCAGCAGGGCGTGAGCCTTGTAGTAGTCGGCGTACTCTGCGCGGTAGGTTTCGAGGGCGGTGGCGATGAGTTCCTTCAACTCCGAGGGGTCGCCGGCGGGGTTCCACTTGATGAACATGGGGCGGATCTTGGTGCGGATGAAGTGGTCCGGGCAGCTGGTGCCGAGGTGCGCGAGGGCTTCGGCTTCAGCGGAGTTGACGAAGTTGAGGACCGAGGCTGCGTCCGTAAAGCTGCCGATCCAGCGCTGCCTGCGGGAGACGATGCCGCGGAGGTAGGGGAAGATGGACTGGGCTATTTCTGAGCGGTCGGTGCGTGCTTGAACTTTGGCTCCGCTGAAGAGCTGGTAGCCGGGCTGGGCGGCGTGGCGCTCGATGAACTGGCCGATCTGGTCGATGATGGTGACGGTGTTGAGGTAGGACTCGCGCTGGGTGTTACCCCAGGTGAAGAGGCCGTGGCCGCCGAGGACGACGCCATCGCAGCCGGGGGTCTCCTGGACGATCTTGCGGAGCATCATGCCGAGCTCAAAGCCGGGACGCTGCCAGGGGAGCCATGCGAGCTTGTGGCCGAACTCCTTGTTGAACTCCTCCATCTTGATCTTGCCGTTGGCCGATGCGGCGAGGGCGATGCCCCAGTCGGGGTGAAGGTGATCGACGTGCGGGAAGGGCAGGAAGGCGTGGAGGGAGGTATCGATAGAGGCGGCTACGGGGTTGTTGCCGAAGGTGCAGAGGGGGTACATGCCGACCATCTCATCTTCCAGCTCGACGCCGCGGTAAGCGTTCTCGAGGGCGAGAACCTTATCGAAATAGAGGGTGGCAAAGCCGGCGCGCTTGATGCTGCCGAGATCTCCGCCGGAGCCCTTGACCCAGAGAATCTGCTTGGTCTGGCCGTCCAAAGGGTCTTTCTGATCGAGCTTGGAGCTGGTGTTTCCGCCGCCGAAGTTGGTGATGCGGAGATCCGAGCCGAGGAGGTTGGAGCGGTAACGGAGGAGTTCGGGTGCGTCGAGCGTTTCCGCGAGCTTATCGTCCCAACGGTCCTCTAGAAACTTGAGTTGATTCTGTGCCATGGTGTGCCTGATCTCCTGGTGGTTCTACGGTGGGGTCTGCGAATTTTTGCGCCCACCAATCATTCCATACTGAATGTCAATACGGCAACTTTTTCGGATTGGGATTTGGTGAATGCGTCGGGGATGGATGGCTGCGGCTATTCCCTCGGCGGCTAAAGCCGGTTTTGTGGGTGGGGGCCAAGCGGCGGGACTGAAGTCCCGCCCTTTCAAAGCAAGAGCAAGAGCAAATGCAACGGCAAAAGCCAATACGGGGGTTCTTCGCTTCGCTCAGAATGACGGGCGTTAAAGAGGAGGAAGGGTTTCGCGGGTGACGAGGCGGTGGTTGACGTAGTTGTATGGGGCTACGGTTTGGCCGCGGAGGAGGGCGAGGCCGAGGTGGATGAGATTCTGGCCGTAACTGCCGGTCTCATGGGAGATGGAGGCGATCATGGGGGAGTTGGGGACGCGCATCTCTGCGATGGCCTCCGCGATGCAGTCCTGACCGACGATGACGACGTTGCGCTCGCGCTTCTGCTCGCGGACGGCGTCAAGCGCGCCGAGGGCGCTGGTGTCCGTGGCTGCCGCGAGGAGGATGTGTTTGTCTTTGGGGTGGCGCTGGAGGAAGTCCGAGACGAGCTTGCGGCTGCGCTCTCGGATGCCGCGGCCGTCCATGCGGACGAAGCACTCGTCCGGGAGGTCCGCGATGGTGGCTCGGACGCCTTCAAAGGCTCCGGTAATGCGGCTTTGGACGAGCTGGCCGGCTTCGGGGAGGTCGAGGCCGAGGATCCAATCGACCTTGCCGGACCAGTGGCGGACGGCGTGGGCGGCGAGGACTTCGCCGGCCTCTACGCCTACCCGGTAGTTGTCTACGCCGAAGAAGGTGGCGTGGGGGTGGGGGATGTCGATGGCGATGAGGGGGATGTTGGCGGCGGCGATCTTGTCGGCGATGATGGGGGCGACGTTTTGCTCGACCTGGAACTCGATGATGAGGTCTACGCGGGCTTCGACGAACTGCTCTACGTTGCGGATGGCGGTGGGGCCGTCGTAGGAGTTGTCGAGAATCATGAGGTCTACGCCGACGGAGGCTGCCGCGAGCTTGAGGGATTCGGTGACCTCGTTTGAGAAGGGCATCTCCGCGCTCTGACCGCCGAAGCCGAAGCGCATCTTCTTGGGGCGGGAGACCTGGCGGTAGAGGCCGTCTTGCGACTGCGAGAGGTAGCCGCGATGGACGAAGGTCTTGAGGATTCGGTAGACGGTGGTTTTGGAGATCTTCGTCTCGCGGTGGATTGCTTCCAGCGTCATCTGCTGGTTTTCCGTCTGGAGGAGCTCAAGGATATCCAGCGCTTTGGAGAGGACGGGGATGAGGTAGAGGCGCTTGGTGGTTTTTCTCAATGGAACGTACTCCTGCGGCGTTTCAATACACACCACATTACCACTGGGAACGGCAGATGGGATGGTTGGCTTCACAGGAAGATGCGGTGGCGCGATTCCCTCAGCGGCTCAAGCCGGTTCATCGCCACAAACAGAGCGGCGGGACTCAAGTCCCGCCCTTTCAAAACAGTTGAGCTACGTGCAGATCCTAGACGGCCCTGCGATCAGGCGTAGCTGGAGACGCTGGCGGCGTTCTTTGCGCTGCGCTCCTGCGAGATCTTTTCCACGTAGCCGCTTTCTGCGAGAGCGGTGAGAGGGTTGGCGGGAAGGTTGTGGGACTGGCGCCAGGCGCGGACGATGGGGCGAACGTCGGTCCAGAAGGCTTCTCGGAAGGTCTCCTCGGCTTCGACGAGGCTGCAGGACTTCTGGAGTTCGGCTAGCTTGGCGTGGTCCACGAGGGCGGCTTTGGCGTAGAGCTCCTGGGCGGTGGCTACGGTTTGAACCATGGCTTCGACCTTGCCCTTGAGGTTGTGGCTTTGATCGATCATGAAGGCGATGTCGTTGAAGTTCGTGGTCGTATCGGACAGGATCTCGTGGAAGATGCGGAAGACCTGGTAGGGGTCGATGGAGCCGAGGGTGAGGTCGTCATCGGCGAACTTGCGATCGTTGAAGTGAAAGCCACCGAGGGCGTTGAGGTGGAGGAGCCAGGCGACGATCTGCTCGATGTTGGTGCCCTGGAGGTGGTGGCCGGTGTCTACGAGGACCTTGGCCTTGGGGCCGGCGCGGCGTGCGAGCTCGAGGGCCATGCCCCAGTCAGCGATATCGGTGTGATAGAAGGCGGGCTCGAATGGCTTGTATTCGACGAGCATGCGCTGGTCCGGACCGAGGGCGGCGTGGGTGGCGGCGAGGACCTCTTCCATGTACTCGATGCGGCGGCGGATGCTCTGGGTGCCGGGGTAGTTGGAGCCGTCGGAGACCCACATGGAGACGTCACGGGAGTTGAGGGCGCGGCCGATCTCTACGGAATCGAGCAGGTGCGAGAGGGCGTTGCCGCGAATCTCCGCGCTGGGATTGCAGATGGAGCCGTACTTGTACTCCTGGTCTTGGAAGAGGTTCGGGTTGATGGAGCCCGAACGGATGCCGTAGGTGCGCTCAAGCTGCTGGATCTTGGGGATGTCGGATTTGCCGCTGGGAAGGTCCCAGAGGACGTGCAGGGCCATGGTGGAGGAGACGCCGGTAAGGGCGTTGACCTGGGCTGCATCCGCGAACTTTTCTTCGATGGTGCTGGCGGCTGCGGGCTGTGAAAATTTGCCGAAGCGGGTGCCGGTGTTGGCGAAGCCCCAGGACGGGATCTCGATGCGAAATTTGTCGAGCGCTGCCCACACGCGCTGTTGATCCTGCTCCGTTACTGCACCGTTCAAATCCGGCATGATGAAATCTCCCCCAAGCACAACAATACTGAAAAAACATCTCTATTGAAACTCAGTTAGACTGCGCTGTGCCGGGGGCTGTTGTCAAGAAGGATCTGGGTGGATGGCGGTTACTCGGACGAGATGAGGATGACGTCCAGGAAGCGCGGGCCGTGGACTCCCTTGATGCGGGTCATCTCAATGTCCGCAGTGGCGGATGGGCCAGAGATGAAGGTGGTGGGGAGCGCGGCGGTGGGCTGGAGGGCTGCGACGGCTTCAGGGACGGTGGCTTTGACGTCTGCTGCGTTGACGAGGCAGAGGTGGTAGTCCGGGACGAGCGATGCGGCTCGCCTTCCCTGCCCTGGGACGTTCTGGAGGACGAGGGTACCGGTTTCGGCGATGGCAAGAGTGCTCAGGGTGATGACGCCGTCCGTGGCGTCCAGCTGGGCTGCGGTGAGGGATTCACCCTCTCTTCCGTCGGGGATGTACTCGAAGCCTTGCGGCAGGATGTCTTCGGGGAAGCCTGCGGGCAGGAGAAGCTTGCGGACGCCTCGGGCGGTGAGCATCTTTGCGATGGACTCTGTGATGCCGGAAGGCGTGCAGGTGAGGACTTGCGCGTCGTAGTCGTGGAGACGGTCTATCAGGAGGTGCAGGACGTCTTGCGGGGAGGCCTGGGTGTCATGGCGGAAGGTGCGTGGGATGGCGGACCAGGAGGTGGCGATGTGGTCTTCCGGCTGACTCTCTGGTGTTGGCAGGAGGGCCATGTTGATGCGGGAGAGGATGGCTTCTCGGGCTGGATTTTTCAAATTAGAGGACATCAGTGCCTCCCTTTTTGGGGGCTGGTTTGCCGGTCGATTGGGGGCGGTTTTCGAACCACTCGCGGAAGGTCTGTTTGGGCATGGATTGGAGATCGCGGACCTGGGTCCAACCGCCTAACAGACCGGGGAGCCAGCCGATCCAGCCCTGGCCCTGGCCGTCCTTGCGGACGAGGGGAGTCTCTGCGATGCGGCCGAAACGCTGCGCGGCACGGAAGCGGCTTTCACTGCGGAAGATCATGCCCATGGTGCGCATGGCGAGAGCTTCCGGGGTGAGTGCGCCGTTCTGTTTGACGACCTTGTTGCGGAGGTGGATGAGGACCTCCGGGATGTTGATCTTGACGGGACAGACCTCATAACAGGCGCCGCAGAGGGAGGACGCATACGGCAGGGACTGGGCGTGCTCCATGTGTTGAAGCTGCGGGGTGAGGATGGCGCCGATGGGGCCAGCGTAGACCGAACCGTAGGCATGGCCGCCGGTCTGGCGGTAGACGGGGCAGGCGTTCTGGCAGGCGCCGCAACGGATGCAATTGAGGGTCTGGCGGCCTTCGTGGTCGGCGAGGATCTCGGTGCGGGCGTTGTCGAGGAGGATGACGTGGAAGTTCTTTGGGCCATCGCCGGGCGTGACGCCGGTCCAGACGGAGTTGTAAGGGTTCATGCGCTCGCCGGTGGCGGAGCGGGGGAGAAGCTGGAGGAGGACTTCAAGGTCCTGGAAGCGGGGGATGACCTTGTCTATGCCGGCTATTGTGATGAGGGTCTTGGGCAGCGTGAGGCACATGCGGCCGTTGCCTTCACTTTCCACGACGCAGACTCCGCCGGTCTCCGCGATGAGGAAGTTGGCACCGCTGACGGCGGTGTGGATGGTGAGGAACTTCTGGCGGAGGTAAAGGCGGGCCGCGTCGGCGAGGTCCTGCGGGGTGTGGCCGAGGTTAGGGAGGTTCATCTCGCGCATGAAGATCTCACGGATCTGGGCGCGGTTCTTGTGCAGGGCTGGGACGACGATATGGGAGGGCTGGTCGCCGCCGAGTTGGATGATGAGTTCGGCTAGATCCGTCTCGAAAGGCTGGATGCCGGCGGCCTTGAGAGCCGGGTTGAGGAAGATCTCCTCGGTGGTCATCGACTTGATCTTGATGACCTCTTTGGCTTTGGCGGACTGGGCGAGATCGACGACGATCTGGCGGGCTTCGGCGGCGTCTCGGGCCCAGTGGACCTGGCCTCCCGCGGCGATGCAGTTGCGCTCAAACTGCTGGAGGTAGTGGCCGAGGTGCTGCATGGTGTGGGCGCGAAGCTGCTTGCCGGACTCTCGGAGGGCCTCCCAGTCCGGCATCTCGCCGACCACGATGCGACGCTTGTTCTGGATAACGTCCGTGGCGTGGCGGACGTTCTTGCGGAGTTGGGAATCGCCAAGGAGCTTGTGGGCGGCCATGGGAAAGATGGGGGCGGTGCGTGGGTCGAGGGCGGTGCCGCTCATGCCTGGGCTCCTTCGTCGCTGGCGAGGATCTCAGCAAGGCTGAGGGTGCGGACGCCGGTGCGCTGGCGATGGAGCGCACCCTGGATGTGCATGAGGCAACTGTTATCGCAGGCGGTGCAGACCTCTGCTTTGGTGTTGAGGATGGCGGTGGTCTTCTCTGCGAGCATGGCGCTCGAGACCTCGGCGTTTTTGACGGCGAAGGTTCCGCCGAAGCCGCAGCATTGCTCGAGGCCGCTGATCTCTACGAGGTCTATGCCGCGGACAGCGCGGAGGAGCTTCTGGGGGCCATCGCCGAGGTGCAGGTTGCGGAGGCCGTGGCAGCTTGCGTGATAGGTGACGCGGTGGGGGAAGTAGGCTCCTACGTCTTCCAGGCCGAGGCGCTGGGTGAGGAACTCTGAGAACTCGAAGACGCGGGGTAGGAGGGCTTCGACCTCACGGACGAGTTGGGGGTGCTTGCCCTGGCTGGCGATTTGGGCGGCCATGATGGGGTAATGGTCGCGCATCATGGCGACGCAGGAGGAGGATGGGACGACGACGGCTTCGGAGTTGCGAAACTGCTCGACGAAGCGCTCGAGGAGCGGCATGGCGTCTGCCTGGTAGCCGGTGTTGTAGTGCATCTGGCCGCAGCAGGTCTGGCCGGCGGGGAAGTCTACGGTGTGGCCGAGACGCTCGAGGACGCGGACGACGGCTTTACCTGTGTCCGGGAAGAGAGTGTCGTTGTAACAGGTGATGAAGAGCGAGACTCGCACTACGAGGGACCTCCGGGGAGCGGGCTGCCGGGGAGCGAAGAGCCGGCGGCCGATTCAATAGGCAGTATATTTCCCTTTCGCACTTTCGATCAGATACGATGAGTGCGATTTAGGCTTACGACAATTGGGCGTACATTCCGTTCACGAGGCATGCGTTGGGAAGCAATCCGTTTATCGGCGTTATCTACCACTGGATCGGCGGGTTTGCGTCCGCCACCAACTTTATCCCTTTTCGCGGAATCAAGCGCTGGTCGTGGGAGATCTACTGGCTGATCCAGGGTGTGGCGGCATGGATTATTGCGCCGCTGGTGCTTGGATGTTACTTTGTGCCGAACCTGTTCCGGATTCTGCGGGAGTCGTATGCGGCGCATCCACGGAACGTCATTTATGCGCTGCTGTTTGGGATTCTGTGGGGTGTGGGTGGGCTGACGTTCGGGCTGGCGATCCGCTATCTGGGGATCGCGTTGGGGTATGCGATTGCGCTGGGATTGTGTGCGGCGTTTGGGACCGTGGTGCCTCCGATCATCCATGGGCAGTTCGGGGAGATTCTGCACCAGAGCTCCGGGCAGGTGATTTTGCTGGGGGTGGCGGTTTGCGTGATCGGCGTGGCGGTGAACGGAGCGGCGGGCATCTCCAAAGACAAGGAGTTCACGCCGGAGGAGAAGGAAGAGGCGGGCGAGACGGACTTCAACTTCGGCAAGGGGCTGGCGATTGCAGTGCTTGCGGGGCTGATGAGCTCGTTCTTTGCGTTTGGGCTGGATGCGGGTAAGCCGATCGGCGATCTGACCAAGGAGCGGCTGCTGGCTGGTGGACGGTTGGATCTTTGGCAGAACCTGCCGATCCTGGTGGTCGTACTTTGGGGCGGGTTTATTACGAACTTTGTTTGGTCTTCGATTCTGATTTTGAAGAACCGGTCGATTGGGCAGTTTACGGGGACGCCGGGGCTGAACCCGATGCGGGCGGCTAAGACGACTGGCGACACGCTGGCTGACTTCGATCCTGAAGACCCGCAGTACTCGGAGCGGTTGTCTGGTGCGACGCTGCTGTTCAACTACCTCTTCGCGGGCCTGGCGGGCGTGATCTGGTACTTCCAGTTCTTCTTCTACTCGATGGGTCAGACGAAGATGGGTAAGTACGACTTCTCAAGCTGGACTCTGCACATGGCAAGCATCATCATCTTCGCGACGCTCTGGGGGATCTTCCTGAAGGAGTGGAAGGGGACGAGCATGCGGACGAAGATGCTGGTGGCTTGCGGGCTGGCGTTGCTGATTGGGTCTACCGTGATCGTTGGGTATGGGAACTATATGAAAGCTGCTGAGACGCTGGGCGTTGGGAGATGACGATGCGTGGGCTTGTTCTTGCTGGGTTGATGTTGGTGAGTGGGGTGGTCTGGGGGCAGGTTCCGGGAACTCCGGATGCTCCGGTTCAGGGGTCGTTGACGGCAGAGCAACAAGCGCCGCTGAATCCGGCGCTGCCTACGCTGTTCATTGTGGGGGACTCTACTGCTCGGAACCAGGCTGATCTGGGTTGGGGCGATCACCTGGCGCACTATTTCGACACGACGAAGATCAATGTGGCGAACCGGGCGCGGGCGGGGCGGAGCAGCCGGACGTTCATCAACGAGGGGGCTTGGGATAAGGTGCTGGCGGAGATGAAGCCGGGGGACTTCCTCATCCTGCAGATGGGGCATAACGACGGCGGCGATCTGGACGGCGCGAAGCCGCGTGGGACGCTGAAGGGGCTAGGCGATGAGTACAAGGAGGTGACGCTGCCGGATGGGCATCACGAGATTGTCCATACCTATGGCTGGTATCTGCGGAAGTACATCAGGGAGGCTCGGGAGAAGAAGGTGACCCCGATGCTGATGACGTTGACCATCCGCAATATCTGGAAGGATGGGCAGATCGAGCGGGACATGGGGTACGACGCGCAGTTGAAGGACCTGGCGGCGCAGCAGCATGTGCTGCTGGTCGATATGGGGACGCTGGAGGCCGATGGACTGCAGGCCACGGGGCCGGAGGCTACTGCGCTGCTGTTTCCGAAGGACCATACGCATACGAGTGCGGAGGGTGCCGAAATGAATGCGGGCTATGTTGTTCAGGCGTTGAAGGCTGCTCATGCTCCGGTGGATCAGTACCTCAAACCCCAGGGCTAACGTCCGTAGGGTTTGGCGGTGTCGACCATGGGGCTTTGGGGCATGGTGAAGGTGGCGACCGGGTCGGGGTGGGTGGGGTCGAAGGTGGGGTTGTTCTTGATCAGGTATGGGGCTAACGCGAGGTGCTGGTCGCGAATGCTCTGGACGACCGCACGGGCCAGTTCATAGGCGCCGTAGGAGTTGAAGTGGGTGTCGTCCTTGAGCTCCTCTGACTGGCCGGGGAAGGTGTTGGCGGGGTAGTGGACGAAGGCCTTGAGGGTGCCGGTCTCGCCCATAGTCTCCCAGAGGGTTTTGCTCATGGCGTTGAGGTCGATGAGAGGGACCTTCTGTTCTGCGGCGATGTCGCGCATGGCCTGGGGGTAGTCGCCGAGGCTGGGAGTGATCTTGCCTGCCGCGTCAAAGGTGCGGCGGTTCATGGAGGTGACGAGGATGGGGAAGGCTCCGTGGGCGCGGGCGTCCGAGATGTAGCGGCGGAGGTAGGTCTTGTAGTCGGTCTCGGCGGGGACGTAGCCGGTGCCCTGCTTCTGGTCGTTGTGGGCGAACTGGATCATGAGGTAGTCGCCGGGGCGGATGGTGGAGAGGACCTTGTCGAGGCGGCGCTCGCCGACGAAGCTGCGGATGGTTTCGCCGGACTCGGCTTCATTGGCGATGGTGAGGCCGGGGCCGAAGAAGACGGGGAGCATCTGGCCCCAGGCGGCCCAGGGCTCCTTGTCCTGGTCTACGACGGTGGAGTCGCCGGCGAGATAGACGGTGGGGACGTTGGTGATGGGCTTGATGGCGATGGAACGGACGCTGGGGTTGGTGCCGTTGAACTCGAGGGTGAGCTTGTCGTCCCAGTCGAGTGCGCCGATCTCTCGGGGTTTGAGCTTGACAGTGGGGACTGGCAGGTCAGGAGATACTTTGTCGGAGTGGATGGGGGCGGTGCGGACGTGGACGTTGAAGACGACCTGGCGGGAGGCTCCTGCGGGGATGACCATGCGGTCTACGAAGAGGCGGCGGGACTCGGCGCGGACGGTGACGACGGAGGCGGTGGGCGAGCCTAGGGTGAGGGTGACCTGGTAGCTGCCGTCTGGCTCGGCTGCGGAGAAGAAGAAGGGCTTGTCGCTGGAGCAGGAGTTTTTCGCGAAGGTGACGGGGGCGGCTACGAGGTCGAAGCCTGCGGATGAGGCGGGGGTGGCGTAGCGGGTGGCGGCGGTGAGGGCCGGGGTGCCCGGCTTGGTTGGCGCGCAGGTGAAGGAGTAGCTGGACTGGGCGAGCAGAGGTGCGGAGGCGAAGAGGAGCGATGTGGCCAGGACGGTGTGCGGATGACGACGTGACATGATGAAACCTCTTGTGGCCGAGTGATGCGGCAAGGAACTTGTGTGCCCGGAAGCCATCGTATACGGCTGCGTAGGGTGAATGGGGATGCAGTCTGAAAATATTTTCCTATTGACACCTCTAGGAAGAAAACCATAGATTTCTTCTTCTGTAGCACACGGAAAGGCACTCTCTCGCATGATGCAGAACCGGTATGTTCGTTCGTTCGTTTTTCTTGGCTTCAGCGCGCTTTCGTCGCAGTTGATTGCGCAGCAGGCAGCTTATCCGCAGCCGAGCGCGGCGATGCAGGCGGGGATCGATAAGGACGGGTCCCGGCACTTTGGCAGTGCGCCGGCCGAGGCGGTGGCTGGGCCTTTGGCCAGGGATCTTTCTCCGGCGATTACGCCTAAGGCTGTGGATGCGGCGATCAAGAAGGTGGCGGACTGGCAGTTGAAGGAGGCAGAGCCTTACTTCGACCGCATCTGGACGTGGAGTGTCTTGTACAGCGGGTTCATGGCTGCTTCCGATGCGACCGGCGATGCGAAGTATCGGGATGCGATGACGGCGATGAGCACGAAGTACAAGTGGGAGTTGCGAAACAGGATTCCGAACGCGGACGACCAGAGCGTGGGACAGACGTACCTGGAGCTTTATCTTGCGGGCGGCAAGAATGATGCCGGGATGATTACGCCGATGCAGGGGGACCTGGCGTCCGTGATTGGGCTCGATACGCTGAAGCCGGGCGATCCCAGGATTCCGTGGTGGTGGTGCGATGCGCTGTTCATGGCGCCGCCGGCGTGGGCCAGGATGTATGCGGCCACGGGCGATGCGAAGTACATCACCTATCTGGACGCGCAGTGGCAGCGGACCTCCGCGCTGCTGTACGACAAAGACGAGCATCTGTATGCGCGGGATGCGAGCTACATTCCGAAGCGCGAGGAGAACGGGAAGAAGATCTTCTGGTCCAGGGGTGAGGGCTGGGTGATGGGCGGGTTGGTGCGGACGATGGAGTTTCTGCCCAAGGACGATCCGCGGCGAGCGTTTTATTTGCAGCAACTGCGGGAGATGGCTACCCGGGTGGCTGGGTTGCAAGGCAAGGATGGGCTTTGGCATGCCGGGATGCTGGACCCGGAACACTATCCTCTGCCGGAGATCTCGGGGTCGGCTTTGTTTGTTTACAGCATGGCCTGGGGCGTGAATGAAGGCGTGCTGGATGCGAAGGTTTATCGACCGGTGATCGAGCGGGCGTGGAAGGGTATTTTGCAGCATGTGTATGCGGACGGGCGGCTGGGGTGCATCCAGCAGACAGGCGCGGAGCCTGCGTTCTACCTGCCCACGGCGAGCTATAACTATGGCGTCGGCGCTTACCTGCTGGCGGGGAGTGAGCTCAAGCGGATGAGTCTTCACAAGCCTTTGCAGCGTACTCACAAATAACATGCGCCTACGTTCCGGCATTCTCGCTCTCCTCTTCCTTTCTGTTTTCGTTACGGCAGGTTTGGCGCAGGCTCCGGGCGAGAAGCCGGGGGACCCGGTGGCTCCGTTTACGACGGACCCTACGCTGAACGCGAGGCTGAATCTGCCGGTGCCGAAGAACCCGGGGCTGCCTACGCTGTTCCTGGTGGGGGATTCCACGGTGCGGAACGGTAAGGGCGACGGGGCGAACAACCAGATGGGCTGGGGTGAGCCGCTGGTGGCGTACTTCGACCTGACGAAGATCAATGTGGTAAACCGGGCCATTGGCGGGCGGTCCAGCCGGACTTACATCACGGAGGGGCACTGGGCGGATGTGCTGGCCATGATGAAGCCTGGAGATGTGGTGCTGTTTCAGTTCGGGCATAACGACAGCGGGCCGCTGGACGATACGGCCCGGGCGCGGGGGACGATCAACGGCGTCGGCGACGAGAGCAAGGAGATCGAGAATCCGATCCTGAAGCGGCATGAGACGGTGCATACGTACGGGTGGTACATGGCCGAGTATGTGACTGAGACTCTGGCCAAGGGTGCGACGCCGATCGTCTGCTCGCTGATTCCGCGGAAGACGTGGAAGGACGGCAAGATTGTGCGGAGCGGCGGCGACAGCTATGGCGGCTGGGCCAAGCATGTGGCTGAGGCGAAGCATGTGGGGTTCATCGACCTCAACTCGATCATTGCGGACCGGTATGACGCGATGGGTGAGGCTGCGGTAGAACCACTGTTCGGCGATCCGCATACGCATACGACCCTGGCGGGGGCGCAGATCAATGCGGAGGCTGTGGTGAAGGGGTTAAAGGCTCTGCCGAATGATCCGGTGGGGAAGGATTTCTCGGCTATGGGGATGGCGGTGAAGTAGTACCCCCCCCCTGTTTTGGCTCAAAGTCTTCAAAGGAAAAGGGTTAGGTCTGGACTTCGGTTATCGGGTTGAGGACAGGGCGGGACCAGGGTAAGGACAAAAAAAGAGGATAAGAGACAAGGCCTTGGGCTTTGTTTCTTATCCTCTTTTCTTCTGCTTTAATTGTACGCGTTTGAGCAGGGTGAATACGCCATTTACTTTTGGCGGGTAAGTGGTTTTGATTGTTATGGTTACGATGTTTTTTGCAGGCTTGGGGGCTTGACACGTGAGTTTGCGGGTGTTTTTTGTGAAAATAGTTGTAAGTTGCTGTTTTTGGATGGTTTGTAGGCGGAAGGGAATACCCGGGGCTAAAGCCCACTTCTTCCTCTTGCCCTGTCGGGGGGCTGAAGCCCCCCTCTAATCCGAAAGGCAACCGCAACGGCCAAAAGCAGCGGCAACGGCAAAAGCGGCAACGGCAAAAGCGGCAACGGCAAATGCAGCGGCAACAGCAAATGCAGCGGCAACGACAAATGCGGGGGTCCTTCGCTGCGCTCAGGATGGCGGGAGGTTTGGGGTGATTCAGTCAGGCGAGGCCAAGGAGGAAGGTTCCTTCTATTTTCAGGGCGTACATGCCTGGGGTGGTTTGGTTAGGCAGGGTTACGTTGAGGGCTTCGGGGGTTTGGTGGAAGGGGATGGGGGTGGCTGAGCCTAACAGGGTGACTCGTTCTACTTTGGCTTTGCCGGTGGCCAGGAGGGTGAGAATGGCCTTGTTGGTGGTGGGCCACTTGTAGCCGAAGGCGTAGAGGCAGCCCTTGTTGATGGTGAAGCGGAGGTCGGCTTCCGTGACGGGGATGGGGGTGGGGCGTTTGAGCGGGGGGCCGGGGACGGCGGTGGAGCCTCCCTTCCAGTCGCCGGGGACTTCGGTAGGGATGGTGGGGCCTTCGCCCATGTGGACCCAGGGGCGGGAGCCGTATATGGCTTCGCCGTGGGTCTGGAGCCAGTTCCCTACCCCCAGGAGGGCTTGTTGCTGGGCTTCCGGGATGCTGCCATCGCCCATGGGAGAGATGTTGAGGAGGAGGTTGCCGCCCTGGCTGGCGATCTCGACTAACTCGCGGATGATGGATTCGGCGGGGCGGATGGACATGCCATCGGTGTAGCCCCAGGTGCTGCCGATGGAGTCATCGACCTGCCAGCCGGCGGCGGGATAGATCCAGCGGGGGGCGCGCTGCTGCTTTTCAAAGTCCTGCACGCTGCCGAAGAGGTAGGCGACGTCCTTGGTGGCGAGGGTGGCTTGCTGGCCCCACTCGTGGGCGCGGTTGTAGTAGTAGGCGGCAGCGCGGAGCTTGACGTCGTCGTAGTCGCGCGGGTTGACGCCGTTGTCGAAGTAGATCATCTGGGGGTGGTACTTATCGATCTGCTCCTGGACTCGTGCGAGCCAGTCTTCCTGGAAGGCCTGGGAGGCGTTGCCCTGGTTCATGTCGCCCTGGATGGGTGGACCATAGAAGCCTGCGTAGCGGGGGTCGAACTGATCGTTGGGGACGCCGGGAGCGGGGTAGGCGAAGTCGTGATGCTCCATGCGGTGGTTGGAGAGGCCGAAGATGAGATTTTGATCGCGCACCGCCTTCGCAAGCTCACCGATGAGGTCTCGCTTGGGGCCCATCTTGCCAGCGGACCAGGGGGTGAGATCGCTGTCCCACATGGCGAAGCCGTCGTGGTGCTCGGCTACGGGGATGACGTAGCGGGCACCGGAGTTTTTGAAGAGGGAGGCCCATTCGTTGGGGCGATAGTTGGGGACTTTGAAGAGGGGGATGAAGTCCTTGTAGCCGAACTTGTCTGGCGGGCCGTAGTGCTGGGTGTGCCAGGCAGAGTCCGTGGTGTACATGTGCTTGATGTACCACTCGTTGATGTGGGCGGGGATGGAGTAGAGACCCCAGTGGATGAAGATGCCGAACTTGGCTTCGTTAAGCCAGGTGGGGACCCGGTAGAGGTCGCGAAGGGATTCCCAAGTGGGCTGGTAAGGGCCGGGGATCATGGGTTTGGGCTTTGCGTATGCGCCGGGCTGGCCTGCGGGCGCACCGGTTTGGGCTCGGGCGGAGGCGAGGAGGGCGGCGGAGGCTGCCTGGCCGAGGAAGTGGCGGCGGGTGAGGGGCATGAGGTAGTCCTATGTTTGTTGCGATAAAAATGGGAGAGCTTGATGCTCTCCCATTTGGTTAAGGCCGTGCAGACTATTTCAGTCTTCGCAGTGCCGGGGTCTTGGCTGCGGTTTTGGTTGGGGCCTTTTTATGCGGTCTGAACCGAATTTCAGGGGCGTTCTTGACGGCGGTTTTGCTGGTGGACTTTGTTGCAGGTGCGAGGGTTTTGGCGATGGCGGTGCCGATGGGGCTGCCGAGGCCGGTGCAGGCGTCCCAGCCGGGGCCGGCTTTGAAGCCTCCGTTGTTGCCAGAGGTGATGTCGCGGAAGCTTTTTGCGGCCGCCGCGGCGTAGAGGGCGGGGTTTATGAAGCCGGCGGTGGTCTTGTTCTGAGCGTTGCACAAGGCGATGAGGCCGGCCCAAAGGGGTGCGACCGCGCTGGTGCCGCCGATGGGGAAGGTTGAGCCATCGACGCGGACCGTATAACCGGTGCTGGGGTCTGCGTTGCCGGAGACGTCCGGCACGCCACGACCGCCGGCGGCTACGGTGGGTTTGGGGACGTTGGATTTGGCCTGCCACGTAGGGAGCGGGAAGACGTTGGAGACACCGCCGCCGGTTGCGCCCTCGTTGGCGGTGAGCTCGTTCCAGACGACCTCTGAGGTGATGGTAGTGCCGGAGCCGAGGAGCTTGGTTCCGCCGCAGCCGAGGACGTGAGGGCTGGAGGCGGGGAAGTCGACGTGGTTGACGGTGCCCTTGACGCCGTCGGTTGAGCCGTCGTCTCCGGCGGCTACGGTGATGGTGATGCCGAGGGCCGCGGCGGACTGGCAGGCTGCGTCCAGCGCGGCGAGCGACTGGGCTGTCCAGGTGGACTCCGGGCCGCCCCAGGAGATGCTGATGACGCTGGGCTTGTTGACGGTGTCATGGACGGCCTGGGAGATGGCGTCGATGAAACCCTGGTCTGTGTTGGGCGCAAAGTAGACGGCGATGTTTGCGCCGGGCGCTACGGCGGCGGCGACCTCGATATCAAGCATGACCTCACCGTCCGCGCTGCTGGAGGTGGTGGGGGTGTTTTTGGCCTTGTCTACGAGGACGGCGGTGACTTTGGGCGCGGTCTGGCCGAGAGTTTTGAAGTAGGCGGTGATGTCGGCTGCGCGGAAGCCTCCGCCGAGCTCAATGAGGCCGATGGTTTGGCCCGTGGCTTTTGCGCCCGAGGGGAAGCCGTAGAGCTGGCCGACCTGGACGGGGGTGTAGGAGACGCTGGTGGCGGCTGGCTTGTGGTGACGAAAATGGGGCTTCGCTTGAGGGCGATTGTCGAGGCCGAGGACTGCGTCTACGTGGCCGATGAGCTCCTTGGGGAGGCAGATATCGCCTTCACGGACGCGGTACTTGGTGCCTTCCATGATTTTGGTGGCGAAGGTTACGCCGAAGGCCGTCTGCATGGCGGCGGCGGTGCCGGTAAGGTAGAGGGCTCGGCGACCCTGGCCGGGGGCGGGGGCGACGGTGAGGCCGAACTCCTTGGCGAAGGCTTTGACGAGCTTGACGCCGTCCGGGGAGGGACCGTGGGCCTTGGCGAAGGCGGCATGGGTGAGGCGGCCGGCTGGCTTGAGGACCTGCTTGAGGTTGAGAGGATTCTTGCGCTTGACGATGACGGTGACAGTGAAGGGGGTGGCGGAAAGCTTGGTGGCGGCGGCTTTGACTGGCGCTGGCGGCGGGACTTCGGTATCGGTTGTGAGGGGGTGTTTCTGACTTCCGGGAAGAGTGACCCGGGGTTGGGATGCGAAGCGCGGTGTAGCGGCCATGCAGTGCCTCCAAGTGTTGCTTTGGGTCGATTGTATGCGGGGGGTTGTGGAAATGGATATGAAAGCGACGGCGTAACGCGGATAAGAGGGATTGGAACGGATGGCGGTTTACGGTGGGCTGAAGCCCACCTCTAATCCGAACCGCAACAACTAATGAAGTTTGGGGAATTGGGGTGGGGGTTGGCGGTGGTGGGTGGCTTGTTCGTAGGCATAGGCGAGCTTGATGAGTTCGGGCTCAGAGAAGGAGCGGCCTACGAAGGTCAGGCCTGCGGGTAAGGTTTGGTTGACGGTGAAGCCCATGGGAACGGTGATGGCGGGGAAGCCGGTCATGGGGGAGATGATCTGGCTGTTGTCGCCGGCGGGGGATTTGAGGTCGCCTACCTTGCGAGGGGGGTTGCTCCAGGTGGGGTAGATGAGGGCGTCGAGGTGCTGGGCGTCCATGGACTGCGTGATGGCGTCGCGGAAGGCGATCTTGCGGGGGTCGTGATAGGTGTCCGGGCAATGGGCGGTGGTGGCTTCGGCGGCGGGGAGGGCGGCGTGCTTGAGGCGGTCGGCGATGGAGCCGAGGTAGAGGCCGGAGTCGATGATCTCTGCGAGGGTTTTGCAGGGAGCGTTGGGGTGGGCAGCGAGGTATTGGTTGAGGTCGTACTCGAAGCCTCCGCAGGTGGGTTTTTGCGGGCCTCGGTCGAGGTCTGGGAGGGTGAAGTTGTCGATGATCTCTGCGCCCTGGGACTTGAGGTCTGCGATGGCTTTTTCTGTGAGGGCTTTGATCTCGGGATCGGTGGTGGGGGTTTCGATGTACTTGCGGACTACTCCTATGCGGGCTCCCTTCAGGCCTTTGGGGTCTAGCGATGCTGTGTAGTCTTTGGGGGCTTTGCCTTCGGAGAGTTTGGTGATGGGGTCGGCGGGGTCGTAGCCCTGGACGGCGGCGAGGACGGCGGCTGCGTCGGCTACGGTGCGGGCGAGGGGGCCGCCTACGTCGTTGGTGAATGATAAGGGGATGATGCCGGCGCGACTGGTGAGGCCGATGGTGGGACGGATGCCGACGAGGTCGTTGTGGGATGCGGGGCCGCGGATGGAGTTGCCGGTGTCGGTGCCTAAACCGACCTCCGCGAGGTTGGCGGCGACGGAGGCTCCGGTGCCGCCGCTGGAGCCGGCTGGGACGCGGGTGGGGTCGTATGGGTTGCGGGTGATGCCGGCGATGGAACTCTCTGTGAGGTAGGGGCTGAAGGCCCACTCGGCCATGTTGGATTTGGCGATGATGATGGCTCCCGCGGCACGGAGCTTGGCTACCATGAAGGCGTCTTCAGTGGGGATGAAGCCTTTCATGGCCAGGGAGCCTCCGGTGGTTTGGAGGTCCTTGGTGTCGTAGTTGTCCTTGACCATGACGACGATGCCCTGGAGAGGGCGGAGCTTGTGGGTTTGGGCGAACTCTTTATCGAGGGCGTCTGCGTCTGCGAGGGCCTGGGGGTTCAGGGTGACAACCGTGTTCAGGGTTGGGTCGTAGTGCGCTATGCGGGTGAGGTAGGCCTGGGTTAGTTGGCGGCAGGTGGTTTTGTGGGATGTGAGGGCGGCCTGGGTTTTGGCTATGGTGGTTTCTTCGAGTTGGAAGGATTGGGCGGCCATGGTTGTGGTGAGGAGGATCAAGGGGAGGAGGCGTTTGAGCAAGGGGGCTCCTTGGGAGTTTGTGGCGAGGATGGGAGTGCAAAGGCCCGGGGCTAAAGCCCGACTTCATTTGCCCGTCGACGGGGGCCTAAAGGCCCCCTCTAATCCGAACGGCAACGGCAACGGCAACGGCGACGGCAACGGCAACAGCAACAGCAACGGAACAGCAACAGCAACGGCAACGGCAAAAACAAGGGCTACGTTGATCAGTTTTGAGTTGTCAGTTGTGAGTTTTCAGTTAGTCGTTGGCTTGGACGGCGGTGGTGGGTGGGGTGACAGATTGGCCGGCGAGGAAGCGGGTGATGGTTTCATTGAGGAACTTGCCGTCGGCGGGGTTGCTGGCTGCTCCGGCGGTGTGGCCCCAGAGGGAGGGAATGGGGACTAACGAGACTTTGGGGATGAACTGGGCTTCGTAGCGTGCGTCTTCGAGGGGGAAGTACATGTCAGTGGCTGATGGCATGTAGAGGAAGGGGACCTGGATGGAGCGTAGGGCTTTTTCGGTGTCGCCGTTGAAGCCTGGGGTGGTGCCTACGTCGTGGTGCTCCCAGGTACGCATCTGGAGGATGAGGTTGTTGGCGTCGGCGCCGGGGATGAAGTGGGTGCGGTAGTGCTCGAGGACCTGGGGGAAGGTGGTGCCGGGTGGGTTGTTGGAGCGCCAGAGCTCTTTGCGCCACCACTCCTGGGAGAAGAGCCAGCCGGCCCAGACGACGGAGAAGGCTTCAATTCCCTTCTGCGGGGGCTGGGTGTAGTCGCCGTTGTTGAAGACTGGGTCCGTGGTGAGGGCGGCGATCTGGCCTTCGAGACGGACGATGCCGTGGGGCCAGGTGCGGGCGGTGCCGGAGGTGGCTACGATGCGGTCTGCGAAGGTGGGGTAAGAGACGGCCCACTGGAAGGCCTGCTGGGCACCCATGGAGAAGCCGATGATGGCTTTTAGGTGGCTGATCTTCAGCTCTTCGGTGAGCATCTGGTGGACGGCGACGACGTTGTCGCGGATGGTCATGATGGGAAAGCGGGGGCCGTGGAAGGGCTCGGGCGTATTGCTGGGGGAGGAGCTGCTGCCGTTGCCGAAGAGCTCTGAGGTTACGAGGAAGAGCTGGTTGGGGTCGAGGGCACGGTTGGGCCCCATGAGCCACTCGTATCCGGTGAGTTTGGCCATGTAGTGCGAGGGGAGGAGCATGGCGTTGGAGCGATCGGCGTTGAGGTGGCCGTAGGTTCCGTAGACCAGGGTGAGCTCGGGGACGACTGCGCCGGACTCGGTTTTGAAGTTGTGGAGGATATAGGTGTGGCGTTCCGGCGTGAGTTTAGGGGGCATGGGAGTGGTGGGAGCCTGGGCAATGAGGGCTGTGGTGAGGCAGAGAGCGGCGAGGATGGGCTTGAGGAAGGCTGGGGCGAGCATGGTCCTCCTGATATGTGACATTTCTGAGTGGTCTTGGTGGGTTAGTGTAGCGCAGCGGGGGAGGCAGGGGTTAGGGGCGTGGAAATTGATATGACTCGGACAGGTGATTGTGGGGAGGATGGGCGTGGTGGAGACTTGCAGTTGATCGATCCCTAGCACGTTGAGTTGTCATGCTTGATCGTCAACCGATCGTCTGCACGAAGAGCCGAAAGAACGGCCAGAGGCGGTTTCAGGGACAGGTTGGTTCAATTTTCCGGAAGGCCAGTAGGTATCCCCTGTATGAGAAGTTCCGCAACGTCGCTGGTGAAAGATTCCGGCTGCACGGATGGTCCAGTTCAACCCTTTCCGTTCACGATGGCGTTTCAGCCGATTGTGGATGTGGAGGCTGGAAAGATTTATGCGTATGAGGCTCTGGTGCGAGGCGTGAATAACGAGTCCGCGTTGAGTGTGCTGTCGCAGGTGACAGACGAGAACCGATATGCGTTCGACCAGGGCTGCCGGACGACGGCGATCAGGCTGGCGCAACGGCTGGGGCTGGCGGAGACGGGAGCGAAGCTTTCGATCAATTTTATGCCGGGGGCGGTGTATAACCCGACGGCGTGTATCCATCTGACGGTGGCGACGGCGGCGAGTGTGGGGTTTCCGCTGGAGCGCCTGGTGTTCGAGATCACGGAGACGGAAGAGGTTCGGGACCGGCAGCATATGTTGTCGATCTTCAAGGAGTACCGGAAGCACGGGTTTGAGATTGCGATGGACGACTTTGGGGCTGGTTTCTGCGGATTGAACCTGTTTGCGGAGCTGACGCCGGATATTCTTAAGATCGATATGGAGCTGACGCGGAGGATTCATCTACGGCCGGTGGCGATGGCGACGATGCGATGCCTGGTGCAGCTCTGCGCAGAGCTGAAGATTCCGCTGGTGGCAGAGGGCGTGGAGACGATGGAGGAGTACAGGGCATTAAAGGAGTGCGGGATCCGGTTGATGCAGGGATACCTGCTGGCTCGGCCTGGGTTTGAGACACTGCCTGCGTTTGTTGTGCCAAAAGAAGATCGAGTTTCAACGGGCCGCATAGGGCCGGGGTTCAAGGGCCAAGTTCACACCGCCGCTTAGTTCGGCGAGCTATTCTTCGCCGGTTGAATTGCCGATAAAGCTGATGGTTTACTCTCACGGATTGGTATGGCTGCGTATAACGTTCTGATCTTCGGCGCACTTCTGCTGGGTTGCGGCAGTGGAGGACTGTTTGTCGTCCGGCTGACGAACCCGCGCCTGAAGGGGCTGGCATGGCTGGGGGCGGCGTTCAGCGTGGGCGGAGTGGGCGCGCTGCTGCTGGTGTTCGAGCATGTTCTGCCTCGGCTGCTGGGGATTCTGGGCGCGGACCTGATGATCCTGCTGGCGTTTGTGCTGCTGCATGTTTCCTTCCTGGAGCTAGTGGAGGCTGAATCGTTTGTCCCGAAGATGGGAATCCTGTTGCTTGTGATCCAGGGGGCGATGAGCTTCCTTTCGATCAACGGGACGGTGACAGGGCGGGTCCGGGTGATGATGGTGGGTCTGCTGGTGGCGGTGCAGGTGTCCGAGACGGCTCGGCTGCTGATCCGGCATGGGAAGCGGGATATGCGGGCGCCGGCATGGTTCAACATCGTGATCCTGGCGTTCTTTGCGGTGTTGAACCTTGCGCGGAGCATCGGGATGGCCGTGGGGACGGTGACGGGAACGTTTGCGGAGCAGGTGGCTACGCTGGCGTATGGGATTTACATTGCGGTAGCGCTGGGGCTGGCGTTCGGCTTCTTCTGGATGACGACGGCGACGTTGAGCGCGGCGCTGGAGCATATCGCCAGCACGGACCCGCTGACGCGGTTGTATAACCGGCGGGCGTTCCGGTACTGGTGCGATAAGGAAGTGAAGCGGAGCCAGAGCCGGGGACGACTGTTCTCCGTGCTGATGATCGACCTGGATCACTTCAAGAAGATCAACGACCGCTTTGGACATCTGGCGGGCGACGGAGCGCTGTGCGCGGCGGTGGAGAAGATGCAGGATTCGATCCGGGGGATCGATATCCTGGGGCGCTGGGGCGGTGAGGAGTTCATCCTGCTGCTGCCTGGGGCTTCGCCTGATTCCGCACTGGTGATTGCGGATAGGCTGCGGCTGAATGTCGCCAAGATCATGGTGGGGGCGACGGGAGAACTGCACCGGCTGGAGGAGATCCTTGGCGATCCGAACGACATGATGCGGGTGACGGTGAGTTTGGGCGTGACGACGTATCGGGGTAAGGGCGATACGGTGGAGAGCATGCTGAAGCGGGCGGATGAAGGGCTGTATGAGGCTAAGGCTACGGGTAGGAACCGGATTGTGGCTATGACTTAGTGGTGATGCCGGGCGAACGACTTACGGGGATAAAAAGGGTAGGAAACGATCAAGGCTGATTTTGTCTGGGAGCTTCCGCAGCTCGTTTCGAGGGCTTGTGAATTGGGTTGAGTTGTTTACTTTTTCCTAGAACAAGGCTACATGGCGTCTTCGTCGACTATTTCTATGAGGTTGTAGCCGTCGTCGAGTACGTTGTCTTTGATGGTGAGGTTCTTGGGTTGGTAGGTGAGGGCATACTCGATTCGGGCGGTGACGCTGTTGGCGATGGAGTCTGAGTTTCCGATGGGACGGGAGACGGGTTTGCCGAAGACGGGGGTCCAGGACTCGTGGAGGGCGTCGAGCGAGAACTTGATGGGGACCGAGGTGTACTGGGCGAGGAAGGTGGGGTCAAAGATGAGGCCGAGCTTGACGGCTTTGCCGACGATCCAGCTGAGGGGGATGTCCGAGAGGGTGGTGGTCTCGTCTACGCCGCCGCCGGCGGGAGTGCCACCGCCTACGTCGCCGTGGCAGCCTGAGAACCAGATCTGCTCGATGGTCTGGCCGGGCGCGGGGTCTGAGGTCCAGCGGGTGATGGGAAACTCGCAGCGCTGCTCGTCGATGGACATGCACTGGTAGGCGTTTTTGACGTCCTTGTGGAGTCCGGTGTCCAGGAAGCCGTATTGCTTGTCCACGCCGCCGAAGATGGCGGGGATGCCGAGCGCACCCACGGTGTCCCAGACGCCGACCATGGTGATGCAGGTGTCTTCCAGCGCGTATTTGGCTAGGTTGGCGAGGAGTGTGGGGCGGTTGACGGGGTCGCGGTAGGCGGCGAAGGCTCCTTCCACGAGTGCATCGTCAAAGCCCCCAGTGGGGAGGCCGCAGGTGGCGATCATCCCTGCGAGCGAGCGAGCGGTATAGGCGCCGCGGCTGAAGCCGAAGAGGAAGATCTGGTCGCCGCGCTCATAGACTTGGCTGATCATGGTGTAGCCGGTCTTGATCTTGTCGAAGATGCCGATGCCGAGCGCGCCATCCAGGGCGCGGGTGAAGCCGGTGGCTTCCGAGCCGATGCCGTCATCGTAGAAGACGACCTGGGTGGCGGAGGTGGTGAGACCTTTGGAGATCTTGTAGACGTTGGTGTTGTTGCGGGGGAGCTGCCAGGTTCCATCGGCGCAGAAGATGATGTTCTTCGACATGGGTGGGCTTCGCTTTCAGTGCGAGGTTGATGTGCTGGGGGCCGTGGCGATCATCGTAGCACTGGGACGGGGGGTAGGCGGGACGATTTTTATTGACAAGAGGAGTTGGCTGATTTTTTATCCTCCCATGCGAAAACAACAAAACAGGCGGTTTGGCTCCTTTCATGCTTCGCGCCTTGTGGCGTTTTCCATTTGTGGGGCGGCCGGGCTGACGGGCTGCTCGGTGACACCGCTGGCGGCGCATACGGCGGCCTTTGCCAAGGCGACGACAGTGGTGGTGAACAGCTCCGAGGATGCGTATCGCAAGGCGAACAGCCTCTACTTTGAGGAACAGACCTCCGCTGCGGTGCTGAAGTACGACAGCTCGCCGACGTGGGACCCGCATTCAATCAAGCCGCTGCTGACAGATCAGCAACTGAAGGTTCGGTACACGCTGCTGGATGGGCTGAAGGAGTATGCGAAGAACCTGGATACGGTGGAGAATGCGCCGAAGAACATGAAGGGGCTGGGTACCGCGTCCGAGGGCCTGGGAACGAACCTGATGACGCTTTCGACGGATGCGAACAGCGTGCTGGCTGGTGGCGGTATCAGCGGGTTGTCATTGACACAGGCGCAGGCCAACAACGTGAGCACGGCGGCGTATGCCCTGGGCGAGTTTCTGGCGTACCGCAAGGTCAAGGGCCGGCTGCCGCAGGAGATTGTGAGCATGGATCCCGCCATCGATACCCTCTGCAAGGTGCTGGTGACGGACATTGCGAAGCTGGAGCAGCAGGCTGATAACGACTACAGCATGCTTTTGACGCAGGAGGATGTGTTTATCCGTACCTCCCATGGGATGACGCCGATGGAGCGGCGGACGGAGATTGCGCGGCTGCCACGGATATTGCAGAGACAGAAGACGACTCATGAGCTGATGGATGAGCTGACGAAGGCTATCCAGAGCCTGGCTCTGACGCATCATGCGCTGGCATCCGCGGCGCAGGGCCATAATCCTGAGGCACTGAAGGCTCGCATCGCGGATCTGGAGGCGATCGGATCGTCTCTGGCGACCTACTACTCTTCCCTACCGGCAAGCTAAGACGGAGCACTTATGACGATCAACACTCTTTTACCGAATCCTCCTGCGCCTGACGATCCTTTGAAGAAATCAGATCCGAAGAAGTATTACCAGGATTTGTTCAGCTCGCTGGAGCAGGCGTACTTCGCGGCGACCACGACTGAGGCCAAGCTGAAGATCCAGATTGCTCGCGATGACGCGTACACGATTCTGACGACGATCACGCAGGCACAGATCACGCAGGACACGACTGGACTGGATGCGATCCAGGATACGGTGACGAAGAACAATGCGGCACTGGAGGCGTTGCAGACGGAGATCGGAGGACTTGTGAATGATATTCAAGTCGCGGCAGACGTGGAGATTGCGATTGCGAATGTGCTTTCGCTGGCGGGTGAGCTGGCGGTTTAAGAATAGAGGCGGCGGGGACCTGATGAGGGACTTAGGCTTACGGTCGAGACGCTCTATACTCTAGTCGTTGCTGGCGGGTTTCCGGCTTGACTCCCTTATGGAAGACGATCTTACTGTTGCGTTTGTGAACGTTTCGGGTGACGGTGCGGCGGCGACTCCTGCGCCTGCACCGGTGACGCTGAAGACGTGGGGTCGCTTCGAACTGCTGGCCCGGGTAGGCGAAGGCGGGTTTGGTGAGGTTTACCGGGCGTGGGACCCGGATCTGCAACGCGAGGTGGCGCTGAAGCTGCTGCTGCCGTCCGCGATGAATCCCAACCTGGAGTATGAGGAGGTTCTACGGGAGGCCAGGGCGATGGCGGCGGTGCGGCATCTGAACGTGGTGCCGATCTATGGGATCGACCGGCAGGACGGGCGGGTGGGTTTCTGGACGGACTTTGTGCATGGAGTGACGCTGGCTGCACTGCTGGAACAGCAGGGGCCGTTTGGGTATAGGGAGGCTGCGCTGATTGGGCTGGATGTGGCTCATGCGCTCTCCGCAGTGCACAAGAGCGGGCTGCTGCATCGGGATATCAAAGCGGAGAACGTAATGCGCGAGGAGGGCGGGCGCATCCTGCTGATGGACTTTGGGTTGAGCTCACTGGCGCAGCAGGCGCATGGGCTGGCGGGGACTCCGGCCTATATGGCTCCGGAGCTTTTTACCGGCGCGGTGGCTACGGTGGGGACGGATCTTTATGCGGTGGGGGTACTGCTGTTTTACCTGGTGGCGGGGAAGCATCCGGTGCCGTTTCTGGGGTTTCAGCAGGAGCAACTGGATGAGGCGCAGAGGCAGCGGCTGTTTCTGCCGGATCTTAGGCCGGATCTACCGGAGTCATTTCTGCGTGTGGTGAACGTGGCCTCCGATCCCGATCCGAAGCGGAGGTTTGGTACGGCAGGACAGCTCTCCGCGGCGTTGAGTGAGGTGTTGGGTGGGACTCGGGTGGTGGAGGCTGACCAAGCGGCTGCGGCTGTTGCGGTTCCGGTGAAGCCGATGCGGCGATGGTTATGGTTTGGGCTGGCTGGGGTGCTGGTCTTGCTGCTGGTGGCGGGGTTGGTCTGGCGGGAGCGGGTGACGAATGGGGTGACGGCTGGGGCGGCGGGCGTTTCGGCGAGTAATTATGAGACTTACTCGAAGGCTCAGGACCTAGTGGTGCACTCTTACCTGAACCGGAACCTGGCGGCGGCGATCGATGGGTTCAACCAGGTGCTGAAGAACGATCCGGGGTTTGCGCTGGCGGAGGCGGGGCTGGGGCGAGCTTATTTTTTGCAGTACCACCTGACGCGTAATCAGGAGTCGCTGGATAAGGCGCAGGCGGCTACGAAGCGGGCGCTGGAGCTGGATGCGAACTGTGCGCCGGCTTATGTGACGCTGGCGAGGATCAGTACGACCGGCGGCAATACTTCTCTTGCACTGCAGCAGGTTGCAAAGGCCCTGGAGTTGGAGCCCTTGAACGCAGAGGCGTATGCGGCGAAGGCGGATGTCTTTGCCGCGGAGCGCCGGGATGCGGATGCGAAGGAGGCGTTGAGCCACGCAGTCGATCTGGCACCGGATGACTGGCGCTTTCCGGTGCTGCTGGGGAACTACGAGTTTGCAGCGGGGAATTTGCAGGAGGCGGTCACGCTCTACAAGCGCGGGGCTGAACTTGCTCCGGACAATGTGATTGCGTTTTACAACCTGGGGGATACGCAGGAGAAACTGGGGCAACTGGGTGAAGCGCAGGCGAGCTTTGAGAAGGCGCTGAAGATTGAGCCGAGGTTTGCGATTTACAGCGCGCTGGGCGGACTGCTTTCTCTGGAGGGGAAACATGCCGAGGCGATCCGGATGGGGCAGAAGGCTGTGGAGCTGAATCCGGGGGATTACAACACGAGGCAGAACCTCGCGGAGGCTTACCTGTGGAGTCCGGGTGGGCGGGAGCAGGCGATGGCGACATATAGGGAGGCGATCGGGCTGGCAGAGCATGCGCGGCTGACGAGTCCGCGTGATCCGGCGCTGCTGATCTCGCTGGCGTATGCGTATGCGCTGACGGGTGATAAGGGCAAGAGCCTGCCGCTGATACGGCAATCGCTGGCGCTATCTCCCGACGATCCGGATGTGAGTCTGAGGGCGGGCGTGACGTATGAGGTGCTGGGTCAGAGGGCGGAGGCTTTGAGGCTGGTGGCGAAGGCACTGGCTGGAAGCTACTCGCCGGTATGGGTGGAGCATAATCCGGAGCTGGCAGGGTTGAGGAGCGATCCTGGGTTTGGGGCGGCGCTGGCTAAGGCTAAAAGTAAGGGTGCGGGTGGGGGTTGAGGCTCGACAAGGTGTGGAAAAACTAATAACTTCAACTGCATGAGCGCTAACGATACCGTGACCCAGACCCTTCCTGATGTGCCCGTACCCCCGGTTCAGCCTGTTGCTGTGGATGTGGAAGCTGTTGCCGCAGAGGCCGTGTCCGCCGATGTACAGGCTGACCTTTCCATGGAACCTCCACCCCCGCCGCGGGCTGAGGCTATGCCGATCGTGAAGATGAGCAATCCGCACGAGTCCGGGCTTTAGAGCATTCGTTCTGGAGTTTCAGCGGGACAGACAACGACAGGTACAAATACTGAGGTTCTGGCTTCGCCAGAATGATGGCTGGATTGAGTCAGGCGTTTCCGGTGTAAGAAATTTCCAACAGGGTACAGTCGTCGGATGCGGGTGCTCCGGCGCTGAACTTTGAGACCTCTGCCAGGATTTCGTGCAAGGTGCAGCCGCAGGCGGCGTGGGTGAGGTGGCCGTCGCCGAAGGGATCGCCAGCTTCGTTTTCGGCTTCGGTGACTCCGTCTGTGACGAGGATGACGCGCTCTCCGGGGGCGAGCTGGATTCTGGTGGACTCGTAGGTTGCGGTGGGGATGAGGCCTACTATGAGGTTGCCCTGATCGAGGGCGCGGGCGTGGCCGTGACCCGCTACGATGGGCGGGATGTGGCCACAGTTCATATACTCCATCGACCCATCCGGGAAGATCTTGAGCATTACGAGGGTGGCGTACTTGCCGATGCGGCGGGCGCAGAGGAATCGATTAAGGTGCGCGGCGATCTGCGCTAGGGGCTGGCCGGCGGTGACTTGCGCGTAGAGGATGCCTTGCAGGGTGGCGGCGACGATGGCGGCTGAGACACCTTTGCCGGAGACATCCGCGAGGGTGACGCAGAGGCAGTCCGGGAGGGCGATGGCGTCGTAGAAGTCTCCGCCGATCTCCAAGCATGGGCGACTGACGGCTTGGATACGGGCGTAGGGGACGGTGGGGAGTTCGTTGGCCATGAGGCCGCTGTGGATGTTGGCGGCGATGGTGAGCTCGCGGCGGGCTTCACGGGAGGCCTCCTCGGCCTGGGCGAGAACGGCGTTCTCTACGAGGCCGGCAGCTTCTGTGGCGATGGTGTCGAGGAGTTCGTGATCGACGTTGGTCATGCGGTCAATGCCAAGGTGGCTATCGAGGTAGAGGACTCCGAGGAGATCCGGGTGGCCGGGCTGGGGGCTGGCTTGCGTATTGCGGCGGCGGAGGGGCAGGCAGTAGATGCTGCGGATGTTGTTGATGACGACGCTCTGCCAGCCGGCGACGTTGGCCTCTGCGAGGGTGTCTGTGACGAAGAATTTCTTCGAGGTTGTGGCGGCTTGCTGCATGGCTCGCTGAGAGAGGGTGGCGTCTTCTGCGAGGGCTTCTCCGGTGGCGGCGCGGCCAGCGGCGAGACGCATGGGCTGCTTCCCTTCTTCGGCGAGGAAGACGAAGCCACGGGCGAGGCCGGTGAGCTGCAGGGTGAGTTGGAGGAAGCCGGCGAGGATCTCGTCAATGGGTCCGCCCATGTTGAGCTGGCGGACGGCGTCCAGAAGCCAGTTGAGACGCTCAAAGTCCTTGACGGAGGTGAGGGCCTGGAAGATGACGGTGCCGCGGCTGCTGACGGAGGAGGAGGGATTTGAGGCCGGGGCGCCGGGGGCGGGCTCGAAGACGATGCGGGTGGCTTCCGGCGAGCCGAGTTGGAGAACGTCGCCGGGGCGGAGACGCTTGCGTTCGATCCGGACGCCGTTGACGAAGGTGCCGAGGGTGCTTTGGTGGTCGACGGCGAAGTGGGCTTCGCCTTCACGGACGACGGCGGCGTGGCGGCGGGAGACGCACTGCTCGCGGACGACTATGTCCTGGCCATCCGCGCGGCCGAGGGTGATCTCGTCGCGGTCGAGCGGGAGGGTGTGCTCGCCGGCTTCGTCGGTGTAGCGCAGCAGGGCTGTCGGTGGCATGAGGAGTCTCCCTTTGCGGTTGATGAAGTGATGAGGTCAGTTCTTTATACAGCCAACCATGGGTTGTTGGAGGCGAGGCTGCACTTTCAAAGGGCCTGCGACCATTCCACACAAGTGTCATGTGACCTTTGGGACAAAGTGGGAGGCGATGCTCAAGTTCACCGGGCTGGCTCCGATAACCGCCTCGGAGGGTTTTCATCCCATGATCGAGCGCATTCGTACGTGCAGTGTCTTCTCTGTGGTTCTGCTGTTGATGGTTTCACTGATTTCCGGGTGCAGTTCGAGTCCTTCAAATGGGAGCATTCTGATTGCCGGCGGGAGCTCGACCCTGGTGGTGGGTGGGACGATGCAGCTTCATGCGACGGATACGAATTTTCTCCACGTAGTGAGCGACGCTACGGCGACGGCGACGTGGAGCTCCTCCAATCCAGCGATTGTTTCTGTGAACTCAACCGGACTGGTGACTGGAGTGACGACGGGATATGCGACGGTGCGGGCGCAGCTGGGCCAGGATAGCGGTGCGTTTGTGGTGACGATAACAAGCTCCAGCGGAAGTGGGAGCGGGGGAGGTGGTGGGACAACCGGGTCAACGCTGACGCTAAGCCCAGCCAACGCGAACCTCTTCATGGGAGGAGCGCAGGCTTACAGCGCGACCCTCACGAGCAGCGGCGGGACGGTAACGAATGTGACCTCCTCCACAACGTGGAACGTAACACCGGCGAGCGTGGCGACGATCAACAGTACCGGAATGCTCACGCCTGTAGGGCCTGGCAACTACCTGGTCTCCGGCACGAACGGCGGGGTGACAGGCACGGCGCTTGGAACCGTATCCGCGGTCACGCTGACGAGCCTTGCGGTGACGCCTGCGACCTCCACGCTGGCGGGTGGGATGACGGAGCAGTTGACGGCGATCGGGACGTACAACGATGGGAGCTCGCGCGACCTGACGAAGACGGTGGCCTGGAGCTCCAGCGCTAGCACTGCGCTGACGGTGGATGCAAACGGCTTGGCCACGGCGGCTTCCACCAGTGCGAGCACATCCGTAACCGTAAGCGCGACGCTGGCCTCCGGTGCAGCTTCTGTCACAGGTACGGCAACGGTGCAGGTGACGCCGGATGCTTACATCACGGATCTGGTGGTTCGACCGACGAGCAGCAGCATTGCGACGGGCTCCGCAGAGCAGCATACGGCGACCGCATGGTACTCCGACGGCACGCAGCAGGACGTCACGAAGCAGGTGACATGGACGAGCACCAACTCCGGCACCTCGGCGGTGAACTCCAGTGGGATTAACGTGGCGGCTACGCCTGGTGTGACTACTTTGCAGGCTACGATCTCGAAGACCGGGGCGCTCTTCTCAGCGAACGCTGTGGGGGCTAACGCTTCGCCTCAGGCGACGGCGAATGTTCAGTCCTCCAGTGTCGTGATCGTCACTCCTGCTACAGTGACGTCACTCGATATCGGGACCAGCAAGGCTCAGTTTCCCATCGGGTCCACGCAACCGATCAAGCTGATCGGAACTTTCTCCGATGGCTCCACGCAGGATCTGAGCCTGAGTGCGAACTGGCAGAGCCTTGATCCGTCTATCGCGACAATCGACAGCACGGGGGTTGCAACCGGAGTGAGCGCGGGGAAGGTTGTGTTCACGGCAAACTTTGGTGGCCTGGTGATCTCGACGGATGGTTTTGAAGTGCTTCCGACGGATCTCATCTCCACGACCGTTTCGGTTGACTATGCGGGCCAGATTACCGGGCTTTCGGAGCAGCTCCACGTTATCGGCACGTATGCGGATGGCTCTACGCATGATCTTACGGGGTTGGCCAGCTTTGTCAGTTCCGATGCGACGATCTTTGCAGTCAACAGCACCGGCCTGGCAAACGGAATTGCGACGGGCGTGGCGCAGATCACCGCTACCGTTGCGGGATTCAGCGCGATCACCAACGTTGACACGTACGTTGAGACCATTTCAACGATGGGCGTGTTCCCGCAGCAGCCAAGATTCGCGCTGGGGACGCACCTGCAACTGGCGGCTTCCATCACGGCGGATGACCCGATCACCGGGGTCTTTTCCCAGGATGTGACCGGCAGCGCTGTCTGGACTTCTTCCGATCCGACCGTGCTGACGATCGATCAGAATGGTCTAGCCAAGAGCGGCAAGGTAGGGACGACGACTGTCTTCGCCACGGTTTTGGGAACGACGAAGTACAGCGATACGATCACCGTCACCAACGCGCAGTTGCAGAAGATCGTTCTGTCCAAGCAGCCTGCGTCCATTGCGATGGGCACGGCGAATCAGTATTACGTCACCGGGTTCTTTGATGACGGTTCGGTTCAGGATCTAACGCTCGACGCCGTATGGAATACGGATGACAATACGATTGCTTCTGTCGATAAGGACGGCACAACCCTCGGGTTGAAGCCGGGTCAGACACAGGTGACTGCTTCGATGGCGGGAAAGACCGCTACGGCTGCGTTAACGGTGACGGGTGCCACCCTGGTTTCAACGTCTCTGCTGCCAGGGAATGTTGAAGTGCCGATCAACTTCTATACGCAGTACAGCATGATCGGTACTTTTTCTGATGGGACCACGCAGAACCTGAACTATGGGACGATTTTTCAATCTCCTACGCCTTTCATTGCATCCTTCTTCCCTGTTGGACTGGGCGGTACGAACTATCCGGGGATCGGCCAGCTTACGGGGCAGTACGGCTACTTCTCTGCGTCGACCCCGATTACGGTCAGCAATGCCAACCTCACGAGCGTGACCTTGAGCCCGGCCAAGTCGACGATTCGGGTAGGCGATTCACAGCAGCTTACAACGACCGGAATTTTCGATGATGGACTGCAACTGGACCTGGGCGGGGAGGCGTATCTGATCTCCAGTGCACCGTTGATTGCGCCCGCGACCCGAACTGGGCTCATCTATGGGACATCCGTGGGCACTTCAACGTTTACGGCAAATATGTATGGCACGACGGCGACAGCAACAGTGACCGTGCTCTCGAATGTGCTCACGTCGCTCACGCTTGCGCCGAATAGTCCGGCTGTCGTCTCTGGCTCGACGCAGCAGCTTGTGGCTACTGGGATCTACCAGGATGGTTCTACGGACGACCTCACCAACTCCGTCACCTGGACCTCATCCAACCCTTCCCTGCTCAGCGTGAATGCAAGTGGCCTGGCCATGGCGGCGGCGGGAACGACTTCTGGTACGTCGGTTACGGTTACAGCCACGGCTGCGGCGACGCTGGCCCATCCGGCAGTCACGTCTTCCTTCGTAGTGACGATCCAGCCTTCGGGTTCGGGCGGAACAGGCGGTGGCGGGACGACGAGTCCCACTGCAATGCAGGTGACGCCGACCAGAACACATCTTGCCGCGGGAACGACGAAGCAGCTTACGGCAACCGCGACGTATGCGGATGGGACGACCAAGGACATCAGCTCCACAGTGACATGGACGAGTACGAATCCGCTGACAGCTACGGTGAGCTCCACTGGACTTGTGACTGCGGTCAAGACGGGCACGGTGAGTGTGCAGGCGCAGACGGGAACGTTGAGCAGCAGCAGCATCGTTGTGGTGAGTTCGGCTACGTTGCAGTCTTTGGCGATCAGCCCGAGCGGCGCGACGTTTGCTGCAGGCGCGACGCAGCAGTTCACGCTGACCGGCACCTACACTGATGGTACGACGCAGGACTTGAGCTCCGGCGCGACGTGGAGCACATCGAATGCTGCGGTGGCGACAGTGTCCTCAACGGGACTGGCTACAGGTGTCGGACCGGGCACGGTGCAGTTCAGTGCGAGCTACGGCAGTCTGACGGCGACGTCCGCTTCCAACACGGTTACGCCACTGACGCTGGTTTCCATTACTCTGACTCCGACTAATCCGAGCTTTGCGAAGGGGACGACGCAGCAGTTCACAGTGACTGGAACGTACTCGGATGGATCGACGCGGGACATTACTAGCTCTTCTACCTTTGCTGCCTCGAATCCTTCTGTCGTGAGTGTCTCTACGACTGGGCTGGCGACAGGCGCGGGTGTTGGTTCCGCACAGATCACGGTTTCCGTGGGTGGGCAGACCGCATCGACGCAATCCGTTACGGTGACTCCGGCAGTGCTGGCTTCGATTACGGTGACGCCGAAGGATCTCAGCTTTGCAGATGGGACGACGCAGCAGTTTACGGCGATCGGCACGTTTACCGATGGCACGACGCAGGATCTGACGCACCAGGTGGTGTGGAGTTCCAGCGACGCGCAGGCGATCACGATCGACCAGAATGGCGTGGCGACGGGCGGCTCGGTGGGAAGCGCGCAGATTACCGCGACGATGAACAGTGTGTCCGCAAGCACCGACATCATCAAGGTGACGCCGGCTACGCTGATCAGCCTGATCCTTTCCCCGACGACGGTACAGCTTGCAAAGGGGACGACGCAGCAGTTCGTCGCAACCGGCGTCTTCTCTGACGGGAGCTCGCAGAATCTGTCTTCGACGGTGACCTGGACGAGTTCCAACGGCGCGATCGCTTCGGTCGACGGCAATGGGCTGGCGACGGGGACCGGGACGGGCTCGGCGCAGGTGACTGCCAGCTACCAGGGCAAGATGGCTTCCACGACGAGCTTTACGGTGACTCCGGCTACGCTGGTCTCGCTCTCCTTCAACCCGGCGAACCCGACGGTGGCCTCCGGTACGAGCACGCATGTGACGGTACTCGGGGTGTACTCCGATGGGACGACGCAGAATCTTACGAGTACGGCTACGTTCAGCTCTTCCAACACGACAGTGGCTTCTGTTGGAGCGGCTGGTGTGATCAACGGCAACCTGCCGGGCAGCAGCACCATTACAGTGTCGGCGGGCGGGCAGACGGGCAGCTTCGATGTGGCGGTGTCGGCAGCCGTGCTTACTTCACTGACGATTACTCCGGCTAACCCTCCGGCTTTTGCCAAGGGGACCACGCTGCAGTTCACAGCTACGGGTACGTTCTCCGATGGCACGACGCAGAATCTCTCCACCTCTGCGACATGGGTGAGCTCCAACACTTCGGTGTTCACGATCGATGGGAATGGATTGGCTTCGGGGGTTGGGGTTGGGTCTGCTTCACTCACCGCAACGGCCGAAGGCCAAGTGGCTATGACGCCTGCGTTCCAGGTGACGCCTGCGGTGGTGGCTTCGATTGCGGTGTCGCCGCAGAGCCAGACGGTGACGGCGGGAACGCTGCTGCAGTACAGCGCTGTTGCGACGTATACCGATAGCTCGACTGCGGATGTTTCTTCTTCAGCGGTGTGGGCTTCTTCCAACACTGCGGCTGCGACGATCAATGCGACCGGGCTTGCGACTTCTGTCGCGGCGGGAAGCACGACGATCTCAGCGACTGTAGGCAGTGTCACCGGCGATGCTGGCCTGACGGTGAACGCTGGGGCAGTCACGCTTAGCTCTATTACGGTTGCACCTTCCTCGGCCTCTATCGCGAAGGGAAATACGCAGCAGTTCACGGCGACGGGGACTTACTCCGACGGCTCGACACGCAATGTCTCGACGACGGTCACGTGGCAGTCTTCCGTGACGGCGGTTGCGACGATCGACGGCAACGGCCTGGCGACGAGCGTGGCGGGAGGCAATACGCAGATATGGGCGAGCCTTTCCGGCCGAAGCGCGATGGCTACGCTGAGCGTGAGCCCGGCTACGCTGGTGTCCTTAGCGGTGACACCGCAGACTGCTTCCGTGGCGAACGGCACCACGCAGCAGTACAAGGCTGTGGGAACGTTGAGCGACGGCAGCACGCAGGATCTGACGACCTCCGTGACCTGGTCTTCCAGCAGCTCCGCGCAGGCTACGATCAACGCGAGCGGCCTGGCGAGCACTACGGGAACAGGGATGGTTACCATTACGGCGCAGGCGGGCAGTGCGAGTAGCTCGGCTACGCTAACGGTTACGTCCGCGACCGTGACGAGCCTGCAGATTACGCCTTCTCCTGTATCTGTACCGGCTGGCGGGAGCGTGCAACTGCTGGCGACTGCCACGTTCTCTGACGGCAGTTCACAGAATGTAACCTCGAGTGTTACTTACTCGAGTTCCAACCCTGCCGTGGTCACGGTGGATAGCAATGGAAAGCTGAAGGCCGTAGGTCCGGGGAACGCGGTGGTTACGGCTACGCTGGGCGGAACGACTGTCATGCTGCCGGTAACGATCGGCAATGCGACGGTGACGTCCATTACGATAACGCCGGCGAATCCGAGTCTTGCTGCGGGGACGAGCCAGCAGCTTACCGCTACGGCGACGTACTCCGACGGCAGTACGCAGGATCTGACGAACGCGGTTACATGGAGCAGCTCCGATCCGGGTGCTGTCTCGGTGAACACGACTGGAAACATTACAGCGGCACAGCCTGGGACGGCTACTGTGACGGCGACGTATGGCGGGGCCACTGGCAGCGTCAACGTCACCGGCACGGCGGCGGTTGCGACTGCGATCTCCGTGAGCCCTGCCAACGCGACGCTTGCGGCGGGACAGACGAAGCAGTTTGCCGCAACCGCCACGATGAGCGACGGCACGCAGCAGACGGTGACGACCTCCGTCCACTGGGGTGTCTCTGATCCATCCAAGGCGAGCGTGAGCGACAGCGCAGGCTCCAACGGGCTGCTGACGGCGACCGCTGCTGGAAGCCTGAACGTGATTGCCTCACTGAACGGCGTGTCCGGACCAGCGGCGGTGACGGTGCAGGCGGCTACGCTGAGTTCGCTGACGATCAACCCGAGCGCGGTGATCTCACTGCCGGCCGGCACGACGGAACAGCTCTCGGTGACGGGCGCGTACTCGGACGGAAGCTCGGCCGATGTGACGTCCCTGGTGACGTGGAGCAGCTCACAGGCTTCAACGGCCTATGTCGATGCGAGTGCTGTGCTTCATACGGGGACGAGCGGGCTGACGACGATCGATGCGAAGCTGCAGGGCGTCGACGGGACTGCGGCGGTGACGGTCGGGAACGCTACGCTGAGTTCCATTGCCATCACACCGGCTGCACCCGTGCTGGCGCTGGGACAGACGCAGCAGCTTACGGCGACCGGGACTTACTCCGACGGCAGCACTGCCAACATCACCACCCAGGTGCAGTGGAACTCCTCTGCCCCGGCAGTGGCGACGGTGAGCGGCGGCGGACTGGTGAGCTCACTGACTACGGGCAGTGCGGCTGTGACGGCCACGCTGAACGGAGTGTCGCAACAGACGCCGGTGACGGTGACTTCAGCTACGCTGCAGAGCATCGCAGTGCAGTCTCCGCAGAGCAGCTTCGCTCTGGGGACTTCCTTGCAACTGAAGGCCTTGGGCTTCTACTCGGATGGGTCTACGCAGGACCTGACCAACTCCGTGACGTGGTCTTCACAGACCCCGGCTGTGGGCGTGATCAGTTCCACGGGAGTTGCCACCGGGGTGAGCGCTGGAACGTTCAACGCACGGGCTAGTTTGAATGGAGTGACTGGTTCTACTCCGATTACGGTGACGAGTGCGGTGCTGGTCTCGCTTGCAGTGACACCCAACAATCAGGTCATTCTGAATGTGACCACGACGACTGTGCAGTTCACCGCTACGGGAACATTCAGCGATGGATCGACCCAGAACCTGACGAACTCTGCTCACTGGGGTACCAGCGGGATCGTGGTCGGCAGCATCTCCTCCACGGGCGTCTTCAGCCCGACGGGGGTGGGAGTGGGAACTGTGACGGCGACGTCGGGGAGCGTGACGGGGTCGACCCAGATCACGGTGGTCTCGGTGCCGCTGATCTAGACGGTCACGTCATCCTGAGCCCGGCTTACTCTTTTGTAGAGCGGGCCGGGCTTTGGCGTTTCGGTGGGAGGGCGAATCAGGAATCAACGGAGTGGGATTCATAATGCGAAAATGCCCATAATGAAAAAGCGAGGACACTGACACTTAGATACGCGAAGTTATACCGCAGCTTTTCCGAGTGAAGAGCGAAGGTAATGACGAATGGCGCGAGCAGTACGAAGCTGGCAATGCTGAAGATCAGGAAGAGCCGCGGGAGATTCATTCGTATGAAGAAGGCCGTCCCTCCCACCACGATGGCAAGGAGCGGGAGTGTCCAGCCAGGATGGAGGGCGCTGGGGATATATCGCAGCTTGGGACTACTTTGACCAAGCTGCTGCGAGAGATGCGTGAAGACGTGAGGGGTGAAGATAGGAAAGGTGACTGCGCTGGCAGCAAGAAGCACAACGATGAATAGAGCGAGAGCGCGGGAGCGCGAAGTACGCTGAAGGGTGAGCGCCAGCAGTGGGAGCAGAACAATCGCATAAATGATGCGCGAAGAAAGGGTTAAACCAAGAAAGAGTGCAGCTAGAAAACTGGCTTCGGACTTGAGATCTAACGATCGAATCAGGAGAGCCACAGCGATTGCGAGATAGAAGAAGTTAGTCAGGTAGTCGCCGCCCGAAGTGAAGTCAAAGAGATCTGCGGGCACAAAGAGAAGAAAAAGTACGAGAAAGAAGAGAGCGGTCGCGCGGTGACGGAAGAAGTGAACGGTAAAAATGAAAAAGAGCGCGAACCAGAGGAGGTTCTGCCACGCGATATGCCCGAATGCGAAGAAGGGCGCGGCGAGTAATAAGGCTCCCGGCAACGGGGTGGGAGGATTGCCTAGAAAAGTATGTGCATCATAGGGGTATTGATGGTGCAGGATGGCACTGAGTTCCAATCGGAGTGCGTCTTCCCGATCAGAACCGGCGTTCAGCGTGTGCTTCAGGGATATGGGATAGAGCACGGCGAACGCTGCCGTGAGGATGAGAAAGAGAAGCACGAACCAGCCGACGCCGATCTGACGGTCGCGTTGATTGAATCGATCAAGCCAGTGCATACCCAGAGCGATCGCTACGACGCCAAGCACCATGGTGAGGGCTGCTTTGCCATGGGAGAGATACTTGAAGACGGAAGCCCATGAGATGAGCACCCAGGCGGCACAGATACTGAGGATCAGAATAAATCGATGTGCGGTTGGGTACATTCGCTCAAACGATAGGCGTATCCGGGCTCTACGATGTCTGGGGAATGTCTGAAGAACGTCAATTTTTACGGCTCCTCGATGGCCTCCACCTGTTCTTTCAATTCCTAGTTATCGATCTACAACATAAGTCACCATCTAGGTGGTTACTTATGAAAGAGTGCCGATAATCATGCCGTTACGGGTTGATTTTTCTTGACAGTGTACCGACTGTCCACAATGCTTGAACCACACGGCACAGGACTACCCTGCTTTACCTGGGAGTCAGACCGATGAGGGAATTCCAAGCACGCTGGAGTCCCTCCCCCTGAACGAAATGGGGCATGGAGGAACAGCTATGAAGCTGATGGCAGCAAGTTTTACTTTGATTTCTGCATTTATTCTCCTTGGCGCGGCGTACTCCGGGTACGCCGAAAACGCACGCATCAACTCCACGCATACCGCCGGTTATGCGGATAAGTTTGCTCCCCAAGCAAGCGAAGGATTAACGATGGACCAGGCTGAGGAACAGGGGCGCCTGGCTACCGCCGGGCTTGAGGGTCTCGTAGGCTTGGTGCTGGTGTTTGCGACGGTGATGTTGTGTGGGCCTGCTGAGAAGCGGGTGGCAGCGCCGACTGAGTATGACCTGCGAGGGCGGCGGACTCCGGCTGTGGGCAGCGAAGAGATTCGCGTGGCGATCACGGCATCCATGATCCAGCGTAGCCGGCCGCAGGCGCGACTCAGCCCCAGCGGCCGGGTTCGAATTGAGGAACTGAGGGCTGCGAAGCGGGATTTCGCCAGAAGCAGCTAGAACGGGCTAGCGTGGGCCGTATCTGCGAATGAAGGTGTCGCGCGGCATGCCGTCACGGCGAGCCTTGTTGCGCATGACGTTGGCTTCGCTTTCGCTCATGGCACCACCGAGGGCTACCAGGAATGGGCCGCGGCCGGAAGGCGCGAAGACCTCTGGGCTAAGCGCGGGGTGGGCGTCGCGGATTGTGGCGACCTTGTGCCAGGCTTGATCTTCCCGGTTATAAGTGAAGGCGACTACGTGCCAGCCGGCCTGCGTCTGAGAGGTTGCGACCGCGGTGTGTACGACACCGTCCGTGCTGGCGGAGGCGGAGAGCTTTGGCGTGGGCGCATCGTCGATGGTCTGAGGTTTGGCCGGGGTTACGACAGCGGCGGTGGGTACGGGGGTGGCCGGTTTGCTGCTGCCGTGCAGGAAGAGCCACGCGAGGAAGATCAGGACCAGGGCACCGGCTGAACAGGCCGCCCAGAACGCCATCGAGCGAGGGGCAGGCTGCACCGTGTTGCTGATGCGGCGGACGTGGAGCGCGGGATTGGGGCTTTCTGACTGCGGAGACGGAGAGATTCTCTGCGGATGCTGCTGAGTTGCGGCGGCGATTACGCTCTCCGGGACGAGTGGTTTGATGACGGGCGGGTGAAGGGCTGCGTCGATCTCCGTAAGACCCCAGGTGCCGTCGATGCCGTAGGAGACGATCTTGTCGAAGGGGGCGGGTAGCTTGATTGCGGGCGTGAGCTTTTTCTGGAGGGTGAGCACCTGCAGAAGGAGGACGGCGAGATCGTGGACGTCGCGTTGTTTGAGTTCGGCGCAGTGGGCGGGGGTGGCGTCGTCGGGATTGAGGATGCACTCGCGGACGCAGTCGCTGCGGAGCTTAATGACCTCACCGACGGCCATGACATTGGCGGGTTCGATGTGCTCATGGACGAGGCCGCTCGCGTGGAGTGCCTGTAGGGCTGCGAGGAGGCTGGAGGCGACTTCGTGGGCTTCCTGGGGGGTAAGGGCGCGCTCGGCGAGGATGTCTGCAAGGCTGGCGTCGGTGAGTTCGAGAAGTGCGTAGGCGAGCGGTGTGCCTTCGAAGTTGGTCTGGCCGAAAGACTTGATGGCGACGAGGTTGTCCTGGTTGACGGCGGTGACCTGACGCCAGCGCTCAAGCATTTCTCCTTCGTCATTCAAGGATTCTGTGAGGCGGATGACGGCGGGGATGCCGGTGCCGTTGGAGGTGGAGAAGAAGGCCGTGCGGCCTTCGGGCCGGATAAGCTGGCCCAGGGGGTAGGCTCCGGCAATGGTCTTGCCTTCGTAGTCGCTCCAAAGATGCATACGCGTACGTCCGATCTGGTTCTGAGACCCTGGATTTGTTCAAGGAGAAGGAAGAGGTTCAGCAAGCTGAGGACGCGTGAGTTGGTCTGTGAGATCACGGGCCGCGTCTGCCCGTATCAGTATCGCCCATCCGGGTGTGGAGGGGCGATGCGGCTTGGAGGGTGGGTGACGGTGCGGATACCCCCTACCCCGTACTTAATCGTGCAAAGTCTTCAAAACATGAGCTTTAGGTGTGGACTGGGTGCTCGCCAATGCGCCAATTTCGGTGCAAAGTCTTGATTCCATTGAAGATGTACGCAGCATGCAACGCACTTTATTTCGAGGGTTCAGCAGCCGGTCTTGCCGGTGATGAGACCGTTGGTGACGGTGACGGTGCAGGAGGGCGAAAGAGTGAGGGGGCCGGAGTAGCCTTTGACGGCGCCGGTAATGGCCGAGTTCATGGATTTGAGGTTGACGGCGTCGGTGGGTTGGACTGGATCGGCGAGATCTTTGACGACGCGGCCCTCCATGGAGAGGTTTGCGTTGATGGCGAGGCCCTGGCCGGCGGTGAAGAGGAGGCGTTCTCCGTTCTGGAAGCCCATGGAGGCGCGGTTGTTGTACTGGTCGAACTGGCGGATGAAGTGGGAGCTGCGAAGGGAGACCTGCTCCATGTTGAAGGAGGCTGAGCTGGAGGAGCAATCGCCCAGGACGCAACCGACGACGGTGACGTTTCCGTTGGGGAGAAGCGGAGCAACGCCGTACTGCCCGAGGTCGAAGATGGTCTGATGCGGGCCTCCGATGAGGAAGGCGTCCGGCCCCCGGAGAAGGCCGCCGGAGCCGACGTATTTTGAGGCGGGGTTGTAATTGACGAGTTGGATGGCGCTGAAGCCGGCGTTGATGGAGGGACCGTCGTAGATGAAGACCTTGCCGTTGGCCATGCCGGGGCTGACGGTGTGGAGCCAGTCCGCGCTCATCTGGAGGAAGACGCTGTGGTGCGCGGGGAAGTCAACGGTGCCGTGGACAGGCCAGGGAATGGAGTTGGGCTCGAGGGCAACGAAGTCTCCGAGGGTGGAGGATTCTGCGTCGGGGTCCGCCACGGCAATGATCTCCGCGGCGCTGTAGACCTTGAGGAGGTTGCGGCCGGAGTTGGCGATGACGGTGGCAGTGACGGGGCTGGTGTTAGGGCCCTTGCTTTCATAGCCAAGGCCATCAGGATAGGCATGGAAGGAGGTTGCGGAGGTGTCGAAGGTGGGGTCTGATGCGTCAACGATCTTGACGTTGGGCATGAGATTGAGCTGAGTGGCGTCCTGATCGGCCTGGACGATGATGGCGGCGTTACCGACGCGTTTGAGCTTTACCTTGAGGGTGATGGGCATGGCTTCCTGAAGACCGCCGATGGTGCCGAAGTTGCCGTGGACCCAGTTGAAGTTGTAGACGACCGTGTGGGAGACGGTATCGCCCTTGTGGAGGAGGACCGCGCCCATGAGGGGGACGTTCTGGGTGGGGAGGCCCGCGCCTTCATCGTAGGCGGAGATACGGCCGACGGTCTGGCAGAGACCGCCAGACTTTGCGTCCTGAAAGAAGTACGGAGACTGGTGAGGCTGGTCGCCTCCGCCGGGGTCCTGGCGGATCTTGAGGGTGAGGGCCTGGCTGCCGGCGGCGGGTGTTCCGGCTTCAACGATTTCGACGCGCTCATTGCGACGCCAGCCCCACATGCAGGCGATTCCCTTGCGGTAGCCGGTTGCGGCCTCTGGCGAGAGGGGGTCTATGGCGATGGTGGCGGTGATGGTCTGGGGAACGTCGTTGTTGTTGGGGACGACGATGGGCGCAGTAGATCGGCCCCAGACGGCGGAGACCGGGGCAGGCTCGGCGACGGTGTATGAGCCGAATTTGTCCGCGCTGGTTGAGTCGTTATGGGCGGTGACGGTGAAGGTGTGGAGTGCGGCGTCTCTGCCGTCCGGGGTGCGGACGAGGACGGCGAAGCGCCCGGCTCCGAGGGCGTTGTTTGAGGCGTGCTCGTCGGTGAGCTTGAGCTTGAGGGAGGAGTGCCCTGCGCCTGAGGAGCCGATCGACTCGATGAAGGCGATGGGGATGGTGCCGTGCGGATTTTTGGCGTTGATATCGCCGAAGCCTTCCCAGAGCGCGGCGTAGTTGGCGTTGCAGCCTTCATCGTCTCCGTTGATGGCACCGCCCATGCAGGAGTCGTAGGCGTACTGGCCGCCGAAGTCGCCTGTGCCGTACTTGCGGGCGACGGAGCCGATGGCCTGCGCGATGCCCTTGGTGGAGAAGATGCTGTTGAGCAGGATGTTGTGCATGACGGTCTCAGAGCCGTAGGCGTAGGTTCCGGGCGCTCCGGCGAAGTAGGAGGCGGCGATGTTGGCCTGGGGCGGGCCTCCTCCATCGCTGGGGAGGTTGCGATCAAAGCGGGTGAAGAAGGCGAAGCCCTGGCCCTGACCTCCGACGTTGGAGGCGAAGGAGATGTCATGGCCGGAGCGAGTGTCGTGCAGGTGGGTGTTAGGCGGGTAGAGGAAGGCGCGGGAGATGATGTTATCGCCGAGATGAAGCCAGGCTGGGTCTTCTCCGGTGAGGGTGGATTCCTGCGGAAGCTGGAGGGAGCAGCCCTGGGGCGAGGCGCAGCGGCGGAGGGCTTCACGAAGGTTGGTCGCGGGTAAAGGTTGGGTTGAAGCGTTCTGGCCGGAGGCGGGATGAGGAGACTGCAGGATGGCTAAGACCAGAATTGCGAGAGGGCTGGCGACTGCACGGATCGCTGAGAATCCGGGGATCTTAGACATGGGGCTCCTTAGGCTCATCCTCTTCAGTCTACCGAGGGGCGGTGGTGGTACAGGGGTTTTGAGTACTGCAGATCCTGCCGTCTTGGTGCCGCAAGGCGGAAGGCCTGCAGTGTTTAGGGCTTTTGTCTTTTGTTTGTCCTTTTCCCTGCTGCATTGCAGCGCCGGCACCGGAAGAGGCTAGTCTCTCTGAGGGCGGACGGATATGCTGTTCGGATAGGCAAACTGACATATGAATACGATTCTGGTCGTGGAAGACGATGTACGGATTCAAAAGGCGCTGCAGCGGCAGTTCAGCTCTGAAGGCTACGCGGTGCGCGTGGTGAGCGAAGGAACGGAGGCTGCGCGGGTCTGCCGCGAGATCAAACCGGTGGCGGTGGTGCTGGACCTGATGCTGCCCGGAATCTCCGGGCGGGACATCTGCAGACAGATCAAGACGGACTCCGTGGATACGCCAGTGATCATCTTGAGCGCGATCAGCGAGGTGGCGGACAAGGTACTGCTGCTGGAGATTGGCGCGGACGACTACGTGACGAAGCCATTCAGCCCACGGGAGTTGCTGGCACGGGTGCAGGCGGCGATCCGCAGGGCGGCGCGGACGGTGGAGGCGCAGGCAAGCGCGCACGCCGCGGGTGGAGCGGCCGCGGATGCGGAGCCCGCACTGTGCGTGTTTGGGAGTGTGACGGCCGACCTGCTGAAGATGGAGGTGAAGCGGGAGGGAGTGGAGGTGACGCTGACGGCGCATGAGTTCAAGCTGTTGCGGTACTTCCTGACGCATGTGGACCGGGTGATTACGCGGGAAGAGCTGCTGCAGGATGTCTGGGGCTACAACTTCTTTCCGACGACCCGGATTGTGGACAACCAGGTGCTGAAGTTGAGGCAGAAGCTGGAGGCCGACCCGGCGCATCCGGTCCACTTCCGCACGGTGCACGGGATTGGGTACAAGTTCGTGGTGACGCCATAGCCGCGTCCGGCCAAGGCGTTGATGGTTTCAAAAAGCCGAGGGTGACGCTGCGGCTTTCGCGGATGCGCAGCTTATTGCTGGTGTCTTTGTTGGCGCTCTCGTTTGGGCTGACCGCGGTGAGCCTGGTGGCGGTGCGGTTTACGCTGCACCGACAGATTCAGCGGGATCTGAGCTCTGATCTGCAGCACTCTGTTGACACATTTCTTAATCTGGAGAATCAACGGCGGGAGATGCTGGCAAGGGAGACTGCGCTGCTGGCCGATCTGCCGAGCCTGAAGGCGCTGATGACGACGCAGGATGCGCGCACGATCCAGGATGGCGGCAAGGACTTCTGGGAGATCAGCGGAAGCGACCTGTTCCAGCTTTACGACCGAAGTGGGCATCTGGTGGCCTCTTATCGACGCGGGCTTACGGATACGGGCAAGCCGGGGAGCGGAGAGACGGATGCGGCTCTGCATGAGGCGATTGAGCTACCGGATCAACCAGGGACGCTGCCTATCGGGGGCAAACTGTATGAGGTGGTGGCGCAGCCGCTTTCGTTTGGTTCAAGGGTAGATGGGACGTTTCTGGGTTACGTGGTGCTGGGGTCTGCGATCGACCAGCGCGTGGCGCAGGAGGTGAGCCAGGCTGCTGCGGCGGAGGTAGCCTTCACGATTGGAGCGAAGGTTGCGGTGACGACGTTGAAGGCTCCTTTGGCGAAGGACTTCGATGGGAACCTGACACTGCGCGGTCTGCAGCCTGGACAAATGGCAAATGTGACGCTGGGCAACGAACGATACCTGGCGAAGGCGATGACGTTGTGCGCCAACGGATGCACGATGCCCAACAAGGTACATCTGGTGGTCCTGCGGTCTTACGAGAGTGAGAGGCGGCTGGGGCTGGTGATCAATCGCTGGCTGGTGGGGCTGGGGATGTTGGCGCTGGTGCTGGGGACGCTGATTGCGGACTCGATCTCGCGGCGTGTGACGCGACCACTAGAGGCGCTGGTAGATGGAGCCAGGGCGCTGGGTCGCGGAGACTTTACGTACAAGTTGCCGGGCGGCGGGACGGCGGAGATCCGGGAGTTGACGCGGGCGTTCGACCATATGCGAGGGGGACTGGAGACTTCGCAACGGGCGCTGGTGGACTCTGAACGGCTGGCGACGATTGGCCGGATGGCGAGCTCGATCTCTCACGATCTGCGGCACTACATCTCTGCGATCTATGCGAACGCGGAGTTCCTCTCGCTGGAGGCGACTCCACAGGTTGAGCGCGAGGAGCTGATCTTTGAGGTGCAGACGGCGGTGCATGGGATGACCGATCTACTGGACTCGCTGCTGGGCTTTTCCAAGACGGGCAGGTCGCTGCTGCCGAGTTATGAATCGATTCCCTACCTGGTGGAGCGCGCGGCGGGGCTGCTGAGGGCGCATCCGGAGGCGAGGGCGATCGAACTGCGGCTGGATGAGCTGCCGAGCGTCGAGGCTTGGGTGGATGCGACGAAGTTCGTGCGGGCGGTATTCAACCTGCTGCTGAATGCATGCCAGGCGGCGCGGCGCGGAGGTCTGGTGCCGGCTGTGACGGTAGAGTTGAGCGAGGATGAAAAGAGGATCGTGCTGAAGATTATCGACAATGGGCTGGGGGTGCCAGCATCGTTTGCGACGACGATCTTTGAGCCGTTTGTGAGCACGGGGCGCGAGAATGGGACGGGGCTGGGGTTGACGCTGGCTCAGCATATCGCACAGGAGCATGGGGGGATGGTGCGGCTGGAGGAGTCTGCACCGGGGCGGACGGTGTTTACGCTGAGCCTGTACAAGGAGGCATTGAACCGGCTGCGGGAGACGCCGGTGGCGGTGGCGTTGAAGGCAGGATCGCAGGAGACGGCATGGAGGGATCAATGACGATACGGCGAGTTTGTGTGGCGGGAGTTTGGCTGGCGGGGGCTTTGGGGGCGGCTCGCGGGCAAGGTTATGGGGCTGGCTCTGCACCTCAGGCTCCGGCGCAGGTGCAGGGTTCGGCAGTGGATGCGAATGGCACTCGTCTGGAGACGATGTCCAAGCTGCTAATGGAGACGCAGCGGCAGCTTGAGGCAACGCAGCAGCAGTTGAATCAGCTTCGATCTGAGTTGGAGGCGATGCGGGGGAAGGAGGCTGCTGTGAGTTCGGGGGGGGCGAGTTCGAGCCAGGGTGGCGCAGTGCCTGCGGGGACGCTTGCCGAGAAGGTGGATCATCAGCAGGAAGAGCTGGAAGTCTTACAGGCGGAGGTGAAGCAGCACGATCAGACCAAGCTGGAGAGTGTGTCGAAGTACCCGGTGCGGGTGTATGGGCTGATGCTCTTCAACGCGTACTCGAATGCTGGTGTGGTGGACGATGCGGATCTGCCTTCGGCGGCGATTCAGCGTACGCCGGATCTGAGCCACGGGAGCGTAGGCGCGACCTTTCGGCAGACGTTGTTTGGGTTGAGCGCGACGGGGCCTAGGGTGTTTGGAGCCAGGACCTCAGCGGACCTCAGCGTGGACTTCTTTGGCGGGTCTTCTTACAGCTACTACGCGACGACGAATGGCAGCGTGCGGCTGCGGCGGGCGGATATACGGCTGGGCTGGGGAGATCGGGCGGAGGACACGAGCGTGAGCCGGGACGAGGTTCATCTGGGGATCGATGCTCCTTTGATCTCGCCGCTTTCACCGACGTCTTATGCGACCGTGGCGATGCCCGCGCTGGCTTGGTCCGGGAACCTTTGGACGTGGGCGCCACAGCTTCGGTATTCGCATCGGTTTGCGATCTCGAACGATCATCCGGAGAGAAACCTGCAGGTGGAGGGTGGGCTTTGGGATCCGCCGGTGGTGGGGTATGCGGGCAGTACGGCGGGTCGAGTGTTGAGTGCGGGAGAGATCTCGCGGCGACCGGGATTCCTAGGAAGGGTCTCCGCGCATGGGGGATCATCGGCGCATCCGTTCTCGTTTGGAGTGGGCGGGTACAGCGACCGGCAGACGTTCTATGAGGGGCAGCAGATCCAGATGTGGGCGGTGACGTCCGACCTGCAGGTACCGATCTCGCGGCGCTTTCAACTGGAGGGAGAGATCTACCGGGGGCGGGGGCTCGGCGGACTGGGTGGGGGAGCCTATAAGGATGTACTAACCGGGCTGGATAAGGTTACTGGGGAGCAACGGTCTGTCGGGCTGAATGCCGTGGGGGGATGGGTGCAATGGAAGACGCACCTGACGGGGAACACCGAGGCCAACCTGATGTATGGACAGGATGGCGGATTCGCGCGCGACTTCCGTACGCTGAACTTGACGGGAAGCACGTATGCGCTGGAGCAGAGCGCACGCACACAGATGATTGTGGCGAATGTGATCTATCGGCCGAAGACTTATCTAATCTTTTCGCCGGAGTACCGTCGTATTCTGAGTTGGAAGGCAACGGGGCCGGCGGCGAACGCCAATATCTACACACTCTCATTGGGGTATCAGTTTTGATGCGGGCAGCGAACTTACCTAGGTGGATGAAGCGATGCGGCCTGGTGATGGCCGCGGCTGCCGGCATGGCCCATGCCCAGGGCGCGACCGTAGATCTGCGGGTCAATGTCGAGTCACACCGGATGAATGGAGCGAAGACGGCGGATGGCGCGACGGAACAGGTGATCGCCTGGCTGACGCCGATGAAAACCGATGCCACGCATCCTCCCGTGCCGGCTCATGGCTATGTGCTGACGCAGAAGAACAAGATGTTCACGCCGCACCTGCTGGTGGTTCCAACGGGATCAAGCGTGGAGTTCCCGAATCTGGACCCGTTCTTCCACAATGTATTTTCCCTGTTCAACGGACGGCGTTTCGACCTGGGACTCTATGAAGCGGGAAGCCGGCGTTCGGTGCGCTTCGATCATGACGGCGTGTCCTACATCTTCTGCAATATTCATCCGGAGATGGGAGCGGTGATCGTGTCGTTGAGCACGCCTTACTACTCGGTCTCCCGGAAGGATGGATCGCTGGCGATTGCGAATGTTCCTGCGGGCGACTATGAGTTGAACGTGTGGGCGGAGAACGTATCGGCGGCTGATCTTGCTGCGGCTCGGCAAAATATTCATGTCTCCGAGCAGGGTCTGCGGCTGCCTGCGATGACGTTGCAGGCAAGCTCCTCCATGGCGGGCAAACATCTGAATAAATTTGGCGAAGAGTACAAGAAGTCGGATCAGGACCCGTACTGATTGGTCTCTGCCGCCAAGTTTACGAACACAAAATTCAGACGAGCTTGTTGCGTCGATCGTCCAGCAGCGACTCATGGAGCGCGGGTGCGCTCGTTTTGAGTCTGCGTGCCTGGTAGAAGCCGTGGACCGCACAGAGGGTTTCACCTTCGGCTGGAGTTTCGTCACTCAGAATTCGAGCGATGAAGAGGGTGTGGCTGCCGAGTGGCTGCACGTGTTCGATCTGCACCTCCCGGACACGCAGAGCAAAGACTGGGACAGGGACTCCGAGTATCCGGGATGGATTGGTGCCGAACGGGAGTTGGGTCCAGTCGATCGAAACGGCGAAGTGCTGCGGTGCCAGCCGATAGACGGTCGAGGCCTGGGTGAAAGGTACGTTGCTCAGCACAGCACGGCCGGTTCGCTGAATCAGAGGGGCTGCCGTCCGAGAGGTCTTGAGGGCAAAGGCGATGCGACCCGAACCAAGCTCTCCCATGATGTTCATGGGGAATAGATTGCCTCCGGACCGGTCGGCCGCGCTTACGAGCATGATGGGGTGCGGACGAATGAAGGTGACCATTGCGGCGCGTTGCTCAAGAAAGGTCATCGACATGCCCGAGGTGTTTGGCTTTCGCCAGCGTGCATAGGTCTGGAAGAGGTACTGAGGCCAGATGATCCTGGCTGACAGACAGTAATTTGCAGCGGCACGGGCTTCGAACAGGAGGAGATGCAGGTCACTTACTTTGAATCGGCTTATAAACCTGAGATCGATGCGACCGAGCAGGCTTTGATCGCCTTCCCTTTCGCGAAAGTGAAGGGAGAGATGGGACCTTTGAGCGGAGTCTGGGAGTAAAGATTCCTCAAACGAGAGACAGATGAGGAATGGAGAGGAGCATGCTGTCGAGAGGCGGGAGGACACGTCCAACGGTGCGCCCATGCCTTCCAGCCAGACGGCAATCTCAGCCGCCGGGTCTTTCAGCCCAATGGTGAACTCCTGCGGGAGGATGGGTCCGCCGAATAACAGATCCCTCAGGAGACGGCGGAGTTTCTTGTCGATGGGCATAGGGATATCGGTGAAGTTCAGTGAGACGGCTTGTAGAGAGTTTCCACTTCACGCGTCTCAGGGCTGCGGTGCCGGTTCCAATCGGAGCCGGACGATTTGACCAATTGGAGAGGGACGGCACGCGCAGCCATTGTTGCCGATAAACGCTGGTGACCTTTTTCATGACCGATATAAAGAAAAGCGTCCTGCGAGATTCTTTCTACCTGTTGCAGGTAGACGGCCATGGCTCCGTTGCCAAGGTCAGACATGGCGTGGGCGCTGAAGGTGAGAGCTACAGAGTTTTGCGGTAGAACTTCAAGCTGCGACAGCGGCATGAGGATCACATCGGCCTGCTCGATGTTGCGCTGAGTCACCTCAACCTCACCAAATAAGAGCAGCTTCAATGCCGGAAATGCCGTACCCAGATAGTAGGCCGCGAGTGCAAGACTTTCAGGGACATCGAAGTTGATGTACCTCATTCCATGCTGATTCCGAAGCAGGTAGTAGGCCATGCCACCGAAGCCACCGCCTATCTCCGCCACTGCGCTGGCCGGATCGATGAGTCGATCTTTGATGCTTTGAGCGCAGCCGTGGCGATACTCCGCTCCTGATTCAACGAGCGTCCCTTCAATAAAGGCACCGAAAGGATTGCCGATAGCTGGTCCTGCAAGCTCCTTGATGGCAAAGCGGCCTTCTGTCTGGAGTCGCCAGTAATCGATGCTCTGAAGAACATCCTGCAGATAGTAGTGACGATGAAGATCACGCATGCCGCCTTGGAAGTAGGCCTTCGCCATGCCGGGTGGGATGGAGATCAAACCGGCTGAACAGGAATCTCGGAAGAAGTTCCGGTAAAGCGCATGCAGGGCTTTCGTGTCACTTGCAAGTAAAGCTTTCATCACCGGACCCAGGCTTCTGGTCCGCACCTGCTGCCACCAGCCGGTGGCCTGATAGATGTCCGACGCGCATCCTTCCTGGGCGACCGCCTTCTTGTACGCCGTACAGATACGCTGCAGCAATGCTTCGTCTTCGGTGCCCTCGCTGGTATGCGGCAGGAAGCCGTCGGTGACACTCTGAAGGATATAACGCTCGTCATGCGCGAATCGGCGTTTCCCTGCCCGTGCCGATCGCCTCACAAGGAGGTTGGACGAGACGAGCGACCTTGCCGTGCGGAGTGTCCTGACGGGATGAAAGAGATGTCTCGGCTTGAGCATAGGAGTGAGAAGGGGTTCGCAGCACAGTATCTGAGGCAGCGTAATACCTAGACGATAGCCTCTGCTGCGGCGTCCGGGCTGCCAACGACAAAGCGGTGACAATCGTTTGACATTGGACGGACACAAGTGACGCGGCTCCTCCGTAGGGTAAGAAGCGTTGGAAGAGTTCTAGCCCTATGCGAAAAAGAGCCGACTTTTTGTTCCGCACTTTACCCTCGCGCCGGTTATGCGCGGTACTGCTTTGCTCTGCCTGTTGCCGATTACCCTTCAATCCCTATTCCCTACTGGAGAGAAACTTATGAAGATCCGTTACGTTCTGCTTTCTACCGTGCTCTGTCTCGTCTTCGCCGCCTCGTACATCGCGCGGCCGACCGCAGCGCAAGGTGCACCGAAGCGCATTGAAGTGACCGCCAGCAAGTTCAAATATGAGCCATCCGAGGTCACCGTGAAGAAGGGTGAGCCCGTCGTCATCGTGTTGAAGAGCACGGATGTAGCCCACGGCATCAAGTTCAAGGAATTGAACCTGCAGGCGAAGGTGGACAAGGGCGGCACGGGTGAACTGGCCTTCACCCCGGATAAAACGGGCGATTATGTAGGTCATTGCTCTGTATTCTGCGGCGCCGGGCACGGCTCCATGACGTTGACGCTGCATGTGACGGAGTAGCCATGAAGACCTCTCTGACTGTGGCGGCTTTGGGAGCGATGGTTGCGCTGGGCGGATGCAAGGCCGATCCGCCGGGCGCGATGGAGACGCGGGTTGTGGTGGCCGCCAAGCACAGCTTGTTCGTTCACAACAAGAGCGAGAAGAATCCTCTGCCTGATACCCCGGAGACGGTCGCCGCAGGCAAGGAGGCCTTTGGGCACTACTGTGCGGCCTGCCATGGCATCGACGGACAGAACACGGGCGTGCCGTTTGCGGATCGCATGTCGCCGCCGGTTCCTTCGCTGGCCTCCGCAGATGTGCAGCGTTACACCGATGGGCAGTTGAAGTGGGTGATCGACTATGGTCTTTGGCCGAGCGGCATGCCTGGGTCCAAGGGCATGTTGAGCGATGAAGAGATCTGGTCGATCGTCCGCTATACACGCCATCTGCCGCCGGCAGGCAGTGCGGGAGAGCCGGAGATGTACAGCCACTAACCATGAATCAAACTCAATCCAATCCGTTCAGGCAACAGCATCGCGGCCGGCATAGCCTGCGCGAGGCGGTGCTGGCTGCATTCTCCCAACCGCCGTATGTAGTGGCGGAACAACTGAGCGGTTTCAGTGAGCGTGAGTGGAAGAGCAACCTGAAGTGGCTTGACACCAGCGGCCTTGCGCTCTATCTGCTGGGACATCTACAAGAGCTTGGCGTTGGAGAAGTGCTGCCGACGAAGATCGTGCTGCGCCTGCGCCGGAATCTTATAGACAACCGCGCGAGGAACTCCGGCCTGCTGACCGAGACTGCCGAGATCAATGTAGCCCTGCAGCGCGAAGGCGTGCTGTTCGCGAATTTGAAAGGCGTCACGCTTTCGCCGGATGCAGTTCCCGATCCCGCACTGCGCTGCCAGTTGGACCAGGATTTTCTTGTGAGCGCCGAGCAGGCAGACACCGCCGCTCATGTTCTGGAGCGCAGTGGCTACATGCTTCATTGCGTCAGTGGCGACACCTGGGAGTTCAAGGCCGGGGCATCGAGCGTAGCGCACATCCGCGACCTCTACAAGGCGAAGCCACAGCGCTCTGCCGAGTTGCATCTTGCACCGGCCGATGGGCTGCTGGGTCGGGTACAGCTTCGATCCTTTCACGGGACCGCGTTTCCCGTGCTGTCTCCAGTCGATCTTTATATTGAACAGGCGATGCATCTCTTCGGGCATGTATGCAGCCCGTTCACGCGGACTTCCTGGCTGCTGGAGTATCGGCGGCATATGCTGGCGCGCGGTGACGACGAGATGTTCTGGGAGGAGCTCGAAGGACGGATAGCAGATGAGCCTAAGGCCGCGCTCGCATTGGGCTTGGTGACGCTGCTTGCGGTAGAGACCTTTGGTGATGTGCCGCCCAAGGCGTTGTCCCGTCTGATTGCGAGCGAAGTAGCCCCTGCCGTGCAGCTCTGGGTTCGCCTTTATGGACAACGGCTGCTCGTTGCCGACTTCCCCGGAACCAAACTTTACCTGCTGCTGGAAGATGAGCTTCAGCCAAGCTCTGCAAGAGCCGCTGCCAAAGGCCGGAGCAGACTGATTCCGTCGCAACGGCCGCTGAACATTACGCAGGCGGAGCCGGAGGAGTCTGTACTTTCTAGGCTACGCCGGTCGCGTTCGCAGACCAGCTATATTCTCTTTCGCCTTCGGTTTCATTGCGTCGAAGGTATTCGGTACGTGCTTGAATCCTCGCGATTCAAGCGGCTTCTGACGGGACTTGCCCATTGATCTCTGCTCATTTATTCCTGTTGCGTTCCCGACAGGCCGGCCTTGGCCTGATCTGCTGCGTTGCCTTGTCGACGTGGAACGCAAAGCTGACTGCCCAGACGCTACAAGCTCCAGCTGCCTCCGGTCAGAATGCGGGGTCAACGGCAGGTTCGACTGCGAACGGCTCATTCGCTGGTGTCGATGGCACGGTCTCTCCGATCGCAGGCACGCGAGGATCGCTGAGCGCAGGACAGATCGTTGCGATTCTGCAGGACAAGCCTGAGGTGATCGTCGAGATCAAACAACTGGCGGCGGACCAACTCCAGCAGCAAGGGGTAAAGATTCAGCCGGACTCCATCACCGACGAGGCGCTCTACAGCCAGATCGCTTCCAACGCTCCCTTGCGTTCGGCAATCACGAACTTCCTGCGCGCACGCGGATATGTTTCCGACGCGGACCTGCAACAGAATGCGGCGGCCGGCGGGAGCGATCGTGATGACGACGGGGATGCCCTGTCGTCTACGCAGACGCTGCAATCACTATCACAGGTTCCCGGCGCGAACTTGCCGCTGGCTGCGGCGGATGGTTCGTCGTTGCAGGACAGCCTCGCACAGCAGGCGGAACAGGGCCGGCTACAGAGTTCAGGGAATACGACGGGTGCTGGTGCTCGAACGACGAACGCTGCTGCTTCACGCCAGACGCGCGACTCCGATACGCATAACACCACGGATGTGCCGAAGGTGCTGCGGCAACCGGCTCCGTACAACCTTCTCTCCATGCGCGATCTGTATACGCAGATTCCTGAGGAGAGCACGCATCTGAAGCGGTTCGGGTCTGAGATGTTCGTGAGCCGCGGCGGCACAGGTACGATGACGCGTGCGGTAGGACAAGGGCAGGAATCACCGCTGGATATCCCGATTGGGCCCGACTATGTAGTGGGTCCCGGCGATAGTCTCAGCATCGATCTGTGGGGCGGGATATCACAGACGCTGACCAAGACGATCGACCGCGAGGGGCGGATCTCACTGCCCGAGGCCGGGACAATCGCAGTCGCTGGATTGACGCTGGAACGGGCGCAGGCCGTGATTGGAAACACGCTGAAGGCGCAGTACCGGAACGCACAGGTGGCTGTGACCGTCTCCCGCTTGCGCACGGTGCGCGTTTACGTTGTGGGCGATGTGCAACGGCCAGGAGCCTACGACATCAGCTCGCTTTCCACGCCGTTGAATGCGCTCTATGCGGCGGGTGGACCCACAGGCGTTGGATCGCTCCGGACGCTGCGGCATATGCGCGGCAAGGAGCTTGTTGCGGAGATCGATCTGTATGACTTTCTGCTGCATGGCGTAAGGACGGGAGACGATCGTTTCCAGGGTGGAGATACGCTGCTGGTGCCACCAGCAGGTCCGCAGGTGGCTCTCTCCGGCGCGGTGAAGCGTCCGGCGATCTATGAGCTGAAGCACGAAGCGACGCTCGCCGCTGTGCTGGCTGACGCGGGTGGATCGACTGTGGCTGCGGCGCTTAGTCACATCACGGTGGAACGGATCGACGCTAATCAACACCGCGAGACGGTGACGTTGAATCTGACGAAGAGCTCCACTGGAGAGGCGGCTACGGCAGCCATCTCCGACTTCCCCGTCAGAGATGGCGACCGCATCCAGATTGCACCGATTCTCCCATTCAGCGAACGGGCCGTGTACTTGGAGGGGCATGTCGTCCGCCCTGGTCGCATGGCCTACCGCGAAGGCATGCACCTGAACGATGTGCTGCGGAGCTACCAGGACCTGCTGCCGGAGCCTGCTGCGCAGGGCGAGGTGATTCGGCTGGTCGCACCCGATCTTCATGCCGAGACGATCGAGTTCAATGTGGCTGACGCGTTGATCGGCAATGTGAGCCTGGAGCTTCAGCCGTTCGACACGATACGCGTGCTGGGCCGCTACGATGTCGATTCACCCAGGGTGGAGATTCGCGGCGAGGTGCTGCGGCCGGGCTCATTTCCCCTGTCAGAGGGCATGACGGCAGCGCAACTTGTCCGTATGGCCGGCGGTTTCCGGCGCGGCGCACTGCAGCAGGATGCGGACCTCACGAGCTATCACATTGTGGATGGGAACAAGGTAATCGGCCAGCGCTCCGCAATACGAATCGGCGACGCCGTTGCCAGGAATGATTCCAGCGCGGATGTGGTGCTGAAGCCGGGTGACATTCTCACCGTTCACCAGATCACAGGTTGGAACGATATCGGCGCGTCGCTGACGATTGAAGGAGAAGCGAATCATCCGGGCAGCTATGGCTTCCAGGAAGGCGAGCGTCTGAGCTCTGTTCTGCGTCGTGCCGGCGGGCTGCGCGACACCGCGTATCCAGCGGGTGCGGTGCTGATTCGCGAACAGGTCCGGGAGCTTGAGGAGAAGAGCCGCGCAGAGTTGATTCACCAGATTGAGACGAGCTCCGCCGCAGCAAAGCTGGCCCCGAATCTTTCCGGCGGAGACTCCAGCGCGACGTTGCAGTTGATCCAGCAACAGCAGGAGCAAGTACTGGCGCGACTGAGAAGTCAGCCCTCAAGTGGACGGTTGGTGATTCATATCAACTCCGATATCGATAGCTGGGCTAATACGGATGCGGATATTGAAGTTCGGCGCGGGGATGTTCTGTCGATTCCAAAGCGACCCGGCTTCGTCCTCATCAGCGGGCAGGTTTATAACGCATCTGCAATCACCTATGTTCCGGGCAAGACGGCGGGTTGGTATCTTCAGCGGGCCGGCGGGTCGAGCGAGTTGGCAGACCGTAAGGAGATCTTTGTGATCCGCGCAAACGGGTTGGTGGTGGGACGTCACTCCGGCGATGGCCATGTGCTCTCGGCGAAGCTCGACGCAGGCGACGTGGTGGTGGTACCGCAGAAGATTATTGGCACCTCACAGTTCTGGCGGAATCTCTTGACGGTGGCGCAGATTGCTTCATCGGCTGCGATTGCCGCTGCCGTGGCGGGGCTTTAGATGACGACTTCCACGCTCACGCCGACAAGCCCGGATGCGTCCGCGACACTGCGAGCCAGGCAGGCCAACTGGGTTGCGAACGCCACGCTGTTGTGGGATAAGCGGACTAGGATTGCGCGAACAGCTGTGATCTCGCTTGTTGCGGGCCTGGCGATCGCGTTCGCTATTCCCAAAGAGTATGAAGCATCCGCGCGCATCATGCCGCCGGATCAAGGCGGAGGCGGTGCGGCTTTGCTGTCAGCGCTGGCCGGACACGGCGGGGGCGCACTTGGAAGTTTGGGCAGTCTGGCCGGAGGTCTGCTGGGAGGGCACAACACCAGTGCACTCTTTGTCGACCTGCTGCAAAGCGGGACCGTCAGCAGCCATTTGATCGATCGTTTCCAGCTTCAACACGCGTATCACAAGCGTTACCGGATCGACACGGCCAAATATCTGGCACGCCATACGAAGATCGTCGAAGACAAGAAGAGTGGCGTGATCTCAATCACCGTCGAAGATACTCAGCCGCAGCGTGCGCGTGATCTCACGCAGGCGTACCTGGAAGAGCTCAACAAGATGGTGACGCAGACAAGCATCTCCTCCGCGCGCCAGGAGAGGATCTTCATTGAGCGGCGGCTTCAATCCGTGCAAAGGGATCTGGAGAACGCGCAGCTTGCGATGAGTGACTTCTCCAGCAGCCATACGACGATCGACATCAAGGAGCAGACGCGCGCGATGGTAGACGCGGCTGCAAAGCTGCAGGGACAGCTCATCGTAGGACAGTCGGAACTCGGCTCACTTGAACAGATCTATGGCGATGGCAACGTGCGGGTGCGGGCAGCGCAAGCACGAGTCTCCGCCCTGCAGAAAGATCTGAAACAGATGAGCGGAACGGATGCTCCGCTGCCTGCGCAGGCGCAGAAGGCATCGAGCGACGAGCTCTATCCTCCGCTGCGTCAACTGCCGCGACTGGCTGTTCCCTATGCCGACCTCTATCGCCGCGTACGCGTGCAGGAGACTGTCTTTGAGCTGCTAACGCAGGAGTACGAAATGGCGCGAATCCAGGAGGCAAAAGACATTCCTGTGATCAGCGTGATCGACGCGCCTGGGCTGCCAGAGAAGAAGTCATACCCGCCACGTCTTCTGGTCGCGCTTGGGATCATGATGGTCTCCTGCATTGCCATGTCAGCATTGATCCTGCTGCGCCGCCGCTGGGAACAGATGAGCGAAGCCGATCCGCGTAAGGTGCTGATGCGCACGGTTCAGGGAACCCTCCCCTTGTCGATGCGAGGCGAGGGTGGACGAACAGAGATGGAGACTCCATGAGGGCACATCTCTCCAATTCGATGTACGGCATGCTGGACTATATCGCTCAGCCTGCCGCCATGCTGCTGGCCGCGCCCATGCTGCTGCATCACCTGGGCGTAGCGCGGTATGGTGTGTGGCTGATTGCCAGTGCGGCTGTGGGGGCGGGGACGGTTGTCTCCTCCGGCTTCGGCGATGCGGTGATCCAACGCGTGGCGACGCTGCGAGCCACGGATGATCTTGCCGGTATCCGGCGCGTCGTGGCCAACATGCTTGCGTTGAATCTCGCGCTGGGCGGCGCACTGGCACTGACGCTTTGGGCTGTCGTCCCTTTCGCCGCGGTCCGCATAACCCATGTAGAGCCGAGACTTTATCACGACTGTGTGTGGGCGCTTCGGATCGGCGCTGCGCTCATCGTCGTGAAGGCCGTGGAGAGTGTCTTCATCAGCTCGCAGAGAGCGTTTGAACGCTACGCCCCGGCGGTAAAGATAGGGATCGCGATGAGGCTGATTGCGGTGGGACTGGCAGCCTCGCTTGGAGCGGAAGGCTATGGCGTAGCGGTGCTAATGATCGGCACGCTGGTGTTGACCTGCCTTGGCGTGGCTGCGCAGGCATGCGCTCTACGGCGTCATCTGGGCCCCGGATTGACCTGGCCTGCGTTCGATCGCACCGTCTCTCGTCAACTCACATCCTTTGGCGGATTCAGCTGGCTTCAAGCTGTCTCCGGCGTGATTTTCAGCCAGGCGGACCGACTGCTGCTGGGGACGACGCTGGGTGCGTCCGCGGTGGCTTACTACGGAATCTGCGTGCAGGTTGCACAACCGATTCATGGCCTGACCTCTGCCGGCCTGCACTTTCTTTTTCCGCATCTGGCCAGCCGTTCCGCCTTGGAGACTCACACCGAGTTGGGCCGCCCTATTGCCAAAGCCTTCCTGCTGAATCTGGCGGGCGCAGGCGTGCTGTTGGCCCTGGTGTTGGCAGTGGGGCCATGGGCGATCAAGAGCTGGATCGGACCTGTCTTTGTCACTGACTCTGCGACATTACTGCCAGAGATTGCTTTGAGCTTCGGCCTGCTTGCACTGAATATCACGGCCCACTACACGCTGATGGCGTTCGGCCGCGTTCGCATTGTGACTGCGGCAAATATGGTTGGCGGAGGTCTCATGCTCGTTGCGATGACCCTGCTGATTCCTCATCGGGGCGTCCAGGGTGCGGCGCTGGCGCGGCTATGGTACGGCCCTGTGACCTGCCTGATGTATCTTCCGCTGCTTTACCTGCTCCGCAGGCCTGCGGCAAGAACTTTGGTAGTGATGGGGGGAGAGAGCACATGATCTCCACCCTGACCAACACGCAACTCACACGGGTCGAGACAGGCTCGAGTGCTCTTTCAATGGCGGGCTTTGTGGGTCTGTACTTCGGCGTACGCGCCTGTCTCGTATTTCTGTTCTTTCAGTCAGAGCCTCAGAACGGTGCCATTCTCAGCATTCTCCTCAACCTCGGTTTGCTTGTGGTCGTGGCCTTCTACGCCGCAGGACCGGGGAAGATGAACTGGGGGGCAGCCATGCGGGTCTGGCCGTTCCGATTTGTGCTGCTCTACCTGGGCTTGTCGCTTGCGAGCCTGGCGTGGACTGAAGCTCAATCCGCTGCAGTGGCAGGTGGATACTGGCTGGCACTCGCAGCCGACGTTGCACTGGTGCTCCTGGTCCTCAAAGCGGACCCCACCGCAGCGTCCTCCGATTCACTGCTGAAAGGCTTTGTCTACGGAGTTGGACTGCTGGCAGTCGTTGCATGGCTTTCGCCAGCGCAGGCCGACCTCCGCATTGGAGACGATGACTTTCTAAGCCCCAATGTCATTGGCTTCGAATGTGCCATGGGAACGCTGCTTTGTCAGTACCTCGCCCCGCAGGGAGCGCGATGGAAGTGGTTGGGCGTCGCACTGGCCGTGACGTTGATGCGCAGCCTCAGCAAAACCTCCATCATTGCGTTTCTTGTTGCGGAAAGCTTCTACCTTCTGCGGACCAATGCGCTGAGCCGGGCCAACAAGATCGCAATCGTCAGCGGAGCGCTGTTCACCGCGATCGTATTCTCAGGGTTCTTCATGGCCTACTACACCGTGTATACCAACGCGGGAACTCAGGCGGAGACGCTAACCGGGCGCACCTCAATCTGGCTGGTCGCAGGTGGGCTTGCGCTGGAGGAGCCATGGCTTGGCCATGGGTTTCATTCCTTCCACAGCGTCGTGCCGATCTTCGGCACGTTCCAGGCCTGGCATGCGCATAATGAGTGGCTACAGCAGTTCTTCAGCTACGGCATCGCAGGCGTGGCCCTGGTGGCCGCACTCTATATAAGCCTATTCCGTCAGCTTCGGCGGCACGCGCTTGACCCGCTGGGCGGAGTGTTTCGTGCGTTGCTGCTGCTCGTTTTCGTTCGCAGCTTTGTGGATACAGAACGCTTCGACATCTCCCTCCCTTTGTGGATGATCACGCTCGTATCGCTGACGCTGGCACAGACGCAGGAGGCGGCCATATGAGAACTCCCTCCTCTCTTCCCTTAATCTCCATCGTGACCCCGTCGCTGAATCAGGCTGCCTTTCTGGGCGAAGCCGTCGAGAGCGTGCGAACGCAGGCGTATCCCGCGTACCAGCACATAGTGCTCGACGGCGGCTCGAGCGATGGCAGCGTGGAGATTCTGCGCGAGGCCGGTGCGAATGCGTGTCTGCAATGGAGATCGCACCCGGACGGGGGACAGAGCGCTGCGCTCAACGAAGGCTTTCAAAAGGCGGAAGGCGAGATTATCGGCTGGCTGAATGCGGATGACCGGTATCGCCCAGGCTGCTTTGAAGCAGTCACACGGGCTTTCGCGGAGCACCCCGAGACCGACGTTCTTTATGGTGACTATACCTTCATGGATGAAGCAGGCAGGCATCTGGAGTTGCGCCGTGAGATTGAGTTCAGCCACTTCATCCTGAAGTACTGCCACACCCTTTACATTCCGACGACCTCTACCTTCTTCCGGCGGCGCGTCTTTGATGAGGGACATTTTCTTAAGAACGAACTGCACTACGCGATGGACCTTGAGTTCTTCATGCGGCTGGCGGAGGCGGGCTATCGCTTTCGTCATCTACCGGAGGTGCTGGCCGACTTCCGAATGCATGCGGCCAGCAAGAGCACCCAGTTTGTCGATCGGCAACGTCTAGAACATCGCCAGGTTGTCCTGCAGGCTACCCCGTTGGCTCAACATATTCAGCCCATGTGGGCTCGTAATGTCGCGGCGACACTGCTGCAGTTCCCGGCGGACGCCCTCCGCTACACCGAGAAGCTGTTACGTGGCTTCTACTTTGATCGTGAAGTGAGAGACATTGCAATACCTTCCCAGAGCCTGGAGGTCGAGCGCCCATGAGAGTCCTGATCCCCATGGTATCCGGAGGCGCGGGGCCTGATGGCGTTGGCCGTCATGCGATCAACGTCGTCCGCTGCCTGCTGCGCCTTGATGAGATCAAGGCTGTCGATCTTGTCGTCGGCAGATGGCAACTGAGCTATGTCGAGTCGTTGCTGGGCGCAACCGATCCCAGGCTGAAGCTGCTCGTCGCTGAGACGGGGCGCTCTTCGCCCGCGCGAAACCTCTGGTACTACAACCGGCTGCCGGGACTGGCGAAGGAGAGGCGCAGCAGTCTAATCCACGTCACCTATCCTGTGCCGCTCCATCAACGCGGGCTACCCTGCCCTGTCGTGGTGACGCTCCACGATCTCTACCCCTATGACGTGGCCGCGAACTTCGGCTACCCCAAGGTTCTGATCAATCGCTTGATTCTTGAGCAATGCCTGTCCGCGGCCGATGCCATCGCATGCGTTTCAGACAGTACGCTGGAGCGGCTTATGATCCGGAGGCCGGCTCTGCGTGGCAAATCACTGCGCGTCTACAACTGCGTGGAACCGCATACCGCTTGCTCTCTGGACGTGCAGGAATCCAAGCCATGCAGACCATTTATCCTTGCCGTGTCGCAGCATCGTCATAACAAAAACCTTCCGCTGACGCTTGCCGTCTTCCATCGACTCCTTCGCGCCGATCCCTCGTTGATGCTTGTCCTGGTAGGCCGGCAAGGGCCTGAGACGAGCGCCTTGAAAGCGTCGTTGGAGAGCTCGGGATTAGCGTCAAGCGTGATTATGCTGGAGAGTATCTCTGAGGACAACCTGCAGTGGTACTACCGCAACGCACGCTGCCTTCTGGCCACGTCTATCAATGAAGGCTTTGGATTGCCGGTAGCGGAGGCGATGCTTGCAGGTTGTCCCGTGGCCTGCTCGGACATTGCTGCATTCCGTGAGATTGGCGACGGTTACTGCAGCTTTGTCTCGCTGGGGGCGGCACAGGAAGACGGCTTCGTCGCTGCGTTTCATCAGATGATGAAGCAACCGCGGCCCGTGCCGGCTACGATGCCTCAGCTCTCATCAGGCAGCATCGCAGGACGTTACGCCCAGCTTTACCGTGGTCTTCTGGACGCGACCGCCCAGGGCGTAGAGACCGCGCTGCAGTTCAGCAGAGAGAACGGCGGTGCCGCGTGAGAGATGAATCTCAAGACCTGGTCAATGTGCTCGGAGTCCATATTGCGCCCGTGGATATGGATGGTGCGCTCACACGCATTGCGGACGCCCTGTGCAATGCGACCCGCGGTTATGTCTGCATGACGGGAGTCCACGGCGTCATGGAGCATTACCGTCATCCGGAGTTGCGAGAGGTCTTTGCCGACTCCCTGCTCACAGCCCCGGATGGCATGCCTACCGTCTGGGTGGGACATCTGCAAGGACACGCCGGGACACGGCAGATCACCGGACCAGACCTGATGCTGCAGGTGCTTGGCCGGTCGGAGTTTGCGGGTTACACGCACTTTTTCTATGGTGGAAAGCCGGGAGTGGCGGAGGAACTGCGGGCCACGTTGGAGGGGCGGTTACCAGGCGTTCGTGTCATTGGCACCTGCACCCCGCCATTCCGGGAACTTACGGTTGAAGAAGAAAAGGAGTTCATTCAAATGATCGATGAACTCAGGCCAGACATCATCTGGGTTGGGATCAGCACTCCCAAGCAGGAACGCTTCATGCACCGCATGTCCCCGCGACTCAGGACGACGCTCATGTTCGGCGTGGGCGCGGCCTTCGACTTTCACACAGGCCGCATTCAAGATTGCCCGCTCTGGATCAAACGCGCGGGCCTGCAATGGCTTGATCGGCTCTTGCAAGACCCGAAGGCTCTCTGGAAGCGCTACCTGCGCAACAATCCGGCTTTTGTATGGCATATCGTCCTGCAGCTTACGGGGCTAAGAACTTATCCTGGCGCCGCACGGACAGCGGCGCGAAAGCCCTCGGTGCAAGGCAGTTCAACACTTTTGCGCAAGGTTGAATCGGATCTATGACGGACTCACGGCAAGGCATACTCGCAGCGGCAGAGTGGTTGCTGCTCGTTGTCTTCACCTGCGTGCTCGCCGTCCACACGTTGCCGCAGGCATGGCGAACGCTGAACACCGACTTCCCGAACTATTACCTGACCGCACGGCTGAACCACGAAGGCTATGACCTCTCCCAAGCTTACGACTGGCGCTGGTTTCAACGCGAGAAGGATCACCACGGAATCGATCAGCGCCTCGTAGGCTTTGCGCCAATCACTCCCTTCTCCACACTCTTCGTCTGGCCGCTCACCTCGCTTGCGCCGTTGCCTGCCAAGCACGTGTGGCTCCTGCTGCAACTGGCGCTGCTCGTTCCGATCAGCCTGCTCCTCCGCTCCCTGACCGCGCAGCCCATGCGACGAATCCTGCTGCTTGCGGCCGGTTCTTATCCCCTGCACCGCAACCTGCTGTACGGGCAGTTTTATATCCTGCTGCTTGGGATTCTGGTGCTTGCCTGCTGGACTTATCGACGGCGTATGTCGGCATGGGCCGGAGCCCTGATCGCAATCGCTGCCATGACCAAGGTCTTCCCGGTTATCTTCCTGCTTTACTTCATTCGTAAGCGGGATTGGCGTGCGCTTGGCGCTGCCCTCACCACACTCTGCGTGTGCGGCTTGTTGTCTGTATCCATCTTCGGCTGGAGCATCCATCGTACCTATCTGCAAACCGTCCTGCCATGGACGCTTCGTGGCGAGACGCTGCCGCCTTACATCCTCACCGGCTCTTCCCTCTCCGCGCTGCTGCATCGGCTGTTCGTATACGAACCGCAGTGGAATCCTCACCCATGGCACAACGCTCCCATGGCTGCATCGATCCTTGGCACCGTGCTTCAGATGCTGCTCGTTGCGGCGGCTTTGCTGGCGATCCGGAGCGGCGGCGAGCAGGATGTGGCAAGCCGAAGCCACGCGCCGCTGGAGTGGTCTGCCCTGCTTTGCGTGACATTGGCGACCTCCACCAGCCCAGCCTCTTACAACTTCATCCTGCTTCTGCTGCCCGTTCTTGCGCTCTGTGCCATGACACAAAAGCGTAGGCCTCAGATCGCGCTTGCGGCTGTCGCCCTCTACTTCGCCATCGGCTACCCCAACTGGAATACCAGCGATACCTCCGGATTACACGCGGTGCTTCATGTGCCGAGGCTCTGGCTCCTTATCCTGTTCAGTCTGATCTGCTGCCGTGCCGCCGCAGGAATCTCCCTGCGAGCAAGACTCTGGCACCGCTCCAACATCCCGTGGGCCTCCGCTCTCGTGCTCCTTGCATTGGCTGGTGTCGTCTCCGGGATAAGGCATCAGCGCGGGCTCTACGACGACTACGCCTTCCGGCTTCCGATGCGTCCGGACGTATTTCTTGCTGCTGATCCGCTGGACGATGCAGGACGAGTCAAATCCGTCTCCATGCTCCCCGCCGGTTACCGCGTCCTTGAGGATGGGGTACGCGATTCCGTTGGCACACCGGGCACGGATCAGCTCTCCTTTGCGATCAATCGGGGGGCTGATTGGCTTGAAGAAGCAGGACTCCGCTCCCGTCTGATCTCACAGCATGGTCCGCTCCCTGGGACAATCGATCAAGCGCGAAGTCCCTTCGTGCCTGCGGATGGTCAAGGTCTTGCGTATGTTCGGGATGACCATGGCCGTGGCCGCGTCTACCTTCACCTATCAACTTACGAGAAGCCTTTGACCCCGCTCTGGATGAGTGTCCTTGAAGGTGCCAGCGCGAAGGACGGCATCATGGCAGTCGCTGCGACACAAGGTGAAGAAGCTTCACAGATCTTCCTCCTGCAACCCGGCGGCGTCCCTTCGCCCTCAGGCCTTGGAGAAGCCCGCTACCCTGCTTTCTCACCCGATGGACATTGGCTTGCCTACAGCCGGCTTGTAAACGGCGCATGGAATCTATGGCTGCTCGATCGTCACACTCAGAGAGCGCACCCCCTGACGGAGGCACCCTGCGACCAGGTAGAAGCCTCCTGGGAGCCGGACTCCAAAACACTGCTGTACGCCAGCGATTGCGGGCGCGCGCTCGGCTTCACCGCCATCTGCCGCAGAAGAATAGTGCCCTGAGACAAAGACAAAGCGATGACAAGTCCGTGACCAGCACCGGACAAACCGGGGCAGGTATTTTCCTACACTTGGCTTGACACCGCTCAGACTCGCTCAGGACAGCAATGACAACTGCGGCACTTCACTCCATGCAGCTCCCTCGTCCGATACAGGAGGAACAGGTAGAGCCGTTGCTTGCCTCTGACGGATTTTCGTTTCGCAGAGTCTTCTACCCCATGGGCTTTGCGGTCGAGATTGAGACCAATCAGGCGGAGATCCTGGCTGCGGCAGAAGAGAGCTGGGGAGAGCAGGACGCCATCGCCGTGCCCCGGCAGATTGCCGGAGCATTGAAATTGCGGGTCGGTGTGACGCCTTCGTCCTCGTCGGAATGCCCACCAAAAACCAGCGTGCGAGCCAATGGGCATCTTCTTTCGATCATCGCCGACATAGAAAACTTCTCCGTCTGCGACCTGCAACAGGGCGTAGCGTTCGGCTGGGTGACGGAAGCTGCCCTGCACCATCGTCACTATCTCCGATACCACTTCCTGGAAGCCACCGTCATGTGCCTGCTAACCGGCTCGCGCGTGACGCCGGTCCATGCGGCGTGCGTCAGCCTGAATGGTTTTGGTCTTCTTCTGTGCGGCGAATCCGGCGCTGGGAAATCGACGCTCGCGTATGCGTGCGCACGTGCCGGTTGGGCGCTTACCACGGATGACGCGAGTTACGTCGTCTGGCACAGCGACCAGCCGCACGTCCGCGGCAACGCACATCAGGTCCGCTTCCGTCCGTCCGCGCGAGATCTGTTTCCTGAGATCCGGGACCGCGAGTTGACGCCCCGCACGGATGGCAAGCCGTCGATCGAAGTTCCTACATCGGAGCTGCCCGGCATCGTGAAAGCGCCGCAGGCAGTCGTGCATGCCATTCTCCTCTTGAAGCGACGCGCTGAAGCAACCGTAGAACTGCGAGAGGTCGATCGTCGAACCGTACTGCCTCATCTTGAGGGATCGCTCTATCCGCTTGAGGGCATACGCCAGCGCCAGGCTGCCGCGCTCACCAGCCTTGATGGAGTGGCACTGTACGAGTTCCACTATCGTGATCTCGACTGTGCCATTGCGCAGTTGGAGGCTTTGACCGAGGCTCTTGCAAAGACGTCTCCCGAGGCGCGACAAACCGATGACAACACCCGGACATTCGCCTGACACACGCAGCACGGGCCCGGTACAGACTGGGATGAGACAAGGGACCGGCGAATCAGATCATGCAGAGATCAACACAACCCTCGAAGAAAATCGTGTTCTTCTTCCCCTCGTTCGCAAGCTCGGAGGCCACGGCGCCGCTCGGCATCCTGGCCGTCGCGACGCCGCTCATCCGCGCCGGGTATCAGATCGTCCTCATCGATTCAACGATCACGCCCAACTACAAGAAGCGCGTCCTTGAAGAGGTTCGGGATGCAGTCTGTCTCGGCATCTCGCTGGTCACCGGGCCCATGATCCGGGAGACCGTGGAGATTGCGACAGCGGTCAAAGAGTGGAACCCTGACTTCCCCATCATCCTCGGCGGCTGGCATCCATCGCTTCTACCCGACCAGACCCTACAGGCCGCCTGCGTGGACTACGTCGTGCGTGGGCAAGGTGAAGACGCGCTTCTCGAACTCGTCCAGCATCTTCAGACCAGGTCCGCGCCAGACCTGATTCCTGGCATCGGCTTCAAGCGTGGCGGCAAGCTGATCCTGACGCCGGAGCGTCCACTAAGGCCCCTCGTCGATATGCCGCCCAAGGCCTATCAGATCGCAGACTTCGACGCCTATGAACGTGGCTGCGGCAAACGCTGGGCTATGTACACCTCATCGCTCGCCTGCCCGTTCAACTGCTCCTATTGCACCAACGCCGGCGTCTACGGGCGCAAGTGGAACGCGTTGCCACCGGAGCAGTTCGTTGAAGAGACTGTCGATCTCACGCGCCGCTATCAGCTTGAGATGCTCTGGGTTGTCGACGACAACTTCATGGTCGATCTCGACCGCGCACGCGGCATTGCAGAAGGCCTGGTGCGTGCCGGATCGCAGTTCAAGTGGAGTGTTCAGGCCACGAGCAACATGGTCGCCCGGCTGACTCATGAGGACCTCAAGCTGTTGCGGAGAGCCGGCCTCCACCAGATCTGCCAGGGTGTGGACTCAGGTTCGACCAAGGTGCTGCAGCTCATGGGCAAGACCTTTCAGGACTTCGACCAGATCTACGAGAGTGCAGCCCGTTGTCTCTCAGCCGACATCCGCCCATCCTTCAACATCATCTTCGCCTTTCCCGGTGAAGGCCGGAAGGAGCGCCGCGAGACCATCGACTTCATGATGGACGTATGCCGCCGCTTCCCCGGCGCGGAGTTCTGGACGAACATCTTCACGCCTTATCCCGGCGCACCCATCATGCAACGAGCCCAGGAGCTCGGCATAGAAGTCCCAAAGACCCTGGAGGGCTGGGCCGATTTCTTCCCGCGCTACACCACGCTGCCGTGGCTCAAGGGCAAGGACCACACCCGGCTCCAGGTCACGCGCGACTACCTGCGCATCGCGTTCGACCGCATCCCCATCGGCTCCGACACACGCGATCCCATCACCCGCATCGTGCAGAAGTCTCTGTCGTTACCGGCACGTTGGCGCCTCGACCACGACACCTATAAGTTCCCCGTGGAGATCTGGCTCAACAACAAGCTCAACGAAAGACTCGGCCTCGCACGCAGCAAACCCGCAGTCGACGCCAAGCGCCTCGCCACCACGCCAGCGGAGGCAGCATGCTGAGCCGGGGCAAGGTGGTCCTCTTCTATCCGCCTTACGATGGGCCGCCGCTCGGCGCGCCCCTTTCATTGCTGGCCCTCGCAGGCACACTGCGCGAGGCCAACTTTGAAGTTGTGCTGATCGATGCAGCGATCGAAGATCACCACCTCGACCGCATCGAAGAAGAGTGTGCCTCAGCCCTCTGTATCGGGATCTCTGTCCTTACCGGCCCCATGATTCGCGGAGCGATCATCGCCGCGCAACATGTCAAGCGGACGAATCCCTCGGTATCCGTAGTCTTTGGCGGCTGGCACCCCACGCTTTGCCCGGAGTCGACGCTACGCGAGCCTTATGTGGACATCGTCGTCCGCGGACAGGGAGAGTTGACCATCGTGGAGTTGGCCGTCGCGCTTGCAGAGAAAAAGCCACTGGACTTCATCACCGGGATCTCCTGGAAGAAGAATGGCCGCCTGATCGAAAACTTCGAGCGCCGCGTGCAGCCGGTCGATACCTTCGCCCAACCCGCCTTCGACATGACGGACTTCGACGCCTATGAAAAGAAGTCCGGCAAACGCGAGCTCGCCTATGCCACCAGCATAGGCTGCCCCTATGCCTGCAACTACTGCACCGACATGGTCGTCTACAAACGGCGCTTCAACGCTTATGCCGCGGAGCATGTCGTTGCAGAGTTGACCGGCTTGGTTAAGCGTTACCGCATCACGCACGTCGCGTTGCTGGATTCAAACTTCCCCGTCGATCTCAAACGTGCCATTGCAATCGCACGAGGCATCGTGGACTCCGGCGTGAAGTTTGCCTGGACCTTCCAGGCTTCGACGGACTTCATCTGCAGGATGAGCCAGGAGGAGGTTCAACTCCTGGCTGACAGCGGCGTTCGCTACATGGGCTTCGGCACCGAGTCCACCTCCAAAGCCGTGCTGAAGATGATGAACAAGCGTCATCAGCGCGTCGACGAGATGTACGAGACCGCACGCAAGGCGGAACTGGCCGGCATCCGGGTCAACTTCAATCTCATCCTCGGCTATCCCGGCGAGACCGAAGCCGACCGGCTCGAGACCTTCAGAACCATGAGCGACATTGGCCGCCACTTCAAGAACGTCCGCTTCTCCCCCAACATCTTCACGCCCTATCCCGGCATCCCCATCTGGCCGCAGCTTCGTGAGCTCGGCGTTGTCGAGCCTCAGACCCTGGAGGAGTGGGAGACCATGCCGCTGGGCGCAAATCTTCTCCCCTGGCTCAGGGGACGCGAGCTTGCACGTCTCAATCGCATGCTCGCGTACTTTCTCTTGCTCAGCCAGGTCAGCCGCCGGCGCTCCAGCTCATCGACGCTCAGACGCATACTCGGCATGCTGATCACCGCGCCCATCCGCTGGCGGCTTACGTCGAGCCGCTTCTCCTTCCCCTGGGAGATTTGGCTCTCGCAACTGTCGGAGCAGATCGTCAAACGGCGCTCCCTCATCACAGGCCAGGCGTTGCCGGCCGTGGAGTCTGCCAATGCATAACCCCAACATCCAGCAGGCAAATGGAGAGAGTGGCCTGGTCGATGTCCTTCTGACCCACTCCTACCACCTTGCGCATGACGCCAAGCAGTGGCGGAAGATGCAACCCCATCCGCCGCTCGGCACGCTCTACGCAGCCACCGCACTGCGCGAGTCCGGTATCGCAGTTGCGGTCTTTGACCCGATGTTCCTTGAGCCTATCTCCGGCTTCAAGCAGGCCCTGTTGAAGCATCAACCGAAACTCGTCGTCATCTATGAAGATGACTTCAACTTCGTCACCAAGATGTGTCTCACGCACATGCGCGAACTTGCGCGTGAACTCGCACTCATCGCGCAGTCCTCCGGCATCACCGTCATTGCACATGGATCGGACGCCACGGATCATCCCACAATGTACCTCGATCACGGCGTCCGTTATGTCCTGAACGGTGAAGCGGAGCAGACGCTGACCGAGCTCTGCACCTCATTGCTTCATACCGGCCAGCCCGGGGTGCTCCCTGGCCTCGTCCACTATGGCGGTCCCCACCACTCTCTCAACGTCTCCTCGCCTGCCCCCAAAAATCCATCCTGGGCCTGCCTGCCGCGGCCGGCGCGGGAACTCATTGACCTCGAACTATACCGTGCAGCATGGACGGCGGAACATGGCTTCTTCTCCACGAGTGTGGTCTCCAGCCGAGGCTGCCCATACCGTTGCAACTGGTGCGCCAAGCCGATCTCAGGAGACCGCTTTCAACTCCGTTCGCCTGAAGAGGTTGCAGCGGAGCTTCACGACTTGAAGTCCCTGCACGGAGTTCAGCACATCTGGTTCAGCGATGATGTCTTCGCGCTGGATCGTCGCTGGATTCAGGCTTTCGCCACTGCAGTGGAGTCTTATGGAACCCCATTGCCCTTCAAGATCCAATCCCGCGCGGACCTGATGTCGGAGACAACAGTAGCGGCACTGAAGCGTGCCGGCTGCGCCGAGATCTGGATGGGCGTGGAGTCCGGCTCGCAGAAGATCCTTAACGCCATGAGCAAGGGCCTGCAGCTTCCCTCCGTACACGCGGCCCGCAAACGCCTGGCCGACGCCGGGATTCGTGCCTGTTACTTCCTGCAGTTCGGCTACCCCGGTGAGGCATGGCCGGAGATCAAGGAGACAATTCAACTGGTCCGCGAAACACAACCAGACGACATCGGTGTCTCCGTCTCTTACCCACTGCCGGGCACAGTCTTCTTTGAACGCGTGCAGGAGCAACTAGGGCTCAAGCGCAACTGGAATGACAGCGACGATCTTTGTACCATCCATGCAGCCGCATATAAGAACGAGTTCTATCACGCCTTGCGCGATGCGCTTCACGCAGAGGTCAGCACGCGCTTCTCAACGCCCGACGCAACCTGCGAAGCCCTCTGGCAACGAGTCCACGCACTGGAACCCGTCAGCAGAAACGCCAACGTACTCACCTTGCCAACGGTCCAGGATAACTTCCTGCCCGTCACCTCTCTGCTCTCAGAATCGGGGCGAGCCTGATGCCGGACCTCCTCCTCACCCACGGCTACTTTCTCTTTGAAGACCCAAAAGAGATTCAGATCATGAAGCCGTATGCCCCGCTGGGCATTCTGTATCTCTGCTCGCATCTCCGGCGTGAAGGCTTTGATGTAGACGTCTTCGATACCACCTTCTCCAGCCGCGCCGCGCTCTTCCAGCATCTTCGGACGGAGAAGCCATCGGTGCTTGGCATCTATGCCAATCTCATGACACGCGGCAACGCGGTCGAGATTATGGCTGTGGCACACGAGGCTGGTTGGAGGGTCATCGTCGGTGGCCCGGAGCCCGGAGCCTATGCCCAGGAGTATCTCGAAGCCGGCGCGGAGTTTGTCGTCTTCGGCGAAGGAGAAGCGACGTTGCAGGAGCTACTCACCGCCTTGCGTGCCAACGCGGATGCCGATGATCCAAACTGGAAGTCGAAGATCGCCGGCGCAGCCTATCTCGACGAAGCAGGTGGCTTTCATCAGAACGCCGCGCGAGCCCAGATCGCCGATCTCGATGCCCAACCCTGGCCCGCACGCCACGCAATCGATCTGCACCGCTACGTCGAGACCTGGCGCACCCATCATCAACAAGGCTCGGTGAACTTCATCACCGCACGCGGCTGCCCTTACCGCTGCCGCTGGTGCAGCCACCAGGTCTACGGACAGACCCACCGCCGCAGGGACCCAATCAAGGTCGTCGATGAAGTCGAATGGCTCATGAAGGAGTACACCCCGGACATCGCCTGGGTCTCCGATGACGTCTTCACCATCAACCATGACTGGATTCGCAAGTACTCGGCAGAGATGCGCCGCCGTGGACTGCATATTCCATTTGAGTGCATCTCCCGCGCGGATCGTCTGAACGAAGAGATGCTGGATCTACTCGCGGAGCTGGGCTGCTTCCGTATCTGGATCGGCTCGGAGAGCGGCTCACAACGGCTGCTTGATTCCATGGACCGCGGCGTCAAGGTGGAGCAGGTGCAGCGTGCCGTCCAAATGAGCCGCGAACGCAAGATTCAAAGCGGTATGTTCCTGATGTGGGGCTATGAAGGCGAGGAGATGGAGGACATAGAGGCCACCATCCGCCACGTCAGCACGGCGCAGCCCGATATCTTCTTCACCACCGTCTCCTATCCCATCAAGGGCACGCCGTACTACCAGCAGATTCAAAGCAAGCTGGTGCAGCTTGCTCCCTGGGGCAAGAGCTCCGATCGTGAGATCAAGATCCGTGGACGCCACTCCAAGGCCTACTACGCCCATGCCGATAAGCTCCTGCGGGATGAGGTTCAGCTCGCCCGTATCTCCGCCTCAGGAGCGGAGGATGACCGTATCATCGCTGACCTCAGCATGAAGATCAGCGCGTCACGCCAGGGTCTTCTGGCGACCCAGTGTGAGGTTGAAGCATGAGCAAGCCGCTCAACCTCAAGCTGATGCCCGGCCTGGCCGCCGGGTCGGCCTTTGATCGCATCGCCGCCAGCTACGATCACCTCTTCACGGAGTCACTCGTCGGCCGCGCACAACGCAGCGCTGTCTGGAAGGTCCTGCTGAAGACCTTTCACGCCAACGACAACATCCTTGAGATCAACTGCGGCACCGGCGAAGATGCCCTCCAGCTTGCCGCTCACGGCATCTCCGTCTTTGCCTGCGATGCCTCCGGAGAGATGATCGCGCAGGCGGAGCAGAGGCTGCAACGCAATGACCCCGCACCGCCTGTCGTCTTCTGCCATCTGCCTACGGAACGCATCGGAGAGCTTGAGCCGGCGGTCCGTTTTGACGGTGCCTTCTCGAACTTCTCAGGCCTGAACTGCATCGCGGACCTTACCCCGGTTGCCCAGGATCTCTCAAGGCTCGTCAAGCCGGAAGGCTCCCTGGTGCTTTGCCTCTCAACCCGCTATTGCTTCATCGAAACCATCTATTACTCCTTCCGCAGACGCTGGGATAAAGCAGCGCGCCGTTGGAAGGGACAGTCAGAGGCCTGGCTCGAAGGCGCACCCCTCACGGTGTACTACCCCACACTTCGCCAAGTGCGTCGCAGCTTCGCTCCGCACTTCCGTTTGCACTCCATTCAGGGCGTCGGCGTCGCTCTGCCGCCGTCCTACCTGGAGCCCTGGGCACAGCGTCACACCAGCCTCTTCAACGTTCTCGCCCGCCTGGAAGGCGTTATCTCAACCTGGCCAATCCTGCGAACCACCGGCGACCACATGCTCCTGCGCTTTGAGCGGGTAGCCTCATGACAGCGCAGGCATCCATCTCAACAACGGCCACCGATCACGCTCTATCGGGCAGCAGTGTGAAGATCCTATGCTGGTCCTGCGCGGCAACTCTCTCCTCTCTGGACACACCCTCAGCTGCCCTGCGCTGCTCAAAGTGCGGCTCAGTGACAGAGTTCCGAAATGGTATCTGGTGCAGCCTCGCGCCCCATCTGGCCGCGGACTATGAACGCTTCGTCGCTGAGTATGAGTTCATTCGCAACGCGGAAGGCCGCGGCAGTCTTGATCCCACGTACTATCACGCTCTCCCGTATCAAGACCTCTCCGGAAAGATGACGGCACAGTGGAAGATCCGCGCCAGAACATTCGACCATCTGCTTCAGCACATCCTCAAGCCGCTTGCTGACCAACGGCAACAACCGCTTCGCATCCTCGATCTCGGCGCCGGCAACGGATGGCTCAGCTATCGGCTCTCGCGTCTGGGGCATCTGCCCGTAGCGGTCGATCTTCTCACCAACGATCGTGACGGTCTCTCCGCCGGCTCGAACTTCTCCTCTCAACTGCCCGTGATGTTTCCCCGCGTACAAGCAAGCCTGGACGATATGCCCTTTGCCTCAGAGACGTTTGATCTCGCCATCTTCAACGCCTCCTTTCACTACTCGCAGGACTACAGAAAGACGCTTGCGGAGGCACTGCGATGCCTGCGCCCATCCGGCACCGTCGTCATCGCGGATACACCCTGGTATGCCAAACAGGAAAGCGGCGTGATGATGGTGGAAGAGAAGCACATGCAGTTCAGAGCCGCCTATGGCTTTGCTTCCAACTCGCTTCAAAGCCAGGAGTTCCTCACTCCCGAGCGCCTTGAAGATCTTGCGAGAACCCATGAGCTTACGTGGCAGGAGTTCAGACCCTTCTATGGCATCAAGTGGGCGCTTCGGCCTCTGATCGCAAGGCTCAAACACCGTAGAACGCCCTCGCAATTCCGTATCTATACCGCGAAGGTGCCGGCATGATCATCCTTTACCATCCACGTGCCACCAGGCCGCGCAATCGCCGTCTCCCCCTTGCCGTGCTCGCCCTCGCAGCCGCGCTGGAAGGCACGGAAGACTATGAGATTGTCGACGGCAATCTGGAAGACGATCCCACGGGCAGAATCCTCGAGCTGATCGGCCAGCACCACGTCGAACTCCTCGGCGTCTCCTGTATGCCGGGGCCGCAGATGGTCGCAGCCATGGAGACCTCGCGTGAAATCCGCCGGCTCCATCCTGAAGTCAAAATCTGCTGGGGAGGATACTTCCCCTCCCTCTATCCGGACGCGGCGCTCAACGCACGTTACGTCGATTACGTCGTCCGCGGACAAGGCGAAGACACGCTGCTTGAACTGATGGAGGCCATCCGCGGAAAGCGCGAGCTCACCTCCATCAAAGGCCTGCTTTACAAGGATATGTTCGGCCTCCGTCATGACAACGGAGAACGCGCCATGAAGGGACCGGACGAGTTCCCCTGGTCTCCCTTCCATCGTCTGCCGGTAGAGAAGTACCTGCGCCCATCCTTCTTCGGAAAGCGCACGGCCGTCCATCACGCCAGCATCGGCTGCCCCTTCAACTGCAGCTTCTGCGGCGTCCATGCAGCCTACGGGAACAAGGAAAAGTTCGAGTCGCCCGAACGCACCGTCGCCATCCTCACTCATCTCGTCGACCGTTACGGTGCCGACTCCGTCCAGTTCTACGACATGAACTTCTTCCTCCGCGAAGACAAGGCACGCGAGCTCTGCGACCGCATGGCTCATCTCAACCTGCGCTGGTGGTGTGAAGCTCGCGTGGACATCATGTCCCGCTACTCAGATGAGACCTGGGCAGCCATCAAGCGCGCCGGCTGCGCCATGATCTTCTTCGGCGCGGAGTCCGGCTCTGACTGGGTCCTCGAAGAGATGCAGAAGGGCATCACCACCGAACAGACCCTTGAGATCGCACGGCGCACCTATGAGTTCGGCATCATCCCGGAGTTCTCCTTTGTCATCGGAAATCCCAACGACCCAGACCGCGACACCCAGGAGAGCCTCCGCTTCATCCGCAAGATCAAGCGCATCAACCCGGACTCAGAGATCATCATCCAGCACTACACCCCCACCCCCCAGCCCCATAAGGCCGGCGGTGAGATGTACGGTGACATCGAAGTCCCTTTCCCCGACACCCCCGCAGGCTGGGCCACCGAAGAGTGGATGAACTTCACGCTGCGCATCGATACCAACGCGCCCTGGCTCAAGCAGAAGACCAAGAAACTCATCGATAACTTTGAAACCGTAGTCGGATCACGCTGGCCCACTGTGCAGGACATCCGCGCCCCGCAGTGGAGCCGCCTGCTACTCAAAGCGCTCAGCGCCTGGCGCTACACCTTCCACGTCTACAAGCATCCGTTCGAGCTCCATCTCGCCCAGCAGTTCATCGCCCTGCGCAAGCCCAAGCGGGAGAGTCTGTGACCGAAACGCCTACCATTGACACGCCTCAAAGCGGCGTCTTCGATCGTTGGGCGGAGGTCTACGACACGCAGCAGAACCCTCTCCTGTCGCTTGAGGAGCGCACCCTCACGCCACTCCTCCCCACCGCGCTCGGCAAGCACTGGCTGGATATAGGCTGCGGCACGGGCCGCTGGCTGCACAGGCTTGAAGCTCTTGAACCCGCATCGCTGACAGGCATCGACTCCTCCTCCACGATGCTCGAACACGCAAGCTCCAAGCTCGCGCTTCAGGCCGTACTTATCCATGGCGACTGCTCCTCCCTGCCGGCCGAAGACTGCTCGCAGGACTGCCTGCTCTCATCCTTCGTCCTCAGTTATCTTCCGGATCTCCCGTCCTTCGCAGCAGAGTGCGCGCGTGCGCTCAAGCCGGGCGGCTGCCTGCTCCTATCGGATATGCATCCCGGCACAGCACGCGAGCGCGGCTGGACGCGCAGCTTCACCGTAAGCGGCGAAACCTTTGACATCGCCGCCGAATCCCCGTCGCTCGATGAGATCGTCCAGGCCTTTACCAGCGCAGGCTTCGACCTCGTAACCCTGCTTGAGCCATCCTTCGACGCCCCCGAACGCCCCCTGTTCGAGCGCACCGGCAGGCTCAAGGAATACGAAGCCCTGACCACAGTACCGGCAATCTACATCCTCAAGCTGAAGAAGCGCACCCCATCTAAACTCAGCCATCGAGCTGATTCAATCCAATTGACCAACACAACATGGTGCATCGGTTCCAAGGATTGGCAGCGTGGCACACTATCCACGATTGAGGGCCGTTTCGCCCAGCACACAGAGGCACCAGACTCAGTTCTGTCTTCTATCGATCTCTCAGGTTTCGTCCTTCTCCCCGGCCTCATCAACGCGCACGACCATCTGGAGTTCGCCCTCTTTCCAAATCTCGGTCGAAGCCCCAGCGAAGCACCGTACAGTAACTCCGCTGAATGGGCGCGAGAGATCCACAAACTCCACGCAGAAATAATCGACCTCCACAAACGCGTCCCGCTGGAGACGCGAGTGTGGTGGGGCGCAATCCGCAATCTCCTCTGCGGCGTGACCACCGTCTGCCATCACAATCCACTTCATCTGGAATGCACGCTGCCGGACTTCCCCGTGCGTGTCGTCGAAGACTTCGGCTGGGCTCACTCGCTGGACTTCGCCCCGGATATCGCCGACCGTTTTCAAGCCGCTTCGTCCCATCTGCCCTTCATCATCCACGCCGGTGAAGGGGTCGACGTCCAGGCCCGCAGCGAACTCGCCGCGCTTGATGATCTCGGCTTCCTCGGCCCGCACACCTTGCTCGTGCATGGTCTGGCCTTCACGCCCGATGACGCCGCGCTTCTCAACCAGCGCCGCACGGCCCTCATCCTTTGCCCCACTTCAAACCAGTTCCTCTTCCATCAGACGCCCGCCAACTCCTTCATCAATGGAATCGACCGCGTCGCTCTCGGCAGCGACTCACCCCTGACTGCGGCGGGAGACCTTCTCGACGAAGTCAACCTTCTCTACCGAGAGCAGCACCTGGATGCAGCCACCCTCTTCAATCTCGTCACGGCAAGCCCCGCAGAGATGCTCTGCCTGCAGGAGGGCGAAGGCCACATCACCCCGGGCGCCCGTGCCGATCTGATCGCCGTGCGCGAGACCCCCCACAATCCCGCAGACACCCTCGCAAACTTGAGCTTCGATCAAGTCGAGCTGGTCCTTCTCGCCGGCCGCGTCCAACTCGCATCGCAGACGCTCTACGAACGACTTCCCTTTCATCTTCGCGATGGCCTTGAGCCACTCGAAGTGGCAGGCAATCTCCGGTGGCTCCGCGCGCCCATCACTACTCTCTTCGAATCCGCGGAGGCCGTTCTTGGCCGAGGCACGCTCCGTCTCGGCGGCAAGGAGGTCCACCGTGTCGCAGCTCTATGAGATCCAGCCCGCGCCCATTACCAGTCCAGCCGTTCTTGACTCCGCCCGCATCTCCCACCTCCCCATCCTCCTGCTCAACGTCCACACGCAGTGCAACTGCCGTTGCGTGATGTGCGATATCTGGCAACGCAAAGACAGCCGCACAATGACCGCCGCAGAGGTGACGCGCCACCTCGATTCATTCCACGCCCTCGGCGTCCGCCAGGTCGTGCTCACCGGCGGAGAGCCGCTCCTCAACCCCGCCCTCGCCGCCATCTGCGATCTCCTCCACACCCTCGACATTCGCATCACCCTGCTCACCACCGGCCTGCTTCTTCGCAACAAAGCCGCGCTGATCGCCGCCGGAATCGATGACGTCATCCTTTCCATCGACGGCCCTCCCGAGATACACAATCACATCCGCCGCGTACCCCGTGCCTTCGAGGTCATCGCCCAGGGTGTTGAAGCCGTTCGCCTCCTCCGCCCATCGATACCCATCACCTGCCGCACCACCGTCCAGAAGCAGAACCACATGCACCTCCGTGCGGCTGTCCAGGCGGCCCACTCTCTCGCGCTCGATAGCATCTCCTTCCTCCCCGCGGACGTGCAGTCCACCGCCTTCAATCGCGAGCAGCCCTGGGAGGCAGAGCGCAAGGATGAGATCGGCCTCAACCATGCGGAGGTCCTCTCACTGGAGCAGGAGATAGAAGCACTCATCCATGAGCATCAAGCGGATATACAGGCCAGGTTCATCGTAGAAAGCGAAGCCAAACTCCGCCGCCTCGCCACCCGCTTCCGTGAGCGGCTTGAAGCCACACCCCCACGCGCTCCCATCTGCAATGCACCCTGGGTCTCCGCCGTCATGGAGGTCGATGGACGCATCCGGCCCTGCTTCTTCCATGCACCCATTGGCTCCGCCAGCAGCGGCGCCTTGGAGGACGCGCTGAACAGCCCAGCCGCCCTCGCATTCCGCAGCCAGCTTGACGTCGCCGCCAACCCCATCTGTCAGCGTTGCGTCTGCTCCCTCAACTACCGCGCACCGCAAGGAGCTGCCACCCCATGAAGCTCATCACCATCCATCAGAAGCTGTTCATCATCTTCCGCCGCCGCAGGATGAAGCAGTTCTTCGCGCTCTTCGCACCCTCCGCGCAGACCCGAGTCGTTGACATCGGCGGAGCCACCAACACCTGGCTCGCTGAGACCACCAACGAGACCGCCTTCCCCGTGACTCTTGTCAACCTACGCTTCCCGGACAGGCTGGACGGCAACCGGTTCACCGCCGTCAGCGGCGACGCCACCGCCTTGCCCTTCGCAGATGCCAGCTTCGACATCGCCTTCTCCAACTCCGTCATCGAGCACATGACCACCTGGGAGCGCCAGCAGGCCTTCGCCCAGGAGGCTCGCCGCGTAGCCGGCAGGCTCTGGATTCAGACCCCCGCACGCAGCTTTCCGTTGGAGCCTCATCTGCTCTCGCCCTTCTTCCAGTACCTGCCTCGCAAGCTCCAAACCCGACTCGCCCGCCACTTCACCCTGTGGGGCCTGCTTACCAAGCCCACCCCGGAGCGCGTTGAAGAGATGATCTCCGACATACGTCTCCTCACCTACCGCGAAGTGAAGCAGCTCTTCCCGGACTGCCGCATCCTCAAGGAGCGCGTCCTCGGCCTCACCAAAAGCTACATCGCCATCCGCGACGCGGTCTGAAGCTTCACCACACAGCAACGGTTGCCTGCCGTCCATCCGTGGCCTAAGCTAACAGACCAGATGATGTCTCCTCGTATGCCTTGTCGCGTCCGGCTGGTCTGGGCATCCCTGTCTTTACTGTCCTGCATCCTCCCCCGCCTCTCCGCGCAGGATCTCCGATACCTTCGCCACCAGTCATGGTCCACGGAAGAAGGCCTTCCGCAGAACAGCGTTCACGCCATCCAGCAGTCGGCCGATGGCTTCCTCTGGATCGCTACCGAAGCCGGGCTCGCACGCTTCGATGGCTACAGCTTCAAACGATTCGACCACTCCAACGAACCCGCCTTCCGCAGCGACGACATCTGCTGCCTCGCCAACGCCCCAGACGGCTCCCTGCGCATCGGTACATCAGACGGCCTGGTCCTCCTGCAGCATGGCCGCTTCATCAGGGCCAAGGCAGATGAGCCATTCCCCGCACAGAACGACCAGCCTCTGCACGGCCCAGCCGGCTCCATCTGGAGCTCCACCAACACCGCCGTCACCTTCACCAGCGGAACCAACTCCCTGACCTGGCATGCAGGTTCCGACCTGCCCGGCAGCCGGATCGAATCGCTCTTCGTCGATCGCCACGGCATCGCCTGGGTCGGCACCAACGACGGCCTCGTCATCCTGCACCCCGGCACCAAAGCCGCCACCTCGATCGACGCTCTGCGCGGCAACGCCGTCCTCCAAACCTATGAAGACCATGAAGGCAACTACTGGATCGGCACCGAGACCTCCGGCCTCCACATCCTGCGGCCCGTGGCCTTCCGCACGGAGCCATCCCTCGCAGACAAGGCTCTTACCACCGTCATTCAGGCCACCGACGGAGCCACATGGATCGGCACCCGCAATGATGGCCTCCGCCGCATCGTCAATAGCACAACCACCCAGCCAGCCAAGTTGGAAAGCCTCACCAGCTCAGTCATCCTCTCCCTCGCACCCGGCCTCGATGGAAGCGTCTGGGCCGGCACCCCGGATGGTCTCAATCATGTCAGCCAAGATGGCACGGTAAAAAAGATCACCTCAGCGGAAGGCCTCCCGGACGATTACATCCAGGCCCTCCTCACAGCGCCGGATGGCTCCCTCTGGATCGGCACACGCCATGGTCTCGTCCATCTTCACGACGCAGTCATGGACGTCCTCACCGCCGCCAACGGACTCGGCGGAGACCTCGTCGGGACCCTCATGCTCACGCGGCAGAACGAGCTTTGGATCGGCACCTCCGGCGGCCTCTCGCACCGCAGCACCGAAGGCAAGATCAAGAACTTCACCAGCCGCGATGGCCTCCCGCAAGGCATCGTCACAGCTCTGGCAGAGGACTCTGCCGGTCGCCTCTGGATCGCAACCTCCGCAGGCGCACTCGCCAGTCTCACCCAGGGCGTCATCCACACCGTCACCACTCAAAGCCTCGATGCCCCCATCCACGCCATCGTCCCAGACCAGCACGGCTACCTCTGGCTTCGCACGGAGCATGGCATCCAGCGCGTCCTCGCCGCAGACCTCGCAGCCTGCGCCCAGGGCCAAACCTGTCCTGCACAGACCAACACCTACGGCCTTGCCGACGGCCTCCCCAGTGAAGAGATGATCGCCGCAGGCTCACCCGCCATGACCATGATGGCAAACGGCGAGCTCTGGTCCGCCACCCGTCGCGGCGCGGCCATCACAGATCCCGCAACCCTCCAGACGAGCCTCATTCCCCCACCCGTCGTCATCGAGCGCCTCCTCGTAGACGAAGCCCCCATCACTCTGGACGGCAGCTCTATCGAGATTCCCCCAGGCCACGTACGCTACACCCTTGAGTTCGCCGCCCTCACCTTCACCACGCCGTCCAAGGTCCGCTATCGCTATCGCCTTGAAGGCCTGGACAAGGGTTGGACAGACGCCGCCAACAAGCGCTCCGCCACCTATACCAACCTCCCCGGCAAGGACTACACCTTTCGCGTCCAGGCTATGAACAGCGATGGCCTCTGGAGCCCCACCGGCGCCGTCCTCACCTTCCGCGTCGTCCGCCCCTTCTACAAGCGCTGGTGGTTCTTCACCCTCCTCGCAGCCCTCGCCGTCCTCGCCGCCATCGCTCTCTACCGTCGCCGCCTGCAGCGTCTCCAGAGCCGTTTCGACGCCGTCCTGCAGGAGCGCAGCCGCATCGCCCGTGAGGTCCACGACACCCTCGCCCAGGACTTCGTCGGCGTCTCCATCCAGCTCGACATCGTCACCCATCTCCTCACCTCCAACAAAACCGCCGCTGCCCTGGAGCAGGTCCGCCAGACCCGCACCCTCGTCACGGAAGGCCTGGCCGCAGCTCGCCAGAGCATATGGAAACTCCGCGCTAACCTCGCGCAGGACAGCCTCCCCACGCGCCTCGCAGAGATCGTCAAGCGTTACACCTCAGACCAGCTCCCCATCCGCCTGAAGATCGGCGGAGCCTTCCGTGACCTCGACGACTCCACCGAAAACGAGATCCTCCGCATCGCCCAGGAAGCCCTCTCCAACGTGCAGCGCCACGCCGACGCCTCGGAGGCCTCTGTCGATCTACGCTACGAAAGCGATATGCTGGTTCTCACCATCCAGGACAACGGCACCGGCTTTGACCCAACCCGGGCCGCCCGACTGGAAGGCCATTACGGCATCAGCGGCATGAAAGAGCGCACTACCTTGCTCGGGGGCAGCCTTGAACTCGCCAGCACCCCAGGCACCGGCACCACAATCCTGCTTACAATTCCCATGACAGCTTAACCGCCGGCTCCAAGGAGTAGCACCATGCCCAACCCAATCAGGATCATGCTCGTAGAAGACCACCAGATGGTCCGCCAAGGCCTCGTCTCGCTCCTCTCCTCTACGGATGAACTGGAAGTCGTCGGCGCAGTCGGCGACGGAGCCCAGGCCGTCGAGCTCTTCGCCACCCTTCGCCCGGACGTCACCCTCATGGACCTCCAACTCCCCAAGCTCGGCGGCGTAGAAGCCATCCTCAAGATCCGCCAGAGCTTCCCGGAAGCCCGCATCATCGTCCTCACCACCTATGACGGCGACGAGGACATCTACCGCTCCCTCCAGGCCGGAGCCAAAGGCTACCTCCTCAAGGGCATGCCCTTTGACGAGCTCCTCAAAGCCATCCTCGCCGTCCACGCCGGCAAGTCACGCATCCCGTCCCCTATCGCGGAAAAGCTCGCCGACCGCCTCTCCGGCCAGCAGCTCACCGCCCGCGAGCTCAGCGTCCTCGAGCGCATCGTAGCCGGCCGCGCCAACAAGGACATCGCCGCCGATCTCTTTATCTCGGAGGCCACCGTCAAGACCCACGTCAACAATCTCCTCAGCAAACTTGGCGTCGCAGACCGCACCCAGGCCGCCACCATCGCACTCCAGCGCGGGTTCGTGCATCTTGCCTAACAGCCCACGTCTCCGCGCCATCCTCATCGCAGTCCTGCTGATGCCATTAGCCCTGCTCGCACAGCCCAGACCAAAATCATCCTGGCGAGCCGCCACACCGGCCGAGCTCGAATCCGTCCTCCCCGCCCGCGCACCCGTCGAAAAAGAACGCATTGAAACCGAGCTCCGCACCGCAACCGGCATCACGGACGCTCACGGCCACACCATCGCCGCCGTCGTCCTCATCACCGCCGGATACGCCGCCAACGGCAAATACTCTCACTTCCTGCTCGTGCAGAGCCCCCTGGCTCTCGGCCCGGACCTCCACCTGGTCCCCGGCTCTTACGTCCTGGGCTGGACTCGCACGGAAGATGGTCTCCTCGTTCACGTCTTTGAAGCCGCCACCGGCACGGAGCGCGGCACCTTCGTCGCGCGCATCCCCAAGACCCCCACCAAGGTCGAGCCCTTCAAGATCTGGCCGCCCGCTGATCGCAGCGTCATCCAGATCGGCCGCTTCCTGGCCCCCTATTCCCTCGAATAACCGTCAGTACCCCTTCCCCACGACAAAGTGATTCAGCGAGTTCATCGCCTTCGTGATCTCAATTCCCATGGTGTGCGGCTGCATCCGATACACCAGTTCTTTGCCACCCTGCAGCGTGATCACCGTATCATCCTCGCCTCGTGCCTCAATCGAGATCAGCGCCTCGGCGTTGAACACATTTCCATCCACCATATAGATCAACTTCATCATTCACCTCGGAATCGAATCTAACATCAGCATAGGATGCGCAATCCAGCCGGCAGCCTCAACCGCGCAGCCGGCCCCGCCTTGCGCCCATTGTGGGAGTCACCGCGATGAAGCCAGCATCTGCATCGCCAGCGCCCCGCCCAGCGAGCAGATCAGCGCAATCGGCATCGCCAGCATCCCTACCTTCAAGAAGCGCCAGAAGCCAACATCCAGTCCCTCCTTCCGCAGCGCCAGCAGCCAGAGAATCGTAGCCAGCGACCCCGTAATCGAAAGGTTCGGCCCCAGGTCCACCGCAATCAGCACCGCATTCGCAATCAACCCCTTCGCATGAGCGGCATGAAGCGTACCCCCCGCGATCAGCCCCAGCGGCAGGTTGTTCACCACGTTATTCGCCACTGCAACCGCAAAGCCCGCCACCGCCGCGCCCACAGCCGGAGCAAGCTGCATCGCCCGCGCCAGCCAGCGTTCGGTCACCTTCAGCAGCCCCAGACTCTCCACTGCATCCACCATCACAAACAGCCCCGCCACCAGCACCAGCGTCCCCCAACTGATCTCCCGCGCAAGCTTCAAAGGATTGCTCCGTGCCTTGATCGAAACTACCGCTGTAATCGCCAAAGCCGCACAACACGCCGGCAGACCCAGGTCTTTCTTCAACGCTGACGCCGCCAGCAGCACCCCCACCATCAGTGCCAGCCCTGCTAGCACCACCTTACCCTCCACGCGCAGCGGCACATCCTCCACCTCGCACTCAATCGCAGCCCGCAGATCGTCACGAAAGATCACTCTCATCACCAGGTAGGTCGAAGCGATCGAAAGAACAGAAGGCACCCCAAACGCCACCAGCCACTGCCCCAGCGGAGGCATCCCCTCATGAAACACCACCAGGTTCGCAGGGTTGGAGATCGGCAGCACAAACGACGCCGCATTCGCAATCAACGCACACGTAAACAGATGCGGCAGCGATTCAACCTTCGCCTTCCGCACCGCCGCCAGGATCGCCGGCGTCAGCACCACCGCCGTCGCATCGTTGGACATGCAGATCGTCACCACCGTACCGATCCCATACACCAGCGCAAACAGCCGCGTCGCAGACCCCTCCGCCCTCCGGATCGCCAGCGACGAAAGCCAGTCGAACACCCCATGCTCCCGAGCCACCTCGGACAGCAGCATCATCCCGATCAGGAAAAGGTAAACGTCCGAGCCTTCCGCAACCGCACGCCCCGCCAGCCGCAGCGGGACCAGCCGCAGCGCCACCAGCATCAACGCTCCGCCGCCAACCCAGTAAACCTCCGGGATGTTCCGTGGCCGAACCAGCATCAGCAGGATGCTGACCCCCACGATCAGCCCCAGAAGCAAATGCCCAGACTCCACAGCCACCATTCCCACTTCCCGCCCGAATTAGGAGAACTCAAGCAGCGGCCTGCCAGCGACACTAGCTCTTCGCCGCGTAGCTCTTCCCAGCCCCCGGACGCTTCGGCTTCACCGGCGCCTTCAACTTCGAGAACTCCGGCAGATTCCGCTTCGGCTCAACCTTCTTGCCCTTGGATGCACGATCCAGCGCCATCACCTCACCCGGCTTCAACTCACGGAACTCACCCGGAGCCACATCCAGCCGCAGTGCTCCATACCCAATCCGTCGAATCTTCTCGACGTGGTGCCCCACTTCCTCAAACATCTTCCTGAGCTGCCGATTCCGCCCCTCGGTCAGCGTCACCTCGTACCAGGGGTTATCCCCGCGACGTACAAGCTCCACCTTCGCGGGAGCCGTCAAAATCCTGTCCCGCCGGCCAGCCCTCACCTCATCCAGCCGGCCACGGTCGATCATGATCCCACGCCGTATCTGGTCCAGCGCAGAGTCTGGTGGCACGCCACTCGTCTTCACCAGGTAGGTCTTCTCCACGCCCGTAGAGGCCTTGGAAAGCGCATTCGCCAGGTCGCCATCATTGGTCATTAGCAGCAGACCTTCGCTCAGATAATCCAGTCGTCCAACGGGATAAAGCCGAACCTGCGTCTCATGCGGCCCGCTCTTCGGCGTCATCAACTGCATGACCGTCGGCCGATGCTGCGGATCATCCAGAGTCGTCACGTACCCACGCGGCTTGTTCACCATGTAGTACTTCTGCTGCTCCGGTCCCTTGATCAGCTTGCCATCCACCCGGATATGGTCCTTCGTGGCATCCGCCCGAGTCCCAAGCTCCGTCACAACCGTGCCATTCACCTGCACGCGTCCGTCGAGGATGATCTCCTCGGCCTTACGCCGGCTCGCAAGCCCGGCCTGTGCCAATATCTTTTGCAACCGCTCGCCCGCAGGCGCTGCTTCCTTCGCCGCTGCCTTCACCGGCGCGCTCTTCTTCCCAACCGTCTTAGTCATCCTTCTATTATCGCCCGCGAACCCCACCCGGCTCACACAAACCGCAAAACACCCGCACCTTTACCGCCGATACTGCTCGTCCGTCACATGCTCCATCCAATCTACCGCCTTGCCATCCAGCCGTTCCTGGATCGCAAGATGCGTCATGGCCGTGGTCGGCGCAGCCCCATGCCAATGCTTCTCCCCCGGCGAAAACCACACCACATCCCCCGGATGGATCTCCTCCACAGCCCCACCCTCCCGCTGCGCCCATCCACATCCAGCAGTCACGATCAAAGTCTGCCCCAGCGGATGCGTATGCCACGCCGTCCGAGCCCCCGGCTCAAACGTCACACTCGCACCCGCCACCAGCGCCGGATCGGGAGCCTGAAACAGCGGATCGATCCTCACCGTACCCGTAAACCAATCCGCCGGCCCCTTGCCCGAAGCCTGCGACCCAACCCGCTTAATCTCCATCTGAAGCCCCTTTGCGTCCTTAGCGTTCTTCCTTAGCGCCCTTTGCGGTTAGCTTTCCTTGTCCTTCTTATAAGCATCCGGCCCACTCCCCAGCGGTTCCTGCAACCCATCCGGAACCTCCGTCAGCGGCTGATCCGGCGCAAACTCGTTATCCCCTTCAGGCGTAGCCACAGCATCCGCAACCGGCTTAGTCTCCTCAGCCATCACTTACCCTCCTCGGCCTGAATCGCAGCCTCATCCGCCGAAGGATCATCCCCCGGCTCATCATACGTAGGCGGCAGCCCGGACTCTCGCCCATCGAGCGTCGGCAGATCGTCCTTCGCCAGGTTGCTGTTATTCGCCCCCAGGTCGTCCGAATCCCCATCCGCCTGCGGCTCGGTCGCGTCCTTCTCTTCCATCAGGTTTTCGTGCGTCACCCGTTCGTCCGTATCGCTTCCCCTCGGCATCGGAATCTCCTCTTGTTCGACCAATTCGCCAGCCATCTTCTCGAACTCTTCGATGCTCGGAAGCTCCGAGATGTCTTTCAGCCCGAACCGCAAAAGAAAATCCTTGGTCGTCTTATAAAGAATCGGCCGCCCAATCACCTGTTTCCGCCCGGCAGTCGTGATCAGCTTCCGCCCCATCAGGCTGCCCAGCACGCCACCCGAGTCCACCCCGCGGATCTCAGAGACCTCCGGAGCCGTCACCGGCTGCTTGTAAGCCACCACCGCCAGCGTCTCGAGCGCCTGCAGTGAAAGCTTCAACGCCGGCTTCAGCGACCGCACGAACCCCCGCACCGCATCGTGATACTCCGGCTTGGTCCCCAACCGGAACCCACCCGCAACCTCCCGGACCTCCAGCCCCCGATCCCCAACCGCATAGTCCTTGATCAGCTCATCCAGAATCTCCCGGAAGAACTCCCGCAGCTTCCGCTCCCGCTCCCGGGCAGCCCGTTTCTCCGCCGCCGAAACCTTCGCAATCGCCGCATCCGTCAGCTCCGCCTCAGCCTCAGCATCCGCTTCCACAACTGGGTGCCCCATGTCCGGATTCTCGGACGTGGGTTGAGTCACCTCAGCGTCATCCATGTCCGGACCGTCTGACAGAAGTTCCTCCACCCCAGAACCGAGCGCATCCTCATCCCCAGACGTCTCCAGCCCCAGATCCTGCTGCCGAGACTCCATCCGGTCCAGCTCAGCCTGAGCCTCATGCCCCAGCAGTCCCATCAACTGCGCCAGCGTCACCGGCTCTTCGGACGCATAGATAACCGCTTCAATCTTCGCCTTCAAACTCATCGTTTTGACACTTCCAGCTTCATAGGCGTTCCACTTTCAGGTAGCAGGATTGACCCCTAAGTCTAACAATCACCCCAAAGGAAATCCCGCCCCAAACAACAATGAGCCCCCGCAACCGCGGAGGCTCATTCGATTCCAGACTCAAATACAACAAAATAAAGCGTTACACCAACCCGGGATCAACTACTTCGCAATCGCGTTGAACACCCAGAACAGGCATCCGGAGAGTAGCGCAGCAGCCGGCAGCGTGAAGATCCACGCCATCGCAATATCCCGGATCGTAGAAAGCTGCAGCCCGCTCTTGTTCGCCGCCATCGTCCCGGCCACGCCGGAGCTCAGAACGTGCGTCGTACTGACCGGCAAACCGTAGGTATCCGCCGCCAGAATGGTGCACATCGCCACCAGTTCAGCAGAAGCCCCTTGAGCGTAAGTCAGATGCGTCTTCCCAATCTTCTCTCCGACGGTGACCACAATCCGCTTCCAGCCCACCATCGTGCCAAGTCCAAGCGCCAGGGCAACCGCCACCTTCACCCAGGTCGGGATGAAACGCGTCGATTTATCCAGAAAGCCCTTGTAGTTCGTGACGACTTTCATATCGTCCGCATTCATCTTCGGTCCCAGCTTCGGCAGCAACCGGAACGTCTCGCTCACCAGGTACATCTCATTCCGCACGTTCGACTGACGATCTGCCGGCACATTTGCCAGCGCGCCATACTGCGTCGCCTCATTGCGGATCTCGTTCACCTGCTGCTGCAGCGCAAGCATCACGCCCGGCTCATACTTCTTCGTGCTGATAAACGCCTCGAGCTCCGGCTGAGGGTCCGCCATCACCGCGCCCGGAGTGACATAGTTGCTCAGCGCCCCGGCCACCTGCGTCGAAACCGCCGCAAACGTCTGGACTTCCTTTGCATTCACCGTATGGTTCAGCGCATAAGCCGTCGGAACAGTTCCTACCAGGATGAGCATGATCAGCCCCATGCCCTTCTGTCCGTCGTTCGATCCGTGCGCATAGCTCACGCCGCCGCACGTCAGGATCAGCAGGCAGCGGATGTAGAACGGTGGCGGTGCCGTCCCCTCGGGAGCCTTATAAAGACGAGGATCACGCGCTAAAGCCTTGAACAGGAAGAACACGATCGCCGCACCCGCAAAACCTACCAGCGGAGAGATCAGCAGCGCCTTGAACACCTTCGTCACCTGCTCCCAGTCAACGCCCGCGGTACCGGAGTTGCCCATCATCATCTGGTTCGCAATTCCCACGCCCAGGATTGATCCGATCATCGTGTGCGAGCTCGATGCCGGCAGCCCCTTCCACCAAGTCGCCAGATTCCAAAGAATCGCAGCCACCAGCAGCGCAAACACCATGGAGAAGCCAGACCCCTTGCTCACCTTCAGGATCAGCTCCACCGGCAGCAGCGTGATGATCGAGAACGCCACCGTTCCCGAGCTCATCAGCACCCCAATGAAGTTGAAGATACCCGAGTAAACCACCGCCACATGCGGCTCCAGCGAGTGCGTATAGATACACGTCGCCACCGCATTCGCCGTGTCATGGAACCCGTTCACAAACTCGAACCCCAGCGCAATCAACAACGCCAGTCCCAGCAGCAGGAACGGAAAGATGCTCGAGCTATGCACGACCGAAAGGTCTCCGCTCAGCTTCGTGACGATATACCCGATGCCCCCCACCAGCATCGCGCCAAACACCAGCATCCCCCACTTACCCGGGCTGGACTTGGAAAGCTTGGCGTCGAGGACCGAACCCGACGGAACCACAACAGCATCAGGAGTAGCGACAGACATGAGGGAATCTCCGGAAATAATCAGAATCTTCTAACGAGTGTCCCCAAGATATCCAAGCCCACCCGCATCAAATATGAAGATTGCGTGAACGGTTCGTGAAACACCCACAGCCCTGCCCGGAAGTCCATCCCCCAATATGGTCACGTTACCCCAGCTCGAACTCCACCGCGGCGACATCACCCAACTCGCCGTAGACGCAATCGTCAACGCCGCCAACCATTCTCTGCTCGGCGGAGGAGGAGTCGACGGAGCCATCCACCGCGCCGCCGGCCCGGAACTCCTCGCAGCCTGCCGTAAACTCAACGGCTGCAACACCGGCGACGCCAAAGTCACCCCCGGCTTCCACCTCCCCGCGCGCTTCATCTTCCACACCGTAGGCCCCGTCTGGCACGGCGGCACCTAAAACGAAGAGTCCAACCTCGCGAGCTGTTACACCCGTTGCCTCGAATTGGCCACGGAGTACGAAATCCAATCGATCGCCTTCCCCGCCATCAGCACCGGAGTCTACGGCTTCCCATACAGCGCGCAGCAGAGATCGCCGTCGCCACAATCCGCACCCAGGCCCCCACCACCCCCCTCACTCGCATCCTCCTTTGCGCCTTCGACGACCCCACCGCCAAAATCTACACCCACCTTCTCAGCGAGAGCTCCTCGAAGTAGACTGGCAGCGTGCCTGCCATAACCCGATTTCGCGGTCTAAACATCGGCATCTATACCGCAGATCACAGGCCTGCCCATGTCCATGTAGAGGGTGCAGGTTTGCTCATCGTCTTTTATCTAAATTGCTGGACTGGTCCCGTCGCTATCAGAGAAAGTTACGGAGCCAACAGTAAGACAGAGAAGCAAGTAGCCAACTTCCTCAACGAAAATCTACAATTGCTCTGTACAGCCTGGGAGAACTTTCATGGTGACCCAACTTGAGCACGATGAAGCAGTAGAGCGTGGAAACGAAGCGCTTCGTACGCAGCCTCGCGCCATCAGCGCAAGGTATGACGCCGCATCACACCGTATCGTGGTAGAACTCAACACCGGATACTCTGTTTCGTTTCCGCCGGAGAGAGCCCAAGGCTTCGAGTCTGCCAATTCAGAAAGCCTGTCTGAGGTAGAGATCTCTTTCCCAGGCTTCGGAATTCACTTCCCCAAACTCAACGCAGACCTTTGGGTTCCTGCCCTCGCTCGAGGCATCTTCGGAAGTAAACGATGGGAAACCGCATGGCTCGCCGCGCATCCGCTTGAGGAATTGCCTTTCCGTGTAAGCGAAGCGCCGTCGGAAGGCAGGCAGAACGAAGCCCAGACAGCAGCCTAACTACTGCCAGTCATCCCGAGCAGCAGCCTGATCTTCAAATACCTGGTCGAATGACTCCGCCTTCTTCACCAGAATGTCCCCCATCACCTCCGGCTGATGCAGCAGGATCGCCTGCAACCTGACCAGCTCCAGCATCGCCAGGAACATGCAGATCACCGCCCGTTCCGTATGCGTATTATGCAGCAGCCGCCGCAGCGAGACCGGCTTATCCTCCATCAGCAGCCGCCGCTTCACGTAGTCGATCATCTGCGCCACCGTCACAGACTCCTCGTCCACATTCAGCACCGGCCTCTGCTTCAGCCGCTCCAGCACATCCTGAAACACTCGCACTAAGTCGACCGTGTCAGCAGCAATCTCCGGCTCCGCGGCCGAGTCATCCCTGAACTCCCGTATCCCCGGGTTCGACCACGTAGCCTCTTCAATCTGCTGCTTCTGCATCAGCATCTGCGCCGCCGCCTTGAAGCGCTCGTGATCCAGCAGCCGATCCACCAACTCCCGCCGCGGGTCTTCCGCATCCTCTGCTCCGCCTGCCAGGGGATCGCGCGGCAGAAGCATCTTGCTCTTGATATGGATCAGCAGCGAAGCCGTATAGATAAACTCTCCCGCCGCATCCACGTCCGTGTTCTTCAAAACGTGGCAGTACTCCAGGAACTGCGCCGTAATCGTTCCCATCGGGATGTCATAGATATCGATATTCTGCTTCCGGATCAGGTCCAGCAGCAGGTCCATCGGCCCGTCATAAACGGTCGCAACGGTAATCGAAAAAGGAGAGAGCGAAATCTCTTCCTTAGCCTTCGCTGGCGCACTCTTCTTAGCCTCCGGAGCAGGAGGAGGCTCAGGCTTCGGCTCCAGCACAAACGGAGCCGCCTCAGCCACCGGCACAATCTCCTCAGTCGAACCAGCCAAACTCTGCTCCGTATCCGCCATCAGCCTCTTACTCCATGTGAGCGATATCTCAATCCCATAACCTCGCTCACCTGCCGCATCGTCTCATCTGCCCTGGTCCAAGCCTTCGCGCCGCCCGCATCCAGAATCTCATCCACCAGCCCCGGCCTGCTCTCGTAGTAGCTGCGCCGTTCTTGCATCGGAGCCAGCGCCCGCACCACCCCATCCGCCAGCCAACCCTTGCACTCGATGCACCCGATCCCCGCGGTCACGCATCCCTCAGCCGCCTCAGCCTGCGTCTCCGCGCTGGAAAACACCTTATGCAGATCGAACACCGGACAAACCTCCGGGTTTCCCGGATCATCCCGTCTTACCCGAGCCGGATCAGTCACCATCGTCTTCAGCTTCGCCCTGACTGAAGCCTCATCGTCCGACATCAGAATCGTATTCCCATAGCTCTTCGACATCTTCCGCCCATCCGTCCCAGGCAGCTTCGGCGAAGGCGTCAGCAGCACCTCCGGCTCCGGCAGAATCGTCCTCGTCCCATAACCACTCTTCAGCTTCGTCTGCGGAGCCGCCGCAATCAGCTCATGCGGCGTAAACGTCTCCTTCTTCGCATCGCCCGAGTTCTTCCGGGCCTTCGTCTTCACCGCCTCCAGCTCCCAAGGCGCAGCCCCCTCAGCCATAAAGAAGCTCCCCGGATAAAGCTGGTTGAACCTCCGTGCGATCTCCCGAGTCAGCTCCACATGCGAGGCCTGATCCAGCCCCACCGGCACAAAATGCGGCTGGTACAGCAGGATATCCGCCGTCTGCAGCAGTGGATACCCCAGAAACCCATAAGTCGCCAAGTCTTTTTCCCGAAGCTGCTCCTGCTGATCCTTATAGCTCGGCACCCGCTCCAGCCAGCTCAGCGACGTAAACATACTCAGCAGCACATGCAGCTCCGCATGCAGCTTCACATCGCTCTGCACAAAGATCGTGCTCTTCTCCGGATCGAGCCCACCCGCCAGAAAGTCCAGCGCCACATCCTGGATATTGCTCTGCAGCTTGCTCAGATCTTCATAGTCGGTCGTCAATGCATGCCAGTCCGCAATAAAGAAGTAGCACTCATACTCCTCCTGCAGCTTCACCCAGTTATGCAGCGCACCCATGTAGTTGCCCAGGTGCAGCTTCCCCGTAGGCCGCATCCCGCTCAAAACCCTCTTCCGTCCGCCGTTCAAATCCAAACTCATCTCGTCCGACACTCCAGATCTATCCGTACTTATCTTTCTTTTCCGCGTTACGCCTTTTCCAGCCTACAAAGCAAACAGCAGCCCATTGAACAGTCCCATCAGCGGGCTCATAATCGCCAAAATAATCCGGAACCCAACAAAAAAGAACGCAATCATCAACCAGAAGCCCATCCGGTCGAACTGTTCTTTGGCGTTATAAGGCAGAAAGTACCGCAGCACCTTCCCACCATCCAGCGACGGCAGCGGCACCAAATTAAACGCAAACAGCAGCAGGTTCACCAGAATCCCGTAATAAAGAAACAGCACCACCGGAAACGCCTGTGGCAGCCCAACGGTCGCCACGCTCGTATCCCGCAGCGACAGCGCAGCAGCCACAGGTAGTGCCAGCGCGATCGCCGGAACCGTATGCTTCAGCACCAGCAGCGCGATCAAACAAACGCCAGCCGCAAACAGATGAGCAGCCGGGCCCGATGCATACACCAGCATCTCCCCGCGCTTGCCAAAGTTCCGCGTCGTCATCGGCACCGGCTTACCCCAGCCCAGCACCAGCGGACTCTGGTAGATAAAGATCACCGGAAAAATAATCGTTCCCAGCAAGTCATAGTGCTTCACCGGGTTCATCGTGATCCGCCCCAGCATCCGAGCCGTCTGATCTCCCAGCCTTGAAGCCGTCCACGCCTGCACCATATCGTGGAACGAGAGCGCCAGCACCATCACCACGTATTCAAACACCGCCAGCGCGACTTCCAAACTCATCCCTATAGCTTACCTAACCCTCGCCCCGCAGCCGCAGCTCAATCCCGTTTCTCCAGCAGCTTCGCCAGCGTCTCCTTATGCTTCGGCTTCCTGGCCGCCTTATCCTTCGGGTCAGGAATCACCCGTTCCGCCGGCACGATCCCCACCCTCGCCCGCGCGTTGGCCTTCACCGCCTTCACAATCGAAAACACCCTCTTCTTCGCCATCTTCATCGCGTCCTCTGATTCAATTCAACCACTTCCAACCCCCGCCCGATATGAAATACTCTCAATCGATAGGGGCAAGACGTATTCCCACGCCCAAACAGGCAAGGACTCGCCGGGCCCCGCGAGGTGAATCATGGAAGAGCGCGATTTTTTCGACGAACGGCCCGAAACCCGCAACCACCTCATGACCTGCCCCCACTGCGGCCAGCAGGCCGAATACCAGCTCAACTGGCTCGTCCGCCGCAAAAAAGCCCAGCTCGGTCGCGGCGCGGACGAACGAGACCGCGCCCGCTTCGCCAAGGCCCAAAGCTACATGGTCCGCCGGGACGACCTCGTCGGCTGCAAGAACATCCGCTGCCGCAAGCGCTTCGACGTAGCCGGAATCCAATCCGTAGCCTTTCTCTAGCCTTAGTCTTGAAAGGGCGGGACTTCAGTCCCGCCGCTCCCAAACCGGAACGAATCCGGCTTTAGCCGCCGAGGGAAAGCGGGAAGCTGTCCGAATCCTTCTCCCACCTTCCCCGCCGCCAAATCCTGTGATGTAATAAACCTGTCGCCTCACAAGATCATCTGAACCAGCAGGAGAACAAAATGGCCAACACCCTGATCCCCATCGAGGAACGTAACCTCACCCCAGACCAGGTCGAGCTCCTCGACCGCCGTCGCCGTCGCGGGCAGGCCTTCCTCGTCGTTGCGGTCCAGACCACCATCATCTCCTGCCTCCTTCTCCTCTGGTCCGGCCAGGACTTCACCCTGACCCCCGGCTGGGTCAAGCCCATTGTCATCTGGAACACCATCACCGTCCTGATCGCCATCTCCTGCTACACCATCGGCATCCGCCTCCGCCGCGGAACAAACGAGTTCTTCTCCTACTAAAGCAACTCAGCACCAAAGCAACACCGAAGCCCGGGCCAATCCCGGGCTTTTTCGTCTCACAAGCCGCCCAGACCCATAAAACCTACGCAATCAATGCATCCCGCACTCGTACCAGTCATCTCAAGTACTACGCGGTTCTAATTCCGCGCACCCAGATTCAGCAGGAGTATCACCAGCATGGCCGGTCCCGAAGCGACCTCTGACCAATGGAAGCCCAGGGTAAACCCCTGGCTCATCGCCGCGACCGTCGCCCTCGCAGCCTTCATGGAGGTTCTCGATACCTCCATCGCCAACGTCGCCCTCCCCCACATCGCCGGCAACCTCGGCGCCAGTGAGGATCAGGGCACCTGGGTTCTCACCAGCTATCTCGTCTCGAACGCAATCGTCCTGCCCGCCGGTGCCTGGGCCTCCTCCGTCATCGGCCGCAAGAACTTCTTCCTCTCGTGCATCACCCTCTTCACCATCGCCAGCTTCATGTGCGGTCTCGCTCCCTCACTGCCCATCCTCCTCCTTGCCCGCGTCATCCAGGGCATCGGCGGCGGCGGTCTCCAGCCCATGGCCCAGGCCATCATGGCGGACTCGTTCGAGCCTAAAAAGCGCGGTCAGGCCTTTGCCCTGTATGGTCTCGTCGCCGTTCTCGCCCCCTCCATCGGCCCCACCCTCGGCGGCTGGATCACCGATAACTACTCCTGGCGCTGGATCTTCTACATCAACATCCCCGTCGGCATCCTGGCCTTCATCCTCGTCACCCGCTTCGTGGACGATCCCCCCTGGCTCAAGCCGGATCGCGCCAACCTCCGCAAGCTTGACTACATCGGCCTCAGTCTCCTGACCCTCGCTATGGGCGGCCTCCAGATCGCACTTGATAAGGGTGAAGAAAACGCCTGGTTCGCCTCCAACTTCATCCGTTTCTTCGCTGCCATGTTCGTCTTCGGCATGGCCGGCCTTATCTACTGGGAGTGGAACAGCAAGGCTCCCATCATGAACATCAAGCTCTTCAAATACAAGAATTTCGCCATCTGCGCCCTGCTCATGGCCTTGGTCGGCGGAGTCCTTAACGCCTCCACCGTCCTCCAACCCCAGTTCATGCAGCAGCTCCTCGGTTACACGGCCACCATCGCCGGAATGGCACTCACCGGAGGCGGAATCGCTCTGGTCGTCGTCATGCCGCTCGCCGGCATCGCCACCGGCAAGTTCGCCGCGCGCAACCTCGCCGCCATCGGCTTCATCTTCTTCGCCGGTGCCTTCTGGTGGAACTCCATCACCCTCAACCTCGGGCTCAGCTTCGGATACAACGCCTTCCTCCGCGTCATCCTGATGATCCCCATCCCCTTCTGCTTCATCTCCATCACCAACGCCGCCTACGTCGGTCTCCCCCGCGAGGCCTCCAACCAGGTCTCCGGCATCATCAACTTCGTCCGCAACGTTGGCGGCAGTATCTTCATCGCCCTCACCGGAGCCGAGGTCACCAACCGCTCCCTCTTCCATCAGGCTCAGCTTCAGAACCACATGCAGCCCGGCAGCATGGGTTATATGAGCGCCCTCAACGGCCTTATCGGCCTCTTCAAAGGCACCACCGGCAACACCGCGGACGCCACCGGACTTGCTCAGGCCTCCATCTACCAGCAACTCCAGCAGCAGGCGGCTGCCATGGCCTACCAGGACATCTTCCGCCTCCTCTGCTACATGTCCATCGTCATGATCGGCCTGGCCTTCCTCCTCAGCAAAAACAAGCCCGGAGAAGGTGCCCCAGCCGGAGAAGCCGTCCACTAATCCACCACGGCAACAACTGCCCGTTGCCGTTGCCGTTCGGATTAGAGGGGGGCTTCAGCCCCCCTTCAAGGCCACAAAAAAAGCGGGCTTTAGCCCTGGGCAAGTCCCCCCACCCAGGCAAGATCAGCCTTCATCGCTTTGATCAATCCTTGTCAACTCAAGCCGTCCCCAGAGATCAGCACACACGCCACTCAAAAGCTCTATCCTGCCTTGATCCGTCTTTCCCTTTTATCCGCGGTAAGCCTCTAAACTGCAGGCGGCAGAAACAAGGCAAACACCGTCCCAAACCCCCGCCGGCTCCTCACCCGCAGCCGCCCCCTATGCTTCTGCACGATCTCCGTGCTCACCCAAAGCCCCAGCCCCGTCCCCAGTATCCCCTTCGTCGTATAAAACGGCTCAAAGATCCGCCGAGCTGTCTCCGCATCCATCCCCATCCCGGTATCCGCCACCGTAATCCGCACCCCGCACCGTCCGCTCACACCATCCATCGCCGGCCTCGCCCGCACCACCAGCCGCCCCCCACCCCGCATCGCGTCGATCGCATTCCCCACCAGGTTATTCAGCACCTGCCGCAGCTCCCCCTCATACGACACCAGCGTAGCCCCGCCCCGTACCCCCAGCTCCACCATCACCCCAGAGTTCAGCAGACGGCCCTTATAAAGCGCCAGCACGGACTCCACCGTCTCCCCCAGGTTCACCTCCGTAGAAGCCGTCGTCTGTTTGAAGAACCGTAGCGTCTGGGTCGCAATCTGGCTCACCCGCCCCAGTTCATGCTGCGCCACCCGGGCATAGTTCCGTAGCTCATCTGCATCTCCATCAACCGACTCCTCGATCAGGTAAAGCAGGTTCACCACAGACTCCAGCGGATTGTTGATCTCGTGCGCAATGCTCGAGGCCAGCCGTCCTACCGCCGCCAGCTTCTCCGTCCGCAGCAGCGCATCCTCGCTCATCTTCCGGTCCGTGATATCGACCGTCACCCCCGGAAACCGGATCGGCGTCCCATTCGCCGCCAGCGAGCAGCGCCCATACGCCGAAAGCCACCGCACTGATCCATCCTCAGACACCAGCCGATACTCACACGTGTACTCCTCGCCCGTCACCAGCGCGTGTGCAATCGCCTCCCCCACCCGTACAAAATCCTCCGGGTGAACACCCTTCGTGAAAGCCTCGATCGCAATCCCCTGCGCCGCCGCTTCAGCATCCACGCCATAAAACGCCGCGAAGTTCGCATCCGCCCGCACCAGGTTCCGCTGCACATCCCAGTCCCACGTCCCGATGGCCCCCGCCGCCGCCAGCGCCAGCCGCTGCCGTTCCTCACTCTCCCGCAGCGCCTCCTCGGCATTCCGGCGCTCCGTAATATCAAACCCATGCACGATCACCCCGCGAACCCGGCCCTCCTCATCCCGGTCCGGAACATGCTGCACCCGCAGATACCGATCCCCCAGCGCCGTCCGCATCGGTGCCTCAAACTGCTGCGAAACTCCATCCAGAGCAGCCAGCAGATGCCCCTTCACATTCCCGGCCGAATCCCCCAGAACCTCATCCACCGTGCGTCCCACAATCTCCGCAGCCGGACGCCCGAACCACTCCTCGTACGTCCGGTTCACCATCACGTAGCGCATCTCGTGATCGAGATAAGCGATGTAAGCCGGGATCGTGTCCACAATCATCCGCAGTCGCGATTCGGTCACGTCCTGCAGCCCTGAGAAAGATGTCGACACAAAGATCTCCGAAGACGATTGTATCGCCGCGCCCTCGCCTCAAACGCAAACTGGCCCCCGCGCACGGGAGCCAGTCTTGCTAACCAGAGTACAAGGGAGAAAAGTTAAGCAGCCATCTCAGACAAACGGGGTGAAGCTTGAATGAAGCGCACCAGGTCCTCAACCGTAACCAGCGGCGAGTGATTGATCCCAGGCTGATGCAAGCGGTAGTTCAAAGACAGCAGATCGTGTACAGACTCGGTGACATCCACATTGTCCAGTCCGAGATCCTCATCCAACAGGTCGCCCGCCTCGATCGGGAAGCTGACCCGCTGCTTATCCTGCAGGTAACGGTACGTCGACCGTGCAATATTCGGATCGAAGCCGTACGCCGTAAGGAAATTGACGAACGTATCTTCGTTGGTACCAGACCGCTGCTCGTTCATCCGTACCCGACGGCTACGAGCGGAGAGGTAGAGCACGACCATCACGAAGCCGAGCAGAAGGGCGATGAGCGCAAGCGGTCCCGCCTGTTCGCTGAGCCAGATTGTGAGATTGCTGGGAGTCTGCATTGGAATACCTTTTCCCGCTTATTTGCGTCCTCGATGTGGGCCAGGACAAGCTGTGAGAGAAGAGTACTACAAATGTTCCACATTGCTACGAAAAAATTTCGTAGTTAGAACATTCTTCCTAGCGGAAGCGACTAACGTCGTCCAGATGCCTTACGATCCGCTGAAATCGGCCCACCAGCCGCCATCAACCGCCCCCGCCCAACCACCGCCACATTGTCCCGAGTGCTGTTCTTCACGTCGTACATCATCGAATCCGCCGACCGCAGAATCGTATGCACACTCGCCCCATCCTCAGGAAACGTCGCCAACCCAAAGCTCCCCGAAAGATGCAGCGTCAGCCCATCCGACTGCAAAAACGTAGCATCCCGCAGCCCTTGGCACAGCGCCAGCGTCAGCGCGATCGCCGCATCCTTACCCGTCGCCGGCAGCAGCACCACAAACTCGTCGCCCCCATACCGGAACGCCGAAGCCTCCGGCCCTACCATCCGCCGCAGCAGGCTCCCCACCTCCGCCAGCAACCGGCTCCCCACCAGGTGCCCGTAGGTATCGTTGATGCTTTTGAAGTAGTCCAGATCGATAAACACCAGCGAAAACGCCAGCGGATGGGCCTTCTCCAGCGGATTCGTAGAGGTCGGCGCAATCAGCGTCACCTGCTCCTCCAGCATCGTATACAGCCGCCGCGCGTTGAACAGCCCCGTGCAGTCGTCCGTAATCGAAAGCTCCTGGATCAACGCCAGCGACCGTGCATTCTGAATCGCAATCGCCGCATAGTCACACAGAATCCGCAGAAACGAGATGCTGTACTCCGAAAGCAGATCCAGCTTGGAATTGAGGAGTTGAATCACCCCCAGCGTATTCTCGCCCGAACGGATCGGCACGCAGGCAATCGAAGAGATCTTCAGATCCGGATGACTCCGCGCAAACGCCGACCAGTGCGGATCCAGCGACACATCCGGCACCACCAACGGGTTCCCCGTAGAAGCCACCCACCCCGCCACACCCTGCCCCAGCGGAACCCGTAGCCCCTTCAGCGACTTCGAATCCTCGCCCACAGCAATTGCATAGTAAAGATCGTTCGAGTCCGGATCGATCATCAGCAGCGACCAACGCTCCGGCCCAAAGAAATTCGCCATCTTATCCATGATGGCCAGCAAAATCTCTTCCAGTTCCAGCGTCGTCGTCAGCGAGCGCGCAACGTCATGAAACACCCGCAGATGATCCATCTGCCGGCTTTCGATGACCTCGAATTGTCGCCGTTCTCTCACGCCACGTTACCGCCCTGATTCTGACGATACCTGACTTTCATAAGAGGTCAAGAACCGTTACCACGGAAGTTGCAGGCACTCCGTTTCGGAACTACCCCACGAAGAAAGCGGTCTGGTTTGTGACCTAGCCACCAATATGCACCATCGAACGCGACGGCTTCTCAAACCCAGGCTCTCCAATATGATGCCGAGCCTCCTTCCGGTCCACCACCCCCCGTATATAACCTGCAAGCTCCTCATCAGACGCCCCCCGCCGCAACCGCCCATATAGATCGTGGTCCGTCTGCGAGAACAAACAAGTCCGTATCTTGCCATCGGACGTCAGCCGCACCCGCGAGCAGTGCCCACAAAACGGCCGCGAAACCGGAGCAATAATTCCGATCTCCCCCCGCCCATCCGCAAACGTATACCGCCTCGCCGTCTCACTTGCAGCATTCGCCGGCAGCTCCACCACCGGCATAAACCCATTCAGCCGCGTGACGATCTCATCCAGTGTCACCACCGTATCCCGGCTCCAGTTCCGGGCATTCGGCGCGCTCGAAGGCTCCTCCAGCGGCATCCACTCGATAAACCGGACGATCACGTCCTCGTCCCGCGAGAACCGCGCAAACTCCTCAATCTGCGAGTCGTTGAACCCCCGCAGCAGCACGCAGTTCACCTTCACCGGCCCCAGCCCCGCCGCGGAAGCCGCCCGAATCCCCGCCAGAACCTTGTCGAAGCTCCGCGGCACCCGCGTAATCGCCGTAAACGTCTCAGAATCGACAGCATCCATAGAAACCGTGATCCGCGAAAGCCCCGCATCCTTCAACGGCTGCGCCAGCCCGGCGAGCAGGTGCCCGTTGGTCGTAAGCGCAATATCCAGCCTCTCCCCACCCAGCGTTCGCTCGCCAGAAAGCTCCTGAATCAGATCCAGCAAACCCGCGCGCAACAGCGGCTCGCCCCCCGTCAGCCTTACTTTTTCTATCCCCAACGAAACAAAAACCCGGATGATCCGCAGGTAATCCTCAATCGGAAGCTCATCGAACATGGCCCCTTCATTACCCGTCCTGCAGTAAACACATCGGTAGTTGCACCGGTCCGTCACCGATACCCGCAGATCCGTAATCGCCCGCCCATAACTATCCCGCAGCGCAGGCGTGTCCAGCGTTGGAAGGCTCTCAAGCGGATTGATCAAGGTAGCGGAGGCTATCATTGCTTCTTCAGTATCCCATTGGATGCAGGCCAATCGCCAACCGCATCTAAGCGCTCCCTGCTCCCTGCTCCCTGCTCCCTGCTCCCTGCTCCCTGCTCCCTGCTCCCTGCTCCCTGCTCCCTGCTCCCTGCTCCCTGCTCCCTGCTCCCTGCTCCCTGCTCCCTGCTCCCTGCTCCCTGATCCCTGATCCTTAGTCCCTGCCTCGCCTCTCCAGCCGCACCGCCCTCTTCTTCTCCGGCCGCACCACATCCCGATTCTCCGCCGCAGTCGGATGCACCCCAAAGTCCCAAACCCCCAGGTTGATCTGATCCTCCTCCACCACCTCCACCAGGGCATACTCGCCAATCAGCAGCGACTCCTTCGGCACCAGCTTCATCCAGTGCCCCCCGGCGAGCGGAGTCTTTACCGTCTCAATCACGTCCTGCTGCTTCTTGATCCCCAACTGCCCCGCGTTGAAGCTCGTCACAATCCGCGCATCCTGCCGCACATCCACCCGCACGATCACGTACTCGCTCTCCGCCGGGTCCGGCCCCTTCGCCGGCCGATTATCCGCCCCATGCGTATCGACGGTGATGGCCCCCGCCCCCGTTGGCAGGTCCACATCCCCGCCAATCCGCAGATAGATCTCCGGCTTATCCACGTGCATCTGCACATCCGCTTTCTCGCCCTTCAACTGCACCACCTGGTGCGCCGCCGACCGCGGATTCACTACTCCCTTCAAAAATCCATGCCCTGTCTTCTTGTTCAGGTCGCTCTGCTGCTGCACCAGCGGCACCAGCTCCGGCCCACCATGAAAGGTATCGAGCGCCAGCACACTATCCTCAATCGCCAGCCGCAGGCTCCCATCCGGCGGCACGCTCGCCACCTCCGGCGTGAGCGCCGCCCGATCCGCCTCCTCCTTAGCCAGCTCCGGATCGAGCACCGGCTCCTGCGCCACCACCGGAGCACCCTCCTTCGCCGCCTCATGCGACTTCACCCACTTCTCCGTCGCCGGCAGGTCCACCAGCTCAACAGGAATCTCCTCCGTCTCGCCCCCCCGCTCAGCACTCACGTAAACCACCCGCTTCCCGACGACCTTATAACTCATCACCATCTGGTAGCTGCCGTCCTTCAGAATCAGCCTCAACCGATGCGGAGCTCCAGCCGGATCGACCGGCAGCACCTGCCGCTGCCCCACGCCCGTCCCCACCATCCCCACCGCCAGCACCCACCCCAACCAACGCATCGCAACACCTCGCCTCTATCCTAAGACGCAAAGCGAGCCTGGAGGTGCGGTTGCGGTTGTCTGTCTTTAACTCGCAACTCGAAACTCACAACTCGAAACTCTACCATTCAGCCGTTGCAGTTGCCGTTCGGATTAGAGGTGGGCTTTAGCCCACCGTCAACCGGCAACCATGAAAGCGGGCTTCAGCCCCCGGGCCCTCCTCCATCACCCACCACCGTCTCCGTGCCCCATCCATTGCAGCCGCACCGCGATGGGTGGGATGTAACCCTCGATTCGGTCGTTGTCATTGTTCGCCCCAAGACTCCCCAACAAATTCCCATTCCCGGAACCCCACACACCACCAACAAAAAAACTTTCCCAAAACACCCTCAAAAACACCAGCAAATTCGCATGTCAAGCCCCCACCACTCAAAAATCTCCTGCAACCCAAGCAAACTAAACAACTTAGTCCCAAAAAATAGTTGGGGTATTTACCCCACACACTTCGGTACAATTAATACAGGGAAAAAGCTCAGGACGAAACACCGTCGTGACCGCAATTACCCTCATAAACCTTTCAGAATTAGGACTTTACAAATCACTCTTTCTAGAATCAATACTTTACGGAGCATGTCCAGACCTAACTCCATAAGATTGAAGACTTTACGCCATTCCACCCAGGGTGGGGGGATACCCTCACAACCGCACACGATACGATGAAAGGAGCCCCGTGACCCAATCCAGACTCTCTCCGCGCGTCCTCATCGCATTCGCATGCGTGTACTTCTTCTGGGGCTCCACCTACGTCGCCATACGCTTCGGCGTCGAGGTCCTCCCGCCCTTCGTCCTCGCCGGCGTCCGCTTCATGATCGCCGGCCCCCTCATGCTGCTCGTCTGCGCCGCACGCGGCCTCAAACTCAAACAGTCCCCCCGGGACTTCGCCTGGCTCGCCGTCATCGGCATCCTGATGCTCGGCGTCGGCAACACCTCCCTCGTCTGGTGCGAGCAGTTCCTCTCCAGCGGCCTCTCTTCACTCCTCCTCGCCGTCATCCCCCTCTACGTCGCCCTCTTTGAGGTCTTCCTGCCCAGAGGCGAAGGCCTCCGCGCCAAAGGCTGGCTCGGGATCACCATCGGCTTCGCTGGCCTCGTCATCCTCGTCTGGCCCGGGCTGCTGGAAAGCCTCCACGGCAGCCGAACCCAGCTCATCGGCACCATCGTCGCCCTCATGGGAGCCCTCAGCTGGACCTCCGGCTCCATCCTCTCCCGCCGCACCTCGCTCGCAACCACGGCCTTCGTCGCGGCCGCGTGGGAGATGGTCTTCGCAGGCCTCTTCAACACCTCCGTCATGCTCGCCACCCACTCCTACCGTGACATCCACTGGAACACCCAGGCAGTCCTCTCCATCGCCTGGCTCGTCACCTTCGGCTCCATCGTCGGATACACCGCCTACATCTACCTGCTGGACAACGTGCCCGTCGCCAAGGTCTCCACCTATGCCTACATCAACCCCATCGTCGCCGTCGTCCTCGGAGCCATCTTCCTCCACGAGCGTATGGTGCCCATCGAATACGCCGGAATGGCCGCAATCCTCATCGCCGTCTACCTCGTAACCAGTTCGAAGCTTCGCAGCGGAAAGGAGGTCGCAGAGATCGAATGCACGGTTACCGAACAGGAGGCCTGATCAAGGCACTCCTTGGCGACCTTTTTTGCCAAAATCGCGTCATAAATTCCCATGTTCCGGTTCCGCCTCCAGAGCATAAGGCCCCTGATGTGCGCGTACGTCGTCGCAACGGTCTTTGCTGTCTGCAATCAGGCCCACGCCTCCCTCACAGTTCTGGTCGGTGAACCCTTCGGCCCTTTCGGAACCATGATGCCCGTCGGCCACGCCGCCATCTACCTCGATCACGTGTGCGCAGCTGGCCCCCTCAAGCTTCGCATGTGTCAGCCCGGCGAGCCGGAGGGCGTCGTCATCGCCCGCTACCACCAAATCGGCAATCTGGACTGGATCGCAACGCCAGTCATGCAATTTCTCTACGCAACCGATAGCCCCCAGAACATCCCGTCCTACGTCACGCCCGAGATCGCCTGGGACATGCGCCAGACCTACCGCCGCCGCTACCTCGCGGACATCGTCCCCGACGGGAAGGAGAAGGCCAAGGTTACAGACGAGTGGTGGGAGTCCGCCGGGGTAGCCTTCAACCGCAAACTCTGGGGCTACCAGCTAGCCACCACCCGCGAGCAGGATGAAGCCTTCGTCGACGCCATGAACGACCGCATCAACGTTCATCGCTACCATCTCAGCACCGCAAACTGCGCTAACTTCGCCGGAGACGTCGTCAACGCCTACTTCCCTGGCGCCGTCCACCATGACATCATCGCCGACTATGGCTGGCTCACCCCCAAGCAGGTCGCCCGCAGCATAGCCGCCTACGGAAACGCCCACCCGGAGCTCAACCCCCGCATCCTGGAGATCCCACAGATCCCCGGCACCCTTCGTCGCAGCAGACCGGTCAGGGGTGCGGGGGAGGCCCTCCTCAAAACCAAACGCTACTTAGCAACCCTCATCGTCATTCAACCGGAGATCCCGCTCATCTCCACGATCCTCTACCTCGACCGCGGCCGCTGGCAGATCGGCCAGGGCGCAGAGCCGGTAGGCCCGGACGTCTTCGCCCCCCGCACCTCGGTCGCCGGCAGCGCCGCGGACCCTGCACTCACCGCCAGCCCCACCACCGGGTCCGAAACAATGGACCAGCAAATGAACCAGGAAAACTAACTATCCAGCGGCTTCCGCGCAAAGTAGTACAAGCTGAACGCCAGCAGACCGAACATTACGACACTGACCGTGTCATGCAACGGAGAGTGTGCGCTGAAGCTGGCCGGAAACCGCCAGAACTGCCAGCTTCCCCCCCGCTGCTCGGACAAACCCTCCAGCAGCCGGATGCAGACCCCCAGCAGCCCCACAATCCCACCCGCCGCAATCAACCCCGAGGCGTACAGGCTACCCGGCGACACCTCCGACTCCATATCCAGCGAAGGCGTGACCGAGGTGGGGACCGGCAGCCCATTCGCCGGGTCCAGATGATCCGGATTCGTCTCATCGAAATCCGGATGACGCACAAAGAACGCCTCACGATCGTTCTGCCAGAGCAGCAGCGAGCTCTGATACAGCTCCGCGCTCGCCTTGGCATGATGATGAATCATCGCCCGATCCACCATCCACCGCATCAGCCCGCCCACAAAGATCGCCAGCGTAGTTGCTATGGAAAGGTAAGCACCAACAGCAAAGGTGAGGGAACGAACACCCAGCAGTTCGACGACGATGACCAGCGCAACCCCAAGCAGCACCAGCCCCCAGGGCAGCTTACGGGAGAGGATGCCATTGATCACCGTGGCCATCAGCTTGCCCTGCGGGGCGGCCGCCTTTTCACTGCCGATCCCCTGTGTCCACTGAATGACGATCTGATTGGTGGCGGGGTTGAGGAGATACTTTCCGTCCGGAACCGTGGATGAGCCGATGGCGTTCAGGAGGATGTAGGAACGACCGTCGTTAATGGTCTCGCGTGCGCCCGCCTTGGTGGTGAGGGTGACTCGATCGCGCGTGAACTGTCCCTTCTGTTGGACGCCATCCGCATACATCTGCGGCGTGACGGTAATGGGCACAGCGACACGCTGGAAGGACTCCAGGCCGTTGTTCATCGCGTTGAGCGTAGCGCCGATGGAGAAGACGCAGATCACAACGCCGGCGATCAGAGCCACCTGCTGTTTCCACGGCGTGGCTCCGATCAGATAGCCCGTCTTGAGGTCCTGCGAGGTATCGCCCGCATTAGACGCGGCGATGCAGACGATGCCGCCGATGGTAATTGCGAGCGCCCCAAAGGCAGGCGCAGTCCAACCCTTGACCAGGAAGACGGCACAAGTCGCCATGAGTGTGGCGATGGTCATGCCGGAGACCGGAGAGGCGCTGGAACCGACGATGCCCACAATGCGAGCGCTGACCGTAACGAAAAGGAAGCCGAAGACGACGACCAGCAGAGCGGCCGCGATGTTCGCCAGCAGACCCACTTGAGCACCATGCACAGGATGGAACTGCAGGAAGGCGACGATCAGGATGACAAGGAGCGCCGAACCACCCAACACAACCGACATCGGCAGGTCATTAGCCGTGCGGATGGTCTCAGTCTTGGCCTTGACGGTGGCGGAGGCCCTTGAAGCCCGGATCGACCGTACACCTTCAGCCAAGGCAGAGAAGATGGTGGGCGCAGTACGCATCAGAGTGATGAGACCCGCCGTAGCCACCGCACCAGCCCCCATGGGCCGGACATAAGTCTTCCAAAGCGTGCTGGGGTCCATCGTCTGGATCGGTGCCGTGCCCGGATAGATCGTCAGACCATGACCAAAGAAGTAGATGGCGGGCATGAGGACGAGCCAGGAAAACACTCCACCCGCCAGCATCACTGCCGCAACGCGGATACCGATAATGTAGCCCACACCCAGGTATTCCGGCGTGCAATCGGCACGAACCGCTGCCCCCTTAAGAATGTGCTGGGAGCCGCCCAGGTCCGGCTCATAGTTGGGTCCGGAGGGCCAAAGGGAGAAGATGTTGTCGTTCTGGAAGAAGGTGTAGAGAGCACCGAGGCCGAGGCCAAAGAAGACTCGGGAGGCGAAGGAGCCGCCACGTTCTCCGGCGATCAGGACGTCTGCGCAGGCTGTCCCCTCCGGGTAGAGTAGCGTGCCATGCTCTTCCACAATGAGTTGGCGGCGAAGTGGAATCATAAAGAGAACGCCGAGCCAGCCGCCAAAGAGCGCAAGGGCAAAGATGCGGGTGGATTCGAGATCGAAGCCCAGGAAGATCAAAGCGGGCAGGGTGAAGATCACGCCTGAAGCGATCGACTGGCCTGCATTGCCGATCGTCTGGACGATGTTGTTTTCGAGAATGCTGGCCTTGCCGAATACGCGAAGAACGGAGATCGAGATGACGGAAATCGGAATGGACGCAGCGACCGTGAGGCCAGCTCTTAGACCTACATAAACCGTGACCGCACCAAAGACCCAGGCAAAGACAGCACCAAGAATGAGGGCGCGCAGGCTGAACTCGGGGCGGTTCTCAGAGGCGGGAACGAAAGGTTGAAAGTGTGTCGGGGCTGCCATCGAGGTTGTTCTCCGCAGGTGTTCAGGTTGATTCGGGCTTGGATGGGAGTTTATCAGTCACAACACGGTTGACGCGGAGGGGACGGCTGAGACTATACTTCGGGCATTGGCGCTGAACGGTGCGCTGGCGAGTGAGGTGTGTCTTCAGCGAGAGCTTGAATGGCCAGACGCTCGGAGTTGGTGCGGGAGGTCCGCCTGGTGGGGCGGGGCCTGAACGCGTGGGTGGCAGGCTGGCCGAAAACGGCTGGCGCGCCATCGCAAGAGTGCTACGAAGTCCTTTCAATGCAGCGAGGATTGCCGCAGGCGATGTTGTTACCACCGTTTTTCCTGGAGATTGCCGCGTCTGCGGTGGATCGCTGCTGCGAGTGGATACAGTCCCGGTGTGCAGCGATTGTCTGGGTCGGATTCATTGGAAGACGGGTATGGAATGCGGGCGGTGTGGGGACGCGCTCGACCTCGATCTGGATATGGAAGATGCACGCTTCAGCGGAATGCTGAAGGAAGGACTCCTCTGTCGGGAGTGCAGGCTGGCACCTCCGGACTTTACGAGGGCCGTGGCCTATGGTGTTTATTCTGAAGAACTTAGAGAGTTGATCCACCTCTTCAAGTATGAAGAGGTCACCGGTGCTGCGCGTCTGCTTGGGGGTGGGCTGAGTGAGGCGGTGTTGTCGCTTGAGGGAAAGATGGCGGACCATGCGCTGGTGGTGGCTGTTCCTTTGTTTGTGCGGTCGCAGAGAAGGCGGGGGTATAACCAGTCTCGGTTGCTGGCGGATGCGGTTCTAAAGGAGTTACGCGGAAAGAAGCTTAAGGCGGCTCATGGAGTGCTCGTTCGGCGAAAGAGCACGGAGAGCCAGTTTGCGCTTTCGCGGAAGGCTCGACGACGGAATCTGCGCGGGGCGTTTGAGGTTCGTGGAGACGTTGCAAACAAAGAGGTTCTGCTCATCGACGACATCCTCACGACCGGGGCTACGGCACGGGAATGTGCGCGAGTGTTGGTGAAGGCGGGTGCGAGTAAGGTTTGGGTGGCTACGGTGGCGCGGGCGCAGAGTGAGAGGATCACGGCGCAGCAGCGAAATCCTGGAGCTTACGTGGCGGGATGGGACCTGAAGCCCGGGCCAACTCACTCATTCGGTGGAGCTTAGATCAAACAACTTTCGGAACCGGAGGATCAAGAATGCAGACGGGCAAGATGCGGAAGCAGCGGGTTACGGGGAGTGGGCGGCATGCGGGTCATGCTGGTGCAAATCGGCGAAATGTGGTGGAACTCGATGTGCATCAACGAGTTACACGGCAACCGGGGATGCAAACTCCGGTGCTGGTGCTGAATGCGAGCTATGAACCGATCAATATTTGTGGTGCCAGACGGGCGTTAGTGCTTGTATTGAAAGGAGTTGCGCGGACGGAGGAGGCTCAGGGGGCGATCTTGCATGCGGCTAAGGTGAATGTCGCTATGCCCTCTGTTATCAGGCTCTTAGAGTATCGGCGGATACCTCACCAGACGCGTGCTTTGTCGCGTAAAAACATCCTGCTGCGGGACCGGAATTGTTGCCAGTATTGCTCGGTGATTTTGACCGCCGGGGAGCTGACTTTGGACCATGTAATCCCCCGGAGCAGGGGCGGACTCTCGACGTGGGAGAACCTGGTGGCTTGCTGCCATGACTGTAACCGTAAGAAAGGAAACCAGTTCCTGCACGAGCTGACGGAGATGAAGCTGCAGCGGGAGCCTCGTCCGTTCTCTTTGCACACCAGCCGGCACATCATGCGGATGATCGGTTCTGCCGATCCGAGCTGGCGCAGGTATCTGTATTTCGAGTCTGGAGAGGCTGCCTGAGGGCTGCTCACCGTGGTGATTTTCTGCACCACAAATCACCACGAACTAACCACAAATGCACCACAAACATCACCACGCAACCCCGACCGGCTTACGGTTGGGGTTTCGTGTGTTTGAGGTTGGGTGCGTTGGGGTCGGCGGCGGGTTGGGCCGTGGGTTCGGTGTTGGTCTTCTCGGGGGTGTCCGGCTTGCTGGGGTCGGCGGCGGGGAGGGTTTCGCCGTTGTAGATGATGCGGGACTTGGCGTGGAAGCGCTTGTAGTCGGCGTACTTGACGGTGTAGCGGATGTGGACGTCCTGGGCTAACGCGCCGTTGGCGGCGGCGAAGTGCAGGTTGCCCTCCGCGTGCGTGTAGACGGGGAACCAGTAGCCTCCATCCACCTCTGAGTAGTAGGTGGTGTAAGGGGGCGAGAGGTCTTCATGACCGCGGCGCATGTCCTGGGGGACGGTCTTGCCGTTGATGAGGACGATCTGGAGGTCCTTCTGGTCGACCCAGATGCGGCCCTGAAAGTAACGCTGGCCTTTGACGAGGGTCTTGGGTGCGGCCTCAAAAACATAGGTGTCGAGGTCGTCGACGTGCTGGCGGCCCATGTAGGTGAGGTCGTACTGAGGCAGGTCTTTGGTGGTGAGGATAAAGGGCAGGCGGTGGGTGATGTCGTCAAAGTCCGACTGGGTCATCATGACGCGCTCCAGCGTGTTCTGGGGTGCGAAGACGACGTGCTCGGAGCGTCCGCCGTTGTCTGACAGGACGATGTCGGTGACGTCCTGGTAGACGCCATCGACCTTGTTCGTATCCTCGGCGAGGGTTTCGACGCGAACGGTCCGGCGGAAGGTGTACTCGTTGAGGGCCTGATTGAAGGCGGTCTCGCGTGCGCCGAACTTTTTGACGATCTCATCCGTGGTGAGGCCGGTGGGGGGCTTGGGGTCGAGCTTGCCGAAGCCTTCCGCGTCCTGCGAACCCATGACTTCAGGACCGTGCGGATTTGGGACAGGGGCGAGGGCGAGGGCCTGGCGAACCGATAACGGGGAGAGAACGAGCAGGGCGGCAGCGAACGTGAAGGACGCAAAAAGGCCGAGTGGTTTCGGATGGGGCCGGGTTTGAGAAGAGGCAACCATTGGTAATAGCTCCATAAGGGCATTGCTTGGCCCTGTCTGTTAGACGCAGGATTGGACGTGGCGGACGCGGGAACGGGTTCGTGAGCAAGGTCAGCCGATAGATTTCCAGAGCAGATCAGGTGACGTGCGAGAACGCTTGCAGTATTTGGCAGTGGAGGCTTCAGGATGATGGTAGCGGCTTGGTTGGGTTTGAGTGTCGGCGGATTTCAGGCGGTGGATCATTGGGCGTGCCTGCTGGCGATGGCGGGGTTGGCCGGGATGGGCTGGCAGATGCGGCGGCGGGCCACGCACCAGAGGATCGAGCGGATGCGCGAACGCCGTCTGCGCGAGGAGCTTGAAGGCTATGCTCGGCTGGATGTGCGTACCGGTGCGGGTGACCCGGTGGCCCAGGCGCGGGCTCTGGCCAAACGGGTGTGCCGGACGATTGCGGATCTGAGCGCGTTTCCGAAGGTTGCGATGCTGCTGCGCGATGCGGAGGGGCGGATGTACTGCGCCTCCAGCGCCGGCGTGGACGATCTGACGGTGCGGGCGCTGCTGGCGTGGGGCGAGAGCGCGGTGGAAGAGGAACGAGGCGCTCGGCTGCGAACCAAGACGGGTATGAAGGGCGGCGCGAAGAAGCATCCGAAGAGCTTTTCAATTCAACTGGGGGAGTGGACGAAGTTCGATCCGGAGGTGGCGGCGTGGGCGCTGTCCGGCAAGAAGGAACGGCGGCGGTGGCGGCGCGGCATGGTGGCCCCGATCCGGATGCATGATGGGCATCTGCTGGGCGCGATGGTGGTCTGCTCCGACGGTTCACGCGCGGACCGGAACGATGGCGGCTACGCGCAGAGGCTCGAGGTGGCGATTGGGCCGATCGAGCTGCTGGCGGGACGGCTTGCCATGTCCATGGAGAGCAGGCTGATGAGCGAGCGGCTGTTGCGGGCGGAGAAGCTGGCGGGGCTGGGACAGCTTGCGGGCGGGGTGGCTCATGCGTTGAACAATCCGCTGACCGCGGTGCTGGGGTTTGCGGAGTTGATTGCTGAGAGCAGCCATGAGGAAAGTGTGCGGAAGGATGCCGATACGATCCGGACGGAGGCGCTGAGGATGCGCGATACGGTCCAGCGGCTGACGGAGTTCTGGCGGCCGCCGGTGGTGGTGAACGAAGCGGTTGAGATGGTGACGATCCTGGACGAGCTGGGCGCTGCCTGCAGGGCTACGCTGGAGCAGCGTGGGGTGGAGCTGGTGATTACGAGCGATGAGGGGATGCCTGCGGTCCGGGGATCGGGTGAGCGGCTGAAGCAGGTGATGGAACATCTGCTGAACAATGCGGCGCAGGCGATTGAAGACGCGGGCGAGCGGGAGGACGGCCATGCGATCCGGATTACGTTGAGCCATGACGAGACGTCCGTCAACGTGATTGTGAGCGATACGGGGACGGGGTTCCAGGAGCCGGGACGGGTGTTCGATCCGTTTTATACGACGCGGGAGCCGGGGGATGGAGATGGGATGGGACTTTCCATGTGCTACGGAATTGTGAGGGAGCATGGTGGGGAGATCTCTGCGTTCAACCTGCATCCGCATGGGGCTGCCGTGGTGGTGGAGCTGCCGGTGAGTACGGTGGTGAGCGGTGAGAGCCTGCCGGAGATGGAGCATGCACGGGTTGCTTAAGGCGTAACGCGGATCAGTGGGATTGAGGCGGATCAAGGCGGACTGGGGCTACCGCTTCGGTCCGCTTTTTGCCTGGTGCTGGGTTCGGGCGAACGGACTGAGTTGATAAGGATTGATAAAAGCGATCAAGGCTGATTTTTCCGATGTGGGCTGTAAGCTGTTGCGATGAGCTGGATTCGTGTTTTCTTCGTGATGATGGTGGGACTGGGATCGGTGGCGATGGGTCAGGCTGCGGTGGAACCCACGTCTCAGAACCGAGACATGGGGCACCCGGCTAAGCGCGCTATGACGTTTCAGGATTTGATGGCGATGAAGCGGGTGAGCGATCCGCAGGTTTCACCTGGTGGGAAGTGGGTGCTTTTTTCGGTTACGGATGTTTCGCTGGCCGGGAATACGAAGGTGAATCATCTGTGGGTTGTGCCGCTTCAACCCACGTCCGAGAATCCGGACATGGGGCACCCAGTTGTGGAACGTCAGATTACGTTCAGCACCGGTGAAAGTTTTGGGCGGTTCTCTCCTGATGGGCAGTTTGTTTCTTATACCGGCGCTCCGATGAAGGACGATCCCTACAGCCGGATTACGATTGCGACGTGGGACGAGAAGACCGGGACGATTGGGATGGGGCGCACGTTGCAGGCAGTAAGCGGCGATGCGGATGGGGCGGTGTGGTCTCCGGATAACAAGAGGTTTCTGTTTACGACGCAGGTGTATCCGGAGTGCTCGGACAAGGCTAAGTGGTCTGAGGAAGATGCTTGCGATAAGGCTAAGGATGAAGCTGCGGATAAGTCTCCTGTGAAGGCGCAGTTGTTTACGGGGCTGCTGTATCGGCACTGGAATGCTTTTACCGGGCAGAAGCGGACGCATGTGATCGTCGCGGACTTCTCCTTGGCTGGACCGAATCCTCGGGACCTTACGCCGAAGAGTGTGGTGGGGGATGCGGAGACTCCTACGTTTAGTCTGGGTGGGCCGCTGGGGTATGCGTGGGCGCCGGACGGGAAGGAGATTGCTTATGTAACCAATCTTGATACAGTTCCGGCGGCGAGCACGAATAACGATGTGTTCACGCTAAGGCTGGATGAGGCGGGAGCTCGGCCTGTCAAAGTGAGTACGAGCCTGGGGAGTGATGATGGGCCGGCCTACTCGCCGGATGGGAGGTGGCTGGCGTTTCGGTCGCAGGCGCGGGCGGGGTATGAGTCGGATCGGTTTCGGTTGATGGTGTTTGATCGTCAGGCTAAGACGATCAGGGAGTTGATGCCTAAATTTGATCGGTGGGTGGATGAGTTTGTTTGGGCAGGCGATTCGCAAGCACTCTATTTCGCTAGCGGTGTCTCCGGGAGCGAACAAGTCTTTTCTATTGGGCTGAGCGGAAACGAGTTGAACTTGCGCACCTTTGTTGATTCGCGAGGAGAGTGGGGCGAATTTGCTGAGCTAAACATCTCTCATGACGGAACGTTTCTCGTTTCCAGTCGTTCGACAGTCGCAAATCCAACAGAGCTTTTCTTGACGAGCTTTGTGGTCGATCGTGACTTAAACATAGACACGGTTGATGCGGTTGGAGCCGACGGCCAAGCGCATAAACCTGAAGCTGGCACTTATGAGTCGGCAGAGTATGGGATATACAAGACAACTCAGCTCACCCGGATCAATCGCGATGCTCTTGGTGCATTCAAAATCTATGGTGGCGGCGATGCTTCAAGTCCATTCAGAGTCTATGACGTTGGCAAGCACGAAGGCCAGCCGATGGAAAGCTTTACGTTCCTTGGTGATGAAGGTACGAAGGTGCAGGGGTTTGTGGTGAAGCCGCCGAACTTCGATCCTAAGAAGAAGTATCCGGTGAAGTTTTTGATTCATGGGGGGCCGCAGGGGGCCTGGGGGGATGCGTGGAGCTATCGGTGGAATCCGGAGTTGATGGCTGCGAGCGGGTATGTGGTGGTGATGGTGAATCCGAGGGGGTCGACGGGGTATGGGCAGGCGTTCATCGATGGGGTGAATGGGGATTGGGGTGGGAAGGCTTATGTGGATCTGATGAAGGGGCTCGATGCGGCGGAGATGCAGTTTCCGTTTATCGATAAAGACCGGGAGTGCGCGCTGGGGGCGAGCTATGGCGGGTTCATGGCGAACTGGATGCTGACGCATACGAACCGGTTCAAGTGCATCGTGACGCATGACGGGATGTATAACCCGGCGGCGGCGTATGGGGATACGGAAGAGATGTGGTTCAACGAGTGGGAGTTTCGGCGGGCGGGAGAGAAAGAGCCGGGACAGCCGTGGCGGTATGCTTCCCTTCCGGCTGATCAGGACCCTTTCAGGAAGTGGTCTCCTATGCTTTCGATTCAGAATGCCAAGACGCCTACTTTGGTGATTCATTCGCAGAAGGATTATCGGCTGGATGTTTCTGAAGGGTTTCAGTTGTTTACGGCGCTGCAGCGGCTCGGCGTGCCGAGTGAGATGCTTTACTTTCCAGATGAGGGGCATTGGGTGACCAAGCCGCAGAATGCCGAGCTTTGGAATAAGACGGTGAGTGACTGGTGTGACAAGTGGACGCATACGAACGCTTATGCGGGGGTGAAGTGATGGCGTTTGCCAGGCCGAAGAAGCGGGAGCCGGTGGGAGAGGCGGAGCTGTTTGAGTATGCGGTGGGGGTGCTTTCCCGCCGGATGCGGACGGTGAGGGATTTGAAGAGGTTGATGAAGGCTCGGGCGCATGAGGGCGAACGGGGGGAGACGGATATGGATGCGGTGGTGGGGAGGCTGACGGAGCTGAAGTATCTTTCGGACGACCGGTTTGCGCAGGACTATACGCGGCTGAGGAAGGAGAACCAGGGGTTCGGAAGGCGGAGGGTGCAGCAGGATCTGGCGATGAAGGGGGTGGGCAAGGAGATTGCGGAGACTACACTGGCGGCTGCTTATGATGAGGCGGATGAGGTGGGGCTGGCTCGGGCTTACTGTGAGAAGAAGCGGATTCCGCAGCCCTCCGGGGTGGATGCGCAGAAGCAGACGGTGAGGGTGATGAATCGGTTGATGCGGGCGGGGTACTCTTCTTCGGCGATCTTCAAGCTGTTCCGGGCCTGGAAGGTGGAGGTGCCGGAGGGTGGGGACTCGGATACGTATGGGGAGATGCCGGAGTTTTAGATAGCCCTGATGGCCCGGGCGGGGAGGAGGAAGATGGCGGCGATGAGGTCGAAGACGCCCTCTACGACGATGCCGACGAGCCGGAAGGGCAGCAGGACGAGCCAGATGAAGGGGTAGAGGATCACGGCGACGACGGCGAGAGGCCAGCAGCAGACGACGAGGATGAGGAAGACGAGAAGCTTGAGCATGGGCGCTCTCCTGTATGAGGAGTACGGTGATGGATGGGGGGAAGTTCCGTGGGTGAGCTGGATCGGGTGGTGGCGGTGGACTGGTCGGGGGATAAGGGGCCGGGGCAAAGGAAGAAGATCTGGGCGGGGGTTTGGACGCGGGGGGCTGGCCGAACGGCTGGGGGACGAGTGACGTTGGAGACGGGGCGGACCCGGGCGGAGCTGACGGAGTGGCTGGTTGGGTTGGCGAAGGAGACTCCGCGGATGGTGGTGGGGATGGACTGCTGCTTCAGCTATCCGAGCTGGTTTTTGCGGGAGTGTGGGTGCTCGACGGTGTTTGAGTTTTGGGAGTATGTGGCGGGTGGGTGTGGGGAGCGGTGGCTCGGGACTACTTGTGCGGAGGAGGAGAGAGATCTGCGGTTCTGGGGGCGGCCGCATAAGAGGCCGGCGGAGTTTAGTGGCCCGGGGTATGCGTCGATGATGCGGGCGACGGATTGGGAGAACAAGGTGGCGCAGGGGCTCGAAGGCGGGGACCCGGTAAGGGCGGCGCTGATGAAGGGAGTGCAGCCGAAGTCGCCATTTCAGATTGGGGGCGCGGGTGCGGTGGGGACGGGGTCGCTGCGGGCTATGGAGTGGCTGATGAGGCTGCGGGAGGGTGGGTTTCGGGTTTGGCCTTTTGAGGATTTTTCTGAAGGGCGGCCGCTCTTGGTGGAGATGTATACGCGGCTGCTGACGGGGCCGGTGGCTAAGTCGAATCCTAGTGCGCGGAAGGCTTATTTGAAAGCGAGGAAGATGGCTGAGCCCGGTTTGTATGGGGGGCTGGCGCGGTCTGTGGTGGTGGGGGCTGAGGGGTCGGAGGATGGGTTCGATGCGCTGGTTTGCTGTTTGGAGATGGTGCGGTGGCAAACCGAGTTTGCGGGGTTGCGGCGGGCTACGGATGAGACTTTGAAGCTGGAGGGGATTACTTGGCGGCCTGGGGTTTCAAGCTAGGAGAGCGTCGAGTTCAGAGGGTGTGAGCAGGAATGGATTGAGGACCGTAATCTGTCCTATCTTGCGGTTGTGCTGTAGATCTTCAGACAGAAAGGAAGCACATCCGGAGCGGTTGTTGACCGCAAGAATGAGGCAGTCGAAGATTTGAAGTCCGTGCCTTTGGCGCAGGTCAAGCGCGGTGGCAAGATCACCTGGGGTGGTAGCGATAACTGGCATGCGTTGCATGAAGTCCTGCACGATCGCATCGGCCTGCAGTGGGCTGACGACATTCTTGCGAACCGAAGCATGATGGAACTCGGCCAGAACCTGAAGTGCGATCTGTGCTTTACGCTCAAGACAGAAGCTCATGATGCGCTTGGCGATCTCGTGTTTTGAGACGTCGCGTGGATCAAATGAATAAAAGAGGATGTTGGTATCTACGCTGATTGAGGTTTCAGTCGTAGAGTTCATCGCGTCCGTTCCAGACACCGCCGAGGTCGAGGCCCTGTTTCATCAACGCTTGAAGACGTCTCATGGCTGCTACGCCATCATCGTCGGCGGCGGGCTCAGGGAATGGGATGATCTGGGCTACGGGCTTTCCGGCGCGCAGGATGGTCAGGCTTTCACCAGCCTCCGCCTCCGAGACGAGCGAGGCGAACTGCTCTTCTTCTTCATGGAGTTGAACCTGGCGCATGCGGCGTACCCTCTGTGGGGATTGTACGCCGGGGTAGCTGGAGAGGAGGAGGGAAAGGCAAGTGCGCCCTTGCGCCGTGCGGGCGGTGCTTCGCACTGTTTTGGCGCTTCGCGTTTGTGTGACTGATAGACTTTAAGACCTATGGAATATCGGTCGGGTTCGCAGATTCGGGAAGACTTTTTGCGGTTTTTTGAAGGTAAGGCGCACCGTCGTGTGCACTCTTCGTCACTGGTGCCGGCGAACGATCCTACGCTGCTGTTTACCAACGCAGGTATGAACCAGTTCAAGGATGTCTTCCTGGGCGCGGAGAAGCGGGACTACTCGCGTGCGGCGTCGTCGCAGAAGTGTGTTCGGGCTGGCGGGAAGCACAATGACCTTGAGAACGTCGGGTTCACGCGGCGGCACCATACGTTCTTCGAGATGCTGGGGAACTTCTCGTTTGGCGACTACTTCAAGAAGGACGCGATTGCGTATGCGTGGGAGTTGCTGACCTCAGCTGCATGGTTCGCGATCGACAAAGAGAAGCTGTATGTGACGATCTTCGAGGGCGATGAGAAGGTGCCTCGGGATGAAGAGGCTTATCAGTTCTGGCTGGAGGTTGGGGTTCCTGCTGAGCGGATCTTTGAGTTGGGCGCTAAGGATAACTTCTGGGCGATGGGGGATACGGGGCCTTGTGGGCCTTGCAGCGAGATCTATTATGACCTCGGCCTCGCAGCCTCGGAGAGTGGTGCAGACGTTCCGTTTGGTGAGGACGACCAGCGGTATATGGAGATCTGGAACCTGGTGTTCATGCAGTTCGAGCGGGCTAGTGATGGGACGCTGACGCCGCTGCCGAAGCCGAGCATCGATACGGGGATGGGGTTGGAGCGGGTCTCGTGTGTGTTGCAGGGCGTGATGTCGAACTATGACACGGACCTGTTTATTCCACTGATCAAACGGGCTGCTGAGCTTACGTTGAAACCCACGTCCGAAAATCCGGACATGGGGCACCCAGTTGGGGATGAGAAGGGCGCGGCGTCGCTGCGGATTATTGCGGATCATGCTCGGGCGGCTACGTTTCTGATTGCGGATGGAGTGCAGCCGGCGAATGAAGGGCGTGGGTATGTGCTGCGGAAGATTCTGCGACGTGGGATTCGGCATGGACGTTTGCTGGGGCAGGAACAGCCGTTCATGTTCGAGATGGTGAAGGCTGTTCGGGATGAGATGAAGGTGGCATATCCGGAGTTGGTGGAACATGCGGAGCGGGTGAGTAAGGTTGTGCTCGCAGAGGAGGAGCAGTTTGCTCGGGTGATCGAGAAGGCCATGAATGAGCTGGATCGGACACTGGATGCTATCAAGCAATTGCCATCGGTCCTAGACAGATGGAACAAGACACCTGAAAGCGCTCCGGACTACAAGGAAGCCGAGGCTGCATTTTGGGTCACATTTGAGCTCGTACATCGGACCGTCAATAAGAACGAAGCTAGACCGAAGTCGCGTCATGGAATGTTTCCAGGACGTACAGCCTTCTTCTTCTTCGAGACCTATGGACTCCCGATTGATTTTATGGAGGACGCTGCACGAGACGCTGGAATAGAACTAGACAGAGCAGAATTTGAGAAGGCCAAGATTGAAGAACAGGAGCGGGCTCGGGCTTCTTGGAAGGGTGGGTCGCAGAAGACAGCTTCGCCGGTTTATCGCGAGTTGGCTAAGACGGAGTTTGAGGGGTACTCTGCGCTGCGGGTGGATGGTGCGCGGGTGATTGCGCTGGTGAAGGATGGCGTGGGCGTGCATGTGCTCTCGCCCGGCGAAGAGGGTGAAGTTGTTTTAGACGCGACGAGCTTCTATGCGGACTCCGGTGGTCAGGTTGGGGATGTGGGTTGGCTTTATGCGGCGGACCACACGACCGTCCTGGCCGAGGTGCGCGGGGCGAACAAGCCGGTGCAGGGCGTGTTTGCTCACAAGGTGATTGCGAAGGTTGCGATTGCTGTGGGCGATGAGGTCGATACCGTCGTCAATGGCGAGGTGCGGGCGGCTACGATGCGGAACCATACCGGGACGCACCTGCTTCATGCGGCGCTGCGCGAGGTGCTGGGCAAACATGTGAAGCAGGCGGGGTCGCTGGTGAATCGGGATCGGCTGCGGTTCGACTTCAGCCACTTCACGGGTGTCGCGGAGGAAGAGCTGCGCGAGATCGAGACGATCGTCAATGCGCAGGTGCTGAAGAATACGCCGGTGGAGACGCTGGTGGATGTGCCGATCGACGTGGCGGTGAACGACTATGGCGCGATGGCGCTGTTTGGCGAGAAGTACGGCGACAAGGTGCGCGTGGTGCGGATTGGGGAGTTCTCAACCGAGCTGTGCGGCGGCACGCATACGCTGGCGACGGGCGAGATTGGGGTGATCAAGCTGGTGGGCGAGAGCTCGGTGGCGAGTGGCGTGAGGCGTCTTGAAGCTATTTCAGGGACTGGCGCGTTGGATGAGTTTCGGCGTGGGTTTGAGGTCAGCCGCGTGGTGCCTGGAGGGGCTGCGGGGCTAAGGGATCGGCTTGCTTCCGATGAGGAAGAGATCAAGAAGCTGAGGCGGGAGCTCGATGGGCTGCGGCTGAAGGCGGCGCAGGCGGCTACGGCGGATGCTGCTGCTGGAGCTATCGAGGTCAAGGGCGTGAAGGTTCTCGCCAAGCGGCTGGATGGGGTGGATAAGGCGCAGATGCGGGAGCTTGTGGATCAACTGCGCGGGAAGCTGGGGTCCGGGGTTGTGGTGCTGGGCGCGGCTACTGCTGAGGGGAAGGTTGCGCTGATTGTGGGCGTGACGAAGGATCTTACCGGGAAGGTGCAGGCTGGGAAGATTGTTGGACTGCTTGCTGCGCTGGTTGGCGGTAAGGGTGGTGGACGGCCGGATCTGGCGGAGGCTGGTGGGAGTGATGTGAGTCAGCTTGATGCTGCGCTGGGGAAGGCTGGGGAGGTTGTGGGGGGGATGCTGGGGTAGTCGCTTCCCTGTGCCAATGGGTGGGATGGGCATGCTGGAAAGGTCGGCTTCGCCGATGCCCACCCTAACGACGATGAGACTGTCGTGAGGATGGGGCACACGACTTTTGTGGCGCTACTGGCTCCTGTGAGAGCGGTCGTTTGCTTCCGCAAACGATACCCCACCCTGTCCCACGATAAGACTGTGGTCCGAGGATGGGGCACCCGGGCTTGTATCGGATAAGACTTTTGTGGGGGTATCGGGTGGGGTGCCCGGAGACTGTTTTCACGGCGGGAGGGTGTGGGAGAACTTAAACTGAGGGAGTGAATGGGTTCCTTCGGTTTCGTGGGTTGGGTTTGGTTGCGGCGGTGTGCTGTTCGGTAACTGTGGCGGGGGCGAGGCCGGCTCCGCTGACGAAGTGGGACCGGGCGGTTGCGGATCGGCAGGCGTTTGAGGGGTTGGGTGCGGGGACTCGGAGCAAGCTTGGGTATAACCGGGTGATGGATGAGTTTCGGGCGATCTACCACTCGAACCCGGCAGACGGTCATGCGCCGGATGCGATCTATGCGGTGGCGGAGTTGCTGGCGGAGCAGGGTCGTGAGCTGCATGATGAGGGAAGTCTGCGGGCGGCGGTGGCGCAGTTCGAGTTTCTAAGGAAGCAGTATCCGGGGAGTGGGCTGAGGACGAATGCGCTGCTGGCTGAAGGGCGGATCGACGAGACGGATCTGGGGGATGCGGCGGGGGCTAAGGAACGGTTTGCGCTGGTGGTGAAGGAAGCTCCGCGGAGTGAGAGTGCGGGGGTTGCTCGGGCGGAGTTGGTTACGCTTCGGGCGGGTGCTGGGGCGGGTCCCACTCATCGCGATACGGCTGCGATGAATGGGGCACGGAGTGGTTCTTCTGCTGCCAAACCGGAGCCTGCTGTGACGGGGTTGAGGCTGACGGAGGAGAATGCGCGGTTGGTGGAGGGGGGAGATGCAGGTTCCTCCGCTGGGCTGCGGAATGACAAACCAATCGGGGTGCGGAATGATGCGCCGAAGGTGGATTCGGTTCCTGTGTTGGAGACCCACGTCCCAGAGGCGGGACATGGGGCACCCATTGTTCCGGTGCGTAAGGGGGCTTTGGCGCAGGTGACAGGGATTCGGCACTGGTCTACGCCGACTTATACGAGGGTGGCGATCGACCTGGGGGATGAGGTTACATTTGAGGCGGCAAGGGTGCCGCATCCGGATCGGATCTACTTCGACCTGTATGGGGCGAGGCTGGCGCAGGAGCTTGTGGGGAAGAGCTTCGATGTGACCGACGATGGGTTCTTGAAGAAGATCAGGGCGGCGCAGGCTACGGGGGATGTGACTCGGGTGGTGCTGGATGTGAATGATGTGACGGAGTACTCGGCGTTTCTGCTGCCGAATCCTTATCGGCTGATTATTGATATTCATGGTGGGTCAGGTGGTGGTGCGGGTGCTCCGGCCAAGGCCAAGGCTCCGGTGGATGAGGTTGCGGAGGTGCCGGTGGCTCCGGCGGCGGCGAAGACGGCTAGTGCTGCGGCGAATCGGTCTGGGTTGCCGGCTATGGCTCCTACGGATGGAGGGGACGCTGTGCGGCTTCCGGGTGGAAGTGGTCGAGCTTCGCTCGAGGCCCACCCTAACGGCGATGAGACCGCCGTGAGGATGGGGCACACGACTTTTTCTCAGACTCCGAACTCATCTTCGGCTCCGACCTCTGCTGCTCCTGCTCCATCCAGTGTTCCGGCTCCGCGGACGGGGACGGTGGCTCGGTCTACGGTGGCGAGGCCGGTGCCGAACACGGTGGCAGTGAAGGCTCCGGCGAATGCGACGGAGGTGGCGGCGGTGAGCGAGGCTCCGGGGCGGGTTGATGCTACTTCTGCTCCTACTTCGCGGCCGATTGTGGCGAATGTGCCGGTGCCTCGGGATGTTTCTTTGGGGACGAATACGGTGGGGACTTCGACGAAGAGATCGCGGAAGGCTGCGGCGGGGAGCGATCTGGATGCGGCTCCGGCTCGGGCGGCGGAGAAGACGGCGGATGGGGAGACGAGCCTGGTGCGGGCGCTGGGGTTGAAGATCGGGCGGATCGTGATCGACGCGGGGCATGGGGGGCATGACTCGGGGACGCTGGGGGTAGACGGGATTCAGGAGAAGGATGTGGTGCTCGACGTGGCGCTGCGGCTGGGCAAGCTGCTGCATGAGCGGCTGGGGGCGGAGATCATCTATACGCGGAGTGACGATACGTTTATTCCGCTGGAGACGCGGACGGCGATTGCGAACAAGGCGCAGGCGGATCTGTTTCTTTCGATCCATGCGAACAGCTCGCAGGACGAGACGGCTCGGGGGGTGGAGACGTACTACCTGAACTTCACTTCCGATCCGACGGCGCTGGATGTGGCGGCAAGAGAGAACGCTGTCAGTGGGCAATCGATCCATCAGTTGAGCGACCTGGTGAAGAAGATTACGTTGAAGGACAAGATTGCGGAGAGCCGGGAGTTTGCCGGGGATGTGGAGGGGTCGCTGTATGGCGGGCTGGCCAAGGGGAATGAGGGGCTGAAGAATCGCGGGGTGAAAAAGGCTCCGTTTGTGGTGCTGATCGGTGCGAATATGCCTTCCGTGCTGGCGGAGATCTCGTTTGTGACGAATGGGAAGGATGCGGCACAGTTGCGGCGGCCGGAGTATCGGGAGCGGGTGGCGGAGAGCCTCTATAACGGCGTGGCGAAGTATGAGAGCGGGCTTGGGACGAAGGTGCCGGTGGTGAGGGCTTCGGCGCAGTAGTACAGGTGCTTACTTGTGGGGCTTGGTGGTAGTCTCATGGTTCTATGGGGCTCTTTTCTTCGGTTTTCGGTAGGAACTTGATGTTGGCGGCTGTGGGGGCTGCTGGTTTGCTGTCGGGTGGGGCTGGGGCGCAGCAGGCCCCTGCAAATTCTGGGACGATGCTGGTGATGGCTCCGCTTCCCCTGCTGCCGCAGAAGCTGGCCGGGATGACGCTGGCGCAGACGGCGGCGGGTGTGGCGACGGATGCTACGGCGCAGGAGTTCTCGGCTGACTGCTCTGCGCTGCCGATGAATCCTCCTCCGAGTGCCGGTGGGAGTGGGGTTACTTGCGCGGCTGTTTTGAAGGAAGACGGGCTGACGCGGTTTGCGAGCGGGAGCTACGCTCGCGCGGCGGGTGCTCCGGTGGGGGTGCTGGCGCTGGAGTTTGGGGATGCTACGGGGGCTTACAGCGCTTATACGTTCTACCGGTCGCTGATGAAGGCTCCGCGGGTGACGGGGGGCGATGCGCGGGTGGGGAAGGCGGCTGAGACGAGCTCCGATGCGGATGGGTCTGTCGCCTGGGCAGGGACGGCGATAGTGCGGGTGACGGGGCGTGTGGCTCCGAATGAGCTGACGGCGATTGTGTCTGCGCTGCCGAAGGTCGGTGGACGGCGTGGGATTGCGCCGCTGCTGCCTACGCTGCTGCCGGAGAAGGGGCTGGAGGCTGCAACGGCCAGGTATGCGCTGGGGGCGGCGGGCTATAAGGCGATGAATGGGGTGCTGCCGGCGGAGATGCTCGACTGGAGCAAGAGCACTGAGGCGATCACGGCGGGCTACTCGGCTGGCGGCAAGGGCACGGTGACGCTGCTGATGTATCCGACGCCGCAGATTGCGGGTGATCGCGGGCGGGCGGTGGTGAAGTACATCAACGACACCGGGCCGGCGCAGTTCGGCACGGTGAAGATGCGGCGGGTCGGGCCGCTGGTGGGGCTGACGACCGGCGGCCTGGGGGCGACGCAGGCGCAGGAGTTGATGACGGCGCTGCACCTGAGCCAGGATCTGAGCTTCGATAAGCCGATGCCGCTGGAGTTCCATGCGGAGATCCGGAAGACGGCTACGCTGCTGCAGAGCATTGCGATCTTCTGCGGGATCGGGACGCTGGCTGCGATTGTGCTGGGGGTGTTCCTGGGGGGTGCCAGGGCCGGGATTCGGGTGCTGCAGGGCAAGCCCGCGCACAGCGATCCTGAGTTCCTGACGATCGACCTGCGGGACAAGCCGAAGGGATTCTTTGCCAAGAAGGATGAGCCGAAGAGTGGGGCTGTCAGCTAACCGAGGGCCATTTGCACCGGGGTTGGTGCAGGAAATTGGCTAAGCGTCTCATAAGAGGCGAGTTGACCTCTATTATGCACGGGTTAGAGCGAAAGTAAAGCGAATAAAAGTGGTGAAAGATTACCTTCTGGTGAACAGGTAACCCTATTCTTTTGTTGATGTTGCATCACTGACGTTTTGACCTTGACACTGGATTTTGCCGCTTCTAGTATTTCGCCAGAAAGTTCTGATGGCTTTGCCTCCGTTGGAACTATTCTCCCTAAGAAGAGGCCGCCCTGTTGCCGGGCGGCCTCTTCGTCTTTTATGGTCCTCAAAGCGTCATTGCTGGAGACGGGTTTTGACAGGAGAACGGATGCGCTTTGGATTGATCGGTTTAGCTGGACTGATGACGGTGGGCGGCGTGGCCGTGGCGCAGGATACAAGGTTTGTGAAGGAGCCGGTGATCCCTGCGAGCTGCGTGGTCCTGGGGGCGAAGCTGCAGGCCGTGAAGGACCATCTGGCGGACGCTGACGAGGGCAAGCTGGACACGGAGCGTATCCAGAAGGCGATGGACGGCTGCAAGACCGGGCAGGCGGTGGAGCTGAAGACGATGGGGGAGAGCAACGCGTTCCTGACGGGGCCGCTGGAGCTGCGGAGCGGGGTGACGCTGCTGGTGGATGAGGGGGTGACGCTGTATGGCTCGCGCGATCCAAAGGTCTACGAGATGAGGCTGCCGGATGCGAAGCCGGGCGACCCGATCAAGTGCGGGACTTCCCTGCCGCGGCCGGGACAGTTTGGGCAGGAGGCGGGGATGGCGCAGGTGGCGGGTCTGCGGCGCGGCGGTTGCAGGCCGCTGATCTCCGCGACGAATGTGACGGACGCGGCGATCATGGGGGATGGGACGATCGACGGGCGAGGCTATGCGAAGCTGCTGGGCAAGGACTTCAGCTGGTGGGAGATGGCCAGGAAGGCGGAGCCGAAGGACGATATTTACTTTTCCACGCGGCTGCTGGTGGCGAGCCATGCGGATGGGCTCATCCTGTACCGGGTGACGCTGCACAACTCGCCCAACTTCCATGTGGCTGTGAATCAGACGAACGGGTTCACGGCGTGGGGAGTGCATCTGCTGACGCCGGTGGATAAGACGCTGGATGCGCGGAATACGGATGGGATCGATCCGGGCAGTTCAACCAATGTGACGATTGCACATAGCTGGATCGATAACGGGGACGACAACATTGCGATCAAGGCCAATGTGAAGCACATGAGCGTGCTGGATAATCACTTTTATACCGGGCATGGGATGTCGATCGGCTCCGAGGCGACGGGTGACGAGTTCATCCTGGTGGATGGGCTGACGGAGGATCACACGACCAGCGGGATCAGGATCAAGAGCAATGTGACTCGCGGCGGGTATGACCATGACCTGACGTATAAGAACATCTGCATGCGCGGGGTGAAGAATCCGATTGCCATCTCGCCTTATTACACGAACCAGACGACGGAGGGCTTTGTGGACCCGGGGTATACGGGGACGAAGATTCCGGACTACAAGAAGATTCGGTTGGAGAATATCTACGCGACTACGCCGGGGGATGTGCTGATTGCGGGGCTGAATGACGATCACCGGACGGAGATTACGCTGAAGGGCGTGCAGGTGGCCGGGATTACGGCTGCACAGACGCACCTGGCGTTTGTGGATATCGCGCTGGAAGGTGCGGGGAGCAACCTGAACCTGACGGGGGGCAAGGGTGTGAAGGTCACTGGGGTTGCTGAGGGGAAGGGTGGATCGACTGACGCTTGTGCGAATGTGTTTGTGCCGATGCGGTAGAGAGCAGAGCAAGGCGTAACGAGGATAAGAACGATCAAAGCAGGATAAGAGGGGAACCCTGGGAGTCTGGGCTTCCCTTTTTATCGTTTGGGATTTTGCGGAATTGGGTTGGGACGGTAGAATGGCTGAGGCAGGCCGATGTAGCTCAGTTGGTAGAGCAACTGATTCGTAATCAGTAGGTCAGCGGTTCAACTCCGCTCATCGGCTCCATTCCCTTCAACAATTAGATAGACCCCTTCCATACCCTCCCGCGGATTGGTTGCGGGGCAATTTCCCTGTCATGGGCTGCTTTCAGGCTGTCCGGGGTGCCGCTGCCGCGGCGCGTTGGTTGACGTTGCGCCCAAGGGTTCGGGATCGGTGGGATAGGCGTGGATGTTATCCCAGAGTGCCACTGCCCGCGCGAAGCAGTTCTTATCCGGCTTTCAGACGATCTTAATGTGGCAAGCCTAGCTTCTGCCGAGTAACCGCAAAGCAGTTGGATTGCGCGGTCAAATCGAGGCAACATCCTGGACTCAACCCTCATGTTTCGGAGCCGTATGAATCAGATCTCACACGTTGATCAATGCAACTCGCCCACCACAGTGCGACGGTTGGGGCGAGCGGCGTTCTGCTGCTCGTTAGCGTTTCTCTCAGCGGCTGCTTTCGGTCAAAAGACCGGACACGCGGCGCTGGTGGACCCCAGCCTGCCGAAGTACACCTCTGAACCGGTGACGCCGCCCAAGCCCGGCGACCGTGGATATGTGATGCCGGACGGATCGATCCGCATCGTGGGCTTCGACGATATGGCGGGTATGGTGGATCGCTGGGACAAGCTCTTCACCAGCACCCATGCCAACGTCAAGTTCACGCCGATCCTGAAAGGGAATGGGACAGGCATCCCAGCAATCACCTACGACATGTCGCTGCTCGCGCCGGAGGGCGGCGGCGCTACCCTGCTGGACCTGTTGCCGTACGAGAAGATCTACGGCTCCAAGAAAGACCCGGTCGCCGCGCTGATCATCCGGGTTGCGCATGGATCGCTGAACCCCACGGCCAAGATGAGTCCGCTGGGGATCATCGTCAACAAGAGCAATCCCATCAAGTCGCTGACGTTGGCGCAGGTCGCTTCGATGTTCTCGACTGGAAGCGGCAGCGGCGACGTGACCGGGTGGAGCCAGATCGGCATGGGCGGCTCGTTCGCTGAAAAACCCATCCACCCGGTTGGACTTTATTACGACGCCTACCAGCGCCCTGAGGACGACCACATGGGCGAGTACATGATGTACCGGAAGATGGGTAAGTTTCCGGGCTCCGTCTTCTCGCCGCGTTATGAGCAGTTCCTCCATTACGACGACGTGGTGAAGTCGGTCGCGGGCGATCCGCTTGCGATCGGGATCGTCGCCTTGAACAAGGTGAACAGCTCTGTGCGTGTGGTGCCGATGGTGGGCAACGACGGGCACACGTTGACCACCGGCACCGTCAAGGAGTTGATGGCGAATGAATATCCCTATGAGCGGGACCTGTATCTCTACATCCGGCGCGAGCCTGGTACACCGCTTGATCCGCTGGTCAAAGAGTACGTCAGGCTGGCACTTTCAAAGGCGGGCCAGGAGGCGGTGGCCCAGGACGCAAAGGGTTATCTTCCACTGAATGCGGCCGACGCCAAGAAGGAGCTTGAAAAGCTGGATCGCGCCAGCACCTGGGCACCCCGCTCCAAGCAAGGCCCCAAGTTGAACTTCCCCTTTCCTTCTCCCGAACCTGAGGATCAATAGATATGCCACGCGCACTCTCTGTTTTTGTCACGCCAGCCTCGTTCAGCAAAACTACACTCCGCCTTGCGGGATGCGCAGCCTCGGTGCTTCTGATGCTGAGCGCCGCGGCCCAGGCGCAGACCGATATCACGCAGCTTCCCTATACCTCCAAGCATGTGACCGTACCCGCCGATCGTCCTTATACTGTGGCTCCGAATACGGCGTTCGTGGCCGGCAACGACGTTCTCATTCCGCTGTTCGACAAGCTGGATAAGCGCTGGGCCGAAGTTGAGCCCGACGTTCACTTCAAAAAGATCATGATGGGCTCGACACTCTCGGTGGAAGGCCTGGTGTCGGAGAAGTCTGCGTTCGGGCCGATCGGCCGTGGCAATCGCCGGCCTGAGGAGGACTACTTCACCCAGCGCTTCGGTTACGCTCCGACGTATCTGAAGATCGGGTATGACAGCAACCCGAACAACAAGCTTTCTACCGGCATCTGGGTCAACGCGAGCAATCCCATCAAATCGATCACGCTGGCGCAGGCTGCAGCCATCTTCACCACCGGCAGCGGCACTGGCGATATCACGCACTGGTCGCAGCTTGGCGTGGAAGGCGAGTTTGGCGAAGTGCCGATCCATCCGTATGTGACGCGAGATACCTCCGCCATTCTGGCGATGATCGACGAGATGCGCGACAAGTTCGGCGGTCGCCCCTTCACGTCACAGGTGGAGTGGCTGCCAACGGAAGAGGCGGCCATCAACTCCGTCGCGCAAGATGCCTTCGGCATGGTGCTGATGGACTACTGGAACAACGTTGCCGTGATGAAAGGCGTCACGACCTGGAAGCATCTACCTGATTTCGGTCCTCGCATCAAGTTCGTGCCGATGGCTTATGAGGCCGGTGGCACGCTCTCCGATGGCACGTTGACCGGACCACTGCATCCCATGGCTTCGGCCATCGGCATCAACATCAACAGGGTGCCGGGTAAACCGCTCGATCCATGGCTCAAGGCGTACTGCGAGTTCCTGCTCTCCAAGGATGTGCAGGATATTATCGGCTCGCCGGAGATGCGTAAGGTGGGCTTCCGTCCGCTCCAGCCCGGAGAGGCCGCTGAAGAGCTGAAAAAGATCGAGTAAGCTACCACGCAAAACTGGTCACTCCGCTAAGCCGACGACGGCTGGCGGAGTCGCAGTTTAAGCGTCACTGTAGTGCCTACTGCAACCGTACTCGCAATGGAGATGCTTCCCCCGGCTCCGTCCACGATGGACTTGCAGACCGCAAGCCCAAGGCCGGTGCCGCCTGTTTCGCGGCTGCGAGAGACGTCCTCTCGATAAAACCTCTCATAGACATGCGGAAGCGCCGCTGCGGAGATGCCCGCACCGTGATCTTCGACCTGCAGCAGAACTGTCTTGTCCTCAACGCGGCACCTGACCTCAACCTGCGATCCATGCGGGCTATGCTGGATTGCGTTCGTCAGGAGATTGGAGAGCAGTACCTCCGCCTTCTCCGGGCTCATGCCGGTGAACGCGTCCCCAGCCGCATCGAGGAGAAGGTGAACGCCACGCATCTCCGCATAATTGGTCAACGTGGAGACCACTGTTGCAGCCGGGATCGCCAGGTCTGTGAGCTCGACCTCGCGGCCTCTCTCTTCCATCCGCGCGAGGAGCAACATCTGCTCAACCAGATCCTCCACGCGGCGGTTGTCCTTCAAGAGAACCTCAAGCCCCCGTGCATACTCCTCACGCGACCGGCTGCGCAGCATGAGCAGTTGGATGGAAGACCGGACGACCGCAACCGCGGTCTTCAGTTCGTGCGCGGCATCACCCACAAAGTTGCGCTCATACGCCAGCGCCAGGCGTAGGCCTGTGATGGCGGTCGTCAGCGTTTGTGCCAGGGGACGCAGCTCCAACAAGCGCAGCGCGGAGGCTGGGGCTTCAAACTGGGGTGCTGATACCGAGACGGCGGCTGCCTTATCGGCCAGCTCCTGAATAGGATGGAGGATGCGCCGCAGCAGCACGACCAGGATGAGGGTTGTCAGCAGGAAGCCCACAAGACTGACTGCGAAGTAGAAAGCGGCAGCCTCCCTGATCTCATGGCCGATGTGCTCCGTGTTTGCCGCGTAGAGGATCGTGACGCGGCGAACGACCGGAGAGTTTGTATCGGAGCGGTCCAATACGCGGGCTGCGCTGCGCTGTAGGATGCGATACGGATGACCATGAACGATCTCATCGGAGAATCCATCGGCTTTCCGCTGGATCAACGCTGACGGGGCATTGGGCGATGACGACACCAAGCCACCATCCAGGTTGTACACGGCATATGCATCGCCCGCCTGCGGATGCACCTCAGAATCATCCATCCGCAACGGGTCGGCGGGGTCCTCAGCATCCTGGATTGTCGCGAGGACAGAGTCAGAGCGCCCCTTTAACATCGCGTCGAAGGCATGACGGCGAGTATGCCTTTCATGCTCCAGCGCAGTGACGGAGAAGGCGAGGACACAAAGCAGCTCCGCGCCCAGAACAACCAGAATGGTCTGCCGGACAAGTGAATGCGGGCTCAGCATATCTCCACCTCACTGCCGCCCAGCCTGTCTCCGCGCATCCTGACTCCTTGCCCAGATCGCAGGCTTGGGACCACGCTGCCGGGTCAACCTTAGGCACTGCTGAAAAAAGCACTGCTGAGAAGCAGATGCGTTCGACTTACTGCGCTGCGGGAACCAAGAGCAAGAGCGATGCTCCGAAGACGACGAGCGAGATCAGGAAGGTGACGACCATGAATCCCATCATGCGGCGCATGCGGATGCCCGCAATGGCAAGGATGGGAAGCGCGAAGAATGGTTGCAGCATGTTCGCGACGGACTCGCCCATTGCGACGGCCATCGTTGTTCCCGCAAGGGATGCGTGGAGGTTCTGCGCGGCAGGAATCGCAAACGGACCCTGTACCGCCCAGTGACCTCCGCCGCTGGGCACAAAGAGCGTAATGACCAACGACGTGAGGTAGGTAAAGAATGGGAGCGTATGCGCCGTGGAGTATCGGATGAAGATCTTCGACAGCACGGCGGCCAGCCCCGTAGTTGTAATAATCCCCATCAAGCCTCCATAGAGCGGATACTGCAACACCAGGGGCCCGGAGATGCGTGCCGCATGCTTGACCGCGGCTACATACGCCGCCGGCCTCCAGTGCAGCAGGAGCCCCAGCATCAACAGGACGATGATGACGGAGTTCAGGTCCACCGCGCCGTGCGTACGCTTGAACTCCATGGCCAGCGCAAAGAAACCGAACAGCGCAAGCAGGACGTTCAGGATCCAGGCATGATCCAGCCGTGCGCCAAAGGTATCGGGCGCCTCAAGGATGGGCTTCTGCTGATCCTCTGCACGCAGCCTCTCCGGGTCAGCGTATAGCGTGGCCTCAGGCGTGGGCGCCAGATAACGGAATACGATGGGCAGCACGATCAAGAGAACGGCGATGGGGACGAGATTGAACGTCGTGAAGACAGTCTGCGAGAGGGGCAGGCCGTGTCCGGTCACCTTCTCCACGATGTTAAGCGCGGAGCCGTGCGTCGCCTGCGAGAGCGCAATCGATCCGGAGAGTCCTTCCGTAGAGATGACGAAGCCGCTGTAAGCAGCCGCGACCAGCCAACCGAAGTCGACCTTGACTCGCTTGGCTATCTCCCGCGCGATGAGCGCAGCGGTGACGAGTCCCAGCCCCCAGTTCAACCAGGATGCGAGCATACCGACGACGATCGTAAGCGAGATGGCGGAGGCAGGCGTCGTAGCCAGGGAAGCGATGCGTGCGAGCAGACGATGCACCGGTGGCGCGGTGGCGAGAGCGTAACCCGCAACCAACATGATCACCATCTGGAACGCAAAGGTGAACAATGCGAAGATACCCGCGTACCACGCCCCCACGATGCTGACGGGGGTGGCATTTGGCGCAAGCCACCAGGCCAGCGCCGCGCCCACAAACGTCAACAGGACGGCGAAGACGAAAGGGTCCGGCATGAGGTTTTCAAAGAGGTAGACCGAGACTGCGGTGCAGCGCCCAAGCAGTGTCTGCTTCGTAAAGGTCGGTTCCTGGATCGAAGGCGTAACACTCTGATGCATGGTCTCAGTCTTCACAGATGGCTCTTTCCTGCGATGAATCGCCGGCGGGTTTAGCATTTGGAATGCGTTCTACACTCTCTCCGTAAGGAATGAAGGCGGAGTGAATCGAAGATGAAGAAATCTTATCCCGACTGGCATTTGCGTCGCGGATGTGGGTTAATCGCTTTTCATTCATGCTTCATGGATGCTTCACACCATGTGCCGTAAATGGGATGGCGTCATCTCACGCACCGCCGATCTGTTCCGGCAAGAAAGTTTTGAGGAGTCTACCCATGAAGAAGCCGCACGCCATCTTGACCCTGGCCGCAGTCGCTGTACTCAACCTCTCTGTGTACGCCGCGACAGCGTGCGCACAGGAAACCCGGGAGCAGGCCGCCGCCCATCTCCGTAAGCCGGAAACCAAGGAGATGGACCCGACCTTCACCACCGCGGCGCCGTTTGCGCAGAAACTGGTCGATGAGGCGCTGGCCAAACATCCCGAGGTTCTCCTGCTTGCGCTCCACGCCGGCGCACCGAAATACGATATCGTCGCTTCTAACTTTGGACGGATCGGCAAGTTGGGGGATGAGGACGACCTCCGCTGCATTCACACCGGCAAGGATAATCTCGAGGTCAATAAGGAAGGCATCCACTTTGAGGATCAGACTCCGCTGCGCGATCAGTCCGGCAAAATCATCGGGGCCATCGGCATTGTCTTCAGCTACAAGCCGGGTGACGACAAGATGAAGCTGCAGGCCATCGCGAAACAGATCCAGGCAGAGATGAAGGCAGACATTCCGAGCTCAAAGCGTCTCTTTGGCCCGGCATAAGATACGGCGCTGATACAAATGAGCCGGCCTCGGATCTCCCGAAGCCGGCTCTTTCCTGTTTGCTGCTCAGCCGACGAGTTGCTCCGCGGGAGCGGGAATCGTGGACAAGGGTGAGGATAGCAACAGCGGCAGCATGACCCGCATCGTCGTTCCCTCCCCGTCCTTGCTCGTCACGGTGATGTTTCCTCCATGCGCATGGCAGATCGCCTTCACAATCGATAGTCCAAGCCCCGTTCCGCCGCTGATCCGCGCTCGCACCTTATCCACGCGGTAGAAGCGATCGAAGACGTGGGGCAGCGCCTCGGGCGGAATCCCAATTCCCGTATCGCGGATCTCGATGGACGCCATCTTCCCTGTCGCCGCGGTCGTCACGATAATCTTTCCGCCATCCGTGGTGTACTTGATCGCATTGTCGATCAGGTTGACCATCACCTGCTTGATCCGCGAAGAATCGGCCATCACCATGAGCGGCCGCGTCTCAATCTCCAGGCCGATGTTCTTCTCTTCGGCAAGCAGATGCATCTGCTCCACTGTCCAGCGGCAAAGCTCGCTCACGTCTGTGGGGAGAGTGTTGATTGAGTCGGCGCCAGAGTCGAGCCGCGCAATCGCCAGCAGGCTCTCGACAATCTTCGACATTCGACTGATCTCATCCAGCGCGCTGAACACGGAGACCCGCGTTGCCGAATCGACCTCAGTGTCCAGCAGGACCTGCTCAAGCTCGCCGCGCATGATCGTCAGGGGGGTTCGGAGCTCATGGGATACATCTGCCGAGAACCTGCGGTTGTGGCTCAGCGCATCTTCAAGGCGCGTAATCATACGGTTCAGCGAAAGCGCCAGCCGCTCCATCTCATCGCCTGTGTCGCTCACCGGAAGCCGCTCTCCGAGTGCTGAGATGCCGATGTGTTCCGCTCTTTCCGTTAGCGTCACCAAGGGCTGGAGGGGACCCGTCATTAACATCGTTCCGCCAATGGCAGCGCCTATCAGGATCAATGGCGTCAGCAGCAGCACGATATCCAACATGCTCGAAAGCACCCGCTGCATGGGCGCAAGCGATACCCCCGTCTCAATCCAGTACTCCGTTCCAGCCGAAGTCTTGTAAGGCATTGCGTAAATCAGAAGATGATTGGAGTTCTCCTGCACCTGTGTACGGAAGGATGCAGCCATCGCGCCCGCTGGAGCCGGCGGGACCTTGGATGCTTCAATGATCGGCTCTCGCGTATCCCCAGATTTATACAGCACCGGCCCATTCCTGCGCGTGATACGGATAAAGCGGCCGCTCAGCTCAGGCGCGTACGCTTCGACGATCTCGCCTTCCATCCACACCGCACCCTTGGCCTCTTCATGCGCCACAAAGGTGGTCCCGATGGCGTTCGCCTCGCCGGACAAGGTGGTCTCAAGCGATGTTCTCAGGTAGTTCTCCACGCCCAGGTACAGCGCGACGCCGAAGACGACCAGCGCAGCGGCGAGCATGCTGACGTACCAGGTCACCACCCGCGCACGCAGCGTGTTGAGTCTCACTGCTCTCCGCCCGCACGGATCATATAGCCTGAGCCCCGCACGGTTCGGATCAGCTTGATAATGTGGCCGTCGTCAACCTTGGCGCGCAGATGCCGTACATACACATCCACGATGTTGGTGATGCCATCAAAGCTCTGGTCCCACACATGCTCAATGATCATGTTGCGCGAAAGAACGCGCTCCGCATTTTGCATCAGGTACTCCAGCAGGGAGTACTCCTTCGCCGTCAGTTCAATGCGCTTACCCGCGCGCTTGACCTGCTGCGTCAGACGGTCCAGTTCCAGTTCGCCCACCGTCATGGTACTGGAGCGATTGACGGGTCCGCGACGCAGGAGAGCCTTGGACCGAACCAGCAACTCCGCAAAGGCGAAGGGCTTGGTGAGGTAGTCGTCCGCGCCGTTCTCAAACATACGAACCTTGTCTTCGACCGAGTCCCGCGCCGTCAGCATCAGCACGGGAACACAGGTGTTGGTGCGACGGATCCGCTGAAGGATCTCACCGCCATCCATTCGCGGAAGCATCATGTCCAGGATGATCAGGTCGTAAGGAAAGGCCTGGGCCAATTCCAACCCCTCCCGGCCGTCCGCACTTACATCTACCGCGTACCGCTCTGCGACCAATCCACGCTGCACAAAGCTGGACACCTTCGGTTCGTCTTCTACGACCAAAATCCGCATGGTAATAACCTTTCGCACATCCTGGAAAGAGTCTTCATGCCATCTTCAGCACGGCTGCTTTCAAGTCTTGAAACGCTGCTCCCCAAGGAACGTGGGAAGCCTAAACCCTGCGTGATACAAAGCGCAACGACTTCGTGCTCTAGACCAATAACTGACAAAACCCGCTCCCGGAGGGAACGGGTCTCATCCTGACAGACCGGCCTTACGGAAGCTGAAAGGTCAGCACCTTCGCCACGTTCTTGGTGTCGCCCGGCGACGCCGCGACCAGCATCTTCTTCATGTCTGGCAGCAGGACGGCCGTCTTCGCACCTGGGGCGCTGAGCACCTTCGCAATCATCTTTACCGAGTTCGGATTCGACGTGTCGTAGACACCGATGTATCCCTCACCACCTGGTACATAAAAGCGGTGGGAGGGGATGTCCAACATCACTTCATCCGCGCGCAGCGGAGCCGGCGCTGTGCTTACCACCGCCCCCGTATCGCTGTTCATGACGACCACCATGCCGGGATCACGGCACACGACGTAGAGGCGCTTGGCGGCTTCGTCAAACGCAACCATCGCATTACCCTTTGCAGGAGGCACGGGCCACTCCGCAATCTCCTTCATCGTCTTACGATTGACCACAGCCAGCTTGTTTGTCTGCGCCAGGTTGATGAAGAGCCGGTCGCCACCCTTTTCAATCGCCATCGCCTCAACGTGGTTATCGTTGAACTTGATCTCGCTCAGTTTCTTGCCGGTGTCCGGGTTGATGGCCTCAATCTCCGCCGTGGTCATCTTGACGTCCTTGCCGCCCGTCACGACGTACCAGATGTTGGCCACCGCGTCATAGCCTGCTGAATCGGCACCCGGCGTCAACGTCACGGAGCCATTCTTTTCATACGTCTCCGCATTCAGCACAGAGGTCATCTGATCGCTGTCCGTCACGAGAATGTTTGAGGACGAGGGGCGGATCAGAATCGTGTGCGGCGCTCCGAACCCCTTGATCGTCTTCAGGTGATCGCCCGTCTTCAGATCGAAGATCTCCAGGGTTGCATGATCCTCGGCCGCCAGGAGAAATCGTCCGCGCTGGCGATCAATCGCAAAGTGGTCGAAGTCTCCCGAGTAACCCGGCAGGGTCACCGTCTTGACCAGCTTCAAGGGCGCATTCCCCTGACCGAACGCACTGGCCGTGGTCATGGCCGTCAACAGCAACGATCCCGCAAATAGCTTCTTCATCAAATCTCCCTCAAGGCTGTCAGGTTGGTCGGGGCAGATGGCTTTCGCCATGGGTAAAGTCCGCACCCTCCGTCCCAAGTAAGCCTCGGACCAACGCATGAGGAGTCGCTGAAGTGATAATGAAATTGCTTTCATTCGCCGCATTTGCAGCGACTGGCGATCAGTTGCAACGCCAGCGTCTCTTGCGGTTCAGCGGTGGCTTTACAATCCGTCCGCATCGTGAGCTGGTAGTAGATGGCCGGTGTTACCACCAGGCTCAGCAGCACGGAGATGATCAACCCTCCAATGACCGCAATTGCCAACGGCTGCAACATCTGCGAGCCCGCACCAAACGCAAACGCCAGGGGCAGCATCCCGCACATGGCAGCGACCGCGGTCATGACAATCGGCCTCAGCCGCCGCTGGGCCGCATGCAGCATCGCATCCAGCGCATTCGCACCTTCCGCACGAGCCCGTTCATCCGCATCCAGCAGCAAGATCCCGTTCTTCGCCACGATGCCGATCACCATGATCAGACCCATAAAGCTGGCCACGTTGAAGTTGGTGTTCGTGGTCAGCAGCGCAAACACCACGCCCGCCATCGACAGCACGGAGCTCGTCAGAATCGCGATGGGCGCGGAGAAGTTGCGGAACTCCGCCAGCAATACGCCGAACACCAGCGCCAATGCCAGCACCAACACCTGCGCCAGATCATGAAACGACTTCTGCTGCTCCTGGTACGTCCCGCCATACTCCACGCGCACGGACGCCGGCAGGCTCAGCTTTGCCACAGCCGCCTTGACCTGCGTCATCGCGCCGCCCAGGTTTGATCCCTCCAGCCGACCGCTCACCAGTACGACCTGCTCCAGATTCTCGCGCCTGATCTCATTCTGCGGCGGCAACTCCGTCACCTGCGCCAAAGCGCCGAGCGTCGCGGTATGTCCTGTTGCGGAGTTGAAGACTGTGTTTTCAATCGCGCTCAACGAGGCACGATGCTCGTCCGACATCCGCACCCGCACCGTGTAGGGCCGACCTCCCACGATCACCGGGTCCGTCGTGGGCAGCCCATCCATCAACGATGTTGCATCCTCCGCCACCTCCTGCGGCGTGAAGCCCAGTCTTGCCGCCACCGATGGGTCCACCTGGAATGTAGTTGCGGGGCCGCTCAACGTGTTGTCCACGCCGTTTTGCGTATCCACGATGCCTGGAATCGCCGCAATCGCCGCCTGCACCTTCGGTCCGAGCTCATGGAGCAACGTCGTATCATTGGAAAACAGCTTGATCTGGATCGGCTCCGGTGAGTTCGAAAGATCGTTGATCATGTCCTCCAGCACTTGCACAAATTCCACATCCAACTGCGGATACTGTTCCTTGATCTTGTCCCGAACCTCGTTCATGATCTCGTCGATCGGGCGCGACCGCTTCGCCTTCAACCGCACTGAGATGTCGCCCGTGTTTGCCTCCGTCACCGCAGCGAGACCTAGTTGCAGCCCTGTCCGCCGCGTCGTGATTTCTACCTCAGGCGTCTCGTGCAGGATATGCTCCACATGGTCCAGCACTTCTTGTGTCGCCTGCAGCGAACTCCCGGCCGGCATGATGTAGTCCAGGATGAATGCCCCTTCATCCATCTCCGGAAGCAGGTTCGTCCCGAGTGCGTTGAAGGCGAAATAACTTGAGCCAATCAAGACCAGCGCAATCGCTCCAATGGCCCATGTTCTCCCGATCGTCCAGCTCAACAGCCGATTGTGCGTGGCCAGAAGACGCCGCATCACCGGCCCGTTCTCTTCATGACCATGCTTCTTATTCGAACCCGCCTCACGCAGCAGCGAGAGAGAAAGCGCAGGCGTGAACGTCAATGCCAACATCAACGATGTCAGCAATGAAGCGGTCATCGTAACCGCCAGCGCACGGAAGAAGCTGCCCGTGACTCCGGTGGTCGCGATCAGGGGCAAGAAGACCACCACCGGCGTCACCGTTGACCCCACCAACGGCACGATGATCTCGCGCAACGCCAACCGCACTGCATCGGAGCGGGTTTGGCCGGCATCGCGATGCACGACGATGTTCTCCACCACAACAATCGCGTCGTCGATTACAAGCCCGATCGCAGCAGCCAAGCCACCCAGGGTCATCAGGTTGAAGCTCTGCCCAATGATCCACAAAAACAGAATTGTAATCGCCACTGTTACAGGAATCACCAGGCCCGCAATCAACGATGATGTCCAGTCCCGCAGGAATAAAAAGAGGATCAGGCAAGCCAGCACGAGGCCAATCAGAATCGCATCGCGTACGCTCGCAATGCTCTCCCGCACTAGTTCAGACTGGTCGTAAAACGGCGTCATGTGCACGCCGGGAGGCAGCATGGACTTCAGCGCCTGCACCTTTGCGTCGACCGCCGTCGCCACTGCAACCGTATTACTCGTGGGCTGCCGCGTGATGTTCAAAAGGACCGCTGGCTTTCCGTTAGCATCGACGGACGTAAAGACCGGCATCGTGGCCGGCCCCAGCATCGCCACATCGTTGATACGCACCGGCACATTCGCTGCCGTGTTCTTGACCACCAGATTGCCCAGTTGATCGACATCATGTGCTTGGGCACCTACCAGCCCGAGGATGAGTTGATGATCCGCCTCATACAGTCCCGGCGAGTCGATGATGTTCGACGTCTGCACCGCGTTCACCAAATCAAGCAGCGTTACGCCCGCAGTCTGCAGCTTCGCGGGATCCGGCACGATGTGAAACTCCGGCACCTTGCCGCCCTGCACGACCACCGTCGCCACGCCGCTCACGCGGTTCAACTGCGGCTTTAGATTGTAGGTCGCAATCCCCCAGAGCGCCGTCTGCGAAACCGTATCCGCCCCGCGATCATCCGCTGTCAACGCATAGCCCAGAATCGGAAAGGTCGCAAACGTCAAGCGGTTTGTCGTAATCTTCGCGGTTGCCGGCAGGCTGGACTGGATCTTCGCCAACGCCGAGTCGGTCAACTGCAGCGTCCGAAACATGTCTACGTTCCAATCAAAGAGCAGGCTGATCTCAGCCGACCCCCGGCTCGTCGTACTCCGCACCGTCGTCAGCCCTGGGACGCTGTTCACCGCGTCCTCAATCGGCTTCGTGATGGTGACCTGCATCTGCTCCACCGGCATGACGCCGTTGTCCACGCCAATCACGACACGCGGAAAGTTTGTGTCCGGGAAGACCGAGATCGGAACCTGAAACGCCGCGTAAATCCCCGCAATCGTCAGAACGGCAAGGAAGAAGTAGATCGGCTTGGATAGCCGTGCGAGCCAGAAGCCAGACGGGCGCTCAGAGATCGATGCGTGGATGACGTCGCTCATTCCTTGCCATCCTCCTTCTTTGCCGTCGCACCCTTCTCGTCCGCGCCACCCTTCTCACCTGCTGTGCCTTTATCCGCATCGGCTCCAGGCTTCGCGTCGTCATCCTCCTTCTTCTCAGCCGGACCAATCTTCACCTTGGTCCCATCGTCGAGCCCATACCCGCCGCCCGTAATCACCGTGTCCTCAGCTTTTAGTCCAGTCAGAATCTGCGTGTACTCGGGTGTCTGAATGCCCGTCATCACGGTGCGTTTCTTGGCGGTGCCGTCAGAGGCAATCACCATCACAATCTTCCCGGCGCCTTCACTTGAGCGCTGAATCGCCTCCGTCGGCACCAGCATCGCATCCTTCACGGCGCGTCCTTTGATGGTCACATGCAGCGTCATACCCGCCTTGAGCCTGCCATCCTTGTTCGGCGTCTTCAGCCACACCTCAACGGTTGTACTCCCCGCGTCCAGCGCTGGACTCACCAGCGACACCTTCGCGTTGATCGGCTCATCCATCCCCGGCACCGACAACTCCGCATCTGCGCCTATCTTCAAGTGCTGCGCCTGCACCTGCGCCACATGCACCTTTGCCAGCATCACGGATGTATCCATTACCGTTACAATTGGCGCCCCCGCTGCCGCCGTCTCACCGGGAAATAAAGGGCGCTCCGTCACCATGCCGGAGATCGGCGTCCGGATATTCGTGTAACTGAGCTGCGCCTCCGCCCCCATGTACTTGCCTTTAGCGGATTCCAGCGTCCCATTCGCGGACACCAGCGAAGCTGTCGAACCGCTCCTCTTCACTGCCTCGTATTGTTGCTGCGCCAGATCATAAGTGGCCTGCGCCTGCACCGCGGTCGCCTTGGCAGTATCGAGATCGCGCCCTGGGATCGCTCCCTGCGCGAACAACTGTTCCCTGCTCTTCACAATCTGGTTATCGAGATCCAGGGTCGCCTTCGCCTGTGCCAGATCCAAGCGGGCCTTCGTCGCATCCTCAGGCACCGTCGTCTCCGTGGCCGTTGTATAAGCGCCCTTCGCCGCGCTGTATGCGCCCGCATTGTCGGCAGCCGCAGCCGCAAGATCTCTGTTTTCGAGCGTCGCTACCAGTTGCCCTGCGGACACATGGGATCCACGCTGCACATAAAACTTCTTCACCGGTGCGGTAATCTTCGGCAGAATCGCAGCCTGCGCTACCGGCGCCAGGATGGCATCTGCGGAGATCTCCTCTGTAATCGAGCCCCTCTCCGGATGCACCGCCTGCACTGTTACTTCTGGCTTCGGCACCTCCTCGGCAGCCTTTTTGCAACCATTCAGGTTACACATTGCCACCAGAGAAAAGGCTAACAAGAGGCCTGCGCCGCAGTTCGTCGTCCATACTGTGTTCTTATCGGTCACGTTAGAGTATCCCGGTCAAATTTTGTAGGTTTGCAAGTGCCAGTTGATATCGGACCGTCCCATCCTGCATTGCCAGTTCCGCCGTCGTCAGCGAGTTCTGCGCATCCACTACCTCCAGCACAGTCCCCTCTCCGTTCGTATAGCGAAGCCGCGTCAGCCGCAGGCTATCCCGCGCCGTATCCACGCTCAGTTGCAACGAATCCAGTTGTTGGTATGCCACGCGAGCCTCGTTGTAGAACTCCTCAAGGTTGGCCACGAGCCTTCGCTGCGTCGCAGACAGCGCCACCTTCGCAGAATCCCGCTGAATCTGCGCCTGCTTCACCTTGTGCGCCGTTGCAAACCAATCCCACACCGGAATATCCAACGTCGCAGAAGCCGAATAGCCCAGGTTTCGGGCCCCATCCAGACCATTCACCGCAAACTGCGCGGCGTCGATACCATACGAGTAATTGAAGGCCAGGTCTGGCAAGTACGCTGCACGCGCCGCCGTCACGTCCAGGTTTGACGCTCGCAACGTCGCCACGGCGCTCGCCAACTCAGGATTTGATGACACCGCCGCGGCCTCCGTCTCCGCGCGCGTCGGGAGGTTCGACGCAGTCGGGAGCTCTACCTCATAAAGCGTCCGCGGATCCGGGAACAATAGAACCCCCAGGTCCAGCCGTGACTTCTCCGCCATCAACTCCGCATCCGCCATCTCTCGCTGCCGCTGCTGGAGCGTCAACTGCGCCTTGACAACATCCGCATGAGCCACCTCGCGGGCCGCCGCACGCTGTTGTGTCTGCTCCACGAAACCCTGCGCCTCGTTCAACGCCCGCCGTGCAATCGCAATCTTTCCCTGGGCAATGGATGCGCCATAAAACAACCCGACCACGGTGGCTGCCAGGCCACGACGGCTGATTTCCAGCTCCGCGGTCGCAATTGCGGACGCCGCATCCGCCCGTGCCACTGCATTGAACTGCGTCAGCCCAATTGTCTCGTTCACGACTGCCTGGCTTACATACTCATGCACGCCATTGTTTGCGATAAAGACAGGCGCAGTTTGATCAGTGGTCGCCTGGGCCCCCGCGGCCGAGTTCTGCGATAACGGCACATGGTTGGACTGCGTAAAAAGATATTGGTTGTGATACACAACCGAGGGAAGCAGCGCCGACCGCGCAATCGACTTATCGAGATTCGCCACCCTGCTTGCTGCATAGGCAGCCGCAAAGGAAGGTTCATTCGCCCTTGCTAGATTTAGAGCTTGCGTCAGCGTGATCGTCTGCCCTGTCGCCGTTGAGTTGCCGACCGCCTGCATACCGGGGTCCGTTCCTGCGGAGCCCCCCACCGCCGGTGCAATTGCCACGGTTGTAGCCTGGGCGAGCAACGCACCGCCGCATGCCGCCGCCGCAGTCATCATCCCTAACGCGCATCTGAAACTAATCCCAGCGATTTGGAGCATCACATTCATACAGTCACTTTGGCTCGCACTTAGAAGAGACAACCATACGCACCGTTAGCGGCCGATCACCAACACCGTGAACGTCCCTGGAACGGGATCCGGGCGAGGATGCGTCACCTCAGGCGTGGGCGGGGGGATATGCGATGTGAGCTTCGCGCTCACCATGTAGATCGTTCCGGTCGTTGCGTCCACACCCATGGTTCGAGCCCCCTTCATCGTGGCCAAGGTCTGGATGGCCGGAAACTCCGGCTTGCCCGCGTCGATCACCGTCATCGTCCCGTCTTCATTGGAGGCAAATGCAAGATCGTTCCTGGCATCGTAGCCCGCGGCATCGGGCCCATCGCCCACTTGCGCAAGGCCAAGCGGCTTCCCTGTGCGCGCGTCCGTCACGGCCATCTTCCTGCCGTCGCACACGCTGAACAGCCGTTTGCCATCCTGGTCATACGCAAGCCCTGATGGCCCCTTGCATCCACGCAGCGGCCACGTTGCCGTCAGTGTCTTCGTCCTTGCGTCGAGAACAACGATGGAGTTTGGCTCATCGATGTTTACGAACACCGTTCCTTCGTTGTCGGTCTGCGGAAATTCAGGTTTGCCCGGTAGTGCGATCGTGGCCACCGGCTTGCGGCTTACTGCGTCGAGCACCGTGACGCTCTTACTGTTTCCGTTGAAGACCCACACCGTATTGGTGGATGCCTCGTACACAATTCCATCCGGCTTCTTCCCGGCCGGAATCGTTTCGATCGTGGTCAGCTTTTCGGTGTCGAATACCACCACCTGGTTCGCATTGCCGTCCGTGATAAAGCCGGTCTTGCCGTCAGGCAGAATCGCTATACCGTGGCACCGCTTCAGATTGCCGATGGAACCGATCAGCTTCCCACTCGTCAGGTCGATCACTTCCACCTTTGTCTGGTGGGCCACATACAGGCGATGGCTCGCACTGTCGACCTTCACATAGTCCCAGCTCCCAGTGCCGCCAATCACCCAGCGCTGCTGGATTCCAAACGGCTTCTGTGCCTGCGCATAAGCTGTGCCGAACCCTGCGGCCAGAACGCAGATCGCGCTCAGCCACAGGCCGGGAAGATGAAAAGCGGACTTTGTCATCACAATGAAACTCCTCGCTTCCGTACGTGCCGCGACTCATCCAATCTCGCCGAGCGTGATTAAAGCAGCCTTAGCGGCAACCTTCTTTTTCTTCATCAACTCGATCGCTTGGGGTTCGGTCATGCCTCACTGCGCACCGGCCGCCGCTTTTGCCTTCGCCTTCGTACCCGGGTTCTTGAACGGCGGAATCACCATATCCAGCTTCTCCCGCTGCTCCTTCACCATCTCTGCCGTCAACGGCAGCCACTTGCCATCGCGCTGCAGCATATCCTGTCCCTCGCGGCTCAGGATGTAGCGTAGAAACTCCTTTGTTACGGGGTCCATCGGCTTATCCGGCTGCTGGTCCGCATACGCATATAGCTCCAGCGAGAGTGGGTAACTCCGGTTGCGTACGTTCTCGAGCGTCGGCGGCACGAACGGTCCACCGTCAGTCGCAGCCAACGGTAATGCCTTCGCCTGCCCTGCCGGGAAGCCCTCCTGGCTGAATGTAATCGCATCCTTATCCATGCCCACGCGCTTGATGCGTTCCTCGCTCGGAACGTTTCGTGTCCCATCCGCCTTCAGCAACAGCGGATACTCCTTGATCGAGTCGTTCCACATATTGCCGCCCTCAAGGACTTTACGCTCGAACACAGTCATGATGTGGTACTTCAACGGCGGCACGATGACATCGATCGGCTGACTTGCCCACGCACCTGGAGCACCCGCCTGGCCCCATGTCCGAATGTTCTTCTCCGACGTCCGTCCTACCTGCCGCCGAAACGCCGTAGACACCCACCCTCCACGCCGAGGCCCGCCAAAGATACCGTCCAATTGCTCCATGGTCAGACCCGTCACCGGGTTGCTCTTATTGACATAGATCGCGAACGCCGGACTATACCCGGGCACATCGTACGATCCAGTCCCAATCTGAATCTCCCGTGCCGAGTGCTTGTACTTCAACTGGAACTGGAGCGTCTCACCCGCGAAGTAGCTGCTCCACTTGCGCCCAAGCTCCAGATCCACCTTCTTGTCGATCAGCTCGCCATCCTGCTTCACAAAGGTCACGCCCGGCTGCTGTTTGCGGAAACCATCCATCCACGCCTGTCCCACCGTGCTCGCCATAATGAGCCCGCTGGCCGGCATCCGGATCGTTCCCGTTACCTGGGTCGTCGCGTCGTAGGCGGGCAGATCGCTCAGGTCCCAGCGCTTGGTGTAGTACGCCTTCTTTGCGTTGACCTTGCCGGTCTCATCGGGTGAGTCGCCCATCCATTTGGCCGGCGCCAGCATTGCATCCTGCAGCCCAAGCTTTCCCGCACGAACCACTTTGCCTGGCTCATTCAGCTTTGCAATCGCGGCCTTTGAAACATCGGACGGAATCGGAATCCACTTGCCATCTTTCTGCACCGCATCCTGCCCCTGACGGCTCAACATGAACGTCAGGAACTCTTTCGTCAGCGGGTCCAACGGCTTGCCCGGCGCGACACTTACCTCCGCCCACTCCTCAATAAACAGCGGGTAGCTGCGATCATGCAGGCTGTTGAGCGTGATCGGCATAAACGGACCGGCGTCCGTGCTCCCCACCGGCACCGCGCGCGCCGTCGGAATCATGGACGCTTCATCCGCGAAACAGATCCCGTACGGATCGTTGCCCATGTCCTTCACCATCTCCGGAGACGACGAGTACCGTGACCCATCGGGGTTCATCTCATGCGAATACTCCAACGTGTTCTCGTTCCACACGTCGCCGCCATGGAAGACCTTGCGCTCAAACCCAAGCTGGATGTTGTACTTCAAAGGTCGCCCATAGATGTGGATGGGCTTATCCGCCCACTCGCCCGTGAGCCCTAGCTGCCCCCATGTCCGTATGTTCTTCTCGGGCCCGCGTGCGCTGTCCGTGCGCCACGTCGTCCCGTCCCATCCGCCCGTATGCGCGCCGCCAAAGATGCCATCGAGTTGCGCGAGCGACAGGTGCGCAATCGGATTATCCTTCTGCACAAAGATCACGAAGCCCGGGCTCCAGCCCGGCACATCGTAAGATCCCGTCGCCCATTCCACGTCGAACACCGAACGCTTCAGCTTGTCTTCAAATTCGGATGCCTGCCGCAGCCGGTCCTTCATGCGTGGGCCCGTCTCAATCTGCACGTCTCCTGTCGCGACTTCGCCCTCCTGCACCATCTCCACCTTCACGCCGGGCTGCAGCCTTTCAAAGTCCTGCTTCCACTGGTCCGCGATCGTCCCTTCCACCAGGTAATTTCCGGATACCCGGATCGTCCCCGTGAACTGCTTGCTCGGCTTATATTCCGGTGTCGCGCTCAGATCCCACTGCTCCGTATAGAACCGTTTATGCTTGCGATCGTCTGTCTTCGCAAAATGAACGTCACGGATTGCCATGTTCTCTGTCAATCCATCGCCCAGCTTTTTCAATTCTTCGTCATATCGCGAGGGAGCCGGCTGAACCTTCTGTGCATACGCCGCGCCCGCAACTGCAAACGAAGCCACCAACCACCATCTCCGCATCATCAAGCCCGTCATGCTCGTGCCCTCACATCCATTACTCAACATCCGGCGAGAATCCTAAGCTGCCCTCGCTTTCCTTTACCTAAACGCAGCAAAAAAAAGTCTTAATCTGCCGCACACCGCATTCATGAACAACTCAACCCTGTATCCTTCCGCCTTGAAGCATACCCATCCACGTCCCGGAGTCTTTCCATGCCGACAGCCATGCCCACCAGCGACGTCCTCGATTTTCACCCGGACGCCTCCGTCAGCGACACCGCCATGCACCTGCTCGGCCTTCATCGCAGCGTTGCCGGTCGCATTCGCACCATCCGCTGCCTAGAGGACAATGGCCTCGTCAAGTCCATCCTCGCGCATCCCCCATCGCCGGACATACCTGGAGAGATCCTGGTCGTGGACGCGGGCTGCTCTCTCCGCATCGCGATCCTTGGCGATCGGATTGCATCTTCTGCGATCGCCAACGGATGGCGCGGAGTCATCATCTTCGGCGCAGTCCGCGACTCCGCCGCTCTTGAAATCCTTCCTTTCCACGTCAAAGCCCTTGGCTTCGTTCCCCGCAAGAGCGCCAAGCTGGGCTCAGGCGAGATCGACGTTCCCCTGCATTGTGGCGGCATAACGTTCACCCCTGGCCATGTGCTCTACAGCGACTCCGACGGCGTCGTCGTTCTACCTGACTTCGCGGCATGAGCGTTGCCGGTCAAGCATGGGTTAAGTCTTCTTCATCGTTACTCCATTCTTTCTTCATCTGGTCCCGGCAGCATGGCTCACGATCGTTGCAAGCAGCCTATGCCCCTTCACCTCCGCATCTCGAGAAACCTTGGCACCCTCATCCTGGAGGGCGCGATCGCCTTTTGTTCCGCGTCACTCCTGGCCCAGGCCCCCCTGCCCAGCGAGCCCGAACTCAAAGCCCTCGCCGGCCTGCCTCATTACGCCCCACCGCAGCAGATCGCCGGCACCATTCGTGTATGGGGCCACGGAGCTCCGGGCCTCGACTTCATGGGCATGCTTTTCAAGGCCTGGGTCGATGGCTTCGCCAAATTCCAACCCAACATCAAATTCGAATACGACATGTATGGCACCGCCTCCGCCATGGGTGCGCTCTATGCCGGCAAGGGCGACATCGCCATCCTGGGCCAGGAGATCTATCCGTTTGAGACCGTTGCCTTCAATCGCGTCAAACATTACTCCCCCACGGAGATCGAGATTGCCACCGGCAGCGTGGACGTGCGCAACTTCGACTTTGCCATCGGCACCTTCGTCAACTCCAAAAACCCGCTTACCAGGCTGACTCTCCCGCAACTCAATCGCATCTTCGCCTTCCAGGACACGCCCGCGGAAAACATCGTTACCTGGGGCCAGCTCGGCCTGACTGGCGACTGGGCAGACAAGCCTATCCATCTTTACGGCTGGCATCAGGACGACGTCTTCTCCACCTTCGTTCAGTTCCGCGCACTTGACGGCAACCATCGGTGGCGCTGCGAGATGAAGCAGTATCGCCACATTCACAACGCCGACGGCACCATCTACGACTCCGGGCAGCAGATCCTCGACGACCTGGCCAAGGACCCCTACGGCATGGCCCTCTCGAACGTCCGCTATCTCAAGGGCATCGCCAGGGACGCAACCAAACCACTCGCGCTGGCCCGCAATGCCGACGGTCCCTACTACGAAGCCACCAAGGCCACGCTCATCGACCGCCAGTACCCACTGGGGCGCATCATCCCTGCTGAAATCGACCGCAAACCTGGGCGGCCCGTCGACCCCGCCGTCAAGGAGTTTCTCACCTACCTTCTCAGCCGGGAAGGCCAAGGTGAGATCGTCCGCAACGGCAAGTACCTCCCCATGCAACCCGCCATCGCCAGCCGCCAATTGGAGAAGCTCCAATGATCCGCCGCCTCCTCCTCGTCGCTGTGCTGACGTGTTCCGGTACCGCGCACGCGCAGACGTTTGCCCCCTCACATGTAGGCCCGGGCGTTATCCGCAGCTGGGGCGACGATCAGATGGCCGGCGTCCTCACGGCCTGGCAGCAGGCCTTCCGCCGCTACCATCCTGACATCACCTTCACCCAATCCCTTTACGGCTCCGGCGCGGGAATGGCCGGCATCATCACCGGCACCTCGGACCTCTCGCTCATGGGCCGCCCGGTCACCGCAAACGAGGTCATCGGTTTCGAGTGGGTCTTCCGCTACAAGCCTCTCCAGATCCAGGTTCTGACCGGCGACCTCCAACAGGACGAACATTCTCCCGCCCTTGCCGTGTTCGTCTCAAGTCAGAACCCACTCCGCTCTATCTCCAAACAGCAGCTCATCGAGATTCTCGGGTGTCCCGGCATGCCTTCCGGCGCGACCACCTGGGCTTCCGCCGGAGTGACGGGCCCCTGGGCCTCTCGGCCCATCCACGCTTACATTCCCGATGAAGAGACCGGCACCGGTGCCTTCCTTCAGCAGACCCTGCTCGGCCTTGGCGACCGATGGAACTGGTCGCTCGTCCGGGAGTTCCACGATACGCCCAACCAGCCCTGGGGAGCGCAGACCATCGCCGCCCTTCGCCAAGACCCCAATGGCCTCGCCATCTCCACCCTCATCCACGCCGCATCCGGAGCAAAGTTGTTACAAATAGACGGCCTCTCCCCCAGCCGCGAAACCCTTGTCTCCGCTCGGTATCCCCTCACCCGCGGGGTCTACATCGATATCAACCGTAAGCCCGATATGCCTGTCAGCCCCCGCGTCGCTGAGTTCCTCCGCTTCATCCTCAGCCCCGAAGGCCAGCGTGTCGCCGCCGCCCAGGGCAGCTTCCTCCCGCTCTCAGGCGCGGATGCAGCAAAACAGGCACAATCACTGCGGTAGGTAAACCCATCAAGCACCAGACGGATCGAAGCCATGTCAGTTTCACTCTCAAGCACCGCCGCCCACAAGCCCTTCTATAAGACCCTTTACCTCCGCGTGCTCGTGGGCATTATCGCCGGCGTCATTGCCGGTGCGCTCTTTCCCAACTTCGGCATTGCGATGAAACCATTCGGCGATGGCTTCATCAAGCTCATCCGCATGATGATCGCACCCATCATCTTCCTCAGCGTGGTGGTCGGCATCGCGGGCATTGGAGACATCCGAAAGCTCGGTCGAGTGGGCGTCAAGGCCCTCCTTTACTTTGAGGTCGTCACCACCCTCGCGCTCGCCATCGGCCTCGGTGTCGCAACGCTCTTCCAGCCTGGTCGCGGCATGAACATTGATGCCAAGACTCTAGACACCAAGTCCATCGCGCAGTACACCAGCGCCAACGCCGCCCCGCACGGCGTCGACTTCGTCCTCAACATCATCCCAGACACCTTTACCAGCGCCTTTACCAAAGGCGAGATCCTGCAGGTCCTGCTCCTGGCCATCCTCGCAGGTCTCGCCCTCGTCGCGCTCGACAAGGACAAAACCCTCACCAACCTCGCCGACCGCCTAGCCCACGTCTCCTTCAAGATCATTGCTTACATCATGGAGTTCGCCCCCATCGGCGCCTTCGGGGCCATGGCCTTCACCATCGGCAAGTACGGCCTCCACACGCTCGTATCCCTCGGCAAGCTTCTCGCCTGTGTTTACTTGACGAGCATTCTCTTCGTCGTGATCGTCCTGGGTCTCATCTGTGTCTCCGCCTCCATCAATATCTTCAAGCTCATCCGATACCTTCGCGAGGAGCTCCTCATCGTTCTTGGCACCTCCTCGTCGGAGACCGCGCTCCCGCGCATGATCGTCAAGATGGAGCGCCTCGGCTGCTCCAAATCCGTCGTCGGCCTCGTCATTCCCTCCGGCTACTCCTTCAACCTCGACGGTACCTCGATCTATCTGACCATTGCTGCCCTCTTCATCGCGCAGGCCACCAATACCCACCTCACCTTCGGCCAGCAGATCTTCATCCTCTTCGTCCTCATGCTTAACTCAAAGGGAGCAGCGGCTGTAACCGGCGGCGGCTTCATCACCCTCGCCGCGACGCTCTCCGCCCTCGGCACCATCCCGGTTGCAGGCATTACGCTCCTGCTTGGCATAGACCGCTTCATGTCGCAGATGCGTTCCCTCGTCAATCTCATCGGCAACGGCGTCGCCACCATCATCGTCGCCAAATGGGAAGGCGAGTTCAACACCGACCAGTGCAACCGCGCCCTAGCCGGCGAGGTCTGGCACGACAACGAAGCTGAGGAAGTCGTCAACGCCTGAAGACACACGGCACGCTGTGAATGTAATTTCATCCGTCCTTCAGACATCCCTCACATCTGGCCTTCAGAGTTCTCTAGCCTGCCTGATCCACCTTCCAGACGCACGGAGAACCGCTGCATGTCCCCTCGTATCCTCGCCGCACTCTTCGCCCTCTCCCTCTCCTTGGCTGCGCTCGCTCAGGATCGCACCGGCCTCGACGTTCAGGCCGCCCGTACCGCCCACGTCTCCGGCCGCGCCAAGAAGGTCTACTACACCCACCCCTGGGATCTATCCTCCCTACCTTCCTACAAGCCGCAGGTGCAGGCCTCCGGAACCATTCGCGAGTGGGGCTCAAACTACTTTGCGGAGTCCAACCTCAACTCTTACTGGGAGACTGCCTTCCACAAGTTACAGCCGGACGTAAAGTTCGACGTCCACATGCACACCGCGCTCGAAGCCGCGCCGGCCCTCGCCACCGGGGTCGCCGACCTCGCCGCCTGCCGCCTCTTCACCTTCTCCGAGGAAGAGCTCTATGAGCGCGCCTTCAATCACGAACCCCTACGCATCTTGATCGCCACCGGCTCCTATGACGTCCCCGGCTGGAGCCCCGCACTCGCCATCGTCACCAACAAAGACAACCCCATCGCCCAGCTCACCGTTCAGCAGCTCGATGGTATCTTCGGTGCAGCCCGCAGCGGCGGCTACCAGGGGACTACCTGGCACCCGGAGGCCGGTCGCCCCGCCGCCGCCAACATCCGCACCTGGGGCCAGCTCGGCCTCACCGGCAAATGGAAGGAGGCTCCCATTCACGTCTACGGCCTGAACCTGGAGTACGGCATGGCCCGCGACTTCCAGCAGATGGTCTTCCAGGGTGGTGACAAGTGGTCCGAATCCCTGCAGGAGTACGCCAACTACGCAGGCCCCGACGGCACCCTGAAAATCGCCGCCGAGCAGCTCATGCTCGACCTCGCCAAGGACCCACTCGGCATCGGTTACAGCGGAGCCATGTTCCTCAACCCCGGAACCAAGATGCTCGCAATAGCCGAGAAGCCCGGCTCTGCGTACGTCGCCCCCAGCCTAGAAACCATTCAGAATCGCACCTATCCCATGCTGCTCGAGGTCTACTTCTACCTGGACCGCGTCCCCGGCAGACCCGTCGACCCCAAGCTCAAGGAGTTCCTCCGCTTCGTCCTCAGCCGCGAGGGCCAGGAGGCCATCGCGAAGGATGGCAAGTACCTTCCGCTCACCGCCGCCGCCGTCCAGGAACAGCTCAAGAAGCTGGAATAAGGCCGACTTTTCACCACCATTGCCACCCATGACAAGATCTTCATACAATCTTCAGCGGTTCTTCAGTCCAGCCGCCTATTCCTTATCTGCCGCGAAAAACACTCCGCGTTCTTCGCTCAAGATCATCACCCAGCTTCAAGAGGAACCATGACCAACCTGACCCGGCGCGCTGCACTTCTCACGTCTACCCTCGTTCTCTCCGCCTGCTGCGCCGCAACCTCGTTCGCCCAGATGTTCGACCCCCAGCAGCTCCGCCCCTACAAGCCCGACGTCCTGATCAAGGGCGGCATCATCATCGTGGGAGGCGGCCTCAAAGGCCAGGTCGAACTCTGGGAGAAGGGCTTCCAGAAGTTCCACCCGGACGCTACTTTCGGCAACAACTTCACCATGTCCAGCGAGGGCGCAATCCCTGCGCTCTACCTGCTCGGAGCAGACGTCGCACCGGCCGGAGACGACGCAAAGGTCAGCGACTATCTCGCCTTCTATGAAACGAAACACTACTTCCCCACCGAGATCGCCGTCGCCACTGGCCATTACGAGACTCGCGGCGCTCTGTGGGCGATCCAGATCGTCGTCAACAAGGACAACCCCCTCGCAAAGCTGAGCTTGAAGCAGCTCGACGGAATCTTCGGCGCAGCCCGCACCGGCGGCTGGGATGGAATCTTCTACTCCGCCAAATGGGCCCGGCCTGCGTCAGAGAACATCCGCACCTGGGGTCAGCTCGGACTCACCGGTGAGTGGGCCAACAAACCCATCCAGACCTACGGCTACATCGCTCCCGGCTTCAAGTACTGGATGGAGCGCAGACTCTTCCACAACGGCGACAAGTGGAATGAGAACTACAAAGAGTATGTCGAAGGCCGCCAGACCGTTCCCGGAGACCCGGAGGGGAAGAAGGTGGATAGCGAGCGCATGTATGAAGAGCTCTCGAAGGACAAGTACGGCATCGCATGGGGTCCTATCCTTCACTCCAAGAACTACCCCAACGTCAAGCAGATTGACCTCTCTGAAAACGGTGGCCCCTACGTCGCCCTCACCCCGGACAACGTCAAGAACCGCACCTATCCCCTCAAGCGCGATGCTTATATTTACATCGACCAGCACCCCGGCAAGCCCATGGACGATCGCGCCAAGGAGTTTATGAAGTACATCCTCAGCCGCGAAGGCCAGGAGGATGTGAAGAACTTCGGCTTCTTCTATCCCCTTCCCCAGAACGTCATCGACGAACAGCTTAAGCTGATTCGATAATTGCCTTTCTCTTCACTTATCACTGCAGAAAGCCACATGCCCCGACGCCTTCTCCCAATTCGTCTCGCAGTCTTCATCACCTTGGCCTCGTCGGCCCTTGCCCAATCCCCTTCCACGCCGCCCACCGCGGGAGCAGAAGGAACCATTCGTATCTGGGGGCACGGCCACCGCGGTCAGGATTACATCCTGACACTGCTCCGCGCATGGCAGTCCGCCTTCATACAATCCCACCCCGGCACCCGCTTTGTGGACGAACTTACCGGCAACGCCAGCGGTCTCGCCGGCATGTACACCAACGTCGCGGACCTAGCTCTTCTCGACCGCGAAGCCAGCTTTATTGAGGTGGACGCTTACCAACAAGGCGCAGGCTACGATCCCTTCCGCATCCCCGTCGCCATGGGCGCCGTCTCCACCCCGCATCACGCCCCCGCCATCAAGATCTTCGTCAACAAATCCAATCCCCTGACCGGCCTCACGATGGCCCAGCTTGACGGCATCTTCGATGCAGACCACCGCCGCGCGGACCACTCCATCCGTACCTGGGGCGACCTTGGCCTGACCGGCCCCATCGCCTCGCACCAGATCCACGTCTACACGTACCCCATCCAATCCGCTGAGATCCAGTTCTTCGAGCGCGCCGCCCTCAAGGGCTCGCAAAAGTTCGGTTGGGGCCTGCATCTCATCCCCACCGCCGCTCAAATCGCCGCTGCCACTGCGCGCGACCCCGACGGTCTTGCCCTTACCGTCGCCCCCGAACCCGCACTCAAGCCCCTGCCCATCGATGGCGCGCTCCCCACCGCTGCCGCCATTCAGGACGGCTCTTATCCGCTTGCCCGCACCATCTACCTTTACGCCAACCGCAAGCCCAAATCCGCCGTCCCGCCCAACGTCGCCGCCTTCCTCGACTTCATCGTCAGCCCGGAAGGCCAGGCCATCGTAGCCCGCACCGGCGGCTATCTCCCTCTACCGCCGGATGCCGCCGCCAAAGCCCGGGAGGCCCTCCAATGAAAACCGCTTTAGCCTCTCTCTTCCTTGCTGCCACCAGCGCAGCCGCCCAGCTTCCCCAACATCACGACGTCTCTTCCCTCACCCCCTACACCTCGCACCAAAAGGTCTCCGGAGTCATCCGCGTCTACGGTAATAACTACATCCCCACGCTCATGAAGCAGTGGGAAGAAGGCTTTCAGAATTTCCAGCCCAACGTCACCTTCACCACCAACCTGCCCGGCACCGAAGCCGCCATGGCCGGCATCACCACCGGTATCGCCGATATCTCCTTCATCGGCCGCGAAGGCTACCGCTCCGAGATCAACGGCTTCAAGGGCCGCTGGGGCTACCTCCCTCTCGGCATTGAAATCTCCTCGGGCTCCTTCGGCACACCACACAAGACGTTCTCTCTGGAGGTCTTCGTCAACAAGGACAATCCTCTCCCCGGTCTCACCATGGAGCAGGCTCAGGAGGTCTTCGGTAACAACCCCACGATCAAAACCTGGGGGGACCTCGGCGTTACCGGCCCCATGGCCACCCACACCATCCATGTGTACGGCTACCAGTTCGACACCGGCATGGCCGGCTACTTCAACCGCGTCGTCCTGCATGACAAGGGGACCTGGAACCCCTCACTCAAGGACTTTGACAACGGACACGATGCCAAGGGTGAGGTCATCAACGCCGGCAACTATATCCTGAAAGCCCTGGCAGACGACCCCGACGGCATCGCCTTCGCCAACCTGCAGTACACCAACGACAAGATCCGTGCCCTCGGCCTGGCCGACGATCACGACCGCCATCACCACGGCCACGCCGATCGTGCCCACCATGATCGCGGGGACGAACATGAGCACTTCGTCGAAGCCACCCCGGAGACCATCTGGGACCGCACCTACCCCATCCATCGCTTCACCACGCTCTATATCAATCGCAAGCCTGGCACCGCAGTGGACCCAAAGGTCCGCGAGTTCGTCGCCTACATTCTTAGCCGCGAGGGCATGCAGGCTGTCGCTGATGATGGCGCTTACACCCCCATCAATGAATCCGTGGCCGTGGCCCAGCGCAAGAAGATCGAGTAGCCCTCATTCCTCGCTACCTCTGTCATTGCTCCCGCCCTGGACACCTCGGAAAGCTCACCAAGCCGTGTAGCGAGCCGCCATAGTACCGACAACAACTGAGGACACGGTCCTAGCCTCTAAGCCATGGCCCGTCGAGGCCCGAAACAGAAGAGCCGCCGGCTTCTCGGCGGCCCTTTATTCTCCTACAGCCTCAGAAAATCAGCTTCAGACCGAACTGGATCTGCCGCTCCGGAACCGATGTGAGCGAGAGAATCTGCGATGTCAACGGCGTCCCCGTTGCGTTGAACACAGCCGAAGACTGCCGGCTGGGCACCTGGAACATCGGATGATTCAATACGTTGAACACTTCGGCCCGGAACTCAACCCGGAATCCGTCCCGAACCTTTGGAATCGCCGTGTTCTTCACCAGAGAGATATCCATGTCCGTAACCCCGGGCCCGATGATCGAGTTCCGCTGCACATTCCCCAGCGCCGGATTGAACACGCGCGTCGTCGTCACCGAACCGTTGGCGGCCGTCGCCGTTGCATTGGAGATCGTGTTCCCTGTCGGGAAAGCAAAGCAACTCCGTTTCAGGTAGTTGAACTTATCCGCCAGGTTCACCGGATTACCCGTGCAGCCCGTCGTGTTCAGCCGGTCCGGGAAGGAGAACACACTCGCGCTCTGCAATCCCAGCGGATCGCCGGAGATCAGCGGTGTGAACGGAAGACCCGTCGCCACCCGCGCAATCCCGCCAACCTGATACCCATCGCCGATCAGCCGCATGAAAGTCCCGTTCTTCGGCCCCGGAACGGTATACAGCACATTTACCGTCAGGTTGTCCTTCACGTTGTAGTCGGAAAGACCCTTGAACCGGTTTATCTCCCGCGGGAACGGCGCAATAATCGAGTTCACAAAGTTCGTACCGCCGTTGGAGGAAGAAGACTCATCCGTCGACTTAGACCACGTATATGACACGCCAATCCGCGTTGATCCAATGCTCCGCCGCAGCGCCACGTTCATCGCGTTATACGTCGTGGACTCGTTGAAGTACGTCGTATCCGTCTGACCTACGTTGGGATTGATCTTCGTGCCCGAGTAGGTGGTCTTGGTGGTCGCGGCTCCCGCCGCAGTCGTGGTCGTCACCGTGGTGGCGGACGGCCACAGAAGGTTGTAGCTGCCGGGATTGATCGGCTCCACAATGTTTCCGTCGTTGGACTTCATCGGCTGCCGGACACCGTGCGCGCCGGTGAATCCGACCTCCAGGGTCGTCCCTTTGGCCACCTGCTGCTGCAGACTGAAGATGTACTGCTGGACATAAGGCCGCCTGGGATCCTGGTCGATGAAAGCGATCTTGCATCCTGCGGTTGGGTTGGCGCCTCCACCGGTAATCGCAGCCAGGGTGCATGGAATGGTGGTTCCAACGGCATTGGCATACGTCTGCTTCGGGAAGGTCCCCGCCAGCGCGGCGGTGTTGGTCACGCTGATGGTCTGCCCATACGGTGCCACATTCAACGTGCTGAGATTGAACATGTACGTAAGAGGCAGGGTGTCATAGATTCCGTATGCGGCGCGGATAGAAGTCTTGCCCTTGCCAAACGGATCATAGGCGACACCGATGCGTGGGGCGAAGTTCTCGAGCGTCGGGTTGCCGAAGAGGATTCCGCCGAGCCTGGGCAGCGTAGAGGTAGGGGAAGTCAGCACACCGAAGTGGTTATGCGCCTCCGAGATGGCGCTCGTCGGCTCATAGCGCATGCCTGCAGTGATGGTCACGTTCGGGCGGATATGGTAAGCATCCTGGATGTAGGCACCGTATATCTTCTCCCGCATATAAACCGGAGTGCTGCCACCGGGGACCGAAGAGGTAAAGCTGGTCGGGGCGTTCTGCAAGAAGGTCTGCAGCGAGCCGAAGGCATAAAAGCCGGCAGTGCTGGTCCCGCGATTGTTGGACTGAATCGCTTCAAAGGAGAAGCCGGTCTGGATGTTGTGCTTACCCTTGGTGATGTAAACGTCGTCGCCAAACTGGTAGCTGTTGTAGTGGTAGGAGTAGACGCCTTCGACGTTCACGCCGCCGAAGAATGAGGTAAGCCCACCCACCTGCAGGTTGCCGACCGTGGCACCGGGGACGAAGCCGAACGACGTATCGGAGGCCGAGGGCTGGATGGCCGTGCTGGAGGCGGGTGCAACGGTGAACGTATACGCATAGCCCGCGCGCACGAAGTTCACGATCTTCGGTGAGAAGGTATGCGCCTCAGCGATGCTGTACATCTTGCGGTCCGGCTGAAGGCCGGTCACTACAAAGTTGAAGGCATCCGGCTGTGCATCGGTGGAGCTGTCGTTCAGCGCCGTGAAGTGAATCGCATCCTTCGGCCCAATGGTGTAGTCCAGCCGGCCCGTAAACATATTTTCGCTGGCCACCGCCTTGGAGTTGAACGTCCAGCTTCCGGTATCACCCGTCACCGGGCCATTCGGCAGTGGGTAGAACATCAAGTACGGAGCCACCAGAGGGCTCACCGCAATCTGCTGCACCCCGGCTGAGTTGGCAGGGGCCTTGGTGCCACCAGGGGCGTTCAGGCACGACGCGTTAGAGGCGGTTGCGGTCTGCGTACAAACCAGAAGACCCGCCCGTCCGTTCACGCTCGGCACCGTATCGGTGACCGTCGTCGTGCGAGACTGCCGCAGTCCCTCGTAGTTGAAAAAGAAGAACAACTTGTCGTGGAGGATCGCCCCGCCAATCGATCCCCCAAACTGATTGCGCTTGAACGGAGCGATAAACTGGCTCGTTGAAAAGTAATTCTTCGCATCCAGCGCGCTGTTCCGGATGAACTCATACGCGGAGCCGTGAAATGCATTCGTCCCCTCGCGCGTCACGGCGGAGATCGTCCCGCCAGACGTCCGCCCGTAATCAGCGGTCGAGTTCGAAGTCGTCACCGCAAACTCCTGGATCGCATCCACGCCCAGCGTTCCACCGAGCGCTCCACCCGGGCCGCCGCCAGAGTAGTCATTCGTGATGATCCCATCCAGCCGGTACACATTCTGCTGCGGCCGCGTCCCGCCGATCGAAATCTGGTTGCCGACACCACGGTTCGATCGTGAGTTATCGCCCGCGGAGATGCTCAACTGATTGTCCACCGTATGGACGTTCGGCTCCAGCACGCTGAGCTGTGTCCAGTCGCGGCCGTTGAGCGGAAGCTCCCGAACCGTGCGGCCGTCCACCGCCTGGTTCAGCGAAGACGACTCCAGGTCCACCACCGGAGCCACTGCGGAACTCACCGTGATCGTCGCTCCTACCCGCTCCACCTCGAGCTGCACCTTGAGCACAGTCGTCTTGCTGATCTCAACCAGTGTGTTGATCTTTTGCGTGTTGAACCCAGGTGCAATGACCGTGATCTGGTAGTTTCCGGGGTTCACGTTCGGCGCGTTGAACAGGCCGGAATCGCCGGTGGTCAGATCCACCGTCGCATTGGTCGCTATGTTCACCACCTGCACCTTCGCCCCGGGTAACGCCGCGCCCGTTGGGTCCAGCACCGTTCCTGACACGGTGCCTCCGGAGGTCTGCGCAAAGCCGGAAGCAGCCAACATCAACATCGCCATCCCAGTCAGCGGGAGGAGCCGCACTCCACCGCCCGTTGCAGACGTCGATCCGTACTCGATTTGCGAGATACCAATTCCGATCTTCTTCAAAATACCCCTCCAGGAGTTCGTTCAAAAGCTGCTCTCGACTCCGTTTGGTTCCTCGGCCTCAAACTTCCCGCCGCCGAAATCAACCATTTGTAGAGCGTGTCATTGGTACGATCCTGAAGTGAAGGAACTCTGAACCCCACATGAAAGAATTTTCGCCTTCATCAAGGGATGGCTTGAGCCTATCGCGGACGGCCTTCCGCTGTGAGCCTGCGACTCAACGAGAAGAAACAGATTTCAACTCTGCTTCAGCAGGGCTTAATCTGCGCAGGCAAGACTTGTCCTGTCGCTGAGAGGTCGAATCGACCAGATTTGTGCGGCGGGGGAGTGCTATGCGGTGTGAGCAGGTATTTAGAGCGAACGATCAGATTGGTAACCGCTATGAGCTTTGCAGGCTCACCGCACGCATGACCCGTCGCCTGCATTTTGTCTCCGGCAACACCCATGACGCCATTGAAGACGCCTTCGTGCGCGTGGGGCAGCCATTGCCGCTCGTAGCCGAACTCATTCAACCAGTGCTCCCGGTAGCAGAGCGCCTTTGACTTCCTTAGACCATCCACAGAGACAGTGAAGCTGTCGAGACCAGGCAGGGCGCAAAGCCTTTGGTCTAGACCTCCGTGCGGATGCGCGTGAGTGATTGAGTTTGAAGAAGACACCGTTCGATTGATTTACTGACTGCCGCCGCCTTCCGACGTTGCCTTCGACCCGGCGGAGGGCTCCAGTTTCAGAATCTGCGCCTTGACCACCGCGCCGGTGAGCGGGGTATAACGGCCTTCATGCTGAATCTCCTGCTGGCCTTCCTGGCTCAGGATGAAGTGCAGGAACTCATCGACCTTAGGATCTGCGGTCTGTCCGGGTGGCTTGTTGGCGTAGAAGAAGATCTCGTTGATCAAGGGGTAGCTGCGGTCGCGGGTGGTCTCAAGCGTGCGCTTGACGAATGGGCCACCATTGAAACCCTGTATGGCAAGCTCTCGCATTCCGTCGGGCGTGATGGTCAACGGGGATGCGATGCAGATGGATTGAGAATCGCTCAAGACCTGCTTGGTCACCTGGGTGCTCCATGCGTTGATCTTGCCCTCAGGCGTGGCGTGGTTGGCGTAGGTGCTATATCCTTCGACCCACTGATCGCTGCCGTGCATGACCAGACTTTGGAAGACATTCTGGACGTTGGCGCGAGGCGACTGGCCGCAGGGATGGATGGGCTTGCCGGCCCATTCTCCGGTGAGACCCAGTTGGTCCCAGGTGCGGATATTGTCTTCCGCTCCGCGGCGGTAGGGGTAATCCGTCCGCCAGATGCTGCGATCGTAACCTCCGTTGCGCGCCGTGCCAAAGACGCCGTCCAGTTGCTTCATGCTGATCTGGGTGAGCGGGTTCTGGCTGTTGACCAGAATGATGAACCCTGGGGACCAGCCGTAGACGTCGTAAGAACCAGTCGCCGCGATGATCTCCGTGGGCTCGTACTTGAAGACCTGCTCAAAGGTGAGGTAGTCCATGAGCGTAGCGGGGCGTCCCACGGCGAGATCGGCCACCTTGCCGGCAAGCGCAGGCACGGCGATGCCGGCGGTGGGCAGGTTGTATTCGATGGTGATGCCCGGCTGGAACTTCTTGAAGGCGTCGGCCCAGTACGCGCCGAGCGGACCGTCCTTGAGGTAATTGCTTCCCCATATCCTGAGGGTGCCCGTGGGGTGTTGCTTGGGCAGGTAGTGCGGAAGGTCGCTGAGATCCCACTTCTTGGTGTAGCCGCCCATGGTAGCGTGCTTCTTGCGATCGGCGGTGACGTCCAGCGTCCAGATGCTGCGATTTCCGTTGGGCGCGTCGTCGGCGTGGCCTGTTCCTGCCGGCTTCGGAGCTGGGGCTGGGGTCGTCTGGGCGGCCATGGGGGCGGTCAACGCCAGGCCGAGTGCCATGGCTGGCACACTGGCAATCCATGCGACGTTTGCTTGAGACTTGTTCATCGATCTCCCTCACTTGCCTTGTGCTGCTTTGTTCGCCTGCGACATGGAATGTAGCGACTCTCAACCGCAGATGAGCATCAACGCGTGGAATGAGCGATGAGTTAACTGTTGATGAAGTTTTGTTCAGAGTGCAGCTGGAAGAGTTGATTCAGAGAGGTCGCCCGTTTCAAACCTATCAATTGATCTTCGGATTGCGACCCATGCCGACTGCTTTCGGCTAGGCTGGTAGCTGGAGCGTGCCATGGGGTGGAGGAGTCTGGCTGCGAGGATGAGGCTTTTGCGGCCGAGTTCTGCTCCGGTTTCGCTGCGGTCGCTGCAGTGGTCGCGGGGGCTGCGCGGCGGGCTGGCGGTGGGGGTGAGTATCGTGGGCTCGCACCTGCTGGGGCGGGCCGAGGGCTGGGTCGCGCTGGGGTCGTTTTACGTGGTGCTGGCGGATAATGGCGGGCCTTACCGGTCAAGGTTGAAGACGATTGCGACGTTGCTGGTGGGCGGACTATGTTCACTGGTGCTGGGTGCGTTGGCGAGCGGCAATGTGGCGAGCATGGTGGCCATGACGCTGGCGGTGTGCTTTGCGTATACGTTTGCGCGGGCGCTGTCCCAGTACGTGGCGAGCACGAGTGTGCTGATCCTGGTGATCTACTTTGCGATGCTGAGCCCGAATCACCAGAGCGCTCATGCGCTGGGGAACGCGGCTCTGTTGTTCTGTTGCGGATGGCTTTGGGGCGCGAGTTTGAGTCTGTTCTTCTGGCCGCTGGACCCGTTTCGACCTGCGAGGCAGGCGGTGGCGCAGTGCTATCGGACGCTGAGCGGGCTGGCTGGGATGGTGGCGGAGGATGCTCGGGCTGAGGCGGCCGTGGGTCTGCGGACTCCGATGGTGCTGCAGCATCGGCGGCTACGGCTGGAGATTGAGGCGGCGCGACGGGCGCTGGAGCAAACGAAGGCACGGTCCGCGGTGCGGACGATCCGGGCGAGGAATTTGAGCGTGCTGCTGGAGTTGGCGGATATCTTCTTTGCCTCGACGATTCGGGCGGGGGAGCTGCTCGAACTGGCGTCCGGGGCGGAGTGTGAGCGGATTCGGGAGTGGACGCGGGGGATGGGTGCGGCTTATGCGGGAGTGGCTGAGGCGCTGGTGAAGCGGCCGCAAGGGGATGAACTTGGGCGGATGGTTCCGGAGAGCGAGGCTGACGTGGCGAGGGCCGCGGGCTCGCCTATCTTTGAACACCTGGCGGCGGAGCGGAGAGATGGCCGGGAGACGCTGTTGCTGGCTGTCGATGCAGTGGACGCGATCTGGAGCGGGGTGGAACGGATTGGCTCTGAGACGGCGGTATCTGAGCTGCAGCAGATGACGGAGGCGGGCAGAGGCTGGGCGGACGCGGTGCGGTCCAACTGGAGCTTCCGCAGCGTGATGATGAAGCATGCGTTGCGCGTGGCGCTGGTGGGTGCGGCCGATGCGGTGATCATGCGGGTGGTGCATGTGAATCATGGTTTCTGGCTGGCGATGACGTCGTTGATTGTGCTGCAGCCGAATGTGGCGCACACGATGCAGAGGAGTCTGCAACGGGTGCGGGGGACGCTGGCCGGTGGGCTGCTGGCGGCGCTGCTGGCGCTCTCGCTGCAGTGGCCTCCGCTGTTGATTGCGGTGATCGTTCTGTTTGCGGTGCTGACGTGTGCGTTCTATGCGGTGGACTATGGGTGGTACTGCTTCTTTCTGACGCCGACGTTTGTGCTGATGAGCCTGCCGCGGGTGCATGACTGGCACTTTGCGGCGGTTCGGGTGGGGCTGACGCTGCTGGGGGTGGCGATCTCGCTGGGTGCGATGCGGGTGCTGTGGCCGGAGACGGAACGGATGGACCTGGGGCGGTTCTTTGCGAACTGCTGTGCAGCGGAGGCGGCGTATGCCCGGGCGATCCTGGCTTTGTGGCCGCTGCGTGGGACGGCAGGCGAGCGTGGGGCGAGGCAGTTTGTGGCTAGCCGCCGGAGGGCTTGCGGGCTTGCTTCAAACGATGCGGAGGAGTGCGTGGAACGAATCCTGCTGGAGCCTGTGGCGTTGAGCCGGCGTGGGGTTTCAGAGGAGATGGAAGAGCGGCGTGAGGAGCGGTGGCAGCATGAGCTGACCTTCGTGACCTATACGCGGCGGCTGACGCAGAGCCTGTTGAGCTTTGCGCGGCTGGCGCATGGGGAGGCGGATACGGCGGTTCGGTTGGAGGCGCTGGCGGTGCGGCTTGAAGGGCTGGGGCAGCGGCTTGCTTCAGGCGATGGGGGTGGGCTGGCAGCGCGTGCGAGCGGGCCGGTAATGGAGTCGGAGGATCTGCCGCATGTGCAGATTCGGCGGCTGGAACGGCAGGTTGGGGTGCTGGAAGGTGCAGTATCTGCGGCTCATCTTCTTTGAAGCGAATTTGAACCATATTTGGTACACGATATCCACCTGTTTTTACGGAAGGTTGGCTTGTGGGTCTTGATTGGTTAACGGTCGCAACGCATACTCCAAGTGAGAGCGTGCCGACGAGCGGACCGAGAGCCCATTGTGACCCGATATACCCGTCAAGACGTGCTTCGAATTCTTCACCTGAAGACCCGCCAGCTCACCGCATGGGAGCGCGCCGGGCTCATTGCCAGCCATCCTGAAAATGAACGGGCTTACTCGTTCGAGCACCTGTCGCAACTGCGTGCGCTGCGCGAGATGCGGACAGGCGGGGCTCGGCGTGTCTCCGCGAAGAGCATGCTGGCTTCCATGGAGGCGATGCAGAAGGTTGTGGGGATGCGGAATGTGCTGACGGAGACGAGTGCCGTGCGGCATGGCTCGCGGCTGGCGTTCCGGCATGGCGGGGCTCTGGTGGACCCGATGACGCAACAACTGGCGTTCGATTTTGAAGGGATGCAGGGGCAGTTGAAGGTTGTGAACGCGGCGCCGGTGGCGGGGTCTGCGGCGTACCGGGCCAAGGCGAGCGCGGAGGTGCAGGAGATGTTCCTGCGCGGGGTACAGCTTGAAGAGAATGCGGCGACGGTGAACGAGGCGATGCGGGTATATGAATCGCTGCTGGAACTGAAGCCGGATCATGCGCCGGCGTGCATCAACCTGGGGACGATCTTCTACAACCGCAAGGACTTTGACGGGGCGGAGCGGATGTACCGGCGGGCGACCGAGGCAGACTCGCAGTATGCGCTGGCGTTCTTCGACCTGGGGAACGTGTTGGACGAGATGTTGCGGCTGGATGAGGCGATCGAGGCGTACGGACGGGCGATCGAGCTGGTGCCCAGCTATGCGGACGCGCACTACAACCTGGCGCTGGCGTATGAGCGGTCGGGCGAGAAGCGGAGGGCGCTGCGGCACTGGATGGCTTATGTTCGGCTGGACCCGGTGGGGCCGTGGGGGACTCATGCCAAGGGTCAGGCAAGGAAGATTCTGTCGATGGAACGGTTGAGCATCGTGAGCCGGGGCGGGCGCAAGGTTGCGGCTGCTGGCTGACGCATCTAACGTTGCATGATTTGGACTCGGGTGGTTCTGGGGTTGGTTTTGGGGGCGGGTTTGCTGCATGGGCAGCAAACGGCGCATGTGGTTTCGGCTGAGCCGGATACAGACAAAGATGGGTTGAGCGATGAGCTGGAGCAGAGGCTGCTGACGCAGTTTGCGCCTAGCTTTATGGTGGGGAAAGACGACTGCTCGAATGTGCCGGCGGAGTTTGTGCCGGAGATGAAGGTGCCGACCGTGAAGACGGAGGACGGGACCATCTATGGGCAGGCGTTTCCGGTGAAAAGCTCGAGCAAGGATGCGCCGGAGGTGGAGATTCACTTCTATCATCTGTGGCGGATCGACTGTGGGCGGCACGGGCATCCGTTGGATACGGAGCATGTGTCGGCGCTGGTGCGGGCCTCCGGGCCGGATGTGCTGACGGCGAAGTGGACTGCGGTGTACTGGTACGCAGCGGCGCATGAGCAGACGGTGTGCGATGTGAGCCAGATCGCTCGGGCGTCTACGCTTCATGCGGAGGAGCATGGGGCGAACGTGTGGATCTCGCCGGGCAAGCATGCGTCTTACCTGAACGAGACGCTTTGCCAGCGGGGATGCGGCGCGGACAAGTGCGAGCAGATGACGGCGCTGCCGGCGGCACGAATCGTGAACCTTGGCGAGCCGGGGCGGCCGATGAATGGGTCAGTCTTTGTGGCTTCGAATCAGTGGCCGCTGCTGGGGAAGATGGAGGCGACGAACTTCCCTGCGGAGCCGTTGGGTCGGCTGGAGAAGCTGCCTGAGACGGATATCGCCTGGTACAGCGCGGGGCGGCATCCGGCGCAGCAGATCATCTCCATCAGCGGGCGTACGGAGTTGAAGCTGGCGAATAGCGCGGATAACACTGGTTCGGCCATCTCTACGGCGGGTGATGCTACGGGTGGGGCGCTTTCTACGGCGCAGGATTCGACCGGGAACGCGCTGGGGAAGAGCTATCGCAAGACGACTCATGCGCTGGGGACCTCTGCTCGGCATGTGGGGCAGGCGCTGCATGTAACTCCTAAGGACGATCCCGCCAAGCAGCCGGAGTGAGGCTTCGGATGCTAAGCTCGGTTGGATTCGGAGGTTGGGATGCGAGCTGATCGGGCGCGGGCGTTGACGCAGTTGAGCGATGAAGAGCGGATGCTGCAGGAGTCGGTGCGGGACTTTGCAGGGGAGCGGATTGCGCCGCTGGTACGGCAGATGGATGAGGCGCAGACGATGGACGCGGGCCTGATCCGCGAGCTGTTTGGGCTGGGGCTGATGGGGATCGAGGTGCCGGAGGAGCTGGGCGGCGCGGGTGGCAGCTTCTTCGATGCCTGCCTGGCGATCGAGGCGATCTCCGAGGTGGACCCGGCGGTGGGTGTGATGGTCGATGTGCAGAACACGCTGTGCATCAATGCGCTGAACAAGTGGGGTTCGGACGAGCAAAAGAAGCGGTACCTGCCGCGGATGGCGAAGGACACGATCGGCTCCTACTGCCTGAGCGAGGCGGCCTCGGGGTCGGATGCGTTTGCGTTGCAGACCCGTGCGACGCAGAGGGGCAGCGACTACGTGCTGAACGGGCAGAAGCTTTGGATCACGAACGCGAAGGAGGCAGGTCTGTACCTGGTGTTTGCGACGCTCGATCCGGCGCTGGGGTACAAGGGGATTACGGGGTTCGTGGTGGAGAAGGGGACGCCGGGGTTTTCGGTCGGCAAGAAGGAAGACAAGCTGGGGATTCGGGCTTCGAGTACCTGCGAGCTGGTGTTTCAGGACTGCGTGGTGGGCGCGGACCAAGTGCTCGGGGAGCCGGGCAAGGGGTACAAGATTGCCATTGAGACGCTGAACGAAGGGCGCATCGGGATTGGCGCGCAGATGCTGGGGCTGGCCTCCGGGGCGTGGGGCCATGCGGCGAAGTGGGCCAAGGAACGCAAGCAGTTCGGCAAGGCGCTGGTGGAGTTTCAGGCGATGCAGTTTCAGCTTGCCGAGATGGCGACCGAGATCGAGATGGCAAAGTTGATGGTCTACAACGCGGCGCGGCTGAAGGACAACGGCAGCGAGTTCCTGAAAGAGGCGGCGATGTGCAAGTACGTGGCCTCCCAGGTGGCGGAGAAGACGGCAAGCCTGGCCGTGGAGGTCTTCGGCGGATCGGGCTTCGTGAAGGAGTTTCCGGTGGAGAAGTTGTACCGGGACGCCAAGATCGGGAAGATCTACGAGGGCACGTCGTTCATGCAACTGGCGACAATTGCTAAATTGACGCTGGGTAAGTCATAGACAAGTCTGGGCGATTGCTGGGATTGGGCTGGGAAGAGGGCGGCGCGTACCTTACACTGTGGTCAGGCCACATTGGATGACGAACGTACCAAATTCGAACCTTGAAGCAAGCGGCGCAAAGACACGGGCTCCCCTTCCCTTCCTCGGACTGGCGTGCGCGGTAGGCGTTTCGTCGATTTATTACAACCAGCCGCTGTTGCTGGAGATGGCCAGAACCTTCAACACCACGCCGGCGCACATTGGATTAGTCGCCATGGCGACGCAGATTGGTTACGCGGTGGGGCTGCTTTTCTTCGTTCCGCTGGGTGACGTGGTCGAGCGCCGCGCGCTGATGATGCGGATGTACGCCGGGGTAGCGATCGCGCTGGTGCTGGTGGCGCTTGCCCCCACGCTTCCGCTGCTGGTGGTGGCGAGCGCTCTGACCGGCATCATGGCCTCCGTGACCCATATCGTGCTGCCGCTGGCGCCGGACCTGGTCTCCGATGCAGAGCGTGGTAAGGCCATTGGCATCGTCATGACGGGGCTGCTGCTGGGGATTCTGCTGGCGCGCACGTTCTCCGGCTGGGTCAGCAAGATTCATGGCTGGCAACTTGTCTTCCTGGTGGCGGCCGCGATCAACCTGATGTTCGTGCCGCTGCTCTGGAAGAAGATGCCGAAGCTGCCGCCCAAGCAATCGCTGAAGTACAGCGAGGCGATGCTCTCCCTGTGGAACCTGTTCAAGACGCAGCCTCTGTTGCGGGAGAGCAGCCTCATCGGCGCACTGGCGTTTGCATCGTTCAGTTGCTTCTGGACGACGCTGGTCTTCCTGCTGGAGAGCCACTACAAGATGGGCGCGGGCGTCGCGGGGACCTTCGGCGTGGTGGGTGCGGCTGGCGCGCTGATCGCGCCGGTGGCGGGACGTCTGTCCGATAAGCACGGGCCACGCTGGGTGCTGACAGTCGGGATTATTACGCTGGCATCTTCCTACGTGATCATCGGCGGCGGAGAGTTGGCGCATCTGCCGCTATGGGTTCACCTGGCGATCCTGGTGGTGGGCGTGGTGGTGCTAGATACGGGCGCGCAGATGACGCAGGTGGCGAACCAGACACGGATCTTCGGGCTGGTGCCTTCAGCTCGGAGCAGGCTGAATACGGTTTATATGACGGTGTATTTTGGCGGCGCGGCGCTGGGTTCGTGGCTCTCATCCCGGGTGTGGGACCGGTGGCACTGGAACGGCGTCTGCCTGACTGCACTGGGCTTTATGGCATTGGCCGGGCTGCGCCATGCGACCGGCGTGAAAGATGAGGCACGGCATCCAAAGACAGCGGATGACGCGGTGCTACAACACTAGAACCTTTGTGCGGTCCTGCCCAGGCGGGCTTCGGTCTTCAGCCCGTCTGGGTTCAGTGTGCGGCGTTAGAAGTGGAAGGCTACGCCGGCGCTGACGATCTGGGGCGACAGGTTGCGGGGGTTGAACTCCGGCCAGATCTGGTAGCTGTAATCGACCACTCTGATCCGCAGGTTACGAGTCGCGTTGATTTCAACACCGCCGCCGAACTGCTCGACTGCACTCGTATCCTTGTTGTTCAGGCGAGGCGCGGGTGTGGCGCTGAAGCGGGCGACACCGGCCTGAGCCTTTGCGTAGATCGTAAGGGGCTTATACCGCATCTGGAAGCGGGGTCCGGCCACGACATAAGCTTCCCGTACTCCGGCGCGGCTGTCGACGGTATCGGCTGCATCGACCTGGATGCCGAAGTGCCGGGCCATCAGCGATGCATAGACACCGGCGTCGATGTTGCCTGTCGTCCCGTAGTCCGCAGTGTTATAAGCGCCGAAGACTCCAGCCTGAAACTCAAGCAAACGGCTGGCTGTGGGTGGAACGGGAACCGAGTGTCCCTGGGGGTAGATGTACTCGACGGGAACCATGATGGTGCGCTCCGGTCCACCATCGGCGGGCTTGTAGGTGAGAGGCATGCAACCGGACGACTCAGGCAGGCTGGACGAAACGTTCGCAGCGCATGGGTTGGGTGGGGTGCTGGTTTGGGCACAAGCGATGGAAGCTGAAGCAAAGAGAAGTGCGGTGGTTATGAGACGCATTGTTACTCCTGAAAAAGGGCCTATTACGCATACCTGCTCTACTGGCGGGCGAGTTATCAGGTCAGATGCAGGAAAAAGGCCCAGGAGTAATTCGAGAGACGAAAAAGTTCCTGAAATATTATTCTGCCCTAAGGATGCTGTTTATACTTCTCCGTCTGAAAACAGAGTTCAGCCTCGACCGTAATCAATCCATGGCTTCGATTACGGTCAAGGTAGGCCTACGGGGAAGGCTGACCAAGGCAAAGCATCTGGGAATTCCAAACGAATGATCAGGCGGTTCTACGCTTGGGGACGGGCCCCGATGAGGAATGGAAGCTCCCTTAAACGCAACAAAAGCTGGCCAACGATGCGAGAGAGATCAGACCGCTCATTGACCTATCCGGTTGCTAGCTTTAAACCGGAGCGCCGCGAGCGTATCAGGGCAAAGAGGGTTAATCCCGCATAAACCAGACCGAAGAAGGCCAGAGCGCAATCATTGGTCCAGATCTCACCGAAGGAGTCGATCTTTGCAGTCTCGGGATGCTGCGCGTCGTACAGCACCTGCACCTTATCGCCGGTTGAAAAGGAAGCCGGGTTGTGGCCGGACTTCGAAACAATCGTGAACAGCCGGCCATTCTGGTCGGTAAAGGCGAACCTGGGAAGGTAGCTGACACCGTTATGGCCCCCGGCATCGCGTCTCATCACAGCGGTGACGGTGCCTTGGGTAGTCGCCGCCATGGACACAAAACGGATATCCCGATAAAAACCTCTTGCAGCAAAACCGAGCAGGACCAGCCCAAAGGTCAAAGCAACATAAAACACCGGCTGGCGAGCCACGGGCTTATTCGCGGTTTCAGTCATCGTGCAACCGAGCATATCAAACGTATGGGCTGAAGCAGAGTCGATTCAATCGTTCAGACTCTGAACTGAGCGATAACGGGAGCTTGAAGTGAGGCGGAGATTGCAGCGCCAAAGGCCTAGGCCTTGCGGCATTGAAATTCATGAACCCGTGACAATCGGCGCATACCTTCATAGGGAACCTACAAGGATGAAGTAAGCGATGCCCGTCAAGCTGATTACCGTGTCCGTCGACATCGATATGAGTGTTCTCTCCTCCCATGCTCAGTAGACGTCATCTTCTTCGGCATGGCCTACACACCGCGGCGGCCGCCACGTTCGCGCGCGGCGCAAGCCTTCTGGGCCAGACCGTAATGGCATCACCGCCGCAGGTACGCAGCGGTGTAAAACTGCAACGCTATGCGGATGCACTTCCCATCCCGTCGGTCCTTCATGCTCCATCCGATGAAACTCAGGCGCTTGAGATCGAGATCCGCCAGACCAAGCAGAAGGTGCATCGCGACCTACCCCCCACGACAGTGTGGGGCTATAACGGGAGCTGGCCCGGACCGACGATCGAGGCACATCGCGACCACCCGCTGAAGGTCAACTGGGTGAGCAAACTCCCAACGACTCATCTTCTGCCGATCGACCACTCCATCTGCGGCGCTGAGGCGTCCATGCCTGCCGTCCGCAACGTAACCCATCTACACGGCGCATGTACCCTGCCGGAGGACGACGGCTATCCAGAGGCATGGTCCACGGCCCACGGGGAACATGGCCCCACATACCGCCCCGGTCCGGCGACCTATCCCAACTGCCAGCCTTCCACCACGCTCTGGTATCACGATCACAGCCTCGGCATCACCCGGCTCAATGTCTACGCAGGCCTGTCCGGCTTCTACCTCATTCGTGACGAGGCGGAGAAGGCGCTGAATCTGCCGCAGGGTGAGTTTGAGATTCCGCTGATGCTCCAGGATCGCCTCTTTCATCGCGATGGGTCACTGTACTACCCGAAGGTTGTCAACGGCCCAAAGGAGCATCCTGTCTGGGTCCAGGAGCTCTATGGCGATATGAATTGCGTCAACGGCATGGTCATGCCGTTCCTTGAGGTGGAGCCGCGAAAGTATCGGTTCCGCATCGTCAACGCAGCCAACTCCCGCTTCTATCATTTGCGGCTCTTCAACTCGGACAGCACAGGAAAGGTGCTGAATCAGTCTTATGAAGTGCCTTCCTTTCAGCAGATCGGTACGGATGGAGGGCTGCTGCCTGCGCCTGTTGAGCTTCATTATCTTCTGATCGGCCCCGCGGAGCGGTTCGATATCGTCGTCGACTTTTCCGGCTGTGAAGGCAAGTCCTTCTCACTCCTCAACGACGCGCCCGCACCTTACACCATGGGCGGCCAGTATCTTGCAGAGGACGTCATGCTGTTCAAGGTGGCGAAGCCCCTGAGCGGCAAAGATACCAGCACTGTACCTGACGTGTTGGTGCCGTTCGAGTATCTGAAGCCTTCGTTCGATACACGCGAGCGTATGCTGCTGGTCTCTGAGAAGGAGCGGCCTTCAGACGGCTACGTCATCACCGGCCTGCTGGGCAACGCGCAATGGCACGACCCCATTACAGAAGATCCCAAGGCCGGCAGCACAGAGATCTGGTCCTTCGTCAACACCACCAGCGACGTTCACCCGCTGCACATTCACCTGGTTCAGTTTCAGGTGTTGAACCGCCAGTCGTTCGACGTAAAGACGTATCAACAGACGGGAAAGATCATCTTCACCGGCAAGCCCATGGCACCGGAGAGTAACGAGCGTCCCGCACGCAAGGACACCATCAAGTCCTACCCTGGCTACATCACTCGCGTCATCCAGCGATTCGATCTTCCACATGGGATGTACACGCCTGGGCAGGAACTGATCTATGTGTGGCATTGCCACATTCTCGAGCATGAAGACAACGAGATGATGCGCCCGTACAAGGTTGTTGTATAAGTCGTATCCCGACATAAAACTAATCAGGCTAGCCGTCACTACGAATTTCATGGGTTGATTTTCGATGAATTTCTGCGCGACGAAGTACGAGTAAAAAGAGCGCCGCGATTATTCATCAATTCACGTTTGCATGACACATCCAGGTCACTGCTTCATCTACGTTAGTGCCACTGAGGGTGTATTACTTTTGGCACTCACTCCTCAGTACCTGGAGACCACCTTGAACCCGAAACGCATACACAGTGCCTCTAATGGCACGTTGAGGAGCAGCGCGATGATGTTGATCGCGCTGCAAGTGATGGCGGCGATGCCGCTTTCCGCGAATGCACAGTCAGCTGGCTCGACTGCACCCGCAACTACGACCCCAATCAAGCACGTCATTGTCATCATCGGTGAGAACCGCACCTTCGATCACGTCTTCGCCACCTACAAGCCGAAGGAAGGCGAGACGGTCAACAACCTGTTGTCGGAAGGCATCGTCAAGGCTAACGGCAAGCCCGGCCCCAACTACTCCCTGTCTGCCCAGTTCTCCGCTCTCGACAACACCACCTCTGGCACCGGCTCTTACTCCAACAGCCCCCAGTCCAAGAGCATCTACGGCACGCTTCCTCCCGCGCTTGCCGGCGGCCCCATCAAGCCCACCGTTGCCGGCCCTGCTCCCTTTACGACGTTGAAGGTTGCCAGGCTTGCGGACACCGGTCTGGCCTCTGGTTATGAGCCCTACCTCCTCACGGGCGCCACCGGCATCACCGGCGGTAAGCTCGATACCCGCATTACCGGCGCAGCCACCCTGAAGGAAGGCGTCTATCAGCTCAGCGGAAGCAACATGCCGTATGACGCTTATACCGCCAGCCCGGTTCACCGCTTCTTCCAGATGTGGCAGCAGACGGACTGCAACGCCGACTACGCAACGAAAGAAAACGCCAGCGGCTGCTTGAACGATCTCTTCCCATGGGTTGAAACCTCGGTCGGTACAGGCAGCAACGGCGCGGCCCAGACCAAGGGCTTCACCAACACCTCCACCGGTGAAGGCTCCGCCGCCATGGGCTTCTACAACATGGCGCAGGGCGATGCACCTTACTTCAGGGAACTCGCGGACAAGTACACCATCAGCGATAACTTCCACCAGTCCGTGATGGGCGGAACCGGTGCCAACCACATCATGTTCGGCTTTGCAGACGCGATCTGGTACAGCAACGGCGCGGGTCAGGCGCTCGTGCCTCCCAGCAACCAGATTGAGAACCCCGATCCCCAGCCCACCACCAACAACTACTACGACCAGGACGGTTACGGTGGTGGAAGCTACGTCGACTGCCAGGATATCGGCCAGCCCGGCGTGCCTGCGGTGACCAACTATCTCCAGTCCCTCAAGCGCCCCGTTTCGCCCAACTGCGACAAGGGTCACTACTACCTGGTCAATAACTACAACCCCGGTTACAACGGCGACGGTACGCTTGCCTCGGCCTACTCCCCGTTCACCATTCCTCCGACCAGTGTGAAGAGCATCGGCGATTCCCTGATCGCGAAGAATGTTCCCTTCAAGTACTTCGGCGAGAACTGGGATCTGTACGTCACCGACCCCACCGAGTCGAACAGTTTCGATGAGTACTGCAACATCTGCAATCCCTTCCAGTACGAGACCTCCATCATGGGCACGCAGGCCACCCGCGAGCAGTACATCGCGGATACCACGCAGCTCTATGAGGACATCGATACCGGCAACCTGCCGCCAGTGTCCATCGTGAAGCCCAGCGGCTTCAACGACGGTCACCCGGCGTCCTCCAAGCTGGACCTGTATGAAGGCTTCGTCAAGAAGATCGTCAACCAGGTCAAGGCCAACCCCACCCTCTGGGCTGACACGGCCATCTTCGTCACCTTCGACGAGGGCGGCGGTTACTATGACTCGGGTTACATCCAGCCGGTTGACTTCTTCGGCGATGGCACTCGCATCCCGCTCATCATCGTCTCGAAGTACACGGAGGGCGGTCACGTCTCGCACGAGTACGGCGATCACGTCTCGCTCATCAAGTTCATCGAGAAGAACTGGGGTCTTTCGCCCATCACGACGCGCAGCCGTGACAACCTGCCGAACCCGACGCAGAAGGCGAACAATCCTTACGTTCCCACCAACAGCCCGGCCATCGGCGACCTCGTAGATAACTTCTCCTTCTCTACGAAGTAACCGCGCTCCTGCAGCACTCACGCTTCGACGGTCGGCATCATGCTGGCCGTCGAAGTTATTTCAAATACATGCTACAGACGAACCTCTGACACCGGGAACCTCTATGCCCACGATGATGAAACTTGCTTCGCTCTCTCTTCTTCTCAGCAGCACGATCGCATCCAACGCACACACGCCCAAGCCCGTTCCGTCCGTCCCCTTCCATGTGGAAGCGGAGTGGAACGTTGGCGGCGCAGGCGGTTGGGGCTTCCTGTCGCTGGACCCTGCAAACCATCAGCTTTATATCCCGCGCACCAATCGCGTGATGGTCGTCGACACCCAGACCGGCAAGCAGACCGGCGAGATCGCAGGCATGAAGAACGTGCGCGGAATCGCGATCGACGATACCGGACGCTATGGCTACATCAGCGATCCAACCGACGGCACCGCAGGCTTTCTGCGCGTCTTCGACCGCAAAGACCTCAAGCTCATCGCTTCTGTTTCAACCGGCCTGGTTCCGGATACCGTCGTCTTTGAGCCTGCGACCAAACTCGTCTTCGTCTTCAACTCACGCGGCCACAGCGCCACCATCGTGGACAGCAAAACTAATGAGATCGTTGCGACGCTCCCGCTCGCCGGACGCCCCAGCACAGCCGTCGGCGATGGCGCAGGAAACATCTTCGTCACACTACCTGCAATGGGTGAAGTCGTTCGCATCGGCGCAGCGTCCAGAGAGGTCACCGCGTCCTGGCAGCTCGCTCCATGCACCGGTCCCAATACCCTCGCAGTCGACCCCAAGGGTCACCGCCTCTTCACCACCTGTGAGAGCCATAAGATCATCGCCATCAACACAGGTTCAGGAGCAATGACGCCTGTAGGAGACGCACCGGCAGGTTCAGGGGACATGGGCTTCGACGAGCAGCAGAGCACGCTCTTCCTTGCCGACGCAACCGGCATGCTGACCTCCTTTCATCGCGACGGAACTGGCCATTACGCCTCCGCACAGCAGTTAAAGACACAGCCTGGAGCACGCACCATGATCGTCAACCAGGAAGAGGGCAAGGTCTACCTCGTCACCTCAAAGTTCGGGCAGAACACCGGGAACGTCTCAGAGGAGCTACAGTATCGTCCCACGCCGGTACCCGGCACCTTCTCAATCCTGGTCGTAGGAAGACGCCCCTGATCTTCGCCACTATGGGGTAGGGTCTCTTAGCTTCGTCGATAACGATGAGTGTGAGCTCCTTCCCGGAGTCGTCTTTGGTCCACCTCTCATCCTTGCCCTTCAGATGCCGGGAGACAGGTCCGTTCTCGGAACCTTCGGCAACTTCTGCCATGCGAAGCGAAGGGTGCGGGCTGCTACGTCGATACGCTGACCTATGCCTAAATCCGAGGCTTATCATTCCGCACTGTGACGCGAAAGCTCAGCGCACTAAACCATTCATCACACGACCTTCGAAATGAAGAGGATTGCAAATATTGCAGAGGATGAGGGACCAGCAGTCTTTATACTGATGCAAACACCCTGGGACCCTCATGCATTCCTATAAAAGAGTTCTTCTGCAAGCCTTTATCTTTTTGACTGCCTGTCTCTGCTTGCCTGCCTTTGCTGAAAGCTTCACCAATCCCGTGCGGATCGTCACTCCAATCGATCCAGACGCCGTCATCTCCGGCGATCTGAACGGCGATGGCCGCCGCGATCTCATCTGGTTCAAGGTCGTCAACGGTGCCACGACCGGGCATGTTCTTCTGGCTGGCCCCAACAACAGCTTCCAGCCCGGACAGGACTTTTCCTTCCCTGCGAACATCAACGTCAGCCGCGCTCCCATGTGCGTCACAGCGGATGTCACCCGCGACGCCAGGCTTGATCTCATCTGCGCCAACTACGACCCAAACACCCACATCGGCAGCGTCTTCGTCTTCCCCGGAAACGGTGATGGAACCCTCGGCGCCGCTTCAGTAAACAAGCTTTCGAATCAGATCTCAGACGCCGTCATCCTCGCCTCCGTCGGCGATCTCAATGGGGATGGCGTCTCTGACTTCCTCCTCGAGCAGCCCTACAACAGCTTCGTCCTCGTCCTCCTCAGCGATGGCAAAGGCGGCTTCCTCCCCAGCAAAACCGTGGTGGGCAACGTTGCATTCAGCGTGCCGGTCATCGCGGATATCAACGGCGACGGTATCCCGGACATCCTTTGGCGAGACGGCCTCGCCGTCTCACTCGGAAAAGGCGACGGCTCCTTCGGTCCGCTCATCACCTCCTACACCTACACCTCACCCCCGGGCGGCGGCACCTGTGCCTTCCATGACATGGATCAGGACGGCAAACTTGATGCCGTATGCGGCTATCCGACCTCCGGCAACGGCGGCACCACCCTGGACATCCTCCACGGCAACGGCGACGGCACCTTCAATACAACACCCATCTTCCACCTGCCCTTCGGCAGCACGTCCGTCAGTGGCTCTGGCGCGGGCACCTTTCTCTATCCGGAACTGGTCGCGGACGTCAACGGAGACGGCATCCCGGACATCCTCGCGTACTCGGGCGATGGTCTCGCCGTGTTCCTCGGAGCCCCGGGCCTATCCTTCGGACCGCCGCGCGAATACGCCATCGCCGCCGTCGGGTTCGCCTTCCTGGTCGATCAGGCGGCACAGCAGCAGTTCGTCGATCTCAACGGCGACGGGCTCATGGATCTCCTCAGTTGCGGGCCAAACGGCCTCTATCTTACCTACGGTCACGCCGATGGAACCTTTGGCACCGCACCCGCGCCCGAGGTCGGCGTCATCACCGGCCCCACCGCCATGGCGGATTTCAACCGGGATGGCAAGCAGAATCTCGTCGCCACCGGCAGCCCCCAGCTCACACTCAACCTCGGAAACGGCGATGGCACCTTCGCCCCGCCCATCTCCCTGCAAAGCTCGCCGGTCACCTCCTCCTCGCAGATCTATGCCGCGGACTTCAACGGCGACGGCAAGCCGGATCTCCTCGCAAACGACTCCACCTACGCTCCATACCTCCTCTTCGGACACGGCGATGGTACCTTCGCTACACCGCAAGCCGCCACCGGCATCGCCGCACCCCTGAATACCTCAAACGGAAGCGTCGGTGTGGTCGGAGATATAGACGGAGACGGCAAAGCCGACCTCCTTCTACCCTCCATCAGCTCACTGTCATCCACTTACAGCCTCGTGGCCGCTCTCTCCCTCGGCAACGGCACATTCCGCAGCGTCTCGACCACCTACACTGCGCCCGTCATGCCCAATGGCGTGTCCTACTACACGCCGGGCACCCCTATCCTTGCGGACCTCGCCAACCGGGGAAAGCTCGATGCCGCATACATCCTCAGCACAGGTCTGTACGTGGTTCAGGGACATGGCAACGGCAGCTTTGACACCACGCCGTCCATCCTGCCCATCCCCGCTCACCTCGGCGTAGCCGCCAATGGTTACAGCGCCGTGCAATCCGCGGACTTCGACGGGGACGGCAAACCGGATCTCGCCCTCGTGACCGAGTATCAGTTGCCCTACTCCTTTAGCTACCAGGGCGTGCCCTCCTGTGTCTGGATCTATTACGGCAAGGGAGACGGCACCTTTATCGCGCCGGTCCAGGCAGGCTGCTTCGCGCATAGCTACACCTCATTCAAGGCAGCGGACCTCAACGGAGATGGCCTCCCGGACCTTGTCCTTCAAACTGCAAGCTCGCTCAACACCTTTGCGGTAGGCATTGTCCACTCGGCAGCCGGACGCACCTTCGGCCCGGAGATCTGCTACACGGCCGGAGCGCTCTCCGGAGATCTCTTCATCAAAGACCTCAACGGCGACGGACGACCAGATCTCATCTTCGGCAACGTCGCCTCGGACGCCGCCTCCTCCGTCACCATCCTGCTCAATCAACTGGATTCCGGGCCTGTCGCCTCGGCCACAACCCTGATCTCCTCGCAGAACCCTTCGTCGCCCGGCACCACTGTCGTCTTCACCGCCACCGTCAAGGCCGGCGACGCCAGTGTGCCGGCAGGCTCCATGACCTTCACGGACAACAGCGTCGCGCTGGGGACCGTTCCACTCATACCCGGCACTGCCAGCGCGACCACGTCGGTCTCGGAAGCTCCGTCCACCGGAACCCACACCATCGTCGCCACCTACGTCCCTTCAGGGCCACTTCAGGCAAGCTCTGCCTCGCTCATCCAGATCGTCTCCGCCCCCTCGACCCCGTCCGCAACCCAGTTGACCCTGCAGCCCGTGCGAACGCCCGCGCCTGCCCTGTTCGGCAGCTACAGCTTCCGCAGTAGCCTGACCAGCAGCCAGTCAAGCGGATCAGCCTCGGTCGCAAACCAGCCAGTCACCATCACCGTCCAGGGTTTCCCTCCAGCCACCCTCACCACCGATAACTCCGGCAGCATCGTCTACGTCACGCCGTTCACCCTATCGGCGGCAACTTACACGGTCACCGCTCATTTCGCCGGAAGCACAAGCCTCACTCAGTCCGATGCCTCCACGCTCCAGCAGATTGTGCCGGATCAGACCTCCTTAATCCTCAGCGCGCCCGCCACCTCGCCCCAGGGTGGCGCGGCAACCATTACCTCCACAGTCACAAATCTGGACGGCAGCGCATCGATCGCAGCGGCAAATCCTTCCAACGGCACCATCACCATCCTGGACGGTGGTATCGCGATCGCAACACTTACCCCAGGCCCAACGGCCTCGCTGTCGGCTGGCGTATCCTTCACCACCTCGCAACTCGCCAGCGGTCTCCACACCCTGACTGCGGTCTTCACCTCCAAATCCGGCGACATCACCTCCGCCTCGGCCGGTCCGGTAAGCCTTTTGATCACAGATCCACTCTTCGATCTGAAGGTGAGCTCACCCACCCTTTCCATCCAGGCCGAGCACCACGGCAACATCACTGCAACCATCTCCTCCATCTCCGGCTTCAACGGTCTTGTAAACCTGACATGCTCCACCCCTGCCGGCCTTCTGCTCACCTGCGAGGTCGGCGGAGACAAGCGCCCTTCCTCGGCAAGCATGCAGATCGCCTCAGGCGGCTCGGTCAGTCTGCCTGTCATCCTCGATACCGATGCTGTACTCGACTTCAAATCTGCACTCATCCCGGAGCCTTCCCGGCACAACTCCGCAACGGACGTTGTTTGGGCTTTGCTGCTCCCTGCATGTGGCTTTGGTCTCCTTCGCTGCAGACTCAAGGCGGGGCGCGTGAATCGCCTCACACTTTTTGTCCTCCTGATCGCAGCGACCCTTGGCTTGGGAGTTGGGCTCACCGGCTGCAGCGCCAAGTACCCGCAACACGCACTGGTAGGCAGCTATGACATCGTGCTGACCGCAACCAGCAGTAGCAGTGTAGGCGCACCTGTCGTCCGCCACATCACCCTTCAAGTCACACCTTGAGTTCAGACGTGTGCCCTCACGGTCAAAGCCGCAAGTTGGATCTCGGTCAGCTCCAACACAACAGACGACACGCCCCAGCGCACCAGGTTGCGCTCATGGTCCGACAGTGCCTCCGCCGACACATTGGATCATCGGAGGATCGCCAGGTCCTGTCGGACCATCTATTAGGACCGCGCCATCACAGACAAGCCGAAGTGTATCTGGCGAATTGAGTACGGCTACTCCAAGAGACAGGGGGGACAGCCTTGCTGATGCATTTTTTGGGCGATGGCGAGGAGCTCTTTCTTGAGCGTAGCCTGAATCTTCCCAGAGGTTCTTTCATATTCGGAAAAGAGGTTTTTATAGCTTTGGCAAAGAGCCGAGCAGTCGGAGTTGTACTCCGGTTCAGGTTCGTGGCCAAACTTCTTAAGGAATTCTGCGGGTTCGATATAAGCCAAAGGGTGCTCTTTTCTGCGTGGCCGGGCCCTGCCGCGCACGAGAAATAGGGAACGGCAACAACCTACCACAGCCCGGACGGTACGCCAACTTGTTTGTCCGGGGAGAAACAGGCAGCGGTTCGTGGTAAGCCTTTCAGGAATCCGGAGCACCATTCCCCCTTAATGTTTTATTTTTAGCGAAGTTTCTCCCAAACATGCCCGCCTTGCTGCTGCCTCACGCACACAAGTAGTTCGAGAAACGTTGCGCGCTCGCGGCTCCAGACCAAATCTCCTCATGTACGCAAACGCGCTCATAGACCTCGTAGTTTCGGACGGAGTAACTGCGCTGTGGCACTACAAGTGCTGACCCCAACCGTTCGGCGAGTTGTGAATAGTCAATCAAAGTATGACGCTGCGATGGGGCGAGCAAGTCCCTCGGGCGTTTTGGCGAAAGCTGTAGTTCCCATCCGAGCGCTTCGCAGACCCGAAGGGTGGCCGCACGGAGCGCAGACCGGGCCCGAGTTCTACACCCAACGTCGCTTGCATACAACTTCGGCGGCAATCTGTCGTGAAGGCGACAGTTTTCCCATGAATTTGGGCCTTACTCTTTTGTGGATGAGCGGCCCCGAGCTAATAGCCCCGAAGTGCTCCGCCTGCAAAGACGGAGTCAAGCAGCCTTTCCCGATGACGATGGCGTTCCAACCCATTGTCGATGTGCTGGAGTCACGCGTCTATGCCTACGAAGCCCTTGTCCGAGGCATAAAAAACGAACCAGCGGGCGTAGTCATGGCGCAGCTAACCGAAGAAAACAGATACGCCTTCGATCAAAGTTGCCGGGTGGCGGCCATTACTCTGGCAGCACGCCTCGGGCTGAAAGACACTGGAGCGAAGTTATCCATCAACTTCAAGCCCGGTGCCGTCTACAGCCCCTCGGCTTGTATCCGCCTCACCCTTGAGACCGCACGAGCGCTTGAATTCCCACTTGACCTGCTCATCTTTGAAATCACCGAAATGGAAGAAATCAAAGACCGAAACCACGTCTTGAAGATTGCCCAGGAATATCGTCGCCACGGATTTCAAATGGCTATCGATGACTTCGGCTCGGGCTATTCGGGTCTCAATCTTTTAGCGGACCTTACACCTGAAATCCTCAAACTGGATATGGACCTCACCCGCAATCTTCACGAGCGACCCACAGCCCTCGCTATCGTCCGTTCCACTGTCGAACTTTGCCGGGCACTCGGAGTCACTTGCATCGCCGAAGGAGTCGAGACCCTTGAGGAACTTCGGGCGCTTCGCTCTTGCGGCATCCGTTTGATGCAGGGCTACCTCCTAGCTCGACCGGCCTTTGAGGCCCTACCCACCGTTCAGTACCCGGATAGCTGTGACGTGTCGTCCGCCCGAGATGCGCCTAGTCAAACTCTTACCGCATAGTCGTCGAAGACCCCGACCCGCCAAACAGGCGTCCGCGCGTGGAAATACATCCGTCCGCGTTGCTCGCTTACTGTTGTAAGAGCCTCAGACAAAGAAAGCCTGCACATGGTGAAAGCGTCCATCTTTGTGCATCACCGCTCACACCGCCTACGAGCCGCGACTAAAGTCAGCCTCACCGACAGGACTAGCTCGCCTTCCGCCGGGAGTAGCGGAGTTCATTGGCTCTTTTTGAATCGGATGGGTTCATGACTGTGACGCTACCTGGAGTGGGCCTGGGAATCGGGTTCGCATAGCTCCGATATGCGTGTAGACCGTTTCGCAATCTCATAGGGCCGGTCGCTTGAGGCTCCGAGCGGCCTTTTGTCTTCAGATCTTTTTGGTCCATGATGATGCGGTGAACGACGTAAAGACAGACAGGAACAAGAAGGTATACGAAGTACTCCATAAGACCTCTTCAGCGCGAGATTGTGTTTGGCCGGTGTGGAGCCATGCTATCCCACATCTCGCAAGTGCCCTAGAACGTGACGCGGATACTGACTTGCTAGCTTGCGCTGATAGAGTCGTTTGCATGGCCGAAGATCAATATAGCGTTAGATTTGGCTACCGGAAGGCGCCGGTGGGATTCTACGTCGTGGCTTCTGTGGATCGTTGGGGTGAGACGCCCGTCTTCATCCGAGGCAAGCGATTTCTGAGACTCGACCAACTGATAAAAGATGTGCCGTCCGTTTACGCCTTAACCCGCCCCGGACGAATGGAGACTAGCCCTGTTCGAGTCTCGGACCTCGTTTTGTTGTCTTTAGGCTTTGATCCGTTGGCGTTCGTGGTGGTTTAAACCTGAGCCAGTACCCTGAACCTTGTTCAAGCAACAAGTTTCAAGCAACAAAACGTTAGCCGGCCTGTACGCGGAGTCCACAACGCCATGCTGACGGGAATTCCTCTGCCTGATGACAAATACGCCCCATCTCTCGGCGTGGTGACATGCTATGTATGCCCAGGACCAACGAAGTCGTTTCAGAGAAAGCAAAACCGTTCTTGGGTGCGGCTTCAAGCCGCATTGGGTTGACGTTCGGGTTGATTCTGGGAAGTGGCAAACTCGACTAACAGCCTGCTCGCGTGCCGGTCGTTGTCGGTTTCGATGATGAAGGCGAGCCCGGCGTCAAAACCTTGGATTCGGGCCACCCTGACCTTGATACTTATGTAGAACTCTCCCACCAACAGAGAAATTTCACCGTTTCGTAAAGAGGCGCTCACATTGACGCAGTGCCCCTCCAACACAGCTTCGTCACCTGCAAAGGTCAGGGCAAGGTTCAGGTCGAAACGGGCGGGACGAGGAGCCTGTTGGAACAATGTGTCTCCGAGCTAGACCCTGGCACAGCGACGGCAATTGACGGCTGCAACTTCGGGCCTTCGGAAGAGCTTGGGCTCTTCGTGTATTCGCTTGAATCAATGACTTGTAGCGAACCTCAGCAAATGGTCCCACCGGCAATGGGAATATCCACACCGGTCATGTAATTTGCGCCGGGAGACAGCAGGAGATGAAGTGCTCCCAGGAGATCATCGGGACGCGCATTCCGGCTCAGAGGGTTGGCAGCGGCAGCCATTTCGACTGCGACCGGAGCGATATCCTGCAGGAACTGCGTTTCGACCATGCTGGGCGAGATCGCGTTGATGCGAACCGGCGTCGCGGCATACTCTGCGGCGAGCGCCCGCATGAGGCCGAGTTGCGCGTACTTCACGATCGTGTACAGCGAGAGAAATTTGGGCGGCATGCCATGGACCACGCTCGAGAGCACGAAAACCACGCGTGCCTGGGGCATCTTGGCCATAAGCGGTAGAAAACGCTGCAGCAGCAGGACCGCAGACTGCACCTGGACAGCCAGGTCCGCCTGCAGCCGATCCCACTTCAGCTTGGTGAACCGCTCATAAACCAGGCGGAGGGCCGGCAGGTGAACGATCGCCGAAGGCGGTCCGTGAACCGCGAGGATGGTGTCCGCCATGGCGAGCACCGAGCTGGCTTGAGAGAAATCCGCAGTGAGTGAAACGACACGATCGCCGAACTCGGTCTGCAGGCCTTCGATCTTGGAGCCGCCTGAAAAGGAATGGGCAAGCACGATCGCGTCCGCGTCCTGCAGCAGGAGGCTGCGGATGAAAGCCTGCCCGATATCGGACGAGGCGCCGGTGACGAGAGTGATCTTATTCGCCATGAAATCCAATCCTCAGAGTCGCTTTTGAAACCAGCTTCCCATCTTTCTTGCGGATCGACGCCTTGGCTTCGAACCGGTGATAGGCCTCGGTCATGAAGGTCACTTCACCCTTCACCGTCAGCACCTCGCCGACAAAGCATGGCGCGTTGAAGTCCAGGTCGATGCCTTGAAGCAAGGCGTATTTGCCGGGCAGGTACACCCCCGCAAGCTGCGAATAGAGCGCGGAGGACATCAGTCCGAAGATCACCGGGGATGCAAATCCTGCCGCTGCGGCGTACTCGGCGTCGACATGCAGAGGATTGATGTCCCCTGAGAGTTCAGCGAAGTTCTTCGTCATTTGCTCGGTAAAAACAGCTTCGAAGCTGTGAGCCAGGCCGAGGTGGATGTCGGGCCATCGGTACAGGTTCATTTGGCGGCGAGCTTGGCTTGAAGAAGGGTGATCATGTCACCGACGTTCTTCAACTCCTGGAGTTCTCCCAGGGCAAATTTCACCTTGTATTTCTTCTCGATCATGGTGATCAGATTTACGTGGGCGAGAGAGTCCCAGTCGGGAACATTCTGGGCATTGGACTCGGGCGTAAGAACGAGATCGGGCAAGTCCAGGACATCCTGGAAAATCTCTTGAAGTCCGGCAAGAAGTTCCTCATTGCTCATTGAACTGGCTCCACAACTTTGATGTGAGTATTGCGCGAAACGTAAACGGCAATCTGGAGTGAGTATAGCGCAGCGCCTGCCTCATCCCGGCTCACCAGGTCGAAGCCAAGCGCGGCGTAATGACCCTCCACCATGGCGTTTTTCTTGCTTGGAATGTAATGCCCGTGAAGCTTTTCGATGCCTATCCCGCGAGCCTTTTCCACCAGCGCATCCAGCATGGCGACTTCCATATCGCGCTTGAGCACGCGGCAACTCATCAACCACAGGTCGATCTCGAGCACGTTGCCGGCGCGATGCCCAAGCACGATCGAAATCAGACCGTTATCGCCGAAGCGATCGCTCAGCCTGCCGTAGATTCCGATCGCGTCCGGATCGCTAAGAACGGCTTCGATTTCGGCGAGCGTGTAGCGACGCGTGGTCAGGTTGAACTGGTTGGTCTTGTTGGTCAACTGAGTGATGCGGTCCAGGTAGACCGAGCGGAACGCGCCGATCTCCGCGGACATTTCAAGTGAGTCGAGATATTCACCATAGTCCGAGAACTTTGTTTCGAACACCGCGCGCTGCGTATTTTCCTGGTACAGCGCGGCGCGTTCCACGTCCTCGCGCGAGAGCGAGATCTGCTCGAAGTAGCGTCCGGCCTCGATGATCGCGGCGTACTTCGACACCTCACTCCCAACATTGGGAACAGCAATGCCCTGCACCTGGGCCTCGACGATGGCGCGCTCGGCAGGATTGTCGTCAACGAAGACAAAACTATCGGTGCCCAGGTTCAGTTCTTTGGCAATGGCTGCGATGTTCTCATGCTTCGGGTCCCAGTTGGCCTTGAAGCAGGAGATGTGCTCCAGCTTCAGAATGGAGTCAGGGTGCTCGAAGCCTTGGCGCGCGATCTCGTCGGTGTTCTTGGAACACACCGCGAGCAGGATGCCGCGGTTGCGCAGCGAAAGACAATACTCCTGGAACGCGGTGTAGGCTTCGGCGATCGGCGTTTCCTTGCCGATCTGGATCTTGTCTACGCCATCGTCTCCGATGACTCCGCCCCACAGCGTGTTGTCGAGGTCCAGCACCAGTACCTTGCGCGTCTGGCCGTACGACGCCCGCACGATGGCTGCCAGCGAGACGGCCAGCGCACTGCTGCCCTCGGGCGAGGTGACGATCTTGTAGCTGAACCAGCGCTCCGGGTCGAACCATCGATCCAGACCAAGGCGCGCCGAAATGCAGCAGATGTCCTGCAGCAGCAGCTTCGGATTAGCGGCTGCGGCCTTGGCAAACTCCACGTTCAGAGCCGTGATGAAACGCACATGCCCACCGCTGACGACGGCGTCGAGATTGCCCAGAATGGCGTAGGGGGGGAACTCGAAATTGTTCTGGATGACGAGACAGCCAAGCTTTTCCTCGAGCGATTTCCATATCTCCCGGAAGCGCCCCAGCTCGGCCTGCACCTGCTCGTCGAACTCACGTTCCGAGCAGCCTACGGGAGCAAATCGCTCAATGTTGATCGCCGACGTATGGACGTACACGATGTCCGGTTTGAACTCGACCAGGGCATCGGTATCGTGGACCGCATCGACATAAAATCGGCCGTATTCAGACTGGTGAATAAAGGGGAGAAAACCGGCTTCGAGCAGCCATAACTCCAGCAGCTCGACCGTTTCATTGGTCGTGCTGCCGCCCAGCACAGCCAGGCGAAGGGGCCGTAAATTCTGGCGTGCACTGAGCCTGCGCTTCAGCGCTTTCCTCTTCATCAGGACGTCGTCCAGAGAGAGGCTTGCAAGATCGATTCCATCTGGTTGAGCCATACTTCAAGAATAACGCAGCAGGCACCAGCTCAGAATTGGAAGTAGAGGAACCGGGTGCTGGCATCCAGCAGCAGGATCGCGATGCAGAAGATCATGGCAAGCCCCAGACTCCAGGACGTTGTCGGTTTCCAGGACAACCGCGGAAGCAGGCTGGGCTTGCGTTTTTGATCAGGCCCCAGCTGGCCCAGAATCTCCTGCGTATTGGGCATTCCCCAAACGATGAAGAAGCATACCCCCAGCGCCAGGAGAGCCGAAGGAAGGCTTCGTAAGAACTTGGAGATGGAGGGAATTTCTGCGAGATAGGGAAAGCTGTTGAACGAAAGGTGGCGGCCATGCGCGCCCGCCATGGTACCCAGGATATAAAGCGCATCATGCACATTGGCCGAACGGAAGAAAACCAGGCTTATGACGAAACACACAAAGCTCAGCAGGATCATCAGCGGCGCCGGCACCCTGCGGTGAAAACGATGTCCTTCCGGGGTGAAAATGCGCCACGCATGATTGATCGTGAGATATGTTCCATGCAGAACGCCGAAGATCAGAAATTGCAGTCCGGCACCATGCCAGATACCGGCAAGGAACATGGTCGTCATCACCGGAAGGGCAACCATGCTGCTGAACCCTTCCAGCGTGGCGGTTGCCTTGCGCGTCACCTTCTTGCCGGCATCCATGCGCCGGCCGTTGATCGAGCGCGAAATCGGCGTGTACAGATATTCGTTCAGGTAGCGCGAAAGCGTCATGTGCCAGCGCTGCCAGAACTCGATAATTCCCTGTGCCTTATAAGGCGAATTGAAGTTCACCGGAAATTCAATCGAGAACATCCGGGCGATGCCGAGCGCCATATCGGAGTAACCCGAAAAGTCGAAATAAAGCTGCATCGCATAGGCCACGGAACCCAGCCAGCCAAGCGAAAACCCGGCGCTGGCCGGGTGCGCGAAAAGAATATCCGCAAGCGGAGAAATCCGGTCGGCGATCAGAACTTTTTTGGCCAGGCCCAGGATGAACCAGCTGAGGCCGAGCGAAAGATCCGCGGCCTTCAGTCCCCGCAGGCGGCCTTCAAGCTGCGGCATCATCTCGCGAGGATGTATGACCGGGCCAGCGATCAGGTGCGGGAAAAAAGTCACGAAAACCGAGTAGGACAGCAAGCCCTGGCGTTTGGCAATCATCTGCCGAAGGTCGATCAGGTACGCGATCTGGGTAAACGTAAAAAAGGAAATTCCCAGCGGCAGCATGACCTCTTGAAAGCCATGGCTCACGATGCCATGTGCGTGGAAGAAGTTCAGCAGCGGAAACAGGTACTTGTAATACATCAGCAATGCGAGGTTGGCGGCGATCGCGGCGACGAGCCACCGGCTCTGGCTGGCGTCCGGGCGGCCTTCCCCAAGCATTCTGGCAAACAGGAAGTTCATGACAATCGAGCCCAGCAGAAGCAACAGATACGCAGGATTCCAATACCCGTAAAAAAACAGCGACGTCATCGCCAGCCAGGAGAGCATCGCGGTGCGGCCGAAGCGGCTGAGAATCTGATATCCGATCAGGCTCGCCGGCAGGAAGAGGAAAATAAACGTTCCGGAGGAAAACAGCATTGCTCAGCGAACTCCTGGCGTAAGGGCGGACATGCGTTGCGAGATCTGGTTCGCGACCATGTTTGAAAGCAGCAGCGAGCCCGCCGCGTTGACGTGCAATCTTCCATCCTGGGTGAAGGAGTCAAGCGGCATGGACTGGATGCCGTTGTCCACAAGGGCCGACAGGTTCGTCTGGAAATAAGCGAACTTGGGGTCGCAGGTCGGCATGGGAGTGGAGTCGATCAGCACGGTCGTTCCATCGCGGCTGTACTTGTCGCGCAGACCGGAGATCCACGCCCGGTCCGGAGTACTGTCGGGCCGATTCATGCCCTCGCAGTTGGTGACGGTGGGTGCGTTGCTGGCGAGCTGGCCACCATGCTGCTCGCGCCAGTGGGCGCGGTCGGGCGAAAACGGCTTCGTAAGGAGGTGCATCGCGGCCAGCCGCAGCCCCGGCCCGGCCCAGCCGAAGAACTGCTCCGGATGCTTCATCATGGAAGCCGCGTAGGCCAGTTTATGGCGGCTGCCCGAAGCGCCACGTCAGACCTTCGAACATGCCCACCATGGCGCGCTGGCTCTCCGGCTGGAAATCTTCAGGGGTGTAAAGAAACACGAGATACTTCGGCCGCTGGTTCTGCGCCAGGTACTGGTCGACGATCATGGTTCCGTTGAGGATCGTCATCCCTTCGAACTCGGCGATATTGCAGGCGCTCAGGCCGGTGCGCTCGCGCAGGACTGCGGGGTCAATCCCTACCATGGCCGTTGAGTCGCCGTACACCACGATCTGGCAGTCCGCATGATGCAGGGTAGCGCCATAGCCCAGGTTGGCCAGATAGGTGTTCCCCGAACGTACCGCAAGCCAGCGGGAAGGAACGAGAAAGAGGGCGATCAACAGCAGCAGATACGGCACAAGGATGAGCGGTAGAAGATAAAGAACAAGAGAACGCCGGCGGGAAGAGGACGCTGGGAAAGCCTCTTCTTTCGCTCCGTGTTTGTTGTCCGAAGTGACCATGAATCTCGTTCCTTAGTCTAGGCAGCAGAAAGTTTCTGAAGGTTGACTCCAGTTTAGATGAAGTGCAAAGAAGCCGTTCTGACGCTGGACGGCTGAATGCTCCGCATCCCATTCCTGAGGCCTAAATCGTAGGTTTCCATGTTCAGCATCCAGCGCCGAAGCAGTCTACCGTCCTTATTGAAAATGAAGGCTGTCCCTACTAAAACTGCGGTTTCCGTGAGTACAACACAGCCTGGACGTCCTCGGGCCGTTCAACAACAGACAGATGCGATGGATCAGAAATAGCTGCTTATCGAAAATTTGTCGCTGTGCAGGCCATACAGGGACTTCCTGAACCGCGACTGCTGAGCCCGATGGCATGTTCCAGAAAAATCAGGTAAGGCACATCTACGTAAGTAAAAGTAAAAACGGCGATAGATAAAGCCCCCTACGAACTCTTCGCTGTTAGAGAGTTTTATTACTTTCCTGACGAGGAAAAATCCACTTATCAGCCGGTAAAGGAGATCTGGGACTACGAAAGTTTGCGGTGCCCAATACCGTGGCCAGCAGTGTGAGCATTCAGCCTTGTGCCGCGGTGAGAGTCAGATCATCTCGCGTGAGCTTCAGGTTACCAAGGCTGGCAGGGATACGGATTTGAAGTTGGTAGGCGAGGCAGGGATCGAACCTGCAACCCCGAGCTTAGAAGGCTCGTGCTCTATCCAATTGAGCTACTCGCCCTTGCGGGCCATGTCCGGCGAACCAGCGTTGGCGAACCACGCCTTATTGTAGCGGTTCAGCGGGCCTTGCTGCGGGGATTGGTGCGATCGCTGTTACGGATGAGCGCTACAGCCGACTCCAGCGCCTCCGCCCAGTTGGCATAAGCCGAGGTGGCGTCCGGGCCGAGAGCCTTGAGGTAGAGGGTGACGGCGAAGCCCTCCTGGGGGCCGGTGAGGTCGACCAGCGCGGGACGTACGATGCACTCGAGGACGGCGTGCGGCAGGTCCAGAGGTTCGGCGCTGCGGATGAGGCTGTCCAGAAGTTGCTCATGACGATGGCGCGAGACGAAGAGCGAGCGCTCACGCCAGATGAGATCGATGTAACTGGCGAAGCCGTGGGCGGATTCGACGGGCTCCGTGGCCAGCGTCAGGGCCAGATGCTCAAGCTCCTCCGGCGACAAGGGCCATGCATCGCACTTCGCGGTAAAGACGGGAGAGCGGCCTGCGTTGAGGGCTCGGAGGGCCTGCAGGAGCGCGGGATGGTGCTCGGCCTCCTGGATCTGGTCGAGGTCGTAGGGGTTCTCACGCAGATCGATGAACTGCAGGGGTTGTGGGTTGGTGGGGTCTGATGAGTCCCCAGACCAGGGCACGACGAGGACTGGATCGTCCGTTCCACACTCTGCCGACCAATCTGCGTCCATCCAGACATTATCTCAGCAATGAGAGTGGATGAAGCGGAGGAGGGTGGACTCTGCCCAGTAGCCGTCGTCGTGATGGGCCGGATCAGGCGTGGCGAGGAAGGCGCAGTGGCCGCCGTGCGCGGGCTCAAGGAAGGTGATGGCGGGGTTGGCGGCGATGGCCGCATTGCTCTCCTGGGTGATGCGAACGAAGGGATCGTCCAGCGCGTGCAGGATGAGCGTGGGCACGGCGATGCGGCTGAGGACGCGGGCCGCGGAGGCTCGGAGGTAGTAGTCATCCGCGCTGCGGAAGCCGGAGTAGAGCGCGGTGATGCGGTCGTCGAAGTCGCGCAGCGAGGTCAGGCCATCGGCGCGGGCGGGGTCGTAGACGTGGGGAAAGAGCTGGGCCTTGCGGCGGAAGCGTTTGGTGAGGGCGCGGAGGAAGCGGCGCTCGTAGATGCGATTGAGCGGCGACTGGAGGGCGTCGGCCGAGGGACCGAGATCGAGCGCAGGGGATACGCCTACGACTGCATGGAGTTGAACTGGCGCCTGGTCGGCGAGATCGCCGGCCAGCTTGAGGACCAGGTTGCCGCCCATGGAATAACCCACGAGGGCGATGCGCTGAAGACCGTGCTGGGCGATGAAGAAGCGCATGACATGATCGACGTCAGCGGAGAGGCCGGAGTGATAAAGGGTGGGGCTGAGGGCCTCCGTACCGCCGCAGTTGCGCATGTTCATGCGGACGACGTTGAAGCCGGCCAGCCACATCTTATTGGCGTTGCCGACGACGTACTGGGAGTTCGCGGAGCCTTCCAGACCGTGCAGGATGATGACGGTCATGCGCTCGGCACGAACCTCCTCCGGCTGCCAGTGGCACTGGCAGAGGACCTGACTGGAGATATAGTCGCGCGTGGCGGGTGAGACCTCTACGAGCTGAGGCTCAGGCGGCGGAAGATGACTCGGACGCGGGAGGAAGTTGCCGACGATGGTCTGGAGGTGGCCGTTCGACAGGAAGCGGCGGGGATGAAAGTCCGTGGGCTCGAAGATCGGCATCAGGCCTTGGCTCCGGATGCGAGAGCAAGAAAAGCAGTGGCGTTGAGGGCTCCGGTGGGCTCGTCCTCATGCTTGAAGTAGGCGTAGACCTGGCGGTCTTTGGCAAGAGCCTTGAAGCGTATTGCGAAGACTGCGAGTTCTTCCGGGCTATAGCCACCGGCGCGGCGAAGACGGAATGACGTGTGGGTGGCGGAGGTGTGGACCTCCGGGGTGTTGAGGTCGTCGGTCTCCGCGATGCAGAGGGCCGCGTTGTGCGCGCGCAGGACGGCGTAGATCTCGTCTGAGAACCAGCTCTCGTGGCGGAACTCGAAGGCGATGGGCGGAGCGCCAATGAGCGCGGGGTCTGCGAGGAAGGTGGCGAGACGGGCTGGATCTGCTTTGAAGTTGGGTGGGAGTTGGAAGAGCAGCAGCCCGAGCTTGCCCGCATCAGCAGCGGGCTTCAGGGCAGCGATGAACTCGGTGAGTTGCTCGTGGCAATCGCGCAGGCGACTGAAGTGGGTGATGCGCTGGGGGGCCTTGAAGCTGAAGCGGAAGCCCTCGCCTGTCTGGGCGAGCCAGCCATTGAGTTGCGCCTCAGTAGGGAGCTTGCGGAAGGTGAAGTTCACCTCAACCGAGTTGAGCTGGGAGGCGTAGAAGCCGAGGAAGTTCTTAGCGGAGGTCTTGGCGGGATAGAACCCGGGCTTCCACGTGGGGTAGGCCCAGCCGGAGGTGCCGGCGAAGAGATTCGGAGTTGTAGGAGGTGTTTCCGGGAAGAGACCCGGCTTCGGGGAGGCAGACTCGGATGATTTGGAACGCGGCACGAGTCTGTCCGGGAGGGTTCTTGCTGGGATGAGGAAGATTTTGGGGCGGCTAGTGGGTTTCGAACCCACGACATCCGCTGCCACAGAGCGGCGTTCTGCCACTGAACTATAGCCGCCGTATTGAGTTCAGTATAGCATCGCACGCGGAAAATGCATCTATTCCCCTAAGAATCCGCTGCGATCCGCACGAAGAAAGGCCTGAAGATGGCCATCACCGCCAAACCCGAAGTGCTCTCTCCCCGGACGAAACGGGGCGGTAAGGCGTTCGACGACGAACACCTGGACCTCCTCTCGCACCTGCTGGATGACTTTATCCGGGTGCCTGGAACGCCCATCCGCTTTGGGCTGGACGGCATCGTCGGGTTCATTCCGGGGGTGGGAGATGTGCTGGGCGGGCTGGCGTCTTCGATCATCATTGTGGCGGCCTGGGTGCGGGGCGTGCCGCGCGTCACGGTGGCCCGAATGGTGCTCAATGTGGCGATCGAGACGGCGGTGGGATCGGTGCCGTTCCTGGGGAACCTCTTCGACATTGGCTGGAAGGCAAACCGGCGGAACTACAAGCTGCTGCGCGGATCGATCGACGCTCCGGAGCGGCATACGGGCATGAGTTGGCTGTTCATCGCGGGCGTGTGCGTGGTGCTTGCGGCACTCATGTTTGTGCCGCTGGTGCTGATCGGGTGGGGCCTGCATACGATCGGGATGGACCTGCACAAGCTAAGTGGACGGTAAGGCTCGGCTTACCGGGGGCGGATGGGGTAAACTTGAGAGAGTCGGGGCGTAGCGCAGTCTGGTAGCGCATCTGGTTTGGGACCAGAGGGTCGGGGGTTCGAATCCCTCCGCCCCGACCATTGATCTTCCCTGCTTCTCTCCCCCCTTTAAAATTTCTCATCATTACGCCTGGGCAAACGGTATACTTCGGCGGCACACCATAGTCCCCCTGCGGGATGACGCTCCACCCGGCCCCCCAAGAAAATCAAAGATGAAGAGGAAAACATGAAGAGCATTGTCCTCTGCGCGGACGGCACTTGGAACACGCCGCACGGCGATACCTCCACCGTCACCGATACCAACGTCCGCAAGCTCTACTGCGCCCTGACCAATGACCCGACTCAGTTGAAGTACTACGACAGCGGCGTGGGGACGGATGGCACGCCGCTCGACCACCTGGCAGGCGGTGCCATGGGCCAGGGACTCTTCCAGAAGGTGCAGGATTGCTACGCCTTCCTGGGCAACGTATACGATCCGGGCGACAGGATCTACCTCTTCGGCTTCAGCCGCGGCGCGTACACGGCGCGGAGCCTGGCGGGAATGATCGCGGCGTTTGGGGTGCCTTCGATCAACCTGGACAACTCCACCGTTCCGCGGATCTTTGCGGCGTACCGCGAGCCGGATGCAACGAAGAAAGCCGCGCTGAAGGCTGCCCTGGTGACGGCCTACGGGTTGGAAGAGGTGAAGATTCAGATGGTGGGGGTCTGGGATACGGTGGGGTCGCTGGGGATTCCGGGCATCTTCTTCAATATGTTCAACCAGAAGCAGTTCGGGTTCCTGGATACGAAGCTACATCCCTCCACGACGCAGGCCTATCACGCAGTCTCGATCGACGAGCGGCGAGCGCAGTTTCAGCCCACGCTGTGGACCAATGCCGACGGCAGCTATCGTCCAAACGACGCGAACCTGGAACAGGTGTTCTTCCCTGGGGTGCACTGCGATGTGGGCGGAAGCTATGAGGACAGCCGTCTCTCTGATATCCCCTTGAGCTGGATGATGCAGAAGGCCAAGGAAAACGGGCTGATCTTCTCCGCCGAAGCTGAGAAAACCTATCTGACTCCAGGGGCAGCCAACGCGACGGGCGATCCGCATGACGAGTGGAAGATCTTGCCATGGGGTCTGCCGGAGCACCGCACCATTCCGCCGAATGCCACGATCTCTAACTCCGTGCAGATGAGACTTGACGGCATAAAGGACTACCGACCGGAGAATGTCACGCTGAAAGATGGCAAGCTTTCGGGATACTCGGTGGCTGCGGTTCTGCCGTACACGAAGCCAGGCTGGGCTTGACCTGACTCGCTGTTGAGCCTGGCTGCGAATGACCCCGCCAGGCTCAAGGCATCCAGGTTTGCTTGTTTGGTGCGACGCATGGATTGTGCGTGCCGTTTTAGGAAAGCACGTTATCTTTGTGGGGACGAGGATTGCAATCCGAGAACTGGCGCGTCGTCGTACGGGTAAGGTGAAGCTGTTGCAAGTCCCACCAGTTGCGTTCTGCAGACTTGTCGTCTTGCGAGTAAGCGGCACGAAGTCCAGCTACTTTTACGCTTTCTAAGAATTATTTTCCGATCCCGGCCATTTACGTGCATTCTGCTCCAGATATGAGCTTCGGATACTGCCTTCCGGGACTCAGATACATCTCACTGTAGACCCCGGTGATATATCTCGCCGCCGCGCCATGTTCCAAGTTGGACATTTTCCCTCTATGGATTACAGAACCCTTTTTCTTGCGAATATTGCGTTCATGACGGTTTACACGGCGTTTGCCGTGCTGCTGGCCTTGCATAACCGCAAGATCAAGGGCCTGTCGCTGCTCTCGGCCGGCTTGGTCGTCGCGTTGTTGGAGACGATTCTGCAAGGGCTGGACGGCAGCATCTCCCCACTCTGGTCGTCGCTGGCGGCCAATGAGCTGTACCTGCTGACGTTCGTGTTGCAGATGCTGGGATTGCGCTGGTTTGTGACCAGGAGCTCGCTGCGGATGCGCTGGCCCATGGTCTGCATCGCCGTGATGATGGTCTCGTACGCGGGACTGTACGCCGCGCGCGTCGCTTATATCGGCAACCTGATCAACATCCCGGTCATCGTGCTGTGCGGCACGACGGCATGGATGCTGCTGCGGCGCGGACGCGGGCTGTACCTGCGTGTCTCACGTTGGACGACGGTCTTTCTGCTGGGCGAGATGGCAGTCGCGTTCTACCGTGCGCTGCTGACGAACCTGCACTACGCACTCCCGTGGGCGGTCGCCGCGGCCCGCCATGATTCACGCTGGCTCGATTCCCTGATTGCGGGGATGTTTGTCTCCAGTTGCGTGGTCATGTGCGACCTCTGGTTCTTTGTCACGGCGCTGGAGAGCGAGTTGATGGAGCAGGCACGGACCGACTCACTGACCGGCGCGCTGAACCGCCGTGCGCTCCGCGTGGAAGGTGCGCGAGAGGTGGCACGTACGCTCCGGTCCGGCCATACGCTCTGCCTGCTGCTGCTGGACGTGGATCACTTCAAGGAGTTGAACGATACCTTCGGTCACTCGGCTGGCGATGCTGCCCTGCAATATATGGTGCAGCAGGTGCGCGGCGTGCTGCGGACCCAGGACCTGCTGGCCCGGTCCGGCGGTGAGGAGTTCACGATCCTGCTTCCGGAAACGCCACTCGACCGCGGCGAACTGGTGGCGGAGCGTCTGCGGCTGGAAGTGGACAGTAAGGACTTTATCTATGAAGGCACCGCAATCCATCTCTCCGTAAGCGTGGGTGTAGCGACGCTGGACCCGCACTGCGCTGACTTTGAGGCCCTCATGCGTCGCGCGGACTCGGCGATGTACATGGCCAAGCGCATGGGACGGAACCGTGTGATGGCCTACGGCGCGGAAGCTTTAGTCGACGACCGGCAGATCAACATCGCCTGATTCAGCAGGAGCCACCCGGCGGGCCGCTGCGACCATAACGACCGCAACCGTGAAGGCGATGAGATAGTTCAGCCCCTTCGCCATGAAGACGGCAGCCAGCGGAAGAATCAGCAGAAGCGACGCGGCAAGCAGAGTCTTGTCGATGGGCCTCCGCGCGGGCAGGGCGATCTGTCCTTGGCGCATGAGCGCGCGGCGTTGAACCAGATCATCCGCCAGAAATGATAGTGGCAGCAGCAGCAGCACCAGATCGTGCGGCTGCATGTGATAGCTGACCAGCATCGCCGCAGGCAAGGCGACGAGCAGCGACGGCCTCTGACGCGCCGCGAAGATCAGGATGAGAACGCTGAGAACGGCATCAAGGATATTGCCCCAGTGCGCTCCGCGGGAAAGGCCGTACGAGAGCCCATGCAAATTGGGCATATCGACCGGAAACATGCCGAACCGCTGCTTGGCGAGGACGGCGTTCGTAGCGGTCTGCGCAGCGATGCCGGTGAGGCTGTTCTTGTAACTGAGCAGCCCGCCCCAACCCACGGTGGCGAAGGAGATCGCGGAGAGTCCGCAGCCCCCGGCGATGAAGCCTGAGACAACGGCCCAGTTTCGCCAGACCAGGAAGAGCAGGAAGACCGGCAGCGCAAGCTGGAACTTCATCAGCGCAAGCGACAGCAGAAGGCCGGCGACGAAGGGCTTCTGACGTTGCAGCATGATCCAGGCGCCGGAGAAGATGAGCAGCAGCAGAAACGAGATCTGCCCCTGCATAAGCGCAACCGACACGGCGAAGAGGCAGCCGTAGACGGTAGGCAGCGTGAGGCGGCCTTGATCGCGGAAGCTCGGCAGCCACGGCCGCAGGAGCTGTGCTGCAAGATACAGACACCCCAGGTTGAGAACGAGCAGCAGAAAGAATGCATTGCGATACGAGAGCAGGCTGAGCGGTACAAAGAGCAGCGCGGCGAAGGGTGGATAGAGAAAAGGCAACGCCGCATCACGCTGGCTCACGACAGCGTTCTGCACCTGCTGCTGGACGTTGTAGTCGTAAAGCTGCGCGGCGTGGCCGGTCCGGATCAGTGTGCCGGAGGCATAGAAAGGGCGGAAATCGACCTTGCCGCCAAGCGATGGTCCAGCTCCGGCGACGCACGCGCAGATCTGGCAGAAGAGCAGCAGCGCGACGATGAGCCGGAAGGCCGGTGGCAGACCTGCCTTGTGACGTGGGCCTACAGTGGGCGAGCCATGGACGTCCACTACCGCACCGCAGCAGCGCCTGGCAGCGCGTTGAGGCTGCCGGAAGAGAGTTCACGGGGGGAGAGCAGGATCGCGGCGCGGGCCGCCTCGACAGGCTTGCTGAACAGGAATCCCTGGAACTGGTCGCAGCCCATCTCCGCCAGCATCTGAAGCTGCTCCTCAGTCTCGACGCCTTCCGCAACCACGCCGAGATGAAGGGCGTGCGCCATGGAGATGATGGTGCGCACGATCGGTAGTGTGCCGTTCTGATCCAGCATCCGCGAGACGAAGGTCCGATCGATCTTGAGGACGGAGACCGGTAGCTTGTGCAGACGATCCAGCGACGAGAACCCCGTGCCGAAGTCGTCGATGGAGAAGCTGAAGCCGTTCGTCGCCAGCTTGACCATGTTCTCCAGCGCGAGCGAGTCGCGCGGCATGACGCTGCTCTCGGTCAGCTCAAAGTGGATGAACGACGGCTTGAGATCGAACTCTTCCAGGGCAACGTCGACATCTGTGCAGAAATTCGTCAGCACGATCTGCAGCGCAGAGACGTTGATGGCAATGGGTACCACCTGCAGGCCGTTAAGCTGCCAGGTCTTGAGCTGACGGCAGACCTCGCGGAGAACCCACCGCCCCAGCGGGATGATGAGCCCCGTGGACTCTGCGATGGGGATGCAGACGGCCGGGCTGACCATGGTGCCGTCCTCCTCGCGCAACCGGAGCAGAGCTTCAAAGGCGCAGAGCTTGCGGTTCGCGTCCAGCACGGGCTGGTAGTAAACCTCAAAGCCGCCGTACTGCAGGGCGCGGCGCATGACCGCTTCAATGCGGCTGTCTTCCTGCGCCTGCAGGCTATGCGTGCGCGAGAGCCGCACAACGCCTTCCACGCCGAGCTGGCGGCTGCGGGCCTGGGCGCGCGCCGCGTCTCGCCACAGGGAGACCGCATCGTCCGAGTCCTCCGGGAAGACCGCCAGGCCCATGTTCATGGCGACCTCGATGCTGTGTTCTTCGATCGTGAGCGGGTCGGCAAAGAGCTCAAGGATGTTCTGCGCGCGTCCTTCCGCATCCGCGCCGTTCAGAATGCCAGCCAGCACGATGGTGAACTCGCGGCCCCCGGTCCGTCCGATGGCATCAGTAGGCTTGAGGGCTGAGGAGAGAAGCTGCGTAACCTGCTTGAGAAGCGCATCGCCGACAGGATGGCCGTAGTTCTCGTTGATCTTCTCAAAGCGGTCGATCTGCAGGATAAGCACCGCGCAGCCCGGCGCGGCGGGCGTAATGGACGTCATCGCGCGGTCCAGCGCCTGAAGCAGTCGGTGGCGATTCGGAAGGCCGGTGAGCAGGTCGTGGTCAGCCTGGTAGATGAGCTGGGAGAGCATCTGCTCGCGCTCGGTCTGGTCTTCACCCAACGAGATGCGGGCCAGGCGTCCGCGGAACCGGACGTTGTAGGAGGTGACGTTCAGCGGGATCAGCGTGCCGTCGCTCCTGGCATGAAGGGAGCGATGGTTGGAACGGGGCTGCCCCGTGCGGATGTCGTCGAGAATCTCAGGAAGCGCGTCGCCTACGACGATGTCCGTCAGCTTCTTGCCGCGGAACTCGTCAGCGCTGTACCCATGCATCCTGGCCGAGGCTGAGTTGACGCTGAGGAAGCGGAGGGTTCTCAGGTCGTAGATATAGAGCGAATTGGGATTGTTGTTGAAGAGAACTTCGTACTCGTGCGCAAGCTCGCGCGATGCGGCGCCGTCCTCTTCAATGACGATCAGCGTCATGCCGATGGCGACGAGGAACTGCGGCAGATAGATGATGGAAGGAAACAGCGTGTCCAGGCTTCCGTTCTCGCGCCACGCAATCGTGAAGAAGGAGCTGCAGGCCCAGAGGATGAAGCCGGTGATCGTTGCCAGGTTGCCGGGGCTCTTGAGGGGGTAGTTCTGCAGGAAGAGCAGCGCATTGATCAGGAAGATCTCCGCCGGGATGCTGGCAAGAATAAGTTCTGACCTTCCGACGGTGAGAGCGCCGAGCATCCAGCCCGCGAAGAGAACGCAAAGGGTCATCAGCGGAACGAAACGCTGCAGCCGTTTGCCAGCGTACTTGTAGACCAGGAAGAATGTGACGGAGTGGGTGGCGACCAGCGAGAAACCGAGCGCCCAGCGATCGGCCGGGGAGAAAAGAATCAGCAGAACGGTGAACAGCGCGGGCAGAGTGCCAAAGACGGCTCCGCGAATCAGGCGTTGTTTGCTATTGATGATTGCCGCGTCAGAGAGGATGAAACACAGCCCGGCAAGGATCTCAAGGTACGCGATATGCGCCTGCCGCAATAGCAGCGAGACGCCCGGGGCCGGATGCCAGAGCAGGCTGATAAAGTGAACCAGTACCAGCAGCCATCCCAAAAACCAGCAACGAAATCGAAGGTCGGATCGGCCGCGGTTCATGGACCACAGCAGGAAAACCAGGAGTTCGGCCAAGATGATTACGAGTACGCCATCCTGCATAAATCGCCGCTCCTTTCTCAGTATGGGTCTGACGCCGGAGCGCTCTTACGTGTGTCTTGCTGAACTCTTGTGATGCGCTCGGTCGCTCTTCCGCATGAGTCCAGACCGGTTTACATGCGCCGGGTAGCGGAAAGACGATAATACTGTTTGCTCAGCACGCTTCAACGACGATCTGGTCGCCGTGCTCGATCTCGCACTCCTGAATGCGGCCCGCAGGCAGCTCCAGGACACTGCGAGTCTTCAGGCCGAGACCGCGAATCTTCCACGCAGGCGTGTTATGAGACAGTCCGACGACCCGCTGATTGCGGTCCAGGCTGACGATGTCGATGGGGAAGGACATTCCAAAGGTGTGAACGCCTGAGGATGGCTCGATGAGCAGCCCGGAGCCGGCGGCAAGACCTTTGCGGCCAAGCAAGCCGAACAGACGCGTCCGAAAAGTATTCGCCATGCTGCCGTTGGTGCAGATGACGTTGCCTTTGGTGCCGTCTTTGATGACAAGAACATTCGACTTCTTCTTGTGCTTCGAGTCCTGAAGTTGCATGGACACTCCTCTATCTACAGAGAAAATCATAGAGGGCGCCGGGGGACCGCCGATATCCCCCAAACTATGTAAATCTGGAACTAAAGTGCATTCGTCAGTGAGCTTCCAACGGAATTGAAGGCGGTCTTGACCTTCGTTGAGAAGCCGTTCATCGCAACGACGGCCCCCAGGCCGATCAGAGCGGCCACCAGCGCATACTCGATCAGGTCCTGGCCAGATTCGTCTTCCAGGAGGTCTGACAGCAGATCCTTACCACGGTTCATGACAAGCTCCATCGTACAAAAGTGAATTGCGGTTGAAGATCCCGCGACCGGTTCTCAATACTCCGAGTCTCTTCAACCGAAGTTCAGGGTCGCTTTCGTTCCGGGTAGCCTGCTCTGTTGCCCAGTGGTTGAATGACACCTTTGAAGGTGTGTTTATACGGCGCTCTTCTTGCGGCGCTTGACGATCACGTACAGCAGGCAGACGAACAGGAAGCCTGCGAAGATGGGAATGATATGTCCGGATACCATGATGAGCTCCTAAATGATCCACGAGCGTGGACCGCTGTGGGGGCCCGAAGGCGTTGGAGGGGTGATGCCGTTCCAGCTTGACCCAATGGTGAAACGGCAGAGGGTTACCGCGACGGGAGCCAGTCACCCGCAAAGAGAAGGAGAGCTGCAACCGAGACGGCGCAGAGTGTTGTTCCGAAAGTGAATTCCATAACGTCTCCTAATTCCTGGCTTGCGAGTGACCGGCGCGGCGGAGCTTAGACGGCGTTGGTGAGGGAGCTGCCGACCGAGTTGAACGAGCTCTGAATCTTGCCGGACAGGCCGGTCATGGCAACCACTGCGCCCAGACCGATGAGGCCTGCAACCAGTGCGTATTCGATAAGGTCCTGACCTGATTCATCCTGCAGCAGGTCGAAGAAGAAGCTCTTTGTCTTGTTCATTGTGATCTCCGTGTAGTTCGATTTTTGAGCACCAGGCGCAAGCGGCTTCACTTGCTCCGACCTCTTGATGCAAGAGTAGCGATTCACGGCAGAAGGGGGAACAAAATCCGCATTTCCCAAGGCACGTTTGTAATAGCTCGATTGTGTTACCCAAACAGCCGCGTCGGGGGAGTTCATTCCCCGGCTGGTGCAGCTTACACTACAGGTCTTGCGACAGGTCCAGCACATCGCCCTGTCGTATGCCTGACCGCTTTTTTACGACCTGCAAGACAGAGCGGCGTTTCGTATCAGAACTTGTTACAAACTCATAAATGAGTCTGTTCCACGCGCCTGAAGCGAAGCTGCTCAACCCAGGGAGCTCATGATTCACAAGGTGATTCTCGCCGACAACCAGTCCGTCTTCCGCACCGGTGCGGCCCGCATCCTCGCCATCGAGGAAGACTTTCGCATCATCGGTCAATGTGACGATCAGGCCCGCCTGTTCAAGGCCATGACCACCTCCAGCAATGCCACGGTCCTGTTTGCGGCCTCGCTGAACGTCGATCTCGCCGCCTTGGTCTCGACCGCTGAAGAGGCCGGAGCCAGGACCGTGGTGATTCTGGAAAACGACACCAGCCCGCAGTCTTACAGCCAGGCCGGCGTACGCGGCATTCTGCACCGCGACGTCTCCAACACCGATCTGCTGCGCTGCATGCGGCTGGTGGGTCGCGGCGAGCGTTACGTACAACAGCGTGCCGCCGTCAAGACCGCAGCCTTTGAGACCGACCTGGTCGCGGAGCGCGTGCGCGAACGGCTGACACCCAAGGAACTGAAGGTCGTCGCACTCATCCTCCAGGGCTACAAGAACCGTGACATCGCCGAAGAGCTGCATAACTCCGAGCAGGTCATCAAAAACTATCTACGGTCGATCTTCGACAAGACCGGCGTCTCCGATCGCCTGGAACTGGCGCTCTTCGCCATGCACCACAAGCTGCTGACGACCGCACCCGCACGCACCCCCATGCATGACGAAAGCGCGGCAAGGGTCGCTGTCTAGACCCTTACCGCGCTCCACCGCCTGGATCTCTCGACAAACCAACCGAGAACTGAGAACTAAAAAGGCGCCTCAAACAACGAGGCGCCTTGATTGCTTAAGCGATGCGACCTACATTGCGCCACTGGCCAGTCCGCGTGCAATGCTGATACCCGCCGGGCCAAGCAGCACGATGAACATGCTGGGAAAGATGAAGAGCACAAGCGGGAAGATGATCTTAACGGTCGTCTTGGCTGCGAGTTCCTCCGCGCGCTGCCTGCGCTTCTGCCGGATGTTATCGCCAAACGTGCTCAGGGCCCGGGCGATCGGCGTACCGAAGCGCTCATTCTGCATGAGCATGTTGACGAAGCCATCGATCTCCGGAAGCTGTGTTCGTTGTGCCATGGCCTGCCAGGACTCCAGCCGAAGCTTGCCCGCGCGTTGCTCGCGGTTGATCTGCATGATCTCTTCATAGATCTGCGGATGCGTGGTGCCAAGCTCCTGCCCGACGCGTAGCATGGCCTGGTCCATACCCAGACCGGCGTCCACGCAGATCACGAGCAGATCGATCATGTCCGGAATGCTGAGGCGGATCTTCTCGCGCCGGCCCTTGACCATGCGGCTGAGGATGATGTCCGGAGCAAGGTAAAGAATGCCGCCGACCATCATCATCCAGAAGACCTTGTTCTGCGGCATGATGATGCCGAAGACGATGGCGGCCGCGGGGCCGATGAGCCGGGCGGCGAAGTAGATATCCCGCGCGCTGGCAGTCCTGAAGCCCGCACCCTGAAAGCGCTCTGACAGCTTGGCGTTCTCGTTCATGCCAAGCCGCGCACGGACGACGTGAACAGCCTCAAAGACCTTCTTCTTGAGCTCTTCCCGTACGGCGTGCTTCGGCTGGATTGCGCCGGTGCCGCCCTGCGTGACCTGCAGCACGCGCTCCGTAATGCCGCGCGAGTTGCGCAACAGCAGGAATGAGCCGGCGAGGCCCATGGCGGAGAACATCAGGACGAGGATGGAGACGAAGAAGATCAGTGTCATTGGGCTAAACCTTAATATCGACGACTCTGCTGATGATGAAACCGCCGATGAGAATCAGGACTCCGCCCGCACCCAGGAGCAACTGCCCGGTGGGGTCGTGGAAGAGGATGTGCGAGTAGCCGGGGGTCGCGACGTTGATCAGGCAAAGCATGACGACGGGAAGCGCGGAAAGAATCCAGCCCGTGAGCCGGCCCTGCGCGGTATACGTGCGGATCTCACCCTGAATGCGGATGCGCTCACGAATGACGCGCGTGGTGCGATCGAGCACATCGGTAAGATCGCCGCCGGTCTCCTTCTGCACAAGGATGGCGGTGATGAGAAAGGAAAGATCCTTGGATGGCACACGGTCGCCCAGTTGCAGCAGCGCATCGCGAAACTGCAGACCGAACTTCTGCTGTTGGAAGACGATGGCGAACTCGCCAGCCAGCGGCTCCGCGGACTCTTCCGCGACGACCTCAATGGCCGAGCTCATGGCATGGCCTGCACGCAGCGCGCGAGCCATCAGATCGATCGCATCCGGCAACGCCTCTTCGAACTTCCCAAGACGGCTCGACTTCTTCCACTTGAGCTGCATCCAGCGAGCCGAACCTCCCACCACAAAGGCAACGGCATCCACAATATAGATGCCCAGGAAGATGTGAGCCAGCAACGCCGCCGCAACCGCAAGCACAGCGCTGATACCGATGACAGAGCCAACGGTAGTCTCCGTACCGGAATGCAGAATGAGCTGCTGCAGATCCTGCGAGAAGTGGTAACGCTCCACCATCTCACCGATCTCAAACAAAATACCCTCCGCCTTCTTGACGGTGAGAGCATAGCCTTCGGTCTCGGCCTGCTCCTTGCGAGCGTCGGACGAGATGACCCTGAGCTTGCGCTCCAGCGCCTTCTCAGCATCGTCCGGCCTCAGAAGGAAGAGAACCAGCCCAAAGCTGAGGATGAGTGCGCCGATAAATATAGTCACCAGCATGATCTAGATCTCCACAGACTGGTCCATCATGTTGAGACCCAGGGGAATACCGGCGGCCTTGAGCTTCTCCGCAAACTTGGGCACGATACCCGTGGCATAGAAGCGGCCCTTGACCTTGTTGGCAGCGCCTAGGCCCTGCTTCTCAAAGAGGAAGATATCCTGCATGCTGACGACCTCGGTCGTAGCGCCGGTGATCTCGCTGATGTGCGTGATGCGGCGTGAGCCATCGCTCATACGCGAAGCCTGCACGATGAGGTGGACGGCGGATGCGATCTGCGCGCGGATAGCCTTCTCCGGCAGCGCAACGCTTCCCATCATGGCCATCGTCTCCAGACGCGCAATGGCGTCGCGAGGGTTGTTGGCGTGGATCGTGGTGATGGAACCATCGTGACCCGTGTTCATGGCCTGCAGCATGTCCAGCGCTTCTTCGCCGCGGATTTCGCCCAGGATGATGCGGTCGGGACGCATACGGAGTGCGTTGATCACAAGCTCACGCTGCTTGATCGCGCCCTTGCCTTCCACGTTCGGCGGACGGCACTCCAGGCGTGCAACGTGCTGCTGCTTGATCTGCAGTTCAGCCGAGTCTTCAATGGTCAGGATGCGCTCATCAGGCGAGATATAGCCCGACAGCACGTTGAGCAACGTCGTCTTACCGGAACCGGTTCCGCCGGAAACCACGATGTTGAGCCGCGCCTTCACCGCGCCTTTGAGGATCTCGAGCATGTGCGGCGTGAGAGCACGATTGCGGAGCAAATCATCCGCCGTAAGAGGCGTAGAGCCGAATTTACGAATGGAGATGAGGGGCCCATCCACAGCGAGCGGTGGGATGACGATATTGACGCGGGAGCCATCGAGCAGACGCGCATCCACCATCGGCGACGACTCATCGATGCGCCGGCCGACAGCCGAAACGATCTTGTCGATGATGTGCATCAGGTGCGCGTTATCGCGGAAGACCACGTCCGTCTTCTCAATGACACCGCGACGTTCCACGTAAACGGTGTCGTAGGTATTGACCAGGATATCGCTGACGGTCGAGTCGTGAAGCAGAGGCTCCAGCGGACCAAGTCCGAAGACCTCGTCCATCACCTCTTTCGCGATGCGCTCGCGATCGCTGCCGGTCAGCGGAATGTTCTGCTCCCCCACCAACTGAGAGATGGTGACCAGCAGCTTCTGCTTGCCGTTGGGGTCGGACGACATGCCGGCCAGCTTCTCAAGATCCATGCGCTTGATGAGCTCATGGTGTACGGCAGTCTTCAACTGATTACTCGCGGCCTCGCCGAGCGCGCCGCTGGCAGTGCGAATTGCAACCTGGGGAATGATGGCCTTGGGGCCGGTCATCTGCAACACGTTTTCTGGCATCGGTGCTCCTTATGCAACCTTCTTATCGCGTTTGGAACGGAAGAGTGTGAAGCCCTTCTTATGGGTCGTGGGTTGATCGAGCGGGGCCGCCATGACGGAGAGGATCTTGTCTGCCCACTTGTTGATCTGCTGCGCAAAGGCCGAGCGATGCTGCGGCGGAATCGGTTCGCCGGCGTTGATTGCACGGACCAGATCCGCATAGTTGTTAGGGATCGCCATCCAGACCGGGAAGCGGACTGCAGCCTCAATCTGCTCGGCCGTCACCGCATCGTCGGACGTGGAACGGTTGATGATGATGCGCAGCTTCTCGCTGGCGGGATCGGTCAACCGCAGGTGCTCTACGCGGCGGGCAAGGTCACGCAAAGAAGCCACGTCCGGTGTCGACACCAGGTAGACCTCGTCGCTGGACTGCTGCATGGTCGGAACGATGTCCTTGTAGTCCATGGAAGAATCCACCACGATGAAGTCATACTGCGTCCGCAGAAACGCGAAGACGGAGTTGATCTCTTCCGGGCTGGACTTGTAATCGGCCGCAACCACGTCAGGCGAGGCAAGCACTTCAAGCCCTCCCGTGTGGCGCGTGACGAAGCCGTTAAGCAGGTTGCCGTCAAGCCGATCCGAGTTACGGATCAACTCGTCAAAGTGATACTGGCCGCCCTTCAGACCGAGATACAACGAGATATGCCCGAGCTCATGGTGGTGATCGATCAGCAGCGTCCGCTTGCGGTGGCGGCGCACAAGATTGTTGGCCAGGTGGACCGCCAGCGTCGTCGTACCGGCACCGCCTTTGGCGCCGAAGAACGAGATCACGCGTCCTGAGTTCGGCTGTCCGCCCGCCTCTGAGATGTGAGCAGCACGAAAGCGGTTGAGCGCTTCCTCCAGGGCATCCGTACTGGCCGGCTTGGTCAGAAACTCATTGCAGCCCACCCGCATAGCCTGCAGCAGATACGTCGCATCAACCTTCGTCGCATAGGCCACAACGCTGAGGTTGCGCAGCATCAGCGCACGCAGGCGCTCCATGGTCTGCAGTGCCTGCTCCGGATCGCGGTCGCAGTCGACCAGCGCCACGCAGCCGGTTGCGGCCTTCAGGGTCTGTGAGATCTGCGGACGACGCTCGCCACTGAAGTAGTCGTTGAACTCGCCCGCAAACACCGAGCCCTGAACCTCAGGGCAAGCGGCCATTGCGGCGCTGGCTACGTCCGGCGAAGCGCATACGCTGAAGACCGCCTGGACCGCGTGATCGAATTGAGAGTTATCTGCCATGAGGTGTGTCCTGTTCCAACCCGGGAGTTAGGGCTTCTTGGGAAGCTTCTGTTCTTTGGAGAGGTCGTTGTCGAAGACGCTCTTGTCGAGGTTCGGCACGGCCATGTCGGGCTGAGTGGTATCGGTCGGCTGCGTCAGCGGATCGACCACGTTGGCGGTCACCAGAACCACAAGTTCGATGACGGAGTGCGTGTAGGACTTGGTCGTCGCAAACAGCTTGCCAAGAATCGGCAGGCGGGAGATGCCGGGGATCTGGCTGAGGCTTTCGGTCGTCCGGTGATCCAGCAGGCCGGTCAGCGCAAACGTCTGGCCGTTGAGGATCTCGACCTCCGTCTCAGCACGCCGCGTGGAGAGCGCCGGAATCGTGAAGCCTGAAATGGTCACCGCGTTTGAGAAGTCCAGCGTACTCACCTCAGGTGCCACCTTCAGATGGATAGACCCATCCTCATTGACGGTCGGGGTGAAGTCCACCTTCACGCCGTAAGGACGGAAGCTGATGGTAATAGCCACGCCCGCGGCGGAACCGCCACCCTGCACGACCGGGAAGGGAAACTCACCGCCGGAGAGAAACTTGGCGGATTGTCCGCTCATCGCAGTCAACGTCGGCTCTGCGAGAACCTGCAGGATCTGCTTCTGCTCGAGATCCTGGATCGTCGCGCCAATCTCGTGCGAGAAGCTGTAGATGAAGAAGTTGAGCGGGTTGTTCACGTTGATCGTGGCAGGAACTGCCGGCGCAGTCGCCGTAGCAGGAGTTCCGGTCGCGTAGGTCGCCAGCGATGGAAACTGTCCGGTCGTCAGGCCCCCCACCGCGTTGCTCGCCGTGGGGCGGAACAGGTTGATGCCGAACTGCTCCATCTTGGTGCGATCCACTTCAACGATGCGAAGCTTCAACTGCACCTGTTTGCCATGGATCGTGACGACGCGAATGGAGTTCACGACATCCTTGCTGTACGAAGAAGCGAGCTTGAACGCATTGTCAGATGCTTCCTGCGTGGGCACCGTGCCCGAAAGGAAGATCCGCCCCTCATGCCCACCGACATCAATCTGGCTCTTGGGGTAGGCATCGTGCATGGAGCGCTGCAGCGTCTCCGGGTCCATATCCGCGGCAATCGTATAGAGGCAGGACTGGCCTTGCGTGTCCCACACGACGAGGCTGCTGACGCCGGTTGCCTTGGCCGTGAGCACAATCTCACTGGGCCCGCCCGTGTAGGACTGCAGCACAGTCGGATTGCCAACGAAGATGCGCTTGATATTGCTGGTAGAGTGCAGCACCATGGAGTGCCCGACCAGCAGGTGCAGGGTCTCATCCCCGCCCATATCATGCATGTCCATGCGCTTGCGCGCTTCATGCGCGGTGGGCGAATCACCCGGAGCCTGCACGGACTGCGCAAACGCGGAGCAAGGATTGAAGGGTAGGGTTCCGGCGAGCAGCAGCAACGCCGGAACAAAGGATGTGAGAGGGATTCGCTTCTTCACGTTCATTTCCCCCCGCCGAAGGATTCGGTGGACTGCTTATCGCCTGAGATGGTTTCAATAACAAAAGCCGGCTTGGACTGTTGCTTCTCCAACTCGCCGAGGTTCTTCGGAGCATGCGTAACCAGCGAGCTCTTCTGAACAACCGGAGCGGTGAGACCAGTCGGGACCGTAGGAGCCGGTGCACCGGAAAGCTGAGACATCGCCATCGCGGACTCTTGCACATGCACCTTGTCCGAGCCGCTGCGCAGGATAAAGTGGATCGCACCCTGCGAGCTTGCCAGCACAGCGCGTTGCGCATCTTCCGGCGTGAGCAACAGCGTGACGACCGTAGCCGTGACGGGCTTGCCATCCGGATCGGGCTGAATCTTCTGCCCGGCAGCGAGCACCTCGGCATCCTGCAGAACAGTCAACGTCACAGGCTCAGGGTTCTTATCGGTCCGGTAGGTCACAAGCACGTCAAGATGAGAGCCCGGAGACAAGAAGCCTGCAACGCCCATAATCTCATCCGACTTCAACGAGATGGCGCGCATGCCCGCCGGAATCCGCGCAGCAAGACCAGGGCCGGAGCCGGCAGTAGAAAGCAGCTTGTCTGTCAGCGGCTGATCCTTCTCCACCGGATAAAGGACGGAGCGCCCAACCAGATCCTCGGGCTTCAGAAATCCGCCGGCGATCGGATTCGATGCGGGCCAGTTCACCAGCTCCATACTGTCCGGTTTGAGCTGCTCGCCGGATTGAAGGGGCCTGGAAGCCGCGACATAATGTTGATCCGCTACGCGTTCCGCCGCGTGGGTACCCATCTTGCGGCTGAGCACCCAGGTGCACAGGCCGGAGATCAGAAGGGCAATGAGAAATGCAGTGGTGAGGCGACGTCCGTTCATCGCACCAGCTCCTTGCCAGATGTCATGAAAAAGGTCAGAAGGCATCCAGCCGCAATGGGCAGCGCATAAGGCAAGCGCAGCGTGGCGACGTTCCTGACGTTAAGTTCGGGGTGCGCGGCCAGGCCTTCCGCACCATGATGCTGTACCAGCGTGATGACGTTGAGCATCGTCTCGCGAAGACGTCCGCGATACAGTGCAAGCGCCACGCCCATGAGGGCACCGATCAATACAGTAGCGATCAGGACTTCCTTGATATAAGCCGTACCTGCCAGGCAGCCTACGGCGGTCATCAGCTTCACGTCACCCGCACCCATACCGCCCGCCACGAAGAAGACCAGAAAGATGCCTCCTGCGATCAGACCCGCCAATGCGGACAAACCCAGCTGTGTCCAACCTCCAAGAGCGAGGTGAAGCAGCAGGCCGCAGAGGATCGCGGGACCCGTAAGACGGTTCGGGATACGACGGCTACGCAGATCGTGCAGACTCCCAATGGAGGCGCAGACCAATGCAGCCGTCAGGTATGTGGTTTGAGGGTTGATGACCATCTTGGAACTCCGTCACTCCGTTTATCGGCTTGAAACAACTTCTCTTCGTCTCACTTCTTTGGCGATGAGCCGCATCCTTGATGCGGCTCATCGCCCCTGAGAGAAACTCCGATGAAGCCTGACGCGGTGAACTAGACTGCGTTGGTGAGGGAGCTGCCGACGCTGTTGAAGGAGGACTGAATCTTGCCGGACAGGCCGGTCATGGCAACCACAGCGCCCAGGCCGATCAGACCGGCAACCAGCGCGTACTCGATAAGATCCTGACCAGACTCGTCGTTCAGTAGTGCAGCGATTACGTTCTTCACATTCTTCATGATGTTTTCTCCAGGTTTGATTTGTGAGTGAGAGACGACTGACTTTCTCTTCCTGCTCAGTCCTATCGGCGGCTCATCTCTTGAAATGAGAGTAGACGCGACGTTTGGGGAGAGACATACCACGAAAGTTCGTTTCATCTACAGGTATTGGCCCATACGCCGCAAGCATCGCAACAAGGCCTTTGAGCAACGAGCAAAGCTCTTGGCGAAAGCCAATAGAGGCTTGAAAACCCAGTAAACTAGCGCTCTTTACTCATCAGCCGCCAAGGAGAATAGCGCCGCCCCACGCCCTGGTACGAGCGCCCGCAGGCTCAGGTCGGACAGAGTCTCGGCGACATCCCGCCTTCACCCGCACCCCAAGCCGTGCATCGCAGCGGGTCACCAGCAGCATCAACCCAGCCACCTGCACCGCATCGTCAATCTTAAAACCCGGCGTGTACTATCACTATGCGCAGACGCGTTCACTGATAGAAGGAGCCATCCCCCGTCGTGTCGGATGATTCGATAGCCTCGATAGATCACGCAGCCAAATCGCCTGTATCCACGCGGTCCAGCCCGTACAGCCTGCTGCTCGCCGCCCTGACCATCGCGGCCATCGTCTTCTATTGCGTGCCGGATTCCATGGCCGATCCCGATATATGGTGGCATCTCCGCGACGCCCAGCTACAACTATCGTGTCATTGCTTTCTCTCCCACGACCTCTTCTCCTTCACCGCCGCAGGCTCGTCCTGGATGAACCATGAGTGGCTTGCCGAGCTGCCCTTCTACGCTGGCTTCCACCTCCTTCAAACCACCGGCCTCTACCTCGTAACGCTCGCCGCCATCGAGATCATCTTCCTCGGCGTCTTGTGGCTCGCCTACCTCGCCTCAGGATCGATCCTCCCCGCATCCATCGCCACCATCGCCGGCGTCCTGCTTTCGACCGTCTCCTTCGGTCCCCGAACGCTGCTCTTCGGCTGGGTCCTGCTGGTCCTTGAGCTGCTCATCTTCGCACTATCAAAGCGACGCACCGCACTCCTCTGGGCGCTTCCCTTCGTCTTCCTCCTCTGGGTCAATACCCACGGCTCATGGCTCATCGGCATCGTGCTCTTCACCCTCTTTGTCGCCTCAAGCTGGATCACATTCCACAACGGCGCCATCGATGCTGCCCCTGACCCACCAGACACACGCATGCGGCTGATCAAGGTATGGGCCGTCAGTGTCCTCGCCCTCTTCGCCAACCCCTACGGCTGGCACCTCGTCTTCTATCCCTTCGATCTCGCCTTCCGCCAGAAGCTCAACATCGCCAATGTAGAAGAGTGGAAGAGCGTCGACTTCCACTCCCCACGCGGGCGCATCCTCTTCGTCTGCCTCGCCGTCCTCTTCCTGTTGCAGCTCCTGCGCGGACGCAAATGGACAGCCTTTGAGCTCGTCCTCCTGGCCGTGGGACTCTACTCCGCCTTCACCTACTCCCGCTTCCTCTTCCTCGCGGCCATCCTCGTTGGTCCGTTGCTTGCGGTCTCCCTGGCCTCCGCGCCTCGCATCTCAAGGCAGAGGTTGAGTCCCATGCTTCGTTTCGCGCTCATCGCCATGATCCTATGCTTTATCGGCGGCAGGATACGTACCCGCATACTAACGGGAACAAAAGAGGATTCACGCTTCCCGGACCAATCTCTTCCCTTCCTCGCAACGTTCCATCCTCAGGGACGCGTCTTCAACGAGTTCCTCTGGGGAGGCTTTCTTGTCTGGCACAAACGAGACACACCCGTCTTCATCGATTCACGCGTCGACATCTTCGAGTACAACGGAACCTTCAAGGACTATCTCGATATCGTCCGCCTCAAAGACTCCCTCGCCCTGCTCGACAGGTACCAGATTCGGTACGTCTTCTTTGAACGAGACTCTCCCTTGATCTATCTTTTAAAGACCACCCATCACTGGAAGGTCGACTACGAGGACAATACGTCTTCGTTACTGGAACGAAGTGAAGCGCAGATCCCATAGGTCTTTGGTTCAGCCGTACAACACCTTTGGGGGATTACTCACAGCCGGGGTCGCACCTAGCCTCAGATGGAACGAATATCTGCCCTGAGTTTCACTGGATGATTCGACCAGCTTGATTGATGTATAAGTCGTACGGTTTGAAACTGGGTTCCCATGGCAGAGCAGGACAATACATTTCGCATGCACCTGTCAGGCCCCGGGCCTCTGGATGTGACGCACTTCTCCGGCACTCGCCGCGACGCGTTGCCCGGAGCGGACTTCCTCTTTGAAGAGAACCCCCTCGCCATGTTCGTCTATGACAAGGCAAGCCTGCGACTCGTCGCCACCAACGCCCGCGCCCTGGACCAGTACGGCTACACGCGCGAAGAGTTCCTCGCCCTCAGCCTGAACCAGTTACTCAACGATCCCGCCCCCATCGTGCATGATCCCTCCGCAGAAAACCTGCTGGCATCCTCAGAGCGCGTCGAGCGCCATCGCACCAAATCCGGCGGAAGCCTGACCGTAGAGGTCCGCGAGCGGCAGGCGCTGGCCGAAGGCCGAACCCTCTGCCTCGTCGTCGCCATGGACATTACGGAGAATAAGAAGGAGCAGGCACGCTGGCAGACCATCGCCATGCAGGACTCGCTCACCGGCCTCGCCAACCGCATCTCGCTGGAGGAGCGCGCCCGCCAGGCGTTGATCACCGCGCGCCGCAACGGTCATCGCGTCGCCATCCTCTGCATCGATCTCGACCGCTTCAAACAGATCAATGACTGGTACGGACACTCCATCGGAGACGAGTGCCTCAAGGAGCTGGGCAGCCGCCTCACCCGCCGTCTGCGCGGCATGGATGTGGTCGCACGCGTCGGCGGAGAGGAGTTCACGGTCGTGCTCGCAGAGGTGGAAAGCGCACAGTCCGCCATGATCGTCGCCAACTTCCTCCTGCAGGCCATCGGCAAGGTCTTTGAAGTCGAGAACCACACCCTCACCATGGGCGCGAGCATCGGCGTCGCCGTCTATCCCGACCACGGCACCGAAAGCGATGAGCTCCAGCGCCTCGCCGACCTCGCCATGTATCGCGCCAAACGTGCAGGCGGCAACCGGGCCTTCATCGCGCAGGAGAGCACAGACCCATACGTCGATGATGGCTCGCACATGGAAGCCTGCATCCGCACCGCACTGGCAGAAGAGACCTTCCAGCTCCACTACCAGCTCGAGTACCGCCCCAACGGCACCGTCCGCGGTATGGAGGCGTTGCTCCGCCTCCCGCGTCAGGGCGGCGGCTTCATTGAGCCGGACCGCTTCATCCCCGTCGCGGAAGAATCCGGCCTCATCTATCCCATCGGCTACTGGGTTCTCGCCCAGGCCTGCCGTCAGTTGAAGATGTGGAACACCCCCGGACGCGAGCCCATGCGCATCGCCGTCAACGTCTCGCCCCTCCAACTCCTGCGGCCCGACTACGCCGTCTCCGTCATGAACGTCGTGCAGGAGTGGGGCATCGAGCCAAGCTGGCTCGAGCTCGAAATCACAGAGCGCGTCGTCGTCAACTTTGACGAGGTCGCCAAGGGCATGCGCCTCCTCCACAGCCAGGGCATCCGCTTCGCCATCGACGACTTCGGCACCGGCTACTCCTCCCTCCAGCACCTCAACCGCCTCCCCATCTCCACCGTCAAAATCGACCGCTCCTTCGTCAATCGCATCTGCGACGCCAACGGCAGCTATCCCATTGTCGAAGCCATCGTCGCAATGGGCCACAGCCTCAAGATGGAGGTCATCGCGGAAGGCGTAGAAAAGCGTGAGCAACGCGCGGCGCTGGAGCGCATCGGCGTAGACGGAATGCAGGGCCACCTGCTCGCCCGCCCAGCCTCCATCGACGAGATCGAAGCGATCCTCGGTCTCTCGGCGCACCCGGACGGAACCGCCTAGTACTGAAGTTCCGCTCCTCTATGCCCTGTCCGTTATGTCCCGCATCCAACCAAAACGATGAGTGAACATTGCAAGCTCTGGTGGCGGGACGGGGTCATCTACCAGATCTACCCCAGGTCGTTTCAGGATTCCAACGGCGATGGCGTCGGCGACCTCGCAGGAATCTCCAGCCGCCTGGACTACGTCGCCACGCTCGGCGTAGACGCCATCTGGATCTCGCCCTTCTATCCCTCGCCCATGGCGGACTTCGGTTACGACGTCGCCGACTACACCGGCGTCGATCCCCTCTTCGGCACCATCGATGACTTCGACGCCCTCCTCGCCGGCGCGCACGCCCGCAACCTCAAGGTCATCCTGGACTTCGTCCCCAATCACACCTCGGATCAGCACCCCTGGTTCCTCGAATCCCGCAGCTCCCGCGATAACCCCAAACGAGACTGGTACCTCTGGCGCGACGGCAACGAAGGCCGCGTCCCCAACAACTGGATGTCCAACTTCGGCGGCACCGCCTGGACCTACGACGAAATCACCCGTCAGTTCTACTACCACTCCTTCCTCACCCAGCAGCCAGACCTCAACTGGCGCAATCCGGAAGTCCGCGCCGCCATCTTCGCCGCCATGCGCTTCTGGCTCGATAAGGGCGTAGACGGCTTCCGCATGGACGTCCTCTGGCTCCTCATCAAGGACGACCAGTTCCGCTCCAACCCGCCCAACCCCGACTTCAACGGCGGCTCGTCCTTCTGGTCCATCCTCCCCACCTACACCGCCGACCAGCCCGAAACCCACGAGATCGTCCGCCAGATGCGCGCCCTCGTCGACGAGTACTCCGAGCGCGTCCTCATCGGCGAGATCTACCTCCCCATCGACGAGCTCGTCCGCTACTACGAACCCGGCGACACCGCCTCCTCCGGCTACCTGGAAACCCCGCACCTTCACGGCGCGCAGCTTCCCTTCAACTTCCACCTCATCCAGACCGCATGGCAGGCAGACCTCATCGCGGAGCTCATCCGCAGCTATGAAGCCGCCCTCCCCCCCGGCGCATGGCCCAACTGGGTCCTCGGCAATCACGATCAGCACCGCCTCGCCACCCGCATCGGCGCAGCCCAGGCCCGCGTCGCCGCCATGCTCATCCTCACCCTGCGCGGCACCCCCACGCTCTACTACGGCGACGAACTCGGCATGACCGACGCCACCATCACCCCCGACCAGGTCCAGGACCCCGCAGAAAAGAACCAGCCAGGTCAAGGCTTCGGCCGCGACCCCGAACGCTCCCCCATGCTCTGGGACGAGACCCCCAACGCCGGCTTCACCTCCGCCCCCACCCCCTGGCTCCCCCTCGTCGACGAACACGTCCGCATCAGCGTCACCGCCGAAGAAGCCGCCCCGCGCTCCTTCCTCCACCTCTACCGAGCCCTGCTCACCCTCCGCAGCGCCACCCCCGCCCTCCACTGCGGCACCGTCACTGAAGTCATCTCCCCCAGCGAAGTCCTCACCTACACCCGAGCCGGTGAAGCCGAACGCTACCAGATCCACCTCAACTTCACCAACGAAACCAAATGGATCGACTCCCCCAAAGGCACCCTCATCCTAAGCACCTACCTCGACCAGCAGGACCGCCCCTGGATCGAATGGATGCAACTCCGCCCCAACGAAGGAGTAGTCATCAAACTGAACGAGTCGCCTCAATAAGAAAAAGCCTGAGTTGATAAGTATTGATAAAAGCGATCAAAGCTAATCAAGCGAAAACCCGGCAGTTGCTTCTATCAGTCTTGATCGCCTTTATCAATCTTGATCAACTCAGGCCGTTCGCCTGGTGTGGCCACAACTTCACCCCAGCCGTTTTTCATAGCAAAGCACCCGAAGCCCCGGCCTGAAGCTAAGCCCAATCTCCCCATCCAGCCGATACCCCAGCTTAGGAAACAGCCGCTGCGTCACCGCATTATCCTTACTCGTATCCACCCTTAGCACTCCAATCCCACGCTCCCGAGCCACCGTCTCCCCAAGCTCCATCAGCGCCCTCGCGATCCCCCGCCCCTGAAACGCCGGGTCCACCGCCAGCCGATGCACCACGATCGCCGTCTCCGTAATATCCCACCCCACCTCCGCATACTCATGCTCCTGGTCGGTCGTAATCGCGGCAACTCCCGCAATCACCCCATCGATCTCCGCCACCCAAAGCTGCCCCAACTCCACATCCCGCCCAAACACCTCGGCGTTCGGATAAACATCATCCCACTGCGTGTTGCCGCCCGCCCGCATCCCCGGCACCACCCGCCGAACCAGCCCCATGACCGCCGAAACATCCTCCATCGTCGCCAACCGTACCGTCATCTTCAGTTCCCCGCACTCTTTCGTATCCGTTCCTTATTCTCCCGCACCAGCTTCAAAAACGACTTCACCACCGGCCCCTCATTCAGCGGGTTCCACACCAGAGAGAGCCCCACCTTCGTGATATTCGGCTCCAGTTCACAGAACACCAGCCCCGGCGGACGGATATACCGCGCCCCGGAAGGCACCAGCCCGATCCCCTCGCCCGCCTCCACCAGCGTCATCACCCCGGACCACGTCGAAGAACCGTTCACGATATTCGGTGAAAACCCATGCGACGTACACAGCGCAATGATGCTGTCGAACAGTGCCGGAATAAACGGCCGCTCGCACAGCACCCACCGCTCCGCCGCCAGATCCTGGATCGTCACCGGCCCCTTCGCCAGCGGATGCTCCTTCGGCATCACCACCACGATCGGATCGTTGTAAAGCGGCTCAGACCGGAAGAGCTTGTCATACGGAGCCACCAGCGGGCGCGTAAACCCAATGTCGAGCTGCCCACTCTCCATCGCGGCCATCTGGTCGTGTGCGTGCATATCCATCAGCGACAGCTTGATGTTCGGATGAAGCTTCCGGTAGTCGCGAATGATCCGCGTAAAGAATCCGCCCGCCCCCCACAGAAAGAACCCGATCGCCAGCGTCCCTTCCTGCCCCAGCAGCGACCGCCGCGTTAGATCCACCGTCCGCTCCGCCGCCAGCAGTGTCTTCTTCGCCTCTTCCAGAAAGATCTCGCCCTGCCGCGTCAGCCTGGTCGAGCGTTGACTACGCTCCAGCAGCGCCCCGCCGATCTCGTGTTCCAGGTCCGCCACCTGCTCGCTGATAGCTGATTGCGAGACATGAAGGTGTCGTCCAGCCTCGCGAAAAGTCCCATACTCCGCAACTGCACAGAAGTAACGTAAGTGGCGTAGTTCCATAACAGGATTGTCTCCTGATCGGTCTTTCCGTTCAATAGCGCCGGAAATTCCTGTGAAACCTTACGTCATTCTGTGGTGTCCTATAACTACGGCTTATCAGGCCCCAACCCGGCGGTTTCTCGCGCTGGGAGAGGAACGAGGAATAGCCACTCATGTGGATTGTCAAAATAGCGCTTAGCCGACCGTACACCTTCATCGTGCTTGCAATTCTGATCTTGATCGCTGCCCCGGTCATCATCCTCAATACCCCCACGGACATCTTCCCGGCCATCAACATCCCGGTCGTCTCCGTGGCCTGGCAGTACACCGGCCTCAACCCGGAAGAGCTCGAAGGCCGCCTCACCACGCCGTACGAGAAGGCGCTCACCGTGCTCGTCGATAACATCCAGCACATTGAGTCCACCACCGTAAACGGCCAGGTCGTCGTCAAGATCTACCTGCAGCCCGGCGCGTCGCTCGATACCGCCAACGCCCAGGTCACCAGCTCCGCCCAGTTTGAGCTCCGCCAACTGCCTCCCGGCACCCTGCCTCCGCAGATCATCAACTTCTCCGCCTCGTCGGTGCCCATCCTTCAGCTCGGACTCTCCGGCGCAGGGCTCTCAGAGCAGATCCTCAACGATACCGGCCTCAACTTCGTCCGGCCCGCACTCGTCACCGTCCCTGGCGCCGTCGTGCCCAACGTCTATGGCGGCAAGCAGCGCTCCATCATGGTCAACCTGGACCCCAAGAAGCTCCAGGCCCAGGGCTTGAGCCCGCAGGACGTACTCAGCGCGATGGCCACCCAGAACGTCACGCAGCCCTCCGGTACCGCCAAGATCGGCATGGATGAGTACGACGTCAAGCTCAACTCCGCGCCCGTCTCCATCGCCGGCCTCAACGATCTACCCCTCAAACAGGTCAACGGCACCACCATCTACGTGCACGACGTCGCCAACGTCTCCGACGGCTCCATCCCGCAGACCAACATCGTTCGCCAGGACGGCAAGCGCGGCGTGCTCATCACCATCCTCAAATCCGGCAGCGCCTCCACTCTTTCAGTCGTCAGCCAGATTCGCGGACTGCTGCCTCAGTTGAAGCTCACCCTGCCGCCCGCACTCGTCATCACCCCCATCAGCGATCAGTCCGTCTTCGTACGCGCCTCGGTCGTCGGCGTCATCCGCGAAGCCATCATCGCCGCCATCCTCACCGGCCTCATGATCCTGCTCTTCCTCGGCTCATGGCGTTCCACTATCATCATCGCCATCTCCATCCCACTCTCCATCCTCTCCTCCATCATCGTCCTCGGCCTCATCGGCGAGACCATCAACATCATGACCCTCAGCGGTCTCGCCCTCGCCGTCGGCATCCTGGTCGACGACGCCACCGTCACCATCGAGAACATCGAGCGCTACCTCGAAGAGGGTAACGAGCTCGAAACCTCCATCGTTGAGGGTGCCGCACAGATCTCCGTCCCCGCCCTCGTCTCCACCCTTTGCATCTGCATCGTCTTCACGCCCATGTTCTTCCTCTCCGGCGTAGCCCGTTACCTCTTCGTGCCTCTGGCCGAGTCCGTCGTCTTCGCCATGCTCGCCAGCTACATCCTCTCCCGTACCCTGGTCCCCACCATGGCGATGTACCTGCTCAAAAAGCACGATCATCATGCCGTCCCTTCGCGCAACCCTCTCGCCCGCTTCCAGCGCGGCTTCGAGCGCAACTTTGAAAAGCTTCGCGCCGGCTATCAGAACCTCCTCAACAGCCTCATCGTCTCCCGCAAGGTCTTCGTTCCGGCCTTCCTGCTCCTTTGCCTCTGCGCCTTCCTGCTGATCCCGTTCCTCGGCCAGAACTTCTTCCCCGCCACGGACACCGGCTCCTTCATCCTGCATCTGCGCGCACCCTCCGGAACCCGTATTGAAGAGACCGCCAGGCTCTGCGATCTCGTCGAGCAGCAGATCCGCAAGACCATCCCCTCCGCCCAGGTCGATAACATCCTCGACAACATCGGCCTCCCCTACTCCACCCTCAACTTCCAGCACGCCACCTCCGGCCTCATCGGCGCGGGTGACGCGGACATCCTGGTCTCGCTGAAGGAAGATCACACCGCCACCGCCGACTTCGTTCGCACCCTCCGCTCCAATCTCCCCAAGGAGTTCCAGGGCACCACCTTTTACTTCCTGCCCTCGGACATCGTCACCCAGATCCTCAACTTCGGCCTGCCCTCGCCCATCGATGTCCAGATTGAAGGCGCGGACATCCGCGGCAATCGCAAGGTTCTCGATAAGATCCTCGGCGAAATGCGCACCGTTCCCGGCCTCGTCGATCTCCGCGTCCAGCAGCCCGACGACTACCCCACCTACGACATCAACGTAGACCGCACCAAGGCCTCACAGGGCGGTTACAACGAGAAGGATGTAGGCGGCTCCGTCGTCAACATGCTCTCCGGCAGCACCCAGCTTGCGCCGCAGTTCTACTGGAACACCAAGAACGGCGTCGTCTATCCGCTCGTGGCCCTGACCCCGCAGTATCAGATTCAGAGCCTCAACGATCTCCGCAACATCCCGCTCTCCTCCGCCAACGCCAAAAAGCCGGAGATCCTGGCGGATGTCGCCTCCATCCAGCGCGGCACGGAGATGGAGGTCGTCAACCACTACAACATCCATCGCGTCGTCGATATCTACGGCAACGTCCAGGATCGCGACCTCGGCTCCGTCTCCAAGGAGATTGAGACCATCGTCGATCGTAACCGGAAGCTCCTCCCCAAGGGCAGCCTCATCCGCGTTCGCGGTCAGGTCGATACCATGCGCAGCTCTTACTTCGGACTCATCTCCGGACTAGGCTTCGCCATCGTCCTCGTCTACCTGCTCATCGTCGTCAACTTCCAGTCCTGGCTGGATCCCTTCATCATCATCACCGCGCTCCCCGCCGCGCTCGCAGGCATCGTGATGTTCCTCTTCATCACGGGAACTACACTCTCCGTCCCCGCGCTCATGGGAGCCATCATGTGTATGGGTGTCGCCACCGCCAACTCCATCCTTGTCGTCTCCTTCGCCAAGGAACGTTTCGAGCATCACGGCGACGCACTCGCCGCCGCGCTCGAATCCGGAGCCACGCGCTTCCGTCCCGTCATGATGACCGCACTCGCCATGATCATCGGAATGATCCCCATGGCGCTCGGGGCTGGTGAAGGCGGTGAACAGAACGCGCCGCTCGGACGTGCCGTCATCGGCGGTCTCAGCGCCGCCACCCTCGCCACCCTGGTCTTCGTTCCGTCCGTCTTCGCCCTGCTCCACGGTCGCCGCAAATCCAGCGCCGTAGCCACAGCCACCCAGGACGCAAACCCGCATCACGCAGCCGCCGGAGCCTAAAACTATGAACGCCATCAACGAAACTGCCCCGCCCCTCGATCCTCAAAACGCGCACCAGACCCACGTCGCAGACTCCCACGGAGATCGCCTCGACACCCAGCCTGAGACCAGCCCCGCGCCCAACCAGCCCAACCTCAAGGTTGATAACAGCAAAGGTCTCGGCGGCTCCATCTGGGCCACGCTCGCTGTCGTAGCCATCATCGTCATCGTCGTCATCGCCTACGGCATCCTGCATCGCAAGGCCGAAGAGCGAAAGCTCGAGCACACGACCGTCGAAGCCTCCGTTCCCATCGTCGCCGTCATCCATCCCTCCGGCAACCGCCTCGCCAACGAGCTCTCACTCCCCGGCGCGACCCAGGCCTACGTCGACACCCCCATCTACTCCCGCACCAACGGCTACCTCAAGCAGTGGTTCTTTGACATCGGCGCGCACGTCCATCGCGGCCAGCTCATGGCCACCATCGAGACCCCGGAGGTCGACCAGCAACTCCAGGTCGCACAGGCCGATCTCAAGAGCGCCCAGGCCAACCTCGATCTCGCCAACACCACCCAGACCCGCTACCAGAACCTCCTCAAGTCCAACTCCGTCTCCAAGCAGGAGACAGACGAAGCCATCGGCAACGCGCTCGCCAAGAACGCCGCCGTCGAAGCCTCCCAGGCCGCCGTCCGCCGCCTCCAGCAGCTTCAGTCCTTTGAGAAGATCTACGCTCCCTTCGACGGCATCGTCACCGCCCGCAACACGGACGTCGGTGCCCTCATCGTCGCAGGCCAGGAAGGCAACGGAGCCAACGCACGCGAGCTCTTCCACCTCGCCGCCATCGACCGCATCCGCGTCTTCGTCTCCGTCCCTGAAGCCGACACCGCCGCCATCGTCGACGGCGAACACGTCTCCCTCACCAGCGACCAGTTCCCCGGCCGCAGCTTCGACGGCGTCGTCACCCGCAACGCAAACGCAGTCGACCCCTCCACCCGCACCCTCAACGTGGAAGTCGACGTCCCCAACTCGGCCGGAACCCTCCTCCCCGGGGCCTACGTCTTCGCCCACTTCAAACTCTCCAGCCACGGCCAGTACCTGACCCTGCCCTCCAACACCCTCATCTTCCGCTCGCAGGGCCTCCAGGTCGCTCTCGTACGCGATGGCCGCGTCCATCTCGTTCCCGTCACCATCGCCAGCGACGGCGGCGAGATCGTCGAAATCTCCTCCGGTGTCACCGCCACCGACCAGGTCATCACAGACCCCTCCGACTCCATCGCAGACGGTCAGCAGGTCACCATCGCCGGCCAGCAGGGACCCCAGGAAAACGGAGCAGCAAAGTGAACGCCACAAGCAGTCGCCAAACCGCAGCACGAGCAGTCCTCCTCGCAGCCGGCCTCTCCCTCACCACCGGCTGCATGGTCGGGCCAAAGTACGTCAAGCCCACCGTCCCCACCTACCAGGCACCCGAGACCTTCAAGGACGCCTATAAAGAGTCGGACCCCAACTGGCACCCCGCCACCCCCGCAGACGCTGTCCTCCGTGGCGACTGGTGGAACATCTTCCAGGACCCCGAACTCAACAAGCTCGAAGTCGAAGCCGGCATCCAGAACCAGTCCCTGAAGTCCGCCGCAGCCCGTTACGACGGCGCACGCGCCCAGATCGGCATCAACCGCGCCGACCTCTTCCCCACCATCGGCACCGGACCCAGCGCCGGCGGCATCCGTTACTCGGACCAGCGTCCCTTCTACACCCCCAGCGGCTCTACGCCCGGTCAGGGCACGGTCGCCCTGCCCCTCACGTTCAACTATGAAGTCGACCTCTGGGGACGCATCCGCCGCACCGTCAACATCGCCAAAGAAGAAACCCAGGCCTCCGCCGCCGACCTTCAGGGAGCCCAGCTCTCCATCCAATCAGACCTGGCCGTCGATTACTTCGAAGTCCGCAGCTCCGATGCCCAGTACAAGCTCCTCGCCGAAACCATCAAGGACTACCAGGAAGCCCTCCGCATCACCACCAACCGCTTTGAAGGCGGCGTAGTCCCGGAGTCCGACGTCTTCCAGGCAAAGACCCAGCTCCAGGCCGCCATCGTCCAACAGCACGACGTCCTCGTCCAGCGCGCCAACTACGAGCACGCCATCGCCGTCCTCGTCGGCCAACCGCCTAACAGCTTCTCCGTCCCCGTAGCCCCGCTCGAAACCAAGCCGCCCTTCATCCCCTACGGTCTCCCCTCGCAGCTCCTCGAGCGCCGCCCCGACATCGCCGCAGCCGAGCGCCGCGCCCATGAAGCCAACGAGCGCATCGGCATCGCACGCGCAGCCTACTTCCCTACCCTCTCCTTCAACAACAGCTTCGGCCTCCAGGCCAACACCCTCGGAAGCTTCTTCTCCGCCGGCAATCTCGCCTATACCCTCGGACCCGAACTCGACGAGACCCTCCTCGACTTCGGTCGTCGCCGCGGCATCTCCAACCAGGCCATCGCCGGCTACCAGCAGTCCTCAGCCGACTATCGCCAGACCGTCCTCACCGCCTTCCAGCAGGTCGAAGACAATCTCTCCGCCCTCCGCATCCTCACAGACGAGCAGGAGCAGCAGCGCCAGGCCACTGAAGCCGCCCAGGGCGCACAGAACATCTTCAACAACCGCTACGTCGGAGGCCTGGACACCTACCTCCAGGTCGTCACCGCCCAGCAAACCGCCCTCCTCAACGAACGCAACGACATCGACATCATGCGCCGCCGCATGGACGCAAGCGTCCTGCTCATCAAGGCCCTCGGCGGAGGCTGGTCCACCGCCAACCTCCCGCCACTCTAAAGCAGCCCAACACGGGTGCCCCATCCTCAGACGACGGTCTCATCGTCGGATAGGGTGGGGTATCGTTTGCGGAAGCAAACGACGCCCTTAACCCCTCCCAGCCCAACCATCTCCGTGTCCCATTCATCGCAGCACTATCGCGATGAGTGGGAAAGCACGCTCTCACCCAGCCAAGCAGTTGCCAAGCAGTTGCCGCTGCCGTTGCCGCTGCCGTTGCCGCTGCCGCTGCCGTTGCCGCTGCCGTTGCCGTTGCCGTTGCCGTTGCCGTTGCCGTTGCCGTTGCCGTTGCCGTTCGGATTAGAGGGGGCCTTTAGGCCCCCGTCAAAGGCCCACACACAAAAGGGGGCTTTAGCCCCGGGCCGTTGCCTCTCCCCACCCTCCTATCCGCATTACGCCCTCCCTCATCCAGAAACAATTCCCCCATCGCTCTGGTAGCATGGCTGCCTATGAACTCCGCCCGCCGCGACCTCCTCAAACTCTCCCCGTTAGCTCTCGCCGCCCTGGCCCCCGCAACCTCGTTCGCCGCACCCCGCACCCCCACGAACTCCCCCCTCTTCTTCGACATCCGCACCTTCGGCGCAACCGGCTCCGGCAAGTCACTCGACACCCCCGCCGTCAACGCCGCCATTGAAGCCGCGGCCGCAGCCGGCGGAGGCACCGTCGTCTTCCCTGCCGGCACCTGGCTCTGCTTCTCCATCCGCCTCAAAAGCAACGTAGCCCTCTTCCTCTCGCAGGGCGCAATCCTCCTCGCCGCCGAATCCCCCAAACCCGGCGAAACTACCGGCCAGCTAGGCGGCACCTACGACCCCGCCGAGCCGCAGGGCGACTTCGAGCCATTCCAGGACTACGGCCACAACCACTGGCACAACTCCCTCATCTGGGGCGAAAACATCCACAACGTCTCCATCTCCGGTCCCGGCCTCATCTACGGCAAGGGCCTCAGCTACGGTGCCGGACCCGGCCGCCCACCCGGGACCATGCCCCGCCCCGGCTTCGGCCCTGAATCCGGCCTCGGCCCCGACGGCAAACCGCGCGGCCAGCTCTCCGCCCAGCCCGTCAACCAGGCCCCCCGTCCCCCACGTGGCGACTACCCCATGTACCAGGCCGAGCAGCCCGGCGTCGGCAACAAGGCCATCGCCCTCAAAAACTGCCGCAACGTCCAGTTCCGCGACTTCTCCCTCCTCAAAGGCGGACACTTCGGCCTCCTCCTCACCGGCGTCGACAACCTCGTCATCGACAATCTCACCATCGACACCGACCGTGACGGCATGGACATCGACTGCTGCAAAAACGTTGTCGTCTCCAACTGCTCCGTCAACGCCCCCTGGGACGACGCCATCTGCCCCAAGTCCTCCTTCGCCCTCGGCTTCAATAAACCCACCGAGAACATGACCATCACCAACTGCATCGTCACCGGTTGGTACCAGCTCGGCTCCGTCCTCGATGGCACCTTCAAAAAGATCCCCGCCGACGCACCCCGCGTCACCCGCAACGGCCGCATCAAGTGCGGTACCGAGTCCAACGGCGGCTTCCGCAACATCACCATCTCCAACTGCGTCTTCGAAGGCTGCTACGGCCTCGCCCTTGAATCCGACGACGGTGCCCTCTGCGAAGACATCGCCATCACCAACATCACCATGCGCGATTGCGTCAGCGGCTCCCTCTTCTTCCGTCTCGGCAACCGCCTCCGCGGCCCCAAAGACTCGACCAAGGTCGGCACCATGCGCCGCATCCTCGTCTCCAACGTCACCAGCTACAACACCCTGCCCAAGTTCTGCAACATCCTCTCCGGCATCCCCGGCTACCCCATTGAGGACGTCAAGATCGCCAACGTCTACGCCCACTCGCTCGGCGGAGGCACTTCCGAAGACGCCGCGCTCGTCCCCCCGGAAGCAGCCGACAAGTACCCCGACCCCGGCATGTTCGGACCCATGCCCACCCAGGGCTTCTTCCTCCGCCACATGAAGAACCTTGAAATGTCGCACATCGAGATCGCCTCCGCCACCCCGGACGCCCGCCCGTCCTTCTACCTGGATGACGTAACCCGCGCCGATTTTCTAGCCATCACAGCCCCCACCGCCACCCCGGCCTTCGCCCTCCACAACGTAACCGACCTCCGCATCCACCTGAGCCGCGCCGCAAAAGACACCATCCTCCCCACCGCCAACAACCAAACCCTCTAACCCCTCCGACGAAACCCTTCAAGGGGTCATTCAGAGCGCAGCGGAGGAACCTGCCGTTGCCGTTCGGATTAGAGGGGGGCTTCAGCCCCCCGTCAACGAGCCGAAGAAACCCCGGGCTTTAGCCCCGGGCCGTCTCTCCCCCGCCCAGAAGAGGGGTGCCCCATGTCCCGATTCTGGGACGTGGGTTCCACAAATCTCCATTCGCCCCTCATTGGTTGTCATCCCGAAGGGGATCTGCTTTTACACGCGCCCCTCACCCCATTCAAAAAACAAAATTGCCTCAACCCGCCCCCCCGTGTTTTCATCGGTGACGTACCCCCAACCCATCCCCGCCCGCATCCAGGAGCTCGTCCATGCATTATCAGATCTCCCGTAACGGCCAGATGTACGGTCCTTACACCCTTGAAGACCTGCAGCGCTACGTCGTCAGCGGCAACGTCCTTCCCACCGACCTCGCCAAAAGCGAAGAAATGTCGGAATGGCTCCCCGTCTCCGAGATCCTGGCCGGCCGCACCACTGGCTTCAGTTCCGGAGCCCCCGCCCCCGCCTACTCCGCCCCCGTCTTCACCCCGGCCTTCACCCCCAACCCCGGCGCACCCCAGTTCAACCCCGCCGCAGCCGCCTCCCAGTACCCCGACGCCCCCAACCTACACTGGGGCCTCGTCCTCCTCTTCGGCTTCCTTACCTGTTCCTTCTTCATGATCATCTGGAACCTCGTCGTTGCCGCCTGGCTCAAGCGCGTCCAGCCCAACGCGACCTCCATGATGTACTACATCGGCTTCGTCGTCCTGACGGTCCTCCAGATCTTCTTTGGCGGCTTCAACGGCTTCCACGACGCCATGATGATGCGCCACAGCGGCGTCCACTCCAGCTTCCACCCCGTCGCAGGCCTCATCGGCCTCTCCGCCTGGGTCGTCAAGCTCATCGCCCGTTACAGCCAGCGAGCCTCCCTCGAAGAGCACTTCAACGGCCCCGAACCCGTCGGTCTCCGCCTCAACCCCGTCATGACCTTCTTCTTCGGCGGCGTCTACTTCCAGTACCACCTCAACCGCATCAACCAGATCAAAACCGCCGCCCGCTACGGAGCCCCCGGCCCCCTCTAACCACAACGGGTGCCCCATCCTCGGACGACGGTCTTCTCGTCGGACAGGCCGGGGCCCGGCAGACGCTTTTGTCTGTTGGGGTGGAGGGTGGTGCAGTCGATTCCGGCAGCAATCGACTGCACCTAACCTCCCGCCCCACCGCTCCTGGATTTGGTTTGTCATTCCGCAGCGAAGCGAAGGAACCTGCTTCTGCCGTTGCATTTGCATTTGCCGCTGCCGTTGCTTTTGCCGCTGCCGTTGCATTTGCCGCTGCCGTTGCATTTGCCGCTGCCGTTGCATTTGCCGCTGCCGTTGTATTTGCCGCTGCCGTTGCTGTTGCATTTGCCGCTGCCGTTGCATTTGCATTTGCCGCTGCTGTTGCATTTGCCGCTGCTGTTGCATTTGCGTTTGCCGTTGCTTTTGCGTTGCCGTTGCCGTTGTTTTTGTTTTTGTTTTTGTTTTACGGTCGTCATTCTGAGCGAAGCTCAGAACCTCCGTATTGGTTTTGGCTGTTGCCGTTGCAGTTGTCGCTGCCGTTCTCGGACCGCCCGAACCTCTTCCGCGCCCCATTCATCGCAGCCTCACCGCGATAAGTGGGAAGTAATCTCTCAGACGCCCACCGAAATGACCCGCCCCCTCACCATCGCGGCCACCCTCCTCACAACCGCAACCCTCTACGCCTACCCCCCAGAAACCACCTCGTTCTACCCCGTCTGCCCCATCCACGCCTTAACCGGCCTCCTCTGCCCCGGCTGCGGAGCCACCCGAGCCCTCTCCGCCCTCCTCCACGCCCACCTCACCCAGGCCTGGCACCTCAACCCCCTCATCATCGCCCTGCTCCCCTTAGCCCTCGCCTACGCCACCCTCATCCTCATAAAAAACCACCCCCCCAAAATCCCCCCACCCCTCATCTACACCCTCCTGGCAATCACCACAATCTTCACCATCACCCGCAACTAGCCGTATACAACCAATAAAAAAATCAGCTTTGATCGCTTTTATCAATCCTGATCATTTCAATCTTTTCGCCAGGAACCAGCACACTCCCCACGCGCCAAACGCAGAAAAGCCCCGGCAAAGATCACCGGGGCCAGTCCAAATTTAGAGCGATTTAGCTGCTGACAGCCACAGGCTCCGGCTTCTCAGCCGCAGCGGGGGTTGCAGCGGGCTTCGCATCACCGGCACCCGGCTTACGGATGTCGATGCCGCCCTTGAAGAACGCGCCGTCTTCGATCGAAATACGCGCCGCAATGACATCGCCGGTCAGCGAGCCTTCGCTGCGGATATCCACACGGTCGGACGCATGGCAGTTGCCGCGCACCTTACCGAGCACGACGATCTCGCGTGCCATGATGTTCGCCGCCACCTGGCCGTTACGGCCCACGGTCACGCGGTTTCCGGGCAGGTTGATCGCGCCTTCGACCTTACCGTCGATGTACAACGACTCCGAACCCGAAAGCTCACCCTTGACGATCAGGCTCTTGCCGATCGTCGCCTGCTCGCCCGATGCCGGCGCGTTCGACGCAGCCGAGACGCTCGGGGCCGCGGGACGTGCTGGGGCAAGAGGGCTGTTGTCAAAGCTGGCCACTGGAGGGGTCGACGGGCGCTGCGGCTCCGGCGTCTGAGGGGTGCCGGGCTGATTGGGCTTCCACATAGTTCTTAATTCCTTCCTTTGCTACGAATGTGTCCGCTCGCCTGGGACTGAGCCACGCGCGGTTCGCGTTGCCGTATTGCGGCATCCGCGCTAAGACCACAATACTACTTTGGTGGTGTGCGTTTCGTGCAAATCTGCGACGTTCACAGCCTTCCGCACCAACAATCTTCCAGGGGGTGCCAGAGTTGCCATCAACCCGCGAATTTCTTGCCCCCTCCCCTTCCAAACCCCGGAATTTTCTTCTTGCACACGCCCACCGACGCGAATACCGTCGCCCCATGCAGATCCTCCCTTCCGCTCTCGTGCCTCTGCTGCTCGCCATCCCTTTCGCAGCCCAACCCGCCCCCGCCAAGCTCGCCAAACCCCCAAAGCTCCACGTCGTCACCCTCGGCCCCCTCCGCAAGGTCCCCTACACCCCACCCGACACCACCCCCGACGAAAAAAACGAAGACACCACCACCCTCAAAATCCGTCCCCTCATCGTCGACGAGCGCCAGCGCGAGTGGACCATCGGCGAGCCCCACGACGTCACCGACCGTTCCTTCACCATCCGCCGAGCCCTCCGCCTCAACGACGCCCTCCCCGCCGACCGCGAGCCCCGCTGGGTCTGGCAGCCCGGCCCCTGGCTCCTCGTAGACCGCCAGACCGGCCACATCACCGCCCTCCACCTCCCGGACTTCGACCCCCTCGTCTCCAACGCCGTCTGGTTCCGCGACTACGCCGCCTACTGCGGCACCTCCACCGCCGTCAAAGGCGGCCTCTTCGCCGTGGTCGCCCAGCTCGGATCACGCCGAGCCATCGTCCAGCGCCTCATCGGCCCCTGGCCCCAGCCCAACCACTTCATCCCCGTCTGCCAACCCGCCACCTGGCAACGCCTCCCCGTCCGCGTCACCCTCAAACCCACCGGCGGAGACCCCATGACCTTCGACGTAGTTGGCCTAAGCTCCCTCATAGAAGAAGCCGACACCCCAGACCAATAGCCTTTGCCTTTCCTCCGCGTTCTCGCCTTTCTCTCCGTGCCCTCCGTGATTCGCTTTCCTTTCCAGCGATAAAAAGCCCCACCGGACTGGTTGGTCCGGCAGGGCATCTGGGAGAGAACTGGGCTAAAGCAGTGGTTCAGCGGCCATAGTAGCCATAGTGACGATCACGGTCGAAGTCCCGTCCACGACGCCAGTCATCATGCCGCACAATCACCTCGCGACGCCCATAGTAGCCCGGGTATCCATAGCCGTAGCCATACCCATACCCACGCCCATAAACCGGAGCGGCATACACAGGTCCGCCATAGGCAGGTCCACCATAAACCGGCCCACGAACACCAATGCCGATCCCAACCCGTACCTGGGCCTGTGCCGCAGGAGCCGCCATCACAACCGCGCCTGCCAGTAAGCCAACCGTCATTACCTTTGCGACCATCGCTTTTACGTTTGTGATTTTCATGACATCCTCCGTGCTGCACTTGTAGGAACACGCCCTTTCCCGCACCTGTTGCGCGCAACCTTTCCCCACAGCCGGGTTGCGCCTATATCCTTAGCGCAGCGAAGTTTTCATGCCCCAGCCCAGCGTCCTCATCCTCAAATTCGGTGCCATCGGTGACGTCATCATGGCGATCCCCGCCGCCCATGCCCTCCACCTTCAGGGCTTCCGCATCGACTGGATCTGCAGCCCCACCGTAGCCCCCATCCTGGCTCTCTATCCCTGGATCAACCCAATCCTCATCGACGACCGAGCCCTCCTCAAAGGCAGCCCCCTTGCCAAGCTCAAAGTCATCGCAAAGATGTGGCGCACCCTCGCAGGCCGCCATTACGATCTCGTCGCCAACCTCTACTACGACCCCCGCTACCGCATCCTCACCTTGCCCGTCCGCGCCACGCGCCGCCTCATGCTCTCCACCACCGACCGCCGCTTCCAGCTCCTCCCCGGCCGCCACCACACAGACGAGTACGCCCGCATCCTCCTCAACCTCCCCGACCACGTCCGCCCCACGCAGCTAGCCCCCATCCCCGCCCCCAACCTCCCACCATCCCCCCACCCCCGCACCCCCGGCCACGCCCGCGTCATCCTGGCCCCCGCCGGCGCCCGCAACCTCCTCCGCGACGACCTCCTCCGCCGCTGGCCCCCCGAGCTCTACGTAGAACTAACCCGCCAACTCCTCGCCCAAAACATAGAGGTAGTCCTCATAGGAGGCCCAGACGACGCCTGGATCACAGAGTCGTTCGCCTCGCTCCAAGTCACCAATCTCATAGGCAAACTCAAACTCCCGGAAACCCTCGCCCTCCTCGACGATTCAGACGTGATGGTCACCCACGACACCGGCCCCCTGCACCTGGCAGGCATCACCCGCGTCGCCATCGTCACCCTCTTCGGCCCCACCGACCCCCACGGCCGCCTCCCCCAGCGCCCCGGCACGCTAGCCCTCTGGGGAGGAGAACACTTCGCCTGCCGCCCCTGCTACGACGGCCGAGACTTCGCCCCCTGCCCCAGCAACGACTGCATGCGCCAGATCACCCCCACCGCCGTCACCCACCAGATCCTTCAACTCCTCCAAACCCAACCCAACAAGCCCTCTCTCTTTTCCTCCGTGCCCTCTGTGATTCGCTTTCCTCCCTATGCCCAATAAAACCAAATCCAAAGCCCTCTTCCTGGACCGCGACGGCGTCATCAACGAAGAGATCGGCTACCTCCACCGCCCTGAAGACGTAGTCTTCCTGCCAGGCATCTTCGCCCTAACCCAAACAGCCCAGCGCCTGGGCTACAAACTAGTCATCGTCACCAACCAATCCGGCATAGCCCGGGGCCTCTACACCACCACCCAGTTCGAGACCCTCATGACCTGGATGCGCACCGAATTCCTGCGCCACGAAGTCACCCTGGACGCCGTCTACCACTGCCCCTACCACCCCACCCACGGCATAGGCGACTTCAAGCGCGAACACGAAGACCGCAAGCCCAGCCCCGGCATGATCCACCGCGCCGCCCGAGACCTGAACCTCGACCTCTCCCAATCCATCCTCATCGGCGACCGCTGCTCCGACATAGCCGCCGCCACCGCCGCAGGCCTCCACCAAGCCTTCCTCATAGCAGGCACCGAGCAAACCCCCTGCCCCCACCCCCACAAAAAAATCGCCTCTCTGTCCGAACTAGAAACCTGGCTCAAGCTCAATCCATAAAGTTTTTACCCAAAGACACCCTCTTCCCCACCTCGGCGCTCAACAAGAAACCCCACCACCCCACCCTCCTCTCTTATCCCGCTTTTATCGTTTTTATCCGCGTTACGCCTTGCTTTTTCTACCGCGCCCGCTTCCCCAGCCAGACCTTCAAATTCCCCTCCTGCGACTCCCGCAGGTGCACACAATCATCGATCGAATCCAGCGCCTTAGCCACCGATCTCTCCGAAGCCTCCACCGGATGCGCCGCAAAGAAGCTCTCCACCTCATCCCTCTGCCCCACCGTACAAAACGCCCCGGTAGCCGAAATCAACTGCCCCCCGCTCGCCGTAGTCAACTGCCCCTGCACCCGATCCCAGTTCTTCTGCACCCACTGCCACGCAATCCCCTGCGTCTGCGCCTGGCTCAACTCCACCGCAATCAGCACCCACGCATCCTGGTTCCGCACCTTAGCCGACACCGCATACTCCAGCGTCCGGATCACCAGCAGCGGGTTCCTGAACTGCGCCAGCGTCTCCCGAGCCTCACTCTGCAGCCCCGGATCGTCCGCCTTCTCCGCCACAATCTGCAGCTTGTCATAAAAAGCCTCATCGCCGGTCGAGGCAGACAGGACCACCGAAGCATCCACCAAATCGTCATCCCCCGGCCGATGCCCGCTCAGCAGCTCCGCCGTCAACTGGTGCGCCTGCGCCAAGACCTTCGGATCGCCCGCAGCCCCCAGAGCCTGAAAAAGCTCCGCCCGGATCGACTGCCGCTCAAAGTCCTCCTGCTTCCCCGGCTTCGCATACTCCTGCCACACCGACCCCAACTGGTTCAGCACCACATTGTCGAATTTTGTCCGGTCATCCTCCGTAGCAATCCGCGCCCGAATCACACCCAGCGTATCCAGCGCCGTCTCCAGCACCTGCGCGCTCGGGTCCTTCTTCACCGCCAGCACCAGATCCAGATAGTCCCCCACCGACCCCTGCCCCGCCCGCGTCAGCGCCCAACGGTCCCCCAGAAAGCCCACCCGCTCCGCCACCGTCAGCGACCCCACCGCCCCCGTAATCGCCCTCACCTGCGCCTCCGTATAAGCCGTCCGATAGTACCCCTTACCCCCCGCATTCGCATAAAACAAACTACCCGCCGGAGCCGCCACCACCGCCTGACTCCCCGAAGCCAGCTCACACCCGCTCTTCAAGCAAACCGGCACCGTCCAATCCCCATCCACCGCCCCACCAAACAAGAACCGCCCCTGCCGCACCGGATACCCACCCGGACCACGCTCCCCAAACGTCAGCAGCGGAACCCCCGGCTTGTCGATATACCCCCTCATCACCCGATCCACCGGCTTCCCCGACACAGAGGTCTGCGTACCCCAAAAGTCCTCCGCCGTAGCATTCCCATAAAGATGCGCCGTCAGGTACTCATGCACGCCGCGCCGGAAAACCTCCGGCCCAACGTACTCCTCCACCATCCCGATCACCGCCCCCGCCTTCCCATACGCAATCCCGTCGAACGCCTCCGCAATCTCCGCCGGCGTATCCGCCTTCGCCCTGATCGCCCGCGTCGTCCTGTCCGAGTCATAGTTCAGCGTGCTGTTCAGCTCATCCGCCGCGTCCTCGTCATAGTGCCACTCCGGGTGCCACTCGCCCGCCGCCTTGCTCTCCATCCACGTCGCAAACCCTTCATTCAGCCACAGATTGTCCCACCAATCCATCGTCACCATGTCCCCGAACCACTGGTGCGCCATCTCATGCGCCACCACCTGCGCCACCCGTTTCCTGGACGTGATCGTGCTCTCCTTCTCGTCCACCAGCAGCTCCGTCTCGCGATACGTGATGGCTCCAAAGTTCTCCATCGCCCCCGCCTCAAAGTCCGGAATCCCAATCAAATCCAGCTTCGGCATCGGATACTTGATCCCAAAATAACGGTCGTAGTAAGTCAAAAAGTGTTCCGCCGCAGCCAGCGCAAACGGCGTCAGCTTGACCTTATCCGGCGTACTGCAAACCCGGATCGGCACCCCCTCCGCCTTACCCTTAGAGCAAGCAAAGTCCCCCACCAGAAACGCCACAAGATAAGTCGACATCTTCGGCGTAGTCGCAAACGTCAGCGTATGTTTCCCACCCGCAGCCGGCACATCGGACACGATATTCGTATTCGAGATCGCCGTATCCCCCCCATCCACCGTCAACGCCACATCGAACGCAGCCTTCAGCGCAGGCTCATCGAAACTAGGAAAAGCCCGTCGCGCATCGGTCGATTCGAACTGCGTCACCGCATAGCTCCGCGTCTTCGACTTCGAAAGATAGAACCCCCGCAGCTTATCGTTCAGCACCCCCGCATACGCAATCTCCAAAGCCACCCACCCCGCAGGAAGCGCCTTCGCAAACGTAAACGTAGCCTGCTCCTTGCCCACGTCATAGCTCACCACCCCACTCTGCCCCCCGGCAGTCACCGCCCCAATCTTCAACTCCGCCGCATTCAAAGTAATCGTCGCGCCAGGCTGCGCCAGCACCACATCGATCGTCTCCGACCCCGTAAAAGTAGCCCCCGCAATATCCGGCGCAAGCCGCAGCGAATAATGCTCAGCCCGCACATTCCCCGGCAACCGCTGCCCCCAGGCACCCGCCACAACCACCGCACCACCAACCACACCCGCAACCGCAACCCACCACTTCATCCAAAACCACCAATCCCTGATCTAGGCCCTAATCCCTATTCCCTGTTCCCTGTTCCCTGTTCCCTGTTCCCTGTTCCCTGTTCCCTGTTCCCTAGGCTCTAGGCTCTAGGCCCTAGTTCTTTCATCCTCGCCACACACAATCGCGCCGGCTTGTACTCCTTCACCGCATACGTCTTCTCCGGCACCTTAGCCGCCTCAATCAACTCCAGCCAATCCTCCCGCCTGAAACTCCGCAGAATTGAAACCGGCCCATCGTGTTTGACGAAGCGATGCCACGTTGTAAACCAGGTCAGCGCACGAAATAAACGATAAGGCACCGCCTGCCGATGCAGATCGTTGATAAACCACCCAATCCGCGTCTTCGCATCCATCCACCGGATGAACTCGACGATCTCCGCGTCCTCCATATGGTGCGTCATCAGCGAGCTCACTACGATATCGATCCCCCCGGCAGGCTCGAAGCTATACGCATCCCCCGCCAGATAAGTCACCCGTCCCGGATGCGTCACCTCCCGCGCCGCCCGGATCGCATCCTTGTTCAGGTCGATCCCCGTCAGCACCACCGGCACCCTTCGCCACTCCGCCCACTCATAGATGCGCCGCAGCATATCCCCATACCCGCACCCCACGTCGACGATGTGCAGAGGCTTCTCCTGCCGCGGCATGACCGAATAAACATAGTCCAGCCAGTGCAGCGTAGGCCGATACGCAAACGTAAGCCGGTTCACCTGCGAGATATCCCGCAGGCACCCACGCAGCTCTTCAAAGCTGCAAGGCTGATCCATCAGTTCAGGGTTTTCAACGAGATTGGCGCGGTGCGAGAGATCGAGAGAGATAAGCGGAACTCTTCCTACAGAAGTAAGCCAAGGCTACGTCATATCGACGCACGCAAGCAAGACACACTCACCCACAGCACGCCGCAGAAGGAGGCCCCCACCTCCCCACGCCGTCATTCTGAGCGCAGCGAAGAACCTCCGTAGCTGCAGTTGCTGTTGCTGTTGCTATTGCTATTGCCGTTGCCGTTGCCGTTGCCGTTGCCGTTGCCGTTGCCGTTCGGATTAGAGGGGGGCTTTAGCCCCCCGTCAAAGGGCACAAACAAAACCGGGCTTTAGCCCCGGGTTCTTGCCGTTGCCTGTTCTCCCAATCACAAACTCCACTGCGACTACCCGGGACCTGATCTCCCACACCCAATCCACACGCCTTTACCGCTACCCCGCATGATAAGAAGCCACCCGCTCAGAGTGCCCGGTAAGTTCAGAAGCCCGACTCTCCGCATAAGCAGCCGCCCCCAGAAGCGCACAAGTATCATCCAGAATCACCCTTACCGGAATCGCCTCCAGCACCGGAGACAGCCGCCCCTTATCCAGGTAAGCCTCCATGAACTTCCCACTCTGCAGCGTCTTCAAAATCTTTGGCGCAACGCCACCCCCCAGGTACATCCCACCCGCAGCCAGCACCTTCAACGCGATATTCCCCGTCTCAGCCCCATAAGCCGCCGCAAAGATCTGCATCGTCTCATAGCAGATCTCGCTGGACCCATCCTCCGCACACGTGCCGATCACCGCATTCGGATCTTCCTTCTCCATCCGTTCCTTCAGCCACGCCGGCTCTTCCATGCCCTCCTCATCCCGCAGGAACGCATACACATTCTTGATCCCAATCCCCGACACCACCCGCTCAAACGAAACCCGTCCCTTCAGCGTCTTCCGCAGATACTGCAGCAGCCGAATATCCTGATCCGTCCTCGGCGCATAGTCCGTATGCCCGCCCTCTGAAGGCAGCGGCTGATGCTTCTTGCCGTCCCACACCAGCAGCGCCTCGCCCAGCCCGGTCCCTGCGGCAATCAGCCCACGATGCCCGATCGCCGTCACATCCCCCGGATGCAGCGTAAAGATCGCGCTCGGCGCAAGCTCGGCGATGCCGTACCCGTTCGCCTCGAGATCGTTGACCAGAAAAATATGCTCGATCCCCAGCGACTTCCGCAGGTCCCTTACATCCAGCGACCAGGGCAGGTTCGTCAGCTTGATCCGCCCATCCCGCACCGGCCCCGGGCACCCAAAGCAAGCCGCCACAACGTCCTTGACCTCGGCGGCCGCCTTATCCCCATCCACCGCCAGGAAAGCATGCACCACCTCATCCAGCGACCCGAACTCCGTCGCCGGATACTTCTGGTCGCGAATCAGCTTCGGCTGACCGCCGACAAAGTTATACAGCGCCAGATGAACCTTGGTCCCACCGACATCACCAGCCAGAATCATGAAAGCTCCATTGTTGTCACGCCATTCACCACAGGGGGAAGCTCAAGCTTCGCCGCTGAAGCCGTATCCAGCATCAACGTCAGCCGCCCACTCGCCGGCCGGATCAACTGCGATGGATACGTCTCCGGATCATACTTGCCCTGCATCACCGTGTGCAGAATCTCTGCCTTCGCCGCACCCTCAATCAAAAACGCAACCTCGCGACCCTGCGTAATCACCGGCCACGTCAGCGTCATGCGCCACGTATCCTTCTGCGGCACATGGTTCGCAATGACGATGCGCGCCAGCTCGTCCAGCCCTTCCGTATGCGGAAACAGGCTCGCCGTATGCCCGTCATCGCCCATCCCCAGCAGGATCAGGTCGAACGTCGGCGTCTGCGCCCCTTCCAGCTTGAACGTGTTCCGAATCTCCGCCTCGTACCGGCTCGCAGCCTCCGCCGGGTCCATCTCGCCTTCCATCCGGTGGACGTTCGCCGCAGGCAGCGGCACACTGTCCAGCATCGCCTTCTTCGTCATGCCGTAGTTCGAATCCGGATCGTCCGGCCCCACACACCGCTCATCCACCCAGAACAACTGAATCTGCGCCCAGGGAATCTGTCCCACATAAGGCTCGCTCGCCAGCAGCGCAAACACCGCCTTCGGAGTACTCCCACCCGAAATCGCAATCCTCGCCACACCCCGAGTCTTCACCGCATCCGCCGCAGCCTTCGCGAACAAATCAGCAGTAGCCTTCGCCACCTCACCCGCACCCGATGACACCCTGACCGAAACCTCAACCCGACGCGGCATAGCTCTCAACCCTCTTTCTTTCTCTTGCGCTTATAACGAAACAAGGGCCGCACAATCAAGTGCGGCCCTTATTTGTACTAACCGACTACAGTTTGCGCCACTTCCGGCCATCGGCCTTCAGCATCGCATCAGACGCCGGCGGACCCCACGTACCCGCGGGATAGTTCGGCAGGTCCTTGATCGGGTTCTTCGCCCAATCCTCAAGGATCGGCGTAATCAGAGCCCAGGTCGCCTCAACACCGTCACGATGCGCAAACAGCGTCGCATCGCCCAGCATCGCATCCAGCAGCAGCCGCTCATACCCGTTGGCCGAGGAAGCGCCAAACGACTCCGCATAGCTGAAGTTCATGTTCACCGGGCTGATGCTCATGTTCGGCCCCGGCAGCTTCGCGCCAAAGCGCAGCGTGATCCCCTCATCCGGCTGAATCCGCATGGAAACCACGTTGCTCCTGATCCCCTCAGCGCCCTTACCCTCGGCATCCTTGAAGATGCTCAACGGCGGCTGCTTGAACGTGATCGTAATCTCCGTCACACGCTTCGCCATCCGCTTGCCCGCGCGGATATAGAACGGAACACCCGCCCAGCGCCAGTTCTCGATCTCCAGCCGCAAAGCCGCATACGTCTCCGTCTGCGAGCGCGGATGAACCCGATCCTCCTGCCTGTAACCAACAACCTGCTTCCCATCCACAGTCGACGGGCCATACTGCCCGCGAACCGTATCCGCAGGGTGAATCGGCTGGATCGACTTCCAGACCTTCACCTTCTCCGCACGCACCGCAGAAGCCTCAAACGACACCGGCGGCTCCATCGCCACAAAGCTCAGCAGCTCCATCACATGGTTCTGCACCACGTCACGCAGCGCCCCGGCCGTCTCGTAGAACGGTCCACGCCCTTCAATGCCAATCGACTCCGCCGCCGTAATCTCAACATGGTCGATGTAGTTCCGGTTCCAGACATTCTCAAAGATCCCGTTCGCAAACCGGAACACCAGAATGTTCTGCACCGTCTCCTTACCCAGATAGTGGTCGATGCGGAAGACCTGATCCTCGTCGAACACCTTGTTCACGTCATCATTCAGCTTGCGAGCGCTCTCGAGATCATGCCCAAACGGCTTCTCCACGATCGTCCGAACCCAGCTACCCGGCTTATCCTTCGCCGGCTTGTTCATCTCGTGCTTGCCCAGCGCATTGATAATGTCGGCAAAGTACTCCGGAGCAGTCGCCAGGTAGAACAGCCGGTTGCCCTTCGTCCCATTCTTCTTATCGATCGAGCTCAAAAGCTCGTTCAGCCCCGCGTAACCCGCGTCATCGTCGAAGTTCATCGCGTGATACTGCACATGCTCGATGAACGGTGCGAGTGCCGCTTCCTTCTCATCCACGCCACCGCCGGCGATAATGCCTTCCTTCATATCCGGCGCAAACGTCGCCTCAAGCGGACGCCGAGCCACGCCCACAACAGAAATCTCCTTCGGCAGCAGACCCGCCTGCTCCAGGTGATACAGAGCCGGTAGCAGCTTGCGCTTGGTCAGGTCTCCGGACGCGCCAAAGATCACCACGATGCATGGGTCCGGCTTGCGTTCCGGCTTCTGCGTCTTCACAGGAGCCGCAGGTGCTGCTTTTACTTCAGGAATAGCCATATCAGTCCTCGTAACTTCTTCAATTGGATGCAAGCGCAAACCGCACGCTTCATGCTTTAGCGTTTCTTGCTCGCGTCGCCGCTGAACTCATACACATCATTAAGATCATACGATCCATCACACTTTGAGCGGTACTCAGGTGCAGAGCAGCCACGAAAGAAAATCGTCGTAAAGAAAGTCGTCATTCTGGCGAAGCCAGAACCTCCGTATTTGCTGTTGCGGTTGCTTGTTCTTAAACCATCTCCAGCGAACTCACATGCACGTCATAGTCCGCCAGCGCCAAACACAACTGCTGCGGACTCTCAAACCGGATCGCATTCATCCCCACCGCCCGAGCCGCCTCGCAGTTCTCTTCCTTATCGTCGATAAACAGCGCCGTCCGAGCCTCGAACCCCGAAATATCCACCGCCGACCGGTAGATCCCCGGCATCGGCTTCATCTCATGCACCGACCCCGAACAAATAAAGTAATCGAACAGCGACCGCATCTTGAACGCATCCAGCCGATAACCGTTCAGCTCCCGCGACTCGTTATTCAGCGTAGCGATCCGGTACCGACCCTGCCCCTTCAACTCCGCCAGCATATCCAGGCACTCCGGATGCAGCACCTTGCTCTCCGCACACACCTGCGGCCACACAATCTCGAACGTCAGATCCAGCTCCGGGTTCGGCGTCAGTACCGTCTGCGCGAAGAACTCCTTCGCCGTAATCAGCCCACGTTCCCAGTAATAGTTCGCCCGTTCGTGGGCCTCTTCATACGCCTCCATGTCCACGCCCAGCCGCGAAAGCACGCGCTTCCGCTGATTCCGATCCCACCCATTCGTGAGAATCACTCCGCCAATGTCCCAGAACAACGTCCGTATGGAACCGTTCACTGACCCTCCTAGGCCTTTCCAGCCTGACGAGTATCAGCATAAGCCGCCTGACCCGCCGCCGCATCCGCCTTGTCAAAATCAGCGCCCAAAGACGTCGTCTCCCACGCCGCCAGATCCTTCTTCCAAACCTCCAGCCGAGCCTGCATCCGGTCGAACGCCAGCTTACCCAGCACCAGGTGCTTCGGCGGTTCAGCCGCATTCACCGCGTCGATGATCGCCTTCACAGCCTTCACCGGATCGCCCGGCTGCTTACCGGACTGCTCCTGAAAGTACTGCCGAGTCTTCCCCGCAGTCTCGTCATAGTCCGCAATCCGCTCTTCCGCTTCCTTACCCGAACTCCCCAAAAACTCCGTCCTGAAAGGTCCCGGCTCGACGATCATCACATGCACGCCCAGCAGCGCCATCTCCGCCGCCAGCGCCTCAGAAAATCCATTCACCGCAAACTTGCTCGCGTTGTAGTACCCCCACCCCGGCGACCCGATCAGTCCGCCGATCGAAGAAAGGTTCACAATGCTCCCACTCTTCTGCTTCCGAAACTGCGGCAAAAACGCCCGCGTGGTCCGGATCAACCCAAACACATTCGTCTCGAACACCGGCATAAACTCCGCCTCGGTCGCCTCTTCCACCGCCCCGGCCAACCCATACCCGGCATTGTTGACGAGCACATCCACCCGCCCAAACTTATCCAGCGCCGCCTTCAGCGCAGCCTCAATGGTCTCTTCCTTCGTCACATCGAGAGCCACCACCAGCGCCGTATCGGGATGCGTCTCCGCCAGATCAGCAATCGTCTCCGTCTTCCGAGCCGTAGCCACAACCTTCTCCCCCGCCCCCAGCAACTGCTCCGCAAGCTCTCTACCGAACCCCGACGAGGTCCCCGTAATCAACCAAACCTTCGCATTCGTACTAATCGATTGAGTCATAAGTATTCAGACGTCCGTCAAGCGCCATTCGATGCAGCCCTGTTGGCCATTCCCGGGGCCTGCGCTTTGTTGTCATCCCTTTTGCTCTCATTCCCGAAGGGAATCTGCCGTTGCCATTTGCCGTTGCCGTTGCCATTACCATTTGCTGTTGTTGTTGTTGTTGCCGTTGTTGTTGCCGTTGCCGTTGCCGTTGCCGTTGCCGTTGCCGTTGCCGTTGCCGTTCGGATTAGAGGGGGGCTTCAGCCCCCCGTCAAGGGCCACAAACAAGAAAGGGCTTTAGCCCCGGGCCGTTGCCGTTGTCCGTTCTGCGCCGTCATCCTGAGCGAAGCGAAGAACCCCGCATCGGCATTTGTTATTGCACTTGCTTCAACTCAAAACTGACAACTCAAAACTGTTCAATACACGCCGTTGCCCGTTCCTATCTCTCTTTGTACTCCGCGCCCTCTGTGATTCGCTTTCACCCCAACCACTCCGTAACCCCATCCTCCCCCGCCACCAGAGCAACCTGAGCCATCCCCAAAAACAACCCATGCTCCACCACCCCAACAATTGCCCGAACCTCCGCCGCAACCATGACGGGATCGGCAATCTTCCCCACAAAACAATCCACAATAAAATTCCCCTCATCCGTCAGATAAGGCCCGTCGCCACTCTTGGCCCGTCTCTGCTTAGGCTCCAGCCCCAAAGCCTCCAGCTTAGGCAGCACCAGCGGCAGCGCCATCTTGATCACCTCAATCGGCAAAGGAAACTTTCCTAAACACTCCACCACCTTGCTCGAATCGACGACAACCACAAACCGCTTCGCCGCACTGGCAACAATCTTCTCCCGCAGCAGAGCCCCACCCCCGCCCTTGATCAGCGCCAACCCAGGCCCCACCTCATCCGCCCCGTCGATATACACATCGATCTCCGGCAGCTCGTTCAGCGTCATCATATCCAGCCCCAGCTCCGCCCCCAGGTTGAAGCTCGCATCGGAAGAAGCCACGCACCGAATCTTCGGCTTCCGCTCCGCCAGCGCCCGGATAAACATCGTCGCCGTCGTCCCGGTCCCCAACCCCACCCGCATCCCGTCTTCGACGAACTCCACCGCCCGCCGCGCAACCGCTGCCTTCGCCTCATCCTGCGTCATCATTAGTCCTCATACTCCCAGTCGTTCTCCGGATCGGGCGGAACGCTGTCCTCATACGTCGGCTGCAGGGAGGTAAAGCTCTCCTCGGCCGGCTTCTCCGCCGTCTTCCGCACCATCTCCCGCTCGCTCTCAACCATACTCATCCCAAAAACCTTCTGTACTGCACTGCATGGCAGTGTGTGGTGATTTGTGGTGCAGTCACCACGTTTTGCATGTCATATTTCGCTGGTGAAGCCGTCAGCCGGCCGGACAAAACAGCAGCAAATCCCCAAGAGACACCCATCAAAACCAGAAATCAACCACAAACCCCGAACTCCCAAAATGGAACCCCGGATTGGTCCAGCCAATAACGAGGTCATCCCGACCGAAACAAAGCGAAGGATGCCCCGAACTGGCCGTTGCTGATCCCTGAGCCCTGAGCCCTGACACCTGATCCCTGATCCCTGATCCCTGATCCCTGAGCCCTGTCCCAACCAGCCAAAAAAACAAAGGCGGAGCCCGTAGGCCCCGCCCTCTATTTCCCTTACTTCTTCAGCAGCTTCTTAGCCGCAGTGACCACAGCAGAAGCCGAGATCCCCAGCTTATCCTGCACCTCAGGTGCAGAAGCCGAAGCCCCAAACCGATCCACTCCAATGGCAATGCCGTCGCGTCCGACGTACTTGTACCAGCCCATCGTCGCACCCGCCTCGAGCGAGATCGTCGGCGCTCCATGCGGGAAGATCGAGAGCTTATACGCCTCGTCCTGCTCCTCGAAGATCTTGAAGCTCGGCATGGAAACCACCGTCGCCAGGATGCCTTCTTCCTTCAGCGTCAGTGCCGCCTTCATGATCATCTCCACCTCGGAGCCCGTCGCGACCAGGATCAGATCCTTGCCGTACGCCTCGAGCACATAAGCGCCCTTGCGAACGCCTTCAGCGGTCTTGTACTTCGCCGCATCCAGCACCGGCAGGTCCTGGCGAGAAAGCACCAGCACGCTCGCCGACTGGCGTTCCAGCATCAACTGCCAGCAGGTCGTCGTCTCGTTCGCATCCGCCGGACGGAAGTCCGTCAGTTGCGGAATCAAACGCAGACTCGCCAACTGCTCAATGGGCTGGTGCGTCGGCCCGTCAGAGCCCAGGCCGATCGAATCGTGCGTGAAGACATAGAGCGAGTGAGAGCTCTGCAGCGCGCCCATGCGGATCGCGTTGCGGCAGTAGTCGGAGAACGTAAAGAACGTCGAGCCGAACGGAATCAACCCGCCGTGCGCCGCGATCCCGTTCACCGCAGCCATCATCCCAAACTCACGCACGCCGAAGAACACGTTGCGACCCTTAGGATCCACATGGAAGCTCGGTGAATCCTTGAAGATCGTCTTCGTCGAGCTCGTCAGGTCGGCCGCGCCGCCAAACAGCTCCGGCACAACCTTCGCAATCGCGTTCATCACCACATTACCCGCGGTGCGGGTCGCAATCGGCTTGTCCGTCGGAAACACCGGCAGAGCCTTCTCCCAGCCCGCGGCCAGCTTGTGCTCGGTCACGCGGGAGTACTCCGCACCCAGCTCGGGATAGGCCTTCGTGTACTCCGCGAACGTCTTGTCCCACTCCTCATGGAGCTTCTTGCCGCGAACCACGGACTTCTCGTGCCAGTTCTTCCCAGCCTCTTCCGGAACGTAGAAGCTCTTATCCTCGGGCCAGCCCAGGTTGCGCTTGGTCTCCTTGGTCGCTTCCGGTCCAAGCGCCTCGCCATGGACCTTGCTCGTACCGGCCTTGGGGCTGCCGTACCCGATCACCGTCCGCACGCGGATCAGTGAGGGCCGCGTCGTCGCCGCCTTCGCGTTTTCGATCGCATCTTCCAGAGCCTTCAGATCGTTGCCGTCATCCACCATCTGCACATGCCAGTGGTAGGCCTCGAACCGCTTCGTCACGTCCTCGGTATAGCTCAGCTCCGTCGGTCCATCCAGCGAGATCAGGTTGTCGTCATACAGCACAATCAGCTTGCCCAGGCCCAGCGTTCCCGCCAGCGAGCAGGACTCGTGCGAGATGCCTTCCATCAGGTCACCATCGCCACAAATGACATAGGTGTGGTGGTCCACCGGCGTATGGTTCTCATGGTTGTAGAGCGCCGCCAGATGCTTCTCAGCGATCGCCAGACCCACAGCCTCGGCCAGTCCCTGTCCCAGCGGGCCCGTCGTTACTTCGACGCCCGGCGTCTCGCCATACTCCGGGTGCCCGGGAGTATGCGAACCCCACTGCCGGAACTGCTCCAGCTGCGACATCGGCAGATCGAACCCAGCCAGGTGCAGCGCACCATACTGCAGCGCGGAAGCATGACCGTTCGAGAGCACAAAACGGTCCCGGTCGGACCACAACGGGTCCTTGGGGTCATACTTCATGTACTTCGTATAAAGAAGATAGGCAATGGGCGCGCAACCCAACGGTGCGCCGGGATGTCCCTGTTTCGCCTTCTCCACCTGATCAACCGCGAGAAAGCGAAGCGTATTGATCGAAAGCTGATCGAGTTCGTGCTGCTGCGTATCGCTCATGCTGCTCCTGGTCCTGCGTCTTTTAGAATTCGGTCCTGCATCTTTTTGAATTCGCTCGGCGAGGCTTCGTGTTCCCCGCCATGTGCTTGAATCACTGCGTGCTTTAACAGTGTACTAGCGGAGCCCGTACCCGTTTCGATGCCGGCTCCGCTTTCCTGCTCCAAACAATCCGCTTTCCCGGCAAACGCTACGACTGCGGCTTAGCCCCCGCAGGCATCGTCTCCGGCCCCTGCGACGTCACCGCCACCTTATAGTTATGCCCCAGCCAGTGCTCCGGGGCGTCCGCCGTCGTCGGCCAGAACAACGTAAACTCCAGCTCCCCCGGCTCGCCCGGCATCACCACATCCGCAAACGATCCCGGATATCCAACTACCCGCGAGTCCACCGTCGTCGTCGTAGCCCAGCCGTCCAGCGTATAGCTCATCCGGAACCGTGCCCGATCCACAACCCGCAGCGTAAACCCTGTCGGAATCGTCGCAAAAGGCCGCGCCGTCTGGAAGATCTCCACCGTGTTCTGGAACGTCCGCGTCCCTGGCTCGACCGCATACCGCTCCGCCACCACGGAAATCGTATCGAACACCTTCCCATCCGAAACCGACCGCAGCAGCTTCACATACTCCGCATGGGCCCACACCAGAGGCTGCGCAGACCCCGCCGACCGCCCCAGGTACAGCCCTTCCTCCGGCATATCGTCGTGATCCCAGACCTGCTCCGGCAGCATCCCGCCGATCGAAGAAAACTTCTCATACGCCGTAATAAACGGCTTCACATCATGGCCCGCAGCGAGCTCATAGTGCGCCCGTTCGCCGCCCAGCAGAGGCCACGCCCTGCCCTGCCCAAACCCGTCGTAAGGGCCGCCATCCTTCTTCTGCCCATAGCCGTCGTGGTTGTACCTCCGCCAGCAAGGCCCGTAGGGCGTCTCATACTTCAAACAAGCGTCAACAACCTTCAGCGACTCCACCATCAGCGGATCGTCAGCTCGCCGAATCCCGTACCGCACCAGCTCCAGGAATCCGCCGTCCACAACCTCCCGCGCGTCGAACTCCGACTCCTCCTCCGGCCCACGGTTCGCCAGCCGGATAAACCCAGGCTTCACCCCCGGATTATGGAACGGCTCGCCCTCAGCCGGCGGACGAATCCGCATATAGTGCCGCTTCACTCCATCCAGCAGCATCCCGTCTTCGGTCGTCGTCCACTCGTCCAGATGCGATTCAATCCAGTCCGCATAGGTCTCCAGAAACCCAGCCAACTCAGAAGCCTGATAAGCCCGTGCGATATCCGCCGCACAAACCAGCCCTGAGATAACCGCCGCCAGCGTAGAAGGCGAGTACCCCGCATTCTCCTCCCAACGCTCCTGCTGGGTCACCGGCGCATACCGCACCAGGAACGCCGCCGCCTTCTCCACAAACGGGAAGACGTCGAACACCCCCAGCCCATCCACCTTCCAGAGCCGCCACGCCAGGATGATCGGAAACGCCACCTCATCCAACTGAATCCCGGTCCAGTAAGCCGACCCATCGATCCAGAAGTTCTGCGCAAACCCGCCATCCGGCCGCTGCGTACAAGCCAGGTAAACCAGTGCCCGTCGAGCGGTCTCCGTTCTCCCGCAAGCCAGCAAAGCCGTCGCCGACTGCACCATATCCCGAGTCCAAACCAGGTGATACCCACCCAGATCGTCATCCCCCTTCGAGGCCCCCCACGGAATCGAAGCCGAAGCAATAAACGCGCCCGAGTACGTCTTATCCTCATGCGTCAGGATGACGTTATGGCTCACCCGCATCAGCCGCCCGCCGTCGGTGGAAGCCTTGGCCAGCGCCGCCGGCGACTCAGCCCGATGCCACTGGTCGATAAACCGTTTCGCATGTTCGGCATAAGGCGTGGAGAGCGTCTGCATCATCCCGGACAGCGCCGCATGGTGCCCATCGCCGAACGCAATCGCAATCGTGAACTCCCGGTTCCGCGCCACGTCGATCTCGCCCGTCACCGCCACATTCCCATTCAGCGCCTGCCCAAACTGCCACTGCATCTTCATATGCGTGGACAGGTCCTGGTACCCATCGCTCGTCCCCACATACCCGCACGAGCTCCGCGTAAACCCGCAGTCCGCCCCCACCGCCAGCGAGTTGTGCTCGCCCTTCCACGCCAGCAGCGTCCGACGCCCAGCCACGGAAAGCGATCGTGCCGAGTTCCCCGCGCCACCCCCATCCAGGTGCGGAGCCAGCAGCACATAGCACTTCAGCCGGGAGACCACCGCCTCATCCCCGGCGATCTTCACATTCATCAGCACCACCGGATGATGCGGATCGGCAATAAACTCCTTCGTGACCGTATACCGCCCATCCAGGTCAGAAGCCACCACCCTCACCGCCGGAGCACCCGGGTCCACGTAGTGGAAGTCGTACTCGAAATCCCGTTTCTCCTCGTGGAAAAACGTCTCCTCGTCCGTAAACAGAAGCTCCATATCGCGCATCTGTGGACGATCGATCGTCGGGTAGTACACCTCGTTCAACGTCCCGTGCGACACCGTAAACCACACCCGGCTTGATGCCGAGTAAGCCGTCGACACCGCGTCCTTCTTGCTCGAAGTCCAGCGCGGTTCCACACCCGGCGACCCAAAGGCCGCCCCGTCATCATCCAGCCAGCGATAATCCGAAGCTTTCTCGTTCATTCCCCCGATTAGAAACCAAAACCCGCCCAAACGCCGCCCCCGCCCACATGAAAGTCTCGCAACCCTCGCAAAAGAGGTCGTCATTCTGAGCGCAGCGAAGAACCCCCGTAGTTGCCGTTGCTGTTGCTGTTGTTTTGGCCGTCATTCTGAGCGAAGCTCAGAACCTCCGTATTTGTTCTCCTGTCCCAACCCACAACTCCACCCTGTACCCTAGTCACAAGACACAAACTCTTAACATCGCTTCCACCCCCACCCGCATCGAACCACCTGTACGCGGCAAACAGCCGCAAACCTCGCGCAACACCCAACAAGGAGATCCACCGTGGCCTTTGAACTTCCCCCGTTGCCCTACGCCTACGACGCGCTCGAGCCCTTCATCGACGAAGCGACCATGAAGCTGCACCATGACAAGCACCACCAGACCTACGTCACCAACCTCAACGGAGCGGTCGAGAAGTATCCCGACCTCGGCAAGAAGACCCCCGAAGAGCTCGTGAAAGACCTCGCCAGTATCCCCGAAGACGTCCGCAAGGTCGTCCAGAACAACGGCGGCGGCCACGTCAACCACACCATGTTCTGGCAGATCATGAAGCCCCAGGGCGGCGGCGAGCCCACCGGCAACATCGGCCTCCAGATCACCACCGACTTCGGCTCCTTTGAAGACTTCAAGAAGAAGTTCAACGAGACCACCGCCAAGCAGTTCGGCGCAGGCTGGGGCTGGCTCGTATTCAAGGGCGGCAAGCTCGAGATCCTCACCACCGCCAACCAGGACTCGCCCCTCTCCCAGGGCCTCTACCCCATCCTCGGCAACGACGTCTGGGAGCATGCCTATTACCTCAAGTACCAGAACAAGCGCCCCGACTATCTCGCAGCCTGGTGGAGCACCGTCAACTGGGAAGAGATCAATAAGCGCTTCGAAACCGCCCAGAAATAAATCTGTAGTTAAATTCCTATGAAAGGCCGCCCCCAAGGGCGGCCTTTTCTCTGCCGAAGTGTGCGAGCTCGGGTCGCCGTTCACCGGCGTATGAGTCGCCAACAAATCGCACTTCGGCCCGCGCCTGGACAATGGGTTTGCGATCCTACCCCCAGAAGCAGCAAGCCTCCGACCAGCAGCCAGCGTCTAAGCCAGCAACATGCCCCGCACCTACCTCTACAAGCTCACCTCAGACCGCGGCGGCGCACCCTGCGCCATCCAACCCGCACCCGGCGAAGACCCTCTTCTCACCCTCGCCATCTGCAAGCCAGCTATCCGCCGCACTGCCCAGCCCGGCGACCGCATCCTCGGCATCACCAGCCACTCCCTCGCCCACTCCGACGGCTACCCCCTCGGCGCAGTCATCTACGCCGCCATCGTGCGCGAGGGCCTCGACGCCCGCGACTACTTCACCCCCGACCACACCCATCGCCCCGACTGCATCTACCAGTTCCACCAGCACAACGGCACCGCCAGCCACAACGCCCGCAGCCGTCTCCACGCCGCGCCGGAGCATCTCCTCAAAGACCTCGGCACCTACCCGTTCTACCGCAATGGCCGCATCCTCCTCAGCCATGACTTCCGCTACTTCGGCCCCGCGGCCGTGAGGATCCCTGCGCGCCTACATCTCCTCACGCAAGCCGCAGAAGCCTTAGGCCAGGGCCACCGCGTCTACACGGATCGAGACCCCGAATCCAAAGAAGCCGACGCCCTCTTCCGCCATCTCTGGAAGCGCCCCACCGCCTACACCTCCACCCAGGTCGACTCAGACGCATACGAAAAACACTAGCCGACAGGCACTAAAGCGACCGCAGAAACTTCAGCAGCCCCTCAAAGTAAACCGCCTGGTCATCCCACATCGCCAGATGGCTTCCATTCGGGCAATGCAGATGCTCTCCCTTCGGCATCAACTCCGCCATCTTCTTCAGATCCGCCGGGTCCATCGTGTCATGCGCCGCGCCAATCGTCAGCGTCCGCACCCCAATCTCGTGCAGCCGATCCCAGCTCTCCCAATCCTTGAAGTTCCCCGTCACCACAAACTCGCTCTTGCCCTGCATCTCGTTATAGATCGCCAGGTTCGCATCCCGAAACGCCCTCGTCACAGGCTCCGGCCAAGGCTTGGTCCGGCAGATCGTCTGCGGGTAAAGCTCCTCCATCATGATCCGCTGGTACTCAGCCGAGTCGTAGTCCTCCACCGCCTCCAGCCTCTCCAACTCCACCCTCGACTCCGCCGAAAGCAAGCCCTTCAAATAATCCAGCCGCCCCAGGTAAGCCTGTATCCCCGCCGTCATATTGGAGATCACCATCCCCCGCAGATGATGCTGATATTTCAGCGCATACTCAATCGAAAGCATCCCACCCCAGCTCTGCCCATAAAGCACAAAGTAGTCCAACCCCAACCCCACCCGCACCTCTTCCACCTCTTCGCGATACTGATCCCGCGTCCATAACGACACATCATCCGGCTTGTCCGAGTTGCCGCACCCCAGCTGATCGTAGTAATACATCTCGATCCCGGCCTCAGGCAGAAACGACTCCATCGCCTCCAGGTACTGATGCGTGAACCCCGGCCCGCCATGCAGCAGCAGCACCTTCAAAGGCCCGCTCCCCATGCGCTTGGTCCACACCTTGTACTTCCCACCCCGCACCGGAATCATCTTGATCCCAGCCACCCGTATCCCCGCCGGATTCAGCAAGTCATCGCTCATCCCAGCAGTGTATCGCCAGCACAAAGTAAAAGGGGCGACACCGGAATCCGGCACCGCCCCTGTTTTTCCTGCCGCGACTAAGCGATCACGTCCTGCCAGGGATCAATCACAATCTTCGTGACAGCATCTTCCTTATCCCGCCACATCTTGAACGCATCCGGAACCTGCTCAATGCCAATCCGGTGCGAGATCAAAAATGAAGGATCGATCTTCCCATCCTCCACGAACTTCAGCAGCGGAGCCAGGTACTTGTGCATGTCCGTCTGTCCCATACCCATCTTCACGCCCTTGCCAAACGCCGCGCCGAAGTTCACCTTATCCAACACACCGCCATACACGCCCGGGATGGAAAGCGTACCGCCCTTACGCACCGCCTGAATCGCCTGCCGCAGCACAAACGGACGGTCCGTCTCCAGCCCCACTGCCTGCTTCACCGAGTCGTACTTGCCAACGAAAGTATTGGAATGCGCCTCCATCCCCACCGCGTCAATGCAGCTATCCGGGCCGATGCCGCCGGTCAGATCGCGCAACGCCTCCACCACGATCACGTCGTCCTGCGTGTAGTCGATCGTGGTCGCCCCGCAGTACTCCCTCGCCAGCTTCAGCCGCTCGGGATAACGGTCGATCGCAATCACCTTTCCCGCCCCCAGCATGTAAGCGGAAGCGATCGCAAACAGCCCTACCGGCCCGCAGCCCCACACCGCAACCGTATCGCCCGGCTCGATGTTGGCGTTCACCGCCCCTTGGTATCCGGTCGGATAAATGTCAGACAGAAATAACACCTTCTCATCCGGAAGGTCGTTCTCGATCTTGATCGGCCCCACATCCGCAAACGGCACTCGCGCATACTGTGCCTGCCCACCTGCATACCCGCCGTATATATGCGAGTACCCAAACAACGCCGACCCCGAGTACCCGTACATCTCCTCCGCAATATGCGCGTTCGGATTCGAGTTATCACAAAGAGACCAGTTGTCCTTCTTGCAAAACAAACAGCTACCGCAAGCGATCGTAAACGGCACCACCACGCGGTCCCCACGCTTCAGCTTCTTGACCTCGCTCCCCACCTCTTCCACGATCCCCATGAACTCATGCCCCAGGATGTCGCCCGACTCCATCGTAGGAATGTACCCGTCATAGAGGTGTAGGTCGCTCCCGCAAATCGCCGTCCGTGTAATCCGAATCACCGCATCCTGCGGATTGATAATCTCAGGATCTTTCACCGTCTGTATCTCGATCTTCTGTTTCCCCATCCAGCAAACTGCCTTCATCTCAACTCTCCAATCCCGTTTAGAACGCACTCGCATCGCCTGACAACTGATCACAGAGAACTGACGACTACTCCTTCGCCGTCAAAGGCCCTTCACTCGTCCCAGGCGGCGTAGGGTTCGTCTCTCCATACATCCACTCCTTGATCCCGCCAGACATTCCCCGAGGCCCATGCGCCTGCCCCTTCACCGAGGGAATCTCGCCCGCCTCCGCCATCTGCTTGAAGTGCCGCAGATCCTCGATCACCGTCTGCTTCGGCCCACGCTTCGCCACACTCGCCGCAAAGCTCGCCAGCGCACCCACCTTCACCCCCTGAATCAGCGTAACCACTGTCCCACGCCCATCCTTGCGAGCCTTGAACTCAACCGACCCACTCTGCTCCACCTCCCCGCCAGTCGACTTCCAGGCAATCTTCTGTCCCGGAACATCCTCCGTAAGTTCACTGTCGAACTGAATGCGCTTCCCATCCGCATCCTCCGGATCGCCTATCACCCAATGGCTCGTCTTTCCCTCACCCGGAGTGACTGACACCACATGCTCCATCCAGAGCGGGTAGGACGTCTCATCCTTCCAGAGTTCATACAGCGCCTGCGGCTCCACCAGGATCGTCTGACGGGCATGCGCCCACTCCACGCCATCCTTGTTTCCCTTGGGCAGCGCGACATACAAGTCGCCCACCTGCTTCGCATCCGGCAACGGCGTAAAGCTCGTCCGCGCGCTGTTCACCGGGGCCTGCACATCCTCAGCCATGACTCTCTCCTTAGGTTCGGGAAACATCGCCCATCCCGAGACACCACCATGGATGTGCATTCCACCTCCCGCGTTTCCTTTGCCCAAACGCAAAACACCCGCTCAAAACTTGAGCGGGTGTTTTGCATTACCTTACTGAAAAGTTGTCCTACTGAGCCACCTTGCGCGATCCCATCACATCCGTGATCCTCGGCCCGTTCACTGAAGCTGCAGCCGCCGCACGAGTCCGCGCCGAGACAAACCCATTCGGCCGTCCCTGTTGCTGTCCGCCAACCGGCTGCTGCAGCGTCACAATCAAGGCCGTCGCAGAAGCGTCTCCGGTGCACTTGTAACTATGGATCGTCGTCGCATCGAAGTAGATCGCATCGCCCGCCTCAACATGATGCGTGACCTCGCCATGCTGCACATCCAACTGCCCCGTCAGCAGGTAAAGGAACTCGCAACCGACATGCTGATGCGCCCGCGGCTCACGATCGTTCTTCCCCGCCAGAAACTCCGCAAAGTACGGGTCGAGCTGCCGGTCAGGCACCATGTACCCCAGGCTCTCGAAGAAGTACGCCGGGTCGGTTACCCCCGTCTGCGGCAGCCGCACACGGTCCTTCGCACGATGCACCCGGAACAGCGTCTGCGGCTCCGGCTCAAAGAAGAAGTTCAGGTCCTTGGAGAACACCATCGCGATGCGCGCCAGATTTCTGAGCGTAGGCACCACCCGACCCGTCTCCAACTGCGAAAGAAAGCTAGCTGAAAGACCCGTATGCCGTCCCAGCTCCACCAGCCCCATCGACTTCTTCAACCGCAGATACTTGATCCGCTCACCGATGCGCTTCTCCGCGATAAACGACTCCGCAGCCTCGCCATCCACCTGGATAGCAGAGTTATCCGCCTGCGGTTCAGGAAGCGGGTTGATGGGAGCCAAAGATTCAGGAACAGGAAATTCAGTCTTGAGAGACATATTTTTCACCTGCTCAACAGATGTTGAAGCGTCATGAAAAGATGCCCGCTTTCTACGAGGACCCAAGTCTTTTCTCCAAATCGGGACGCCGTTGAGAATTCAGCCTCACCTCTAAATCCTACGAATGCTAGCCTGAACTGGATGTCCCGTTCGCACTCCAAACTCCCGATTCTCCTCGCCGCCAACGCGCTTGCCCTGCTCACCCTCGGCTGCGCCAGCCCCGGCCCCCCGCAGCCCCCATCGCTGCAACTCCCCGCGCCCGCCACCGGCCTCGCCGCCCAGCGCTCCGGAGACCACGTCATCCTCACCTGGAACACCCCCACCACGACCACCGACAAGCAGACTATCCGCAAGCCCATCACCGCCGTCATCTGCCGAGAGGTCGTGGCCCATCCCCGCCCCGGCCCGGCCATCCCGCGCCCCGCCAGCACCCCCGCTCCCTGCACCCCGGTTGAGCGACTCCCCGTAGCCCCCGGCGAGTACCGCCACGTCCAGACCCTCCCCCCGGCTCTCCTCGTAGACCCGCCGCAGCTCCTGATCTATCGCATCCAGCTCCAGAATCCCCAGGGCCGATTCGCCCCGCCACCCCCGCAGGTCTACGCCGCCTCCGGCTCCGCCCCACCCCCCACCGGCTCCATCCACGTCCGCCCCGGCAGGGACGGCGCCGTCATCGAGTGGACCCCGCTCCCCACCACCACGTCCATGCAGCTCCACCGCACCCTCATCGCCGACGTCAAAGGCCCCATCACCCCCCCAGCCACCAAAAAGCCCAAAACCCGCTCCCCCCTCGGCGGCGGACCCGCCCCATCCACCCCGCCCAATCAGGCAACCCTCCGCTCTCCGGACTCCCCCACTGACCCCGGCGGCCTCCTCGACCCCACCGTCAAGCCCCTCGACACCTACACCTACACCGCCCAACGCATCCGCACCGTCACCCTTGGCCGCCACACCCTGGACCTCTTCGGCGAGCCATCTGCCCCCGTCACCCTCACCAATCGCGACACCTTCCCACCCCACGCCCCCACAGGCCTCGCCTCCGTCGCCGGCGGCGGCTTCAACTCACCACCCTCCATCGATCTCTCCTGGGAACCCAACACCGAGCACGACCTCCTCGGCTACAACCTCTATCGCGCCGAAACCCCCGCCGGCCCCTTCCGCAAGCTCAACGCCACCCCGCTCCCCGGCCCGTCCTACCGCGATCTGGCCGTTGAGCCCGGCCACCCGTACCTCTACCGCGTCACGTCCATCGATGAAACCGGAAACGAAAGCTCACCATCCGCCACCATCAAGGACACTCTCCCCGCCCGATAAACGCCACCATGACGCCATCCAATCCATTGCCGCATCCAATCCTTAACGTAGAAGAGATAAAATCACCGCAGCGCAACAACAGGAGCTAAAACGTGCCGAGCCTACTCGAACAACTGAAAACGATGACCACCGTAGTCGCTGACAGCGGCGACATCAACTCCATCAAGCAGTTCAAGCCCACCGACTCGACCACGAACCCATCCCTGATCGCAGCCGCCGCCGCGCTCCCCGAGTACCAGTCCATCGTCGACGACGTCCTCAAGACCGCCCAGAAGGAGCTCGGCTCCAACGCGGACGACAAGGAAGTCGCAGCCCACGCCTTCAAGACCCTCGCCGTAGCCTTCGGCCGCAAGATCCTCGATATCGTCCCCGGCCGTGTCTCCACGGAAGTCGACGCACGCCTCTCCTTCGACAAGGAGAAGACCATCGAGCAGGCCCACGACATCATCGCCCAGTACGATGCAGCCGGCATCGGCCGTGAGCGCGTCCTCATCAAGATCGCCAGCACCTGGGAAGGAATCAAGGCAGCCGAGCAGCTCGAGACCGAGGGCATCCACTGCAACCTGACTCTCCTCTTCGGTCTCCACCAGGCCATCGCCTGCGCGGAAGCCAAGGTCACCCTCATCTCGCCCTTCGTCGGTCGCATTCTTGACTGGTACAAGAAGGACACCGGCAAGGACTACACCGGCTCAGAAGACCCCGGCGTACAGTCCGTCACCACCATCTACAACTACTACAAGAAGTTCGGTTACAAGACCGTCGTCATGGGCGCGAGCTTCCGCAACATCGGTGAGATCACCGAGCTCGCCGGCTGCGACCTCCTCACCATCGCCCCCAAGCTCCTCGCCGAGCTCGAAGCCAGCCAGGACACCCTCACCAGGAAGCTTGACGCCTCAAAGTCCGCCTCCATGGACATCCAGAAGATCCCCATGGACAAGGAGACCTTCGAGAAGATGCACGCCGAGGACCGCATGGCTCACGACAAGCTCAAGGAAGGCATCGAAGGCTTCTCCAAGGCCCTCGAAGACCTCGAAAAGCTCCTCGCCAAGCGCCTCAGCGAGATCAAAGAACCCGTCAGCGCCTAAGCATCAGCACTGCAGCCCACGATGATCTCCGGACAAACTCCGCAGTCATCGTGGGGTTTTTCTTTAGCTCCACACTTAACCCTGGTCCCTTTGTTGTCATTCCCGAAGGGAATCTGCGTTTGCTGTTGCTGTTGCCGTCCGGATTAGAGGTGGGCTTCAGCCCACCGTCAACGGGCAAGGAAGGAGAGGCTTTAGCCCCGGGCACTCCAATTTCAATCCGAGGAACATATCGCAATGACAAATCCCGAGCACCAGCCGCAATTCAATCTCGAAGAAGACGCCAAGCTAAACGCGCTCCGGGAAGCCATCCTGAAAGGCGATGCCAGCGGTATCGCCACCGGCGACGTCTTTGCCGGTGTTCTGGCCTCGCTCCACCTGCAAGACCACCTCGACAGCCATGGTTCGGCACTCCTGTAAGCAGGCGAAATATACCTCAGATTTACGACACTAAAAATTGGACGAAGACTCAAAGAGGCCGCAGGGGATATATTCACCGCTGCATATAAGCTTCTTGACTCAGGGAGTCTAAGCGCAACTGGGTGGAAACACATTCGAGAAACCCTTGATTGGTACAACACTAACCTCCCCGCACCTCCGAAGAACTTCGTGGCTTCCTGCGCGATCTTTTGGTTCAGAACGAGCGCGAAAAAGAATATAACGCGCATGTGGGAGCTTGTGGCAATTCTGCGTGAGCATGACATTCCCGTGAGTGTTCATAAGTGCCGCCACTTGAGGAATATCTTCTAGCGTGATGAGTTGCAGGTTGCTGCGTACCCTTCATCAGAAGACGCAAAAGTCTCGGTGCAGTAGTAGCCCTTCATGCCCTTTTCGCTGTCGGTGATAGACTTCGCTCGACCCCATGCGATCCATCCTCATTCCTCTCGCTCTCCTCATCTCCTCCGCCGCCGCCCACGCAGCAACCTGCGCCAGCCTCGCCGCCCTCTCCCTGCCCGACACCACCATCACCCACGCAGAAGCCGTCCCACCCGGCCCCCTCAAGCCGCCCTACGGCGACCCCATCGCATCCCTCCCCGCCTTCTGCCGAGTCACCGGCATCCTCCGCCCCACACCTGACTCCGAAATTCGCTTCGAAGTTTGGCTCCCAGAAAAGGAAGCCCCCAAGGGCAAACCAGCCTGGAATCATCGCCTCCTCGACGTAGGCAACGGAGGCTTCGCCGGAACCATCGCCTACGGTCAGATGGCCAGCAACCTCCGCAAGGGCTACGCCACCGCAGGCACCGACACCGGCCACCAGGCCGAAGCCGAAGACGCAAGCTGGGCCTATCATCACCCGGAGAAGATCAAGGACTTCGGCTACCGTGCCCTGCACCTGACCACTCAGCGCGCCAAGACCATCCTCGCCGCCTACTACGGCGAGCCCCAGAAAAAAGCCTACTTCGACGCCTGCTCCGACGGCGGCCGCGAAGCCCTCATGGAGGCCCAGCGCTTCCCGGAAGACTACGACGGCATCCTCGCCGGTGCCCCCGCCAACAACTGGACTGGTCTCCTCTCCGCCGGCGTCGACGTCAGCCACACCGTCATCGCCCACCCCGAAGGCTACATCTCTTCCTTCAAGCTCCGAGCCATCAACACCGCTGTACTCAACGCCTGCGACGCACAGGACGGACTCAAGGACGGACTCCTCAACGACCCGCGCACCTGCCATTTCGATCCCGCCACCCTCCTCTGCAAGTCAGGCGACGAGCTCACCTGCCTCACCGCCCCCCAGGTCGCATCTCTCAGCAAGATCTACGCCGGCGGCCACGACTCCACCGGCAACCCCATCTTCCCCGGCCTCATGCCCGGCGGTGAAGCCGACTGGCGCGATTGGATCACCGGCGGCGGCCCCTCGGAGAGCCGTTACATGCTCAACTTCTTCCGCTACATGGTCTACGACGACCCCGCCTGGTCGCCCCTCGCCGCTGCAGTCGACGCCTCCGTCCGCACCGCCCACGAAAAGATGGCCGAGCCCCTCAACGCCACCAACCCGGATCTCGCCCCCTTCATCGCCCACGGCGGCAAGCTCCTCCTCTACCACGGCTGGAACGACCCGGCCATCTCCCCGCTCAACACCATCGCCTACTACCAGCAGGTCGTCGCCAAGGTAGGCCCCGCCCAGGCCGAAGCTGCCGTGAAGCTCTACATGGTGCCCGGCATGGGCCACTGTGCCGGCGGCCCCGGCCCCAGCGGCTTCGGCCAGATCGGCCTTCCCTCCCCCGGCGCAGGTGCAATCGATCAGCTTCAAGACTGGGTAGAGACCGGCAAAGCCCCCACCTCCATCATCGCCGCAAAGTACACCGCGGACAGAAAGATTCAGATGACCCGCCCCCTCTGCCCCTACCCACAGCTCGCCCAATACACAGGCAAAGGAAGCACCGAAGACAGCACCAACTTCACCTGCGCCGCACCACCCCAATAAAGCGCACTAACGTTCGACGACATCAGACCCTGAGTATCCGAGATATCCAAGAAAGCTCCGCGAGACCTCTGTCACAAAATCCTCGTCACTGAGCTGCGTCAACTCGTTCCACATGGAGACCTGCTCCAGCGCACGGACTTCGATCACGGTACCCATCGTGAGGAGCGCAAAGGTGATTGCTTTGCGTGGATCGGGATTCACTATCCGCTCGCGGTAGGCAAGGAGCCCGTCCGTGAGACGTTCGTAGCTGATCGAAATGCTCCGCAACGCCCTGGTCCGAAACTCTTCGTCCGAGTCTGACTCCACAAATCTCGTCAGAGCCCGCATAAGCCCCGGCTGCAACGTGAACTGCTGCAGCGTCAAGGAGACGATTCGATGAACATGAGCCTCTAGCGTCTGCCCACCGGAGTGCTCGTTCACGACATCCTGATCTGCCGCCCGTTCCAGCACATGCAGCAGAGCTACCCGGTAGAGTGCATCCCTGTCACGAAACCGTCGATAGACGCTCGCCGGCGCGATTTTCGCCACGCCTGCGATTCGGGCGATCGTCGCCCCCTCCAAGCCATGCTCTTCCAGGGTCGTGAGCGTAGCGGTGATCAGCCGCGCCAGTGTTTCGCGGCTCCGCTGCTGCTGCGGTTGGAGGAAGCCCTTTGTCATTTGGGGAGGATAGCTGATCCTTGCGCTGAAAGCGAATGCGATGGTACATTCGCATAACAATGAGCAACCCCCTGATCCCACCCATGATTCCCCGCTCCGTAATCTTCGACCACCCTCAGATGGACCACGCACAGCTCTCTCCCAACGGGAAGATGATCGCCTACCTCGCGCCCGCCGCTGGCAAGTTGAGTGTCTGGGTCAGGACCATCGGACAAGCAGACGATCGCGTCGTGGCGCAGGACCCGCGGCGTCCCATTCCCTGGGCTCAATGGCAGGGGGATGGGGAACACGTTCTTTATCTTCAGGATTCCGAGGGAGACGAAAACTATCACCTGTTCCGGGTGAATCTGCTGGGCGGCGAACCGCAGGATCTTACGCCGGGCAGCAATCTCCGGGCCCTTCCTCTAGCGCTTGACTATCAGTTTCCGAATGAAGGTCTGGTCACGCTGAATGCGCGTAACGCCCGCCTCATGGATGTGCATCGCCTTGACTTTGCTGCCAAGTCCAATACACTCGACACCGAAAATCCCGGTGATGTCCTCCTGTGGCTTGCCGACAATGAACTGCGGGTTCGCGCCGCAGTAGCACAGGTAGCCGATGGCAGTTTCGTCATCCGCGTGCGAGATGCGGACGGTTCAGACTGGAGACTTCTGGACGAGATCCCATTCGCCGATGGCAGGCCTCGCCTGGTTGCCTTTTCACCGGACAACCAGTGTCTCTATGTCATCACCGCGAAGGACGCCGATACCCACCGTCTCGTTCAATATGAGGTAAGCAGCGGAGCCGTCACAACGCTCTTTGAAGATCCGGAATATGACGTGGAGAGGGTTTACATCGAACCCGGCACGCGGAAGATCGGCGCTGTCGCCATCTTGCGGGAAAAGCTCGTTTGGACTGCGCTGTCCGTCTCGTGCGAAGCGGCTCTAAGGAGCTTCAAAGAATTGGACCCAGGCGAGTTCTCCTTCGTTGCTGGGACGGGGCGCGGAGACGCCCTGATCCTGCAATGTCAGGGCGACATCATACCGGACAAGTATTACCTTTACGATCTTGAGCAGCATTCCGCAAGTCTGCTCTTCCATACCCGGCCGAAGCTCCTGGACTACACGCTTGCCGCAATGAAACCGATCACATGTACGGCTCGAGACGGATTGCAACTCAGCGGCTACCTCACCTTGCCTGTCGGGATTGAGCCACACGGGCTGCCGACCGTGCTGTACGTACACGGCGGCCCCTGGCATCGCGATCGTTGGGGCTTTGATCCGGTCGTGCAATGGCTTGCCAATCGAGGCTATGCCGTCCTGCAGGTGAACTTCCGCGGTTCGACCGGCTATGGAAAAGCGTTCCTGAATGCAGGCAATCGCGAGTGGGCCGGAACCATGCGAACCGACTTGCTGGATGCACATGACTGGGCCATTGCAGAGGGCTATGCGGACCCGGAACGATTTGCGATCTTCGGCATGAGTTATGGCGGTTATGCCACGCTCACCGCGCTCGCCTGGACGCCGGACGCATTCTGCTGCGGCATCGATGTCGTCGGTCCTTCCGATCTGACGACGTTCATGGCTTCGATCCCCTCTTACTGGGAGCCGATGCGCAAGCTCCTGGAAGAACGCGTAGGCGACAATGACGACTTCCTGAAATCGCAGTCACCGCTCTACCGGGCTTCGGCGATTCGCGCGCCCCTCCTGATCGCCCAGGGCGCAAACGATCCCAGGGTGAAGAAGCGTGAAAGCGACCAGATCGTTGATGCGCTCCGCGAGTCGGGTACAGAGGTTGAGTACCTCGTGTACGAGAATGAGGGACATGGTCTCGCGCATCAGGAAAATCTTCACCACTTCGCTGGCGTAGCGGAGATGTTCTTAGCCCGCCACCTGGGTGGCCGGGCCGAAGCGCCACCAGATCTTCCTGGTCAATGAGACCGGCGCTTCTCAGCGAACGTGGTGAAATCAACGAAACCGTCAACAACAGGATGGAAACGACGACTGGCCGACGTACCGTCCGCTCGTCGTCCATCCTGATTCACCCAAACCCTCACCGGCACATCTTCTCCAGCTCCTTATCCGGCTTATGATTCGCCGGAAACCTAAGCTTCTTCTTCGCCATCATCAACTCCACCTGCGCCCCGCCCCCACGCACCCCGATATCCGGATCATCCGCATACGCCGGGTCCTTCTCAGCCTCCTCCAAACTGATAAAGCTGAATCCCCGAGCCCGGTAAAGCGCCAGCAGCTCCGGCAGCATCCGCGCATCGAACGCCCCAATATGCATCAGCAGAATGTACTTAACATCCCTCCCGTAAACCATCGCAGAAGCCTTCCGAAACACCCCGACATACTCATCCGCCGTCGCCAGGTAGCTGTCGTGCAGCCTCGTAATCGCAGCCTTATCTCCCTTAGCCGAGCAGCGAGCATAAGGGTCATTCCACAGGTAGTCCCCAAAGTCCATGTTCACCTCGGCGATCCTGTACCCATGCCCCGCCAGCCACCCCCGCACCGCCCGCCGCTTTTCCAGCGTCTCGCCCTCATACAGAAACGGGTACCGGAACCAATGCCAGTCCTGCCCATCCATATACTTCTTCAGCATCGGTTCGTTCTTCGCAATCTCCTGCTCAAACGCCCCCGCAGAAACCGCCTCCAGGCTCGGATGACTCCATGTATGGTTCCCCAGCGGCTGCCCCGCCGCCCGCCACGCCTTCAGCACCACCTCTTCCTTCGGCGTCGACGATACCCCAACTGCATTGATGAACCCATACACCGGCGGCATCTTCTCCGCCTCCAGCGTCTTCAAAATCGACTCCGCCACCTGCAGCCGCGTCTCATGCGGCGGCAGACTCCCATGCGCCGGCAGATCGTCGAACGTAATCGCCATCTGCTGCCCACTCGCAGCCCCCAAACAGATAAAGCCCAACAGCACCACAGCCCAACATCTCATCCCTCAACGATAACTCGCCGCTCACTCCGCTCAACCGGTGCGAAGATAATCCAGAACAATTCGCAGCCCCAACGCCGCACTGAAAGGCCCGCTCTTGACCTCTAACCGCCTCCTCTACGGCGTCACCATCTTCACCTCCGCCTTCCTCCTCTTCCTGGTCGAGCCCATGGCCGCCAAGGCCCTCCTCCCCATCCTCGGAGGCTCCTCCGCCGTCTGGATCACCTGCCTCGTCTTCTTCCAGACCATGCTCCTCGCCGGCTACCTCTACGCCCATTGGCTCAGCCGAGGCGGCCCCCGTCACCGCCTCGCCCACCTCATCCTCCTCGCCGCCGCCATCGTCGCCCTGGCCCTCGCCACCCACATCACCCCATCAGGCTCGTCCGCCCATCCCATCCTCACCATCTTCCGAACCCTCACCATCACCATCGGCCTCCCATTCCTGCTCCTCGCCTCCACCAGCCCCCTACTCCAGGTCTGGCTCTCCCGTCGCGAGAGCTCCACCGTCCCCTACCGCCTCTTCGCCCTCTCGAACCTCGGCTCCCTCCTCGGTCTCCTCGCCTACCCCATCCTCATCGAGCCCCACCTCACCCTCCGCGCCCAGCACGCCCTCTGGACCGCCGCCTTCACCCTCTTCGCCATCCTCTCCACCCTCATCACCACCCGCAGCCAATCCCCCACATCCACCCCAATCCAAAGCCCCACCTACATCCCCACCACCCCGAGAACCCGCCTCCTCTGGTTCCTCCTCCCCATGACCGCCGCCGTCCAGCTCGCCGCCGTCACCGCCCACCTCACCTCGAACGTCGCCGCCATCCCCCTCCTCTGGATGCTCCCCCTCGCCGCCTATCTCCTCTCCTTCATCCTCGCCTTCGAGACCCCCCGCCTCTACCAGCGCTCCATCATCCTCCGCGTCCTCGTCATCATGATCGCCTCGCTCGCCTGGCTCCTCACCAAGACCGACGTATCCCTCCCCATCGGCATCGCCATCCCCTTCTTCCTCATCGAGCTCTTCCTAGCCGCCTTCTTCGCCCACGCCGAAGCCCACAAAATACGCCCCAGCACCCCCCAGGAATCCACCCTGTTCTATCTCCTGGTAGCCGCCGGAGGAGTAGCCGGGACGTTCTTCGTCGGCATCCTCTCCCCGCTCCTCTTCCGCAGCAACTACGACCTCGCCCTGGCCTTCCTCCTCACCTCCGCCCTGGCCGCCTACATCACGTGGCGAGAAGCACCCGCCTATCGCATCCTCTGGTCCGCCGCCACCCTCGGCATGATCGCGCTGATCGTAGCTCTGCACATCGCCTACGCCCGCCAGGCCCTCTTCCAGGGCCGCAACTTCTACGGCACCCTCCGCGTCCTGCGCGAGTCCTCCCCCGCCGGCCCCGTCCGCATGCTCATGAACGGCACCATCCAGCACGGCACCCAAATCCTCGACCGCCCCGACCTGGAAACCACCCCCACCACCTACTACGCCGAAGACTCCGGAGCAGGCCTCGCCATCCGCAGCATTCCCACCGACCACCCGCGCAACATAGGAGTCATAGGCCTCGGCGTAGGCACCCTCGCCGCCTACGGCACCCCCGCATACGGCGGCCGCCCCGGCGACCACATCCACTTCTACGAGATCAACCCCCTCGTCAAACCCATCGCGAGCTACTGGTTCTGGTACATGCGCAACACCCAGGCCCAGGTCGCCATCACAGAAGGCGACGGCCGCGCCTCCCTCCACGCCGCCCCACCCCAGCACTTTGACGTCCTCGTCATCGACGCCTTCTCCGGCGACGCCATCCCCCTCCACCTCCTCACCATAGAGGCCATGCAGGAGTACCGCCGCCACCTCGCCCCCGGCGGCGTCCTCGCCTTCCACGTCTCCAACCAGTACCTGAATCTAGCTCCCGAAATCGCCGCCCTGGCCCAGGCCGTCAACATGACCCCTCGCCGCATAGAAAGCCCCGCCCAACCCCAGCGCGGCGAATACCTAGCCACCTGGGTCCTGGCCGCCGACACCCCCACCTACTTCGACCAACCCCTCCTAGCCACCCACACCACCCCCATCGCCACCACCCTCAAACCCTGGACCGACGACTACTCCGCCCTGCTCCCCGTAGTCGAATGGGGCTACCGCTAGAACCGGAGCAAGCTCACCCACACCAAGGGGGGTCATTCAGAGCGAAGCGAAGAATCTCAGTAGCGGCTGTTGCAGTTGCAGTCGAATTACCCCGCGTACACTCCACTCCCCATCACAACCGTCATTCTGCCCCGCAGGGGGAGAATCTCCGTAGTTGCATTTGCGGTTTGTTATTGCAGCGTCAGTTTGTCTTCACAGACCTACTTAGGAAGTTGGGCAGCTAAGCATTCCATTAATCTTTTTATTTACAGGTCTTTTATTGATAAAATATTCTCAACAAGGAGAATGTGGTGAAGAAGACAGAAGCCAAAATTCTCGCGACGGGTTCACCGGGCAATCTCCCGCACCCTGATTACTGCAAGCCTCGTTGCTATAACGGTAAAAAGCTTAGAGGAAAGAAAAAATGCGAATGCAAAAGGTGCAAAGGGAAAGCACATGGACTTGGGTATAAGAATGCACTGGCTCAAGGATTTCTTCCGCACTCTATGGTCGGCTGGCACAAAATACCACCTGATCAAGGATCGCTTTTCGATCAGAAGATAGGAACTGACGAGAAGCTTGAGCGAACCCCAGTATCGGCATAATCTCACGTACGATCAGTCTCGTCAAAGGTTCTTCCTATGAGCAAAACACCGTCATATATTGATCGGAGTTCATTGCCCGCATCATTTCCGACGAACTCACATTCACCTATATTTTGGGAACAATTGGGGCGAACCATAGCTACTTTTGGTTTTTTAGAAGAAATCCTTGGGAAGGCTATTTTTGTTCTCACAGGAACCCGAAGCTATGGTGAATCTGAGATCGAAGACGCATTTGAAAATTGGACTATCGTTCTTGAGAAAGCACTAAGCGACACTCTAAAACCCCTTGCTAAAACATATGGCCAGGCCCTCAAAAGCCATCATGACCCAACGCCCCAAAATATTGATGGGCTAATCCAAAAAATCGAAGATGCGGCTGACATTCGCAATATCTTATGTCATGCCTCATGGCACATTCCGGATGCTGATGGAAGATCATTGCCGTTCTTTGTCAATCGAAGAAAAGAGGTGGTCACGATGAAGTTGAATACTCTCGGATTGCTCCAAATACAGGAGAAAGTCGTTGAACTCGCTTGCGACGTTATCGACACGATCACACAAATGGGTTTCCAGTTCCCCGGCAGCGGTGGAATTGGTGAAAAGCTGTGGCCCTTATAGTGCTGATGCGCATCACTACTCACCCACCTACAGTTGAAACCTCACCCGCAACCGCCGTGCAGTCATCTCCGCCGTAAGCGCACCCGCCCGCACATACGGCAGAATAAGCTGATCCATAATCCCTTTGCCCGGCTGCAACAACTCATCAGTAAGCCTATCCAGAAACTCCCTCTTATCAATGTCCTCCCAGACCACATAGAATCCAGCCCTCCGAGTAAGCTCCGCAAACACCGTCAGAATCGTCCGTCCATTGCCCTCAAGAAACGGATGCGAGTGAGCCAGATACCCAAACACCTCACCAGCTTGAGCGCGAAGATACTTCACATCCTGCCCAAGCCGCAACGCATACTCAGCAGCAAGCCTGCACTCCGCCGGATGCGAGAAGAGGTTGTTATAACCACCCTTGGCAATCGCAATCGTCGGAGCTGTAGCAAAGCGGTCTTGCCCAGCCCAAGGATAGAGAGCAAGGAAAAGCCGGCGATGCGTCTCCAGAACATCTTCGTATCGAAGCACGGAGATACGCCGAAGATGCCTGGTCGCCCCAAGCACCTCCTCCCGAAAAGATGCAGTCTCAAGGTGGCCGACACGCTCCAGGTCATGTAGACCGTAGACATTCCGCAGATAGCCAGCACTCTCATAGTCCCCAAACGGGTCGAGGATCGAAAGTTCCATCTGTCTACCCGAGGTAGTGAACTTGGAGAAGGCCTCGTTGGAACGAGCTGATCACCCCAGCCCTGCTCAACTCCACCAGCAATTCTTCCACGGGATCGAGATCGACCACACCATCAGACAGCCGCGAAACCGCCTTGATGAAAGCATCATTCGGCCTGGGACGAACACGAATCCCGCGCTCCTTGGCCACCGTGTCCGCCCACTGCGCAATCGCCGCCGCATCGTTCCCGGCAACCTCGCGAATCTGCTCATCCGAGAAATCCGGCTCGCGAAACGACGCCTTCGCACTTCTCTCCGCAGTCGCGACGCCCATGAGCACCTCTCCCCTCTATTTTATCGGCCCACACCGCAAACCCCTAACAAATCTCGAACCGGAACAAGCCTAAAATAACAACATTCGCCAGCCTCAAGCTGCCGATCTCGAGAGCCCCGCGGCGCTTCGCCAAAAAGACAGCCGCAGGGCTCTTCTGTTTAACCTCCCGCCACTCCCCACAAAACACTTGCACTCAATCTAGGACCAAAGTAGTCTTATTTCAACAACCAGAGTTCCAAACGGTCTGTCTTTTGGCGAAGCGCCCGTTCGGAACTGAGATCGACAAACTGAGGTGTACAGGTGAGCAACAGAACCAAATTCAAGATGCAGCGCGCCCTCGGGCTCGAGCTTCCCGGACTCGGCAAGCCCGGAGCCCTCGAAAAGCGAAACTTCCCTCCCGGCCAGCACGGCCAGACCACAACCCGCCGCAAGCTGACCCAATACGCAGTCCAACTCCGTGAAAAGCAGAAGCTCCTCTTCCACTACGGCCTCCGCGAAGAGCAGTTGCGCCGCTTCGTCCGCACCGCACGCGGCATGAACTCCTCCAACTGGATTGAATCCCTCATCGCCCTCCTGGAACTGCGCCTGGACAACGTCGTCTTCCGCCTCGGCTTCGCACGCAGCATCGCGGCGGCACGCCAGTTGGTCAGCCACGGCCACGTCCTGGTCAATGGCAAGATCATGACCATCGGCAGCGCCACCCTGCGCTCCGGCACCTTCGTCCGCCTTACCGACTACGCCGCCGGAGCCATGACCGAGGCCGCCCGCAACGCACCCCGCCTGCCCCTGCCCAGCTACCTCCAGTTCGCCCTCGAAGGCGTCAACGACCACGGCGTAGTCCGCATGATCCCCACCCCCGAGCACGTCCCCTTCGAATTCAACCCTCGGCAGGTCGCCGAGTACTACGCAAAACGAGGAGTCTAACCATGGCCGATACCGAATCAGGAGCTCTCACTCTCGCAAAGCACGAAGGTCTAGGCAGCGTCACCGTCTGCAACTGTGGCGTAGTCAGCCTCCACATCGGAGGAGTCACCGTCCGCCTCGAAATGGCCGCCTTCGCCGGCCTCGAAAGCATGGTCCACAAAGCCATGAACGAGCTAAGCCTACAAGCCATCACCGCCCGCAGCACCCAACTCACCCCCATCAACACCTTCACGCATTAGTCGTTTTGAAAGGGCGGGGCTGTCTTGAAAGGGCAGGGCTTCAGCCCCGCCGCAAGATTCCCGATTGATCGCGGCTTTAGCCGCCGAGGGAATTTCTGAACCACCAAGACTTCGTCATTCTGGCGAATCCAGAACCTCCGTATTTGCTTTGGTCCTGGCTTCTCCCTCCATTGTTCGCCCGCCCAATAATCGCTGACCCGCCAATTGAATCTTCCGTCGGACGGCGATACTCTTCCCACGTGCCCAAACAAGACCCATTCGAGCTCCTCGAAGTAGAAGGCCACCAGGTCCGCATCACCAACCCGGACAAGCCCTACTTCACCCGCGAAACTAAGCTCTCCAAGATCGACATCGTCCGCTACTACCTCTCCGTAGCCCCCGGAGCCTTGCAAGGCATTCAAGACCGCCCCATCGTCCTCAAGCGCTTCGTCAACGGAGCCGAGCAGGAGCCCTTCTACCAGAAGCGAGCACCCTCAGACCTCCCCGCATATCTCCGCACCGCCACCCTATCCTTCCCCTCCGGCCGAACCGCGGAAGAGGTCGTCGTAGACACCGCACCCGGCCTCGCCTGGATCGCCAACCTCGGCTGCCTGGAACTCCACCCCCACCCCGTCCGCACCGGAGACCTTGATCATCCCGACGAGCTCCGCGTCGACCTCGACCCCGGCCCCGGCGTCGAATGGCCCGACGTAAAGGCCGTAGCCCTCGAAGTAGAAGCCGTCCTCAAGGAAAACAACCTCATCGGCTGGCCAAAAACCAGCGGCTCCCGGGGCATCCACATCAACGTCCGCATCCACCCCCAATGGACCTTCACAGAGGTCCGCCGCGCCGCCCTAGCCCTGGCCCGAGCCGTCGAACGCCGCGTCCCCACCCTCGCCACCTCCAAGTGGTGGAAGGAGGAGCGCCACGGCGTCTTCCTCGACTACAACCAGAACGCCAAAGATCGCACCACCTGCTCCGCCTACTCTGTCCGCCCGCTCCCCGACGCTCGCGTCTCCGCCCCGCTCTTCTGGCATGAGGTTCCGCAGGTAGAGCCCGCCGACTTCACCGTCCTCACCATGCCCACGCGCTTCGCCACCCTCGGCAACCCCCACGCCGAAATGGACGCCAACCCCGGCGGGCTCGAAGCCCTCCTCGAACTAGCCGCCCGAGACGAATCCGAAGGACTAGGCGACGCCCCCTGGCCCCCACACTTCTCCAAGCAGGAAGGGGAATCAAAGCGCGTAGCCCCCTCCAAGGCCAAAAGCTTCTCCAGCCAGATAAACGAAGGCTTCGGAGCCTACCGCTTCAAAAAGCAATCCAAAGCCGCCGAACCCGATCAATCTTCCGCTGATCCTTCAGCCGAAGCCAAGCCAGCCCGAAAAGCCCGGACCTCCAGGCACCCCCTCATCACCATCTCCCAATCCCCGGACAAAGCCGCAGCCGAAGCCGGCCTCGAACGCTGGAAGCTTCTTTATCCCATCGCCGCCGCCGCCCTCACCCCGGAAGACATCCTCGTAGACCGCATGCGAGGAGCCTCTTACGTCTGGTACCGCATCCGCGTGAACCTCAAAAACGTCCCCGAACCCGACCGCCCACCCCAGCAAACCCCAGATCCAGACGACGATCCCACTCGCGCCTGGAAAGACCAAGAGCCCCCAAAATAAAGTGCAGCCCATGATTGGCCCAAAGGCCGAGGTTCAGACCTAAGCCATATTGAATGAAGACTTTGGACCAAAACAGGGGGTAGGGGTCAAAGGGTCGATTCCCGAAAGATCTCCATCAACTCCTGCGCAGCCACCACCTCCAACTGAGCATACGTACAGTCCTTCGGTGCCTTATCCGTCCGCCACCGCCTGAACTGGCTCATATGCCGAAACCGCATCCCCTGCATATGCTCGTACGCCACCTCCACCACCAACACCGGCCGCAGCGCCACCCAGCTCAGGTCCTTGCTGCCCGTCCACCGGCTCTTCCCGCCCGGCATCCTTCCCTCGACATCCGCCTCCGCCCATCCCGCCCACGGATGCCCCTCCATAGCCCCTTCGCGATAAGGCGCGAGGAACTCCACAAGCTCCTTCCGCTTCGCCGCCGTAAAGCTGGCACAAACCCCCACATGCTGCAAAGCACCCGCGTCGTCATAGAGCCCCAGCAGCAGCGACCCCACCAGCGTCCCCGGCCCATCCTTGTGCCACCGAAACCCCGCGACCACGCAGTCGCAGTCCCGCTCATGCTTCACCTTCAGCATGACCCGCTTATCAGCCTGATACGTCCCGCCGAGCAGCTTGGCCATCACCCCATCCAGCCCCGCCCCCTCAAATCTTTCAAACCAATCCGAAGCCACCGCATGATCCTGAGTGGCGGGCGTGATGTGTACCGGCACCTTAGCCCCCGCGAGCACCTCTTCCAGCCGCTTGCGCCGCTCAGAAAACGGAGCCCCCGTAAGATCCTCATCCCCCACGCAAAGCAGATCGAAGAACACCACCGACGCCGGCGTCTGCTCCGCCAGCATCTTCACCCGAGAAGCCGCCGGATGCACCCTCAGTTGCAGAGCATCAAAGTCCAACCCGCCATCCCGCGCAATCACAATCTCTCCGTCGAGCACGCACCGCGGCGGCAACTCACGCAGCAGCGTCTCCACCACATCCGGAAAGTATCGGTTCAGCGGTTTGGTATCCCGGCTCTGCAGCAGGATCTCGTCCCCATCCCGAAACACCAGCACCCGAAACCCATCCCACTTCGGCTCGAACACCCACCCCTCACCCTCAGGGATCGCAGCCACCCGCTTCGCAAGCATAGGCAGCACCGGCGGCATCACAGGAAGATTCACGAAGCCTCTTGAAGCGCAACCTTTTCCCCGTTCACACCTGACCCGACTTCTTCAAATCCCAGCTCTTTTGCCGCTGCAAAAGCCGCATCATGAAGCTTCGCATTGGTCTGCAGGCAATCTGCCCAGGTATCGCTGTAATGGACCGTCATCTTCGCTTCAGTCAGAGACCAACCATAGATCTCCGCTGCGACCTTAATCGACTGCCCGACCCAAAGGCCATCCTGTCGCATCGCCATGAAAACCTCTTCCTGGCTTGCCCCAGCTTCCTTCAACTCCCGCGCCCGCTCGATGATCATCGGGTCAATAGGTGGTGCTGGATACCTCTTCATACCAACCTCCGAGTCACAGTAATCATACGCCCCGGCCTCGCGCCACCCGTCCGAAAAGCCACAACCGAACACCTGGCAAATCCTTGCTCCCGTGCCTCATCCATCAACGAGCGAAAGATCCTGAAAACTACGCCTGCACCAATCGGCAAGAACGAACCGGTCAATGGATAGAGTGTCAGTCCTTCAAAAACGATGGTCGTTCCTCGAACAAGAACCTTGCTCTGAACCCGCACGGGGCCCGCTTCAGTCTCAAAGAAGTCCTCGAACTCCGCGCCATCGATCAGCACACTTGCCTCACGCCTTCATCACAGGATGTACCGGCTCAGATCCTGATTCTTCACGATCCCCGCAACCTGCTGCCGCACATACTCCGGGTCCACCACGATCACCTTCTCCACCGTCCCATCCTCCTTGCGCCGTTCGATCACCGGCAGCGGCGGCGAGTCCGGCCTCACCTCGCCCCCCAGCGGAGCCGAGTGGCCGACCTGCCCCACCACCCCCTCCTCCGAGCTCTCCCCCTTCGCATTCTTCATCAGATCCGGAGCCTGGAAGCTGATCTCATCCAGCACCCGCTCCATGATCGTATGCAGCCGCCGAGCGCCAATGTTCTCCGTCGACTCATTCACCTTGAACGCAAACTCCGCCATCTCAGCCAGTGCCTCCGGCGTGAACTCCAGCTTCAACCCCTCGGTCTCCAGCAGCGCCGTCGATTGCTTCACCAGCGAGGACTTCGGCTCCGTCAGAATCCTTACAAAGTCCCCAACGGTCAGCGACTGCAGCTCCACCCGAATCGGGAACCGTCCCTGCAACTCCGGAATCAGATCGCTCGGCTTCGACACATGGAATGCCCCGGCAGCAATAAACAGGATGTGGTCGGTCGAAACCATCCCATACTTCGTGTTGACGGTGGTCCCTTCCACGATCGGCAGAATATCCCGCTGAACTCCTTCTCTGGACACGTCAGGGCCGTGTCCACCCTCACGCCCGGCAATCTTGTCGATCTCATCCAGAAACACGATCCCGGACTCTTCAACACGCTCAACCGCGAGCTTGGTCACCTGATCCATATCGACTAGCCGCCCCTCCTCCTCCTGCACCAGGTAGTCGAACGCCTCCGCAACCTTCATCTTGCGCTTCTTGGTCCTCTGCCCAAACAGACCCGGAAGCACGTCTTTCAAAGACATGTCCGATTCATCCTGCCCCGGCGCAGCAATGAACTCGAAGCTAGGCTGATTGCGGTCGCGCACATCGATCTCCACCACCCGCTCATCCAGCTTGCCTTCGCGGAACTGCTGCCGCAGCTTCTCCCGCGTCCGCTCGTAGCTGGTCGGCTCATGCTTCTTGTCCTCGCTCGGCCCAACATCCGCAACCGGCGCAACATACTCAGGCGACTCCGTATCCATCTGCATCGGAAGCTGAATCACATTCGTCCCGGCAACCTCGGTCGCCGCAGCCGCATTGGCAGCGGTCGCAGCAGCCGGCGTAGGAGGCAGCAGCAGATCCAGCAGACGATCCTCTGCATGAAGCTCCGCCTTATCCGCCACATCTTCCAGCTTCTCTTCGCGCACCAGGTCGATCGCAATCTCCACCAGATCACGCACGATCGACTCTACATCCCGCCCCACGTACCCAACCTCGGTGAACTTGCTAGCTTCTACCTTGAGGAAAGGAGAGTTCGTCAGCTTCGCCAGCCGCCGCGCAATCTCCGTCTTACCCACGCCCGTAGGCCCAATCATGATGATGTTCTTCGGCATGATGTCGTCCGCAAGATCCGGCGGAAGCTTCTGCCGACGCATCCGGTTGCGCAGCGCAATCGCCACAGCCCGCTTCGCCGCACCCTGTCCCACCACATACTTGTCCAGCTCCGCAACGATCTCGCGCGGCGTCAACTCATCCAGTGCCAGCGCCTGATCCTCAGCCGCCCCCGGTAAAAAAATAGCCATCTGCTTCTCCTCAAATCTCTTTCGTTCAAACTGCATCCCTGCTTAGTGAGCAGGCGGCGCAGTCGGGTCCACCAGGACCTTCACATCATTGATCAACTCTTTGACCGTCTCAGTAAACGCCGCGTCCCGATGCTTCTTGAAGAACGCAAAGTTTACCTCTTCCACGAAACCCCACAAAGAAACGCGCCCGTGCGGATCGCTCACACCAATCCTGATCTGAGGATGCGGAATCGCAGGCGGGTCGACGAACCGCACCGCAAACACCACATCCGCATCCTTAGGATCGCTCACCAGTTGATACCGGTCCCACGCCTGCATCTGCGCGTAAAACTCTGCATACGCCCGCTCCGGACCGCCGCTATAGCTGGACGGAAACGCAGTGACGTCACCCAGTTCATACGAGATGAAGGCCTTCTTTCCCTTCAGCAGGGGATCGGGCACCGGCGCATGAACGGTGTTGATTCCAACCTCCGCCGAGCTGCGATCGCTCCGGTTGAACTGCGCCCCGGCCGACATCGTCAGCCCCGCTAACACCACACACACCGCTGCCATCCGTCCCAAGTGCATCCGCATGATGAACCTACCCTTCACTCAAACCAATGCTTACAGCGCCTTCAACTCTTCAACCGTGATCCGCTCATTCGTATAGATACAGATGTCAGCGGCAATCTTCATTGCCTTCTCCGTAATCTCACGCGCCGACATCTCCGTATTCTCCATCAGCGCCAGCGCCGCGGCCTGCGCATAGCTGCCCCCGGACCCGATCGCCATGATCCCTTCGCCCGGCCTCATCGCATCCGGTTCGATCACATCGCCCGTCCCGCTCAACATCAGTGTCTGCGAGGCATCCGCAACCACCAGCAGAGCCTCAAGCTGCCGCAGCATCTTGTCCGTCCGCCAGTCCTTGGCAAGCTCAACAGCCGCCCGGCCCAGGTTGCCCGCATACTGCTCCAGCTTGGCCTCAAACCGTCCAAACAGGCTGAACGCATCCGCAGTCGAACCCGCAAAACCCGCCAGCACCTTGTCGTTATAAAGCCGCCGGATCTTCTTCGCGGAGCTCTTCATCACCGTACCGCCCAGCGACACTTGCCCATCCGCCGCCATCACCACGGAATCCCCGCGCCTGACGCAGATCACCGTCGTCGAGCGGATACGCCGCCCCTCGCCCAGATCCAGCGGATGCCCGGAAGGATGCCCGGAGGCTCCAATCCCCACACGTTTCGTCAAAGAATCGCTCATTTTGTCCACTCCCCAGTATACCGCCCGCCTCAACCCCAGCCGAGCACCCTGCATCTCACAAGCATCGACTATCCTGTCAATCAGATGCACCCGCTCTCCATCGTTGTCCGGCACCCCCGTCAGACCGCCGCCGCCGCCACCGGCGCAGCCGCCGTCATCGCCCTTGCTGCCTACGCCATCTTCCGCAAGCGCCCCACTGCGGAAGAGATCGAAGCGCTCCGCCGCGATCGCCTCGCCGCCGCCGGCCGCATCTCCGACGGCAGCCTCCTCGACGCCTTCCCCTCGCTCGACGAGCCACACGTCCTCGTCTACACCTACCGCATCGCCGGCGTCACCTACGAGTGCTCCCAGGACGTCTCACTCTTCGCCGACCGCATCCACGGCCCCCGCGCCGAATCAGCGCTCCTCGACCTTCCTATCCAGGTCCGCTACGACCGCGCCAACCCCGCCGACTCCATCGTCATCGCAGACACCTGGAACGGCCTCTGGAGCGTAGAAACCGACCTCACCAGCCATCCAGACGAATAATCCCAAATCCGGAATCCTCTCACTGCCTCATCACTAACGCATCACTGCCCCAAAACTGCCTCTACACTGTCCTCATGCGCTCCCACCGCCAACTCACCGTCTGGCAACGAGCGATCGAGTTAGCCTTCGCCATCTACGACCTGACAAAGCACTTCCCACCCGATGAACACTTCGGCCTGACCTCACAACTCCGCCGCGCAGCCGTCTCCATTCCCAGCAACATCGCAGAAGGCCAAAGCCGGGACACCCGCGGCGAGTTTCGTCATTTCCTGGGCATCTCCAGAGGCTCCCTGGCCGAACTTCAAACTCAACTCGTCCTGGCCAAAGGCCTGCACTTAGGAGATCCAACCGCAATCGACAACTGCGAATCCCTCGCCACCGAAGTAACCCTCATGCTCATAGCCCTCCAAAACTCCCTACCCAAGCAATAAGCACCTTTCCTGCCCCATCACTGCACCATCACTACCCCCACACTGCATTTACACTGTACTTATGCACATGGTCGCCTCAAACAACCGTACGATGCAGCGAATCCTCAAGACTTCGCTCGCCCTGACGGCCGCCTATGTCATCACCACCTTCTACTTCGGCCTCCGCGCCCACTCCCTCGCTCTCATCTCTGAGGCCGGCCACAACGTCTCGGACATGCTCGCCATCATCCTGAGCTTCGTCGCCGTCTACTTCCAGTCCCGCCCCGCCAACGACCACAAGACCTTCGGCTATCAGCGCGCCGGCGTCCTCGCCGCCTTCGTCAACGCCCTCACCTTGATCGTCCTCGCCGCCTGGATCGCCATCTCCGCTCTCCATCGCCTGTACGCCCCGGTCACCGTCCAGCCCCGCCTCATGATGTACGTGGCCGTCGCCGGCGTTTTGATGAACGGCCTCATCGCCACCCTCCTCTGGAAGTTTTCCGGCGACGTCAACATCCGCAGCGTCTTCCTCCACATGCTCGGCGATACGCTCTCCACCGCAGCCGTCATCGCCGGCGGCGCAGCCATCCTGTTCACCGGCCTCCAGTGGATCGACCCCGTCCTCTCCCTCATCATCGCCGGCATGATCATGATCAGCTCCTACGGCATCGTGCGCGACACCCTCAACATCCTCCTCGAAGGCACCCCCAAGAACCTCAGCCTGCCCGACATCCGCACCGCCATCGAGAGCGTAGAAGGCGTCAACGGCGTCCATGACCTCCACGTCTGGAGCCTCGGCTCCAAGTCCCACGCCCTGGCCAGCCACGTCCTCGTCTCAGAGATGCCCATGAGCGATTGCACCCACATCCTCGACAGCATCCAGAACGCCCTCTGGGACAAGTTCCACATCTCCCACACCACCATCCAGTTTGAAACCCGCGGCTGCGAGACCACCCACGGCTGCTCCGCCCCACCCGAACTAGAGATCGCCGGCGCACACTCCCACGATCACAGCCACCACGGCCACTCCCACTAGCCACGGAACTGGGTGCCCCATGTCTCGCCTCTGAGACATGGGTCTCTGGCCCTGACGATCAACATCCATCAGCGCCCTACTGTACCTTCACTGCCTCTCCACTGCATCCTCACTGTCTCTTCACTGCATTTTTCTGTAAGCCCCAAACCGATACGTCAAACTCACCGTAGGCTCGTTCGTCACCGTGAACTGCTTGCTCACCGGCACGTTTGAGATCACCGCCGCAAAGTCCGGGTTCTTGTAAAACAGCCCCCGATACTCCACCCGCAGCCCCAGGTGATCGCTCAACCGGTAGTCCACCCCACTGCCGAACAGCACAGCCGCACGCACACTGGACGACCCCTGGTACTGCTTCGTCGTCGGCTGAAAGATCAGCATCGCCGGCCCGCCCAGCATGAACGTCTGCAGCCGCCGCGTAGCACCCGGCCCTTTGGCCACATATGCGCCACTCAGCTCATACACGTTCGTCCCAATCGAACCCCGCGTGAACGTCCCCACCGTCGCGCCCGTCGAGGTCGTAGCTCCCCCGCTCTCGCTGATGTAGTTCTCCACCAGCCGCGTATAAGCAAAGTTGACCTCATACCCAGACCACGCATGAAACTGTTGATGAAACGTCGTCAGAAAACCCACGGAAGGTGTCGTCCCCTGGATCTGTTCCCCGCCAAAATTCTGCACCGTCCGCGTAGGCGTCAACTGCGGAAACACGCCCAGCGATAGATCGATCTTCGCCGGATCGTAGAGCCGAAGCTTAGGCCCAACCATCTGCCCCGCCGCCCGCCGCGCCGGTCTGTCTACGCTATTGCCGCCGTCTTCTTCCGCAGTCACGATACTGCTGGAAACAGCAGTCTGCGCCTCACAGAACTTCGGCAACCCTACAGACCCAATCACACTTACAGCAGTTGCAAGCGCAGGAGTCAAAGCGATACGGCTCAAGGAACCCCTACAAAATCTCTGTCGTTCAACCAAGGCGAGTCTCCTCTAAGTCGGGATATCGCGCCCCTGTCCTCTCCAAGGCATAAAACACACTTCGGGCAGCTCACTATGTGTACCGGCTGCATGATTCGTTTGCCGTTGGACTCCCAAATTCAAACTAGGTTTACACCCCACTTACATATTTTTCGCACTAACTTCGACGTGTTTATTAGTTGATCTACAAGCCCGAAGCACCAACAAAGAAGGGCCCGAAGCCAAAGCCCCGAGCCCTTCACAAAAAAGAAATCGAACAAATCAATAAGTTCGTCTCTTATCCCGCTTTTATCCTTCTTATCCGCGTTACGCCTTACTCTGTCTTCTTCAAACCAACTGAGCATCCAACGTGATCTCAGCAGCCTTCAGCAGCCGCGAAATCGGACACCCTTCTTTAGCCTTCTTCGCCAGCTCATCGAACTTATCCTTATCCGCATTCGGCACCCGAGCCTTCGTCACCAGGTGAATCTTCGTCACCGTAGGCCCGTCATCGGTCTTCTCCATCGTCACCACCGCAGTCGTCTCAATCGAGTCCGGCGTCAGCTCAGCCGAAGTTAACTGCCCGCTCAGCGCCATCGTGAAGCAGCCCGCATGAGCCGCCGCAATCAACTCTTCAGGGTTAGTCCCAACGCCATTCTCAAAGCGCGTGCTGAAGCTGTACTGCGCCTCGTGCAACGTGCCGCTCTGCGTTGAAATCGTTCCCTTACCGTCCTTCAGTCCGCCCTGCCAAACTGCACTCGCGCTGCGATCCATAACTCATCTCCTTGAAGCATCCGGCCTGTAGCCGCACTCCATGAGATGCCGCAAAACCCCACCACGCACCCTGATTCCTACTCCCTCAAAGCCTTCCTCACCTCATCCCTCATCATCTCCGGCGACTCCGGCCCCGCCACCCCCATCAGATCCATTCGCATCAACACCTTACGAGCCAGCCCCGTCAGCGGCAGCTCCTTTAGCCTCCCCACCCCCGCCCAGCTCAACGTCTCCCTGGCAGCCGGAATCGCCGCTCTCAACTTCTTATCCCCCATCCCAGGGGCCGTATAAATCTCCACATAGTAGTTCGTGTTCGTAATCGAGTGCCTCACCCGCAAGATCGGCTCCCGCTCCTCCACCGCATCCAGCGGCAGCATCGGCAGCTCCAGCATCCCCGGCATCAGGCTCGATTCATCCCCGCGCCGTTCCAGCAGCACCTCAGTCCTCGCCCCATCCTTCCGAGTCTCCAGCAGATAAGCCACCGTCTGGCTCCGCTGCTTGCCCTTCGGCGCCGTCACATGCTCACCTTTGGTCGCGCAAAGGTCATACACCGGACACCCCAGGCACAGCGGCCCGCGCGGCAGGCAAACCGTCGCCCCCAGCTCCATCATTCCCTGGTTATGATCCCCCGCAGCATTCGAGTGGTGCGCCACCCGCTTATGCGGTACCAGTAGCCCCGCCTGCACTCGTATAAACGCCTTGCCCGCCGCAGTCGCCTCCTCCGCCCGCCCCGTCACGCGCAGCAGCACCCGCTCCACGTTCCCATCCACCACCGCGATGCTCTCGCCAAACGCAATACTCGCAATCGCCGCACACGTGTACTCCCCCACCCCCGGCAGCTTCCGCAACTCATCCGACTGTCCCGGAATCTTCCCCGCAAGCTCCTTTACCACAAACTGCGCCGCCTTATGCAGCATCCTGGCCCGCCTGTAGTACCCCAGCCCGGACCAGGCAGCGAGCACCTCATCCTCGGGCGCCAGCGCCAGCGCAATGATCGTCGGAAACAGCTTCAGAAACCGGTCGTAGTGTTCCAGCACAGCCGCCACCCGCGTCTGCTGCAGCATCACCTCGGACACCCAGGTCTTGTAAGGATCATGCACGCCCCGCCAAGGCAGCTCACGAGCATGCTCCCGATACCAATGAGTCAGCTTCCGCCGAAACGCCAGCACATGCGTACTGTCCAACCCATCTTTCCCCACAACATCCATCTCGCGATTCTATGCCTCGAAAAAGAAATCTGACCATAATGGTCACTTCCGACTAACATGGTCTCTGAGGGAAGCACTATGGCCACATGGGGCATCGCGAAAGCAAAGGCGCAGTTGAGCGAACTGATCTACGAGGCGGAAAAGACCGGCCCGCAGAAGGTAACGCGCAGTGGCCGGGATGTTGCTGTCGTCCTTTCCATCGACGAATGGAAGCGCCTCGCCACACCTGACCGTTCCGAAACCAGACCGCAGCGGTCTGTATGGGACGTGCTGAGTAACTCCCCTTTGCGCGGCTCCAATCTCAAAATTCCACGCCGCAGGCCCAGCACCCGGGTCATCGATCTGAGCGAGTAGTCCGTGCTCTATCTCCTTGACACAGACATCCTCTCCCAGCGCACAAAACCATTCCCTAACCCTCAAGTGAAGGCCTGGCTTGCTGCTACGAACGACTTGGATACTGCGATCAGCGTCATCAATCTGCTGGAACTGCAGCAAGGCGTAGGGGTACTTCCAACCGGAAAACGCAAGAAAAGCCTTGAGCATTGGCTCTCCGTATCCATCTTGGAGATATACGAAAACCGCATCCTGCCGATCAGTCCTGAGATAGCGCTCCATGCCGGCAACCTTGTAGCACTCGCGAAATCTTCAGGACACACCGCCACAGCGGAAGACGCCCTGATAGCCGCAACGGCGCATATCCATGCGCTCACACTGGTGACGCTCAATCGCAAACACTTTCAGCGATTGGGAGCAAAGATGCTCTCCTTCTAAACAATCAGCCCGTATTCCGCAGCCCCGCGCTGATCCCATTGATCGTAGCCGTAATCGCCCGATCGATATTCCCCCGCTCCACCTCATCCGCCTCGCCCAGCCCACGCTTCCGTCGCATCAGTTCCACCTGCAGCAAACTCAGCGGATCAACATAAGGGTTCCGCAGCCGGATCGACTGCTCCAGCACCGCGTTCCTCTCCAGCAGCACGCTCTGGCCCGTCACCGCCAGCACCATCTTCGTCGTCAGCTCGAACTCCCGTTCCAGCGTCCCCAGCACCCGCTCCCGCAGCCCCGCATCCTCCACCAGCGAAGCATACAGCCGCGCAATCCCGAAGTCCGCCTTAGCCAGCGCCATCTCCACATTCCGCACAATGTCGATGAACAGCGGAAACGACCGGAACATCTTCTGCAACAAGTCCAGCCCAAACTCAGCCTCATACAAGGCCAGCGCATGACCCACCCCAAACCAGGCCGGCACCAGGTGCCTCGATTGCATCCACCCGAACACCCACGGAATCGCCCGCAGATCCTCCATCGAGCGCTTCTTCGCCGAGGAAGCATCCGTCCGCTTCGCAGGCCGAGACCCAATCCGCGCATGCTCCAACTCCGCCACCGGCGTAGCCTGCTCAAAGTAAGTGAACGTCTCCGGATCATCCACAATATGCTTCCGGTAGAAAGCGTAAGAGCTCTCACTCAACCCATCGAGCACCCGCTCCCACTCCGGCAACAGCACCCCAGTCAAATGCTCGCCCTTATCCTTTGGCCGTCCCAGCGCATCCAGCGACGCCGCAATCATCAACTCCAGGTTCCGCTCCGCCAGCACCACATCCGAGTACTTCCAGTTCAGCACCTCACCCTGCTCCGTCAACCGCAGCTGCCCGCTGAAACTATCCATCGGCTGTGCATAGATCGCACGATGCGTCGGCCCACCACCACGCCCCACGGTCCCGCCGCGCCCATGAAACAGCCGCAGCGTCACACCACACTCCGCGGCCACCTCATACAGCGCACGATGCGCCTTGAAGATCTCCCACGTACTCGTCATCATGCCGCCATCTTTGTTTGAATCCGAGTACCCCAGCATCACCTCCTGCGCACCGCCCCAGCTCGCAAGCAGCGGCTTGTAAGCCGCCGCACCCCAAAGCTCCCGGCAGATCGCAGGCGCATTTTGCAGATCCTCAATCGATTCAAACAAAGGCACCGGCTGCAACCCTGGATCACTCTCCGATCCCTCCACAGCAACGCCCCCAACCCGGGCCAGCCGCACCACATTCAACACATCCTCGGCAGAGGTCGCGCCAGAGATCACATACCGCGCCACGGATTCAGCCGGATACTCCCGCTTCAGCTTCGCCAGCATCTGGAACGTCTCCAGCACCTCCATCGTCCCCGCGCTCAAGGCCTCAGGCACCTTCGCAACGTCAGATGCCCCCGCCAGCTCTTCAATCGCCGCCGCATGTACCCGCGCATGCTGCCGAATATCCAGCGCCTGCAGGTGCAGCCCATACGTCTTCGCCTCCACCACCAGCGGATCGATCAGCATCGCCGCCAGCCGCTCGCCATGATGCGCCCCCAGCGACGCCCGCAGTACCCGCAGATCCCCCACCAACTCCGTCGCCGCCGTATACGGAGCCAGCGGCGGAGCCTCCAGCTTCACGGAGCTCTGCGGACTCCCACCCAGCCGCAGCATCATGCAAGCCACCAGCAGCCTTACCCGTTCCTGCGGAAACCGCTCCACAAACCGCTGCTCCGCACTTTGTGAGCCCGCCACCCGCAGCTCCGCCAGATAAACCTCCAGCCGAGCCTCCAACTCGTCGGTTACCCCAGCCTGATTCGTCGAGCTCCCAAGCTGATCGAACACAGTCTGCAGCCGCTTCAGATAATGCCCAAACAACAACTCCCGCGCAGCCCCCAGTGCCTCGGCAGTAGTCGCAGGGGTCACAAACGGATTCCCATCCCGGTCCCCACCGATCCAGCTCCCAAACGTCACCAGCAGCGGCAGGTCCTCCAGCTCCACCTTGTCCCCAAGCTCCGCCGCCAGCGCCCCCTCAATCTCCCCATACAAGACCGGCAGCGTATCGAACAGCGAGCTCTCGTAATAATCCAGCGCCATCCGAATCTCGTCGCGCACCGTAGGTCTCTGCGCCCGAACATCATCCGTCTGCCACAGCGCCGTAATCTCGGCCGTCAGATCCCGCTCCAGCGCCTCGAGCGTCGCACCCGGAACCGGAATCCCATCCAGCCGCTCCAACAGCTCGCTGATCCGCCGCCGCTTGAACATCACAGACCGCCGAGCAACCTCCGTCGGATGCGCCGTAAACACGGCCATCACCTGCACCCGCGCCAGCAGCTCCCGAATCTCCTCGCCACTCCGCCCAGCCTTCTTCAACGCCCGCAAAGTCCCCCTCAGAGACCCACGCTGTGGAGCCGCATCCTCCAACTGGTGCGCCAGCCGCCGCCGCTTGCGGTGATTCGTCTCCGCCAGGTTGATCAGCTCGAAATAGAAAGAAAACGCCCGCGCCAACTGATAGGCTCGCCCAGCATCCGCCGCCTCAGCCGCCACGGAAGGCAAAGCTCCCGCATTCGCATCGGAGGACTCCCGCCGCCCAATCGCCGCCAGCCGCAGCCCCTCAACCGACTCATACACCCCCGCCGCAGCCTGTTCCCGCAGCACCAGCCCCAGCAGCATCCCCAGCGATCGCACATCCCGCCGCAGCGGCGCGCCCTTCAACTCACCCGCAGGCGAGAGTAGCTCTTCCAAACGAGACGACCACGAAGCAGGAGACCAAAGTGAGGGCATACCAAATTATGCCTGAGGTCACTGCCCCACCACTGCACCCTCACTTCCCTTCACTGCCTCACCACTGTCTCTAAAACAATCTCCCCAGCGTAAACACAAACTTCCGCTCGTTATGGTCCCCAATCGCCGGCCCAAACGTAATCACCCCCAGCGGAGTCTCCGCAGCCAGCCCCAGAAACACATCCTGCCGCGTAATCGTTCGCTGCCCCGGCGCATACATCTGCCCCGCCTCATACACCAGCCCGACATAGATACTCTGCCCCAGAGGCTGCGGCAACTGCGCAATCCGCCTTAGCAGCCCCGGCTCAACAAGCCAGTAGTCTGTCCCCCGATACTCATCGATCGCCGAAGCCGACAGCCGCACCGGCCCGCCCAGCGTATAGAGAAACGGCTGCGCGACGCTCCGGTGGAACATCGTCCCCGAGTCCACCGCCATGGCAAAGATCTCCTTGCCCTGGTTCGGCTTGGCCTCCACCACATCATCCGGCGCACTCTTCTTCGGCATAAACGTCTTCGCCTCGCCTGGCAGCCGGAACCGATGCGCATACGTCCCCTCGGCCGTGATCTGTGGCGCATTATGAGATCCCACCGCGTCGAACAGATACGCCGCCTCCGTCACAAACCGCACGCCATACTGCGGAATCAGCGCACGATCCTGATCGTCATACGCATACCGCACCCGCGCCCGTTGCGAGTTCCCATAGAACGTCGCCGCGTTATCCTGACCAACCAGCAGATCCCACCGAATATTCGTAAAGTCGTACCCCGCCCTCAGCTCCTGCGTCCTCTGGTTCGACACCCCAATATCCCCACCCACGCCAAACCGCTGCAGCAGCCTGTCCGCCAGCCGAACCTGGTTCGAATAAATCTGTTCCGGCTGCCGCAACACCTGCCCATGCGGAGCCACAAAGTAGTTGAACCCAGGGCTCGAAACCGCATTGAACGGATGGATAAACTCCGTATCGATCGCCGTCTCATACCCCACCCGCACGGACGTCCTCAGCTCATTCCCATACCCACCCAGATCCTGGTCGAGCACAATCGCCTGCAACGTCGCACGAGTCACCGCAGTCGTCTGCGCCCGCACATTCGCGCCCAGTTCCAGGAACGGTGGCCCCGTCTTCTTGTCCGCGACGGTCACCAGAATAATCGGCCGGTCCGCCACGTCAGCCAGCGACTCATTCGTGACCCTCTGCGTAGCCGCCAGCCCCTTCTGGTCCGGAGCATCCGCCACCGCCGCCGTCAGCCCCGGCTGCCCACCCGTCGAAGGAGCATTCGGATTCGGCACCGGCGCACCCGCCCGCTGCCCATTCGCACTCTGCGGAGCAGCATTCGGCTGCTGATTCAACTCCGCCTTCAAGCTATCCTGATCCTTCGCCGGCAACTGGCTCGTAGAAGTAGCGACAGGCACATCCACCGTCCCCTTCTTCCCCAGCCCAGCCCCACTCTGCTGCGCCCTGAACTCCGCCTCCGTCTCATACCCCACGGTATAGTCCGCGTCGTACCGCCCATCCGCCCGCACCTGGTCCAGCAGCGTCTCGATCTTCCGCGTATCCACCGGCTGGTTCACCAGCGGCATAAACAGCCTCTGGACAGCCAGCGTCGCAGACGCGTTCGGAGCCTTCACCCTTACCCGCAACACCGGAGCCGCAGGCCCACGCCTCAAACTCCGCCGATGCACCAGGTACTCCTGCCAATCCGCATCGCTCACCGCATACTTCAGCAGCGCATCCTTGTTCGCCTCCGCAGCCGCATACCCTCGCTTAGCAAGCCCCGCCGTCTTCAAATAATCAGCAGCCGTATACCCACTCACGTCGGGCATCATGACCACGTTCGCCATCTTCCTCTGCTCCCGCTCCGCCCCTTCGATCGCCACGGAAAAAGACCGCTGCAGCACCCCCAGAATCGAATCCAGGCCACCCTTGTCCAGCGGAGAAAGCGGCAGAGACACCGCCAGAATTACATCCGCATCCATCGCCTTCACGGAAGACGTCGGCAGATTGTCCAGCACCCCCCCATCCACATACTCATGCCCATCCATCTCAAACGGCTTGTAAACTCCCGGCAAAGAAACCGAAGCACGAATCGCATCTGGAATCGACCCACGCGCAAACGTCACCGGCACCCCATCGTTCAGATCCGTAGACACGCACCGCAGCGGAATCGGCAGCGCATTGAAGTCCACCTGGTCGTCATACCGCAGAAACTGCCTGTCCAGAAACGAGTTCAACCCCTGGTCCAGCAGCACCGCATTCCTGAAGCTCACCCCATGCTTCAGCCCAATCGTGATCGCATTCGGCAGCTCGCGCGAGTCCTCCCGCCGCCGGAACGACTTCGACGTATACGTCTGCGAGAGCGAAAACACCGACGTGAACACCTTGTCGTTCATCACGCCCGTCAGCTCCTCCGGCGTCCGCCCCGTCGAGTACAGCGCCGACACCATGCACCCCATCGACGTCCCCGCCACCTCATCCACCGGAATATGGTGTTCCTCAAACCACCTCAGCACCCCGATCTCAGAGAGCGCCAGCGCACCACCGCCACCCAGCGCCAGCCCAATCCGCGGTCGCGCAAACACCTTCGCCGGCGCACTCGCCGGAGCCAGCGGAGACACCTTAACCGTCCTGCCGGAAGCATAATCCTTCGTATCCGACCCCGAGGCAGTCTTCGTATCCGGAGCCTGCGACTGGTTCACATGCTGCTGATCCCCTGCGTTCTTCCCACCCGGAGCCCCACCCTGCACCGCTCCGGCACCACCACTCTGCGCAAAACACGCAGAAGCCAACCCAAACACCATAACGAACGACGCAAAACGGCCACGGAAAAAAGAACGCATTCCTTAACGATGCAAAAAGCCGCCTTTGGATGTCGACAACACCCAAATTCTCCGCCAGAAGTGCTGTCAGTTACATCACAAAAGCCAGCGACTCCAGCTCTCTCTGAATGTGCGGCACGGAACATCCCCGAGCCTCCAGCCGCGAAGCCGCACCCCGCGCCTCATCGTTCGACACCCCATACCCTCGAGCCGCCAGAAAAGCCGTCAGCAACTCCCCGGCCTGCCAGCTATCCAGCCCCGCGCTGCGCAGCTCATCCCGAAGATCCGTCAGCTCGACAATCGGAAATCTCTCAAAAGCATCCATCCCTTGTCGGATGCAAATACGCCTCGAACTTGAGAGAAAAGATCGACTCAAATTTCATCCGAATACCATTTCGGATCAAAACTCTCGCATTCCTGTGCAAAATTGCACAGTCCTTCAACCCCGCACAGCCCTATCAGCCAGCAGCACCGGCAGTCCATCCACCACCGGATAGACCCGCCCACATCCCTCGCACCGCACGGTAGTCTCAGCCAGCACGAGCCGCCCAAAACAAACCGGACAAACCAGAAGATCCACCTGCCCCTGCAACAAAGCCATACCCAATGATACCGGCACCCAAACAGAGAACAGAGAACTCAAAACAGAAACGAAACAAGCGAAAACTCCATCAGCTCCTCTCTTATCCCGCCTTGATCGTTCTTATCCTCGTTACGCCTGCTCTGCTCTCCCAAGGGATCACCCCCGCATCCACAAGCGCAGCTATCATTGATCCATGAGCACTCCCCAAATCCTCGACGGCATCGCCGTAGCCTCAGAGATCAAATCCGAGGTCGCCCTCGAAGTCGCCGCCCTCACCGCCCGCGGCATCACCCCCGGCCTCGCCGTCATCCTCGTCGGCAACGTCGCCGCCAGCGAGATCTACGTCCGCTCCAAAGTCAAAACCTGCGGCGAGCTCGGGATCTACTCCGAGATGATCACCCCGCCCGAGTCCATCGCCACAGAAGAGCTCCTCGAAATCGTCGCCAGCCTCAACGCCCGCAACGAGATCGACGGCATCCTCATCCAGCTCCCCCTCCCTACCCACGTAGACACCAAACGCCTCCTCGAAGCCGTCTCCCCAGACAAGGACGTCGACGGCTTCCACCCTGTCAACGTAGGCCGCCTCGTCTCCGGCCAGCCCGGCCTCCAGCCCTGCACCCCCGCCGGCGTGATGGAGGTCCTACGCCGCCGCAACCTCCCCGTCTCAGGCAAAAACGCCGTCGTGATCGGCCGCTCCGACATCGTCGGCAAGCCCATGGCCATGCTCCTCCTGAACGCCTCGGCCACCGTCACCATCTGCCACAGCCGTACCGCCAACCTACCTGAAGTCACCCGCCAGGCCGACATCCTCGTAGCCGCCATCGGCCGCCCCGGCTTCGTCACCCCTGAAATGGTCAAACCCGGCGCAGTCCTCATCGACGTAGGCATCAACCGCCTCACCGACCAGGCCGAAGTCACCCGCTTCTTTCCCAACAACGAGCCCCGCCAGGCCCTCTTCGCCAAGCGCGGCTCCGTAGTCATAGGCGACATAGACCCCGCCGCCTTCCCCACCTCCTCCGCCTACACCCCCGTCCCCGGAGGCGTAGGAGCCCTCACCATAGCCATGCTCATGTCCAACACCGTCAAAGCCGCCACCCTCCGCCGCAGCGGCATCAACTCGTAACTCGAAACTCGCGACTCGAAACTGGTCAATGCCAAGCCGTTGCCTGTTCTTGCCGTTGCTCTTGCCGTTGTCGTTGCCATTGCTCTTACTCTTGCCGTTGCCGTTGCCGTTGCCGTTGCCGTTCGGATTAGAGGGGGCCTTCAGGCCCCCGTCAAGGGCCAAATAAGAAGGGGGCTTTAGCCCCGGGCCTTCTTTCGGAGCCACACACATGTCTCAACGAATCGGCCTCACCGGAGGCCTGGGCTCCGGAAAATCCACCGCCGCCGCCATGCTCGCCGCCCACGGAGCCCACATCCTCTCCGCAGACGAGATCGGTCGAGCCCTCATGCAACCCGGCACCCCCGTCTCCCAAGCCATAGCCCATCACTTCGGCCCCCAAGTCCTAAGCCCAGACGGCTCCTTAAACCGCCCCACCCTCGCCCGCCTGGCCTTCCAGGACGGACGAGTAGAAGAACTCAACGCCATCGTCCACCCCGCCACCATCGCCCGCCAACTCGAACTCACCGAAGCAATCCTCACCCAAAACCCCGCCGCCATCGTAGTCACCGAATCCGCCCTCATCTTTGAAACGAAATTCGGAGACAACTGGCGCGACCGCTTCGACGCCCTCATCCTGGTCACCGCCCCCGACTGGCTCAAGATCCAGCGCCACATCCGCCGAGCCCTCGAACGCACGCCCACCGCCGACCCCGAGACCCTCGCCGCCGAAGCCCGCCGCATCCTCCTCCGCCAGATCCCCGACGCCGAAAAGGCCCCCGAGTGCGACTACATCGTAGAAAACGAAACCACCCTCGAAGCCCTTCAAACCCAAATAGACCACCTCTGGCTCCAACTCTCACGCCACTAGCTCATCGTCTGTCATTCCTCAACTTCCTTTGTTGTCATTCCGCAGCGAAGCGGAGGAACCTGTAGTTGCTTTACTAATAACTGACAACACCGCCCAAGGTTTACCCTTACCCAATGTCTGAAAGCCTTCTCCAAACCCAAGCCATCACCCTCACAGACGTCCTCGCCGCACGCGAGCGCATCCGCTCCAGCGTCTACTACTCCCCCTGCCCCCGCTCCGAGATGCTCTCCAACCTCACCGGCCAGCAGGTCCACCTCAAGCTGGAAAACCTCCAGATGACCGGCAGCTTCAAGGAGCGCGGAGCCCTCAACCGCCTTACGCTGATGACACCGGAGGAGCGTTCCCGGGGAGTCGTCGCCGCCAGCGCCGGCAACCACGCCCAGGGCGTCGCCTATCATTCCACGCGGCTCGGCGTTCGCAGCATCATCGTCATGCCCCTCGCCACACCCCTCGTCAAAGTCACCGCCACAAGAAACTTCGGCGCAGAGGTCATCCTCCACGGAGCCAACTACGACGAGGCCTATGCCGAAGCCACCCGCATCTGCGAGGCCGAAGGCATGGTCTTCCTTCACCCCTTCGACGACCCCGCCGTCATGGCCGGCCAGGGCACCATCGCGCTGGAAATGCTAGAGCAAGTGCCACATCTGGAAGCCGTCATCGTCCCCATCGGCGGCGGAGGCCTCATCGGCGGCATAGCCACCGCCATCAAGGAATCCAACCCAAACATCCGCGTCATCGGCGTCCAAACCTCGCGCCTCCCGTCCATGTCCGCCGCCATTACCGCCGGCCACCCCATCACCATCGACGCCGCCACCACCATCGCAGACGGCATCGCCGTCCGCCGCGCCGGCACCCTCACTTACCCCGTCATCGCCCGTTACGTCGACGAGATCGTCACCGTAGACGAAGACGAAATAGCCTCCGCTATCCTGGTCTTGTTGGAACGCGAAAAAACCCTCGCAGAAGGAGCCGGAGCAGCAGCCCTGGCCGCCCTCCTCCAGGGCAAAACCTCCCTCGGCACCCGCAGCGGCGTCAACGTAGGCGTCCTCGTCTGCGGCGGCAACATCGATGTCACCCTCCTCTCCCGCATCATCGAGCGGGGTCTCGTCCAGGACGGCCGTCTCATCCTCCTCCGCATCCATCTCCTCGATAAACCCGGAGCCCTCGCCGACCTCACCAAGCTCATCGCCAGCCACCGCGCCAACATCGTCAACACCCTCTACAACCGCGCCTACTACGGCGTAAACCTGGGCGACACCGTCATCGACATCACCATGGAAACCCGGGGCAAAGAACAAGTAGCCGAACTCCTGGGAGCCCTCACCAGAGAAGGTTACCGCCACTCCCGCGTCCAATAATCTCTCGGCATATACTGACTTTGAGGTGTTCATGACCATCCCTGAAGCGGTCGAAATCGCAAAAAAGCATTTGGTCGAAGTCATGCCGGATCTTGCCTCCTCGACCATCGAGCTGGACGAGTTGGAGACTCCACCAAGCGGTTCTGCTTGGCGTTTCACCTTTACTGCGATCAGACCATCCGATCCGAACAACTCAAATGTGCTTGAACTCCTGCGGTCCAGGCGCAGCACGAAGTCTGTCGAAGTGAATAGTGTTGACGGGTCTCTCTTGGCTATACGCAATCGTGCAGCATGACTGCCGAAGAAGCGTTCCTGGGCAAGGCTCGTGGAAGCAAGATTCTGCTCGACACCAATCTTCTGCTTCTCTTGCTGATCGGCAGTTTTGATCGCAGCCTCATCACCCGATTCAAGCGAACCTCGCAGTTCACTCCATCCGACTTTGATGCTTTAGTCGAACTCCTCAGCGCATCCCGCCAACTCGTCACCACACCCCATCTGCTCACAGAAGTAAGCAGCCTCGCCAACGCTCTGCCTTCCTATCTAAAGTTGGAATGGCATCAGCATCTGGCTGAACAGACTTCCCGTTTCTTTGAAGTTTTTATTGCTAGCGAAACTCTAATGAAGCAACCCGCCTTTTTAGCACTTGGCTTGGCTGATTCAGCAGTCTTCGCTGCCGCAGCAGAGTCCCTTGTACTCACTGAGGACTACAGGTTGGCAGGCTCCCTAAGAGCAAGCGGAATGACCGCGATGAGCTTTAGCGACCTTCGCGCATTCGTTGAGAACGCCTGACCTCACGCGTACAACCCAGCCTCAAACTTCGCCAGCGCCGCATCACTCCAGGCATGCGTATCTTTCTGCCAGGTATCCCCCTGCTCGCCCAGGAAGTTCGGGAAGTTCAGCCGGCAGTACCCCACATGCGCGTCAAAATCGAACAGCGCCTGCGCCGTCCCATCGAGATACAGCGCCGCCTGCATCCCATTCCGTGACCAGGCCACCGAAGCGATCCGTTCCGTCTCTGGATTCTGCATCACGCCCACGTTATAGATCAGCATCGCGTCCATGATGCTGTTTTCCTGCGTAGTCTGCGAGCGGTCGCACGCATAAAAGTATCCCGCGATCCCCTCATCCTCGAACACAACGGTCCACGGAACAGCGGGTGAGTTCGACGACAAAAAAGCACGGCCAGGGCGAAACGAAAGCGACTCCATATCCTCCACGATACACTCGTACCTGTATGAAATCACTGCACCAGCAAGCCTCGCGCGGATGAAACTCCCCATCATCAAAAACTTTCATCTCGGCAGAGCCCAGCAACTAGCCGCCCTCCTCCTCCTCATCTTCCTCGGCGAGTGCCTCTACGTCGTCGCCCACCAGCACCCCACCTCGGACGACTACCGCTACGCCCGCTGCGGCCGAGAGATGTGGGAGCGCCCATCCCCCCTCGCCGGCTACTTCACCACCTGCGGCAACCTCAACGGCGACGGCACCTTCGCCTACCGCGTCGCATCCTTCCCCCTCACCGCCCAGCGCCTCTTCCTCCTCGCCACGGACAAACTCCGCAAGCCCGCCGACCGTCTCTACGCCGGCGGCACCCTCAACGGCTCCACCTGGGAGGCACGCCACCAGATCACCAGCACCAAGTGGCTCATGCACCTCCCGTTCTGCCTCTTCGCCATGTGGCTGGGAGGAGGCCTCTGGTGGGTCTCCCGCCGCCTCTTCGGCAACGAAGGCGGCTTCCTCGCCCTCGCCCTCTACTGCTTCTGCCCCGCCGTCATCCGCTACGCCGTCACCCCCAACAACGAGATCCTCGCCATGTGGGGCCTCTACGGCACCATCTACACGGCCATGGGCGTCGCGCACGCCATGCAGGGCCCCCGCAGTAAGTGGCGACCCCGCATCCTCCTCCTAGCCCTCGCCATGGGCCTCACCGCCGCCGCCCACCTCACCGCCGCTATGTTCGGCTTCCTCGCCGCGCTCATCCTCATGTTCTACCTCGCAGAGCGCCGCCGCAGCGCCGTCCTCCCCATCCTCACCTGGTCCGCCATCGGCACCCTTGCGATCCTCTTCGCCGCCTTCAGCTTCCGCCCCGCGCCCTTCAGCTACGTCTTCACCGGCGGCGGCGGCCGTTTCTGGTTCTCGCTGGACGGTCTCCACACCATGCTCGCCGACCCCGGCAACTGGCCCATCCTCCTCGGCGCAGCTATCGCCCTCGTCCTCTACGCCGTCATCCCCCGCAGCCGATACTTCGGCAACACCGCACCGCTTCTGATGTTCCTCGCCATCCTCCCCCTCATGACGACGCAGGTCTTCTCAGCCCCCTGGCTCTGGGCCCTGCCGTTCTTACTCACCTTCCTGGGCGGAGTCTTCGCAGACGTCCTCGAATCCAAACACCGCAAGCTCTTCCTGGCCACCACCGCCATGCTCCTCCTCACCCAGGCCGCCATCTGCCTCAAGCTCCTCCCCACCCTGCCCCGTACCTGAACCTCCTCCACCCACACCACAGGGGTCATCACCACCACAGCCGTCATTCTGCGCGAAGCGGAGAATCTCAGTAGCTGCCGTTGCCGTTGGGTGTTCTCCCTCACCCCGAACAAAAGCCCAGGGTGCCCCATCCATCGCAAAGCTTCATTGCGATGGGTGGGAAGTAAACCCTCACCCACACATAGTCGCCTTCGCTTCTGTCGTTGTCTGTCTTACGCCGTCATTCTGCGCGAAGCGGAGAATCTCCGTAGTCGCCGTTGCAGTTGCTGGTCCCATAACCCAGCAACAAAACGCCGTGTGCCCCATCCTCACCGACAGTCCTATCGTCGGTGAGGGTGGGTATCGTTTGCGGAAGCAAACGACGGTCCTCCTGACCTCGCCACAACTCCGGGTGCCCCATGTCCCGCGTTTGGGACGTGGGTTCCGCCGCCCAACCAGCCACCCCCGTCACCCTGTCACGTCCCGGAAGGGCACCCCTTCAGCGGTGCCACAAGCCGTCACCTCCCACCCCATCCTGAGCGGGCTCTTGCACTTGAAAACGTCAAGCAGTTCGCAAAGCGCTGTCCGGATCAATACAGCGCCCTCATCGAGTGCTCGGCCTTCGTCAACTGGCGGCGACTTGAGACAGGAAATCCGCCTGTGTTGGCACTCAGCTTTCATAAGTAGGCGAAGTACTCAGGTTTCCGGGACCAACGTGTCGCGGGAGCTTGTTCCCGAGGGCCCAGGCTTTCAGACGTGCAGAAGCCTGGCTGCCCTGAACTCGCCACAACTCTGGGTGCCCCATGTCCCGAACCTGGGACGTGGGATGGATCACCTCGGCCACACACCGGCATACCGACTCCGCATTGCTAATCCGGCGCTCGATGAGCGCGTTGATTTCGCACTCACCAAGATCAAAACTGACGAGAAGGGCGTTAATGAGATGGTCCGCCGCTTGATTCTCCCGTGTTACCAGGAGGATCGTAGAAGCAGGTTCGACAAGGAGGATCATCGCTATGCAGATACAGTCCGTTGGCATCGACCTGGGGAAGACGACCTTTCATCTTGTGGCATTGGGAGCGGCTGGCAAGCTGCTGGTGAAAAAAAAGTTTTCGAAGAAGCAGCTGTTGGCCTATACGGCCAACTTGCAGTCTTCCCTGATCGGTTTGGAAGCCTGCTCGGGAGCTCATTTCCTCGGCCGTGCCTTGCGGAGTCAGGGCCATGATGTTCGTCTGATCGCGGCGCAGTTTGTGAAGCCTTTCGTGAAGTCGAACAAGAACGACTTCGTTGATGCGGAAGCGATCGCTGAGGCGGTGGATCGCAAGAACATGCGCTTCGTCCCGATCAAGACAGATGACCAGCTGGATCTGCAGGCGATCCACCGTGTTCGTGACCGGCTGATCTCTCGACGGACGGCCGTGATCAACCAACTGCGCGCGTTCCTGCTTGAAAGAGGTCTGGTGTTTGCAAAGACGCCGGCGAAGCTCAAGGCTGCCATGGCCGACATCCTCGAGAACGCGGAAGCCGGCCTGACGCCATTGATGCGTAACCTGATCAACACGCTGTGGGATGAGTGGAAGACCGTCGAGCGGCAGGTCGAAGAACTCAATGACGAACTGGAGCGGATCTCCGCGGCAGATGCTGGCTGCACGCGCATCCGGCAGATCCCAGGCATCGGGCCGGTGGTTGCGACAGCCATCGTTGCTGCAATCGGCAACGGCGCTGCTTTCCGCAAGGGCCGCGAGTTCGCTGCGTGGCTGGGCGTTGTGCCGCGACAGTATTCGACTGGAGGCAAGGCGAAGCTGCTCGGCATCAGCAAGCGAGGCAACGTCTACCTGCGCAAGATCCTGATCCACGGCGCCCGAGCTGCCGTGCTGCGCATCCGGCGAGACCGTGCGCCCATCGGGGCCTGGCTAGACAAGCTGGACGCCAGGGCTCATAAGAACGTCGTCGTAGTCGCCATGGCCAACAAGCTCGCCCGTGTCGCCTGGGCGGTACTGTCGAGCGGCAACGAGTACAGGTCAACAACCGTGCCAGCCTGAGCAAGTGAGGAAAAGACGCCTTCGGCTTGGAAACGCTTCGCGTTCCCACTTTCCCTCACTCCGACGACGGATCTATAAACTTTCCCCACCGAAGTCTGCATAGGACAGCAAGGACGAAAGAACAGTCACAACGGCGTGTCTAAGAGCCTGATCCTGATAATGGTCTTCAACGACCGAGGCGTTTATAAGGCCACACACACGCGCATCTCATCATGGCCAGGAGGAAGCATCTCCACTCAAAGGCCGAATACATTTGCGCAGACTTGTCTTCTCGCCCAAACTAACCCTTGCAGTCGCGCGGCGGACCATACATTATGAGGATTCATTTAGCTGCGGTTACTCTTTAGGTCAACGGCGTAAAATCGCTCCATGCCTAGACCTGCGAGTTGCTATGAAGTCCTGATCGCTTCGCCCGGCGATGTCCTGGCAGAACGACAGATTATCGTCGATTGTATTGAAGACTGGAATGCGGCTCATTCAAGGTCAACAAACGTGATTCTTCAGCCCAGGCGATGGGAGCTGGATGTCTACCCAGAAATGGGAGACAGGCCGCAGGAAATCATTAACAAGCAGATAGTGGACAACGCTGACATTCTGTTCGGGGTCTTCTGGCATCGTGCTGGCACTCCGAGCGGCGTCGCACAATCAGGGACCATTGAGGAAATCGAGCGATCAGTAGACCGAAAGAAACTGGTATTCCTGTACTTCTCTCAGGCTGCGGTGCCAATGACTCACGACGCGGCACAACTAGCTGCCGTGCAGGACTACAAGGGGCGGATGAGGCAGCGCGGCGTCGCCTTTGATTTCCCAGATGTTCATGAGTTTCGAAGGATGGTTTCTCGCCATCTCGCGATCAAGATGAATGTCCTGCTGGAAGCGTCAGGTGCTAGCCAAGAGACGACTGCGCCTGAAGAGAATAATCTGGCTCGTGTACGGGTTCGAGTCGGCCAAAAGGGCCGCAATGGCGAAGTCACCACCATCAATGTCATCGGAGAGTTGCAGAATCTGACGACTTCCACAAGGATTCGTGAGTACGGGTGCCAGTTGATGGTGCCAGCGGCGTTGCTGAAGTTTGCCTCAGTAAACTACATGGCTGAGGTTAAGTCGGAGCGAGCGGGGATAAGGGTGTTCCGGCATACCGAAGCAAATTTCAGCAATACACCGATATTTCCGGGCGATTCCCTCCAGATCGTGTCAGTAGAAATCGCAATCGGCCACCTCGAAATGAAGGAGCTGACGGGTCTGATCAGGCAAGAAGCCTACGACTTGACGATGAACGGTGTAATCGTGGCGGAGGCCACCGTTGATGGCAAGCTCTTGCGAGCCGAGAAGCCGATTAGGGAGATATTCAGTCTCGCGGGTGGAAGCGGCCGTGTCTCTTCGAGGAGCATCATGGAATGATAACCGTACCGTTGGGCTCCCTTCTGAATGGCTTTGCGACAACAGAGTGGGGTGCTTGCCTTGAGGCCGCTCCAGCCGATTCGGGCACTCATGTCTACGCGATTATTGTGACGGCGAACACTGGTCAATTTCCTCTATACGTCGGGCAAACTGGTCGACTTTGCGACAGGATAGGCGACTACACCACAGCTCAGTTTCATGCCCCAACAGATTTCCGTGTGGGGGAAGCTATTAAATACCTGCGAACTCAAAAGCCATGCCGTGTCGATTTCTTCTACCGACCGTCAGAAGCGCATTTACAGGACGAAAAGGTTCTGATTCGTGAATTCCTGTTGGCCGGGTACACCTTGCTGAACTTTCTCGCTGCGTTCGACTACAAGACCGCGAACCGGGATGAGGAGCGTTCGCTAATACACAAGTTTTGCGACATGGCGCTCTTGCGCTCGAAGATCGAACGGACATGACCGGCTCCTGACAGTCTGGTGAGTCATCACTTATTAGTCCTCATAATTCGGCTTATGGGAAGCAACAGGTAGTCGTCTCGACTAGCGATAACAGGCCAATGCGCTCATTGAGCACTCGCTCAAGCGGTCCGGACGGGATTTGTACCGCGAAATGCTTGTGCTGATCCAAGCTGTCAGCGTTTGTGACATCCGCAAACTGGCATGGCAGGCACAAGCGACAGACCGTCCTGACGCAGACCACTCAATATCTGAAAGGTCGGACCTTTTCTCCGAACCTGTACATCGTATTCCCACTTCACCAACCTATCGACAGACCACACTCATAGCTGCCCATCGTCCGGCCATCCCATCAAAAACGTGGTGATTTGTGGTTCGTTCATGGTGAGTTTGTGGTGATTTGTGGTACGTTAATGTTCCCCCTTTGTTCGCTTTTTGCCTACGCTACCCGAAGTAACAGGTAAGAAAACCGGTGAAACACCCAAAACTCACCACAATTCACCACAAACCCCGAAGATCCGCTTTCAGCCGCTCCGAAAAACACACCCTCATTTTCGCGCGGTCTTTACCCTGTTTCATGGCATCCTACTGTGCATACGAAACTTACAGCTCCAACCTCAAGGAACGCGGCCTCTCATGATGAACCCAAAGTTTCGTAAAGCCCTTACTCTCTCTGCGCTCTCGCTGGTCCTGCTTTCAGGCGGCTGCAAGCGCTTCCGCAAGACCCGTTCCAAGCCCAAATCAGACGCCTTCGCCGACCAGCTCAAGCCCATCGTCGCGTCCAAGACCATCAAGGTCATGCACTGGCCCAACTACGCCGACTACCAGCCTCTCGTCCAGACCTTCTACGACGATCGCAACTATGAGGTCGCATGGGTCGATAACGGCCAGCCAACCGCGCAAGCCGCAGCCTTCATCCAGGCCTTCCAGTCCGCCGCCGCCAAGGGCCTCAACGCGGAGGACTACGACGCCTCTCTCTGGACTGATCGCACCAGGAAACTGGCCGCGAAAGACGATAACGACACCGCCACCTTCGACGCCGCCATGACCGTCTCCGTCATGCGTTATATCTCCGATCTTCGCATCGGCCGAGTCAATCCCACGCACTTCAACTTCGACATCGACGTCCAGCAGAAGAAGTACGACCTGCCCGAGTTCGTCTCCGACAACGCCGTCGACGCCGACGACGTCCCCAAGCTCATCGCCTCTGTCGAGCCCGACTCCGATCAGTATCGCGAGACCGAAAAGGCCCTCGCCCATTACAACGATCTCGCCAAGCAACAAGGCACCCCGGAGCCTCTGCCGGCAGTCGACAAGCCAATCACCTCCGGCGGCCACTACCCCGCAGCCGAAGCCCTGGCCGCCCGCCTTCAGCTTGAGGGCGATCTCGCCGGCGAGCCAACCGCACCGGAAGCACCCGCGCCGGCACCCGCTCCTGAAGCGCCGAAGCCGACCCGCACAGCCGCCGCCAGGGCCTCCATCGGCAAGGCCTTCGCGCGAGCCCGCGGCAAGTCCCAGGCCGCACCCGCAGCCACTGAAGCCGCTGCACCCCCGGCCCACGTCCCCAGCACCGTCTACACGGCAGACCTCGCAGACGCGGTCAAACACTACCAGTCCCGCCATAGCCTTACTGCCAACGGCCAGCTCACCGCTGCCACCGTCACCTCGCTCAACGTCCCCCTCACGGCCCGCTCCCAGCAGCTCGCAGACTCGCTCGAGCGCCTCCGCTGGCTGCCCGACCCTTACCTCCACGCACCGCTCCAGGTCAATCTACCCGAGTTCGTCCTGCGCGGCTTCGGCGAAGATCACCAGCAGCAGTTCAAGATGAACGTCGTCGTCGGGCAGGTCGTCGGCGAGCACCAGACGCCCGTCTTCACCCACATGATGAAATACGTCATCTTCCGCCCCTTCTGGAACGTGCCCGTCTCCATCATCAAGAAGGAGCTGGCCGGCCACATCGCCAAGTCCGGCGTAGGCTACCTCGAAGCCCACAACTTCGAGACCGTGGACGCCAAAGGCGCGCACGTCAACGCCTCAGCCGAATCCATAGAACGTGGCGGCGTAGTCGTGCGCGAGAAGCCCGGCCCCAAGAACTCGTTAGGCCTCATCAAGTTCATGTTCCCCAACGAGTACGACATCTACCTCCACTCCACCCCGGCCCAGCAGCTCTTCGCCCGCTCCCGCCGAGACTTCTCCCACGGCTGCGTGCGCGTCGAGCACCCCGACCAGCTCGCCGTCTGGGTCCTGCAAAACACACCCCGCAACTGGGACCTCCAGAAGGTCACCGACGCCATGCAGAACGGCGCCGACAACCACCAGGTCAACCTCACCAAGCAGATCCCCATCGTCATCTTTTACGCCACCGCCCGCGTCGATGAGAACGGCCAGGTGGACTTCTTCGACGACATCTACCACTACGACAAACAACTGGAAGACGTCCTCGCCAAGGGCATGCCTTACCCCTCCCAGCAACAGCACGTAGACCCCAAGACCAAGTTCGGCGACACCACCTAAGCCCGGGCTTGCAGGCATTTGTGGTGACTTGTGGTGAGTTTTACCTTTTTCTCCCGCTTTGATCCCTGTTTAATCGGGTGGCATAGGCAAAAATGCGACTAAACAGCCACAATTACGCACCGCAAATCACCACAAACTCACCATAAACCCACCACAAAAGCACCACACTTTGCAGCGGTGTTTCTCGACGGAGCGACACCCGATCAGGAAGGCAACGATCCGAAAAGGTCCTAACAGTGGAATCCTTCTTCACTATCCTGCTGTGCTAAAAGTCCGTTGCAACCACTTCCTCACTGGCTCGTCATACAGCTTCAGGCAGGCATATGCGATCGCCACTGCCGTCACCACCAGCCCCACGCCCACAACAGCCCCTTGTGCCGCCGGGACCTTATTCTTGATCGCCCAGGCTGTGTAGATGTAGATCAGCGGGTAGTGCGTGATGTAGAGCGGATAAGAGATCTCACCGAAGAACTTGCAGAGTTTGATTGCGAAGCGTCCCCGCACCTGATCCCCTGCGCCCATTGCGACGATCACCGGGAACAGCACGACGATGCAGGCCGCCTCATAGAGCCCGTTCATCCAGAGATGCTCCGGGCCGCCGATTCTCGGCATGGCGAGCAACGCCACCAGCAACAGACTGCACCAGAGAAACGCTCCGCGCAGATGAATGCGTTTACCCAGCCGCATGAGGAGCATGCCCGCAAAGAACGGGTAGAGCAACCGGGCGAAGCCGATGTGCAGCTGCGTGTGGTCTACAGCCCACCCGCCGATCACATCCCCCTTCGGACCCCAAACCAGATACTGCACCAGGAACGCTCCGGAGAGCGTGACCAGCACTCCCAGCGCCTTGTTGGAGAGCTTCCGAATCCCGACTGCGTACAGAATATTCGCCACGTACTCAAAGAACAGGGACCACGCCGGTCCGTTCAGAGGATGCATCTCGTGCCAGCCGCGGATGTCCATGGACGGCAGCAGCGGAATCATCGTGAAGCCCACCAGCATGACGAGGAGCATCTTCCAGACCGGCACTGTCGCGATCATGGGCCACAGGGGGCCGGCCTGGAAGTAGAAGAGCGCCGCTCCAATCACGCTGCCTGCGATCACCATCGGCTGCAGGCGGATCAGACGTCTTTTGTAGAACTCCCACTGGGTCATACGGCCCCAGCGGTCGTCATACGCGTACGCCACCACGAAGCCGGACAGCAGGAAGAAGAAGTCCACCGCCAGGTAGCCGTGGTTGATGATCTGCTTGAAGCGGTTTTCATCCGCAAACGCCTCAAAGCAGTGAAAACACACCACCATCAGCGAGGCCACACCACGCAGTCCATCCAGAATTTCGTAGTGACTCTTCTCTTTCAGTTTCCCGCCAGCTTGATTCATATGGATGGCAGCCAGCTTACACTGGCCGCCATACCGCTGGCCAAGACCGAAGAACCTACTTGGTCTGCTTGAAGGTCAAGTACCCGTTGTTATCGATGAACCCGCGACCCGGCTGGTAGGTCAGCGAGTAACGCGTTCCCGCGAAGACAATCACGTAGCTCTTGGAGTCCTCGTCAAAGACCTTCCACGTTCCGGTCTCGTTGGTCGTCGCGGTAATCTGGCCATCCGCCGTAAACTTCGCGATGCCGACGTGTCCGCCAATGCCGATCTGGTAGATTCCGACCGGCGATGGACCCGCAGACGCACCCGCAGCCCCGCCAAACGCAACCGCCCCCGTCACCTCGATGGTGTAGGAGGTCGTCTGCCGCACCAGGGAGCCCGGCGCCGGAGTCACCGCCAGCTCCAGCCTCGACGCCTTCGTCGCCGTGCCGCTCCATGTCGAACCACCGGGAAAATCCGCATGCGTCAACGTGGTCCCGTCCACCTTCGGCTTGAACCCCGCAAAGAAGTTCGGCCGTCCACCGGTGTTGAAGCCCTCCTGCGTGCCGCCGAAGTGGAAGGTCGCGGTAAACTTGCCCGGACCAACCGTCAGCACCCAATACTGGTTCCCACCGAAACTATCGATCGTCGCCGAGTTCAACCCGGCACGCAGGGGAGCCGGATCATCCAGCTTCAACGACTGACCCAGCAGCGCAGGTGAGCCGGCACAGAGAAGACCCGCACACAGAGCCATACCGAAATACTTGGAAAAAGAACGCAGAAGCGACATAAACAACCTCAAATCAGGGATTTGTCTCGTTTGTCTAGTTGTCTACAAGACACAGCCATCCTATAACGCGGCACATGGGTTCGATCTCAAGTCGATCTCAAGAAATCAGCATTTTCTGCTCAATTTGGTGCCTTACCCTCAGTTAGCTGGTTTGAATCGACCGTCACGTCCGCCTTGCCTCATGAATGAGCCTTGGCCTCCCATACAATCACACCCATGAAACTCCTTCCAGTCCTCCTGCTTGCCGCCATCCCTGCGCTGCTGCCCGCCCAGACGCCGGACGAAAGGGCCGTCCTCACACCCGTCGATGCGCTTTTCGTTGGCATGGCCCACCGCGACGCTGCCGCCATCAAGGCTGCCTTCATCCCGGGTGCGACCCTGGTTCTCATGCGGGACGGCAAGCCCTCGCAGATGACCTTCGAGGCCTTCGCCGAGCGCATCGGCAAGCCCAGCACAACGCAGATTGAAGAACGGATTCACGATCCCCTCATCCGCGTCGACCACGATCTTGCAGTCGTCTGGGCGCCCTTCGACTTCCTGGCCAACGGCAAGGTCGACCACTGCGGGACGGATCTCTTCAACCTCGTGAGGGTGGACGGGAAGTGGCTCATCGCCAGCGTGGCCGATACCGGCAGCAATACCTGCGGCGTGGCTGCACGGTAGGCTTCCGCACAAGCGTCAGGATTGACTCAGGCGGCTGGTGTGGCCAGGCCGCTGTCATATTGGGTGATGTCGTGGAGGTGGTTGCGCAGGACGCGGTAGCACTCGCATGCGACGCTTTCCAGGCCGGTGCGATTCAGAATGCGGATGGACCCGCGGGTGTATTCGATGTAGCCCAGGTCCTTGAGATGGCCGGCGGCGACGGTGACGGTGGAGCGGCGGGAGCCGAGCATGTCCGACATGAACTCGTGCGAGAGGGCCAGGGTATCCGTTTCGGTGCGGTCCGCGCAGAGGAGGAGCCAGCGGGAGAGGCGCTGCTCGACATCATGGGTGGCGTTGCAGCCGGCGCTTTGCATGGACTGCAGGAGTTGGGCCTGGACTGCTCGCAGCGCGAAGGCCTGGAAGCGCCCGCCCAGGTGAAACTCAGCTGCGGCATGGGCGACGGAGGAGAGATAGCCGTGGCCGGCGATCTGGATGTAAGCCGCGTTGAGGCTTTCACGCGTGCCCATGAAGGCGGAGATGCCGCTGAGGGAGTCGCAGCCAAACATGCCGGCCTCTACCTCTGAGCCGTCCTTAAATTGGGTTGTAACGCTGACGATCCCGGTTTCGAGGAAGAAGATGTGACGGATGGGGCTGCCGGGAGTTTCGATGGGGTGGCGTACCTCAAGGGTGACCGGGCGCAGTTGGAGGCGAGCGAGGCTGCCCTGCGAGAGATTCTGGAGGATGGCGTTGCGGAATGGGCCTGCGTGCGTCATCTGTACCTGCTTGCGACGGTCCGAGGTACGGGCGCTGGCTTCAGGGCTTGGGATGAGTATGCGCGTTCCGCTTTGTTATGTACAGCACAGAGGGAAACGCTGGCTTAGGCGACGACCTTGCCGTCGCGCATCTGGATGGTGCGGTCGGCGTAGGCGGCGGCCTCAGGATTGTGGGTAATCATCAGGATCGTCTGGCCCAGGCGCTTGTTCAGATCGCGCAGCAGAGTCAGGACGACGTCCGAGTTCTTGCTGTCCAGGTTCCCGGTGGGCTCATCCGCCAGCAGGATCGCGGGGCCATTGACGATCGCTCGTGCGATGGCAACGCGCTGTTGTTCACCGCCGGAGAGGGCGCGGGGCTTGTGGGACATGCGCTTGTCGATGCCCAGCATGGCGAGGATTTCACGGAACTGATCGTCGAAGGCAGTGGGGCGGCCGGCGACGTCGCGCACGATCTGGATGTTCTGCTCTGCCGTCAGGGTCGGCAGCAGGTTGTACTTCTGGAAGACGAAGCCTACGGTGCGCTTGCGGAGATCGTTGCGCTGGGTGTCGGTCATGTGCGAGAGATCGCGGCCATTGATGGAAACCGAGCCGGAGGTCGGCGGTGTGAGGCCGCCGAGGATGTTGAAGAGGGTCGATTTGCCTGAGCCGGAGGTGCCGACGATCGAAAGGAACTCGCCACGCGCCACGTCCAGGGAGACACCGTTGAGGGCGTTTACGTCGACTTCACCGGCGCGGTAGGTCTTGATGAGGTTGCGGACTTCGATGATGGGAGCGTTGACGATGGGTGCGTGAAGGGGCTCGAGTGTCTGGTGGCCGAGGTCGTTATTCATAGGAGAGGGCCTCGGTCGCGTCCTGGCGGACGGCTTTCATGGCTGGAACCAGGGTGCCGACGATGGCGCCGACGATGGCAATAGCCGCGGCGCGTGGCCACCAGCTATAGACCGTCTCCTGTACCAGCGAGGCGGGCACGGCGTGCAGCATCAGCCACTGCGTGCCGTACGTCATCAGGATGCCGAAGGCGGTGCCGATGAGGGCGAGCAGAATCGTCTCGCGAAAGAGGATGTTGAGGATGTAGCCGGGGCCTGCGCCGACGGCTTTGAGGATGCCGATCTCGCGTGTGCGCTCAAGGACTGCCGTGTACATGGCCATGAAGACCACGATGAAGCCGACAATCGACGCGATGCCGATGACGACGTAGATGAAGTCCTTCAGCATCGTGACGGAGTTGACCGTGAGCTGTGAGGTGAACTCCTCCACGGTCATGATCTGGTAGCCGTGGTCGGGGTCGCCGGGGTTGAGGTCCTGCTTGAGGCGCTGGACGAAGGCGTCGGCGTGGGCGGGGTCGTCGAGTTTGAGGTAGACGGCGGAGATCTTGCCCTCGTTGCCGGTGAGAGCCTGGAGGGTGGACATGGGCGCGAGAATGCGGGCCAGCTTGCCCGACTCAAAGATGCCGGCCACGCGCCACTGGTGATTGATCAGCTTGACGTAGTCGCCGGGGTGAACCTTTTTCTGCTTGGCGTAGTACTCGTCGACGAGGATATCGTCAGGCTGCTGGAAGGGACCGCCCTCCAGAAACTTGAAGCCGCCTGCCATCTTGTTCATGGTGGGAAAGTCGACGCCCTGGATGGACTCGAATACGCCGCCGGCGGACTGAACCATGGTGCCGGTAGCAAGAGCAACGCCGGGCTTGGCGCCGAGAATGGGGATGATCTTTTCGCTCATGGGTGCGGAGGAGAGCGTCATGGCGGAGGTGCCGGGAGGCCGGACAAAGACGTCCGCGCCGATGCCGCGCGCGCGTCGCGCGCTGGCGTCCAGTGTGCCGTACGAGACGCCGACCAGCGTGAGGATCATGGTGACCTCAACGCCAATGGCGAGGACGGAAAGAAAGGTGCGCAGGGGACGGTGGCCGAGATTCGCGAGTATGAGTTTGTTAACCAAGAGAGCTTCAGTATATCTGTTAGGGCTCTTCGAATGCCGAAACGATGGTCACCACTTGGTGAATCCGGGAACTTCACACCGCGCCGCCGCGTCTAATCGCGCATGAGCATGAAGACAGTCAAGCTTGGTTCACAAGGCGCAGTGGTGTCCCGCGAGGGACTCGGCTGCATGGGGATGAGTGAGTTTTACGGCGAGCGGAACGATGAGGAGTCCACCGCCACGCTGCACCGGGCGATCGACCTGGGGGTCACGTTCTGGGATACCGCCGACACCTACGGCATCGGCGATAACGAGGAACTCCTGGGCAAGACCCTCAAGACACGCCGCGACGAGGTCTTTCTGGCCACGAAGTTCGCCAATCACCGCAAGAAGGAAGACCCCAAGTTCTGGGAGATCAACGGCAAGCCGGCGTACGTCCATGCGGCCTGCGATGCATCCCTGAAGCGCCTCGGGATCGACTATATCGACCTTTATTATCAACACCGCGTGGACCCCAACGTCCCGATTGAAGAGACCGTGGGAGCGATGGCGGAGCTGGTCAAGGCCGGCAAGGTGAAGTATCTCGGCCTGTCCGAGGCCTCGCCCGCGACCATCCGGCGTGCGCACAAGGTGCATCCCATCACCGCGCTCCAGACCGAGTACTCGCTGTGGGAGCGGCATGTGGAAGCTGAGATCCTCCCCACCGTCCGTGAGTTGGGGATCGGCTTTGTTCCGTATAGTCCCCTGGGCCGTGGCTTTCTGACCGCGACCATCACCAAGAAGGAAGACCTGGGGCCGGCTGATTTCCGTGCCGAGCGCTACCCGCGCTTCTCCGGCGAGGCCTTCGACAAGAATCAGGTACTCGTGGAGCGGGTGAAGGCGATCGCAGAGAAGAAGGGCGTCAAGGCCGGGCAACTAGCTTTGGCGTGGGTGCTCGCCAAGGGTGAGGACCTGGTGCCCATCCCCGGAACGAAGCGGCGTAAGTATCTGGAAGAGAACGCCGCAGCGGCGGAGATTCAGCTTTCTGCCGCGGAGATTGCGGAGCTTGAGGCTGCGGTGCCTCTCGATGAGATCGCCGGGGAGCGGTATGCTCCGGCTAATTTGAAGTCGATCGATAAGTAACCAGCAACACCTTTCAAACAGAACAGCGCGGACGGGACTCAAGGTCCTGTCCGCGCTGTTTTATGCCTGCGATCTATATCCGTATGGGGATTCTTACTTGGCGGGTGCCGAGACCTTGTGCATGTTGTGCGCCGGTGCGGGCGTTGCGGGAGACTGTGCCAGGACGTTGTCGATGGTGGTGTAGAGCTGGGTCACGTCGTTCACCTCAACCCAGCCGTGCGGACCGGCAACGACGATGGTGGGGGTATGCTGCACGCCCAGGCGCTCGCCGAGAGTGTAGTCGCCCTGAACCTCAGCCGCGAAACGGCCAGCCGGGTCCATCACGAACGGAACCTGCTGGTGATGCGCTCCGAACCACTGCCGGGTGTAGTTGGAGAGGTCGTCCTTGGACGCGATGCTGATCTGGTGCGCGAAGACATCACGGCGGAACTGGTCCGCCAACTCCGGCGAGACCTTGTCCTGAAGGTAACGCGCGGTGATGGCTGCGTCACGGCTCCAGATGTGCATCTGGAGGGGGAAGTCATGGCGAATGAAGGGGATGTGGTAATGCTCGATGGCCTGATAGACGATGGGCGCTGCGTGGGCGCAGGCGGGGCACTCCAGGTCTTCAAACTCGAAGATGGCGGCGCGCTGGCCGGCGGGAAGCTTGATGACGGAGGTGTCGCGGAAGGGGTCGGCGTGTCCAGGCGGAGCGGACTCCTGGGCGTGGGCGGCCGGGGTGAGAGCGAAGGGCAGCGCAAGGGCGGCAACGGCGGCGGCATGGATGAGGCGGGTCTTGAATGTCATGGGTATCGGACGCATGGGACTCCTATGAGTATTTTAGCGGGTGCGACGGCGGAGTTGGGAACAGCAGGCTGGAAGCGGCAGAACTGTGCATGCTCCGGGGAATAGTACGGCGTAGTATTTTTTCGGGGTTATTTCGCAACCGGGGGATGGGCGTGGCACTCTAATGGTTGTGGCTATCCAGATAAAGAATCAGAAGAGAGCTGGCGTGGGTGCGTGCCTGAAGGTACTGCCGCCGGTTTTTGCAGGCGTTTTTTGTGGTTTTGCAGTGGCACAACAGCCGGATCCGGCTCTGCCCACGGCTCCCAGCGCGGTGGTTCGTCCGCTGCAGCTTGCCAGCGGTGTCGTCATCCCGCAGGAGACTCCGGGAGCTATGCCGCTGACGCTGGACCAGGCCATCACGCTCGGCTTGAAGTCGAACGCGCAGATCCTCATCCAGGGCCAGCAGGAGCGCTCCGTCAAGGGCCAGACTCTCTCCGTGGAGAACGCGCTGCTGCCGTCGCTGACCGCAAGCGCTTACACCCGAGCGCAGGAGATCAATCTCGCGGCGATGGGCTTCAAGCCCAGTGCGCTGGCCGGGCTTTCCATCCCCGGCTTCAACATTGCGGATATCCAGGAGATCGTCAAGGTCAATACGACCAATGCGCAGCTTGCGCTCAACCAGCAGCTCTTCAATGCGCCCGCCTACTTCCTCTATAAAGCGGCCAAGAAGGCCAGTGACGCCGCCACCTGGAACACACTGAACGTGCGTGGAGGCGTGGTGCTGGCCGTCGGAGGCTACTATCTGCGGACGCTGGCCGACCAGGCCCAGTTGAAGAACGCGCAGGCGCTGGTCAAGCAGGATCAACTGGTCTACGACCACGCCAAAGCCGAGCGCGACGCCGGCGTTGGCATCAACCTGGACGTCCTACGCGCGCAGGTGCAACTGCAGAATGAGCAGCAGGAGACCATCCGGGATGAGGCCGCGGTCGCCAAGGACAAGATTGCGCTGAACCGGCAGATGGGTCAGCCCGCAGGACAGGAATTGGATCTTGTCGATACGGTCCCGTTCGCCGAGTACACCGGGCTTTCGCTCGAAGACGAGAGGGCGCTGGCGTTCACCCGCCGCAAGGATCTCCTGGGACTGCAGTCGCAGCTTGACGTCGCCACCCAGACGGCCCGCGCCGTGAAGTACGAGCGGCTCCCCACAGTGGGCGCAGGCGGCTTCTACGGCGTGCTGGGCGAGACCACTGGCCTCTATCACGGTGTCTTCGCAGCCCAGGGCAAGGTTCAGTTCCCCATCTTTGAAGAGGCGGAGCTGCGCGGGCAGAAAGAGGTTGCACAGGCTCAGATCATCGGCCTGAAGCGCAACATCGATGGCCTCAAGGTTCAGATTGAGGCCGACATTCGCTCCGCCCAGCTTGACGTCGATACCTACGACGAGCTCGTCAAGGTGGCACGCAGCAACCAGGATCTCTCCGCACAGGAGCTTCAGGACGCCACCGACCGCTACAAGGCTGGAGTCGACGACGATCTGCCCGTAGTCCGCGCGCAGGCCACCCTGCAAGGCGCTGAGGCCCAGGTCATCCAGGCCGAGTTCCAGTACAACTACGCCAAGCTGCGGCTCTCCCGCAGCATCGGGGTGACGGAGACGCAGTACAAGCAGTTCCTGCGCTAGGCCCGTAAACAGCCCTCTTGAAATTGCCTCCGTTGTAACCGAAGTATGAAAGCATAGTAGGCAATGGCGAGTACCAACACGGTGTCAGGCTTACGGGCCGGTGGGGCGCTTCAATCGCGGGACTTCCGGCTGTATCAGGCCGCCCGCTTCATGGTGATCCTGGGGGCTGAGGCGCAGTCCGTTGCGGTCGCGTGGCAGGTCTATCAACTCACTCACTCGGCCCTCAGCCTTGGCTATACTGGCCTGGCGCTGTTTCTGCCCGGACTCTTCTTCGTCCTGCCTGCGGGTCATGTGGCGGATCGTTATGACAAGCGCTGGGTCATCCTGGGGTGTTATGGCGCGCAGATCGTCTGCACCTTCATTCTGCTGTGGATTGCACTGCATCCCGTCGCGAGCATCGCGCCCATCTACGTTGTGCTCTTCCTGATGGGAATGGGCCGCTGCTTCTCCGGCCCGGCCGCCAGCGCGATGGTCCCCATGCTGGTGCCCAAGGAAGACTTCGTCAACGCCGTGACCTGGGGCGCGACCGTCTATCAGACCGCTAACGCCACCGGCCCTATGGTCGGCGGGCTGCTCTTCACTGCGACGCTGGGAGCGGCCTTTGGGCATTGGGGCGGAGCGCCTATCGTCTATCTCTTCACCCTGGTGATGCTGGCCGGCTTCATGGTGCTGGTCGGGGCCATCCGCGTGCGCGCTGTGACCGGGGAGAAGAAGGCCTTCAACGCGAACACCATGCTCGCGGGCATGAAGTACGTGCTGAAGACGCGGCTTCTGCTGGGTTCGATCTCGCTCGATCTCTTCGCCGTGCTGCTCGGCGGCGCTGTGGCGTTGATGCCCATCTTCGCTCATGACGTGCTGCACGCGGGCCCGCAAGGTCTCGGGCTGCTGCGTGCGATGCCAAGCCTGGGCGCATTGGCCGTCAGCATCACGTTGATCTTCCGGCCGCTCAAGCGCAACGCCGGCAAGACGATGCTGTGGTGCGTCGCCATCTTCGGCGCGGCGACGATCCTCTTCGGGCTCAGCCACACTATCTGGATCAGCATGGTCGCGCTGCTGCTCGTGGGCGCCAGCGACATGGTCAGCGTCGTCATTCGTTCGAGCGTGCTGCAACTGGCCACGCCGCCCGAGATGCGGGGCCGCGTCAGCGCCGTCAACTGGCTCTTCATCGGCGCATCCAACGAGTTCGGCGAGTTTGAAAGCGGCGTCACCGCGCATTGGTTTGGAGCGGTTCGGGCGGTCGTGCTCGGCGGCATCGGCTCGCTGCTGGTGACGGGCGCGGCGGCCGTGCTCTTCCCCGCCCTGCGCAACGCGGACCAACTCACGGCTGAGTCGCTGCGCGCGGCTGAGGTTGAACTGGCCGAGGCAGAACCGATCGATTGAGAGTAGACGCCTGAAGGTAGCCGTCGAATTGCATCTTAGGTTTCAGGAGAGAACTGCATGGCGATGAAGACAGGTCCGAAGGTTGCGTTAGGTTCCCTATTGTTGTTGTTTGTGGCGGCTGGCGCGGAGGTCGCGTGGATTCACCATCGCAACCATGCAGATGATGCCCCGGTGGCGAAGGCAGAGTACAAGAGCGATCCGGACGACCTGGTCTTCCTGAAGAAGGAGCACCCGGACTCGCTCAAGGACGCCAAGGACCTCAAGGGCCGCACGCTCTGGGTCTCAGCCGGCGGCCAGATGGACTACTTCCCTTACACGGGCCACAAGGTTGACTTCGCCAAGAGCGAAGGCGTCCTGCTCGGCGCGGAGAAGCTTGAGGTGAAGGATGCGATTGAAGCGGTCGCACCCAAGAAGACGGCCTTCCGCATCCCCGCCGGCGATAAGCAGGTCCTGCTGGTCTTCACCAAGGCCGGTGCGCCCACCGAGTATGCGGTCCCCGTCGGTTATCACGAGGACGGCCGCTACAACTTCATGACCGACGAGATCTTCTTCTACGACGATCCGCACCAGCTCTTCAACTACTGGAAGCCCGAGATCTGGGCAGGCATCGACGCGCACAAGGCCGTCCCCGGCATGAACGAGCGTCAGGCCGAGATGGCCCTCGGCCAGGTCGTCACCCCGCACGGCGATACCCCCGGCGACCGCACCATGGACTTCTACAACGAAGGCCACCCGGTCACGATCACCTTCGTCCACGGCAAGGCGACCACCATCACCCCCGGAGCTTAACGCGATCCGGGGTTTGCGATGAATCGCGGCGGAGCAGTCTCCGTCGCGAATTGCCACGTCGATAGATACGCCAGTTGCAGGATCTTCTGCATCTTCACAAAGTCGATCTTGTCCACCGTATCCGTCGTATGGTGATAGTCCGGGTGGAAGCCCGTGAACCACCAGAACGCCGGGATATTGTGCAGCACAAACGGAAACTGGTCTGAGCGGAAGAAGACGTTCAACGCGGACTCATGATCGAAGCGATCGTCCAGCGTCAGCCCCACCGTCTTGTTCGCCTCCACGACCGTGCGGTTGTAGTCCGGCGAGTACAGCGCGCCAATCAGATTCAGCCGGTTGGTCGTATCCTTCGGAATCTCGATCAGCCCATCCGTCTGCGGGCTCGCCGCCTCATCCCGTCCGATCATGTCGAAGTTGATCTGCGCACGCGTCAGCGCCAGCGGCCGCAGCGGATGCGCCGCCATCCAGTACGCTCCAAGCAGCCCACGCTCCTCGCTGGCAAAGACCACGAATAGCACAGACCGCTTCGGCTTCACGGGATTCTCCGCGAACGCACGCGCCAGAGCCACCACGCCCACCGTGCCCGAGCCGTTATCATCCGCGCCATGCCAGATCTGCGGGCAGGGATGCGGGTCGGGCGGATTGGTCACCGGCGGATGAGCCGGATCGGCGCATGCAGCCTCGCCGTCATGGTCATGATGCGCGGAGATCAAGATGGTCTCAGGTGCCAGCTTCGGATCGGAGCCCGGCAGAAGTGCGACCACGTTGTTCGTCACGCCTGTGCGCTCGGACACGTTGCGAAGATGCAGCGACAGCGTCGTATCCGGCAGCGGCATGGACTGCGCCTTCAGGTCGCGGTCGATGATCGTCTGGGCCGCGGCAGGAGTCGTCCCGGAGGTCGCAAACAGCTCAGCGGCCACCGCATCCAGCACCAGCCCGGAGGGGATATGAATCTCGTCATCCTGGATCGCCTGGATCGGCAGTTGAATCGGCCGCACCGCGCTGGACCCGATCCGCGCAGACCGCTCCGCATTGGTCAGATGCTTCCGGTTCGGCTCCGCCACAATCAGCACCGCCACCGCGCCATGCGCCTGCGCGTTCAGCACCTTCACCCGAGCCGTCGCATAGCGGGTATTCCCCGTGCCGTTGAAGACCGAGTGCGCATCATCTTCCTGAGGCTCATGGTCGAAGATCAGTACGATCTTTCCCTTGGCATCCAGATTTGCGTAGTCGTCATAGTGCAGCTCCGGAGCCGTAATTCCGAAGCCCGCAAAGACCACCGGCGCAGTCACATCGACCGCGCTCTTGTAAGCCCCAAACGCCTGCGGCGCATGGTATTCCGTGGTCTTGCCCGCACGCTTCAACGTGATTACGGAAGCCGCACGATCCGGCCGATACTCAATCAAGGTGAACGGCTGCAGGAAGCTGGGCTTCCCTGCCGCATCATGCCCGGCAGGCTTCAGCCCGGCCTTGGCGAACTGCTCGGCAACCCACTTCGTCGCAGCCTCGTCCCCCGGCTGCAGACTAAGCCGCCCTTCCAGGGCATCGGATGCGATATAGGTGAGGTCGGTGCGGAGCTCCGCCTGCTGAATCGTGGCGAAGCCTTTGGCCTCAGCGGCTGGAACCTGCGCCCGCAGCGGCGGAGCACTGAGCAGCACGGCAACTGCGGCCAGCGATAAGGCCGGTGAACGAACCGATGTCGGAAAGGTCATGGCACATCGTAAACGATCTACCTGCCTCCACCCTTACTGGATTTGGACTAACTCCGGCGGTGCCCCGTGTTTCGCGCCCGGAGGATGATTGCTGAACACCTGCGGTGCGCGCCAGTGATCGATATAGCTCACCTGATGGACGCAGGAGATCGTGCAGTTCGGCGCACAACCCTTCTCCGTCAGGAACTCCCGCTTTACGTCGGCGCGCTTGTAGTCGGCCAGCGGCACACCGGGATAACCCCGCTGCTGCGAGCAGTAATGCACCAACCCAAACTCACAGATATACAGGTACCGAGCACCCGCACGGCAACGCCAGTCGTTCGGCTTTCCGTTCGCAATCGCTTCCTGAAAATGGTTGAAGCGGCTGTAGCTCCGGCGCGTCAGCTTCCGTACCCGGTCCCAGACCGTCCGTTCCTCATCGCCCAGCGGCTTCAACTGCCCGCTGCCGTCATGGATAATGCCAATCGTGGACGAGAACCCCAGCGCCAGCGCACGTTCGCTCACCGTCAGCGCGTCGGTCGGGTTGGCAATGCCGCCGCCGACAACGGAGTTGATGTTCACATGAAAGTCCGCGTGCTGAGCCAACATCTTCAGCTTCGCATCCAGCACCTTGAGGCTCTTCTTCGAGACCTCATCCGGCATCACGTTGTCGATCGAGATCTGCATATGATCGAGCCCGGCCTTGTTCAGCCGCTCAATCCGGTCCGGCATCAGCAGGTATCCGTTGGTGATCATGCCCGCAATCGCGCCGGTCTTGCGGATGCGGGCGATGATGCGGTCCAGCTCCGGATGCAGCAAAGGTTCGCCGCCGGAGATCGTAATGACCGCCGTGCCCAGCCGTCCCAGCTCGTCGATCCGCCGTTCCATCTCCACGATCTCCACCGGATCGGAGGTCTGGTCGAACTCGTTACAGTACGTACACGCCAGGTTGCAGCGGCGCATCGGCACAATGTGCGCCATGTAGGGGTGCCCGGTATCCAGCAGCGCGGACCCAATCGAGCCCAGCTCCCGCATCTTCCGCGTAGCCGCAATCAGACGCCGCCGCGCCGTCCACTTCCTCGAATCAGGCGCTTTTGCAATCGTCTCAGCCATCCCTAAAGTATAAATCCCTCCGCCCCCTCACCGAAACAAAGACAAAATCAAGACACCCATATCGCCACCCGCACCCGCACACTGAATTTGAGAACCTCCATGCAGCGCAACGACCTCCTCATACCGTCCTGGCCCGGCGATCAACTCGACTCCCCAGAACCACCCGCCCCGGAGCCGCCCAGCTTCGACGCCGCACTCGGAGCCTGGGTTCTCAGCCGTCATGAAGACGTCCTCGCCGCCTTCCGCTCCTCCGCGCTCGCCCCCGCCGGCCCCCACACCAAACGCCCCCGCACCGCAGAGGACCAATCCGCGCGCCGTCCCATGCGCGCCGAAACCCTGGAAGCTCTCTCCCCAGCCCAGCTTCGCGACTGGTCCGCCCAACTCACCCCCTCCATCGCAACCCGCATCTCCAGCCTGCCGGAAGATGCGCCCGTCGATCTCGTGGCCGACTATCTCAGCCCCCTTTGTCTCGAGCTCGCCGTCCTCGTCACCGGCATAGATCCCATTCACGCGGCGCACTACGCCCGCATCGCCGAGCCCATCTCCGCCTCAGCCGCGGAGCCCTACGACCTCGCCCTGCGCGACTCCGCAAAGACTGCCACCGCCCAGCTTCAGGGCTGCTTCCACTCCCGCACCGAAACCCTGCGCGATTCAGGCTTCGTCGCCCTCGCCTACACGCTGCCCTGCCTCATCGCCAACGCCTGGTACGCCCTGTTTCTGCGCCCGGAGCAGTGGACCCTGCTCCACACCCAGCCCGACCTCACCGACCAGGCCATTGAGGAGCTTCTTCGCTTCGCCGGGCTCACCCGCATACTCTTCCGGCAAGCCACGCAGGATCTTGCGATCGGCCCCGCCACCATCCGACAGGGCGACCGAATCATCCTTCGCCTCATCGCCGCCAACCGCGATCCCGCCCGCTTCCCCAACGCCAAGACGCTCGATATCACCTCGCGCGAACCGGGCCAGCTCTCGCTTGGCGCGGGCGCTCATGCGTGCGTGGGAGCCAGCCTCATCCGCATGGCCGCCATCCTCCTCACCCGCCCGCTCGCACAGGCCTTCCAACAGATCACGCTCGGCCAGACGGTGGAATGGCAAGGCGGCTCGGGATTCCGTTCCCCCAGGCATCTTCCCGTTCGCCTCGTCCGTAAGCCATAATCCTTGCCCGATACTCGATAATGAATTGGGCAAGCCATGAGCGACACAGCAAATTTGCGGCGTCTCGCCGCCAGCCAGCCCCGGACCATCCTGCTTGAAGACTCCCGCCCCAGCTCCGCCCGCTCCTTCTTCTTCCAAAGCCCCGTCGAGTGGCTGGAAGTTCACACCCTGGACGATCTCCCCGGCCTTTTCACCCGCATTCAGACTGCGCAGGCGGAAGGCCTCTGGGCCGCAGGCTACCTCTCCTACGAGTGCGGCCTTCACTTCGAACCCAAAGCCGTCCCGCACGTCCCGGGCCCGATCCCCCTCGCCGCCTTCGGCCTCTACACCGCCCCCAACCTCTTCACCGCGCGGCCCACCCCGGAAGCCCCGTCCAGCGGCCTCAATGACCTGCCTTTCAACATCACGCCCGAAGCCTTCACCGCGAAGATCGCCCAGATCCACCGCTGGATCGAGGCCGGCGACACCTATCAGCTCAACCTCACAGACCGCATCCTCGCCGAACTCCCCGGCACCCCAGCCGAGCTCTTCGCCCACATGATGCAGACCCAGCCGGTCGAGTTCGGGGCCTTCCTCAACCTCGGCGACGGCCAAACTATCCTCTCCGCATCGCCCGAGCTCTTCTTCCACCTCGACCAACGCCACATCACCGTCCGCCCCATGAAGGGCACTGCCCCCCGAGGCCGCACCCCGGAAGAGGACGCGCTCAACGCCCAGACCCTCGCCGCAGACCCCAAGAACCGCGCGGAAAACCTGATGATCGCGGACCTCATGCGCAGTGACCTCGGCCGCATCGCGGAGATGGGCAGCGTCCGCGTCGACAAGCTCTTCCACGTCGAGCCGCTCCCATCCCTGCTCCAGATGACCACCGAGATCTCCGCGACACTCCGGCCTGAGATCACCCCCTACGACCTCTTCGCCGCGCTCTTCCCCGCCGGCTCCATCGTCGGCGCACCCAAGCTCCGCTCCATGCAGCTTCTCCGCACGCTCGAGGCCCGCAATCGCGGCGTCTACACCGGCTCCATCGGCTTCTTCTCGCCGCATGGTGAAGCCGTCTTCAGCGTAGCCATCCGCACCGCTGTCCTCCACGGAAAGCAGCTTGAGATGGGCATCGGCGCAGGCATCACCTACGACTCAGACCCCGCAGCCGAGTACGCCGAGTGCCTCCTCAAGGCCGAGTTCCTCCGCGAAGCGCCCACCACCCTTATCGAGACGATGCGCTGGGAGAACGGCACCTGCACCCTCCTGCCCCTGCACCTCGACCGCCTCGAGGCCTCAGCCAACCACTTCAAAATCCCCTTTGACCGCGAAGCGATCCTCAAGACCCTGCAACAAGCCGACCCCAGCTCCCCCACCAGACTCCGCCTCACCCTCAACAGAACCGGCATCAACCTCACCTCCGCCCCCATCCACCCAGACCCACCTGCCCTCAAAGCCATGCTCTGGCCCAAGCCCGTCACGTCCACCGACCCCTTCCTCCGCCACAAAACCACCCGCCGAGCCCTCTACGACCAGGCTCACCAGGCCGCCACCGCCCAGGGTTGCATCGACGCCATCTTCCAGAACGAGCAAGGCCACCTCACCGAGGGAGCCATCCACAACCTCTTCCTCCGCCACGGCGGGCTCTGGCGCACCCCGCCTCTGGAATCCGGCGTCCTCCCCGGCGTCTACCGCCGCCATCTGCTTGAAACCCAGCCTCACATCCAGCAAGCCATCCTCACCCTCGCGGACCTCCGCTCAGCCGACGAAATCTGGCTCACCAACGCCGTCCGGGGAATACGCAACGTTGAATTGGAACCGCCGTTCCCGGCCTTTTAGCCGCATCCTTTTCACATATCCAACATCTCTTTCCACGTGGTACAAACATTCTAATGAGCGCACTTTACCCCAGCCCGGAGCAACCTGTAGACACCGGCCTGGAGGTGCTCGAACTCTCCACCGATCCATCCTTCACTGCACGCCAGCTCCACACCCGCGATCTGGCCGTCCAGATGGAGGGCATGCGCCGCCTCACCCACGCCTTCGTCTCCTCGCCCGAGACCATCCTGCAGGAGCTCGTCAACGCCGCCATCGATCTCTGCGGCGCGGACAGCGCGGGCATCTCCGTCGAGCAGGAGAACCGCACCGAAGAAAACTACTACCGCTGGGTCGCCACCGCAGGCGAGTTCGCCGGCTTCCTCAACGCCACGCTCCCCCACCATCCCAGCGCCTGCACCCTTACGCTGGAGCGCGGCCGCCCCCAGCTCTTCCGCGTGACCAAGCCCTTCTACGACCTCCTCGGCGTCTCCGCCCCCGTCGTCACCGACGGCCTCCTGCTTCCGTGGCAGGCAGACGACACGCGCGGCACCATCTACGTCGTCGCGCACGGCCGCCCGGAGGCGTTCGACTCCGAAGACCTTCGGCTCATGCAGGTTCTCGCCGACTTCGCCGCCATGGCCGTCCGCCACCAGTCCCAGCAGAAGACCCTCCTGCAGCAGGCCAGCAACACAGCCGCAGCCGCCATGGCCCACACCCTGGCGCACGAGATCAACAACCCGCTCCAGAGCCTCACCAACGTCGTCTACCTGGCCTCCGAGGGTCACAGTGCTGCTGATGCCACTGCCCTTGCCAACGACCTTTCAGCCCCGCTGCAGCGCCTCTCCGGCCTCGTCAGCAAGCTGCTTGCGCTCCCGTATGACACCCTCAGGAATCGCTAAACGCTGAGCGCGGTCAGGCTAGGCAAACCGCTTCACCAGCTTGCTCCGCTCCGCAAAGACCGCCTCATCCGTGAAGCGCCGCCCGTTCGCCGCGGCCTCCAGCGTCAGCCGCCGTAGTCTCGTCCGGTCACGCGCCATCTCCGCAATCAAAGCCCCCAGGCCCCCGGTGTCATGCACCTCCACCAACTCCCCCCCGCCCTTCCCCGCCAGCAGATTCTTCGCATACGCATTGGCGTACCCCAGGATCGGCGTCCCTGAGACCAGCGCCTCAATCAAGATCCTCGGCGATTCCGGCGTCACATGCGTGAAGACCAGTGCATGCGCCCCGCGCAGATGCTCCAGCATCGCCGCCCTGTCCGCCACAAAACCGCCAAAACGGATCACCCTCTCCAGCCCCACCCGTACACTCTCCCGCCGAGCATCATCCAGCATCGCGCCCTCTCCATACCAGACCGCCTCCAGCTCCACCCCGCCATCCCTCGCCGCCCCAATCGCCGACACCCACTCCAGCGGAGCCTTCATGGGGTCCAACCGCCCCGCATACACGACCCGCAACGCTCCTTCGCGTTCAAGGTCCTCGAGCTTCTGCACCAGCTCCACCGCGCCAATCAGGTCGTTCGCCTTGGTATGAACGTCATGCACCAGGTGACTCTCGTCGCACCACGGTGCATAAGCCCTGTAGCAGTCATCCCCATGCCACAGCCCCAGCGAGCAGCCCTCGATCACCCACCGGTGATACCGCTCCATCAACGGAGCCTCCACCATCACCCGCAGCCGCCGCATCAGCGACGCCCCCTTCGCGGTCTTCCGGATCAGCTCATGCTCCACCCGGTCGGTATGGATCGCATACTTCCGCTTCTGCTTCCTGGCTTCGAGCGCCGCCACCGCAGCCCAATCCCCCACCAGCCCGCCGATGGCAAACTGCAGATGCTCCGCGCCCGCAATCGAGGCCGCCATCATCTGCCGCACGCGCCTCATCTCCCGCAAAAACGTCCCTGGCGAGTAAGCCCACGGCAGCGCCTGCACCATCACCCGCGTCCGATGCTCCAGCGTACTCAAGCTCCGCCAGACAAACCCGGAAAGCCTCGCGACCATCTCCTCCGGAATCACCGGCGCAGCCACCACCAGGCGCTCAAAGTGATCCGCCCAACGGTCCAGCCCATTCGCGGCCTGCGCCTCAACAAAGTACTCGCCGTTCACCACCCGGAACGGCACCGGCAGCACCAGGTACATTCCCTCCCGCTGAACCTCTGCCATACGAAAACTCCTAAAGAAACTCCAGCCTATCAGCCGTTCCACCGCAACTTTTTATTCGGTTCACTTTCCTGAAGATCGCGCAACCTTATCACGCGACCGGGGGTTCTCATAGGGGCACGCTGTAGACGCCAAAACAAAGGGCATCTGCATAAAAATAAAGGAGCAATGCCATGAAACTCACTTCCCTTTTTCTTGCGGTCTCGCTTGCAGTCGCACCCGTCTCCGCAGCGTTTGCGCAGCACACCACCTATGCCCAGCGCCACTCCATCCGCGCGCGCCAGACCAACCAGCAGGCCCGCATCAACCACGGCGTACGCGACGGCCAGATCACGCCCAAGGGTGCAGCCCACGCGGAAGCCAACCAGGCCCGCATCTCGTCAGAGGAGCACAGCATGCGCGCCGCCGATAACGGCCACCTCACCGCGCAGGATCGCCACACCGTCGCCCGCCAGCAGGACCGCACCTCCAAGGGCATCTACGACCGCAACCACAACGGCTACACCGACCCCGGCGTAACCCCCAAATAAGCCGCACCTCCAAGGCCCCGCTCAACCCATGAGCGGGGCCTCCCTTTACTCCGAATGTGCCGCCAGAAACTTCTTGTACTCCTGGTCCAGCCCCTTCACCAGCGAGTCCACCAGCAGCAACTGTCCCTGGAGCACCTCGATCTTGTCCTTGATCGCATTGGCTTCCGCCGCATCCGGATCGGGGTCCTTCTCCTCCGAATTCATAAACGGCGCCAAGCTGATAATGGCATCCCGTGCAGCCACCTGCTCCGCCGCCTGCAACTCATCCTGCGTCGAGTAGATCTCCGCAAACTCCTGCGCCTTGCCATACGGCATATAGGCCAGCGCGCCGGTCGATTGCGCCGTCTTCCAGCTCACGCTATCGAAGTTCGAGATATGGAATCCGATCTCCATCGTTCCATGCTTCGGCTTCGGCTTCGCCATGAAGCCCTTCAGCGTCACCACATCCTGCTTCAGCAGCGACTGCTGTTTCTCCACCTCGGTCAGCATCTTCTGAAGCCCGTCGGAGTTCGACTTGATCTCCGCGTGGAGACTCGCCTCAGCCTCATGCACCAGGTGGCGATGATGCTCCCACTCCACCATTCCTTCGAGGCTCAGAGCAATCAGCAGCCCAATCGTGATCGTCAGCAGGTGCAGTAAAAAATCGCGCCAGCCATGAACCGCTTCATGCGGGGGATGCACATCGAGCACAGGAACCACCTCATCAATCGACATTGCCCTTAGCCTAGCAAATACCCGGCCTGTCCAAACAAACGCACCTGCTCGTGTTGTCGCTTTTGTTGTCATTCCCGAAGGGAATCTGCGTTTGCCCTTGCTTTTAGGTTGTCCACCAACGGAAGCTATCTTTCCCCAATGTAGTTCCATAAAACCCCATTGTTCTGGAGATACTGATAGACCACCGCCACGACCGCATATCCGCCGGAGAACACCGCATACTGCGTTCCCGCCTCGGCATCGCCCACCAAAATCGGCCTTGCCATCGTGTCGCCTTGTACCCGAGTCCCCAGCAGAATGACTCCACTATCGGCTGCCTGGCTGTTAGCGGTGGCCGTGATGATGTAGCCTTCGCTCGCCAACTCCTGCGCTGCGGTTAGAGCAGTAGAGAGCGTGGCAAGCATTGCCTTGGCCTCGTATACGGTGGAAGGATCGCCCTTCCATCCATAAGACAAGAACGTCGCCTGACTCCCGTCATAGGAGATCGCCGTCACCACTCGTCCTTTCAGCCCCTCCTGCGTAGCCGCCGCCTGCAATCCGGAGGCTGGCAGCGTATACGTCGCGCGATCGAAACCGGAGGAATTATCGCTGTTAATGAAACTAAGCGCGACTGTGTTATTCACTGGGTCGAGGTTCAGCGAGTTGATCACCGAACCTGGATCGTTCGGTGCTGGGGAGTTGGGCGGCAACAACGTCCCATCGAGAACGCTTTGATAATCCGGCAAGCCCACATCGGCATAGCCAACGCTCAGCCCTGTGGTCCCGGCAGGCAGATCGAATGTATCGAACTGATAAGAACAATGGTCGTTTGCAAGATAAAAGGCCGTGCCTGTAGCAGACTTGCCTGTAACCGTGGTGCCTCCACCGCCTTGTAGAGGACATGCCACATCATGAAGTAGGCCGTCATCGAATACATATCCGTTAACCGTGGAAGCCGCATCCACCTGCTGAAACCGCAGGTCTCCCGCCTTCGGAGCACGCGCCGTCACCGTCAGCGACGCGGCGTTACTTGCAACAGAACCAGAGGCGTCACTGACGAGCACCGTGAACGTGGACCCACTATCGCTGAACGCCGTCGCTGCCGTTGTATAGCTGCTGGAAGTCGCCCCGGCAATTAACGTCCCATTGCGGCTCCATTGGTAGTGAAGTCCAGCCCCGCCCAGCGAATCATCCGCCTGTACTGTGAAGCTCCCACTCAGCCCCATGGGCACACTCTGATTCTTAGGCTGCACCACGATCGCAAGTCCCAAACCCGAAGAGGCTGAGGAACCAGCACCAGCCCCACATCCCGCAACACAGACAATCATCAAGGCCGATATACATCTCAAAAGGCCGTACACAACGCGATTCATAGATCCTCACTCGGGATAGAGTGTACCGCCAGATCTTTACATTCGCCTAAAGCCAGTACAACCCTTGCAGCCTCACCCTACAACCCCACCAAGCCCGCCACCACAACCCCATCCCCCGCCATATCGTACCCGGTCCCCTTCCGTTCCAGCCCAGACCGCTTCTTCCCGTCCGGCACCAGCGTCAGCGTCCGTTCCGACTTATCCCGCAACACCGTTACCGTCACCGGATGCCCCTTCGCCTCTTTGATCTGCTTCGCCCAGTCCCCCATGCTTGCAACCATCTGCGCGTTCGCCTTCACCACCACATCCCCGGCCTGCATCCCCGCCTGCGCCGCCGGGCTGTTCACCTCGACGCTCCGCACCAGCAGCCCACGCCCGTTCTGCGAGCCAAAGAACGAAGCCAACTGCGGCCCCATCTTCTCCAGCACCACGCCCGTATAAGAAGGGCTCATCAACAGCGTCCCCAGAAATCCCTTCGAGTACTTCCCGCCATTGACCGGCGGCCCAACCGTCCCACCATCAATGACTTCATCATCGACCGATCCGGCAGGCAGCCCAGCAGCCAGAGCCTGCGGCCCGCCACCCACCGCATCGCCCGGCCGGAGATGGTTCGCCCAGGCCTGCTGCTCCACCTTCGTCCGGTCCGCCATCTGTGCTGTCACTGTCATCTGCCCGGAGCCATCGCGCACGATCACCAGTGATACGTTCCGCCCCGGCGGCATATCGCGCAGCATCCGCCGCATCTGTTCCTCGCCTTCGATCGCAACGCCATTCATCTGCAGCACCACGTCATGCTCGCGCAGCCCCATCTTGCCGGCCGGCCCATCGTGATCCACCTGCACGATCTCCGCGCCACGCCCATCCTTGAGCTTCAGCGCAGCCACCCGCTCCTCGCTCACCGTCCGCACATTGATCCCCAGGTACCCCGGCACCGTATGCGAGCCAGCCCCATGCAGTCCCGCAACCACCCCCCGCGGCCTCCCCAACCCAAACGCCGCCGAAGCCAGCCCCAGGCCAGCCGCAACGACAATCACCCCAACGACCAACCGCCTATCCATCGCACTGCCCCTTCACTCCTGACCACTGCCCCACACTGCCCTTTTACTGGAGTGAAGCGCTATCCCCCAGCGCCTGCATGCTCACCGTGCGCAGATAAGGATTCACGTCCGTCGTCGAGACCGTCCTGAGCGCCTGACGCACGCTGGAATCCGACTGCACCGGCTGCAGCACAGCCACCGCCTTGGTCCGCACCGCAAGGCTCGCATCCGTCAGCAGCGCCTGAGACACCGCATCCCGCACACGTTCATCCTGGCTCACATAAGGCTGCAATCCTTCAAGCACCTTCATCCGGACCACCGGGCTTTTGTCCGTGCGCAGCGCAGTCAGCAGCGTCTTGCGCACGTCGCCGTCGTCCTCACTCCTGCACGCATGACCCGTCTTGCACTGGTCTGCAAGCAGAACAACCGAGTCCAGACGAACGACGGGCGTAGCCGCCGCCATCGTCCCCACCATCAAGAGTTTCTTGATCTGCGGATCGTCCAGTGAACCCTGCGCCATCTCCGGCACCATCCGCTCAAAGCTGACCTGCACCATATCGCCCGGAAGCGACTGCACCCCGGTCACCGTCCTGATCCCGCCGCCCGTCGTATCCGTCAGCACCATCGGAAACGGCACCTTGGCAGCGTGATCCACCTGATACCGATGCGTTAGATGACCGCCAATGAACCCCACACCCACCAGTAAGGTCGCCAGCGCCGGCGCACCGCTGAGATGACCCCACCAAGCCCCTGCGTTCGCTCGGAAGACCATCCACGCGCTGCCCTGCGGGATAGCATCCAGTGCCTCGTCCAGCTTCATCCGGCTCTGCGCCAGAAAGTTCGGGTCCGGTTCCATCACGGGATTCAGCGCCATCAGCGAATCCATCTCACGCAACGTATTCAGCTCCTGAAGGCACTCCTGGCAGCTCGCCAGATGCAGCTCCAACCCGATAGCCTCTTCATCCGGCAGCTCTCCGTACGCCGCCAGGATAATGTGATCCCGTGCCCCTTCGCAGTTCATGATCTTCGCCTCGTCCAGCCTCTAAATTTGCCTTGCTACTCCCAGGTCTATCGCCCAGTGAGCCAATACAGAACACAATCCTTGCAACGCTTTCCAGTCCCTGGTCCCTGGTCCCTGCTTTTACAGCCCCTTCAACTCCACCAGATTCAGCCTCAACTTCCGCGTAGCCCGGAACAAAGTATTCTTCGCCGTCTCCTCGGTCGTACTCAGCATCTCGCCAATCGTCCGAAGCTTGAGCCCTTGGTAGTGCTTCAACTCAAAGACCGTCCGTTCCCGCGGCGTCAGCTTCTCCAGCGCCGAGGCAATCCTCTCGCCCATCACCTTCCGGTCAAGCTCACGGCCCGGATTCGCCATCGCCCGGTCATCCGTCACGTTGGCCATCAGGTCCATCTCATCGCCGCTCGAATCGAGCACCGTCGCGGGATCTTCCCGGCGAGACTTCCGCCGCCGCAACTGATCCAGGCAAAGGTTCGTCACAATCCGGTAAAGCCACGTATAAAACGAGCACTCAAACCGGAAGTTACCCAGGTGCCGATACGCCTTGATGAACGCCTCCTGATGCACGTCCTGCGCGTCCTGTTCATTGCCGAGCATATGCAGAGCCAGCCGCAAGACGCTCTGGTCGTAGCGCCGAACCAGCGAATCGAATGCAGTGCGCTCGCCCTTCTGCGCCTGACGGATCAGCTCATCGTCCTCAACCCGCTGGAGCGCACGAGCCTCCAACTGGGCTGCCGTCAGCTTCCCGCCATTGCGTGTCCCGGGTTCGATCGCTGCCTTCGCCATTACCGGAGATTCTACCGCTCCGAGCACTAAACTGGCAGCAAACGTACTAATCCCAGGCCGACGAATCGTCGCAAGCACCGGCGACAACTCTCCCTCAACGCTCAATCCGATCGCTTCAGTACCCATACTGTTTCCCGACTCCGGAGTCAGAAATAACCAACTGAACAGATAGACCCACCATCGCCAAAAAGGTCATCAACCTCTTATCTCCATCCTTCTTATCCGCGTGACTTGTTGCCCATCACCAATGGGCACCACAATCGCGTATCAAGACCTAACCCATTTCCTTTGAATAGTTTGGATCAAAAATGGGGTGGAGGGGGGGGACTACTGGACCGGCTTCACATACGTGTCCAGCCAACGGTCCATCTCCCACAACATGTGCTGCAGGCTCTCATGCGCCACGTAGTGGTGAGCTTCGAGCGGCAGAAACACCAGCCGCACCGTCGCGCCCTGCCCCTTCAGCGCCGCGTAGAACCGCTCGCTCTGGATGGGGTAGGTGCCGGTGTTGTCGTCCGCCTCTCCGTGGATCAGCAGGATGGGCGTCTTGATCTTGTCCGCATAGCTGAAGGGCGACATATCGAAGTAGACCTTGGGGTCCTGCCAGTATGTGCGCTCCTCGTTCTGGAATCCGTACGGAGTCAGCGTGCGGTTGTAGGCACCGCTCCTGGCGATGCCCGCCCGGAAGATGTTCGTATGCGCCAGCAGGTTCGCCGTCATGAACGCACCGTAGCTGTGCCCCATGACCGCTACCCGCTTGGGATCGACTACACCCAGCGACACGCCATAATCCACCGCAGCCTTGGCCCCATCGACTAGCTGCTCGACATAGGTGTCGTTCGGCTGCGAATCGCCCTCGCCGATGATGGGGATGCTCGCATCCTGCAACACGGCGTAGCCGACCTGCGCGAAGTATACCGGAGAACCCCAGTTGATCCGCGGGAAGCGATTGGGAGAACCCGCCACCTGGCTCGCAGCGCTGCGCGTCTTGAACTCCGCCGGATACGCCTCCATCAGCGTGGGTAAGGGTCCCTGGCTCTTGTCGTAGCCGTACGGCACCCATAGCGTCGCCGTGAGATCCACGCCGTCCTTGCGCTTGTACTTTAGAAGCTGCTTGGTCGGCATATTGATGCCCGCGTACGGTGAAGCGAACTGCGTCACCTGCACCGCCGCGCCTCCCGTCAGCGCCTCCGCAAAGTAGTTCGGCGACCTCGCCGCGCTCTCCCGGCGGATCAGCACCTTGTCGTCTGACAGCAGCGCAACCGGCTCGTCGTAGTAAGGATCGGCAGAGCGCACCAGGATCTTCTCAGCTCCGCCACCCACCGGCATCACGCCCACAAACGGCCGGTCTCCGGTGGGAGAAGAACCCAGCGAAGAGAAGTAAATTCCAGTCCCATCGCCCGTGAGCTTCAGCACCATCTGCCCGGTCGCGTTCATCATCGTCATCGGCCGTCCGGGATTCTTATACCGGTCCTGAGAGGAGCCCGCATAAAGTGTCTTCGTCTTGCCCACGGCCGACGGATCGAACGCCACCATCATCGTCTTGCGGTCGGAGAAACGGGCCTCAGTTACGAGGGCAAGGTGATCGTTGCCCCACTCGATCCCACGCGCGCCGCCAAAGCCGCCGCGCGAAATCCGCAGCGAGGCCTCATAGATCACCTCACCTTTGCCCTCGAACGGAGCAGGCAGTGCCATGATGCGATCAGCCACGCCCTCCTTCACCGGCATACCATTGTTGGCCGCCTCAACCCACACAAGGGTTGCAGGCACATCGCTCCGCCACTGGTAGTCGCGCGGGCCTGGCTCGACGGCATCACGGCTGATCGGCAGATTGTCGACGAGCGGGCGGTCGTACACGTCCTTCGCCGTGCCGGTCTTCAACGTCACGATCTCCGTCTTGCGCGGAAATCGCTCATACGGAACCGTGAAGCCGAAGGGACGATGAATCACATCCACCAGCGCGTACTTGCCATCGGGCGATGGCCGCGCCGTATCGATCAAGCCCTTCACGGGCAGCAGCTTCACCGGGCCCGTGAGCGGTACGATCGCAAGCTGTGAGGTCGAGTAGTACTCAAACTGGTCCGCATCCTGCGCGGTCTTCAGCATGTCCTCATACGTCGGAGCAGGCGTAGCCTTGCCCAGGTTCTCCTCGACGTTCGGCCCCGCCGGCACGTCGCTCAACCTGGGCGCAGCGCCCCGCACCGGTACGACGTGGCACAGCACGGCCGCGCTATCCGGCATCCACGCACACGGCGAGCCCAGCACGCCATTCAGCTTCACCAACCCCACCCGATGCGCCGCCCCGCTCGCCGCATCGATCACCCACAACTGAAGCCCGGGCCCGCCCGGTGCGCTCGCATCGACCCGCTGAACAAACACCACATGCTTGCTATCCGGAGACCACATCGCGTTCGTAGCCTTCAACTTTGCCGGCAGTCCGGTCACCGCCCTGGCCGCACCGCCCTCCACGCCTTGCAGCTTCAGGCTGATCGAGTAGCTATCCCCACTGCCCGCCGGTGCGCTCGCCACCGGGTTGAACCGAATCCCAGCCAGCCGCAGCCGGGGCTGCGCCACATCCGCAATCGTAGGAAACGAGGCGGGCTGCTCGATCAGGAGCATCTTCCGGTTCGGCGAAACACTCACCAAGGGAGTCTCCGGCGCGTCCAGCAACTGCTCGATTGCCGCCGGTGGCTTCTGATACGCGGTCGCCGTCTGCGCCCTGGCAATCTGAAAACCGGCTACCGGAACAACCGCCACAGAAAACACCAACGCCGCCGCACCCAGAAGCTTCATCGCCATGGTTCGCCTCACCTCAATTTGTTTGGATCTTTGAGATGAAATATATCAGTCGCTCAAATGCCCTTAGAAATGAAAAATCAGATCGGACGCCACCGTGAACTGATTCTGGTGCGTTCCCTTGCCATAAGCCGCCCGGTCCCACGCCCGGTCGAACCGCATCTCCGGCCGCAACTGCACGGTAGTCCCCCACCAGTGCGTCCACGAGACCGTCTCCTCCGAGTAGCGCGTCTGGTACGCCGTCCGCTGGCCTTTCTTATCGTTCAGAAAGTCAGTCCGCAGGCTGAAGAAGTTATGCGCGTTCGCTTCGTATTGCAGGAAGTTCACCGCCGCCCACTCCGGAGCCGTACACCGATTCACCCCCGCACGGCAGAACGCCCCATTGGCCCCCGTCTCCGGCACAACCGGCCCCGCCACCGAAGGCACATCCCGCTCGTACATGAAGTACGACTCAGTCGCGGAGTGCAGCCGCTTCGAGAACTTGTGATACCAGGTCGCGTCATACTGCTGCAGGTTGTTGTACGCGTACTTACCGCTGTTGATGCCGTTCGCGCACACGTAGACGTTGTCGTTCACGGACTTCGTCGTATAGCTCACGCAGGCCGTGCCGGAGGGCTTCGCATCGCTCGTCCACGGCGCGACATCATGCCCCGCGCTCAAGCCTCCCTGCACCAGCCACTGATCCGTCAGCTTCACCGTCGCGAGCACGCCCGTATCCGTAAATGGATCGATCGAGTACAGCAGCGAGTGCGAGAAGGTGTAGTTGTTCGGCGCAAGCTGAGCCTCAATCCCCGGGATCGAGATATACCGCCCCACCCGCACGTTCATCCCCTTCGCCACCTTCGGGAAGTAAAGGTCCACATACTCAAGCGATGGATCGAACCCATAGCTGTTGTTCTTGTTCAGCAACTGCCCGGAGAAGTAGCCCTTGCCGGTCGTGAAGCGGTAGTCCGTCCCCACCAGCGACGTCAGATGGAAGCCCCAGTCGAAGTGCTTCTGCTGCACTGTATCCGGCAGCCGTTCCACATAGAGGACAAACTGGTTCAGCTCCAACCGATTCGCCGTCTCATCGTTGGCCACCGGGAAGTTGTCATGCGCGGACGTGCTCCCATTCACCGTAGGCTCGACCCATCCATAGACCTTCACGCGCGACTTGGCGCCATTGATGGCTGACATCAGCGGATAGCTCTGCCCGTCCGGCTCGCCAATCACCGGCGACCCACCATACGACCAGTCCGAGTTCGGAAACGGGGGCGAATCCAGAGGCGATGGCAGGCCCCGCCGCGTTGGAGCAGCAGCCGCATCCTGCGCCGAGGCTGCCTGCACCGCAGGAGGTGCCCAGTCTCCGCGATAAAAATCTCCCCAGCGCGCAAAGAACGGCTTCGCAGCGGGTGCCGGGGGGGCCTCCTGCGCGCCCGCACCTTGTGCCATCAAACCAGCCAGTGCCGCCAGGACACCGCAGCCCAGCAGGCCGTACCATCGCTTTATTCGTGTCATCTTGATTTTGAATGCCCCGTTCCCAGCCAACTCAGCGATAGGATGCAGCTTCCACCGCATCGAAATCCTACGCTTCTTCGGTTACAGAACCACCGCCGACCACGCCTGAAAGCGGCTCTCTTATAAACTAAAGCCAGCATGATCCTTCCCTTCGTCCGCGATCTCGTCGCCGACCTAAAACTCTCTGCCTCCTACGACCGCGTTCGCCGCCACCTTGTCTCCGGCCAGGGCCGCCGCCGCGTCGCCGGTCTTACCTTCACCGCCCGCGCCCTGTACCTGCCGCTCTTCGCCGCCGCGTCAGAGAGCCCCGCGCTCATCCTCGTCGCGGACAACAAGGCCGCCGAGGCTCTCCATCAGGCCATCCTCGCCACCTGCGAGCTCACCGGCGCGCTCGACCCCGCCTCCATCGTCCGCCTCCCGGCTCACGATGTCCTGCCCTTTGAAAGCCTCTCTCCGCACCCCGAGATCCAGGAGACCCGCGCCGCCTCCCTCTGGAAGATCACCAGCAAGTCGGCCAAGCTCGTCATCGCGCCCATCGAGTCGGCCTGCCTCAAGCTCTTCCCCGCAGACTTCTACTCCGCCCTCGCGCTGCGCCTGCGCGTCAACGAAGAGTACCTCCCGGACATGCTCGTCGAGCACCTCCTCTCCGTCGGCTACACCCGCGTCGACGTCGTCGAGATGCCCGGCCAGCTCACCCTGCGCGGCGGCATCCTGGACGTCTACTCGCCCGAGATGGACCGGCCCATCCGCATCGACTTCTTCGGCGATGAGATCGAGTCCATCCGCAAGTTCGACCCCGAAACCCAGCGCAGCAGCTCGCAGCTCGACACCGCACTCCTGCTCCCGCTGACCGAGATCCCCATCACGGAAAAGGTCCTCGAAGCCATCAACGCCCGCCTCACCCGTTCAGGCTCCGCAGCCGCAGCGATCCTGGAAGGCGGCGATACGCCGGCTGAGCTCCAGACCCACGTGTCCACCCGCACCGGCGCAGATGCAACCGTCTTCCCCGGCTGGGAGTTCTTCGCGCCCGTCGCCGGAGCCACCAAGACGCTCCTCGACCTCCTCGGCCCGCAGACCCGCGTCTTCGTCGAAGAGCCCTCCATGCTCAAGAATCAAGGCGAGCGCTGGTGGAATAAGGTCGAGCAGCGCCATGAGCGCAGCGGCATCGGCAACCTCATCCGGCCGGAAGACCTCTACGTCTCCCCCTGGGAGCTCGATGACCGCATCCGCGGCTTCTGCGGCGCAGAGCTCGACCAGCTCGGCGCGGTAGACGTCCTCGACGCCGACCGCAGCGATCTCTCGGAGGTCGAGTTCCACTCCCGGCCGACGATGCGCTTTCACGGCTCCATCCCGGCCCTGATCGATCAGCTCAAGACCCTTACCAGCCCCAGCGCGGACAACCGCATCCTCCTTACCGCGCCCAACCAGGGCGAGGTCGAACGCCTCGCCGGCCTGCTGCAGGAGTATGGGGTTCCCTACCGTCTCGGCTCCCGCAATATGGCCCCGGGTTCCGAGACCATGTACTCCGAGTCCTCCTATCTCGCCGGCAACGTCAGCACGCCGGTCATCGTGCGCGTCCCCATCGCCAACGGCGTGCAGATTCTTGACCTGATCCCAAGCACCGCCCGTCAGCTCATCGTCTTCGGCGCGAACGACCTCACCGACGAAGCCGACATCACCGCCCGCCCCGCCACGCGCAAGTCCAAGACCTCCGCCTTCATCTCCGACTTCCGCGACCTGGCTGTCGGGGATTACGTGGTGCATGTAGAACACGGCATAGCCCAGTACTGCGGCCTGCGCGTGCTGGAAGAAGACACCGACAACCCTCTCGAGCTCATGATCCTCGAGTTCGCAGACCAGGCCAAGCTCTACGTCCCCCTGACCCGCCTGGACCTCATCCAGAAGTACCGCAGCACGGAGACCGGGCCTGCGCCCGTGCTCAACAAGCTCGGCAACCCCGCCTGGCAGAAGACCAAGGCCCGCGTCAAAAAAGCCATGGCGGATATGGCCGGCGAGCTCATCAAGCTCTACGCCCAGCGCAAAGCCGCGCAAGGCACAGCCTTCAGCCCGGACAACAACCTCCAGCGCGAGTTCGAAGACGCCTTCCCTTTCAATGAGACAGACGACCAGCTCGCAGCCATCGCAGACATCAAGCGAGACATGGAGTCCACCCAGCCCATGGACCGCCTCCTCTGCGGAGACGTCGGCTACGGCAAGACAGAGGTCGCCATGCGCGCGGCGTTCAAGGCCGTGCAGGACTCCAAGCAGGTGGCAATCCTTACCCCCACCACCGTCCTCTCCTTTCAGCACTTCGAGTCCTTCAAGAAGCGCTTCGCCAATTTCCCCGTCAAGGTGGAGATGCTCTCCCGCTTCCGCACTGCCAAGGAAAAAGCCGAGATCATGGAGCAGACCGAGCAGGGCAAGGTCGACATCCTCATCGGCACCCACGCCGTCCTCGGCCAGAAGCTCAAGTTCCAGGACCTCGGGCTGCTCGTCGTCGATGAAGAACAGCGCTTCGGCGTCCGTCACAAGGAGCGCCTGAAGCAGATGCGCGCCGCCATCGACGTCCTCGCCATGTCCGCCACGCCCATCCCCCGCACGCTCCACATGTCGCTCGTCGGCCTGCGGGATATGTCCGTCATCGAGACTCCGCCCAAAGACCGCATGGCCATCCAGACCATCGTCGCCAAGTTCGACGAGAAGCTGGTCCGCACTGCCATCGAGATGGAGCTCGAGCGCGGCGGCCAGTCCTACTTCGTCCACAACCGCGTCGAGACCATCTATGAGATGGCCAGCATGATCCGCGAGCAGGTCCCCTCAGCCCGCGTCATCGTAGGCCACGGCCAGATGCCGGAGGCCGAGCTCGAACGCGTCATGCTCGCCTTCATGAACCATGAGTACGACGTCCTCGTCGCCACCAGCATCATTGAAAACGGGCTCGACATCCCGCTCGCCAACACCATCATCATCAACCGGGCTGATCGCCATGGGTTATCGGAGTTGTACCAACTCCGAGGGCGCGTAGGCCGCAGCAATCGCCGCGCCTACGCCTACCTGCTCATCCCGCCTGACACCGAACTCACCGAGATCGCACGCCGCCGCCTCGCCGCCCTCAAGGAGTTCTCGGACCTCGGCGCAGGCTTCAAGATCGCAGCGCTCGACTTAGAGCTAAGAGGCGCGGGCAACATGCTCGGCGGCGAGCAGTCCGGCCACATCGAAGCCATCGGCTTTGAGATGTACACCACCATGCTGGAAGAGGCCGTCAACAAGCTCAAGGGTGAGCAGGACAAGCCTTCCGAGACCACCGTCCTCAACCTCGGCATCTCCGTCCGCATCGACGCCGACTACATCCCCGAAGAGAACCAGCGCCTGCGCATGTACAAGCGCATCGCCGGCGCACTCGACCAGGCCACCATCGACGACGTCCGCAGCGAGCTTCACGACCGCTACGGCGCACCACCCGAGACCGTATTGAATCTCCTCGCAGCCGGCGAGCTACGCCTCCAGGCAGAGCGCCTCGGCATCGCCCAGCTCGACCGCAAGCGCACCCAGATCGAGCTCCCTAACCCAGCCAACCGCAAACAACCCATCAAGACCTTCGTCGAGATGCTCCACATCCGCTTCGCCATCCCGGAGAAGAACGTCTTGGGCGATACGTCCCTGGCCAGCGCCACGGTCGATCCCGGCCTGCTCATGAAGATCATCGCCCGCAACGCCAAACGCGGCGCCCAGTTCACCCCCCAGGGCATCCTCCGCTGGCCCCTCACCAGCCCCAAAGCCGAAGAAGTCCTCGCCGAGACCCGCGCCCTCCTAGACTCCCTAACCCCTGCAACTCCGTAGTCAAGCCGACGCCATCGTGTGCCCCATCCTCGCATACGAGGCCGGACCCTTGCACTTCGGCATGACCTGCAACCTCGCCGACTTGGCCACCGGCCGCAAACTCACCACCGTAGACTGCTACACCGCCTCAAAGGAATCTCTCCCCGCTTGGGCCAACGCCCTTCAACAGGAGCCCTGACGCTCAATCACCACCCACCCCATGCCTTCCCATTCATCACTCTCACGGCCGGCGGCAGGCCACCCTCCTCATACGGCTCTGCGTAGACGTACCGAACTTCATCTTCACGTCCCTTTGGCCGCACTCCAAGCTCCACCTCCCGCACATTCACCGGGACTGCCACCTTCAAATCGTAGTAGCCGTTTGCATCGTTCAGCGCGTCCCGCACCGCACCGCTGAAGCTGCCTTCTTCAGTCTCTCTACCCCGTTTTCGGTATGTCGAAAGGCCGCCCGGAATCACGATCCCTCCATTGACGGCATCTGTGGCCCCGTTCGTCACCGGCGGGCTCATACTGGCATTCTCATCGGTCGATTCCTGAATCAGCGGATTCCCTCCAACGTGATAGACCGTAACCCCGGACTGCAGCAGGCCTCGCGCCGTGGGCCCACCCAGAGCCGCCCCAGGCTGCGTCACCACAAACACCACGCGCCGTCCGGCAAAGCTCGTCAACCGCCCCACCGCCGCCCTGGGCGAGCTTCGCCGTTCCACCCCCGCCAGCGCCAGTCGTAAAGCAGGCGCAGAGGATACATACCCTGACTCCATCCCCTGTGCGTCCAGCACGCTCACGCTCCAACCAGCCTTCCAGACCTTTCCCAGCTTCGCACCAACCGACGCCCTCCCCTCCGGATCGACGTTCTGCAACACCACCAGCAGACGAGTTGGCACCCCGGCCGCCTGGTGATGAGCCCCTTCCACCGGCTGCCTCACCTCGCCCGGCAGCGTCATCGAGCCACCCGCCAGCACCTTGAAGTCCCTGGCCTCCAGATCCGTCACAGGATCGCCATTCTCGGTTCGCAGTTGCACCGCAACATGCACCTCACGCACATCAGCCGCGCGAGCAGTCACTCCCTGCGCCCCCGCTACCCCGCCAAGCACCACCAGAAATCCACCAACCCAGCCAACTCTCATGGCATCCTCGCTGCAGTAAGAATGAGATGTCGCCACAAACCCGCCGGAAGTCCAGCATCGATCAAATAGAAATATCGTTTCCCGTCTTTGACCATCCTCCCCACCATCCCGTATCGTCCTCCGCATGCGATTCCTAGCCCTTACCGCGCTCGCACTTCTCACCCTCCCCACTCTTGCCCAGCCTCCACGCCCCAAAATCACCGGCATCGCCTACGTCCGCTTCTACGAGTCCGACCTCCCCGCCGCCAAGGCCTTCTACGCGCAGCGCCTCGGGCTTCCTGAAATCGATACTCCGCAAGGTGCCGTCTTCACCGTAGGCGCACGTCAGTCGATCCGCATCGCTCCGCTCCCATCCCCCGCTCCGCCCAACCGCCTCGCGGAAGCCGCCTTCCTCACTCCGGACATTCCCGGCATGAAGCGCTTCCTCACCGCCCACCACATCCCCTTCGAGCCCATCTCGCCCGCCGAGATCCGCCTCAAAGACCCTGAAGGCAATCCCATCGGCTTCCTCAGTGAGCAGCACCTCCCCGCCCCAGCCCATGTCGCCACCACTCAGGTCGCGTCCGCCACCCGCATCATCCACGCCGGCTGGGGCGTCCACAGTGCCGCCGCAGAGGACGCGTTCTTCCGCGACCTCCTCGGCTTCCGCCCGTACTGGCACGGCGGCATGACCCCGGACAAGACCGACTGGATCTCCCTCCAGGTCCCAGACGGACAGGACTGGATCGAGTACATGCTCGAATACTCCCCCACCGACTCCCTCAAAAAACTGGGCGTCCTCGACCACGTCTCCCTCGGCGTCGTCAAAATCACCGACGTCACCGACCGCCTCGTCGCCAACGGCTGGACCGACCCCGACACCCGCAAATCCCAGATCGGCCGCGACGGCAAATGGCAGCTCAACGTCTTCGACCCCGACCAGTCCCGCATCGAGTTCATGGAGTACACCCCCACTCGCAAGCCCTGCTGCTCCGACTTCACCGCCAGCAACCCCACACCCTAAACCAACCTGATCTGATCGGACGAAAAATGACGACCCGCCGCCGCTTTCTCCAACTCTCCGCCGCAACAGCAGCCGCCACCGCAACAGCAGCCATGCCCAGAGCCTTCGCCGGCCCCGGCCAGAAGATCCCCACCCTCACCTATGGCGTCCAGCTCTACATGCTCCGCAAGCAGGCCGCCACGGATCTTCCCGGTGTCTTCCGCGCCATCCACGACGCCGGCTTCGCACAGGTCGAGCTCTACCCCATCGCCTACCGCGAACCCGCCCAGCACCTCCGCACCCTCATCGCAGACTCCGGCCTCCAGCCCTCCGTCTCCGGCCACTTTGACTACTTGGGCCTGGAGGCCAAGCTGGACTATGCCCACACCCTCGGCCTCAAGTACTTCGTCTGCCCCATGATCCCCAAGGATCAGTGGGAGACCCTCGCCGGCTTCAAGAAAGCTGCGGACTTCTTCAACAAGATCGGTCAGGGAGCCAAAGACCGCGGCATGGAGTTCACCTTCCATAACCACTGTTACGAGTTCAAACCTCTTGACGGCACCACCGGCTGGAACGTCCTCATGAAAGAGACGGACCCCGCCCTCGTCAAGCTTGAACTCGACTGCTACTGGCTCACCCAGGGCGGTCAGAATCCCATGTCCATCCTCCGCGACCATAAAGACCGCGCCGTCCTCCTGCACCTCAAGGACCGCATCGCCAACTCCCCCGTCAGCTTCGACATGGGCACCCCCCAACACTTCACAGAGCTTGGCAAAGGCAATATCGATTGGCCCGGCATCCTCGCCCAAGGCTACAAGCAAGGCATCCGCTACGCATTTCTCGACCAGGACGGAACCACTATCCCCATCCCGGAGAGCATGAAGATCAGCGCAGACTACCTCCACTCCCTCTAACACCTGAGGAGAGTTTCGTCGTCGGTGCTGCGCCTAAGTGTTGACAAAGAACACTATGCGAGCATCAACTAAGGATGGAATTAAGTAGGAATCACAGAATTGACCCCTGGGCGGTTGCGCCCGACCCAGAGGCTTCATGCTTTAGAACAACAGCTTCACTACGATAACCACAGCAACAAGCACCAGTGCAGTAACGACGACAACAAGTGTCCCCGAAACTGTAACCGATCCTTGAGCTTTGGCGTTTCCAAGTTTGCTCATTGATCTAGTCTCCTTTCTACGGAACGCCCCGGAGCGCTAACTCCGGGGCGTTCTCTATTTCGCACAAGGCGAAATCTGTGAACGGTCCGGCTTTATGCCCTGCGCGCAGCAACCAGAAAGAAGACGCCCCAGTATCTCACCGCCCACGCGGAGCTTCAGTTCCCTCACGGCTCTCAAGTAAACTAACCCCATGCGTCATCTTCCCCGCATCATCCTCCTAGCCGCCGCAGCAACAGCCACCCTCTTCCCCACCCTCGCCCCAGCCCAGCGCGTCTCCGCCGACGGCTCCCCCCAGACCTTCACCTTCCTCGCTAACAACTTCCTCTCGGAAGCCCTTTACCCCTTCTCGCCCACGGCAGGCACCGGCGCGGGCCTCCACGAGTACGACACCAGGCTCGAGGACTACTCCCCCGCCACCATCGCCAAACAGATCGCCATCTATCGCTCCTACGAGAAGAAGATTTCCGCCATCGACGGCTCAGCCCTCGACGCACCCGTAGCCGCCGACCGCGAGATCCTCCTCTCCTCAATCCGCTCCACCCTCCTTACGCTGGAAACCATCCGCCCCTTCGCCACTAACCCCGACAACTACTCCTCCGGCATCACCGCCTCCGCGTTCAGCATCATGGAGCGGCCGTACGCCCCCGCCAACACGCGCCTCCGCGCCCTGGTCGAGCGTGAAAAGCTTATGCCCGCCCTCCTCCAGGAGGCCCGCACCAACCTCAAGAATCCCCCGCACATCTACACCGAGATCGCCATCGAGCAGGTCGACGGCAACATCAGCTTCTTCCAGAACGACGTCCCCTCCGCCTTCGCCGACGCCACTGACCCCGAGGTCAAAGCCGCCTTCGCGAAGTCCAACGCCGCCGTCATCGCCGCCCTCAAGGACTATGCCGCCTGGATGAAGTCGGATCTCCTCCCACGCTCCAACGGCGACTATAAGCTCGGCACTGACACTTACCGTAAGAAGCTCGCCTACGACGAGATGGTGGATATCCCGCTCGATCGTCTCCTCGAGATCGCCACCGCCGACCTCCACAAAAATCAGGCCGAGTTCGCCCGCATCGCCAAAGAGATTGATCCCAGCAAAACCCCGCAGCAGGTCCTCGCAGAGCTGGCCACCATCCACCCTGCCCCGGACCAACTCCTCAACACCTTCCGCGACCAGTTCTCAAGCCTCATCGCCTTCATCAACACCCACCACATCATCACCATCCCCAGCAAGGTAGAGCCCACGCTGGAAGAGACGCCGCCCTTCATGCGTGCCACCACCCAGGCCTCCATGGACCCTCCGGGCCCCTTTGAGACCCACTCCACCAAGGCCTACTTCAACGTCACCCTGCCGGAAAAAGACTGGACCCCGGCCCACATCGCCGAGCATATGGCCGCCTTCAACGTCGGCACCGTCACCTCCACGGCCGTGCATGAGGCCTACCCCGGCCACTACGTCCAGTTCCTCTGGATGCCGCAGTTCTCCTCGCCCATCCGCAAGGTCTTCGGAGCCAGCACCAACATTGAAGGCTGGGCCCACTACTGCGAGCAGATGATGCTGGACGAAGGCTACCTCCCGCCCGGCACGGTCGCCGGCAGCAAGGAGGCCAAGCTCATCCGTCTCGGCCAGCTTCAGGACGCCCTCCTTCGCGACGCGCGCTTCGTCGTCTCCATCCGCCTCCACACCGGCGTCGGCGGCGCACTCACCATTGCCCAGGCCGCCGAGCTCTTCGTCAAAGAGGGCTACCAGTCTCCCTCTATCGGCATGATCGAGACCAAGCGCGGCACGTCCGATGCCATGTACCTTTACTACACCCTGGGCAAGCTCCAGATCATGAAGCTGCGCGCCGATCTCCAGGCCCAGCAGGGCTCCTCCTTCAGCCTCCAGGCCTTCCACGACTCGCTCATGCGCCAGGGCTTCGCACCCATCAAGGTCGTCCGTAAAGCCATGCTGCACAATGACTCACCGACCCTATAAACCCTTTCGTCACCTACACCAAGGTCGCAGACTGCATCACACCTTCTGACCTCCCTGTGGGAGCTGCTGTTTGCTAACCTCGTACCAGAACGACCCTGAGAGACCTGAAACTCAAATGACACCAAAGAAGATCCGTAAAGCAGTCTTCCCCGCAGCGGGATTGGGGACTCGTTTTCTCCCCGCCACCAAGGCCACTCCCAAAGAGATGCTCTGCCTCGTCGACAAGCCCCTCATCCAGTACGGAGTTGAGGAGGCCGTCGCCGCCGGCTGCACTGAGATCATCATCATCACCTCCCGCGGCAAGACCACCATGGAGGATCACTTCGACTCCAATCCGGAGCTCGAAGCCTCGCTGGCCGCCAAGAACAAGACCGCGCTGCTCGAGATCGCACGCTCCGTCTCCAAGCTCGCCAAGATCACCTTCACCCGCCAGTCGCAGCCCCTCGGTCTCGGCCACGCCGTCCTCATGGCCAAAGAGATCGTCGGCGACGAGCCCTTTGCTGTCCTCCTCCCGGACGATATCGTCGACGCCGATACGCCCTGCATGAAGCAGATGGTGGAGGCCTTCAACGAGACCCAATGCAGCATTCTGGGCTCAGAGGTCGTCGAAGGCGACGCGATCTCCGCCTATGGCTGCCTCGACTGCTCCGTCGAACCTTCCAATCCACGCCTCCTGGCCGTCAAGGGCATGGTCGAAAAGCCTAAACCCGGCACCCAGCCCAGCCAGAACGCCATCATCGGCCGTTACATCCTGACCCCGCGCATCTTCGAGATGATCGAGCACATCACTCCCGGCGCAGGCGGAGAGCTTCAGCTCACCGACGCCATCAAGGCCCTGCTCCAGCACGAAAAGGTCTACGGCTTCAGCTACGAAGGCAAGCGCCACGACGCCGGAGACAAGCAGGGCTTTCTCCGCGCAACAGTAGAACTAGCCCTCAAACACCCCCAGCTTGGCCCTGACTTCCGCACCTGGCTCAAGAACTTCCCCGCCTAATCAAACTCGATTCCGCTCAAAGGCCTGAAGCCAGCCGCTTCAGGCCTTTGCTCTTTGCCGGTCTCGGTCCGTTTGACGTGTAGGTTCCCGTAGGGGCATCATCATCTCGCCGATCAAACCCCTCACAGGACGTTCCCTTGCTCAAGTCCCTCGTTCTACTCTCCGCCCTCGCCCTTCCCTGCACCGCCTTCGCCCAGACCGCAATCCAGCCCGCCTCCTCGCCGTCCGCCACCTTCACCAACCCTCTCCTTCAAGTCGGACCAGACCCCTGGGTCACCTCCTGGAAGGGCGTCTACTATTACACCAACTCCTCCGGCTCCAACCTCACCCTGCGCAAGACCACCGACATCACGGATCTTCGCAACGCAGAAAACAAGATCGTCTGGACGCCTGAGCCCGGCCATGCGTGGTCCAAAGAGCTCTGGGCACCGGAGCTGCATCGCTGGGGCAACAAGTGGTATATCTACTTCGCCGCAGACGCCGGCCAGAACGCAGACCACCGCATCTACGTCGTTGAAAATCCGAGCGACGATCCCACCCAGGGCACCTGGACCCTCAAAGGCAAGGTCGCCGATTCCACCGACCACTGGGCCATCGACGCCACCACGTTCGACGTCAACGGCCAGCACTACATGGTCTGGTCCGGATGGAAGGGCGACGTCGACGGCGAGCAGGACCTCTACATCGCGCACATGGCCAATCCCTGGACCATCGACTCCCCACGCACCCTCATCTCCAAACCCACCTTCCCCTGGGAGCTTCACGGCGATCTCCCAGGCCGCCACGTCAACGTCAATGAAGGTCCGGAGTTCCTGCGCCACGGCAACGATCTCTTCATCGTCCACTCCGCCTCCGGGTGCTGGACAGACTTCTACGCTCTCGGCCTCCTCCGCGCCCGCGCCGGCGACAACCTCCTGGACCCCGCCGTCTGGTCCAAGCCGGATCACGCCTTCTTCAGCACCAACGCCGCCGCCCATGCCTACAGCCCCGGCCATAACGGCTTCTTCAAATCGCCGGACGGCAAGCAGGACTGGATCATCTACCACGCCAACCCGGAGCCCGGGGAAGGCTGTGGCAACCACCGCACGCCCCGCGCCCAGCCCTTTACCTGGAACCCCGACGGTACACCCAACTTTGGCTCGCCCCTCCCCATCGACCAGCCTCAGCCCAAGCCCTCCAGATAAACACCCCTCATCCACCCCACCTCACGGAGGCGCAGCGACCCACGCGCGCCTCCGTTCCCATTGCGCTATCCTTAAGTTGATTCACGTAATTCCAAATTCGTCACACCGGGAGGGCTGGAAGAACGCAATGAACCGACGTCAATTTCTCCACTCCTCCGCCGCGGCCGCAGCCGCCCTTACCGCCACCGGCTGTCACCCCAAGCCCATCCTGGCCAAAGCGAGCACCCCAACCTTGCCTCCATACGACACCCTCCCGTACCTCGCACCCATCCGCGCCCATACCGACCGCCTCTTCCGCATCACCGTCTGCATCCGCCCCTTCCGCGCGGAAGGCCCGCGCATCGAGCCTGAGCGTGTCGGCGATAAGCTCGTTATTCATCACTACGGCCATGGCGGCTCCGGCTGGTCGCTCTCCTGGGGCTCCGCCGCCCTCGTCGTCCCCATGGCCATGGCGGACGGCCAGCGCGACATCGCCGTCATCGGCTGCGGTGCCATCGGCCTCACCACCGCCGCCATGCTCCAGCGCGCGGGTGCCCGCGTCACCATCTACGCCAAAGAGCGCCCGCCCTACGTCCGTTCCTCCCGAGCCACAGGCTCCTGGACGCCTGACTCCCGCGTAGCCCTCACCGCCAACGCCGCCCCGGATTTCGCCGCCAAGTGGGAGAAGATGGCACGCACCTCCTGGGCCATGTATCAGCAGTTCCTCGGCGCATCCGGCACCCCGGTCGAGTACTCCGACCGCTACGCCCTCTCCGCCCTGCACCCGGACGCCGCCATCGCCAAGAAGGAGCGCGAGGACCCCATCGGCTTCGCCCGTTACAACCACCTCCTCGACGACCTCACCCCCAAACCCGTCGACTACGGCCCCGGCGAACACCCCTGGCCGAAAGAGCACTGCCGCCGCTTCACCAGCCTCCAGTTCAACATCGCCGACTACTCCCGCCAGCTCATCACGGACTTCCAACTCGCCGGCGGGAAGATTGAAACCTGTGAGTTCCACACCCCCGCCGACTTCGCCGCGCTCCCCCAGAAGGTCATCGTCAACTGCACCGGCTACGGAGCCCGAGCCCTCTTCAACGACAACTCCATCACCCCCGTCCGCGGCCAGATCGGCTGGCTCATCCCTCAGCCTGAGGTCAACTACGGCATCTACTACGAGAACCTCAACATCCTCTCCCGCCGCGACGGAATCGTCGTCCAGTCCAGCGAGCAGGGCGAGGCCTCCGGCTGGAACGACACCAACGAGCAGCCCGACCGCCGCGAAGCCGAAGACGCCGTCCGCCTCCTGGCCACCATCTACGCCGGCATGAAGCCTCAAAAGGTGTAGCAATAACCGGATGCCCCATCCTCGACGCAGCTTCATCGCGGCAGGGTGGGGTATCGTTTGCGGAAGCAAACGACCCAGCCACAAATTCCTCCGCCTGCGATAAACTCCTCCCATCCGGAGGAACTCATGGCACCCACACCCCCTGCCCGCCCCGCACCCCCCGCCGCGCCAAAACCCCAGCCTCAACTCAATGAAGTCTTCGTCGGCTTCAAAATCGGCAACGACGGCAAAGACGCCGACACTGCCCTCACGATCACCCTCACCTTTCCCAACAAGATCATCTTCGCCCAGAGTTCCGGTACCTTTGGCGAGTTCGAGTCCCACGGCTCCTACGGAAACTACAACATCCCCATCGTCGGCTCCACCCCGTTCCTCTACAACCAGGGCTGCAGCCTCACCATCTCCATCGATCCCGTCGGCCATGACACCTGGAACTTCGACTGCGATCTCTGGCTCATGTTCCCTGGCGGCATCAATCGTCAGTACAACTTCACCGGCCACACCCTGAACCAGAACGTCCGCTCCAACACCTTCCAGATTCCCCCCGTATAGGCCCCAGCAACACCCGTGCCTCTCCCCTGCATCCAATCCGATGTAAAGGAAATGCATGCCATGAAATTAGCTCTCGCCTTAGCAGCACTGACCCTGTCCCTCCCAGCACTGGCCCAGACTCAAGCTCCAGCCCAGCCCCAGGCCCCCGTTCGCACCCAGACCGCCACCCCGCAGCAGGCCTATCCCGCCGCCCAGGGCCGCAGCCCCGGCGGTGACATCGGCTCCGGCTCAGGCGATATCGGCAAGGGGGCCGCAGGAGGCGCAGGCCAGGTCGCCAAGGGCACCGGCAAGGGCGCGGTCGACCTCGTCACACTTCATCCCATCAACGCGGCCGGCAATGTAGGCAAAGGCGCGGCAGTCGGCGGTAAGGACGTAGGCGTTGGCGCCGTTAAGGGCACCGGCAAGATCACCAAGGGCGTAGGCCGAGGGATCAAGCACGTCTTCTAGCACCCAGGCCCCTCACAATTAGAAGAATCAGCCGTGATCGCTTTTATCAATCGTTATCAATTCAATCTTTCGCCAGGGACCAGCACCCCTCATCCCTCCTTATCCGTAGTGATCCCTTCTATCCGCGTTACGCCTTCCTCCCCGGCACCACGACGACTCCCCACGCCACCGATTCTTCCGCTAACATCGTCTGTACGCCCCTGGCCGTAGCTCCTGGGGCTGCAGGAGCCACACGCATGCATGAGGATCTACAGAAACTGATGGCCCTCCAGGCCCTCGATCTCGAAGCAAAGAAGCTCCGTGACGAGATGGCCGCACTTCCCAAACACGTCGCAGACCTGGACACCAAGGCCAAGGCCATCGCCGGCCAGCGTGCCGTCGTCCTGGACCTCATCGCCAAGGAAGAAGCCCTCCGCCGCCGCCAGGAGTCCGATGTCAAGGACCAGCAGGCCAAGGTCGCCAAGGGCAAGCAGAAGATCGGCAATGCCATCAACACAGTACAGGTCACGGCCTTCGAGCACGAGATCGCCTTCGCAGAAAAGGAGATCAGCCGCCTTGAAGAGGCCGAGCTCGAATCCATGATGCGCTCCGAAGAGCTCGACGCACAGAAGACGGTTGCCGACAAAGCCCTGACCGCCGCCGAGTCCACCCACAAGTCCGAGCGCGAGCGCGCCATCGCCACCATCGCCGCAGACAAAATCGCAGTCGCAGCCGTGGACGTGCAGCGCACCGCCCAGCGAGCCACCATCGGCGAAGACGCCCTCAGCCTCTACGACCGCATCGCCAAGGCCAAGGGCACCGGCATCGCCGAAGCCCTCAACCAGAAGTGCACCGCCTGCCAGATGATGCTGCGCCCCCAGCGCTGGAACGACATCCGCGAGCGCGACCACACCGAGATGACCACCTGCGAGAGCTGCGGACGCCTCCTCTACTACGACCCCGCACGCGACTCCCCGCAGCGCAAGACCGTCACCCCCGAACGCACCGAAAGCATCGCCGCCCAGATCGTGAGGGGGCTGTGAGCGACGCACCGAAGAAACGTATCTGCATCGACATGGATGAGGTCATCGCAGACGCCGTAGCCGAGCACGTCATGCGCTATAACCGCGACTTCAACGAGAACGTCACCCTCGCCGACCTCGAAGGGAAATGGCTCTGGGACGTCGTCCAGCTTGATCGCCACCCCGCCCTCGAAGCCCACCTGCGCTCCGAAGACTTCTTCGCCGTCCTCAACGTCATGCCGGACTCCCAGCGCGTGATCAAGGCCCTCCAGGAGCGTTACGAGGTCTTCATCGCCACCGCCGCCATGGAGGTCCCCACCTCCTTCATGGCCAAGTACAACTGGCTCGCACGCCACTTCCCTTTCATCTCCCCGTCGCACATCGTCTTCTGCGGAGACAAGTCCATCTTGCAGGCGGACTACCTCATCGACGACAACCCCCGCCAGCTCCGCCGCTTCCACGGCGAAGGCATCCTCTTCCACTCCCCCCACAACATGCACACCCCCGGCTTCCGCCGCGTGCACAATTGGCAGGAAGTAGAAGACCTCTTCCTCAAGCAGCAATAAGCAGAGTCTCTCTTCTCCTCCGTGCCCTCCGTGGTTCGCTTTCCTCTCACCAACAAAAAAGAGCCCCGGCATAAGCCGAGGCTCTTCCCTTTACAGCCACTAAAAACTACATGCCGCTCTGGCTCATGATCTTAGCCAGCTCATGCATGCGCTCTGCATCCTTCGGCGTCTTGGCGGTGGCAGCGTCCTTGTCCAGACCCTTCGCCATCGCCTTCAGCTTCGCGCTCTTGCTCTTCGCAAGCTCCGCATTGATCGAAGAAACCTGCGCCGCCGTAAGGCTGTTGTCCCGGGCAAGCTGATCCACATACGCACGAGCCGTCACAGCCGTGGAAGGCCATACGATCTTCGGCTGATTCTGCACGTTCAGCTCAGGCAGGTTCACCTGCGCCGCCGCGTCAATCTCCGCCTGCGTGATGTACTTGCTCGGCACCAGCTTGAACACGTCTACGCCGCGCGCAATCTCAGAGCCATAGATATAGCCGTTGTAGTAGTAGGTCGACCACTGCCCGCCCATCGCCGGCCGCGAATCATCCACCGGCCCACGATCGAAGTAACCGATCTCGAACGGGTGCGACGCATCCGTGTAGTCCATGATCGAGATCCCTCCCTGGTACCAGGACTGCACCTCGATATCGCGTCCCGGAATCGGAATCATCGATCCGTTGTGCGCTACGCAGTTCTCCTTCTCCGTCTGCGGAGCCGGCATCTTGTAGTACGAAGCCAGCTGCAGCTTGTCGTCCTTGCTGATGCGGAAGATGGCATCCGCGCCCCAGTTCATCGGATCGCTCTCACGGCAGCGAGGCTGTCCGCCCCCGCCCCACTCGTCCGTAAACATCACCTTCGTGCCGTCGTTGGAGAAGTTGGCGGAGTGCCAGAACGCATAGTTCGGATCGGTCACCGCGTCGATGCGCTTCGGGTGAACCGGGTCCTTGATGTCCAGCAGAATGCCGTTGCCGGAGCAGGCGCCAGCAGCCAGACCAATCGCCGAGTACACCGTGATGTCATGGCAGCCGCGCGTAGCAGAAGTCGTCTGCGTGCCCTCGCCATGGTTGCCGCCCTTCCAGAGAGCGTCCATCTTACCCGTCTCCGGATCGCTGAAGATGCGCGGGCTGCTGACGACCTTCGCCAGCTCAGGATGCGCCAGCGGCACCTTGATCACGACGATCGTGAACAGCGCCGTATCCGGGTCTATGTTGGGATCGCCGCCGGTGCAACCGCCCAGCTCCTCAGCCGGACGAACCCCAGCCGAGCCCGAAACATAGACGTAGATGTTGTCCTTATCCTTCGGATCGACGAGCAGCGTATGCGTGTGCGATCCACGGCAGGTCTGCACATCGGCCACCTGCTTCGGATTCTTGATGTCCGAGATGTCGAAGATCCGCACACCCTTCTCGCGGTCATGGCTGGCGGGGTCCTGCGGACGCGCTGGACGGGGCGCACCGGCAACCGGCGGAGCCATCATTGCGGCTTCCTGCTCGGGGGTGGGAGGAGGTGCCGTCGGCATACCCTGCGTCCCGCAGTCCAGACGCCCATTGGCCGCCTCAACCGACATGAACAGCAGATGCCCATAGACCGAAACGTCGCCCTGTCCACCCGGGCACACGACAGAGGTAATCAGCTTCGTCTGCGCGGGATTCGAGATGTCATAGAAGTTCACCCCGTTATAGTTCCCCACAAACAGATGCGTCGCGCCAAAGGCGATGTCGGAGTTCGTGCCGCCATAGCTCGGCCCACGAGCTCCACGCACACGCGGAGCGCCCGGCGCCGGCGGAGCAGGAGGAGGCGTAGCATCCGCAGCCTTGATCGCCGCTACGTCCGGCTCAAAGCCTGCAGGCTTCGGCAGAGAGACCAGCCGCTGCATCCCCAGGATCGCCTCCTGCGCGTCATACAATCCGCCCTTCAGGCCAACACGCGGATCGTCGCTGCCGGTGCGCGGGTTGCTGTAGACAAAAGAGGGTGCCGTCGCGTGCGGTGCCGCAGGCGCAGCCATCGCCGCACTCTGTCCCGAACACAGCACCGGGGTGAACGTAGAGAGTGCGAAGGCTACCGCACCAACGGTAAATCGAAAGCCGCGTCCTGAAGTCATTTCTTCTCCTTGAGCATGTGCCGCATAATGTCGATCTCTGCCTGCTGCGTGTTGTCTACGTCACTTGCAAAATCAAAAAGCTGTGGGTCCTGGCCCGCACCCGGGTTGGAAAACAACTCCTTCACCATCGTTAGAGCCCCGGTGTGATGTTGAATCATCCCGGTCAAAAAAAGGTGGTCGAAGTCGGCTCCGTGCGCCTTGCGCAGCGTCGCCATCTGCGCCGCCGTCAGCATGCCCGGCATCGCAGGCATCGCCATTGAACTCATGTCCATGTTCGGGTTCTTGGACATATCCATCCCCGCCATCGGGTCGTTCTCAAGCGGCAGATCGCGATCCGTCAGCCACTGCTTCATGTACCGCATCTCGTCCGTCTGCGAGACGTCGATGCGCAGGCCGAGCCCCTTCACCTCAGGATCTTTGCCCTGCACCTTCAGCAGCTCCGTCATCTCGACGGCCTGATTGTGGTGCATGATCATGCCCTGCATGAAGTCGACGTCAGCCTTCGATGGCGCGCGCTTCACACCATTCGCCGTAGCCGGAGTCAGCATCTTGTTCGCTTGTCCCGGGGCCCCCGGCTGTACGATCGGCACCTGCTGCCCGAAGCAACTGGCAGCACATAGCGCCAGCGCACCCGCCAGCCATACCCTCATCACGATGAAATCCTTCAGCGCCAACCCTAACCCTCCACACAAAGCGTTTGAACGGTCGTCAACAGCGTGGAATGCACCACAGACACCTTCGCCGGAGCCTGTCTGCATCCATCAGAAAATCCGGGAGCCATCAGCAGTCGAAGAGCCCTCAGCAGCCGAATAGCGTGGATCGAACAGCCAGCCTGCTCAAAAGAGAGGCCCGCTTTCGTCATCTTGTAATAAACGATTGTCTGTATCTAATCATCGAAGGCTTCCCAGCACAACCAGGAAACTCAGGGCTCCGCGCAAAGGCTTGTGCCTAAAGAGCTTGCCCGCGCAGCCCCAGATCACCCTGCTCCGTACTTCTACTGAACCGCGATATTTGCCGGAACACTCGGCCCAGCCTACCCGCGCGAAGCCCGCCCACGCCCGCCCGTCATCGGCAGCTTCATCTGCAAAATGGGAGCAGGCACATGGGCCGGCCGCGCAACCATCAGGTCGTCCTTGTCCTTCGCGTCCCCCGCAAACGCCAGCAGGTTCCCACCCCTGCGCTTCGCGCGATACATCGCCTCATCCGCAGCCTCGCGCAGCCCTTCAATGTCGTCCGCGTGATCCGGTGAAAGCGCAATCCCCATGCTGATGCGCACGTCGACCGACCGCCCATCCGCCGCAATCGGCACGCTCGCCGCAGACATCATCGCACTCGCAATAAAGCGCAGGTGATGTTCATCGGTCACCCCGGCGAGCATCGCCGTAAACTCGTCCCCGCCCGTCCGAGCCAGGATATCCCGCGGACTCATATGCCAGGACAGCCGCACCGCCAGCGCCCGCAGCAGCTCATCGCCCACCGCATGGCCCATCGTGTCGTTGATGTGCTTGAAGTCGTCCACGTCGATCACCAAGCACGCAATCGTGGTCTTCTCCCGCCGGGCCTCCTCCATCGCCGCCGCAAACCGCTCCTCAAACAGCCTGCGATTCGGCAGGTCCGTCAGCGCATCGTGCATCGCCATCCGCTCCGTCCGGATCACATGCTCTTCCAGCAAGGACAGGATGCTGCCCGCCACCACCGCATACTGCGGCAGAACCATCAACCCGTGCTCCAGGTGAACTCCCGGATAGAAATGATGCATCGCCGCGACGAACGGATACTTCAGCCCCCACAGCGCCATCCCCACCACCGTGGTCACCACACCCTTGGAGAGCCGCGTCGCATTCCGCAGACAGACATACGCCGCGCTCAGGTAAACCATCGCCAGCGCCGCGACCGTCACCATCCCCGGATCGCGAACCACCACCGGCAGATTCACAATCCCAAACAGCGCAAACACGATCCCCAGCGGCATTAGCCCCTGGCGCCGGCTCAGACGATGCGAAAGCACATGCAGCAGCGGCACCACGAACAACGCCGACACAACATACCGCGCCGCCTCAAACCCTGCGCCGGCAAACCCGCTCAGCGCCACCTGCGCCACCAACGGAAGCGCCATCTCAAACGCCAGCAACGGACGGATCGCACGTTTCGGTGAGTTCGCGGCAGCCAGAATGAAGGCCACTCCGCAAAGCTCCAGCGCAGCCACCCCCACCAGGTGCAGCACCATCCTCCGCAGTCCGGGCGGCCCCTCAAACAGCACCGCAAACGCCTGCACCAGCACGAACGCCCACCCGACAAACCACAGGTTGACATGTGCGCCGGCGCGCCGCACCAACGGCCGGTACGCTCCGATCAACAGGCTCAACGCAAAAATATCGGGTAGAACCGATAGATCCACAGGAACTCCTCAGCGGTCTGCTGGACTCTCACTCATGACTCTAGTCGCAACGATTGTGAAACGCTGAGGAAAATCGCTCCCCGCGCTCTATCGACCGCCGAACTTTTGTGTCATTGCGGAAACCAGAAGAAGACCTCCGCCAAAGCTTCCCGAAATTCTACCAAGTCCTCCAGCATTACTCTCGGGCAAATGCCGTAGCCATCTTCTCCGCATGACGCTCCTGCGCCAGCACAATCAGACGATCGATCAGCTCCGTATACCCCACCCCGCTCGCACCCCAAAGCTTCGGATACATCGAGATCGAAGTGAATCCCGGCATCGTATTGATCTCGTTCAGATAGAACTTCGCCTTCTTGCCCTTCGCCGCAGGCTCCATCAGAAAATCCACCCGCGCCAGACCCGAGCAGTCACAAGCCCGAAAGGCCTCCATCGCCATCGCCCGCATCTGCTTCTGCTCGCTCGCACTCAGCTTCGCCGGAATGATGCATACACTCTCGTCCGGCCCATTCATCTGGTACTTCGCCTCGTAGTCGTAGAACTCCTTCGCCGGCACGATCTCACCCACCACGCTCGCCTCCAGCGTTTCGTTCCCTAGCACCGCCACCTCCAGCTCCCGAGGCTTCGCCCCCGGCCCGCCCACTCCCTGCTCCACCACCAGCTTCCGGTCGAACCCCGCCGCCAGATCCATCGCAGCCGCAAGCTCATCCCGTCCATGCACCTTGCTGATCCCCACCGAGCTCCCCAGGTTCGCCGGCTTCACAAACAGCGGATACTCCAGAGCCTTCTCGATCCTCTTCCTGCACCCCTTCGCATCCGCCTTCCACTCACTCCGCAGCACGCTCAGGTACGGCGTCTGCGGCAGACCCGCCGCCGCAAACAGCTTCTTCATCACATCCTTGTCCATCCCGGCCGCCGACCCCAGCACGCCCGACCCCACATAAGCTAGGTCCGCCAACTCCAGCATCCCCTGGATCGTCCCATCCTCGCCAAACGTCCCATGCAGCACCGGGAAGATCACATCCAGCGCACCAATGACGCCGCCGCTCTGCTCAATCAGCCCCGTCTCGGTCACCTGCGCGGAAGCACTCAACGTCAGACCGGAATCCCCCGTCAGCAGCCCCTTGGCCCCATCGCCCCCCAGCCACCGGCCCTGCTTGGTGATCCCAATCGGCACCACCTCATACTTCTTCCGGTCGATCGCCTTCAGAATCGAGTTCGCTGAAAGCAGCGAAACCTCATGCTCCCCACTCCGCCCACCAAACAAAACGCCAACCCGCAGTTTCTTCTTAGCCATAGCCTTAAGCCTACCCCCAAAATCCACCTGAGACTCAAGAGGAAACCACCCAGCCACCCCCTCCACAACGCCTATTGAACCGGAGGGCCGTCATTCTTAGCGAAGCTCAGAACCTCAGTATTTCGTATTTGCTGTTGCCTGTTCTCACTGAATCAAATCCGATCCCTTCACAATCCTCTTCTTCTCCACCTCCACCCCAAAGCTCCGCACTACAACCCCTGAAGTCTCAAAATGCACCACCCGATGCCCATCCGAATGCCCCATAAAAATAGCCTTCTTCAGCAACATAATTAGCTTCCGGGACTCCTCCCCAAAATGCCTACCCACTGAAGCCTGATAATCCACGATCAAGTTATAACTTGCATCGCACTTCGGGCAGATCAGTTGCTCATCCAGCGTCGTATGAAACGCCCCCTCCGGCAACGTCCCCACCGCATCAAATCCCGTCCGTATAGCAGCAATCGTCAAACCCATAAACAAATCATAGCCGAGCAGAACCTCAGCCTTAGCCCACCAGATAATCAGCCTTGATCGCTTTTATCAATCTTTATCAACTCAGGCCGTCCCCAAACCCGGCACAAAACAAAAGGGGCAGGTGACAGAGCCAAAGCTCCATCCCCTGCCCCGTCACACCCACTAAAGCCTAGCGGCTACGAGCGATATGGAAGTACCGTGCCAGCGTGCCCACAAAGCCCTTGGCAGAAGCCGGGACCGGCTGCTTGCCGTGCAGGATCGTCTCGAAGTTCTCACCCTTCGTGCCGTAGTACAGGTCGGTATCGTCCTGATTCTGGGAGATGCTGATGCCGTTCAAATCGATACCGGCAAACAGACCCTTCGCACGCGAATACGTCAGCAGCTCAGCATTCAACTGGATGTCCGTACCAGCCTGTGCATTGCGTCCAACCGGACCCGCGGCAGCAGAAGCATCCGCGCCAATCTTGAACTTCGACTTCAACAGATCCTGGAAGCCCTTATCGTTCACAGCCACGAGAATCAGATCCGTAGCCTGTCCGCCAATCTGGAATCCAAAGCTTCCACCCGCCAGGCGGATGAACACCGGAGCGCTCCAGCCATGGCCCGTGCGGCAGCTCACAACGCCCTGACCGTACTCGGCCCCAACCAGGAATGCACCCTTCTTCACGCTCGGGATCACGCCCACGCAGACAGCATGGCTTACGATGCCATCAGGAATGCCCTTATCCGGCGTGCTTGCAATCTGGTCGATCACCTTACGAGCCTGCAGCAGACGGTCATCCAGGTCGCTGCGGTCGGAGGAGGCAAACATCGGGGTAGCAGAAAGCGTAGCAAGCAGCATTGCGCCGGCAAAAATTTTGGTCTTCATTGGTAGTTCTTCCTTTTACTTCAGAGATCGATCAACGCGCGCCGATCCCATGGCCTTACTCATCAGTAAGGAATCGAGATAATCCCGCCGTCATATCGTCGTTACTGGTAAGTCAGATGCACACCTGCACTTACGCGTCTACACAAAAAGAAAAATGCTTTCAGCTGCAAGCATCAAACTTCACATGCAATCTTTCCTCCTCGCCAACGACCTCCCTCTCTCCCGCATCGGCTACGGCACCATGCGCCTCATCGCCGACGGAGCCTGGGGCCCGCCCCTCGATCCCACCGCAGCCAAAGCCATCCTCCACCGAGCCCTCGATCTCGGCGTCAACCTCATCGACACAGCCGACGCCTATGGCCCGCAGGAACTGGAGCGCTTCATCGGCGAGACCCTCGCACCCTACCCCGCAGGCGTAGTCATCGCCACCAAAGCCGGCCTCGCCCGCATGGCCCCTGCCAAGTCCGAGCCGCTCGGCCGTCCCTCCTACCTCCGCCAGCAGGTCGAGATGAGCCTCCGCTACCTCAAGCTCGAGCAGCTTCCCCTCTGGCAGCTCCACCGCATCGACCCCCAGGTCCCCCTTGAAGACTCTCTCGGCATGATCCGGGACCTCCAGCAAGCCGGCAAGATCCGCCACGTAGGCCTCTCTGAAGTCAACGTCGCCCAGATCGAGCAAGCCCGCCGCATCCTCCCCATCGTCAGCGTCCAGAACAAGTACAACCTCACCGAGCGCAAGCACGAAGCCGTCCTCGACTACTGCACCCAGAACAACATCGCCTTCCTCCCCTGGTACCCCGTAGCCGCCGGCAAGCTCAACGCCCCTGGCAGCAAACTCGCCGCAATCGCCACCCGCCTCGGTGCCACTCCCACCCAGCTCCAGCTCTCCTGGCTCCTCCACCGCTCCCCGGTCATCGTCCCCATCCCCGGCACCAGCTCGTTAGCCCATCTCGAAGAAAACTGCGCCGCTCTCAACCTGACCCTCACGCCGCAAGACCTTCAGGAGATCGAGTCCGCCGTAGCCCCATAATTAGATCCCGATCAGCCCCATATCGATCGCAACCAGCGAAACCGTACCCACCATCACCCAAAGAATCACCCCCTGCAGAAACGGCTTGATCCCCACCGCCTGCAGCGTCTTCTTTGACAGCGAGGTTCCGATCAAAAACAGCGTAGCCGTCAACCCCGCCTTACCCAGCCTGTTCAGATCCAGGTAAATCCCCATCAGCCGCGGCACATAAGTGCTCAGCACTGACGCCCCCACAAACAGAAAGATGAACCAAGGCACCTTGACCTTCGCCACCTGTCCCTGCCGCCCCTCACGCCTCGCTGCCCTGCTCATATAAGCCGCAGTCACCAGCGACACCGGCACGATCCAAAGCGCCCTTGCCAGCTTCACCGTCGTCCCGATCGCCAGCGCCTGCGGCCCATACTTCGCCGCCGCGCCCACCACGGACGACGTATCGTGGATCGCCAGCGCAGCCCATAGTCCAAACTGGTTCTGGCTCAGGTGCAGCCACCATCCAATCGCCGGAAACACCAGCAGCGCCACCGAGTTCAGCAGAAACACCGTTCCCATCGACACCGAAATCTCTTCCTCATTCGCATCCGTGATCGGCGCAATCGCCGCAATCGCCGATCCCCCGCAGATCGCCGTCCCCAGCGTGATCAGATAGCTCGCCTTCCCCCCAACCTTGAACACCTTCCCCAGCAGCAGCCCCAGCCCCACCGCACAGCAGATGCTCACCGCCGTATAAACAAACCCCGATCGCCCCGCATGAATCACCTGCTGCAGATTCAACCCAAACCCCAGCAGCACCACGGAGATCTGCAACAGCAGCTTCGCCAGCGAGCTCGCCTCCTTCCGATACGGATGAACCACCGAAAACCCAAACGCAATCCCGCCCACCAGCGCCACCGGCGGCGAGACAAGCCCACTCCCAGCCAGCAACAGTCCCAGGAAGAAGATCGACCGCGCATCGAACGCCTTCTTCGGCACGCCCGGTCCCGTCTGCCCCAGCTCCTCAACCGTCTCGGTAAACAAATAATCGTCTGTTGCCGTAAGCTCCTGCGTCATCGTCTCAGTCACGTCTCTATTCCTCTAACGTGACTATCGACTCGCCCAAAGACCGCGTCCAAGTAGAACTTCTAATGCCCGATTAGCCCACCTTCTACCCCTGACCCAGCCCTTGCTTCTTCGTAGCCCGTCGAGGAGCAACCGAAGCCGCATACCCCACCAGAAACGACCGGAAAGCCCCCACGCTCCCTATAGGCTCCGGCCCCGCCGGGTACGCCACGGAGAAGCTCCGTGAAAGCTTCAGCCCCTCCACCCGAGCCAGCGTCAACGTCCCCAGCGCAAGCTGATTCCGCACCGCCCAACGGGAAACAAACGTCACCCCCAGCCCAGCCTCCGCCCCATTCAGCAGCCCCTCAGTCGAATCCAGCTCCATCCGTATGTTCAGATCCTTCGTCTTCAACCCCACACCCGCCAGCGCCTGCTCCACAATCCGCCGCGAGCCCGACCCAAACTCCCGCACCAGCAGCGGCTGCGTCCGCAACTCGTCCAGCGTCACCTTCCGCCCCGCCCACTCATGGCTGGCAGGAACCACCAGCACCATGTGGTCTTCCATGAACGCCTCAATATGCACGTCCGTCCGCAGCTCCGGACCCTCCAGCAACGCAACCTGGATCTCGCCGGAGACCAGCGCCGCCAGCATCTGATCGCTGTTGCCGATTCGCACCGTGATCCGGACATCCGGGTTCCTCTGCAGAAACGCCGCCAGAAAAGTCGGCAGCAGGTACTGCGCAATCGTCTGCGAAGCCCCCACGCTCAGCTCCCCGGCCTCCTGCCCATAAGCCTTCGCCACCGCAGTGAATGCCTCCTCGCTCAACACCTTGATCTGCTCCGCAAACGGCAGCAGTGCCGCGCCTCCCGGCGTCAGCGAGATACGTCCCCCGCCACGATGAAACAGCGGATGCCCAAACTGTTCCTCCAGCGCCTTGATCTGCTGCGTCACCGCCGGCTGCGTCAGCAGCAGCTCCTCCGCGGCCCGGCTGAAGCTGGAATGCCGCGCCACAGCACGAAAGACGATCAACCGAAAGTTTTCAATCGTCAACTTAGTTCCACCTCACCACGAACCCACCTTCTTCGAATGCAGACCTTCACTATCGCCCTGAGTCTATCCCTTCGCCCGATCGATCGCCCCCTGCACCAACTCCCTTCCACCCTCCAACACCCGTCCATGCCCGCAAGCCACACGCTGCACCGGATACCCCTGCAGCTTTCTCGCCGTGTCCTTCGCCTGATCGCGATTCGAAAACGCCTTCAACGGAAACCACCACGGCATGAAACCCGTGATGTTGAACTTCCCCAGCGACCCGAACTCATCGCCCGCATAGAGCGTCCCGTCGCGTTCATCCAGAAATGCCTGGTGCCCATGAATATGCCCCGGCGTATCGATCACCAGCAACGACCCTAAGCGATCACCCTCCGCCACCGTCTGGCTGACCTTCGTCGCAATCCCCGGCGTCCCCCCACGGATCGGCCCCACCTCTCCCGGCCTCAACGAAAGGTCCGGCGGCACCTGCAGGATCGGGATCGATCGTTCCGAAGCCAGCAGCTTCAACCCCGCAACCCTCGCCATCAGCGCATCGACACTTCCCACATGATCGACATGCGGGTGGGTCAGTAGAATCCGCCGAATCGGCACATCCCCCGCCGCCCGCAGAATCTCATCCTCAGTTCCCTTCAAGTTCCCGTCGATCAGCGTGTAGCCATCGTCCTCAAGCACCAGAAAGCAGTTCACCGCCCCCAAGCGCGTCAGTTGCTTCCCATACTCCCCCACGGAACTGATCTTCATCGCAAGCTGACCTCCACAACAAAGTACCCGGAAACATACGGTGCAGCATGACTCTACACCGCCCGGAAATCTGTTGGTCCAACGCGCCAACCCCCCGCATCCAAGCACGGTAATCCACCTGAAAGGACACCCGCAGATGAGCAACCTTGACTCCATGCTCGAACGCAACAAAGCCTTCGCCGCCCAGCAATCAGCCGCAGGCACCCTCATGCCCTCGCTCGCGGACGCCGCCCACCACGCCAAAGCCATCATCATCGGCTGCGCGGATATGCGCGTCGATCCCGCCGACATCCTCGGCCTGCACCCTGGCGAAGCCCTCGTCATCCGCAACATCGGCGGCCGCATCACCCCCGTCCTGATCGAAGAGCTGGGCCTCCTCGGCCGCATCGGCAAGGTCACCCAGCAGCCCGCCGGCGGTGGTGGCGAGTTCCACCTCATCGTCTTCCAACACACAGACTGCGGCATCACCCGCCTCGCCGGCGACCCCGCCATGCTCGCCCACTACTTCCACATCCCGGAGGCCGACGTCCCCGGGAAATCCGTTACCGATCCCCACGCAGCCGTCATCGGCGACGTCGAACTCCTCCGCTCCATCCCCGCCCTGCCCGCCTCATGGCTCCTCTCCGGCCTCGTCTATGACGTCGCCACCGGCCTCGTTGAAACCGTGGTTCCCGCCGCCCCGCTCCGTTCCGCCTGAGGTAAAAACCAGCCCTGACGGCCTTTGCGCCATCCCGTCAGGGCCTCCAAAACCCGCGCCAGACGCCGCATCCAGCCCAGAACCCTCAAAAACACCAGCAAATTCGCTTGTCAAGCCCCCAGACGCGCCAAAAACGAGCTAACTCCTTCATTCAAATAGAGATAAAAGCTGAAAATAGTTGGGGTATTTACCTTGGCCAACTTGGTAAAATAGAAGTACACCCAAAGACAACCAGGAACTCATTCCATCTTTTTACGAAGGCCTAAACCCTTTGCAATGAAGACTTTGGACGCAACCCTTTTATTTTGAATACTTTAACCATGTCCCGACCTAAATTCAATGGAATGAAGACTTTAGAGGTAAAGCGGGGGGGGAGGGGGTACCCTCATAAGCCGCCAAAGCGGAAAGTGAGAAACTAGAAGGATGTCAGAAGCAGTCATCACCGCACGCATCTCGGAGCTCGCAGCGCATGAAGGACAAAGCGTCACCCTCAAGGGCTGGCTCTATAACCTCCGCGCCAGCGGCAAGCTCCTCTTCCCCATCTTCCGCGACGGAACCGGAACCATCCAGGGCATCGTCCCCAAGGCCGCCGTCCCCGAAGAGCTCTTCGAAACCCTCAAGACCCTCACCTTGGAATCAAGCCTCGAAGTCACGGGCAAGGTAAGAGCCGATGCCCGCGCACCCTCCGGATTCGAGCTCGACGTAGAAGGCCTCAAGGTCATCCAGCGCGTCCCCGACGAGACCCCCTTCCCCATCCAGCTCAAGGAAGCCGGCGTTGACTTCCTCATGGAGCACCGCCACCTCTGGATCAGGACCCCCCGCCAGTCCGCCATCCTCAGAGTCCGCGCCACCATCATGCGCGCCGCCGCCCAGTACTTCGATGACAACGGCTTCGTCCGCACCGATCCACCGATCCTGACGCCAAATGCGTGTGAGGGGACTTCAGAGCTCTTCGAGATGGACTACTTCGACGACGACAAGGCCTACCTCACCCAGTCCGGCCAGCTCTACATCGAAGCCACCGCCCTCGCGCTCGGCAAGGTCTACTCCTTCGGCCCCACCTTCCGCGCGGAAAAGTCCAAGACCCGCCGCCACCTCACCGAGTTCTGGATGGTCGAACCCGAACTCGCCTTCGCCACGCTGGACGACCTGCTGGTGCTAGCCGAAAACTACCTCAGCTTCATCGTCGCCGCCGTCCTGGAGAAGCACCAGGCAGACCTCAAGGTCATCGGCAAGGACGTCTCCAAGCTCGAGACCATCAAGGCCCCGTTCCCCCGTCTCAGCTACGACGATGCCCACAAGATGCTCGTAGAAGCCCACGCGAAGGGTCTCGTCGAAACCCTCCACAAGGACGGAGACGACTTCGGCTCACCCGACGAGACCTACATCTCCAACCAGTTCGACCGTCCCGTCATGGTCCACCGCTACCCGTCAGCCATGAAGGCCTTCTACATGCAGCCCGACCCCGAAGACCCCACCAAGGCCCTCTGCGTAGACGTCCTGGCCCCCGAAGGCTACGGAGAGATCATAGGCGGCTCCCAGCGCGTAGACGACTACGACCTGCTGAAGTCCCGCATCGAGCACCACGGCCTCCCGCTTGACGCCTTCCAGTGGTATCTCGACCTCCGCAAGTACGGGTCGGTCCCCCACGGCGGCTTCGGCATGGGCATCGAGCGCGTCGTAGCATGGATCTGCGGCCTGGACCACGTCCGCGAAACCATCCCCTTCGCCCGCACCCTCAACCGCATCTACCCTTAGCCTTGTCCCTCATCGAACGCGGCCGCTTCCTCAAGTAGCCGCGTTCGATGCGACAGCACCTCACCCGTCATCCGCGAGACAGCCTCCGCCGTCTCAAAACCTTCATACCCGATCTCAAGCACACCACGCGTAGCCGCCGGAAGCGTATCCAGCAGCCGGTAAGTCTCCGCCCAGTCGATGGAGCCTTTGGCAGCCGCAACGCTCCTCTCGCTTCCACTGGCAGGCCAAAGATGCTCATCGCGCATCCCATTATTGTCGTGCAGATGCACCTCAACAACGCGCCCCTTGAGCACCTCGAACGCACCCGCAATCCCACCCTCACTCAGGTGAGCATGCCCCGTATCCAGGCACACCCCCACCGAGTCGAAGTGGCCGATCCGCAGTATGTCCACCAGGTGCTCCGGGGTGGCCACCTCATTCTGCAGATTCTCAAGCAGCAGCTTCACCCCCAGCGGTGAAGCGAACGCCTTCACATGATCCACCGCGGTCAGCGCGAACTCCAGCGTAGCCTCGGACCACTTGTCACCCTTCATCCCCAAGTGAAGCACACAGCTCTCGAACGGAATCTGCTCCGCCGCCTCGAGCGCACGCTTCACCTCATCCATGGCCTCGATCCGGTGCATCTTCTCCCGGTCGATCAGGTCCAGGCTCATCGCCGCGTGGCGTGAGAACGTGGTCTCCGTGGTCAGCGGCTGGTGCAGGCTGGCGGTCACCGGGTTGGACCGGAACCACCCCGCAATCTCCTTCACCTGCGCCCGGTCGGCGTAGTCGAAGTGATACCGCGCCGCAAAGACCTCGATGGTCTTCGCGCCACCATTCGCCAAGGCATCGAGCAGCCCCGGGTGCAGCCGCTGCGGCAGAAACACATGCGTTGAACTTCCCAGAATCATCTGACCCATTGTGTCCAGCCTACCTTAGTAGCTCGCAACCTTCCCAAACTTCCGCCGGTTGTCGTGGCCGCCTTCTAGCGCCCCCGTCTTTGGGTTCACCTCGATCAGCTCACTATCCCCCCATACCCCCGGGTTCTTCTCATCCGCCTCATTCGCCCGCGAAACCTTGTAACCAGCCGCCCGCAACTCCTCCACCACGGGCACCGGAAACGCCTTCTCCACATCAAGAACATCCGGCAGATACTGATGATGGAACCGCGGAGCATCAGCTGCCGCCTGGACACTCAGTCCGTTGACGAGGATACTCAGCAGGTCGTTGATGACGGTGGTGATGATGGTCGAGCCACCAGGCGAACCCAGCACCAGCCGCAACTCCCCCGGCTTCCCATGCTTGCTCGCAGCCGTAACGATCGTAGGAGTCATGCTGGAGAGCGGCCGGTGCCCCGGGGCAATCGCATTCGCCGGCCCCTGAATCAACCCGAACATGTTCGGAGACCCGGGCTTGGAACTGAAGTCGTCCATCTCGTTATTCAGCAGGAAGCCGAGTCCCTCCGCCGTAGCGCCGCATCCGAAGAGGCCATTGAGCGTATAGGTCGTGGACACTGCATTGCCATCGCTATCCACCACGGAGAAGTGGGTCGTCTGCGTGGACTCCTTCACCGGCGTCACAGCCGGGGGCGGCGGCATGAACCCTGCCGGCCTCCTGAGTTCTGCTGAAGGAGTCGGTTTAACCGGATCGATCGTCTTCCGCCATGCAGATGCGTAGCGCTCGTTACCCATCTGCGCCAGCGGCAACACGGTGTAATCCGGATCGCCAAGATAGTCTCCGCGATCCATATACGCGCGGCGAAATGCCTCGGTGATGATGTGCATCTGGGCCTCGCTGCGATCGCCGCCAAGCTTAGGCAGGTCGTACCCACTAAGCATGTTGAGCACCTCCAGGAGAACGATGCCACCGGAGCTCGGCGGTGGTGAGGTCACTACATCGTATTTCTGCCCGCCCGTCGAGTAGTGTCCTACCAGCGGCTTACGATCGGCCACGGTGTACGCCGCTAGATCTGCCTCCGTCAACAGCCCACCGTGTGTATGCACGGTGTCTGCAAGCTGCTTCGCCATGGGCCCTGTGTAGAACTCCTGAGGATTCGCGGCCAGTCTTTGCAGGGTCTTCGCGAGTTCCGGCTGCACAAAGGTGTCGCCAGTCTTGTAGTAGTCGCCATCCCGTTGGAAGATGCGGTGTGACTCAGGAAACTTGGTCAGGTTGGTCGAGTGCAGAGCACGCGCTTCTTCCTCTGACAGCGTGTAACCCATCTTCGCCAGTTTGATCGCAGGCGCCATGTCCTGTGCAAGTGTGAGCTTGCCGTAGTGCTTCTGAGCGTAAGCAAAGCCTGCCACGGAGCCTGGAACACCGATCGCCAGGTAGCCGCGAGTGGAAAGCCCAGGGATGATGTTTCCGGCCTGGTCGAGGTACATGTTGGGGGTGGCGCCCGCTGGGGCCTTTTCTCGGAAGTCGAGGAAGTGGGCTTCGCCGTTGTGGTCGCGGATGAGCATGAAGCCTCCGCCACCCAGGTTACCGGCCTGGGGAAGCACCACTGAAAGGGCGAAACCGACGGCAACGGCAGCATCTACAGCATTTCCGCCCTGTTTGAGAATCTCAAGGCCGGCATCCGAGGCGTCGTGGTGGATCGAGACGACCATGGCGTGCTTTTGAGGGGCAGCACCTGCTGAAACCGCCATTATCCCCGTCACACCAAAAGCAACAGCTTTCCTGAAACAACTCATATCCGCTCCCTCGCAAGTGTTTGGCTAAGAATAACCCGACCTGAAAATAATCCCGAACATTCCGGCTGCTCCTCCGGTCTTAGCTAGTGAACGGGATTCAATGGGCGTGCAGGCAAACGGGCAGCAGACAGATACGGCGACACTCTTCACGGCACTCGTGGACCGGCACTCCCGGTTCCTGTACCGCGTTGCGTTCTCACTGCTCAACAACCGCCAGGACGCGGAGGACGCCGTCCAGGAGACTTTCATGAAGCTTTATCGTACGGGCCTGTGGCAGCAAACCATGAACGATGAGCGAGCCTATCTCGCACGGGCGGTCTGGCGCTCCGGGCTCGACCGCATCGCTACCGCGCAGGCCAAAGCTATGCGCCGGGCCGAAGACATCGCCGAGCTTGAGCTTGCCTCCGACTTGGCCTCGCCGGAACAAGACGCTGTGGATCAGTCTGACCGCACGTTGCTTCGAACGCTCATCGATGCACTTCCATCCGACCTGCGTCAGCCGCTTCTGCTCAGCGCCCTCGAAGATATGCGTTCCTCTGACGTGGCTGTCACTCTCGGCATTCCCGAGGCCACGGTGCGCACACGCATCCATCGCGCCAAGGCTGAGCTTCGCCGGCGTTTCGAGGCGCTCGCAACTCGAAGAGCAACGGAGGTTCTTTCATGACGATTGAACTCAACGGCGCAGATCACTTCGAGCTACTGCTCCAGGAAGTGCTCTACGAAACCGCCAACCCTCAACCTCCTCTGCATATCGAGTCTCGTATTCACGCTGCACTCTCCCTTCAACCTGTTCCAGAAAGAGGTCCTGCCATGGTCAATTCCGCTCCTGTTTTGCAATCGCAATCCATTCTCTGGGATGGCCCATCGGCCTCACCGTGGAACGTCCGGGGCCTCGTCGGCGCGGCTTTCATTCACGCACTCGCGATCTTCCTGATCGTCTTCGCCATCCTTCATCGCACACAACTTGTTGCCTCGGTTCATACGCCGCAGGTGGCTATCCTTACTGTTCCGCCTCTGCCTCCTATCGCACCACGTACGCTTGCAGCCGGTGGCGGAGGAGGCAATGTCAGCTCCACTCCTGTTACCCGTGGCAATCCGCCTAAAGTGGCGCCGATCCAGATCATGCCGGTGAAGGCTCCGCCCCTGGAGCAGCCACGGATCGCTCTTGAGCCCACGGTCGTGGCTCAAGCTGACCTAAAGATGGCGCACTCTGATGTGCCCCAGATCGGGATGCCCAACTCTCCTCTTGTCGGCATGAGCTTCGGTAACGGTCGTGGCACAGGACTTGGCTCCGGCGATGGTGCAGGTATTGGTCCCGGATCTGGCGGCAATACCGGAGGCGGTATCGAGCGCATCGGCGGTGGAGTCAGCGCACCGATCGTCACCTTCCAGCCAGAACCCGAATTTTCAGACGAAGCCCGCAAGGCGAAGGTTGGAGGCAATGTGCTCGTCTATCTCCAGGTCGATGAATCAGGCCACCCGATAAACGTTCGCGTCTTGCGCGGGATCGGCATGGGCCTGGATCAAAGAGCTGTAGCCGCTGTTCAGCAGTATCGCTTCAGGCCGGCGATGAAAGACGGCCATCCGGTCCGCATTGAGATGAATGTGGAAGTAAACTTCTCCATCTTCTAGTAGACCGGCACTGCATCCGACCCGTTAGGATGATCTTCTAAGCTTGCATCAAGGCTTATCAGGAGATCAGGGATGCGTATCGCGTTGGGATGTCTGGCACTCGCAGCTTGCATGGGGACGGCTTTTGCCCAAGACACAGTAATCCACGGCAAAGACGGCATTGCCCTTCCAGCGGCACCCAAGACCGAGAAGCGTCCGGTGACCGACACATACAAGGTTGCGGGCGCTACAGATGCGAAGGTGACGGACGACTACCGGTGGCTCGAAGATGCGAAGAGCCCGGCGACGCGGGCCTACATCGGCGCACAGAACGCGTATACGCAGCAGTATCTGGACCAGGTGAAGATTCTGCCGGAGGTTCGGACGCAGATGGCGGCGTTGCTGAAGGTTGACCAGATGAGTACGCCTACGGAACGCAACGGCAAGTACTTCTTCTCGCGGAGGCTGGCGGATGAGAATCAGGCTTCGATCTACATGCGCGTGGGGCTGCATGGGGAAGATGTGAAGTTGATCGATGGGAACAGCCGGAGCTCGGATGGGAATACTTCCGTGAATCTGAACGGAATTACAGAGGATGGATCGCTGCTGCTGTACGGCGTGAGAGTGGGCGGCGCGGACGAGAGCGAGGTTCACTTCTTCGATGTGGCAAGCCGCAAAGATACGGCTGACGTGCTGCCGAGTGCGCGGTACTACGGGGTGCAGGTGGCTCCGGATAAGAAGGGCGTGTACTACTCGCGCTTCTATCCGCATGTGGGGAACAAGGTTTTCTATCATGCGTTCGGCACGACGACGGACAACGACACGATGCTGCTGGGTGGCGAGTACCGGGGCGAGAAGCTTGGGGAGATCGACGGGATTGGCGTGCGGATTACGGCCAATGGACACTACCTGGTGATGAGCATCAACCGGGGCGTGCCCGCAGAGCGCGAGGACATCCTGCTGAAGGATCTGCGGGTGAAGGATTCGCCGATCGAGTCGCTGGTGTATGGCATCGATAGCCGGTTCAGCGAGATGAACGTGGGCGACGACTTCTACGTGGATACGGACTTCAATGCGCCGAACCATCGTGTGCTGAAGGCTGTGATGGGACAGAAGCCGGAGGAGTGGAAGACTGTGATTCCCGAGGCGAAGGATGTTCTGGAGGGGGTGAACATCGTCGGCGGCAAGATGTTTGTGCTTCGGCTGCACGATGTGAAGAGCGAGCTGACGGCCTATACGCTGGAAGGTAAGGAAACGGGCAAGATTGCACTTCCGGGGATTGGCGCAGGCTCTGAGTTGTCAGGGCGCGTGGAGGATAAGGACGGGTTCTATACGTTTCAATCGATCGTGACGCCTCCGACGATCTTTCACTACGACGTGGTGACGGGTAAGAGCGAGGTCTTCGATACGCAGAAGGTTCCGTTCAACTCCAGCGCTTATGAGTTGAAGGAGGTTTTCTACACGTCGAAGGACGGAACGCGGGTGCCGATGTTTATCGCGGGCAAGAAGGGCCTGAAGCGTGACGGCTCTGAGCGCCTGTTGATGACGGGCTACGGTGGCTTTGCGTTGAGCGAGACGCCGGTCTGGAACCCGGAGTATGCGTGGTGGATGGAGCAGGGCGGCTACTTTGCGCTGCCTGACCTGCGGGGCGGTAACGAGTACGGCGAGGCTTGGCACAAGGCGGCGATGTTCGAGAAGAAGCAGAATGTCTTCGACGACTGGTATGCAGCGGCTGAGTATCTGGTCGCGAACAAGTACACGAGTGCGGCGCACTTTGCGATTCGGGGGCGCTCGAATGGCGGACTGCTGATGGGCGCTTCGATGACGCAGCGGCCGGATTTGTTTGGTGCGATCTGGTGCGGGTATCCGCTGCTGGATATGTTGCGCTACCAAAACTTTCTGATGGGGCGGACGTGGACGACGGAGTACGGATCGGCTGAGGACCCGGCGCAGTTTGCTTATATACGGGCCTACTCGCCTTATCAGAACGTGAAGATGGGAGCGAAGTATCCGGCGATCCTGTTCTTTACGGGCGATGGGGATACTCGGGTGGACCCGATGAATGCGCGCAAGATGACTCCACTGATGCAGGAGGCAAGTGGGAGCGGAAGGCCGGTGCTGCTGCACTACAGTCTGAAGGGCGGGCATAGCGCGGGGGTGAGCCAGACGCAGTTGGTGGAGGACTATGCGGATGAGATGGGATTCTTGTGGACGGAGACGAAGTAGGTCTCTTGTCCAGAGTAGGAGCTGGAAAGGCGTAACGCGGATAAGAGGGATACTGGCGGATAAAGGCTCGATCGGACTCGGGCGGTGACTCTGGGGGCCGACAGTTGTAGTCTCATCTTAGTTATGGCGAGATTGAAGAGCTCTGAGAAGCGAGATGCAATTCTGCAGGCGGCGGTGGGGGAGATCGCCGAGGCCGGGCTGGGTGCGGCTACGGCGAAGATTGCCAGGAGAGCCGATGTGGCGGCGGGAACGCTGTTTACCTACTTTGTGAACAAGGACGAGCTGCTGAACGAGCTTTACCTGGAACTGAAGGGTGAGGTGTACAGCCGCGTGAACGAGAGCTTTCCGCATAAAGGCAGCCTGGAGCGCAGGGTGAAGCATATCTGGGTGAGCTACCTGGGGTGGGCGGTGGAGTATCCGCTGAAGCGCAAGGTCTCCGTGCAGTTGAATGTGTCTGACGTGATTACTGCGGCGACGCGGTCGCGGGCGGCGGAGGCTCGCGGGCTGATCGACAGGACGCTGCGTGAGTTAGGTGAGCGGGAGTCGCTGCGTGAGCTGCCTTCGGGCTTTGCGGTGGCGATGATGTCTTCCCTGCAAGACGCGGTGATGGAGTTTATTGCGAAGAAACCAAAGCAGCAGGAGATGCTGACTGAGCGTGCGTTCGAGGTATTCTGGCGGGCGGTGCGTTAGTTCGTTTTATTGATTAAAATAAAATGAGCATCCAGTCAGTCATTATTGAATCAGATGATTCAGGAGGATCTTGCACATGGCTAAGGTCTGGTTGATTACGGGAAGCGGAAACGGTTTAGGCAGGGATATCGCTGAGGCGGCGCTGGCTGCGGGCGATAAGGTGGTTGCGGCGGCACGGCGGACTGAAGAGCTTGATCCGCTGGTGGCGCAGTACGGCGAGCGCGTGAAGCCGGTGACGCTGGATGTTCGCGATGAGACGGCGGCCAAGGCCGCAGTTCAAGCGGCTGTGGATACGTTCGGGCGGCTGGATGTGCTGGTGAATAACGCCGGCTACGGTCAGTTTGGGCCGTTCGAGCAGATGAGCGGCGAGGACTTTCAGGCTGTGGTCGATACATGCTTTTATGGCGTGGTTTATACGACGCGAGCGGCGCTGCCGGTGATGCGCGCGCAGAAGAGCGGGCATATCTTCCAGGTGTCCTCGGTTGGCGGGCGTATGGCGTATGCGGGTAACTCGCCTTATCACGCGGCGAAGTGGGCTGTGGGCGGATTCAGCGATGCGGTGGCGATGGAGGTTGCACCGTTTGGCGTGAAGGTGTGTACGCTGGAGCCGGGCGGCATCAGGACAAACTGGGCACAGCGTGCGGGCGAGAATGTGCCCGAACTATTGCCGGAGTATGAGGCTTCGGTTGGGCCGATCCTGAAGCTTCTGGCCAGCGTGAGAGGAAGATCAGAGGGCGATCCGAAGAGGATTGCGGATCTGATTGTGCGGTTGGCCGCGAGCGATAAGGTCCCGGTGCGGCTGGTCCTGGGCGTGGATGCGGAGAAGCGCGTGCAGAAGGTGGAGGAGGCTCGTGCGAGTGAGGCGAAGAGGTTCCGGGAGCTTACGCTCTCCACTGTGTATCCGGATGCGGAAGCGATTCCGGGGCTGCTGAACCACTAACGCCAGGGGAACGGAAAAAGCCAAAGGCGCATCCTTCATGGGGATGCGCCTTTGGCTTTGGTGCGGTTGAGTTAGGCTGCGGGGGCTGCTGCCACTTCGTCAGGGGCATCGCTCTTGATGGTGACCTTGACGTGCGCGGTGACCTCGCGATAGAGCTTGACGGGGACGTGGAACTCGCCGAGGGAGCGGAGGGGCTCCTCGAGGGAGATCTTGCGGCGATCGACGGTGAAGCCCTGAGCCTCGAGGCCCTGAGCGATATCGCCGGAGGTGACGGAGCCGAAGAGCTGCTCGTTCTCGCCGACCTTGCGCTCGAAGGTGAGTTCGACTGCGGAAATCTGCTTGGCGAGATCTTCTGCCGCGCCCTTCTCCTTGACCGACTTGCGGACCGCCGAGGCCTTCATCTGATCGATGACTGCCTTGTTGGCTGCGGTGGCCTCAATGGCGAGCTTGCCCGGGAGGAGGTAGTTGCGTCCGTAGCCGTCCGCGACCTTGACCACGTCTCCGCGGTGTCCGAGCTTGACGACATCTTCTTTGAGAATGACTTCCATGATGAATCTCCAGTGTTCTTGCGCGGGTTTTGTTCCGTCCGCGAGGGCTAAGTTAGAAGCGGGCCGCGAAGGCGAGCAGGGCGATATTGCGCGACTGCTTGATGGCGAGCGAGAGGCGACGCTGGTGGCGGGTGCAGACGCCGGTCAGACGGCGCGGCACGATCTTGCCACGCTCTGCGACGAAGCCCTGAAGGAGACGGACATCGCGGTAGGAGATGGCGTCGATCTTCTCTGTGCAGAACTTGCAGACCTTCTTGCGGCGGAAGAACTTGCGTCCTCCGGGACCGCCGCCAGGACCGCCGGCGGGACGACCGCCGGGACCGCCAGGGCCTCCGGGTCCGCCTGCTGGGCGGGGGGTGCGAGGTACGTAAGGGGCGCGCTCGGCAGGCGCGGATGCGGCGGGCGCCTGCTGCTCGGGAGTTGCGTTGGTTTCGTCAGCCATGATTTTCTCCTGGTGCTGTTGGTTTGCCTTTACCCGGGCTCCAGACTCACTGGGGAGTCTCTGAACGACCTTCAAGGATGCAAGGACGGAAGACCGGGGTGGCGTTTTGCTGCTTGCGCGATGGTGAGGCTGTCGCGAGAGAGGAACGAGCTTAGACGGTTGCGACGGGCTCGGCTTCTGCGACGGGAGCAGCGGCTACCGGGGCTTCTGCGGGCGTTTCTGCAACGGGCTCGGCAGAGGCCTCAACCGGTGCGGCTGCTGCGGGCACGGGCTGCTGGATCTGCTGGGGGATGGCGCTGCGCTTGACGTGGGTATCGCGGTGCGCCTTGATCTTGGCGAGACGCTTCTCTTCTTCGTCCATGCGGACGGTGATGAACTTGATGACGGGCTCGGAGACGCGGAGGCGACGCTCGATCTCAGTGATGAGCTGGCCTTCCGCGGCGATGTTCATGAGGACGTAGAAGCCATCGTTGAACTTGCGGACGGTGTAAGCGAGGCGGCGGCGACCCATCTTTTCGATGGACTTGACCTCTCCGTTGCCATCGGTGATGTTCTTCTGGAAGCCTTCGACGAGCTTGTCGAGGTCTGCCTCTTCAACGTCGGGACGGACGATGAACATGATTTCGTAGGTGCGATTCATTGGCGCTTCTTTCTGCGAAGTTCTGCTTCGCACCGTGGCGGCTGAAGTGCCTGCCGACAACGGTCTGGACGTTTTATTACTTTGCGGCAGGGCCTTCGGGATCTTCTCCGTTGACCTTGCGGTTGAACTTGTTCATGGCCGCCTTGACTCCCTCTTTGAGGATGGTTTCGACGGCCTTTACGGTTTCGTCAAGCACCAGGTCAAGCTCCTGCAACATCATGCGGCGCATGGGAGAGAGCAGGTAATCGACGCCGCCTGCCTTGATCTCGCGTCCGGTCTCAGTGGGCTGCTTGCCTACGCCGATGCGGATGCGGGTCCACTCTTCCGAGCCGAGCACACCGGAGATCGATTTGACCCCGTTGTGCCCGCCCGCCGAACCGCGCTCGCGAATGCGAAGCTGCCCGAGGGGGATGGCGAGCTCGTCGTAAAGGACGATGAGATCGCTTTGATGACTGAGCCCGAGTTCCTGAAGCAGGGCGGCTACGGAAAGCCCGCTGAGGTTCATGAAGGTTTCAGGCTTGGCCAGCAAGACTTCCTGGCCGGAGATAACGGCTTTGCCGGTGAGGGCTTTGCCGCGGCGATTGTTGACTGCTGTGCCGAAGACCTCAGCAAGACGGTCTATGGCGAGAAAGCCTGCATTGTGCGGCGTGAACTGATATTCGATTCCGGGATTTCCTAGACCGACAATCAGGCGCATAAGGCAGTGATGAGACAGGGGCGAAGCAGTGAACAAGCAGTGATGAGACAGTTGACGGAGCCCACCTTTGATGGATGGGCTCCGAGAGTTTACTTCTTCTTCGGTGCGGCCTTGGCATCTGCTGCCGGTGCTGCTGCGGCGGCGGCATCACCCTTGCCCTTCTTGGCTACTTCAGGCTCGGCTGCGGGAGCGACGGCGGCATCGGGCTCAACCTCTTCCTTGATGAGGGTGACGTGGGCTACGAGAGCGGTCTCATCGCCGAGGAACTTGATGGAACCGGAGTGCGGCAGGTCCGAGATGTGGATGGCGCCGTAGAGCTCGAGGTTCGCAACGTCAACGTCAATGTGATCCGGGATATCGGACGGGAGGCACTCGATCTCAACTTCGCGCATGATCTGATCGAGAACGCCGCCGCCGGTCTTGACGCCAACCGGGATGCCGGAGAGCAGGACGGGAACGGAGACGCGCATGGCCTTATCCATTGCGATGCGCTTGAAGTCGGCGTGGAGGAGCTTGCCCTTGATGGGCTCGTGCTGCCAGTCGACGATCATGGCCTTGGCGAGGGGCGCGCCTTCGACGTTAAGGTCGAAGATGGTGTTGTGGCCGGACTCGGAGTGGAGGATCTTGGTGACGACCTTGGGGTCGACGGTGACGGCGACGGCATCGATGCCTGCACCGTAGACAGTGGCGGGGATCTTGCCTGCGACACGAACGCGACGTGCGTGGTTCTTGTTGAACTTGCCGGTGCGCGGGGTTGCTACGACTGCTTCAAACTTCTGGGAGGCCATGATGTTTCCTTTCGGGCGCGGAAGAAGCAGGGACTAGAGCCTAGGGCCTAGCGAGCCGACTTGCTTTGCTCCGTTTGCGGCTGGGTCCGCCGGGTTCGTGTTGCGTTATCTAGTTGAACAAGGTGGAGACGCTGGTCTCCATGTGAATGCTTTCGATGGCACGGCCCAGAAGGCCGGCGATGGAGAGCACCTTGATCTTTTCCACCTTCTGCGCTTCTTCCCGCAGAGGAATGGTATTGGTCACGACCAACTGCTCAAGCCGTGAATTGGCGATGCGCTCAACGGCTGGGCCGCTGAGCACGGGGTGGGAGGCGCAGGCGTAGACCTTGGCGGCTCCCTGTGCCAGCAGCGCGTCGACTGTCTTGACGAGCGTGCCGGCGGTGTCAATGATGTCATCGAGGATGAGGCAGGTTCTGCCGCGTACATCTCCGATGACGTTCATCACTTCTGTGACGTTGATGTCGGTGCGTCGCTTGTCGACGATGGCCAACGGAACGTCAAGCTTTTTGGCGAAGAATCTCGCACGTTCTACTCCACCGGCGTCCGGGCTGACTACGGTCAGGTCGGGCAGGTTGAGGTCCCGGAAGTATCCGACCAGCACGGGGCTGGCGAAGAGATGATCGACCGGGATATTGAAGAAGCCTTGAATCTGCGCGGCGTGGAGATCGACGAGGAGCGCGCGGTTTGCGCCTGCGGTCGTCAGAAGATCCGCGACGAGCTTGGAACTGATGGCGACGCGAGGGCGGTCTTTGCGATCCTGCCGCGCGTAGCCGTAGTACGGGATCACGACTGTGATGCGCGCGGCCGAAGCCCGTTTGAGCGCGTCCATCATGATCAGAAGTTCAACCAGGTGTTCATCCACCGGAAAGCAGGTGGGCTGAATGACAAAGACGTCCGCGCCGCGAACGTTTTCGAGCAACTGAAAGTAGATCTCGCCGTCAGAAAATCTCTGCATCTTGGTTTCACCCAAGGGCACTCCGACGAACCTGCAAACCTCTTCCGCGAGCCCTCGATTGGCGAGACCGGAGAAGATCTTGAAACGTTTCGCCTCGCTGAGCCGGCCCGTACGCGGTTTGCGTTCGGTGCCGGCTTTTGCGGAGGCTGATGCCGCAGATAGTGTTGCCTGCGCGAGGTCCGAGTTGGCGTTCATCTCGTCGTCGCGCGCTAAATCAGGGGGAAGAACCGCAGGCGTGTCTTTTTGATTCACGTTTGAAAAACTCCAGGCTGTTTGACCTTGGCGGATCTCTGCTGCTTTATGTCTTCCGGGCAGGTTGGCCCGGTACTTCTGTTACGAAATAAGACTTCCGGTTCTTCTTAGGTCTGCTCTGTTACTGCTCACGGTGTTCTCGCGTCAATTACCAATGCTTTACTTCTTCGGCCGGGGCAGCTTGTTGGGCTGAGGGCGGCCAGGGAAATAACCCTGAGATTGCTTTCGTTCCTTCGTGGCGCAGTGCGCTTCAGATAAGAACGCTGGGTCGAGAGCGACTAACCTATCTGGCGATGTGCTGCCTGTCGATCCCCGGCGTTTTCTGGCTGGGCGACTAGGATTCGAACCTAGACTAGATGCTCCAAAGGCACCTGACCTACCGTTAGTCGATCGCCCAGTAAATCGGCCCGGAGGCTGGTGGCCTGTCCTGATCTACAGAAGTAGTTTACAAGATGCGGCCAGCGCGGGGAGATTACTCTGCGAACATGTCACTCCAGTAGAGAGGGCGTGGCAGAGTCGTCGTGACAAGTGCCTTGACGCCGTGCTGCTGGAGCCTTTGTTGAGCGGCTTCTGCGTGCGACTTGGACCGGTAAAGGCCGAAGAGGGCAGAGCCTGAGCCCGAGAGCGCCGCAATGATTGCGGAGTTCTCTTGTTCCGAAGGTCCCATCAAATGTCGCTTGATTTCACGCAGGGAGGGATACTGAGGAAAGACGACCGTTTCAAAGTCGTTTTCTATCCCGGTGCGGACAAGCGCGAGAAGGGAGTTCTCGGCCAGATCAATCTTGATTCCGCTCCTGTCCGTAGTTTCAGGACTGCGATGAAGTTGCTCATCTGGAGTTCCCTGCAATTTCTCAGGGCTGCCTGAGGCTACGCTCAGACTCGGTTCAGGAAAGATACCGGAGGCGCCAGACTGATTGCTTTCCATTTCGCCTTGGTAGCCGAAGACGGACGCGTAAGTGCGGCTCAACTCATTCATCGTATCGCGAATGGGCGGATTGTGCAAATCGGGTGCGGATTTGAACCGTGCGTCCCAGTCGCGGAAGGCCTGGGGGGTGGAGACGCCGACGTTCGGGAGGGCGATGACACAGGGAATCTCGGACTGGCCCTCAAAGGTGATTACGGGGGCGGGGGTGACGGCTTCGCCACGATTGGAGCCGAAGGAGGCGCCGCCGACCAGGAAAAGTGGGACGTCCGAGCCGACCTGGGCGGCGATCTCGAGGCGAGTTTCGGGCGGGATAGAGAGGCAGAGAGCCTTTTCAAGGCCGATGAGGGCGGCGGCGGCGTTGGCTGAACCCGCTCCCATGCCGCCCTGAATAGGAAGATTTTTCTGGATGTGGACGGTGACTTCCGCAGTGCGGTTGAGGACCGACAAGGCCTTGGCGACCATCTTCCAGACCGTATTGCGGGCGTCGAGGGGGACGCGCGGATCGTTGGAGCGGAGGGTGATGCGGGTGACGGCGGCGGGGCGGGCTACCAGAGCGATCTGGTCGTAGAGCGCCAGGGTCTGATAGAGGGTGACGAGGGAGTGGAAGCCGTCAGAGCGCGGTGGGCCGATGGCGAGGCCGAGGTTGATCTTCGAATAAGAGCGGACGTGGGTTGGCATGGTGACTTCTTCCGGTAAGACGTTCGGTGCGGCGGAAGGGCTTGGCATCGACAGGTTTAGAGCGCGGAGAGAACGACTGCGGCGACGGCGAGGCCAAGGAACAGGCTGCGCTTATCGGTGATGGCGTAGACGACAGGGTCTTCGTCGAGTTCACCCCTGGAGGCCTGGAGCCAGAGGCGGCTGAGCCAGAGGAGCAGGACGGGGACGAGGAGCCAGAGGCGGCCGGGATGATGGTAGAGGGCGGTATCGAGGTCCGAGATATAGAGGGTGAGGACTACGACGGAGGCGTAGGCGGAGGCGGTGCCGAAGCTGCGAAGCTGCTCGATATCCGAGATGAGGTAGCCGCGGCCGTTGGTGGGAGCCGATTCGCGGAGACGGAGGGATTCAAGTTCTGCGAAGCGCTTGACGAAGGCGAGGGAGAGGAAGAAGAAGACCGAGAAGCCGGCGAGCCACTTGGAGACCTCGATGCCAGTGGCGCCGGAGCCGGCGATGATGCGGACTGTGTAGAGGCCGGAGAGGACGATGACGTCGAGGAGGACGACACGTTTGAGCTTGAGGGAGTAGGCCGTGGTCGTGATGGCGTAAAGCAGGAGCCAGTTAGCGAAGCGGTACGGTTGCGGGAGACTGAGTCCGAAGAGTGCGACCAAGTTGGGGAGAAAAAGGGCTAGCGCGGCGGCGGCGGCGAGGAAGGCGAGAACGACCAGGCAGCCAGACATGGCGGAGAGATCGCCAGCGGCAAAGGGGCGGCGGCGCTTGCGATGATGGCGGCGGTCGGCTTCGAGGTCGAGGAGGTCATTGACTATATAGGTTGCCGAGGCGCAGAGGCCAAAGGCAACGAAGGCGACGATGGAACCGGCGAAGTGGGCGAAGGACCAGGCGTGGGCGAGCAGCAGCGGAAGAAAGATGAGGACGTTCTTTGCCCACTGATGGAGTCGGATGGCGCGCAGCCAGGCTTTTGCAGGGTTGGCGCGGTCCATGAAGGTCTGGGTGGGGGCAATGCGGGCGGCTTGGAGACCGGAGGCGAGGCCGGAGGTCGGGTTGGCGACCATGGGCTCCAGGCAGCGGGTGAGAATGGGCAGGTCCGGGCTCGCGTTGCCGATGTAGGAGAACTGCTCGCCGAACTGCTGGAGGAAGGCCTGGTATTTATTTTCGCCGGCGAGGTTATGGGAGCCGTCCGAGGCGAGGACCCCGGCGAAGATCTGGTAGTGGGCTGCGATGCGATCGGCGAGGGTGCGGTCCGCGGCGGTAGCCAGATAGATGGCGCGGCCCTGGGAGTGCTGGTGGAAGAGGAACTCCAGCAGCGGCTTGTTGTAAGGGAGGGCCGAGACGTCAAGCGAGATGGCGTTGGTGACGTGCTGTTTGAACGAGGCTTTGCCCTGGACGAGCCATCCGGGGATGGAAAGGAGGGCTCGCGGATGCTGGCGGGCCAGGACGAGGACTGAGTCAACGAGGGTGTCCGATTTGACGAGAGTGCCATCGAGATCGACGCAGAGCGGCAGCCTGCCGGGCGTGAGGATGGACTCGTTCGGATTGGAGCTTGGCATCAGAGCGGGACTCGGGGTTTGAAGTTTGCTGGCCGTCGTGGTGGGTCAGAGGCTTGGCTCCGAACTCGTACGATTATAGGGAGCAAGGCGGGTGCGTGGGGTGCGCGGGGCCGGTTGGGGTTAAATTGGAAACCTTCCCGGTGATGAAATCGTCATTGCATCTGTATCATTTACCTAACAGCCTGCATGTTGTCTGTAGCTTACCTGCTGCAATTCTCCGAGTTGCGCGCACGATTCGGCCCTCGCGCCGAGGAACGGTGACCAAAGTCTATGTCTGTTTCTCCCCTTGATGCACCGAAGAGCGAACACGAACAGGCCGCGTTGCCTGCCCCCGACGCCCAGAAGGCGCTCCCCGCCCCGCACGACGGTGGCTCACAAAAGAACGCTGGCGGAATCTGGCGCAGAGTTGTGCTGGTGCTGGTCCTTCTGGCCTGCTGTGCGTTCGGCTACTGGCGGATTCGCGGGAACAAGGCGGATGCTGCGAAAGAAGAGCAGAAGACTGCTGCGGCTGCGAATCGCGCCACGCCCGTAACTGTGGCCCCGGTGGCTGCGAAGACGATGCCGATCTACTTTACTGCGCTGGGCACGGTGACGGCTTACAACTCGGTGACGATCAAATCCCGGGTGGATGGCCAACTGCTGAGCGTGAATGTACGCGAAGGTCAGCAGGTAAAGCAGGGCCAGGTTCTGGCGATGATCGATCCTCGTCCTTATGCTGCGGCGGTGGCGCAGGCTGAAGGTCAACTGGCGAAGGATGAGGCCGCGGCCCGGAACAATGAGGCTGAGGCGAACCGATACCGCTCTCTCTATGAGGCGGGCGTGGTGTCCAAGGAGACGGAGCAGGCGCAGATCTCAAACTCTGGGCAGAGCGTGGGAACGCTGGATGCGGACCGCGCGGCGATCCAGGCGGCCAAAGTCAACGTGGCGTATACGCGGATTACTTCACCGATCAACGGCGTGGTGGGACTGCGGCAGGTCGATCCGGGCAATATCGTTCATGCTGCGGATTCAACCGGGTTGATCCTGGTGACACAGCTTCAGCCGATCAGCGTGATCTTTACGTTGCCGGAGGATCAGCTTCCCGAGGTGCTGAAGTTGATGCGCGCGGGCAAGAAGCTGGTGGTGGATGCCTACGATCGCAATCAGTCGACGCATCTGGCAACCGGTTCGCTGCTGACGATCGATAACCAGATCGATACAACAACCGGCACCGTCAAGGGCAAGGCCGTCTTTGACAATAAGGATGGCGCACTGTTTCCGAACCAGTTTGTGAACGTGCGGCTGGTGCTTGAGGAGCGCGAGAACTCCCTGGTGATTCCGGCGGCGGCACTTCAGACCGGCGCGGGCGGCAACTTCGTCTACGTGGTGAAGGAAGGCAATCCACCTCATCAGGCTGACGACAAGAAGAAGAAGACCGATGGTGATGGGGCTGCTGCACCGGAAGAAGAGGCTGCACCCGCAAGCGGGAAACCAGCTGGGCCAAAGTACTACGTCCAGGTGCAGAACGTGGTTGTGGATCTGACGGAGGGTTCGCAGATCATTCTGAAGAGTGGCGTCAATGCGGGTGATTCGGTTGTGATCGACGGGCAGGAGAAGCTGAAGCCGTATGGCAAGGTGGCTCCGAAGCAGGGGCAATCCAGCGCGGGCAGTTCAGCCGGTAAGAGAATGGGATCGGCCGGGGCTGCACGCTCCAAGGCCAGTTCCGATACGACCACGAGCCAGGCACCGCAACCGACTGCGGTGCCTGCGGGTCAGGCCGGGAGCCGCCCATGAGCCCTTCACGGCCATTTATCTTAAGGCCGGTGGCCACCTCGTTGTTGATGGTGGCCATTTTGCTTGCGGGCGCGGTCGCCTACATGCAGCTGCCGGTCTCCGCGCTGCCTGAGGTCGATTACCCGATCATCCAGGTGCAGACGTTCTATCCGGGTGCGAGTCCGGATGTGATGGCGAGCTCCGTGACTGCGCCGTTGGAGCGCCAGTTTGGCGAGATCCCCGGGTTGAAGCAGATGACCTCCTCCAGTTCCGGAGGCGGAAGTGTCATCACGCTTGAGTTCTCGCTCAATGAGAGCATCGACGTCGCGCAGCAAGATGTGCAGGAAGCCATCAACGCCGGCTTCACTTACCTGCCGAAGGACCTGCCGAACCCGCCGACCTACAGCAAGGTGAATCCGGCTGACGCGCCGATCATGACGCTGGCGTTGACCAGCAAGACGCTGCCGTTGAGCAAGGTCGAGGATCTTGCAGATACAGTTTTGGCGCAGAAGATCTCGCAGCTGTCGGGCGTTGGCTTGGTGTCCATTGCGGGCGGACAGAAGCCGGCTGTGCGGGTGCAGGCGAATCCGACTGCGCTGGCTGGTTACGGGCTGAGTCTTGAGGATGTACGAACTGCGCTGGGTACGGCGAACGTCGACCAGGCGAAGGGTTCCATCAGCGGTGCGCGGCAGATGTTTACGATCGGTGCAAACGATCAACTGCTTTCCAGCGCCGACTACAACAAAGTCATCATCGCGTATCGCAATGGCTCGCCGGTGAGGCTGTCCGATATTGCGAACTCGGTGGACAGTGCGGAGAACCTGTACCAAGCGGCTTGGATGGGAACAGCAGCTAAGCCTGCGACGAAGACGACCGACGCGCAGGATGCGGTACTTGATCCAGCGGTCATCATCAACATCCAGCGGCAACCGGGTGCGAACATCATCGGCGTCGTAGATGCGGTGCAGAAGATCCTGCCGCAGCTACGGACGTCCATGCCGAGCAGTGTGAACCTGGACGTGCTGACGGATCGGACGAACACGATTCGGGCCTCCGTGAAGGACGTGCAGTTTGAACTGGTGTTGACCATCGGGCTGGTTGTGATGGTGATCTTCCTGTTCCTGCGGTCGTTCTCAGCCACCGTCATTCCATCCGTGGCGGTGCCACTTTCGATCATCGGCACGTTCGGGATCATGTACCTGCTGGGCTACAGTCTGAACAACCTTAGCCTGATGGCGCTGACGATCTCGACGGGCTTCGTGGTCGATGACGCGATCGTCATGATCGAGAACATTGCGCGTTATCTCGAAGAGGGCGACACGGCGCTCGATGCTGCGCTGAAGGGTTCAGAGCAGATTGGGTTCACGATTCTTTCGTTGACGATCTCGCTGATCGCGGTGCTGATTCCACTGCTGTTCATGGGCGATATCGTCGGCCGGCTCTTCCGTGAGTTTGCTGTGACGCTGGCTGTGACGATCCTGGTGTCTGCCGTCGTTTCACTGACACTGACGCCGATGATGGCGGCGAAGCTGCTGAAACACACACCTGATTCTGAGCAGGGCAAGCTCTACCGCAAGTCGGAAGAGTTCTTTAAGTACGTCATCGCGAAGTACGGCACGGGCGTTCGCTTCGTTTTGCGGCACCAGGTGCTGACGCTGCTGGTTACGCTGGCGACGTTTGTGCTGACGGTCTATCTCTACATCATCGTACCGAAGGGCTTCTTTCCCGTGCAGGACACGGGCGTGCTGCTGGGCATCACCGAAGGTCCGCAGGCGATCAGCTTTCCTGAGATGGCTGACCGTCAACAGAAGCTGGCGAACATCATCCTGAAGGACCCGGATGTTGAAAGCCTTTCGTCGTTCATCGGGATCGATGCGACGAATACGACGCTGAACAGCGGGCGTATCCAGATCAACCTACGCGATCGGGAACAGCGTTCCGCGACTGCGACGGACATCATCGCCAGGCTACAGCCGAAGGTGGCACAGATTGAAGGATTGCAGTGCTTCCTTCAGCCTCTGCAGGACCTGACGGTCGAGGACCGCGTGAGTCGGACGCAGTACCAGTACACGCTTGAAGATGCCAGTCCGACTGAGCTTGCGACGTGGACCGACAAGATGGTGGCGGAGTTGCGGAAGCACAGCAGCGTGCTGATGGACGTCGCCAGCGACCAGCAACTGGGTGGGCTTGAGGCTCACCTGGTGATCGACCGCGATACGGCCTCACGGCTTGGAATCACGCCGCAGAACATCGACGATACGCTGGACGATGCGTTTGGACAGCGGCAGGTCTCCACGATGTTTACGCAGCAGAACCAGTACCATGTGGTGCTGGAGGTTGCGCCTAACTTCCAGAAGAACCCTTCGTCGCTGGATAACATTTACGTGAAGAGTTCGAATGGGACGCAGGTTCCGCTTTCAACCTTCACGCACTTCGTGCAGCAGACGGCTTCGCTGGCGATCAATCACCAGGGGCAGTTCCCTGCCGTGACGATCTCGTTCAACATCGCTCCGGGCAAGTCGATTGGCGATGCGGTAACGGTGGTGAATCAGGTGCAGGCCGACCTGCAGCTTCCGCCGAGCGTCAATGCAGAGTTCCAGGGTTCGGCTGCGGCGTTCGAGGCTTCGCTCTCCAATGAGCCATTGCTAATTCTGGCTGCGCTGATCGTGGTGTACATCGTGCTGGGCGTGCTGTACGAGAGCTATATCCACCCGATCACGATCCTCTCTACGCTTCCCTCAGCCGGTGTGGGCGCGATTCTTGCGCTGCTACTGTTTCATGTCGATCTGAGTGTCATTGCGCTGATCGGCATCATTTTGCTGATCGGCATTGTGAAGAAGAACGCCATCATGATGATCGACTTTGCGCTTGAAGCAGAGCGCGACCACGGCATGGAGCCGGAGGAGGCGATCTACCAGGCCTGCCTGCTGCGCTTCCGGCCGATCATGATGACGACGATGGCTGCGCTGCTGGGTGGTGTTCCGCTTGCGTTGGGTAATGGCACGGGTAGCGAGTTGCGCAGGCCTCTGGGTATTACGATCGTGGGCGGCTTGATCGTCAGCCAGGTTCTGACGCTGTTTACGACGCCGGTGGTGTATCTGTTCTTCGACCGCATCGGCCGGCGCTATCTGCACACGAAGGAAGCGGACGAAGAGTTCCGCCAGCATGCACATGAGGGTGAACACGCTCATGTTGCGGGCGATTGATCGAGCAGCGAAGGAATTGGGGTAAAGGTGGATTCACGATACGCACAACCCGGTGACCGGACGCCTGAAGATCACGAGCGCGCAGGCGATGCGGCGAAGCTTTCAGGCCACGACCAGACTCGCGGGGGTGATCGTGCGCCCGGCGATGGCGCAAAGAGCGGTGATCAAGCTCGCTTTAATGAAGGTTTCGCAGGAGAGCAGGAGCCTTTGGGCGGAGACGGGGATGAGGGTGGGGTTCACTTCTCTGCTCCGTTTATCCGGCGGCCTGTGGCTACGTTTCTGCTTTCTGTGGCGATCATCCTGGCTGGCGCGGTAGCGTACAAGCTGCTGCCGGTTTCAAGCCTGCCGCAGGTAGAGTTTCCGACCATCAGCGTGGGTGCTGCGCTGCCGGGGGCCGATCCTGAGACGATGGCTTCGGCCGTGGCTACGCCGCTGGAGCGGCAGTTCAGCCGGATTGCCGGCGTGAACCAGATGACCTCGTCTTCGGGCGAGGGATCGACCTCGATCACGCTGCAGTTCGACCTGAACCGCGATGTAAATGGTGCCGCGCGTGATGTGCAGGCGGCTATCAATGCGGCTCGGAGTCAGTTGCCGGCGAACCTGCCTTCGAATCCGAGCTACCGCAAGATCAACCCGGCGGATGCGCCGATCGTCATGCTGGCGTTGACGTCCGACACGATGACCGTGCCGCAGATGTACGACCAGGCCGACTCCATCCTGGCGCAGAAGATCTCGCAGGTGGATGGGGTGGGACAGGTGTTCGTTGGCGGCAGCGCGAAGCCTGCGGTGCGCGTCGAGGCCAACCCAACGCTGCTGGCCGGGTATGGCCTGGGGCTGGAATCGCTGCGGACGGCGCTGGGGCAGGTCAACGTCAATCAGCCGACCGGCTATACGAACGGCGCTGCCCAACGCATCAGCATTACGACCTCCGACCAACTGTTTGGGTCCGAGGCTTATAAGCCGCTGATCATTGCGACGGATAAGGGGCCGGTGAGTTCGGCGACGGCTTCGTCCGGGCTGCCGTCCAGTGTCGCTTCTGCCGTGACCTCGAATGCGACCTCTGCGAACAGCACCACTGCGGCTGCAGTCAGTACGAATGCGGCTGTCAGTGCGACACCGGTGGCGCAGGCGGCGGTGACCGGGTCCGGTATTTCTTCGCACGGTGTGGTGCGGATCAGCGACGTGGCTGAGGTTGTCGACGGGGTCGAGAACATCCAGACGGGTGGGCTGTTCAACGGCAAGCCTGCGATCCTGCTGATCGTCTTCAAGAGCCCTGGGGCCAACGTGATCTCCACCGTGGACAACGTGCTGGCGATGTTGCCGCGGCTGAAGGCCTCCGTGCCGCCAGCGATCAAGATCGAGGTGGCGCTGGATCGTACGACGACGATCCGGGCTTCCGTGAAGGATGTGACGCGGACTCTGATCATTTCGATCGTGCTGGTGATCCTGGTGGTGTTCGTGTTCCTGCGCGAAGTGCGCTCTACGCTGATTCCCAGCGTGTCCGTGCCCCTGAGCCTGATGGGGACGTTCGGGATCATGTACGTAATGGGCTACACCCTGGACAACCTGTCGCTGATGGCGCTGACCATCTCGACGGGCTTCGTGGTGGACGACGCGATCGTGGTGATCGAGAACATCATGCGGCACCTGGAGATGGGGCTGTCTCCGTATGAGGCTGCGATGGTGGGGTCGAAGGAAATCGGCTTCACCGTACTCTCCATGAGCACGTCACTGATTGCGGTGTTCATCCCGATCCTGCTGATGGGCGGGATTGTGGGGCGGCTGTTCCGCGAGTTTGCGGTTACGCTTTCGGCGGCGATTCTGGTCTCGCTGGTGGTGAGCCTGACGACGACCCCGATGTTGAGTGCGAAGTTTCTGAAGGCTCACTCCGAGGGCCGGCATGGACGCCTGTATGTTTGGGGCGAGAAAGCGCTGGACTGGATGACCGGGGAGTACGACCGGGCCCTGAAGGCAGTGTTGAAGCGTCAGCCGCTGATGTTGGGCATAACGGTTCTAACCTTCCTTCTGACGGTGTTTCTCTACATCATCGTGCCGAAGGGCTTCTTTCCTCAGCAGGATACTGGACGGCTGGGCGGACAGATTCGCGGGCAGCAGGATGTCAGCTTCGACGCGATGAAGATCAAGGCGACGCAGATGGTGGACATCGTTAAGAAACAGGACGGCGTTCAGAACACGATGATGTTCCTGGGCGGCGGCGGGCCGGGCGGCGGCGGTGGCAACCAGGCCAGCATGTTCATGTTCCTATCTCCGGATGAAGAGCGGCAGAAGAGCGGGCAAAGTGCTGAGAAGATCATCAACGATCTGCGGAAGAAAACATCCGGCATCCCGGGAGTGCAACTCTACTTGCAGTCTTCGCAGGAGCTGAACATTGGCGGGCGCGGTTCGGCGACGCAGTATCAGTACTCGCTGACCAGCGAGGATCTGGACCTGCTGAACGAGTGGTCTCCGAAGCTGATGGCGGCGATGGAGAGGATTCCGCAACTGAAGGACGTGGCGACGGACCAGCAGCAGCAGGGTCTGCGGACGCAACTGGTGATCGACCGGGATACGGCGAGCCGTCTGGGAGTCTCGGCGTTGACGGTCGACTCGACGTTGTCCGACGCGTTTGGGCAGGCGCAGGTTTCTACGATCTACGAGACGCTGAACCAGTACCACGTTGTGATGGAGGTTGCGCAGCGGTTCCAGCGCGACCCGGATGCTTTGAAGAATATCTACGTGAAGAGCACGACGGGGGCGATGGTGCCTTTGTCGGCTATCACGCACTATGAGACGTTGCGGATTCCGCTCTCCGTGAATCACCAGTCGCAGGTACCGGCTACGACGTTGAGCTTCAACCTGACCCTAGGGGCCAGTTTGAGCGATGCGACGGCGGCGATCGAGGATGCACGGGTGGCGATCGGGATGCCGTCAGAGATTCACGGCGGATTCCAGGGCACGGCGCAGGCCTTCCAGGCGTCTTTGTCCAGTGAGCCGATGCTGATCCTGCTGGCTCTGGTGGCGGTGTATATCGTGCTGGGCATCCTGTACGAGAGCTTCATCCATCCTTTGACGATCCTTTCTACGCTGCCTTCGGCGGGCGTGGGTGCGCTGCTGTTCCTGCTGCTGTTCAAGGTAGACCTGAGCGTGATCGCGATGATCGGGATCATTCTGCTGATCGGGATCGTGAAGAAGAACGCGATCATGATGATCGACTTTGCGCTGGTAGCGGAGCGGGAGCGGGGTAAGACGCCCGAGGAGGCGATCTACGAGGCTTGCCTGCTGCGCTTCCGGCCGATCATGATGACGACGATGGCGGCTCTGCTGGGCGGTCTGCCGCTGGCTCTGGGGACCGGGACGGGCAGCGAGTTGCGGCGGCCGCTGGGGATTACGATCGTCGGCGGGTTGATGGTGTCGCAGGCGCTGACGCTGTTTACGACTCCGGTGGTGTATCTGTTCTTCGACCGGCTACGGGCTCGGATACAGCGGGCGCTGGGGCGGACGGAGAAGATGCAGCGGGTTGGAGTGCTGCCGAGTGAGCAGCACCAGACCGTTGCGGGGGATTGAGGATCGGTTTAGCGGGGTGGATCATGAGACCGGTTGTGGTCGTAGGGAGCTTGAATCTGGACCGGAGTTTCCGGCTGGCTGAGGCGGCGGCGGCGGGCAGGACGCAGACGGCCATCGGGTATGCGGAAGGGGTTGGTGGTAAGGGGGTAAATCAGGCTATGGCGGCAGCTCGGCTGGGGGCCGAGGTGCGGATGATGGGGTGCGTGGGGCGGGATTCCGCTGGGGAGGTTCTGCGGCGGGCGCTGGGGGAGGCCGGAGTTGGGGTGGAGGCGGTCGGGACCTGCGTTGAGCCGACCGGTACGGCGACGATCCTGGTGGGGCCGGATGGGGAGAATACGATTGTGCTGGTTCCGGGGGCGAATCATGTGTTTGGCGCCGAGGATGTTGAGCGGCAGCGAGGGTTGCTGGTGGGGGCGAGCATCGTGCTGGTGCAGCTCGAGACGCGGATGGAGGTCCTGGCGAAGGTGGTGGAGATTGCCGGGTCTGCGGAGGTTCCGGTGATGCTGGATCCGGCGCCAGCGGCGAAGATATCGGCGGAGGTGCTCCGGGGGTTGGCGTGGTTTACACCGAATGAGACGGAGGCAGAGTTCTATCTGCGGGATACGGGATGGGTGGGGTCCGCTCCTGGCATGGAGGAGCAGTGCCGGTATTTCCAGGGGTTGGGCCCGAGGAATGTTCTGCTGAAGCTGGGTGGGGCAGGGGCGGCGATGCTGACGGAGGATGGGCGGTTTGTGCGGGTGGCCGCTCCGCAGGTGGCGGTCGTGAACACGACGGGGGCCGGGGACACGCTGAATGGAGCTCTTGCAGCGGAGCTTGCGCTGGGCTGTGGGGCTGAGGCGGCGTTGCGGTTTGCTGTGGCGGCGGCCTCGCTTTCCACGACACGGGACGGAGCTGCAGAGAGTCAGCCGACGAGGAGTGAGGTCGAGAGCTTCGCGGTGAGAGCGAACGACCTATGACCTTCTTGTGAGGGCTTGTTCCTATGCTTGCGGGGTCCCGGGGGTGTCTGAAGGACAGAGCGCAAGGTAGCCGCCCGGCCGACGGCGATTCAACCTCAACTCTCCGTGACGACAGCCAATGTCTGAGAGGAAAGCTCCAAGTCTTCGAGTACCTGGCATTGCGCTTCCAGATCCTCTGCGACCGCTCGTGCATATTTCAGGAAGTGGTTCGCCGAAAGCAGGACCATGAAGGCCAGCCACATCTTTGCCGGCTGAAGAGCCCATCGCCGAATCGCCGTTAGGAGAAAACGCCAGTAGGCCAGGCGATAGTTGGAACAGACGCCCTGTTGCCAGATGGACTGAACAAAGACGCGGAGGTTATAGAGCAGAGGCAGCTCCGGCGGCCTCTGTGCGGGACGGGGCTTCCAGGACTCCAGGGAGCGCATTGCCCGTCCGAAGTAGTTTGCGGGGGTGTACAAGCCGGTCAGCAGGGTGCTCAATCCACGCAACAGGACGGGGAGAGGAAGCACTGTTTTGAAGTTTGGAGCACTGAAGTTGGTGGTTGCCGTACTGTCTTCAATCAGCCTTCCTTCCCGCTTCATGCGGTCGAAGAGCGCGGTGGTGGGAGGTGCCTGGAGGACGCCGGCCATGGCCCAGGTGATAGCGGTCTTATCGATAAACTGCAGCTGCCGTTCAAAGATCGTTTCATCGTCCGAATCAAACCCGACGATGAAGCCAGCCAGCACCCACAATCCGCTTTCCCGGATCTTGCTGACCTGGGTGACGAGGTCGCCGCGCAGATTCTGGAACTTCGACGATCCTTTCAATGCTTCGGCCGATGGTGTTTCGATCCCGAGAAAGACGTACATGAAGTTGGCCTCAACCATGGAGGCGAGCAGCTCAGGCTTGTCCGCCAGATCGATGGAAGCCTCTGTGTAGAAGGAGATGACACGCTTGCTGCGGTCCTGCCAGGCGGCGAGCGAGTGGGTGAGTTGCAAGGCAAGCTTGTGATTGCCGATGAAGTTGTCATCGACGATGAAGACCTCATTGCGCCAGCCCAGCGCCAGCAGCGCGTCCAGCTCCGCGATGAGCTTCTCCGGCGGCTTTGCCCGCGGACGTCTTCCGTAGATGGTGATGATGTCGCAAAACTCACATTGAAAAGGGCACCCTCGCGAGAACTGTACCGACATGGAGGTGTACTTGTTCATGTGCAGAAGATCAAAGCGGGGTATGGGACTGACTGACATATCCGGCTTGTCAGCGACCTTGTAGATGGCCTGTGCGGAGCCCTGCTCGAGTTGATGCGCAATGTCTCCGAAGACCTCCTCCGCTTCACCGACGAAGACATGGTCGGCCTGGGTGGTCAGGAACTCAGGTTCGCTGCTGGCCCATGGGCCTCCGATGAAGGTTCTCCGTCCGAGACGGCGAGCACGGGAGAGGACGTCCAGTGTGTCGATGCGTTGCGCCTGCATGGAACTGACCATGACGAGATCTGCCCAGAGGAGGTCCTCCTCCCGCAGTTCCTCAAAGGACAGATCCAAGAGTCGAATGACCCAGGAGGAGGGACAAAGAGCCGCGACGGTGATCAAGCCGAGCGGCGGCATGACCGACTTCTCCGGCACCATCTCCAGGACACCCTCAAAACCCCAGAATGAGGGTGGAAAGCGGGGCCAGACCATCAAAGCCTTGACCTCTTTGCCAAGCGGCTCAAAGTGCATGGTTGGGATGTCGTGGGCGGAGGGAGAGATCTGCTGAAACGGGTCGTTCAAAGAGGCGAGCATGGGCGATCTCCGGCAAAACGTGACCGCCATCTTTTGTGTCGCAGGCGGGATCAATTCAGTCAACTTCACACGGCGTGGTCATGGAGCAAGGACTGAGCTTGTATCCAACATGCTCTTCGTCCCTGAAGGTACCACGCCCAGAGCTTTGAGCCCTGTGTCGATATGACGATTCGTGTTGGGGCAACTGAGTGCAGAAGGAAAGGGAGAGTCTCCTCAGCAAGGGCAACAAGATGGAACGGACCATGGCAAGAGCAGATGCGGAACTTGTCGGAAGGCGGTGGGGCCGGCAAGCTCAAAGTTGAAATGCCATGCGTATTAACGGGGCTGAGGCTGAATCTTGGGTAATATTGTCTGCCTGGGGCCAAACAGGATTTTAAGGAAGCGCCGAACGGGTGCGCTTCAGTGGATGGTTAGCCGTGATGGCTTAGAGCAATGACTCTGACAAGACGTTTGTAGATAGAGCGTGCGAGGAAGCCACGATGGCGGTCGATTTTTTTCTGGAACTTGATGAAATTAACGGTGAATCGAAGGACGCTAAGCATACGGATCAGATCACGATTCAGTCATTCAGTTGGGGCGCGAGGCAGCATACGTCGGTGTCCGGGACGGGCGGGTCGGGTGCGGGTAGGGCAACGCTGGCCGATCTGATGGTGACGAAAGAGTATGACGCGTCAAGCGGGCCGATCTACAAGGCACTGCTGCTGGGCACTCATATCAAGACGGGAGTTCTGTCGGCGGTGAAGTCTGGCGGCGATGGTTCGGCGTTTCTGACGATCTCTCTGGGAGAACTGTTTATCACTTCGATTCAGATCGGCGCCTCAAACGAGACGCCTACGGAGAGTGTGACGTTCAGCTACAACCATATCGAGACCGCATATATGCAGCAGATGGAGAACGGTCAGATCCAGGCCAAGGCTCCGGTGATCTATGACCTGAAGGCTAATCAGGTCAGCTAAATGGGGAGCTAGGCTAAACAGTGAGGGGACCACGATGGATCGTGGTCCCCTTTTCCTGTATTCGGGCTAGACGAGAGCGGGTTCCTGGAGCTTGGGGCTGGTGGAGATGGCCATGCCTTCTGCTTCGGACTCTGTTTCAGGGGTTGCGTCGGCTGCGGGGGCCTGGGGGAAGTAGGCGTTGGCGAAGTACTGGCCAAGCATGCGGTCCGTGTTGAAGAAGCTGCCGTTCATGGCGATGCAGTGCTGCATCATGCGGGCCCAGGAGTTGGGCTTGGCGAAGAGGGGGGCGATGCGCTGCTCGAGCTTGTCATAGAGGCTGGTGGCTTCGGCGGCGTCAGTGTCGCCGTCGTCGATGGCCCAGCCGGTGACGTCTTCGGCGCAGCCCTCGATCCACCAACCGTCCAGGATGCTGAGGGAGGGGACGCCGTTGAGGGCGGCCTTCATGCCGGAGGTGCCGGAGGCTTCATATGGGCGGCGGGGGGTGTTGACCCAGACGTCTACGCCCTGGGTGAGGGTTGCGCCTAGCTCCCAGTCGTAATTCTCGAGATAAACGATGCGGAGGGAGTTGGACTTGATCTTACCGGCGATCTCAAAGACCTCACGGATGAGGCCCTTGCCGGCGGCGTCGGCGGGGTGGGCCTTCCCGGCGAAGACGATCTGGAGGCCGCCGATCTTCTGGGCGATCTTGAGGAGGCGCTTGGGATCTTCAAGGAGGAGGCTGGCACGCTTGTAGGTGGCGACGCGGCGGGCGAAGCCGAGGGTGAGGACGTTCTGGTCGAAGTGCTCGCCGGTACGGGCTGCGATCTCTTCCACGAGCTTGCGCTTGTTGCAGGCGTGGGCGTTGGCGATGCGCGCGGGCTTGATGCCGTAGACGGAGCGGAAGTACTGGTTGTCATGACGCCAGCGGGGGATTTCTTCGTCGAGGACGTTCTGGAGCTCGGGGCCGATCCAAGTGGCGGCGTGGACGCCGTTGGTGACGGATTCGACGTGGTAGTCCGGGAACATCTGCTGGGAGACTTTGCCGTGCTGCATGGCGACGCCGTTGACCCAGCGCGAGAAGCGGAGGGCGACGTAGGTCATGTTGAGGAGATTGTTGTGGAGACAGCCGAAGCGCTCGAGTGCCTTGCCGCGCTCCTGGCCGAGGATGGCGTACATCTGGTCGAGACCGAACTGGTCATGGCCGGCGGGGACAGGGGTGTGGGTGGTGAAGACGCACTGGCGGGCTACGGCGAGGCGATCGTTTTCGGTCGCGGTGGAGAGGGCCGCGCCGGGGGCGAGGCGGTCTTCGAGCAGGCCGAGGGCGAGGAGGGCTGCGTGGCCCTCGTTCATGTGATAAACGGCGGGTTCACAGCCGAGCTTGTGAAGGAGGGTGACGCCGCCGAGGCCGAGGACGGTCTCCTGGCAGAGGCGGTAGTAGGTGTCGCCGCCGTAGAGGTGGTCGGTGAGGCGGCGATCGAAGGGGTCGTTGCCTTCGACGTCGGTATCGAGGAGGAAGACGGGGATGATGTGGCCGGCGACGCCGACGACATCAAAGCGCCAGGCGCAGATCTTGATGGTGCGGCCCTGCATGGTGATGGAGACGGTCTCGCCCGCGGTGGGGAGGGTGTCCGGGGACCAGGGGACGTCGGTTTCGGTCTGCTGGCCGTTGGCGTCGAGGAACTGCTTGAAGTAGCCGCGGCGGTGGACGAGGGAGACGGCGACCATGGGGGCGCCGGTGTCAGCTGCGGAGCGGAGGGTGTCTCCGGCGAGCATGCCGAGGCCACCGGAGTAGGTGGGCAGGGCCTTGGCGAGGGCGATCTCCATGGAGAAATAGGCGATGGAGCGGGAGGAGAGGTCGGGCGCGGTCACTACAGGGGCCTGGGAGGTTGGAGTGGGCATGCTGGGGGTGGACCTCTTTTTCATCGTTTCGCCTCGGACGTTCGGGGCCCGGTGGACGTTGGGATAGGGTTCAGAATGATGGAGTTCCGGGCTGGGTTTGGCCGGCCTGGAGACGCTGGGTGCAAATCTGTCTTTCAAGGGTAACAAACGGGTAAATCGTTTGATTGGGATTGTTCCGCAACTTTCGGGGGATGAACGTGGGATTGAGCGTAAGCTAAGGGGCTTAGGTTATTACGGAGCGATAAGGGATCGCTCCGGTTTTCCGGCGTTCGCCTCACGGTGTACCCGATGGATCATGAGCCTCGTCACGTTCACGGTTTTTACGCGGAGGTTGAAGTGATTGCGGATCTTCGAGCGGATGGGCAGGTTGCGCTTGCCGACAGAACGGACGCGGTCAGGCCGAGCAATGGAAGCATGGCTGACGTGCGGCATGTGCTGAAGACTGCTGCCGTCCACTTCAAACAACTGGTAGTTCTTTGGGAGAAACATCATGGCTGAACATGGAGTCGTTACAACCGACGCGGAGATTGAAGCTGCCTTGAACAGGGCCAAGGTCCATGACAACGATCCGCTGGCAGTGACGGTTGAGCATGTGCAGGATCTGAGGTTGCTGATTGTGGGATTGAGCAACGGGAGACGGCTGGTGCTGCCGATGGAGGATCTGCAGGGACTGGGCTCGGTGACTCACGAGCAGATACAGAACTATGAACTGCTGGGCCGGGGAAGCGGGATCAGCTTCCCTGATCTGGACGTCGATCTGTATGTGCCTGCGTTGATCGAAGGGGTCTATGGAAATCGGCGATGGATGGCTATGCTGGGACGGAAGGGTGGGTCTGTCCGGAGTGAGGCAAAGCGGATGGCGTCCAAGACGAATGGAGCCAAGGGTGGGCGGCCGAAGAAGGTTTCGGCCGCGAGCGCTTAGAAGAGGTCGTGGGTGGCGAAGCCGAACTTTGAGAGGAAGCCGATGACCAGGGCGAGGAGGAAGGCGAGGGTGGTCCAGGGGGCAGCGGTGGAGATGCGCTTGCGTGCGGCTTCTATGAGGATGACGAGGACATAGACGGCAAAGGCGAGGAGGAGGCCGTCGGCTTTGAAGTAACGGGTGGAGGTGAGGGTGGGGTGGGTGACGAACCAGCGGAGATGGGTGGGGTCGAAGAGGCCGCCGAGGATGGAGCCTACACCGAAGACAACGAAGAAGAGGAGGAATTGGAGGAACGTGGAGATGGCTTTTTTCATGAGGTGTGCTTCCTTATACGGTTGGGGGCTGTGGAAGGATGCTGGTTTTGTGACAAGAGCAAGTGCAACGGCAACTACGGAGATTCTCCGCTTCGCGCAGAATGACGGCTAGAACGAACAACGGCGAGTGCAAGAGCAAGTACAACAGCCAATACGGAGGTTCTGAGCTTCGCTCAGAATGACGAACCTTTATTTATGGGTCAGAGGGAGGACTCGAAGAGTTGGAAGCGGTGTTCGAGTTCCCATTGCTGGGCGGCGCGGGGGCTTGATTTGAGGAAAGAGCCGCAGACGAAGGTGGTGGTGGGGGAGCCGATGGCCTGGCCGATGCAGGCGAAGTTGAGGGTGGTGAAGTCGTCCGGGTGGGCCCAGAGGCTGGGGCCGGGGAGGAAGGAGTGCTCGAGCGAGGTGCGGGCGCTGCGCTTTAGGTCCGGGTAGGTGAGGTTGAAGTCCTTTACCGCTCGGGCGTACTCGTGGGTGAGATCGATACGAGAGACGCCTTCGTCATCCGTGGAGAAGGCGGTGGGGACGTGGGCGGCGCGGTAGGCGGGGAGCGAGTGGTAGTTGGTGGAGACGCCGAGGATGCCGTCGTTGGAGGTGAGGTTGATCTCCACCATGATGTGTTTGTCCGCGAGCTCTTTGAGGAGACCCTTGGAGTCTGTCTCGTACATGACGTCCACGCCATGGCCGATGCGCTCTGCGTGGCCTAGCTCGACCGCCTGGCGGATGTGGAAGGAGAGGCCGGCGGGGGGGACCATTCCGGGGGCGAGCTCGCCGGCGTGGAGGGAGATGTGGACGCGAGGGTAGACGGAGTGGAGGTAGTCCAGCATGAGCATCTGGCGGTGATACTCGCTCATGGCCATGTAGTTGTCTTCCGGCTGGACGAAGTTGAGGCCTACGACGTTGGCGTTGGGGCCGGAGGCGAGCTCGGCGTCGGCGACCTCAAAGGCGAGGAGGGTTTGGGCGAAGACCTGCTGGGCGGGGAAGGCGCGGAGGACCTGATAGAGGAAGCGGATCTGGACTGCGCAGGCGGGGGCTGCGGTGGGGGTTCCGCAGTGCTCGATCTGGCGGCGATCTGCGAGGGCCTTGGCGAACTCGGCGCGGTCTGTTACGACCTCATCCTTGAGGCCTGAGGCGAGGAGCTTATCGCGGAGGTCTGCGAGCTCTGCGGGCAGGGTGCCGGTGGTGTCGTCCGGGACTGAGGTGGCGGCGGTGGTGACGATGCGGGGGGTGGGGGCGGTGGGCCAGCCGAGCTTGTAGCCGAGGGCTGCGGCCTTGGAGAAGGTGGGGGTCTCCATGATCTCGAGATACTGCTCGTTCTGGGCGGCGGCGCGGGATGCGACCTCGTCGAGCCACTCACCTTTGTGGGTTTTGGCGATGCCGCCGAACTTTTCGAAGGTGTCGAAGAACTGGTCATGGCCAGTATGGCCGGGGGTGGGGACGTAGGCACGCATGGAGAAGGAGTCGACGAGCGCGTCGTAGAGATGCTGATTTTTGAAGGCGGTGGCGGCTAGGACGTTGTCCGGGGCGCAGGTGGGATTGGGGGTGTCAGTGCCGATGCTTTTTGCGAAGGCAAGCTTGATGGGGTCTACGCAGAGATTGTCCTCTGCGGCGTCCTTGATGAAGGTCTCGGCGTAGATGGCGCCGGAGAGGTGCATGTGGAGGTCCGCGCCTTTGGGCATGCGCTCCAGGAAAGAGTGGAGGGCTAGCGGGCTGAGAGCTTTGGCGCTCTCAAAGGCTTGAGTGGCGCGGCGCTCCGACTGGTTGGCAGGGGCAATGTGGTGCGCGGGCTGGGCGAAGGCAGATACGGCAAGGCCAGAGGCCAGAAGAATACAAAGACTTTCACGCATAAATGAAGTTTATGCGAAAGGTTGAGGTGCGGATAGAAAAAGCAAGGCGTAACGGGGATAAGACGGATCAAGACGGGATAAGGACAGATAAGACAGGCGACGGCTTTTTATTTGAAAGGCAAGTACGAGTGTGACTGCACTGGGGGTGGTGCAGGGTGAGGATTGTGGGTGCGGGGCGAAGACGGGGCGAATAGAATGGTGGGGTGAGTGATGTGCCCCAACCCGATCGGTTCGGATTTCTGCATATCGACCTCAACAGCTTCTTTGCGTCTGTGGAGCAGCAGCTTCATCCGGAGATGCGCGGGAAGCCGGTGGGTGTGTGTGGGACGATGGCCGATACGGGGGCGCTGATTGCTGCGAGCTACGAGGCGAAGGCGCTGGGTATCCATACGCTGACGAAGGTGGGCGAGGCGAAGCGGATCTGTCCGGAGATCATCCTGGTGAATGGGTCGCATACGGAGTACTCGCGGTTTTCCCATGAGATTGCGGCGGCGGTGGAGCGGTGCTGCCCGGTGGCGCATACGCCTTCGATCGACGAGATGGTGTGCCAGTTGATGGGGCGGGAGTGTGAGCCGCCGAATGCACGGCGGATTGCGCTGGAGATCAAGCAGGCGATCAAGGACGATGTGGGGGATACGCTGCGGTGCTCGATTGGGATGGCACCGAACCGGTACCTGGCGAAGATTGCGAGCGATATGCAGAAGCCGGATGGGCTGATCGGGCTGCTGCCTTCCCAGTTGCCGAGGGCGATTGCACATCTGGAGCTGCGGGATCTGCCGGGGGTGGGGGCGAAGACCGAGGAGAGGCTGAACGGCAAGGGCATTACGACGATGGAGCAGTTGCTGGCGCTGGACCGGACGGGGATGCATAGGTTGTGGGATTCGGTGTGGGGCGACCGGCTGTATCACTGGCTGAGAGGCGGTGAGACGGGCGATGATGGTGCTCCGGTGGCGAGCGAGGTGCAGAAGTCGCTGGGGCACAGCCATGTGATGGGGCCGGAGTTCCGGAGCGATGGAGGTGCGTGGAGCGTCGCGCACAAGCTGCTGCATAAGGCGAGCATGCGGCTGCGGATGGAGAAGTTTTATGCGGGTGCGATGACGGTGACGATCAAGTATGCGTTGACGACCGAGCAGGCGGGGCGGATGGGGGCTAAGAAGCATTCCAGCGGGATCAAGAGCAAGGGGTGGGCGATGGAGGCTCGGTTCAAGGATTGTCAGGACACGCTGAGCTTGCTGGATGTGCTGCGGAATGTTTGGAAGCAGAGGCCCAGGGGAGAAGAGTTTGAACGGCCTTTTTTTGTTGGGGTGACGCTGCGGGAGTTGATTCCGGAGGATGAGCATCAGGCTTCGTTGTTTGGCGATCCGGATAATCGTGCGGACCTTTCCAAGACGATGGATAAGCTGAACCTGAAGTATGGGCATACGACGCTGCACTTTGCGGGGATGCTGCCGGCGAGAGACACGGCTCCGACTCGGATTGCGTTTACGCAGATCCCAGTTCAGTACGGCGTGGAGTATATGTAGCTGACGAAGACGTGCATTTACTGCTACAAGAAAGCATGGCTCCATTGCGATTTTCAGTTGGCATCCCGACCTTCAACCAGGCGGAGTATTTGGTAGAGACGATTGAATCCCTGCTGCAGCAGACTCGTCCGCCGGATGAGATTGTGATCTCCGACCACTACAGCACGGATGGGACGGCGGAGATTATTCGGAGGTATGCGGGTAAGGTTCGTGGGGTGCAGCCTCCGCCTGGAGTGAACCTGACGGGTCAGTACAACTTCACGCTGACGAGCCAGACGGGTGACTGGATCACGTTGCTTTCCAGCGACGATGTGGCTCGGCCGAACTTCTGCGAGGTGCTGGAGAGAGGTGCGATGAGGCAGCCGGATGCGGTGCTAGTGCGGACTGGCTGGGAGAACATCGACGCCGCAGGCAAGACCGTGAGCACGAACTATATGCTGAGCGTGCCGAAGGTGGAGCAGCCTCCGGCGACGCTGATCTCACAGAAGAATGGGCCGAAGGTCAGCTTTGCGGCGTTTGCGCTGAAACGTGAGGCTTATATGAAGTCGGGGCCGATTCTGGGGTCGCTGGAATCGCTGGCGGACTGGGGGCTGTTTCTGCAGATGGCGCCGTTCGGCAGCTTTGTTTATGAGCATGAGTTGATCAGTGGCTACCGGGTGGGGCATGACGGAGACAAGTTCCGGCGGCGGCTGGGGATGTGGATTCGCGATGAAGAGAGGATCTTCCGTGAGGTGATTCCGGCGGCGGCGGAACGGTGCGGCATGGCGGACACGGCGTGGATTATGGAGGCGGCCGGCGCGAACTTCCAACGGTATCTTTCCGCGGCGAGTAAGGAGTTCACGCCTCAGGAACGCGGGGAGATCGTCCCGCTGTTTCAATCATGGGCCGGGATGGTTGGGGGCAAGGCGATGCTGGAACGCTTTCGCGCGGGCGAAACGATCGAGACGCCGGCGACACTGCTGGAGCGTGCGAAGTCCTTGCTTCGGCCGCTGGCGCAAGGAGTGCTCGGCCGGCTGCGGCGCTAGCGTGGGGGTGACAAACGTCATCTTCGATTGCTGACAAGCGGCACTGATCTTCTGCTTTGGGTGGGGCGAGACTTCTTCTTGTAAGTCAAGGAGAAGGCGATGCCGACAGCGGAGATGGAAGCGGTTGAGAGCGTGAGCAGGACGGGTGAGGCGGTGGCCTCGCTTGAAAATGTGACGAAAAACTATGGAAGCGTAACGGCACTGGATGGGCTTTCCCTGAAGCTCTATCCAGGCGAGATTGTGGCGCTGCTGGGGGCGAATGGCGCGGGGAAATCGACCGCGGTGCGGCTGCTGCTGGGGCTTTCCGCGCCGACGACAGGGACGGTCACGATCTTTGGGCGCGATCCTCGATTGGCTGCGACGCGGACGCGGATTGGCGCGATGCTGCAGGTGGCGAGCATGCCGAAGACGCTGAAGGTGAAGGAGCATATCGACCTGTTCCGGAGCTACTATCCGAAGCCGCTGGCGGTGAAGGAGATTGTGCGGATCGCGCAACTCTCCGGAATTGAAGACAGGCTGTTTGAGCAGTTGAGCGGCGGCCAGAGGCAGAGGCTGCTGTTTGGGCTGGCGCTGTGTGGAGACCCGGAGGTGATCTTCCTGGATGAGCCTACGGTGGGGATGGATATCGAGGCGAGGCGCGGGCTTTGGGTGCAGGTAAGGGAACTTGCGGCGCAAGGGCGGACGGTACTGCTGACGACGCACTACCTGGAAGAGGCGGATGCGCTGGCGAGCCGGATCGTGGTGATCGATAAGGGGCGCGTGGTGAGCGAGGGGACGCCGAGCGAGATCAAGAGCCAGACGGCGAGCAAACGGATTCGGTGCAGGACGGCCTTGAGTTCAGCGCAGATCTGGACGCTGCCGGGCGTGATCGACGTGGAGCAGACGGATGGCTGGACGTGCGTGACGGCGGGCAATGCGGAGGCGGTGCTGCGGAAGATGTTTGCGTTTGACGAGGGGCTTTCGGGGCTCGAGGTGGTGAGTCCGGGGCTGGAAGAGGCGTTTCTTTCGTTGACGACCAAGCGAGTTTAGGCGGGTTAGGAAGTTCCACGAAATCTGTAACCGATTTTGTTACGAGGAGATTGAGATGGCTACTCTTGCTGTTACACATTCTGTTGTTGCGACTGAGCGGACGTTTGGCGGGACGGTACAGATCTTCGTGAAGGAAGCGAAGTACGAGTTTCTGAAGCTGGCGCGGACGAAGACGTTCTCGCTTTCGACGATTGGGTTTCCGGTGATGTTTTACGTCTTGTTTGGACTCTCGAACAAGGGCCATGAGATGGACGGGATGGACGCTGCGAAGTATATGCTGGCGAGCTATGCGGCGTTCGGCGTGATTGGTGCGGCGCTGTTTGGGGTTGGGGTGGGGATGGCGTCCGAGCGGGCGCTGGGATGGCTGGAGTTGAAGCGCTCAAGCCCCATGCCGGCGATGGCGTACCTGGTGTCGAAATGCATTTCAGCTCAAGCGTTTGGGTTGATCATCGTCAGCTTGCTGATGGGTTTGGCGGTGGCGTTTGGGGGAGTTCATCTGACTGGGCGCGAAGTGGTCATGGTGCTGGGAATGACGGTTGCAGGGTCGATTCCGTTTGCGGCCCTGGGGCTGTTGATTGCACTGCTGGTGCCGCCAAACGCGGCTTCAGGTGTCATCAACCTCATTTATCTGCCTATGTCGTTTATGAGCGGGCTTTGGATTCCAATTCAGTATCTGCCGAAGTTTCTGCGGCCGATTGCGCCTTATCTGCCGGCGTGCCATCTCTCGCAACTGATGGAGACGATCTTTGGGTATCAGCAGATTGGGTCTACCGCTGGGCATTGGGAAGGGCTGGCGGGGTTTACGCTGCTGGTGCTGGGGGCTTGCTGGGCAGTGTTTCAGCGGGCGGAGCAGGATGCGTAACTGAGTTCTTCGTCGTCAGTTCTCAGTTGTCAGTGAGTACACTGGCGGGGATAGGTGAATGTGATGGCTGTGCGTGAGCGGGTTGAGGGGTTGGAGCTGCCGGGGGATCTGTATGGGCTTGGGGTTGCGCGGGAGTGCGAGGAGAAGAAGCATGATGGGGCGAGTTATATCTGGCTGGCTTACTCCATCTTCTTCTTTATCGAGCCGATCATGCGGAGGGATGCCGGGTACTGGCTGCGGCAGGGGCTGATCTATGTGTTTTTTGTGGGCTTGTATGTTGCTTACGTGGAGTTCATCGCCACCAGAGTACGGATTGGGATTCTGATTGCTTTCTTTGTGCTGGGAATCTTTACGATGCCAGCGAATCCCGGAGCTTCGTGCTTCTTCATCTACGTGGCGGCGATGCTGCCTTTCAGCGTGGCTTCTCTGCCAGTGCTGCTGGGGACGATGGTGGTTGAGTCTGGCACGATGGCGATTGAAGGCTACCTGCTTCCGGGGAATCGAATCAACTACATCATCACGGGATTCTTCACGGTGGTGGTGGGGGTGAGCAATATCTTTGTGGCACAGCAGAAGCGGGCTGACCGCAAGCTGCGGCGGGCGCAGGAGGAGAACGTCGAACTGGCGGCGGTGGCGGAGCGGGAACGGATCGCAAGGGATCTGCACGATGTGCTGGGGCATACGCTGTCCGTGATCGTGCTGAAGGCGGAGCTGGCGGGGCGGTTGATGGGGCGCGATGACGTGCGGGCGGCGGTGGAGATTGCCGAGGTGGAGAAGACGGCGCGGACGGCGCTGGCGGAGGTTCGGGAGGCGATTGGGGGATACCGGGCGAAGGGGTTGAGCGCGGAGGTGGAACAGGCCAGGGTGACGCTGGATGCGGCGGGAGTGGTGCTGGAGTGTGATTCGGCTCCACCGTCATTGCGGCCTAAGGAGGAGACGGTGCTCTCGCTGGCGGTGCGGGAGGCGGTGACGAATATCGTGCGTCATGCAGGGGCTACGCGGTGTACTTTGCGCTTTGGGCGGACAGCGGATGGGTTCGATCTGATGGAGCTGACGGATGATGGGTCGGCTGGGGGAGCGGTGCGGGAGGGGAATGGGTTGAGAGGGATGCGGGAACGGGTTGTTGGACTTGGAGGGCGGTTGAGCGTGGAGTGGGAGGCGGGGACACGGCTGGTGGTGGAGATTCCGCATACGCCTGTTACGGGTGTGGGCCAGTGAAGATACGGGTGGTGCTGGCGGAGGATCAGGCGATGGTGCTGGGCGCGCTGGCGGCGCTGCTGGAGTTGGAGCCGGATATCGCTGTCGTGGCGAAGGCTGCGAATGGGCGTGAGGCGCTGAAGGCGGCCGAGCAGACGGGCGTGGATGTGCTGGTGACCGATATCGAGATGCCGGGGATGACGGGGCTGGAGGTGGCGGGGGCGCTGAAGGTGAGTCGACCGGGGGTGAAGGCGATTATCCTGACGACCTTCGCTCGGCCAGGATATTTGCGGCGGGCGCTGGATGCGGGGGCGAGTGGGTATCTGCTGAAGGATCGGCCTGCTTCCGAGTTGGCGGATGCGGTGAGGCGGGTGCATCGGGGGCTGAGGGTGGTCGATCCGGCGCTGGCTACGGAGGCGTGGAGCGCGGAGGCCGATCCGCTGACGGATCGGGAGCGGCAGATCCTGCAGAGGGCGGGTGAGGGGCGATCGAGCGGGGAGATTGCGGGGGAGTTGCGGCTCTCTGAAGGTACTGTGCGGAACTATCTTTCCGAGGCGATCAGCAAGCTGGGGGCGGCGAATCGGGTGGATGCGGCGAGGATCGCCCGGGCGAAGGGCTGGCTGTAAATAACCGTTGAGGCTTGTTTGGCATCCCATGGCAGGTGCAGTTTGGGAGCTAAACGTATGAATGCAAAACGGATGATGGCGATTGGGAGCTGCGTGGCTCTTTTGGCGGCAGCGGGCTGTAAGAAGACGGCGGATAACAAGATCAATTACACGTCGGCGATCAATACGTATTACTCGAGCCGTCCGGCTTGTTTGTGGACGGACTCGGTGAAGTTTCCGGTGCAGGCGGATACGTCCGATACGACGAAGACGCAGGGGTATGACGCGCTGGTCGATCAGGGCCTGCTGATGCGTACGACCGCAGAGAAGAAGGTTTTCATCGTGGCTTCGAAGCAGGTGACAAACTATGACATCTCGGACAAGGGGCGGGGGTCTTGGACGCCCGATACGCAGGAGCCGGGTGCGGGGAACTTCTGCTACGGCAAGCCGAGTGTGAAGAGCATCGACAGCTCTACGCCGACCACGGACAAGCCGGGGGCGACCACGACTGTGGGGTATACGTATGAGGTTTCGGGGGCTCCGGGTTGGGCTACCGCGGCTGAGACTCAGACGGCTTTCCCGGGGGTCGCCGCGCAGCTTTCAGGGCCTAAGACTGCTTCCGCTACTTTGACGAATACTACGAGCGGCTGGGCAGTGACGAGTGGGCCTGGACGGGCTACGAGGCCGGCTAGCTCTGCGGACGGGAAGGTTGTGGAGTAGGTTTTTTGTTTGGGATTGCGGGTCCGGGCCTTTGGGGGCCCGGACCTTTTTTGTGGTGGGATTGCGATGCGAGGACAGAAGAACAGGCAACTGCAACGGCCAATACGGAGGTTCTGAGCTTCGCTCAGAATGACGATCGTAGGGGGGTGAGAGCCTCTTCTTATCTCTAAGGCTGAGGGTCGGCGGTTTCGTTATCAGAAGGGCCGTTGCCGGACATGGCGGCCTGGACGGCGGCGTAGTCCTTCATCTTGTACTCGTGGGGCGGGGTTGCGCCGGCGAGGTAGCGGATGAAGTAGTCCCAGCGGCGGCGGGTCATGTACTGGCTGGCTTCGGCGTAGCCATGATGGACGTTGGGGATCATGAGGAGGTCGAAGTCCTTGTTGGCTTTGATGAGGGCGTCGACGACCAGGAGGGTGTTGGTGGGGGGGACGTTGTCATCCATCGTGCCGTGGGCCAGGAGCAGGTGACCCTTCAGGTTCTTGGCCCAGTTCTGGTTGGCCTGGGAGTCGTAGTTGCTGGTGCCATCGGGGTTTTTGATCTCGAGGCCGGCCCATTTTTCTGCCCAATCGTCTTCGTAGTTGCGGTTGTCATGATTGCCGCTCTCCGCGATGCCGACCTTGAAGAAGTCCGGGAAGTGGAACATGGCGGAGGCGGTGGCGTTGCCGCCGCCGGAGTGGCCGTAGATGCCGATCTTGTCCATGTCGATCCAGGGGTAGCGGGTGGAGAGATCCTTCATGCCTGCGATCTGGTCGGGGATGGTGTCGTCGCCTAGATCGTGGGCGTAAAACTCGTGGAAGGCCTTGGAGCGGTAGGGGGTTCCCATGCCGTCGATGCAGACGACGATGAAGCCTAGCTCCGCGAGGGACTGCATGTCACCGTGCGCGGCGGAGAAGCTGCGGGAGCCGCAGGAGCCGGTCTGGGGGCCGGGGTAGACGTGGTTGATGATGGGGTAGTGGCCGTCCGTGGTGAAGTTGGTGGGGCGGAAGAGCAGGCCGTAGATGTTGGTGTCGTTGTCACGGGCTTTGACCATGATCTGGACGGGGGGAATCCAGCCGGTGGCCTTGAGGCGGGTGATGTCCTCATGGGCGACCGAGACGGCGATCTTGCCGGTGAAATCGCGGACGACGGTGACCTGAGGGTCGGTAGGGGTGGACCAGGTGTCTACGAAGTAGTGATTGTCCGGCGAGGGGGTGACGGTGTGGTCGCCACGCTCGGGCGTCAGGAGGGCGAGGTTATCGCCGGTGAAGTCTACGCGGTAGTACTTCTGGAAGTAAGGGTCTTCGTTGGGGTCTTTGCCGACGCCGCGGAAGTAGATGACGCGCGCTTTTTCGTCTACGACGAGGACCTGGGTTACGTTCCAGTTTCCGTGGGTGATCTGGGTTTTGAGCTTGCCGGTGTTGGTGTCGTAGAGGTACAGGTGGCCCCAGCCATCGCGCTCGGAGAACCAGAGGAGCTCGTTGGTGGCGGCAAGATAGTGCCAGTTGACCTTGTCGTTGCCGCTCTCGAAGAACTTGGGGGCGGTCTCGCCCATGACCTCACGGATCTCTCCGGTGGCGGGGTTGGCGATGCGCATCCACTCCTGCCTGTGGTCGCGGGAGGTGGAGACGAAGGCGAGGTTTTTGGAGTCCGAGGACCACTGGACGTCGTCCCAGCCGCTGCCGCCACGGCAGCTGATGTCGTCACAGAGGGTGGAGCGGTGCTGATCCGGAGCCATCTTGAGGCGGACGAGTTTGGACTTGTCCGAGTCTTTGCCTTCGAGGTTGATGACGACGCGCTCGATCATGGTGACGTCTTTATCGCCGACGAGGGGGTACTTGAGGGTGGTGAGGGTGGGGTGGCCGTTGGTGACGTTGGTGAGGTAGAGCTCGCCGGTCTTGCGCTGGTCCTGCTGGAAGGTGGCGATGTGTTTGGAGTCCGGCGACCAGACGAGGATAGGGTTGTCCGAGTGGGACCAGCCGGCGTTATCGGTGGCGTAGCCGTAGTTGGGTATGCCGTCGGTGGTGAGCTGGGTCTCCTTGCCAGTGGGGAGGTCGCGGAGCCAGAGGTTCCAGTCACGGATGAAGGCGGCTTTTTTGCCGTCGGGCGAGACGTCTACGCCACCCATGGCTTTGCCCCGGCGGCCGGTCTTTGGGGCTCCGGCTTCCTTGGGGTCGAGTTCCTTGCAGACGCCGTCGCCGGCTAGATCGCAGGAGATGCGCTTGCCGGCAAGGGTGGTGAGGACGGTCTTGTCGGCGTCCTTGAGCTCAAAGTTGGTGATGGGGAGGTGATCGGGCGAGATGGTCTTCTTGGAGAGGGCCAGGGCGTTCATCGCGGAGGCGAGCTTGGCCTGGTCGAAGGCGGGGGCTTTGGCGGACTTTGCCGGGTCTACGAGCATGAAGGTGTTGCCCTTGGCGCCGGTATCGCGATACCAGAAGCGTCCGTCGGCGAGCCAGGTTGGGTTCTCAACCGCGTGCATGACGAGAGGGTTGGTGTTGTAGGGCATGAACTTTTCAGCCTGGGCGTAGTCGGCGTCGGTGTAGACGCGGGGTGCCTGCTGGGCGGCGGCAAAGGTGAGGGTGCAGGTGAGGAGGGCGGCAGACAGGTGCTTCAAAGGATGCATGTCGAGAGGATCTCCGGCCGCTGGGAGAAGCGGGGTGAGGTGGGATTTGTTGCGTGGCGATATGGTGACGAAGCTGGAATGGAGTTAGTTTACATTTCGGTGATATCTGAGGGTGGAAGTTGGGTGGCTTGCTGGTTCGGGCGGGGTTCTTCCAGCTGTCAACTATCAGCCGTGAGCTACCAGCTAGGGCTTTTCGCTCCCGGGTTTCAAGGCGTGGAGGAGTTGGCGGAGGATGCCGGTCCAGACGGGTGCATCGTCTGCGCTGAGGGCCATGCGGCGGACGAGGCGGCGAACGTTGGGCTCGCGGGAGTTGGCGGGATGGCGGCGGGTGTAGCCGGAGTCGTCCAGAACCTGCTGAAGGAGTGAGGTCAGGCGCTCGAGGTCCGCGGCGGCGGCTGGGGTTTCAGTGGGGGGTGCGGGTGGGGTGAGGGTTTCGTCGCCGAGGGCTAGTTGGTACAGGCAGACGGCGGCGGCCTGGCCGAGGTTCATGGAGAGGTGATGATCCGCCGTGAGGGTGTTCATGGGGATGGTGAGGAGGGCGTGGCAGTGGCTGAGCTCTTCATTGGAGAGGCCGGTTTTTTCTGATCCGAAGAGGAGGGCGATCTTGGCGGCGGGGTCGGTGCGGAGGGTCTGGCGGACGGTGGCGGCGGCTTGATTGAGGGTTTGGAGGGGGTGTTGGAGGGCTCGTTCGCCGACGGCGGTGGTGCCGAGGACGAGGGTGCAATCGGCTACGGCTTCTGCGACGGAGGCGGGTTCTGTGGCGGCGGCCAGGACAGAGGAGGCGTCTACGGCGGATTTCGCGGCGGCGAAGGGGACGGGAAAGTCATTGACGATGCGGAGATGGGCGAAGCCGAGGTCGTGCATGGCTCGGGCGACGGCTCCGATGTTGGAGGGGTTGCGGGCGCGGACGAGGACGACTACTACGCGGGATTGGTCGATGGTGGAGTCGAGCGCGGGGGGACCTTGGGGCATACGGCTATTTTATGGGGCGTTGCTGGTACCAAAGAAAAACCCCATGTCTCAGGAGCGAGACATGGGGCACCCGATGTTCTGAGTGAGCTTTATTTGTGACCGTGCTCACCGCCGCCGCCACGGGGGGCGTCATGCTGCTCCTGTCCGCGGGCTGCGCCGCGCTCCTGGCCGGGGGTTGCGCCGTTTCGGGCTCCGGCTGCTGCGTCATTGTTGGCGTTGTGCTTGTCATTGTTGATGGACTGGCTGACGTTGTTCTGGCGCTGGTTGATCTGACCGCGCTCCTGGCCGGTGAGACGTCCGCCGTTGGCAGCGCGGTCTGCGTTGGCCTGGCGATTGATGCTGGCGTCACGGTTTTCCACGTTGCGGGTCTCGCCGGGGGTCATCTGGCCGGAGCGGATGCCCTGGTTGACGCGAGCCTGCTGGTTGCCCTGGCGGGTGTTGACCTCGTTGGCGGTGCCGAAGCCGTTGCGGTTGCCGCCGACGACGGGGGTTGCGCCGCGGGCTGCTACCGCTCCCTGGGTCATGCCGGGACGCTGGAAGGCTGCGTTCTGGGGATGACCGCCATTGGCCGAGGCGAAGTTGGCCCGGTTCTGCTGCGCGGCCTGGAAGTGGCTCTGCTGCATGGACGTGGGGGCGATATGGTTCTCATGCGAGAACTGCGCCTCCTGCGGGGTGGGGCGGGCGTTGACACCGTTGGGGCCGCCGTTGAAGCTGGCGTGGTTAAAGTTGTTGTTGTTCACGATGACGGTGCGGTCGACGTAAACGTTGCGGAAGCCACCGCCGACGTGCATGACGGCGGTGTTATAGGCGAAGTGTCCGCCATCCCAACGTCCGCCGTAGAAGCCCGAGCCACCGTAGCCGAAGCCGTAGTTCACGCCACCGTAGAAGCCGACGTGGGGACCCCAGTAACCTTCATGGAAGCCATAGACTCCACCGGCGAAGCCCCAGTACGGGGGCGTCCAGAGAACACCGACCGATGGCGGCTGAACCCAGACGCCGGGGACCCAGTAGTAGCCAGAGGGCGCGTAGGCCCAGTAGCCGGGGGTCCAGAGATAGCCATCGCCGGGGCAGATGGGCTGGGCGTAGACGGGTAGGGCGGGGGGAGCGAAGCCTACGGAGATGAAGATGCCGGCGTGTGAGACGGCAGGGGCTGCGACGAGGGATGCAGCGATGACGAGCTTGCGGAAGGGGCTCAGGGAGATCATGTTTGTTCCTCTTTCTGACCGGCTCTTGTGGCCGGGGCGGTTCTTGTGGCTGCCTCAGTTGGAACCCGACGAGGCTGAGGAAGTTTTCTTTTTTCTTCGAGAGAATTGGTGTGGAAACAGGCGAAAGTGCCCTCCCTTTCGACCTCCCTCAGCGGCTAAAGCCGGAGTCGTGGCGTTGTTTTTATGGCGGGACTGAAGTCCCGCCCTTTCAAAGCGGATTCGATCAAGGTTGCCTTAGGGTTTGGGGGTGAAGTCGCGCAGGTCGGCGACGGCGGCGGCGTCCAGCTTCATGAGCATGGCGACGACGAGGTCTACGGTGCGATCGAAGTCCTGGCGGTTGACGATGCCGTTGTGGGAGTGGGTGTACCGGACGGGGACGACGAGGTTGATGGTGGGGGTGCCACCGCTGGAGGCCTGCATCTCGGCGGAGTCGTCTCCGTAGCCCTGGACGAGGTCTGCCTGAAGGGGAAGGCTGGCGGATCTGGCCGCGGCTCGGGTGAAGGCTACGAGCTTGCGATTGGGGATGGTGCTGGAGTCGTAGAGGAACATGCCGGGGCCTGCGCCGAGTTTGACCTGGGACTCCTCCGGGTGGGCTCCGGCGGTGTCGCCGGTGATGCCGCCTTCTATGGCGATGCCGATGTCCGGCTTGACGAGCTGGGAGGCTGCCTTGGCACCGCGAAGGCCTACCTCCTCCTGCGTGGTGGCGACGTAGAAGAGCTGGTTGGGGTGCGGCATGGCGGAGGTGCGGCGCATGGCTTCGAGGAGAACAGCGCAGCCGATGCGGTCGTCCCAGCCTTTGCCGAGGTAGTTCTGAGTGCCGTTCATGACGGTGAAGGGCGAGTCGGGGACGACCGGGTCACCGGCCTCAACGCCCATGGCGAAGACCTCCTGGGCGTTCTTGGCACCAACGTCGAGGTAGAGGGAGTCGCGGGAGAAGACGCGGGTGCGCTCTTCGGCGGGAACGATGTGAATGTCTCGGATGCCGGTGACGGCGTGGACGGGGCCCTTGGAGCCGATGATAATCCAGCGCTGGTCGACGAGAGCCTGGTCCAGCCAGCCGCCGAGCATCTGCATGGTGAGGAAGCCGTTGGGGGTGACGCGGCGGACCATGCCGCCGAGCTCGTCCATGTGGGCGTCGATCATGATGCGGGGGCCCTTGGTTCCCTGCTGCGCGATGACCGAGCCGGTGCCGTCGTAGCGGAGGGGCTCGGTGATGAAGGGCTTCATCTCAGGGACCATGATGGCGCGGACGGCTTCCTCTGCGCCGGGAGGTCCGGGGGCGTCGGCGAGGCGCTGGAGGAGGGTGAGGGTGCGGTCTGGCTGCTGGGCTGAGGCGAGAGAAGCTGCGAGGAGGAGGGCCAGCGCGGCAAAAGTCTTCATGGGCGCAGGATAGCATTCAGGATTCAAGGTCCGCTAAACTTGATTGAAGCTCATGGCTGACAACTTTGCACAGACCGTTAAGACGCAGGTAGATATCGTCAAGATCATTGGCGAGTATGTGAAGCTGCGGAAGACGGGGGCTCAGAACTACTCGGGGCTTTGTCCTTTTCATAAGGAGAAGACCGGGTCCTTCTCCGTCAATGCGGCACACAACTACTTCTATTGCTTTGGGTGTCATGAGAAGGGTGACGTCTTTACCTTTGTCATGAAGCTGGACGGGCTTTCGTTTCCTGAGGCTGTCAGGGCTGTGGCGGCGAAGGCTGGGATTCCGCTGCCGAAGCGGGAGTTTTCCTCGCCTGAAGACGCGCAGGAGGCGGGGATTCGGAAGAAGCTCGTGGACCTGCATGAGGGGGCTACACAGTACTTTGAGGCGATGTTGAAGTCACCGGGGGCGGCGGGGGCTCGGGAGTATTTGAGCAGCCGGGGGGTTACTGCGGAGACGATTGCGAAGTTTCGGATGGGGTTTGCGCCGGACGACTTCAACGATATGCGGGAGAAGATGAAGCCGCACTTTGGCGATGACGTGTTGCGGGCGAGCGGACTGTTCAACTCCAGCGAGAAGGACGATGATGGGCATCCGACCGGGCAGCTTTATGCTCGGTTCAGGAAGCGGATCATGTTTCCGATTGCGAACGAGCAGGGGAAGACGATTGCGTTTACGGCGCGGGCACTCGAAGCTGTCGACGATAAAGGCCGGCCGATTGCGAAGTATATGAACTCGCCCGAGACGCCGCTGTATACGAAGGGCAATGTGCTGTTCAACCTGGATAAGGCCAAGGCCGATATGCGGGCGCATGACTTTGCGCTGCTGGTCGAGGGGCAGATGGACTGCATTTCGGTTTATATGGCGGGGATCAAGAACGTGATTGCAACCTCCGGGACGGCGTTTACGGAGATGCAGGTCCGGCTGCTGAGCCGGTTTACGAAGCGGGTTGTGGTGAACTTCGATCCGGACCAGGCGGGGGCTACGGCAGCGGAGAAGTCGATTGCGTTGCTGACGGAGGAAGGGTTCGAGGTGAAGGTGATCTCGCTTGAGGGTGGGCTGGACCCGGACCGGTTTGTGCGGGAGAACGGCATCCAGGCCTATATGGGGGCGCTGCGGACGGCGAAGCGGCAGTCGGAGTATCTGATCGATCGTGCGATGCAGCAGTTCCCTGCCCGGACGGCGGATGCGAAGGTGCAGGCGATGAACTTCCTGCTGCCGCATATACGGCGGATGCCGAGCAGGATTCATCGGGATGAGTTCGCGGCGGATGCGGCGCAGAAGCTGGGGATCGATTCTGCGCTGATGCGGCAGGAGCTGAAACAGGCGGCGGCGCAGAAGCTCGAAAGCGTGAAGGCGCACCGGGCTGAGCCGGCGAACGAAACGGAACGGGTGCTGCTGCAGGCGCTGGTGCGGCCGGAGACGGATGCTGCCAGGGTGCGGGCGGCGAATGGGCTGGCGGATCATCCGGAGTGGTATGAGGGCATGGGGGCGGCGGCGCTGTTCGACACGCTGGCGCATGGGGTTGCGCCGGAGAATCCGATCGATGCGGCGCAGGATGATGCGAGCCGGTCTATGTTGGCGGAGGTGTTGAGTTCCGGGCCGGGTGAGAGGTCGCTGGTGGAGTTGGTGGAGGATGCGTTTCATACGCTCGCGTTCCGGCATCTGGAGCGGCGGCAGCGGGAGTTGAGGATGTCGATGGCGGAGGCGCAGCGGCGGGGCGATGAGGCAATGGTGGAGACGCTGATGATGGAGAAGGTGAAGGTGGATCGGGCGTTGCGGGAGCATTGAGGGTTTACGTCCCACCCATCGCAAGTGCGCGATGGATGGGGCACGGATATGTTGTTGCCGTCCTAAGCTAAGAACAAACAACAACAAAAGCAACTACCGAGATTCTCCGCTTCGCGCAGAATGACGTTCGTTCCTGGGTGGTTGGTAGAATCGGATTCGGTTATGAGAGGGTGTGCGACGCGATGAGTATGGATGCAGGCACCAAGAAACGCCTGATCCTGGGGCTCATTTCAAACTGGATCTCCAAGCTGGCGGGGAGCGTGATCCAGTTTGTGCAGGTCTTCGTGTTTTTGAAGTACTGGTCTGAGCCGCTTTATGGCGAGTGGCTGATTATCAACTCAATTCCGAGCTATCTGAGTTTTTCCAATATTGGTTTTGGGTCTGTGGCCGGTAACGAGATGACGATGGCCGTGGCCCGGGACGACCGGGAGTCGGCGTTGCGGGCGTTTCAGTCCTGCTGGTGGATGATTACCGTCGCGCTGACCGTGACGGGACTTGTGGTGGGGGTACTGCTCTATCAGTTGCCGGTCGGCCGCCTGTTTCACCTGCATGAGATCAGCGATTCCGATACGAAGTGGATCATCGCGTACCTGGGTTTCTCTGTTCTGCTGGGGCAGTTGGAGCAGTTGCTGCAGTCCGCTTATCGCTGCGTAAGACGTTATCCCTACGGCAGCTTTGTGAAGAGCTGCATGTCGCTGGCGGCGTTTGCAGTGATGCTGGTGCCGGTGCTGAGGCATCAAGGGCCCAGGACGGTGGCGCTCTGGTTTGCGGTGGCGAATGTGCTGGGGACCGTGATTCTGGCGCTGATGGTGCGGCATGACATTCCGTGGATCAGTTTTGGATGGAAGCACGCCAGCTTTGCGGAGATTAAAAAGATGTCGTTGCCTGCGCTGGCGTTCATGGGCTTTCCGATGGGCAATGCGCTGAACCTGCAAGGCACGCTGATGGCAGTGAGCTACGCGCTGGGGCCGGTGGCGGTGGTGGTGTTCTCAACCGCGCGCACGATGTCACGTGTAGCGTTGCAAATGGTGCAGATGATCAACTCCAGCTTTGAGCCGGAGTTCTCAAAGTCCTACGCGCAGAAGGATATTGCGCTGGTTCGCACGCTGCACCGTCGGGCGTGCCAGATGGCGATCATCCTGGCGCTGGGGGTGATTGCGGTGATGATCCTGGGGGGACCGTGGGCGCTGAACCACTGGACGCATGGCAAGGTGCCACCGAGCCGGGAGTTGCTTTCGATTCTGCTGCTGGTGGTGGTGTTCTATGCGCTGTGGTCGACCAGTTCCGGGGTCATGTATGCGACGAACCAGCATCAGAAGCTTGCGGCGGTCTACCTGGGGGGGACGGCGGCTACGGTTGCGCTGACCTACTTCGTCGCACAGTGGTATGGGCTTTATGGGGCGGCGGCTTCCCTGCTGCTATCCGAGCTGGTGATGAACTTCTATGTGCTGCCGGCTACGTTGCGGATCGCGCACGACACGTTTCCGGCGTTTCTGGCGAGCATGTTCGATGTGCCTCCGGCGCTGCATCCCCGGACTTGGCTGAGGAAGTTGAGCCGGTCTCATCCGGGGCTGGAGAGCTAGGCCGTCTTGCTCTAACCTGATCTCTATGGCCGACGCTTTGAAGCTCACCCCGGAATCGCTCCGCGTGCTTGGCGCTCTGATGGAAAAAGAGATGACCACGCCGGAGAACTACCCGCTGTCCCTGAATGCGCTGATTGGCGCATGCAACCAGAAGACCAGCCGCGAGCCTGTGATGGAGTTTACGGAAGACGCCGTGCGCGGTGCGCTGGACGCGCTGGAGATTCATGAGCTGATCTCGACCGCGCACGACTCGCGTGTGCCCAAGTACGAACACCGTATCCGCACGGTTCTCAACCTGCGGCGCGACGAGACGGCCGTGCTGTGCCTGCTGATCCTGCGCGGGCCGCAGACGACCGGCGAGCTGCGCGGCCGCTCCGACCGCATGTTCTCCTTTGACGATACGATCCAAGTGCAATCCACCTTGGACCGCCTGGCGGCACGCGAGACGCCGCTGGTGGCCGTACTTCCGCGCCAACCCGGTTCCAGCGCCTCCCGCAGCGCCCACCTGCTGGGGGACGTGGCTCAGACATATGCCGCAGCAGCAGCGCCGGCTGCGCCGAATGAGCTCTCGGTCCTGCGAGAACGTCTCGCGGAACTGGAGTTGCGAGTTGCGGCGCTGGAAAGCATGCAACATCCTGCTCATGAGGAATCGTGAAGCGTACATAGACTTGAGGCTGCGGGTTGCCTGTGACACAAAAGTGACAGAATTTATTTCCGGAACTGCGATAGACTTGGGATTGTCGAATGAGGTTCTGCGAATTCGATTTGCAGAACGAGATTCGAGATAGATCGTTTCAACAGATCAAAGACCCCGGGGAGTGTGTGGATGCAGATTTCAGCTTTGAAGCGGTGTGTGGCGGTTGCGGCGGCGGTTCTGGTGCTTGGGTTGAGCGGCTCTTCGAAGGCGAAGGCGGCGACTGGAACGGGAAACACGGCGAACGGGACACACACACTGGCCTCGGCTGAACAGTACGTTCTGCACCTGCATCATCTGCATACGGGCGAGTCGCTGGACGTGGTTTACCGGATTGGCGACACCTATGTTCCGGAGGCGATGGCGAAGCTGAACTACTTCCTGCGGGATCATCGGACGAACGATGTGAGCAGCTACGATCCGAAGGAGTTCGACACGCTGCATGAGCTGATGGCGAAGCTTGGGCGCGGGAACCAGACGATCGATATCGTGTGTGGGTACCGGACGCCGTGGAGCAATAACTTTCTGCGGACGCGGTCTTCCGTGACCGGGGTAGCGCAGCATAGTCAGCATATGCTGGCGAAGGCGATCGATATCCGGGTACCGGGAGTGCAGACTCGGACGCTGCGGGATATGGCTTTGTCACTGCATGCCGGGGGTGTGGGGTACTATCCAGTTTCGCAGTTTGTGCATGTGGATGTGGGGCCGGTGAGGCAGTGGGCCTTTGGTGGGCGTGGGGATAACTAAGGACAGTGAAAGAGCAGTTTTTAGGCAGGACCATGCAGTGGATGGGCAGTAAAGACTAAGCGGCTCGGGTGATTTCCCGAGCCGCTTTTGTTATGCGGAGAAGGCGGCTGTGACTGTGGGGAGTGGGTGGGTGGTGGCCAGGGCTTCGACCTGCTGGGCGAACTCCTGGGCCAACTCAGGGCGGATGGGGCGCATGGCAACCAGGGTCTCGATGAGGAGGACGCGGGCGACCATGTTGTGGGGTTCGGCGCGGGCGAGGTCAAGGGCTCCGTTCATGATCTCGCGCTCGCCATTGAGAAACTGGGGTGGGACGCCTTCCATGCCGGCGCAGCGGAGGGCGAGAAGCTGCTCCAGGCGCTGGAGGTAGGCGGTGAAGTCGGTGGCGTCGGGGACGTGGTACTGGGCGCTGTCTCCCGACCATGAGGCCGCTCCGAGGAGTTCGATGGTTTCGGCGGCGAGGGCGCGGAGGCCTTCCTCTGGGTTGGCGACGTTGAACTCCTGCGAGAGCTCGCCGATGCGGGTGCCGTCCGAGGTGCGGACGAAGGCGAGATCGGCGGTCCAAGGCTCGACCTCTGCGTCGATGTGGACGGAGACGACGTAGTCGCTCTTGTTGGCGTCCGCGTTGGCTGACTGGACGGCGACCTCGTCAGGCCAGCGCTGGCCACTGACGACGAAGCCTCCGGCGCGGCCGGGTGCTCCGACAGCCCAGGGGAGCATGGCACGACCGCTGGCTGCGGCTAACATCTCTACCTGCTCTGCAAGGAAGAGCGGCAGGGCGCGGGTGAGGCGGCCGAGAGCGTCCAGGGTCTCGGCCATGGACTGGGCGGCCTCCGGGCTGGTGGGTGCGGTCTGGGCCTCTTCCGGAGCCTCAGCGGTGCCGCCGAGGAAGGTGACGGATGGGCCTGCGGTGGTCTTCTGGCCGAAGAGCTTGCGGGCCGGGGACTGGAGGGGAAGCCAGATGGGGCCGTCGACGCGGAGCATGCCGAGCTGGACGTCCTGGGCGGTACCGGGCTGGGTTCCGGCGGCGCGAGCGGCGCGCTGACGGCCGATCTCCTGATCCCAGAAGGCGAGGGGCTGACGCCAGTCGGGGCGGTTGAAGGCGTCGAGGGCGCGGCGGATCTCGTCCGCGGGGTCCAAGTTGCCGGTATCGATGCAGGCCTTGATGAGATTGTTGCCGACGGCGAGGCCGTGGAGTTCAGGCACAAAGTGGGGGATGGTGAACTCGAGGAGCTCACGGAGGTAGCCGTGGCCGCCGAGATCGCCGCTCATCTGCATGAGGAAGTCGCCGGGGATGGGCTTGGGTGCGCGCTCCAGGGCCTCGTTGTAGTAGACCTTGGCGCCGTCCAGGTTGTTGCCGTTGAGGAGGCCGCGTGCAAGCCAGAGCTGGGCTCGCCAGGAGCCGGGGAGCTGGCGGATACGCTCCAGCGCGTCTGCGGCGGCCTGATCTCCACCGCGTTCCTGCGCCATGGAGGCGTACCAACCGAGGCCGTTGTCCAGATTGGGCTCAAGCTCAAGGGCGCGCCAGAGGGTGGATTCTGTGAGCTCCTGCTTGTCCTGTGCTGCGTATACCTTGGCGAGGTTGGTGAGGACGGAAGCGTCTTCGCCGTTCTTTTCCGTGAAGCCGGCGAGGAGCGACTCGGCCTCATCGAGGCGGCCCTGCTGGAGGAGGACGATGCCCCACATGCAGGCTCCGCGGGCGGGGATGGTGTCGGTTTCGGCGAGGTGCTCGGCGGCGGCGATAACTTCAGTGGCAAAGCCGTCGTTGAGGGAGTTGAGGATGACCATGTAGAGCTGGTCGGGCTGATCCCAGGCCTGCAGGATCATGTTGGGGAGGACGTTGGTGCTCCACTCTTCGCGGGGGACGAGGATCTCGCGGCCCTGCTCGTCAAAGGCGCGGATGCCGTCTACGGGGGGCTGGCTCTGGTCGCCGGCTTCCTGCGGGGTGAGGTCCGGGGATGCGGCGATTTCGGCGATGGAGGCCGGTACGTTGATGTCTTCTGGCTCTGGCTTGATGCTGACTACGTTGTCCCTGCTCATGGTTGAATCTTAACCCTTCTGTGGTGGTCCGGTTTGGGTGTGGCGGACCGTGGGAGAACAACGGCCCGGGGCTAAAGCCCGGATGATTTGTAGCCATGGACGGGGGGCTAAAGCCCCCCTCTAATCCGAACGGCAACGGCAAGAACGATGCTTAGGGCTTCTGCTGGTTTTCTACGGCCAGGCCTATGCGGAGCATGGTGGACTCGTCAAAGTGGCGGCCCATGATCTGGACGCCGATGGGGAGGCCGCCGGAGGTTTCGCCGCAGGGGACGCTCATGCCGCAGATGCCGGCGAGCGAGGCGGCTACGGTATAGATGTCGGCGAGGTACATGGAGACGGGGTCGTCCGTCTTTTCACCGAGCTTGAAGGGCGGGGTGGGGGTCATGGGGCCTACGATGACATCGCAGGACTCGAAGGCGGTGAGGAAGTCTCTGGCGAGCAGCGTGCGGACCTGCTGAGCCTTCTTGTAGTAGGCGTCGTAGTAGCCAGCGCTGAGGGCGTAGGTGCCGAGGAGGATGCGGCGTTTGACCTCCGGGCCAAAGCCCTCTTCACGGGTCTTGCGATACATGTTCGAGAGGGTTTTGCTCTCCGCGGAGCGCAGGCCGAAGCGGACGCCGTCGAAGCGGGAGAGATTGGAGGATGCCTCTGCGGTGGCGATGACGTAATACGTTGGGACGGCGTATTTCGTGTGGGGGAGGGTGATCTTTACGATCTCGCAGCCCTGCCGCTTGAGGCCTTCGAGGGTACGCTCGACTGCGGCGCGGATCTCGGTGTCGAGGCCTTCACCGAAGTACTCGTCCGGGACGCCAACGCGGAGGCCGGCGATGGGCTGGGTGAGGGCGGCGGCGTAGTCGTCTACCGGACGGACGGAGCTGGTGGCATCAAGCGGATCATGGCCGGCGATGATGCCGAGGACCGTGGCTGCGTCCGTGACGTTGGCCGCGAGGGGGCCGACGCGATCCAGCGAGGAGGCGAAGGCGATCAAGCCGAAGCGGCTGACGCGGCCATAAGTGGGGAGGATGCCGACGACGCCGCAAAAGGCCGCGGGCTGGCGGATGGAGCCGCCGGTATCGGTGCCGAGCGAGGCGACGCAGAAGCCTGCCGCAACGGCTGCGGCCGAACCGCCGCTGGAGCCGCCGGGGACGTGGTCGAGTGCGCGAGGATTTTTGACGGGGCCGTAGGCGGAGTTTTCGTTGGAGCTGCCCATGGCGAACTCGTCGCAGTTGAGCTTGCCGAGGAGGACTGCGCCGGCGGCTTCAAGCTTCTGGACGACGGTGGCGTCGTAGGGCGGGCGGTAGCCTTCGAGGATCTTCGATCCGGCGGTGGCGGGTGCGCCCTGCATCGCGAGAACGTCTTTTATGCCGATGGGCATGCCGGCGAGCGGCGGCAGGGGCTCGCCCTTTGCGGCGAGGGCATCAATGTGCGCGGCCTGAGCCATGGCACGGTCGCGCGAGAGGGAGAGAAAGGAGTTGATCGCCTTGCCGGCGATGCCGTCGTTGGCGGCGATGCGGTCATAGTGCCGCTCCGCGAGCGCCGTGGCCGAGCTGCCCTGGCGGATGGCGCGGGCTTCTTCTATCGATACCATTGCTGAATCATCCTCAAATCTTGTTTGCTGAAGAGCTTTATCGTTCGATTACTTTGGGGACTTTGAAGAAGCGACCATCGCTTTCGGGGGCGCAGGCCATGACGGCTTTGCGGTCGATGGAAGGGCGGATCTGGTCGGGACGGAGGGTGGCTCCGGCGGCGTCTTCGATCATCTGGATGAGTTCGCCGACCTGCGCCATGGCGGGGACGCCGGTAGTGTCGAGCTGATTGAGCTCCGCGACGTGGCCGAGGATGGCGTTGAGATCGCGCTGCATGAGAGGTTCTTCCTCTGGCGTGAGCTCCAGGTTAGCGAGCTCCGCGACACGCCTTACCTCTTCCAACGAAACCGACCCGACACTCATCAACGATCTCCTCTAAAAGACTTCAGGTAAAAGTGTATCCCGGACAGCTTGACGGCTGCGATCTTGGCGAGCTCGACCTCAAGCATGGCGCGCATGGAGAGGAGCTGGGCGAGCCAGACGTTGTCCTCCGCCTCGATCTGGACAGTGCCGGATTCGAAGGCGGTGATGCGTGCACGCTCGGCTAACTGGCGGCCGCATGCTACGGGCCACGCGGCCTGGAGGCGGTCGAGCTCCGAGAGGCCCTGGAGGCTGCGGCCGAGTTCTTTTTTGAGGAGATCGCGCATGCCTTGCATTACGAGGGCTCCTGGATTGCTGGAAACGGGAGCATGGCCTCTGCGGCGGCGGGGACATGTCTCAGGACGAAGGCCCGGATGCGGGCGAGGAAGATGGGGGTGGCGAAGGTTTCGGCCCAGGCTTTGGCGGTCTGGGGGGAGAACGTAGCTTCGTTGGCTTCAAAGTGCTGGATGGCTTGCTGCATGGCGGCGGAGGTCTGCTCCGGGAAGTAGACGCCCGTAGGCTTCGGGCCGGTGCCGCGTACGGTTTCAAGCGAACCGCCGGCGCCGAAACAGATAACGGGGCGGCCACAGGCCTGGGCCTCGAGGGGAACCATACCGAAGTCTTCGTCGGCGGAGAAGAGGAGGGCGCGGCAGTGGGCGTACTCGTTCCAGAGGGCGTCGGTGGTGAGTTCGCCGAGGAAGACGACGGGGGCGTTGAGGGCGGCGGCGAGCTTGCGGAGGCGAGGCTCCTCCGGGCCGGTGCCGGCGATGCGGAGGGGGCGGTTGAGGGCGGCGCAGGCTTCGATGGCCAGCTCCGTGCATTTGTAGGGGACGAGGCGGCCGGCGCAAAGGTAGTGATCGCCCGGGGTGGCTTTGCGGGCCAGGTAGAGGTCGATGGGTGGGTGAATGACGGTCGATTCACGGTGATAGGTGCGGCGGATGCGCTCGGCGACGTAGCGGGAGTTGGCGACGAAGTGAGTTACTTTGGCTGCGGACTTGAGGTCCCAGGCGCGGACTCGGCCAGCGGCAAGGCGGAAGAAGAGACGGGTGAGGCCGGTCATGCTGGCGAGGTACTGCTCGTAGCTGTCGTAGAGGTAACGCATGGGGGAGTGGCAGTAACAAATCTGGACGGCGCCGGGCGAGAGACGGACGCCTTTGATGGGACCTGCGTCGGAGGTGAGGACGAGATCGAAGCCGCGGAGATCGAGGCTCTCGGTGGCTGCGGGGTAGAGGGGCAGCATATGTCGATGATGGGTGCGGGCGAAGGGCAGACGCTGGAGGAAGGAGGTGTGAAGTTTGTGGCCGACGGCACCTCGCGGGAGGCCTTCCGGGGAGGCGACGAGGGTGAAGAGCTCGGCTTGAGGAAAGAGCAGGAGGAAGCGTTCTGCAACGCGCTCTCCACCACCGCGGGTGACGAACCAGTGATGCACGATGGCGACCCGCATCGGGTGTTCTACGCGGCGGGTGGAACTAATAGGCCCCGTCCTGGTTGACGACGGACTTGAAGGTGATGGCGAGGATGCCGATATCGCTGAAGAGCGACCAGGTTTTGACGTAATCGCAGTCCAGCTTGACGCGGGCGTCATAGGAGAGCTTGCTGCGGCCGGAGACCTGCCAGAGACCGGTCAGGCCTGGCTTGACGCGGGTATAGCAGTGGAAGCACTCGCCGTATTTCTCCACTTCGGCGGCGACGATGGGGCGTGGGCCGACGAGGCTCATCTCGCCTGAGACGACGTTCCAGATCTGGGGGAGCTCGTCCAGGCTGTAGCGGCGGAGGAAGAGACCGACGGAGGTGATGCGGGGGTCCTGCTTGAGCTTATGGGTGCGGTTCCACTCGGAGCGGGCGGAGGGGTGGTTGGCGAGGTAGTCGTCCAGCACCTCAGCGGAGTTGACGCACATGGTGCGGAACTTCCACATGGAAAAGAAGGAGCCATCCTTACAGATACGGCGGTGGGAGAAGAAGATGGGGCCGGGCGAGGTGAAGCGGACGACGGCCGCGACGATCAACAGCACCGGAACGAGCACGGGGATGGAGATCGCGACCAGGGTAATATCCATGATGCGCTTGACGACGCGATAACGAAAGAGGCGGGCCGGCAGGGTATTAACGCGGACGGTGCGGTTTCGGCCGTTGATCTCGTAGTTTTCAAAGCCGAAGTCGGTTGCCGAGACCATGACGGCGCGGGTGTCGCCGGGGTGCGATTCATTCGCCATAGGTTGCGCCGTCCTGGCCGGAGCGGCTGAGCCACATCGGCGCGACAAGGTAAAAGAAGGCCACTGATGTTCCGATCGAGTATGGCTGAGTTTGCCGACGCGTAACGTTGGTCCTATTCCCTGTGTAGCGTAAAGTCTGGCCCATCAAATCTGTCACCATTCCTGTCTCAACCGACGTCCCCGTCCTGTGTGATCCGGCGGATCGTTCCCCAAGCAGCGAGTGAATCAACGGGAATGCAACAAGTCATACAGTTGGGGCCTGTGCCGCTCGGATATCCTCAACTTGTTCTGTCTGACCAGCTTACTTGACTGAGCGAGACGCAACAAGGCTGAACAGCAGTTATCTGCAAGCAGTTTCAATCAAGGCAACATTCCCAATTAAGATAGTGGGATGCAAATAATCGACACTCCGCTGTTTGATGTGAAGCTGATTCGTCCCCGCCGGTTCGGGGACGACCGCGGTTGGTTCGCGGAAATGTTCAATACGCAGGCGTTTGCGGCAAATGGGCTGCCAGCACAGTTCGTGCAGGACAATCAATCTTTTTCTGCAAAAGGCGTGCTGCGCGGGCTGCATTACCAGTTGGAGCGGCCGCAGGGGAAGCTGGTGCGGTGCCTTTCTGGTCATATCTGGGACGTCGCGGTGGATCTGCGGCGTGAGTCGCCGGATTTCGGCAAATGGGCCGCGTTCGACCTGAAGCCGCTGAACGACGCGGGCGAGCTGGAGCTTTTGTGGATTCCCGAAGGTTTCGCTCACGGATTCCTCGTACTCTCTGAGACTGCTGAGGTTCTATATAAGACGACTGATTTATACCATCCGTTAGGTGAACGGTGTGTTAAATGGGACGACCCGACCCTGGCGATTCCGTGGCCGCTGGAAGGCATTACGCCCTCCATCAGCGGCAAGGATGCGCTGGGGAAGACGTTTGCCGAGGCCGATCTGCCCTAGCTCCGGCTACACCTGCGGCGGCAGGCCTTTGTTGAGGAAAACGCTCTGGTTGCGAAGGACGGCTATGTGCGCCAAGTAACGCATAAGTAGCTCGTAGCGGTTGGGGCCGAGGATGCGGAGCGCGGTCCGCAGAAGGGTGTGGACCATCTCCACACGGCGATCCTTGGAGGAGAAGTCCTTCCAGGTGGCCTTCTGCGGGGCGGCCTTGCCGGCGACGAGCCCCTGCTTGCGGGCGTAGGCCGACCATGCGCCGATGAAGGGATTGTCGGAAAAGTGAGCTTGGTGCTTTGCGTAAAGGCGGCGGCAGAGGCGCGTGATGGTGGTGCCGTCCGGGAAGGTGTCGAAGCCGTAAGGGATGGCCTCCAGGCTGGAACCGGAGTTGGCGAGGACCTGGGCCTTATAGTCCGCGAAGAGCTGCGTGAGGTCGGTGCGCTGGGCGAGGGTGAAGCGGTCCGTGTGCTTGGAGAGAACGGCCGGGTCCGAGGGGACGATGCCGCTGAAGTGGAAGAAGCAGAGGGGGGATTCGCCGTCCGGCCCTCGAACGGCATAGGCCGGGGCTGAGGCGGCGATGGAACGCTCGTGCAGGTTCCAGTACGCCATGTTGCAGCCGGGGTGGCGGAGAATTTTGACCTGCTCAAAGAGGCCGGGAGCGAGGTTCATCCATTTCTGGTCTACAAAAAGACCGGTGCGGCCTTCACTGTAGCCGAGGTCGAGGCACCGGCGCTCCCACCAGTCCAACAGACGCAGGCTCTCCGGCGTATTGCGGACGGCGATGAAGCCGAGGTTATAGGTGCCGTTGAAGAGGAGATCCTGCTCGCCGGGGGTCTTGCCGTCGAAGACCGGGGTGGTGATGTGGGGGGTGAGGACGGCGTCGTGGGTTTCGAGTGCGTCGAAGACCGGGGTGAGGGGGGCGTAGCAGAAGATGTCGGGGTCGAGATAGACGAGGCGGGTGAGGCTGTAGCGGGCGATGAGGTACTTGAGGAAGGTGGGCTTGACGTTGGTGTTGAGCTCCAGGATGTCGTACTTCATGGCCTCGGCGGGGAGGTCCGGGAGGCCAATCTCGTTGACGGCGACTGCGGTGTAGGGCTCAGCGGCGAAGGCGGTGGTATCCGCGAGGTCTGCTACGAGGAGCACGAAGAAGCGGTGGCCCGGGTGCTGGGCGAGGTACGAGGTGGCGATGGTGCGGGCGTAGGCGAGATAGTTGGGCGAGACGATAGTGCAGGCGGCCCGGCTTGTGGATTCTGTCATCCGGCTCAGGATACTAGAGGTGTAGCTCCGCGAGGACGGAGTTGAGGGAGTCCTGCCACTGCGGGAAGTGGAAGCCGAGCAGGCTGCCGAGCTTGGAGGTGTCCATGCGGCTGTTGGCGGGGCGGCGTGCGGGGGTGGGGTACTCGGCGGTGGTGATGGGGGTGAGGGTGGCGAGCTTCTGGGCGGGGTCGCGCTGCTGCTCATGTTCGACGGCGGCTTGTGCGAAGCCGAACCATGTGGTCTCTCCGGCGGCGCAGGCGTGGTAGACGCCGCTGAGGGGCTGGAGGGCCTCCGGCAAGGGCCGGCCGTTTGCGAGGGTCTCTGCGCGGGCGATGGCGTGATTCGTGAGGCGGGCGAGATCGCGCGACCAGGTGGGTGCGCCGTGCTGGTCTGCGACGATGCGTAGCTCAGGGCGTGCCTTGGCGGCGTTGAGGATGGTCAAGAGGAAGTTCTTGCCGGTGGCTCCGTAGACCCAGGAGGTGCGGAAGATGAGGTGGGCGGCACCGGTGGCGGCAAGGGCGCGTTCGCCTTCCAGCTTCGTAGAGCCGTAGATGCTATGGGGGGCGGGGATGTCTTTTTCTGTGTAAGGCAAGGTGCCTTCGCCGTCGAAGATGTAGTCGGTGGAGAAGTGGATGACGGCTGCGCCGGACTGCGCGGCCTCTTCGCCGAGGATGCGTGGGAGCTCTGCGTTGACCGCGTAGGCCTGGGCGGTCTCAGACTCGGCTTTATCGACGGCGGTGTAGGCGGCTGGATTGACGATCCAGCGGGGGTTGACCTTGCGGACGAACTCGCGGACGGAGGCAGGATGGACGAGGTCAAGCTCCGCGCGGGTGGGTGCGACGACCCGGCCGAACGGAGCGAGGGCCTGCACCAGCGCGCTGCCGACCTGGCCGGTGGAACCAGTGAGGAGGATCATGCTTTCCGATGCGAGGCTAATAGACGGGCTCCTCGATGAGGCGCAGAAGGTACTGGCCGTAGGTGCTCTTGGCGATCTTGCCAGCGAGAACACGAAGCTGCTCCGCGTCGATATAACCGAGGCGGAAGGCGATCTCCTCCGGACAGGAGACCTTGAGCCCCTGGCGCTTCTCAATGGTCTGGATGAAGTTCGAGGCGTCGAGCAGAGAGTCGTGGGTGCCGGTGTCCAGCCACGCCATGCCACGGCCGAGGACCTCCGTGCGAAGCTGTCCGCGCTCCATATACCAGCGGTTGACGTCCGTGATCTCGAGCTCGCCGCGAGGTGAGGGCTTGAGGTTCTCCGCGATGCCGACGACCTGGGCGTCGTAGAAGTAGATACCGGTGACGGCGTAGCGGGACTTGGGCTTGAGGGGCTTCTCTTCCAGTGAGATGGCCTTCCCGCTGGCGTCGAACTCCACGACGCCGTAACGCTCAGGGTCATGGACGGCGTAGGCGAAGACGGTGGCTCCGCTGACGTTGGCCGCGGCAGCGCGGAGGTTCTTGGGGAAGTCGTGGCCGTAGAAGATGTTGTCGCCAAGGACGAGGCAGCAGCCCTCACCGGCGAGGAAGTCCTTGCCGATGAGGAAGGCCTGGGCGAGGCCATCGGGCGAGGGCTGGACGGCATAGGTGAGGGAGATGCCCCAGCGTTTGCCGTCGCCGAGCAACTGCTCGAAGCGCGGGGTGTCCTCCGGCGTGGAGATGATCAGGATCTCGCGGATGCCGGTGAGCATAAGGGCCGAGAGCGGGTAGTAGATCATGGGCTTGTCGTAGACCGGCAGGAGTTGCTTGGAGACGGACTGCGTGACCGGGTGAAGCCGCGTGCCGGAGCCTCCGGCGAGGATGATTCCCTTCATTTGCTGCCCTCTTCTGTCCGGCTGCCGTAGTTCTGCGCCATCCAGTTCTGGTATGCGCCGCTGGTGACGTTGTCGACCCAGGGGGAGTTTGCGAGGTACCACTCGACGGTCTTGCGGAGGCCGGTCTCAAAGCTTTCCTGGGCGTGCCAGTTGAGCTCGGATTCCAACTTGCGGGCGTCGATGGCGTAGCGGCGATCGTGGCCGGGGCGGTCCGTGACGTACCGGATCAACTGCGCGTGGGGGGCATGGGGCGAGTCTGGGCGAAGTTCGTCGAGGATCTCGCAGAGACGGTTCACGACCTGGAGGTTCGAGCGCTGGTTGCCGCCACCGACGTTGTAGGTTTCGCCTACGCGGCCGGTGGCGAGAACCGTGCGGAGGGCGGAGCAGTGATCGCGGACGTAGAGCCAGTCGCGGATCTGCTGGCCGTCGCCGTAGATGGGCAGCGGCTTGCCTTCAAGGGCATGCGTGATCATCAGCGGGATCAACTTCTCCGGGAAGTGGTACGGGCCGTAGTTGTTGGAGCAGTTGGTGATGATCGTGGGCAGGCCGTAGGTGTGGAACCAGGCGCGGACCAGGTGATCGCTGGCAGCCTTGGAGGCGGCATACGGGCTGTTGGGGGCGTAGGGCGTCTTTTCATGGAAGGCGGGGTCTTCGGGTGCGAGGGTGCCGTAGACCTCGTCCGTGGAGACGTGGAGGAAGCGGAAGTCTTCCTGCCGCTCAGGGGTGAGCGTCGCGTAGTAGTTCTTTGCGGCCTGCAGGAGGGTGAAGGTGCCGTCGATGTTGGTCTTGAGGAAGGCCTCCGGGCCGACGATGGAACGGTCGACGTGGCTTTCAGCGGCGAAGTGGACGATGGCTTTGGGCTGGTGCTCGGCAAAGAGCTTGGCGACGAGTGCGGCGTCGTTGATATCGCCCTGGACGAAGGTGTAGCCGGGGTTGCCGCGGAGGGATTCAAGATTGGCGGGGTTGCCGGCGTAGGTGAGCTTGTCGAGATTGATCAGGCGGGTGGCCTGGGCGGGCTGGGCGAACCAGTCGAGAACGAAGTTGGAGCCGATGAATCCGGCGCCACCGGTGACGAGAATGCTTTCGGGATCGATCAAATTACCTCTCTCAAACAGACTACCCACACTGAAGTAGTCTACAAAGTCTGAGATGCCAACCAGAGTTGGTGAGGCAACGGGTGAGGTGGATTCGGCCTCAGATTGGATGGATGCAGGAAAGGCTGGGGTTATGAGTGCGAACGATCAACCGGGTGGGGCGAAGGAGCCTTCGGGCTATAACGGCGATGCTTCAACGGCGGGGCCGGGCAAGACGGATGTGAAATCGGAAACGCCTGAGAATAAAGAGGGGCATCTGAATCCTTCCGCTCCGGAGGATGCGAACGTAACGCCGGGGTCGGCTGGGACGAAGTAGAATAGGGATTCGGCGGGCCTATAGCTCAATTGGTTAGAGCAGCGGACTCATAATCTCCCCGAGCGGTCTTGCCACCGCTTGCTTCAGGCATCATCTGCTTGCATTTAGCGGGTTTTCTCTAAGACAATATGGGCCAGTACAAGCTGATCTAAGCAGCCACTCCCTACAAAATTCCCATCATTTCGCTGACACACGGTCAACGGCGCTTAGTGCTGTCAACTTTGCGATTAGGAGTTTAATCAACCGGAGGTTGTATCCAGAGGATTGAAGTATCCAGAGAATTTCAAAGGCCTCTGCAATTCTGACGAACTTATTTTCAGTTTGAGAAGCCTTATTGGCATGGTCGATCATCCTCCCGGCTCTAAAGCCAACAATTTTTCGATCAAAGCGATCCTGCCCTCCGTTACCCTTGAACGCCTCCCCGATGTTTCCTGCTCCTCTTGAGCACACATAGAGTGCAGAACCGAGACCGATGCTCACAGATAAAGCAGTAGCGTTGAAAGGTCGATTAGTCAGGGCATAAGCGCACGTCATGCCGAATAGGAGTTCTGCCAAGCCATACGTCAGGGGCTGCTGTCTTTTCCAATAGGCCAGGGTAATGCCTAAACTGAACGTCAGGCATGTGACGAAAGCGGCGGTCTCATGACGATGCAGCGGAACCCAAACCTGAAAAAGCCTACTCTGCTGTATATGGGTATATTAGACCAGAATTGTCGCGAGCGCACCTAGGGAGCCTCTGCGCAGGCGGCCGATTTGACGATGTCGGTGTGTGACTTGAGTCGGCGGCCAAGTTTTTCTGCGGTTGGGCCGTGCTTTGCTTGTTCTGGCTGGGGTTTGTGCGGAGTCGAAGACTCATAGCCCGTCTCCCGGCGCTAGGCGGCGGTTCCCGCCAGGTGCTTGCGGTGGAGGTAGAGGTTGATGAGGGCGAAGTTGGCGCATAGCCGGTGATGGTTCTTGGCGATGCCTCTGTAGCGTACCTTGTCGAAGCCGAAGACGCGCTTCAGGATACGGAAGACGTGTTCTACTTTCGCTCTTACTTTTGATTTCGTCGTATTCTTCTTCTTTGCCGCTTCATCGACATAGTTCTTGAACCTGGTTCGCTTGCAGGTCATGTCCTGGGCCTTGGGCGCGGCCTGCCGGATGGCCTTGGTCTGGCCTTGATAGCCGCCGTCGCCCCACACCTTTCGCTCGTCGCCATGCAGCAAATCCGGCAGCATGTGAACGTCTGAAACGTTGGCCGCAGACGTCGCCACCGAATGCACGTGACCTTCTTTTGCATCAACGCCGATGTGCGCCTTCAGTCCGAAGTACCACTGCTTGCCCTTACGAGTCTGACGCATCGCCGGATCACGCTCTTTCTTCTCGTTCTTGGTCGAAGAAGGCGCATGAATAATGGTCGCATCCACGATCGTGCCGGTCTCGATGCGGATGCCCCTGGCCGCCAGATGCAGGTTCACCGCGTCGAGCATGGCACCGCCAAGGTCATGCTTTTCGAGCAGGTGGCGGAAGCGCAGCACTGTCGTTTCATCCGGTGCCGGAGCCACGCCCAGGTCAACACCAGCGAACCGCCGCAGCGTGAAGGACTCATAAAACGCCTCTTCGACGCCGGGGTCGGACAAGTTGAACCACTGTTGCATAAAGTACGTCCGAAGCATGATCGCAAGCCCGACAGGACGACGGCCGTTGCCGGCCTTCGGGTAGTGCGGTTCGACCAGAGCCTGTAACTCGGGCCACGGAACAACCACTTCCATCTCATCCAAAAACAGCTCCCGCCGAGACTTCCGCCCATACTTCTCAAAGATCGACTGGGACGCAAACGTCTGCTGCTTCATCGCCATCCACCCCTAACCATCAGATTAATCCATCAGGCCGCGGACGCAGAACTTGTGCAGAGTTTCCCTAGTCCCATCAGCAGCAAAGCCACCTCCGGCCACGGAAGCCTTAATCTGATCTCTCGGTTCGGGGACCACGGCATCCTGCTTATATTCAAAAAAAACAGTCCTTGGCGCGTTGGAATGACCCCAAGTAGGGAGCCAAGCCTAGGGGAAATAAGTGTTCTCCGATTTAGCAACGACCTCAGATACAGTTGAACAAAGTAAGTCAAATGCGCCCGACTCCCGGATCGTCAGATTTCTGCGGCTTCTTTTGGGTCATAGAGCAGCACTGTAACGGACTAGTTAGAGAGCCGTCTGATGTGCTTTGGGTTGCAATTGTTATGGCTTAGAGACTTCTGCCCTTTCAAGTCATGGCCCGCCGGTCGCCTCCCACAGTGAAAGCAGAAAACTTCTAGCCCTAATAGCAAAAGGGTGCGGTTTCACTATGCACTTGATGCCCTATCCTCTGGCAACCTTCCGGGCATGGCAGCCCTCATCTCTATGGCGTTCTGAATTCTTATCGACCCAAATAATGTTCCAAGAAGCCTTGCACCTGCCGGTCCGCATCTTCGGATGCTGCGTCGATCACGATGTCGGATTCGGTTTGGAACTGTTGAAAGGCGAAATCATGGGCATCTCTCAAATCTGCCTTCTTGTGCGAATTTCCGTTGAAGACTAAGGCGACGCGCTTAATGTTTTTGTTCTGCTCTGCTCCATAGAGCCTGTACTGCCAGAAAGTGTGGGTAATGCGGCCCGCTTGTTGAATTGCAATTTTTGCACTGTCAAGGTTGAGGTCGATACCATCTACCAACACGGTCTGCGCCAATCCCTTCAAAGCAAGTGCCACGGGGCGGACAGAGACCTTTGTGCGACCGAGAACCTCCCGGCCCGTGGCATTTGCGATCACTTCCGTTGAAGGCGGTAGTTCTCGGGCGGTGACGAATCTGTTCACATGCTCTACAAAAGATTCACGTCTCCGGGCGGCAGCATCTAGCGTGCTTCGATTGGCGACGTAGGCCTGATATAACGCAACTTTCGTTTCAGGGGCCACGGGAGTGGCTAGATATCGCGGTCGTGATGCGCTAAATAGTGGGGCGAATCGTTTGATGGAGACTTCGAAATTAGAGGTGTCGCGCAATAGAGTCATGCGTATCTCATTCATATACAAACGAAGGAGACCCGGTCTCCATTCTCTGGTGAGGCATTTCACTTTTGAAAAAGTTGGATCGAACAATAAATCATCACCGAACATGACTGCAACGCAGATGTTTTCCCCTACTTCGGGATCGGGTTGCATATAAAGGAGACGGTATTGAGCAGCAGTTTCGTGCATCGTGTCTATGCCCATACTTCCCTCGTCAATCTCTCAATGTTGGCTGCCCGTGCGGCGAGAACAAATGCGGTATCTTCGTGCCAAGGTACGCCGCCAAGCGCATCTGCAACTTCGGCGGAAATCTCTAGACATCGGTTTTCGTTCATCCCCCGGATTCGACTCATGATGCCTGGCGGTGGAAATAAAGGCTTTCGCTCACTCATCAGCCTGCCCAAATCTTCACTGGGCCAGAAATCTCTTGGTGCGCGCTGTGCCGCGAGCATGTTGGGATACTGACGCAACACTATGGATTTCTCAAAGTCGATGAAAACGAAATCGATCTTGCTGCCTCCATTCGGAGTACCGACAATGTTCCCCATGTTTCTATCGTAATTTGCTAACCAGACATCCACCACCGCCGCATCGTAAAGAGTTTCATGGTTCGTAACTAGGCGAGGGCTAGAAATGAACATGTCAATCGCAGCGCGCACTTGAGAGATTTTCCGTGTTCCCGCAAGCAGATTGCCTTGAAAACTGCACACACGCGCACAGGGAACAGGAAGTTCAACGGCATTTGCCAATATACATCCGGTGAGTTCAGCGAAAACTATCTCCAACTCAGGCCCCTTCACAAAATAACTGAGGCCGTCATACCCCGTCGCGCGTTCAGGCCGAGTGCTATGGATCAGTCCGCTATCTTCGCCCACAACTCCGTCAAGGCTCCGAAGTTCGGTCACGCCAAAATCGAATGGTTTCCAACTCACGCTGCGTTCTCCGTCTGTCAGGGCTTATCGAGGTTGGCGGGAGTGGTCTTGCCAGTTCGCCTCAGAACGCAATTCTCGCATGACTTGGGTGGCGCTCCACTTCCCTCCGCGAGCGGTCGATATACCCGCTGAATTTAGGCCCTCGGCGATTTCCCGCAGGGTCCGTAACCCTCCACGTTGCAATTCATTGATGACGGGAAGCAGATCCGCGCTTCGCTTTGAGGCCCTGTCTGCTCTCACAATTGCACTTCTTTGCGTTCCATGAGAAGCCATTGAAGCCATTCGCCCCAGATTCCCCCTCATACCGCCCAGTGTGACCCCACGCTCTTTTGCCACTTCAAGCGCGGCCTTAGTACGAGCCGAAATCATGGTGGCTTCGTGTTCGGCGACAGCGGCCAAAATATGCACGGTGAGGCGGTTGGCCTCGGGAAAGTCACAAGCGATGAAATCAACCCCTGTTTTCATGAGTGAAGAGATAAAGTGCACGTTGCGTGCCAGACGGTCCAATTTAGCAATTACTAAGGTCGCCTTATGAAGGCGACAGAGACGCAGGGCCTCAGCAATCGCGGGGCGGTCATTCCGCTTCCCACTCTCAACTTCCATCACCTCTTGAACTAGTGTCCAGCGTCCTCCGTTCAAGTAACGACTCACAGCCTCACGTTGCGCTTCCAAGCCCAAACCGCTTGCACCCTGGCGGGCTGTTGAAACTCTGAGGTAGGAGATGAATTTGCCATTTGCCATTGTCCGCGCTCCGTTACGTTTGCTTCTACCAACGTTGAAGTAAATGTAACACTCAGAGACAGGCGCTGCAAGCACTCACTTGCGCCGGTTTGTTTCGGTATCCATTCCTCGCGCGCGCGTACTGCGTAAGAAATGTCTACAAAGGTCAACATGGTTCAACAGGTCGCCCCTTATGCTGGAGTCCCGGAGAAAGGGGGAGGGTGGAGTCACCCCCGGCCCCCTCAAGTCACGGGAACCCGGCGGATTAGGTGGAGCGCGCGTCTCAAGCTATGTACGGTCTATAGAGAATGTGACACCTGAGAGCGTTATGGTGAGTCACAGACGCTAACGGCTCACCTGTGCGCGCATATGGACTCCAGAAATTCGCCCGCCAATCGTCGCATATTTCCTCGCGCGCGCGGACCTCTTCGCCAAACCAACTATGCGCTGTTCAGCATCTCAGGTCCATTATTCCTGACGTTCCCCACCAGCGGGTTCGCGGGTGCCATTTCCATATCCTCAGATTCGAACGGACGAAGCAGGTCCAAGGGGAGTTGCTCTGTCGGCTCTCTGGATAGCCAACGGTCGTAATCTCTCGCGTGCAAGATCACCGGCATACGGGTGTGAACGGTACGGGTCTATCCCACTCACTAGGAAAGCAGGATCACTCCCGCCTAACGACTCTCCCCGTTTATTCTGGAAAGAATTGTTCCTTGCAAGCGCGGATGCGCCCTTGTCCCTGATTTGGGCGGATGATAACTTCGACATAGACACCCCATGCAATGCGCCCGGCGGCAGCAACCGCCGGGTTTTTTACGTTTGGATACAAGTGATTCCGTCGGCCTATGCGACGGCGCGGAAGCCGTGGAAGACTTCAGGCGGCATCGCTCGCCTGCTCACGGACGCGCCCTGCGGATTTGCCGCCCTCGCCTTCGTTCGCAATGCGCTCCAGCTCCGACTCGCGAATCATCGTGCGACTCCCCAGCTTCGTCCTCTTCAACTTCCCGGAACTCAGCCATGCGTGAATGGTGTATTTGCTAAGACCGCCAAGCCTACGGGCGGCCTCGTCAATTGATAGAAGTGCGTCCATGTGTCTACCTCCCAAGCGAAATAACTACAAACCCAGTGTGGCGCAAACAAGCTCCACGCGGTATGCTTTCTAACACACGATGTAATACCTAAATGCGTGTGTTAGATATGCCCAAACGTACCACAAAAAAAACGAGTAAAAATGCTCCTCCGATGGCTCTCATTCGCTGGCTCAACGGCGCGAACGACGCGGGGATCGAAGCCTATTTGGGCAGGCCAACGGCGGCCTCGCGAAAACGTGTGATGACGCTCTTTCGTCAGTTGATCGAATGCTCTGGCCGCCTCAGTCGCTTCGATACGGACCATCCCAATTTCGATTTCTTCGATTCTCCGCCCCCCGAGATCACGGAGGAAATGGCTCGGATACAACTATCGATTCAGGAATTCGTTCAGGTGCCTTTTCTGGAAATCGCTTACGAAGACGATAAAGCGATACTCGCAATCTCCTACGCGTTGGGCGCGAACCGGGCCTTAGGGGAGCAGCTTGCGGTAAGGGATATTGTCGGTCTGTTAGAAACGAGGCGCCTGGAACTGATGCGCCAATGCGAATGCCACCTTTGGTTTTTTGCAAGGAAGAGCGATCAAAGGGCCTGTTCCCAAAATTGCAGGCACCGAGCTTACGAACAGACGGACGCCTTCAAAGCAAAGCGTCGCCTGTATATGCGGGATTACTACGCGCTCAAACAGAGTGGAAAGGTGAAATGAAATGGCGATCTTCAAACGAGGAAGTGTCTATTATTTTGAATTCGTTTACGGCGGTCGGCGGTATTGCCGCAGCACTAAAACGAAGAATTTCCGGGCCGCTGGAGATATTGAAAACGCATTCCGCACGGCTCTTGCAAAGGGTGACGTTGGGATTGTGGAACGCAAGAAAATGCCAACCTTTCAGGAGTTCTCGAAAACCTTCATGGACGCTATCCGGGTGCGGTCTGCCGATAAACCCGCAACGGTCGGGTTTTACGCGGATCGGACGGTTCGCCTTTTGAAATATCGCCCATTGCGTGAGGCGCGCCTTGATGCGATTGATGAGGCACTCATTGAACGCTATGTAACCGCCCGCCGCGCCGTTGTCTCACCCGCATCATGCAATCGGGAGTTGGCGACGCTGCGACGCGCCCTGAGGCTCGCAGAGGATTGGAAGGTAATCGTCAAGGCCCGAGGGTGCGACTGCTGAAAGGGGAGCGCATACGGACGTTTGTGCTGACCCATGAGCAGGAGGCTCGGTATCTGGAGGCGTGCCCTCTCCTATTGCGAGATGTTGCGTCCGTCATGTTGGATACGGGCTTGAGGATTGGGGAGTTGTTGAATCTGCGCTGGGAAGACATTCGCTTTGAACCGACCGGCGCGGCAAAATTCGGCTCTCTCAAGATTCGGGAGGGCAAGAGTCAAAATGCGAAACGGAGTCTTTCTCTAACGGCAAGGGCGTCCGCTGTTCTATTCGCCCGCCGCAAGGTGTCCGAATCGCCCTTTGCGTTCCCTGGCAAGTCCCCGACCGTCCCCATTCTGGTCACTAGCCTGAATCATCTTCACAGTCGCGTCAGGGGGCCTCTGGTGGACGGCAAACGGCATCAGGCCTTCCCGGCAGAGTTCGTCCTTCACGGATTGCGCCATACGTTCCTGACGCGCCTGGGGGAGGCGGGGACGGACGCATTTACAATTATGAGGCTGGCGGGACACTCCAGCGTCACGGTGTCCCAACGGTACGTCCATCCAACACTCGATAGCTGCGAAACGGCTTTTGAGAGGTTGGAAGCTCTGAACGGTCGGGCAAATGCGAAGTTGGAAGGGAAACAGTCCCTACAATCCTCCCATCACCCCCATCAGAAAACGGCGTAAGTTGTTGATGGGCCTATAGCTCAATTGGTTAGAGCAGCGGACTCATAATCCGTTGGTTCAAGGTTCAAGTCCTTGTGGGCCCACCACTGCACCACACATCACCACATTTCGACCACAAATCAACCACAAATTACTCTAGGGCGCGCTGGTGGGAGGTGCGTCTTTACTGGGTTTTGGTGATTTCGCACCATGTTTTTTCGCGTTTGGCCCTTCGCGTGCATTTTACTTTTGGGCACTTTTATTTGGCTAGGCTAATCGATGTTGCGCTGCAGAATCATCGTCTGAAGGGCGGCGGTGGGGGTCTTGATGTCTTCTGTGAGGGTGGCTACGAAGTTGACTTCAAGGCGCTCTGTGGAGCCGGCAAAACGGCAGGAGTAGAGGTACGGCGAGGCTCCGGGGTTGCCGGGGATCTGGCGCCAGTCCTTGCAGCCGGGCAGCGCGGCTGCGAGGTGAGTGGGGTGATCGACTGCGAAGTAGTACTCGATGAAGCTGGGCGCGGCGGAGGCATCCTTGCCCTCTGGGATACCTAGCGAGATCTGAAGGATGGTGGGGGTGTCGGGCTTGACGCGGTAGTCGTCCATGCCCTTCTCTTCCACGATGCCGAGTCTGGGCGCGAGGGCGGCGACGGTGACGTCCTTCTGCATGAGTGCCTCGGCGACTTGCTGGATACTGACCATCCTGGTTTCTCCTGATGTTGCTTTTGCTGAGGGGGGCTGAGTTGAGGCGGTTGCAGACTGCGGCGGGCCAGGCTGGCGGCAGGCGGCGCAGAGGAGCGCCAGCGAGGCCAGCGCAGCGACGCGGCTAATGATGGAGGAGTGAGCCAACGCTGTTTCCCGCGTGCCAGGCATCTGCCTCCTCTGGGAGAGCTCGGTACTGATTGTAGTTTGCCGTGTCCGTGGCAGCGGCCGACTGGTAGGCAGCATAAGCTGCCTGCTTCTGCGCGAGGGTGCTGGCGGGGTTGGCGTTGACGGCGTTGTAGTTGGCAAGGGCGGCGTTGTAAGCGGTGCGGTTGGGTCCTAGGGCGGTAAGGACCGTATTACGGTGTGCGGCGCCGGTCCCATAAACGCTGTTGAACATCTGTCCTGCGCAGGCGGCCATGGGGTCATTCTTGGCAAGAGGATGGGCGGCGGCAGCGGTGGCCGTGGAACCGAGCATCTGGGTGGACTGTCGAATCTGAGCTGCGGTCTTGCCTTCGCCGGCTTCCTTGCGGCCGATGAGGTACCACTGCTCGGCGTGGCGGCTCTCATGGTAGAGGGTGTTTCCAAGATCTTCGGTCTGCTGATTGGTGAGGTCCGGCGAGTTCATGAGGGCCGGATTCATGTCCAGACGCCAGTTCTGAAAGTTCATCTGGCCGTTGGTGCCGGGGCCCATGGTGGGGTTGGGCGAGATGCCGACGGTGGGGACACCGCTTTTGGCCAACTGCTTGTTGACCATATCCTTCATGTGCTGCTGTCGCTGGGCCGGGGTGAGAGTCTTCCAGTCCTTCTGGAGTTGCTTCATGTCCTTGGCGAAGGCCTTCTCATTGGCTGAGGCGGCGAGTCCTTTGCCTATGCAGGGAGACTGGAGCTTATGATTTTTTGCGTTGTGGGCGTACTTGCTCTGATTGGCGGAGTTGGGGTCCAAACCGGCACCGGCGAGGCCGGCGACGATTCCCCCGATGCCGCCCGCGCCAGGCGAGGGCGAGCCGATCTCGCCGATCATGACGGTGGGCTCGCCCAGGATGATGACGCCGCCATGAGCGGTCATATCTCCCATGCGGGCGGCGGGAAGAAAGTTGATGAAGACGCCGGCGGAGCCTTTAACGATGATGTCAGGCGGTCCGACGCAGACGAGCATGTCCGTGACACGGGCGGCGGGCAGAAAACCGATGAGCACGGTGGGCGCAGCGGGCGGAAGGATGGGGCCGCCGACGTGAGGAACGATTCCCGTCACCATGGGACAGGTATGCATGTCGGTGACGCGGGCTGCTGGCGGCATATACGGCTCAATCTCCCCGGGGGCGGCTTTGCCAGATCATGTTACTTGGATTCTCTGGGGAGGTCATCCGAAACGCTTCCGCTCTGCAAAATTTACTGCGGAGAGAGAGGAGCGGCTTCGCGATTTGCCTTGTCCTGGGCTTTATCGGCTTTCTTCTGCTGCTTGGTGTTGAGGGCCTTGCGCTGGGCCTTGTCAGCCTTGGCCTGTGACTTGTTGGCCTTTTCCTGCTGCTTGAGATCAGACTTGGTGATCTTGGTGTCCTGGGTATTGGATGGGACGGGGGTCTGGGCGAGGCCGGTAAGGGCGAGGGACGCGAAGAGCAGGGCCGTGGCGGTGGCGTGAAGCTTCATTTTGATTCTCCTGAAAGGTTGGATGAGGATGACGGCGCGGTTGTCGCCTGATTTATGCTTCAGGCCATGGTCCCGGATGAAACGGGGCTGGGAGGTTGGGCATGTCAGGAACGAAAGCGAATGCGGGCGTGGAGCCGGCGAGGGTATTGGCGGACCTGCGGGAGTTGAAGGCGCTGACCGGCGACGAGCATGGCGCGCAGCGGGTGGCCTGGACGCCGGTGTGGCTGAAGGCGCGCAGCTGGTTCGAAGGCAAGCTGGATGAGATTGCGAAGACGGCTCCGCGGCTGGAACGGCGCTATGACGCGGCGGGAAACCTTTGGGCGACGCTGCCGGGCGAATCCGCGCAGGCGCTGCTGATGGGGGGGCATCTGGACTCTGTGCCGAACGGTGGTTGGCTGGATGGGTGCCTGGGCGTGTTGACGGCGCTGGAGGTGCTACGGGGGATGGCGGAGGTGTACGAAGGGCGGCCCCCGATGACGATCCGCGTGGTGGATTGGGCGGATGAGGAGGGCGCTCGGTTTGGGCGGAGTCTGTTTGGGTCTTCTGCGTTTGCGGGCGCGCACTCGATTGCGGCGGACCGGGGGCGGACGGACCGGGAGGGCATGACGCTGGAGGCGGCGCTGAAGGCGTGCGGCTATGACGTGGAGCGGATTGGCGAGGCGGCGGTGGAGCAGAAGGATGCGGCGGCCTATCTGGAGTTGCATATTGAGCAGGGGCCGGTGCTGGAAGGGCTGGGACTGCCGCTGGCGGTGGTGCTGGGGACCAAAGGTGTCGAACGCCATGCGATTACGTTCCATGGGCAGGAGGCGCACTCCGGCTCTACGCCAATGACCGTGCGGCGTGATGCGCTGGCCGCGGCGGCGAAGCTGGCACTGGAAATTCGGCCGATTGCCCGGAAGCGTTCTCATGATTCGGTCGCGACGATGGGGAGCGTGAAGACGTTTCCGGGCATCGTGACGGCGGTGGTGGGGCGGTGCGAGACGACACTGGATATGCGGGATCTGTATCCGGAGATTCTGGCCGGGATGTTCGCGGATGCCAGGGCGGCGAGCGAGCGGTTTGCCGCCGAGGAGGGTTGCACGGTGGAGTGGCAACGGATCTGGTCGATCGAGCCGATTCCATTTGACCCGAAGTTGATTGAGCTGGCGACGGAGGCAGTGAAGGAGGTGGCGGGCGCGGCTCCGCTACTGCCTTCAGGCCCGCTGCATGATGCGGCAGAGGTCTCGCGTGCGGGGATTCCGACGGTGATGGTGTTTGTGCAGTCTCTGAACGGGCTGAGCCATAACAGCGCGGAGGATACGAAGGAGGAGCACCTGGCGATGGCGGTGAAGGCGTTTGGCGGCCTGGCTGCGCGGACGCTGGCGGAGTTTGCCTAAGTTGTGTTCGGGCTGACTATTTGTGGATCTTGAGCCGATACAGCTTTGCTTTGGGGAGACGCTCCGGTCCGCGACCCAACTCAGACTCTGGGGGGACGCGCGAACTGGCAATGAACGATCCAAGAATCAGCGCGAAGTGGAACGAGATTACGAGCCAAAAGCCCAATAGGATTAAGGTCACCTTTATAACGTGCATAGGCGAGTTCGGGAGATCGTTTGACGAACTTCCGCTTTCCTCCAACTCTGTCTGATGAAAAACTTAGTTTAGAAGGGGGGCTCCCGTATAAAGCAGCTCGATTAAGAGAAATTGTGACTGTTCCTGTTTCGGAACTGTGTTCAGAACTTCCCCTGAGAAATTGGATGGTGCATAATCATCTTTCCCGAGTGACATTTTGTGTCTCAACAGGGTTACGGGCGCCTCCGCCCAGCCTTTACGAGTACGAGGAGAATAGATGGCCGAGACCTTTATTTCGCAGGCTGTGACCCCGGAGGAGACGGTTGCGCGGTTTGCCGACCTTCATCCTTCGTTCGACCGCCAGGCCGCGCTGGCTGAGGCGAACCGCTGTCTGTTCTGCTTCGACGCGCCCTGCATGACGGCTTGTCCCACCCACATCGACGTGCCGAAGTTCATCAAGAAGATTGCCAGCGAGAACCTGGGCGGCTCAGCGCGGACGATCCTGGATGCGAACGTGATGGGCGCAAGCTGCAGCCGCGCGTGCCCTGTTGAGGTCCTGTGCGAAGGTGCGTGCGTGATGCACCGGTACAACAAGCAGCCGATTGAGATTGCGCGGCTGCAGCGGTTCGCGATGGACGCGTTTCATGCGCCGGGGACGAACCTGCCTTTCACGCCCGCTGCCGACACAGGATTGAAGGTCGCGCTGATCGGCGCCGGCCCTGCTTCACTTGCGTGTGCCGCGGAGCTTCGGAAGCATGGCGTGGCCGCGACCATCTTCGACGCGAGAGCGCTGCCGGGCGGATTGAATACGTACGGAATCGCCGAGTACAAGCTGCCGCTGGCGGAGAGTCTGCGGGAGATCGATATGATTGCGCGGCTGGGGGTGGCGTTCGAGTTTGGCATGACGGTCGATGCTGCCGGGATGGCGGCTTTAGAAGCTGAGTACGACGCTGTGTTTCTGGGGATGGGGCTGGGGGCGATTCATCGGCTTGGGGTGAGCGGCGAAGAGCTTGAGGGCGTCACCAATGCGCTGGATCTGATCGAAGGATATAAGGACGGGTCGATCACGACGGTGCCGGCGAGCGTGGCGGTGGTGGGCGCGGGCAATACGGCGATCGATGCTGCGATTGCGGCGGTCAGGCTGGGCGCTGAAGAGGTTCACATGATCTATCGGCGTGGGCCGGAGCAGATGTCGGCATTCGACTTTGAGTACGAACACGCCAAGCAGGAGGGTGTGCAGTTTCTATGGCACATGGCCCCGGCGGGGATCGAAGGGGACGGCAAGGTGGAGGGACTTCGGTTGGCTCTGCTGGAGAACGCCGAGGATGGCTCCCTGGTGCCGAGACCGGGTGGGGAGTTTACGTTGCCGGTGGATATGGTCGTGCTGGCAATTGGGCAGGCAACGCATACGTCATTCCTGGCCGGTGGCAGTGTGAAGCTGGAGCGGGGACGCGTGCTGATTGAACGTACGACCGGGCAGACGACGAATCCGAAGTTCTTTGCGGGCGGTGATTGTACGAATGGCGGGCGTGAAGTCGTGGATGCCGTTGCGGATGGGAAGAGGGCTGGGATGGGGATCGTTGCAATGCTGAAGAGCAAGGAGGCCGCCGCTGCCAACGCTTGAATGTAACTTCGCCGGTATCAAATGCCTGAACCCCTTCTGGCTGGCCTCCGCGCCGCCGACCAACTGCGGCGAGCAGATCATGCGGGCGTTCGACGCGGGCTGGGGCGGGGCGGTGTGGAAGACCATCGGTGAGCCGATCACGAATGTGAGCTCGCGTTACTCATCCATCGATTGGGCGGGGCAGAGGATGATGGGGTTCAACAATATCGAACTCATCAGCGACCGCCCCATTGCGACGAACCTGCGCGAGATCAGCGAGGTCAAGCGGCGGTATCCGAAGCATGTCGTCATCGCATCGTTGATGGTCGAAAGCAAGCGCGAGGTGTGGCATGACATGGTCGCACAGGCCGAGGATGCCGGTGCCGACGGGCTGGAGCTGAACTTCGGCTGTCCGCATGGGATGAGCGAACGCGGTATGGGATCCGCAGTAGGGCAGGTGCCGGAGTATGCCGAGCAGATCACGTACTGGGTGAAGGAACGTGCGCGCACGCCGGTCATCGTGAAGCTGACGCCGAACATCTCCGACATCCGTATGCCCGCGCGTGCTGCCAAGCGCGGCGGCGCAGATGCGTTGAGCGCAATCAACACGATCAACTCCATCACCGGCATCGATCTGGATACGTTTGAGCCTCGTCCGATGGTGGATGGGAAGAGTTCACATGGCGGGTACTGCGGGCCGGCGGTGAAGCCGATTGCGCTGAACATGGTCCAGCAGATCATGGCGGACAAAGATGCGATGCTGCCGCTCTCGGGCATCGGCGGGATTGGGACTTGGAAGGATGCGGCGGAGTTCATCCTGCTGGGCTGCGGCAACGTGCAGGTCTGTACGGCGGCGATGCACTATGGATACCGGATCGTCGAAGACATGGCCGATGGGTTGCTGGAGTGGATGGCGGCAAAGGGCTTTGAGACGATCGAGGACTTCCGTGGACTTTCGCTTCCGAATGTCCGCGAGTGGAAGCAGCTTAACCTGAACTACCGCATCGTGGCGAAGATCCATGCGGACAAGTGCATCGGCTGCCAGCTTTGCTATACGGCCTGCTGGGATGGAGCGCACCAGTGCATTCATCTGGATCGTGCGGAGGGTGGGGCGGAGATGGTGCCTGCAGGGACCGATCCTCGCCACACCCATCATGAGGCGAATCCGCATGGCAAGCCTACGCCGGCGATGGTGCTGGGCCTCTCCGCCAAGACCATTACAACGACTCCAATTCCGAAGCTGGACCTGTCCGGCGCGGGCGTGAACTCATCTGTAACACCGATTGCACGTATTCCAAGAGTGGATGAGGATGAGTGCGTGGGCTGCAATTTATGCAGCCTGGTGTGCCCGGTGGAGGACTGCATCACGATGGAACGGGTGGAGACTGGGCTGCCGTTTCAGAGCTGGGAAGAACGGAGCGCCGCGGGACTTGCACCTGCGGGTGGAAGCGAGGTCGGCATTGCTGAAGGACACTAAAAAGCGAGCCATCCGCGCGAATGCCGTGCACGTTGGCGTCCCCACATCTTTCTGTCGACGGGGTTGGCGTATGATGCGAAGCGGATGGTGAACGGCCATGAGCGAGACGACGTTTCCTAGATTTAAACGCTACCGGGTCAAGCGCGGCGACACGCTGTGGAAGATCGCCAACCATGCGTATGGTCATGGGGATCTTTGGCCTGGAATCAGCTACGCGAACCATCTGAAGCGTGGCAAGCCGATTGCAATTGGCCTGGATCTGATCATCCCTCCCGCCGGCTCGGCACGGCACCGGGCGGCGAGCAAGCCTGAGAGTCAGCCGACAGCGTCAGTGACCCCGGTCACGAAGACTCTTACACCACCCCTGCCTCCGCCCCCCCCCTCGCCCATGCCGGTTCACGATCACGCGACGGAGAAGCTGAATGAAGCGACTCGGAGCGGCCCCTTTGAGCATGCGAGGCCGGTGTTGTTTCCGGCGTTCAAGTATGAGCTGGCCGGCGTTATCGCGCAGACCGAGACGCCGGTCGCGGAGCTGAAGCTGAGCCTGAAGGGTGAAGTGACGCTGCAGAAGGAAGGCGTCATCACGGGCGGATTGACGTTGACGAAAGAAGGAATGGAGTCCGAGTACAAGAAGGAAGCGGACGGAGTCTTCAAGGACCTGTTTACGAAGAGCACGGCGAGCGTCAAGGACGGCAAGGCGGAGGTCGCGCTGGCGGTAGGCTCGACGATACGGTCCGGGGATAAGGTACTGGCGACGACGGAGTTCGCGCTGGTGCCGCCGAACGGCTTCAAGTACACGTACCAGGGACAGAAGATCAAGGGCACCTACCACGGGTTCGAGTTTGAAGGTGTGGTGGGCTATGAGCTTGAGGTGAAGGTCAAGGGTGGGCTGCCGCCGGAGCCGAAGAAGTTTGAGATTCATGTGCCGGTGTGGACCAAGGTTCTGGGTATCGCGATGGTGATTGGAGCCGCCATCTGCTATCTTGCGGGCGGGGTGGTGGTGGTCGCTGATGCAGTGAAGGACTTTTTCACGGCAGGCGCGGGTCTGGTCGAGACACCACTCTCTTATGCGGCGGCGCTGGCGCTGTTCGCGTCAGGAGCCGCGATGTGGCATCACGGAAGCGCAAAGGTTTCAGGAAAAGAAGGGATTTAGCGGTTGAAGAGATTACCCATTCTGGTTGCGGTTGCGATCCTGCTGGAAGCCTGCTGCTTTTTTTTCGCAGCCCGCTTGATGACCGCCATGTATCTCAAGGGCCATGCCACATGGGGGCAGGCGATGACGGCCGGCAGCGGCGACTGGATCAAGGGTGGACTGCTGGTCGCGGCGGCGCTGCTGTACTGGCGCGTGGCGAAGGCTCGCCCATGGCTGGCGGTACTCTCTATGGCCGGGATGGTGTACGGGGTGTACGGGTTCCTGTCTATGCGCGGCATGGTGCAGTCCTGGAACGTCTTCAGCGGGGACCTGGTTGTAGTGGGGGCGATGAGTTTTGTTTTATTGATCGTGATTGGCGTGCTGGCTGTACTGGACTTTGCTGTGAATCGCCGCACGACCAGACGCTGATACAGGCGCGCGGCTCTGATGAAGGACGGTTGTCGTCATGGATGTGAAGGAGAGATGGCTTTGAGTGTACTGATTCAGCATGGGACCGTAGTCAACGCCGGCGGCAGCGTGAAGGCGGATGTACTGATCGAGGGCGAGCGGATCGTCGCGGTCGCGGCTGGGCTCGATCCGGCCGGGCATACGGTGGTGGATGCGACGGGGTTACTGGTGATGCCGGGTGGGATCGACGTCCATACGCATCTGGATATGCCGTTTGGCGGAACGACGTCCGCGGACGATTACTTTACCGGGACTCGCGCGGCAGCGGTGGGTGGGACCACGACGGTGTTCGACTTCGCGCTGCAGTCGCACGGGCATACGCTGGGCGATGCGCTGACGGTCTGGCGTGGGAAGGCTGCGGGAAAGGCGTGTATCGACTACGGGCTGCATATGGCGATCACGGACCTGAACCCGCATGGAGGCTCCGAGCACGAAACGCTGCGTGAGATGGACGCGATGGTGGCTGAAGGCATCACGACCTTCAAGCTGTTCATGGCGTATCCGAATGTGCTGATGATCGACGACGGGCTGATGTTCCGCGTCATGCAGCATGCGGCGGAGTTGAAGGCGCTGTGCCTGATCCACGCGGAGAATGGTGCGGCGATCGACGTGATCGTGGCGCAGGCGCTGGCCGAAGGCAAGACGGCCCCGCACTTCCATGCGCTGACCCGCAGCACACAGGCGGAGGCGGAGGCGACGCACCGTGCGATTGCCCTGGCGGAGATGGCCGGGGCTTCGGTGTATATCGTTCATCTGTCCAACACGGACAGCCTGCGGGAGCTGAAGGCGGCGCAGGCGCGTGGTCTGAAGGCGCTGGCGGAGACGTGTACGCAGTACCTGGTGCTCTCGCTCGAGGAGCAGATGCCGGGCAAGAGTTTCGACGAGGCGAAGTACGTGTTTACGCCGCCGCTGCGCTCGAAGACGAACCACGCGCCGTTGTGGGAGGCACTGGCGGATGGGTCTTTGAGTGTGGTTTCGACCGATCACTGTCCTTTCAGGTTTGAAGACCAGAAGGCGCTGGGCAAGGACGACTTTACGAAGATTCCCAACGGTGGGCCGGGGATCGAGAACCGCCTGCAACTGCTGTGGCACTACGGTGTGAACGCAGGCTTACTGACGCCGGAGCGCTTTGTGGAACTGACCTCGTCTGCGCCCGCAAAGATCTTCGGACTGCCGCAGAAGGGGCAGATCGCGGCAGGGTTCGATGCGGATGTGCTGCTGTGGAATCCGAACGCGGAGTACACGATCAGCGCGGCCACGCAGGCGATGAACACGGACTACAGCATGTTCGAAGGCTGGACCGTGAAGGGCAATGCCAGCAAGGTTTACTCGCGCGGCAAGCTGATTGTGGATGAGGGCCGCTTCGTAGGCGAAGCAGGATACGGGCGCTTCCTGCGGACCGAGGCGAACGCCGGAGGAATGGCTTGATCGCCGCTCCCACCACGCGTGGTTCCACTGAGATAAGCGATCCGGACCCGCGGCTTTATAACGCTGACCTTGCGCCGACAAGCGTCGAAGACCGCACCTGGGGCACGTACAACTACATTGCGTTGTGGTTCTCCATGTCGATGGAGGTCACGACGTACATGCTGGCGGCGGGGTTGATCGCAGGCGGCATGAACTGGTGGCAGGCGGTGCTGACGATCCTGCTGGGCAACCTCATCGTGCTGATTCCGATGCTGCTCAACGCGCACGCCGGAGCGAAGTATGGCATTCCCTTCCCTGTCATTGTGCGTGCGCCGTTTGGGCCTCGGGGCGCGAACGTTCCGGCGCTGCTGCGTGCGATCGTGGCGTGCGGTTGGTTCGGGATTCAGTGCTGGATCGGCGGCGGTGCCATTGCCGCCATGGTCGGCGTGCTGGCACCTTCCACTGCCGGCTCTCAGCCGATCCTGTGGGCTTGCTTCCTCGGCTTCTGGCTGCTGAACATGATCGTCGTCTATCGGGGCGTGGAATCCATCCGCCATCTGCAGAGCTTCTCAGCGCCGTTCATGGCGATCATGTCGCTCGCTCTGCTGGCTTTTCTGTATCACCGCGCCGGCGGGCTGGGGCCGATGCTGGCTGCGCCCTCGCAGTTCCATACGACACGCAGCTTTCTGGCCTTCTTTCTGCCGGCGCTGACGGGTATGGTGGGGTACTGGGCGACGCTCTCGCTGAACATCCCGGACTTCACGCGCTATGCCAAGTCGCAGGACGCGCAGATCTTCGGGCAGGCCTTTGGGCTACCAGTGGCGATGACGCTTTACGCGTCGCTGGGCATCGCCTGCACCTCCGCGTCGGCCGTCGTCTTCGGCCATCCCATCTGGTCGCCGGTTGAGCTGCTGGGCAAGTTTCATCAGCCGGTGGTGGCCTTCTTCGCGCTGATCGGCCTGTTGGTCGCGACGTTGAACGTGAACATCGGGGCCAACGTCGTCGGACCTTCCAACGACTTCGCCAACCTAGCCCCGAGCCGCATTTCGTTCCGCACCGGCGGCCTGATCACCGGCGTGCTGGGCCTCGCGATCATGCCTTGGAAGCTGATGAGTTCTTCCTCCAACTTCACAAGCTGGCTGGTGGGCTACTCCGGGCTCCTGGGCCCGGTGGCGGGCATCATGGTCGCAGACTATTTTCTGCTGCGGCATCGGCGGCTATCGCTGGATGATCTCTACCGCCGCAACGGGGCCTACGAGTACTCCAGCGGCATCAATCCGCGAGCGCTGATCGCACTGGTGGCGGGCGTTGCATTGGCGCTGGTGGGGCTCGTGGTGCCCGCGCTGCACTGGCTTTATAGCGGCGCGTGGTTCGTCGGTTTCTTTGTCTCGGCGGGCGTCTACCTTGCGCTGATGACCTCCGTTGGTGCAACCTCAACCTTGCAGCAGTCACTTGAGCTCGAAAGGCCGTAACCATGAGCACACCCGGCAGTACCCTCACCTCGCAGGAAGTCGTCGATATCGTCCGCACCACCAACTACGGCACCTGGCGCTTCCAGAAAAGCTGGAATCCGCTGCATATCGTCGATGCCAAGGACTGCACGATCACCGACGGCAACGGCAAGCAATATCTCGACTTCTCCTCGCAGCTCATGTGCTCGAACCTGGGGCACAAGAATCCTGCCGTCATCGCGAGCATCGCCGCACAGGCCGAGGAGCTTGCGTATGCGATGCCGGGCTATGCGACCACCTGCCGTGCAGAGCTCTCAAAGCTGCTGCTGGAGATCCTGCCGCCCTCGCTGAACAAGTTCTTCTTCACCACCTCCGGCACGGACGCGAACGAGGCCGCCTTCAAGATCGCCCGCATGTATACGGGCAAGACCAAGATCATCGCGCGCTACCGTAGCTATCACGGCTCGACCGCCGGCAGCATTGCCGCTACGGGCGATCCGCGCCGCTGGGCCATGGAGCCGCGCGGCAAGCAGCAGGGCGTGATCTTTGCGCCGGAGGTCAACTGCTATCGCTGTCCCATCAAGCACACGTATCCTGCCTGCGGGATCGCCTGCGCCGACTACCTGGAACACATGATCCGCAACGAGTCTGACGTAGCGGCCGTGCTGGTCGAGCCGATCGTCGGCACCAACGGCGTGCTCGTGCCGCCGGAGGAGTACATGCCGAAGCTCCGCAAGATCTGCGACGAGTACGGTGTGCTGCTGATTGCAGATGAGGTCATGACCGGCTGGGGGCGCACCGGCAAGTGGTTCGCCATGGAGCACTGGGGCGTGGTGCCGGATATCCTCACCACCGCCAAGGGCATCACCAGCGCGTACGTGCCGCTCGGGCTGTGCGCCACAAGCGAGAAGATCGGCGCGTTCTTCCAGGATCATTACTTCTCCCACGGCCACACCTATGAGGCGCATCCCATGACGCTCGCGCCTGCGGTCGCGACCATCAACGAGATGCGGCGGCTCAACCTTGTCGACCGCTCCGCGGAGCTTGCTCCGTACGTCGAAGCCAAGCTGCGGGAGTTGAAGGCGAAGCATCCCTCCGTGGGCGATGTCCGTGGCAAGGGTCTCTTCTGGGCCGTCGAACTGGTGAAGAATCAGACGACCAAGGAGCCCTTCAACACCTACTCGGACAAGGTGTCGGGCACGCCGCTGCTGGTCGATCAGATCGCCGGCAAATGCATGGCGGACGGCGTCATCATCCAGGCGTGGGTCTCGCACTTTGTCGTTGCGCCGCCGTTGATCGTGACCAGGGAAGAGATCGACCGCGGGATTGCAACGCTGGATAAACACCTGGCCCTTGCGGATGCGCTGGTTGAACCGGATCGTGCCCGGGAGGTGAGCTTCGACTTCAACCTGGTGACCTCGACGAGCGCGACCTCCGACAGCTAGACCAGACAGCTAGACAGAAACACACGGCAGCCTGCCGCTGGAATCTCCCCGATTCCGGCGGCGGCCCGGCTTTTCCCAATCTTCCCGCCCTCCGGGAAACCTGTGAAAACACACGTCTTTTGGCTTGCAACGAACAAAATTCGGCGTAGGATAATCGCGTCCCCAGAAAAACGAGCCTTTGCACGCTCAGCAGTATGGATGATTACCTTCAATTTCCAGGAGCATTTTGCTATGACCCGCACCCTTTCCCTCCTCACGGCCACCTGCCTCTCCGCCTTTGCCCTTGCCGCCTCCGGCCAGGCGCCCGCTGCCGGCCCCGCGGACGGCATCACCATGGAGATGATGCCCATCACCGCCGACCAGATCTCGCAGTGCCGGGGCCAGGCCACCTCACAGCTTGCGTCCGAGCAGGACACCCTGCATAAGCGCGAGCACGGCCAGGACAACGATAAGATGAAGCAGGGCGCGGTCACCGGCATCACCGGTGCGGCCACCAGCGCCATCTCCCGCAAGAGCGGCTACGGCTGGTGGGGCGGCAACAACAACGGCGCGCAGACTGCCGCAGCCACCGGTGCAACCCAGCGCACGGACCGTAACAGCGATAACGTAGCCAGCACCACGGCCATCGGCCAGCAGGTGGGCACGGACGCTTACTCGCAGTGCGTCGCCGGCATCAAGGGACCGGAGTACGTCCACTTCCGCCAGACCGGGCAGATCACGGCCTTCACGGGCTCGGCTCCTACGGCGGCACCTTCGCCGGCGATCGCCGCTGCTGCTCCTGTCGCTCCGCCTCCCATGGCCAAAGCTCCGGTCCAGGACACCGGTGACGGCAAGCACTTCATCCTGACGGCACCCGGTCAGACTGACGCGCGTGAGGTCACGCTCGTCACCGGCAGCAAGAACTCGTACATCGAAGAGACGACCGGCGACAAGTACATCGTGATGCCGGACGGCTCGGTGACGCGTATCGCCAAGCGTGCGGCGGCGAAGAAGTCGTAGCGTTGCGCTCTGCACTGACGGCTCACCTGGAGATGTTTTTTCGGGTGAGCCGTTTGTGCTTTCAAGCCGGAAGTATCGCTTGTTCCATCATCCCGGTACGGATACTCTCAGAGTTGTAAGCGAAAGGTCACTCATGAATCGCACGCTGCTCGCCCTTACCTCCGCCGCCGCCCTTGCCTTGCCCGCCTTGGCGCTGCCCGCTTCAGCCCAGCAGATGTCCATGCCGATGCCCGCGCCGCCGGTCACCACCGGTCCCGCCAGCGAGGTGCTGGCGACCTACAACCGCGTGAAGGATAACGTCATCAAGGCTGCGGAGAAGATGCCCGCCGCCGACTACGACTACAAGCCCACAGCCGATATCCGCACCTACGCGCGCGTCGTGAATCACGTCACCGAGGCGCAGTTCCACACCTGCACCACGCTGAACGGCGGCAAGTTCGATCCGGCGTCCGTTCCCACCGAAGCAGTTGGAAAAGACGCCATCGTCGCGGGCCTCAAAGCCTCGTTCGCCGAGTGCGACAAGGCCTACGGCGCACTGACCGATGCCAACATCTCCGAGATGCTGACGCAAGGCAAAGGCAAGCGCTCCCGCATCGGCATGGCCTGGGGCAATGTCTCGCATGACAACGAACAGTACGCGGAGCTATCCACCTACCTGCGGCTGAAGAACATCGCCCCACCGACGAGCGAGAAGTAATCTTCGTCACCGGCTCACTGAGGCGTTTGGGTCTCAGTGAGCCGAGGTCTTCTTCGCCGCGGCAGCATGTGCCGGAGCCGACTTGGTCTGCGCCACCGCTGCTTCGGTCGCACGCTGCAGGTTACCGGGATCGAAGTTGAGCGAGGCCGTGCCGGAGATCACCTGGTAGTGGTCCTTCGTGACCACCACAATCGTCGGGGTGTACTCGACGTTCAGCCTGCGGCCAAGGTCGTAGTCGGCCTTCACCTCAGCAGCCAGCTTGCCGCCCGGATCCATCACGAACGGCGGGTTCTGCCCGTGGGCCTTCAGCCATTTGTCCGTGTACGCATGCAGGTCCTCGCGGTTTGAGATCTGCATCTGCGAGGCGAAGACGTCGCTGCGGAACTGGTCCGCCAGCTTCGGATTGATCTTGTCCTGGATGTAGCGGGCAGCAACAGCGCCGTCGAAGGTCCAGATGTGCCCTTCAAGCGGAAAGTCATACCGCACCAGCGTCGCGCCGGTGCTCTTCTGCACCTCCTGCTCGTACGGATGAGCCTTGGCGCAGGCCGGGCAGCCCAGATCCTCAAACACGATGATCGCAACCTTGCTCCCGGCCGGTGGGCGCAGGATGGACGTATCGCGGAAGTTGTCACGCGGCGACTGCCCCGAAAACTGGGCGTGCATCAGTGGGGTTGATAGAGCTAAGGCAAACAGACCGGCAACAACACGCTTCCGCAGCAGCATTCATTTCTCCAGAACTTGCAAAGTTGAGCGTTAGCCGAGCGTCGGCATGGTCGTATCGACGCCTGCGCGAATGCCTGTGGGCCAGCGGCTCGTGATCGTCTTGATCCGCGTGTAAAAACGCACACCCTCAGGGCCATAGACGGAGTGATCGCCAAACAGTGAGCGTTTCCAGCCGCCGAAGCTATGAAACGCCATCGGCACCGGGATGGGCACGTTGATCCCAACCATGCCGCACTGCACGCGATTGGCGAAGTCCCGCGCCGTATCGCCGTCACGCGTAAAGATAGACGTGCCATTGCCGAACTCGTGCTCGTTGATCAGGCCCAGTGCCGTCTCGAAGTTGTTGGCCCGCACGATCCCCAGCACCGGCCCAAAGATCTCCTCGCGATAGATTTTCATCTCCGGCTTGACATGGTCGAACAGGCACGCGCCCAGGAAGAAGCCGTCACCCGCCGGCAGCGCCGTCTCACGTCCGTCCACCAGCAACTCCGCGCCTTCGCTCTGCCCCGTCGCCAGATAACCCGAGACCTTCTCCAGATGAACCTTCGTGACCAGCGGCCCAAGATCGACCGCGTGCCCAGGCTTGTCGTCCGCACCATCGCCAATCTTCAGGCTAGCAATCCGCGACTCCAGCTTTCCGATCAGCGCATCCGCCGTCTGCGCCCCCACCGTCACGGCAACCGAGATCGCCATGCAGCGCTCGCCGGCCGAGCCATACGCCGCACCCACCAGAGCGTCCGCAGCCTGGTCCAGATCCGCATCCGGCATCACGATCATGTGATTCTTCGCGCCGCCCAGCGCCTGCACTCGCTTGCCCGTCTTCGTGCCTTCGCGGTAGACGTACTCCGCAATCGGCGTGGACCCCACAAAGCTCACCGCCTGAATCTGCTTATGCTGCAGGATCGCGTCGACCGCAGACTTATCCCCATGAACGACGTTGAATACGCCATCCGGCAGTCCGGCCTCCTTCAGCATCTCCGCCAGCAGCAGCGAGACGCTGGGATCGCGCTCGCTCGGCTTCAGCACGAAGGTATTGCCGCACGCTATCGCAATGGGGAACATCCACATGGGCACCATGGCCGGGAAGTTGAACGGCGTAATCCCCGCCACGACCCCCAGCGGCTGCCGCATGCTCCAGCTATCGATCCCCGGCCCAACCTGCTCGGTGTACTCACCCTTGAGGAGCTGCGGGATGCCGGTGGCGAACTCGACGACCTCAAGCCCGCGCGTACACTCTCCGCGAGCGTCGGAGTTGACCTTGCCGTGCTCGCTGGTCAGCAACGCCGCGACCTCATCCAGACGCCGCTCGAAGATCTCCCGGAACCGGAACAAGACTCGCGCCCGCCGCAGCGGAGGCTGAGCCGACCACGACGGAAACGCAGCCACAGCAGCCTGCACAGCAGCATCGACCTCAGCATCGGTGGCCAGCGGCACATGCGCCTGCACGCGCCCGCTGGCCGGATTGTAGACATCGCCAAACCGGCCCGAAGTTCCTGCAACCGCCGTGCCGCCAATCCAGTGCGTCAGCTTCCGCACAGCCTGCTCCGCCTCAGCCGCACCGCTCACAGAAGAAACCAAAGTCGCCATCGCACCATCCCCCTTGAAGTACCGGAGTGCCAGTCTACTACCAGCGCCCTAGTATTCGAGCTGGTGGAACGCCGGCCAGGTCAGCGTACCGTCCTTGCGGACGTAGTACATGAAGAGCTTCTTGTTCTGGGTCTTGGCAGAGTTCACCCGCACGGCGACGATAATCCCGGAACCAAAGTTCCCCGTACCATCCGTCTTCGAGATGTCGACATGGTGCGAAATGATCGGACCATCCGCAGGACTGTCCTTTGTCCAGTCCTCGGTAAAGCGGTCGATGCCGTAATCCTTATGCTGATCCGGATGCTGCTTCCAGTCGGCGTCGTTGGTGTAGATCCCAAAGGCCTTGTCGTAGTTATTGGCCTCCAGCGCGTCGAAGAACGTGCTCACCCGATGCTCCGCCGGCAGGTTGGAGAAGAACCAGCCATGCCCCACCAGAAATCCGCCCACGCCGATGATGATGATCAAAGCCACCAGTAAGCCGCTACCGATGATCGTCGCCTTGATCGTGCGTTCTTTCCGCTCGTTATACGCCGGCGCGTTCAGCAAAGTCATTGTCGTCCACCGTCCTCTGAGTACTTAGACACCAGAAACCCTGAAAACGGCCACTTGGTGCAAGCAAGGATTTAGAACTGAAACCCAACCTCTTCATCCGAGACGAACGCAAACGCATCTCGCACCAACTCACACTCCACCGTTTGCCCCAGCAGATAGACCGAAACCACGTCGAACCGCAGCGCCAAATCCTTGCGATCCTCCCTCGGCAGCGTTCGCCGATACGCCCGCGCCATTCTCCGCAGCATCGCCTTCTTCTGCTCGTCGACACTGGCCTCCGCCGGCGCAAGGTCCCGTGCCGTGCGGGCCTTGACCTCAACAAAACAAAGCGTCTCCCCATCCCAGCCGATCAGGTCGAGATCCCCCCGCAGCTCCGGGCTACGCCACCGCCGCTCCACAAACTGGTATCCCAGCCGCCGCAGATAGAACATAGCCTCAAACTCACCCCGCTCGCCCACCGCCAGATGCCGCGCCACCTTGGGCCCTCGTCGCCGCCTCGCAGCCACCCCCTGCAGCCGCAACAGAGCCCAGCGCTGCACATCCAATCGCCAGTTCAGCAGCATCACCGTCCCCACGTGCGGTGAAAAAGCAACGCCGCACAGAAGACGTTAGCTTCGGCTGTTCGGCGCACATTACGCCAGTCTGCAAACGCATCTTGGGCAGTGTCAACGACGTTCAAAACATCGATTCGTGTATATGTGCGGGTCAGATCATAGTCCGCCGCATGACGCTGCTCTTGCAGATTGACAAAGGTTCCGGCGACGGACTGCAGGCGAAGAGAAAAGCCCTGTGGTCGAAGAGTCAGCAGCACGCTCGTTGGCTGAGCCGTGATTGATTTGCATGCTTGCTTCATATCACCGTGAACAAATGCACGCCCAATTTGCTGAGTCAGACCGTTCGGCGACCCCGGACTCAAGCGTTTCGCTGCATCCTGAACCAGCAGGTGAAACAAAGCATAGTAGGCAGTGGAAACCGAACGGCGCAAACTTGCCTGACGCGGGCGGCTCTCTCCCCAGTTGGCCAGGTCGCGCGCCTGAAGCAGAAGATCGTCCGCAAGCGCCAAGTCATTTACCTCGCGTCTTCAAAGCGAAAGAAAGGGAACTTGCCGAGACCGAGGTCCAGAATTGCCTTCCGAAGCGTTTTGGTCATCACCGTAAGCTCTCGGATGGACTTGGGTGAGGTCGGACGACGTTTCGAAACGCCGAAGTAAATCGTCAGCGACGGATCCCCCGTCCAGTCGTTCATCTGCTCGATCCGCTTGAACTTCACCCCGTCCGGCAGCGTCAACTCCGCAATCTTCTCCCGCACCAGGATTTCCTCGTCGAGTTGTGCCAGCGCCGTTCCCATGCCGACACTATACGCCTGCCGCCACCATTTTCAGCCCCCCGTTGCCTCTGCCCCCCACACTCTGAGATACTTAACCGTGCCAACCAAGCACAATCCAAAACACCAAATAAAGAGGTCGCGGACATGTCTGCAAAGTACATCTTTGTAACCGGCGGCGTCGTGTCTTCGCTCGGCAAGGGTCTCGCGGCAGCCTCCATCGGCTGCCTGCTTGAGGCGCGCGGCATCAAGGTCAACCTGATGAAGTTCGACCCCTACCTCAACGTCGATCCAGGCACCATGAGCCCCTTCCAGCACGGCGAGGTCTTCGTCACAGACGACGGCGCAGAGACCGACCTCGACCTGGGCCACTACGAACGCTTCACCCACGCCAAACTCACGCGTGACAATAACCTCACCACCGGCCGCATCTACGAGCAGATCATCACCAAGGAGCGTCGCGGCGACTATCTCGGAAAGACCGTGCAGGTCATCCCGCACGTCACCAACGAGATCAAGAACGCCATGCGCAAGGTCGCCGCGGACTGTGAGGTCGCGATCGTCGAGATCGGCGGAACCGTCGGCGATATCGAATCCCTCCCCTTCCTCGAAGCGATACGACAGATGAGGCAAGAGCTCGGCCGGGAGAATACCTGCTTCGCCCATATGACGTTGATCCCCTGGATCGCCGCCGCGCAGGAGCTCAAAACCAAGCCCACCCAGCACTCCGTCAAGGAGATGCTCTCCATCGGCATCCAGCCGGATATCCTCCTCTGCCGCTCAGACCGCGCCGTCCCCCGCGAGATGCGCTCCAAGATCGCAGCCTTCTGCAACGTGGAAGAGAAGGCCGTCATCATCGCACGCGACGTCCCCTCTATTTACGAAGTCCCGCTGAACCTGGCCGAGCAGAATGTCGACACGCTCGCCCTCAACTACCTCCGTATCGACTCCAAAGCCCCCGACCTCACCAAGTGGCAGGACATCGTCCAGCGCGCCTATAACCCGCAGGACGTCGTCAGCATCGCCATCGTGGGCAAGTATGTCGAGTACGAAGACTCCTACAAGTCCCTCAAGGAATCGCTCGTCCACGGCGCTCTCTCCCACAACCTCAAGCTGCAGGTCACCTGGATTGAGGCCGAGGGTCTCGAAGCCCACAACTACCCGGAGCAGCTCGCCGGCTTTGACGGCATTCTCGTCCCCGGCGGCTTCGGCAAACGCGGCATCGAAGGCATGCTGAATGCCATCCGCTACGCACGCGAGAACACAATCCCTTACTTCGGCATTTGTCTCGGCATGCAGACCGCATGCATCGAGTACGCCCGCAACGTCTGCGGCCTCACCGGCGCAAACTCCGGCGAGTTCGACCCCGCCACCCCCCACCGCATCATCTACAAACTGCGCGAACTCACCGGCGTGGAAGAGATGGGCGGCACCATGCGTCTGGGAGCGTGGGCCTGCGTGCTCGAGCCTGATTCGCTCGCCCACAAGGCCTACGGCACCTCAGAGATCTCGGAGCGCCACCGCCACCGTTACGAGTTCAACCGCGAGTACGAGGCTGTCCTCACCGGCGCCGGCCTGCGCCTCACCGGCACCACTCCGGACTCCACCTACGTTGAAATCGTGGAGATTCCGGGCCACCCGTTCTTCCTCGGCTGCCAGTTCCACCCGGAGTTCAAGTCCAAGCCGCTGGAGCCGCATCCGCTCTTCCGCGACTTCGTCGGAGCCAGCTACAAGCATCGCCAGGAAAACGCCACCAGCCTCATCCATGAAGGCCACACCCCGCACGAAGCAGTCCCCGCCGCCAAGGCCTAGCAACAACCGGGTGCGATCTTGCGACCGCTACAAGCGGAGCAGGAGCGCACCCGGAACGCTCTTTGCCAGAGCCTTATCGAAGGTCACCAGCTTCAGACCCGCAAGCTGCGCAAACGTCGCGAAGTAAGCATCGGCCCATAGTTTGTTCGAGGCTTCGTCGCGAAAGGTACGTTCGCGGAACTCCTGCTCGATACCTGCCGGTTCATCCATAAAGCGGTTGCGGCTGTCTTCGAGGAAGGAATCGTAGGTCATCCAAGCCTGTGCCTGAGTCAGCACGTCCCCACCCATCGCACCGCCGGTCGTCAACGTCCTTAGCAACCCAAGCTGCGAGATGCGACAAAAGTAGAGCGCACTCCGCGGCCCCACCGAGTCGATCCACTCAGACGCCACGCGATGATGCGTATGCCGCTCATGCGCCAGCGCCACCCACACATTCACATCAGGGAAATGGGATGTACTCGTAGACACCTTCCTCGCCGAGCTTCAACGCTCCCGGCTCCTTGGAAGAAAGCAGCGGATATCGTCCCTTGACCTTCGCAGAGACAGCTTCAGCCTTAGCCGGCGCACTCGCGACGCTGCGCAAAATAATCTGCTTCACCGAAGTCCCCTCCCGCGCAGCCCTGGCCTTCAACTCACGATAGATCGGGTCCGGAATATCGATCGTCGTCCTCATGCTCTCCAACCTACCATATTTATGGCAGCTGGCTCTACCGCAACTCCACCCTCCCCGCCGCCCCATTTGCCGGAACCGTCACCCCCCAGCGCCCATCCACCTGCGTCATCTTCAAGCCCTTGCCGTTGAATGTAGCCTCATTCTTCCCCGGAGTCCAACCCACAACCTCAACCCGATACTCCTTCCACCAGGGCTTCCACTTCCCTTCCTGCTTCGCCACCTCGAAGGTCAGCCCCCCATCCGCACCCACAGCGCAGCTAAACTTCACCCGCGCAAACTCCCCGCGTTTGAAATCGAAGCTATGCCCGTCATCCGCATACACCTCACCCGAGCAGCTCTCGCCCGGCGTATTCAGCCCCGCAGCCAGCGGATAGACCCTCAATGTCAGCGGCCCATTCGGAACCTCGGCGGTGTTCTGCGTCAGCGGCGCAATCGGCAGAATCGTCCCCCCGCGCACATACACCGGCAGCTCTTCGAGCTTCGGCGTCACCAGCAGCGGCTTCTGTGCGATCACCTTATCCCGCTGCTCCAGATCCAACGTCCCCACAGCCCCCGCCCTGGTCGTCTGCTCGCCCGTCCAGTAGTCGTACCAGGTCCCCGGCGGCAGATGAATCGTATACGGCGCAACCTCCTCGGGCGAGGGATTCGGCGCAACCAGCAGCCTTTCCCCCACCATGAACTCCCCACCACCCGTCGTCAGATCGTACGGACTCCCATCCGCCGTCGCCCGCGGAAACTCCAGAAACAGCGGTCGATTGAACGGCACGCCATCCCGGCTCGTCTCCTCCGCCACCGTATACAGGTACGGCATCAGCTTATAACGCTCCTCGATGAACCGCCGCCGGATCGCCTCCTGCTCCGGCCCATCCACCCACACCTCATGCATCCGAGTCCCCTTCGCCGAGTGGTCCCGGTCGATCGGCTGAAACGCCGAGATCTCCAACCACTTCGTCAGCAGATCAGCCGGCGGCGACCCCGCAAATCCGCCCACATCCGCCCCGGCCAGAGAAAACCCACTCAGCCCCAGGTTCACCAGTTGCGGCACCGTCATCCGCAGATGGTTCCACGTCGCACTGTTGTCTCCCGTCCAGGTCGTGGCATACCTTTGCCCCCCTGCATAGCTCGCACGCGTCATCACAAACGGACGCTCATTCGGCCGCAGCGCAAGCTGCCCCTCAAACGTCGCACGCGAGTTCTCCATCCCATACACGTTATGGATCTCCAGGTGCGTCGCCGTCCTCGGCTTGAAGCCCGGCTCGTCAATCCGGTGCTGCACCGTATCCGGCATCGTCTTTCCCGGCCCGTCGAACACCGCCGGCTCGTTCATATCGTTCCAGAAACCCGCCACCCCATCCGCCACAAATCCCTTATACAGCGTGCCCCACCACTGCCGAGTCTGCTTCCGCGTGAAATCCGGAAACACCGCCGGCCCCGGCCAAACCACCCCCACATACGTCGACCCGTCCGGATTCTTCACAAAGTGGTCGCCCGCCGTGCCCGACTCATACGGCGCATACCCCACCCCCGCCTGCTTCGCCACATGCAGGTCCGTAATCACCACCAGCTTGAACCTCTCGTCCGCCAGATCCTTGACCATGCCTTTGAAGTTCGGATAGCCCTGCTCATCCACGGTGAACGGCCAGTTCTTGTGCTGGAAGTCGATGTCCAGCCAAAGCACATCGCTCGGAATCCTGTCCTTCCTCAGCCTGTCCGCCACCTCCCGCAACTGGCTCTCCGGAAAGTATGAGTACCGCGACTGCTGAAAGCCCAGCGCCCACATCGGCGGCAGCGGCGTCGGCCCCGTCAGCCACGCCCACGTCTTCACCACCTCCTTCGCCTCAGGCCCATACATCAGGTAGTAGTCCAGCGGCCCGTCGAGAGACCCAAACGTATACCGTTTCTCATCCGCGCGGCCAAAGTCGAAGCTCGTCCGCCACGTATTGTCCAGGAACACCCCCAGCGTGCGCCCCTTGTTCACATCCATGAAGAACGGCACACTCTTGTAGATCGGATCGGTCGATTCCTGCCACCCAAACGAGTCCGTGTTCCACATCGTGAACGCCTGTCCCCCACGGTCTAAAGGCCCCGGCTTATCTCCCAGCCCAAAGAAATGATCGTCGAACCCCCGCTGCTTGCTCACCGTAAACCGGTTCCCCTCCCAGGCCACCGGAGCCGCATCCTTCTGCAGCACGTTGCCTTGCAGATCGCTAACGGTCAGCATCAACCGCTCATCCACACTGATCCGCAGGTCCTTGGTCGCAAAGCCCTTCGCCTCCGCCGTCACGGGCACCTTCCCATGCCCGATCACCGCCCACGAAGCATCCTCCGGTCTCGCATCCCCCTTCCACATCCGCACCCGAATCACATCGTCGCGCAGCGCATTGACCTGCAGCCTAACCCCACCCGCCCGCGCCAAAAGCCCAGAAGCATCCGGCGTAATGTCCTGCCCCGCTGCCCCCACAACCAGCAAGCCAGCCAAACCAAACCCACAAAACACACTCTGCAAAACCTTAGCTTTAGACATGATTCCTCGCGGATCAAGTCTAAACTGTCAATAGAAGTGCGGATAAGAGAACTCAGAATGGCGTTGACCAGAGACTTTCGAGAGACGATCCGCGAACGCGCACAAAGCGAACCGGCGTTTCGCCAGGCATTGCTGCGTGAAGGTTTGCAACTCATCTATGACGGCGATCTTGCCACCGGGCGCAGCATCCTCCGCAACTACATCAATGCCACCGTCGGCTTCACCGAACTATCAAAAATGACTCAAATCTCGTCCCCAAGCCTGCAACGCATGTTTGGTCCAAACGGCAATCCTACTGTTGAAAATTTGTTTGGCGTCATCGGCCATCTCCAACGCCATGAACGCGTCAGCGTCGAACTACAAATGCACACCTACTGATCGCGCATTGAGACCGTTCGGGAGAAAAAGTGGCTGAACTAAACCTAAAAGAAGGTAAGCACTTTGAGGCGAGACAAAAGCCATTTGCTGAGTTTGAGCTGTCTTCCGCCGACGAGTGCATCGCGCGCCTTGTTTATGCACCCAGCCCAAAGGTGGAGGAGCTTGGTGGCTGCTCCTTCCGATGCAGATACGGATCGAGCATCTGGGAACTGCAGTTCTTTCGAACATCCGTTCTCGGGAGAGAGTCATACCGAGTGCTATGCGAAGGGCAACTTGTCGCAAGCACTGGTACTTGGAAATCGTTTCAACCCACTGAGATTAAATATGCTGATGGTTCCATCTGGCTGGGCCGTCGGCGTATGTTGTTCGGAACCTTTGTTGATGATCTCGCTGGGCAGAGGATCGCTCACAGTTGGCCAAGACCGGGTCTTCTTTTGGCAGGAGGCAACATTTGGATAGATTCCCTTGAAGCAGAGGACCGCATGTTCGCGCTGTTGTTGATCCTCTTACATCTCACGGCTCACGGTCGGGAATAGACCTCCGTCAGATTCCATAAAAAATGGTTTATTAACGGCTCAACAGTGAACGACAACCTTCCTCGGCTGGTCCTCAAGGAGTTCACAGTGCGTCTTAAAGCAATATTTCTCGCCGCAATCCTGACCACAGCCCTCCCTTGGGCCACCGCCCAGCAACCCACCCCCGACGAAGCCGCAATCCGCTCCGTCCTAGCCCACGAAGCAGAAGGCTGGAACAAGTTCGACCCCCACGAAGTAGCCTCCGTCTTCACCGCCGACGCCATCTGGCAGAACCCATTCGGCGTCCGCCTACACGGCCGCGCAGAGATTGAAAAGTTCCTCACCGATCTCCTAGCCCGCCCCGGCTACCGCGCCGGCACCAGCACCGTCCCCACCAAGATCCTCGACCTCCGCCTCACCTCACCCACCACCGCCGCGGTCTGGAGCGACGAAAAGATCGAAGGCCTGGTCAACGACATCAGCGGCAACCCCATGCAGCCCCGTCACTCGTACTACCTGAACGTCATGGTCAAACAGAACGGCGAATGGAAGATCAGCGACGCCATCATCATGGATATCGTCCACCTGAAGTAAGCGGCGAGACTACCCCTTACTACCCCCGCGGAGCCGTAATCGCCTTCTCATCCTGCTCCGCCTCCCGCCTCACCCGGCTCTTAGCCTTCCAGAAAAGAATCGGCTGCTCGTACCACCGCCAGCTCGCGGCAGAAAACAGCAAAGTCCCAGCCAGCGCCACACCCGCAGACTCATACCGATTCCCAATCCATCTCTCCGAAAGCTTCAGCGCCGGCACATGGATCAGGTAGAACATATAGCTGATCCGCCCCAGATACCGCAGCGGAGACCACCGCAGCAGCCCGACGCCACGCCCACTCAGCGCCCACAGGATCACCCCCAGGCTCGCCAGCAGCGTCAGTTCATACACCCACACGTTCGCCGCGCGAGTATTCGCCGTCGTCGTGAACCACGGGTACCGCGAGAGCGCCCCAAACACCCCCAGCGCCGCCACCGTCATCGCCAGACCCCAGGCCCCAAACCGCTCCACTAAATCACGCCGCCGCCGCCAGACCACCGCCAGCAACGCACCCACCGCCATCAGATCCATCCGGAACGGCGTCAGCATATAGATCTGCCAGTGCTCCGCAAAGTGGGGCGTAAACACCCAACGTAAAAGCGGCGCCAGCACCACCAGCCCGCCCGCCGCCCACGCAATCGCCGTCTCATCCAGGAAGTACACGACGAACGGCCAAACCATATAAAACTGCTCCTCAACGGAGAGCGACCACAGCACTGCCAGCGGCTCCAGGTTGGCCGCGTGGAAGCTCACCAGCGCATTCATCAGGAAGAAGAACAGGTACCAGTGCCTGATCCACTCCACGCCAAAGAAGATCGACACCACGATCAACAGCACCACGTACGGCGGCAGAATCCTGCGCGCGCGCCGCTCGTAGAAGTGGCTGAAGTAGCTCCCCAGCGGCTTTTCCTTCGCGCCGATCAGGATGCCCGTAATCAAAAACCCGGAGAGGATGAAGAACAGGTCGACCCCAGCCCACAGCATCTTGACTTGGAACGCATGATGCAGAAACACGGCCCCAATCGCCAGCGCACGCACGCCGTCGAGCTGATCGATCCGCTTCAAACCCGCGCTCCGCCGCCAACTGCCATACCTAAATTATTGCATCCACTCGCCCTCCCCGCCCGCACCCCGCCTCAGGACTAAACTCAAACCCATGAAGCCCGCCCAACGCTTCCTCATCCTTCTGGCCGCCGTCCTGCTCCTCCCCGCGCTCTCCGCCCGCGCCGTCGAGGTCCGCATCTCCGCACAGGCGCTGGAGCGCACCCTCAACCACCAGCTCTTCAAGACCCCCGGCCCCCCAGGCCTGCCCAACCGCTACTACCTCCGCGGCAAGCCCACCGGAGGCTGCTCCGTCTTCGCCGATAACCCCCAGATCTCCTTCATCAACAATGCGCCAGACGACCCCTCCAGCGTCCCCCGCATGGTCGTCAAGATCCACACCCACGCCAACTTCGGAGCCTCCATCCGCGGTCACTGCATCGGCGTCTGGATCAACATCGAGTCAGAAGTCTCCTTCATCCCCGAGGCCGAAGACGAGTCTGTCGGCTTCCACGACGCCCGCATCGAACACCTCTCCGGCAGCAAGGAACTCGACGCCCTCCTGCTCCCCTTCCTCTCCAAAAAGATGCCGTCCGAGATGAAGGTCAACGCCGCCAATCTCCTCCGCACTCTCCTCGTCCGCTCCCCGGACTCCACCGGCTACGTCCTTACCCTGGACGCCCTCAACCTCCACTCCATGAAGATCGAATCCCAAACCCTTGTCGTAGACCTCGACGCCACCATAAAAGTCGACTAGGCCTTTGTTCTTAACTAGGCCCTAGTCACTGGGCCCTGTACTTTAACAGCATGACCACCCAGTACGACTCCGGCCGCCGAGGCTCCACCTCGTTCTTCACCTTCGTCTTCGCCCTGATCCTCGGCGCGGCGGCTCTGGTCTTCTTCCTCCGCCAGGCCACCACTGGCCTCTCCGGCCGCATCGCCACCATGATCTCCGGCCGCACCACCGCCTTCGACACCTCCGTCCCCGTCGTCGTCGAGAAGATCCAGCGCCTCAGCCGCCTGGAAACCGTCGTTTACTCCGTCGATACGGTCGTAGAAGGCGCGCACGCCAGCCCCATCCTGCCGGACATCCTCGCCGGCGACCGCATCCTCCTTGTCGTCCACGGCCAATCCATCGCCGGCATCGATCTCTCCAAGCTCAAGCCCGAAGACGTCCGCATCGACGCCAACAATCCGCGCTCCATCCACGTCAACCTCCCCGCGTCGGAGGTCTTCATCACCTCTCTGGATAACGTCCACACCCGCGTCTACTCCCGCACCACCGGCCTCCTGGTCCCGGTCGACCAGAACCTCGAGTCCGACACCCGCGCCAAGGCCCAGCAGCAACTCCAGGCCGGAGCCCTCTCCGACGGCATCCTCGACGCCGCCCGCAAGAACGCCCGCGCCACCATCACCACCCTCCTCTACGGCCTGGGCTTCCAGCAGGTAGAGGTCACGTAGCCCTCGCAAATCGCCCCAAACAGGAAGGAAAGATGGAGGAGATGGAAAGGGAAGGCGGAAGGAGACGGAAAGGGAAGGCGGAAGGAGATGGAATGGAGACGGAAGGAGATGGAAAGGAAAGAAAGCCGTCATTCTGAGCGAAGCTCAGAACCTCCGTATTGGCTTTGGCCTTTGCACTTGCAGTTGCCTTTGCCTCTAACCCGCATGAGCCGTTGCCTGCTCTTATCCCGCTTTTATCCTTTCTATCCCCGTTACGCCTTGCTTTTAGCCATCCCACCCCTGCAACAATTCCCATCACCCGTACCCGCCACGATTCATCCCCCATCAGCCCCATTGCCAAACGTCCCCGCACCTGCGTTATCATCGCCCTACTATGTTGTCGCTCCTTACATCCCGACTCTTCGCCAGCAAGATCGAAGACATTCCCGCAGTGATCGCGGAAACCGCCACTGAAGCCCTCGAAGCCGCGCTCCCTGAATCGCAGGAGACTGCGCTCCTCCGGACCCTCGGCTGGGTCTCCGCCGGCATGGGCGCCGTAGCCCTCGGCCTCTTCGTCGGACGAGAGCTTCGCCAACGCTACAAGTTCAACCGCCGCACCCCCTACGACTTCTACGCCCACTCCGGCGACGAGCTCCAGGACATGGAGTTTGGCGTAGGCATCTAGCCCGCTTCAGGGCAAAGAAAAAGCTCCACAGCACTCGAAGCTTCGAGCGCCGTGGAGCTTTTTGATTCTGAGAACCAGCCTTGTAAGCAATAAAGACCCCACAAAACCCCGAGAACCACCCGCGTTCCTGAACCTGAGGACCGCCAGCATTCCTAACGCCGAAGCTTGCTCTGAAGCCTGAGGACCGCCGCCACTCCAAGCGCTGAAGGCGCGACAACATAACAGCCTAGGCCGAAGGCCTAGGTAACGGCGCACCATAAGCCCAAGGGCTGAAGGCCCGGCACATAGGCACCCGAACAAACCCCAACCAACGCCTAATCCTCCCGGCGCAACCGCTGATTCGTCAGCAACAACTCAGACACCAACAACTTCAACCGCGTATTCTCCTGCTGCAACTCCACCATAAGATCGCTCAACGAGACCTCCGCACTGGCCTCCAACGGAACAAAAGGTGTCGGATTCATACCGGCAAACTCCTGAATTTCATAAGAAAAGGAGGTCATACCGCAGCCTCTTCCTTCGCCGACTCGCGAGGCTCACACCAGCCGCCACGCCGTCCACGCATCCCAGCCTTGAACCGCTCCCGCTCCTCCGGCGTCATCTTCTCCCAGCGCTCGCCCATCCCGCGCCGCCATCCGCGCCCGCCGCCGTGGCCATGCCGGTGGAACCCGCCGAACAACACCTTGCTCAGCACCAGCAGCCCCAGCGCCTGCACAAACGTCAACGTCCGCAGCCCGAAGATGGCCGGCATCAGCCAGTTCCAAAGCTGCATCACCACCAGCCCAAACACCGCCGCGCACACAACAACCATCACCAGAATCTTTACAGCCTTCCACAACCGATAGCCCTTCATACGTCTCTCCTTACGAATCCAAAAACTCTTCCCTGATCTCCCGCAGCCGCTCCCGCAGATGCAGCACCGCATACCGCTTCCGAGACAGCAGCGTATTCACACTTACGCCCGTCTCCTCCGCCAACTCCTTGAAGCTCCTGCCCATCAGTTCATGCGCGATGAACACCTCGCGCTGCTCCTCCGGCAGCTCCTCCAGCGCATCGTCCAGGCTCTCAAACAGCAGGTTCCGCGCATACACCGCATCCGGTCCGTCGCTCTCGGACGGCAGCGAATCCAGCAGAACCTCGGACTCCTCGCCCTTGTACTCCGCCTCATTCAAAGAGTCCGGCCTCTGCCTCCGAAACAGATCCGTAATCCTGTTCCGCGCCACGCGATAAAGCCACGCCGTCACCTGCTCCACCGGCTTCATCAGCCGATACGTCTGCACCAGCTCATAGAACACGTCCTGCAGCACATCTTCCGCATCGCCGTCGTCGAAGACCCGTTTGCCGATGAAGCTGCGCAGCCGCGATTCATCCCGCCGCAACGTCTCGGCAATGAAATCGTCCTGCTCGGCAAGGCTCAACTCTGAACTCGACATCGTGTTCCTCAGTCTCTACAGGTGTTAACGTTTCATCGCGCTGAATATTGTACGAACCCCCAAAATACTTCCCCATACCCACTCATTTACCATCGAATGCGAGGTAACTGATGTTGAAACCAGCCTTTCTCTTCCCCGGCCAGGGCTCCCAGACAGTGGGCATGGGCCGCGAGCTTTACGACAACTTCCCCTCCGCCAAAGCAGTCTTCAAGGAAGCAGACGAGGTCCTCGGCTTCCATCTCTCGCACCTCATCTTTGAAGGCCCCGCAGAGACCCTCCAGCTCACCGAGCACACCCAGCCCGCCATCCTCACCGTCTCCGTCGCCGCCCTCCGCGTCCTCACAGAGTCCCTTCAAATCACCCCCATCGCCGCAGCCGGTCACTCCCTCGGCGAGTACTCCGCACAGGTCGCCGCCGGCTCCATCACCTTCGCCGACGCCGTCCGCACCGTCCGTGCCCGCGGCCGCTTCATGCAGCAGGCCGTCCCTCCCGGTGCAGGCTCCATGGCCGCCATCCTCGGCCTCTCCGCGGAGCAGGTCAACGACCTCTGCGCCCAGGCCTCCGAAGACGCCAGCGCCCCATCCCCCATCGACACCACACCCTCAGAGTCCGCCACCCCCCGCGCCGAAGCCGCACGTTCCATCGTCTCCCCCGCAAACCTCAACTCACCCGAGCAGATCGTCATCTCCGGCGCCACCGCAGCCGTCGAGCGCGCCGTAGAACTAGCCAAGACAGCCGGCGCAAAAAAGACCGTCATCCTCAAGGTCTCCGCGCCCTTCCACTGCGGCCTCATGCAGCCCGCCCAGGATCAACTAGCGTCCGTCCTTGAAGCTATCGACTTCGCCGACCCCGCCTTCCCCGTAGCCTGCAACGTAGACGCCCGCCTCCTCACCCGCCGCGCAGACGTCCGCGACTGCCTCATCCGCCAGGTCACAGGCTCCGTCCGCTGGGTCGAATGCCTCCAACTCCTCGTAGCGCAAGAACCCACGCACCTCATAGAGATCGGCCCCGGCAAAGTCCTGACCGGCCTAACCCGCCAGATCCTAGGCCGCAACGTCGAGACCCCCATCAGCCTCAACATAGAAGACCAGGCCAGCCTCGATAAAACCTTAGCTGCACTTGCCGGGTCTTAGACTTCCCGTACATTAGCGAGGTGTAGCCATGAAGATCCTGCTTCGAAAGTTACGCTGGATAGATCTTGGCCTTGCTGTTCTTCTCGCCACAATCTCGGTGCCGTTCATATTTCGCTCTGTAATGAATCACAGAATGGAGCTTTACGTTCGCATATATCCACACGACGGACAAGACAGCTTGGGTGCCTTCTTCGATGCGCTCACGGCATCCGCATTTTCATGGATCGGGATCATCATTCTGCTACTTGGTTTGCGATGGCTCTATGTCACGCTGCGCCCCGAGAATTTACCCCTACAAACTGACATTTCATCTAAATAGATAAGAATAAAAGAGAAAGAAGCATCCCTCACGTAGTAGGAAACAAGGGTCTATAGGTTCCCCCTCTTATCCCGCTTTATCATTTTTATCCTCGTTACGCCTTGCTTCACCAAGCTCACGGAGACCACCAATGCCAGCCCCCACCCAGCCCAACGACATCGTAGAAAACTTCACCCTCCCCGACCAGGACAACACCCCCATCACCCTCTCCGACTACGCCACCCACCCCGTAGTCCTCTTCTTCTACCCCCGCGCCGACACCCCCGGCTGCACCATCGAAGCCTGCTCCTTCCGCGACGCCATCTCCGACATCCAGGCCACCGGCGCAGTCGTCCTCGGCATCTCCCGCGACACCGTCAAAGCCCAGAAAAAATTCGCCGAGAAGTTCCACCTCAAGTACCCGCTCCTCGCCGACGCAGACGAGAAGGTCTGCGACTACTTCGAGGTCATCAAGCCCAAGAACATGTACGGCAAGCTCGTCAAAGGCGTAGCCCGCAACACCTACCTCATCGCCCCCGCCGACAAAGAAGGCCACCAGCGCCTCCTCAAAGTCTGGGAGAAGGTCAAGCCGGAGGGCCACGCCGAAGAGGTCCTCACCTACCTCAAATCCCTCTAACTTCCCAAAACGGGATCACATCTCAAGCCACCCAATATTCCACCACGAACCCTCCAACCGCGATGAGATACTAAGCCGCCTCTACAGAACTGACTCGCACAGGGACCGCACCATGAGAACAGTTTCGCCCTGAAAAGCGAAACGCCTCGGGGTTGGCGCCCCGAGGCGATTTCTCTGTAGAGGAGGTGATGGCCCATGAGACCTGTAAGGGTCAAATGGAAGAAGCTAACGTTAGAGATTCCATCAGAACTAACGTTAGTACTACTGGTCAAACCATGGTTGCTGTGGCTTTTGCTAAGGCACTTCTAAACCATAACCGTCCTGATCTGGCGTCAGTCCAGGTCAGGACTTCTTGTATCTACCAATAGTTGATGCCCTCCACCCACCCCTGTCAAGCATTTTCAGCCATCCACCCTACACCAATCCCGCCATCATTCCCGCTCCTCAAAGCTTCCCGGCCCGCCCCGCAATCTTCCCATTCCCCGTCCGCCTGTCCGAATCCCACGCATCCCCCGCCCCCAGCACCTTGAACTGCAGCGAAGCCCCCGCCTGCACCATCGCCTCCGTCCCCTTCTCCGGATTCGCATCCGCCACCTCGGTCTTCCCGCGCTGCCCGTCGAACTCCACCACGTTCGTCGTCACCGCCACATTCCCCACCCGCACCACCTGCAGAGACAACGCCCCCGCACTCGCAATCTGCCCCGCCGCCGCCACTGCGAGCACCGTCGCCCTCACCGGCGTCCCCTTTGCCAGCATCGTGCCATTAGACAGCTTCACCGGAGCTAGCAGCACCCCATCCACCATCGCCCCATTCTTATCGCTGTCGGAGCTCACTGCCCGGTTCAGCCGCAGGCTCAACCCCGCGCCCTGCGGAATCCACACCGCTCTCGGCGGAGCCGGTACCGGACTCCCCACGGCGCTCACGTCTTTCGGGTCCGTCGCACCCGGCGTATCGATCGGAATCTCCCCCACCGAACCCTTATCCCCGTCCGCCTTCACATCCGGCGTCGCCAACTCCGGCGTCTGCACCGGAGCCCCCGAAACTCCACCCGGCCCCGCAACCCCCGCCACCGGAGACGTCCCATGCGTCAACGTGTTCGTCCGGCCATTGCTCGGGGACACCACAGGCGGCGTCATCGACGTGGAAGGACCGGTAGGCGTCTGCACCGGTGCCCCCGGCGTCTGAGCAGCCGGCACACCTTGAGCCCCTCCCACCCCCATCGCCAAACTCAACCCCATCATCGCCACAATCCGTTCCGCCATCCGAGCCGTCATCTCTATGTCCTCCTTCACTTGGATGCATCACAACGGGCCCCGTAAAAAGCATTTACGCTGAAATCAACCATGCCCGGATGCCATGCCCAGCTCTGATTCCCTGCTCCAACTCTCTGCCGCCATTCTCTCCGCCTCCGGCCTGGCCATCGGCGCGGCAGCCTATGCCATGCTCTACCCGCAGTCCCAGCTCTGCGGCCCCGTCCTCATCGCCCCGCCCCAGCCCCAGCAGATCGCTCTCACCTTCGACGACGGCCCAAACCCCGCCGCCACTCCCCAGCTCCTCGAAGCCCTCGCCGCCCACAACATCCGAGCCACCTTCTTCCTCATCGGCGCCCACGTCCTGCGCGAGCCGGCCCTCACCCGCGCCATCGCCGCCGCCGGCCACATCATCGGCAACCACACCATGAACCACCCCTGGCTGCACCTCCTCCCCGAATCCCGCATCCGCACCGAAATCTCAGATTGCAACCGAGCCCTCGAAGACACCCTCGGCCGCCGCGTCCGTCTCTTCCGTCCCCCGCACGGCGCACGCCGCCCCGCCGTCCTCCGCATCGCACGAGAGCACAATCTCGACACCGTCAACTGGAACATCATCGTCAAGGACTGGCTCCCCACCACCCCAGAGGTCCTGCTGGCCCGCATGGAAAAGGGCATCCTCCGCAACCGCACCCAGGGCCACGCCTCCAACATCGTCCTCCACGACGGAGGCCACGCCCAACCCCGCCTCCCCACCGTAGAAGCCGTAACCCAACTCCTCAACCGCCACCAGGGTGCCACCTACACCACCCCAGAAGCCTGGCTAGCCTGAGTAACTGAGTCGTAGTTAGCGAAAGACGGTCTCTAACTCCTTTCTTTGCTTGTCATTCCGCAGCGAAGCGGAGGAACCTGCCGTTGCCGTTGCTTGATCCTCGCTCATAAACCCACCTTATTCGTTCTGCAGGCGTACGAGAAAACACAAGCATCAGAGAGCGCCACGTCAAAATCCACCTTGATCGCTTTTATCAATTTTTATCCCCTTAATCTTTTCGCCGAGGACCGCCACCGAACCCAGGGTCACCGCCCCAGCGGCACCCCCGCCAAAGAATCCAGCCTCCCCACCGGATAAGCTCCCACCCCATTCGCCTTCCCAAACTCACTCCGCTGATAAAAGAAATCCAACCGAGCAGCAGCACTCTTGGCAAACACAGGATCGGCAGCAACCTTAGCCTCAAACTCCGCCTTCAGCTTCGGATCGGCAGCCATCATCTCCCTTGCCAGCCGTTCCACAACATAAGCCTCCCCATACTCCTTCTGCTCGAAGATTGAATCAAACAACCCCCACTGCAGCGCAGAATCAGGCCCCGCAGGCTCCAGCCACGACATCGCCACGGGAGCCAGCCTCTGATCGATCTTCACCACGGCAGACCCCGCCGGAAACGTCCTCGTCTCCTTCACCGTCACGCACTCCCCATACTTACCCGGGTTCCTTGAAGCCTCGCCATTGAACGTAGGGTGCCGCCCCTCAAACGGAGGCTCCTGCCACTGCATCCCGGAACACTTGTACGTATCGACCGCAGCCGTCCAAGCCGCAGTAGTCCGCTCCATCGCAACCCCGTGCGCCGCCAGCCGGTCGATCACATCCACCCACTGACGCGGCACGATATAAGCCACCGGAGCCACAGCCGAGGCCTCCACCTTGTACCCCACCTGCTGCGGGATCGTCATCGTCTCCTCCACATGGCTGTACTGCACCCAGTCCCCACCCGAGACCTCGCTCTTCGCCGTCTTGTACGCATACCCCTTGAACGCAATCGGCTCCGTCTTACCTGACGCGCCAATCGCCAGCGGATAAACCTTCCCCGCCCAGCGTGTGTTCTCCTCATCCGCCGCCGCGTTCAGCGCCAGCAGCTTGTCCGCGTCGCGGTTGACGATCTCCAGCAGCCCCACCAGCGCCTCGTAGTTCCCCTCCACGCGCACCTTGTAGTCCTTCAGCATATGCAGCTCAATCAACATCGCCGGACGCCCCGTCAGCGTAACGTAGCCCGTCGAGAAGCGCGGCGGATCGTCATAGATCGCAATCCCCTTGCGCAGGTCCTTCTCATCCAGCAGTTCGACGTACGTATCCAGCCCCACATGCCCATGCCCGTCGATGTACCGCACGATCTCCGGACCAACCTTATCCGCCCACGCCGCCGTCGCCTTCGGCACATTCGGTCCATCGTCGATCGAGAACGTCACGTCATACTGAAAGTCCGCCCCGTCCGTCACATGGTCGTCGACGAAGAAGTCCGGATTCCAACGCTGATACATCCCCATAAACGCCTTGGCCTCCGGCGTATCCGCCTTCAGGTAGTCACGGTTCAGATTCAGGTTCGTCCCATTCCCACGCCAACCCATCTGCGCCGGCCCATCCTGGTTGATGCGGTTGAACGCCCCACGCCGCTCATGCCCATCCGCGTTATACATCGGGATAAACACGAACACAGCCCGCTCCAGCAGCTTCGCCTTGGTCTTTAAAATGACCATATCCCGCAGCAACGCCAGGCAGCTATCCTTCCCATCCATCTCCCCCGCATGGATCGAGTTCTGCACCAGCACAATCGGCCTCTTCGCCGCATGGATCGCCGCCGGATCGAACAACCCATCCTTCGACACCACCACCACATCCAGTTCCCTGCCCTCACCCGTCTTCCCAAACCCCTCGATCTTCACCTGACCCGGTGCAGCCCCCTGCACCCGACGCAGGTAGCCCATGGTCTCGTCGTAGTCCGGCGTCGTCGCATAGCAGCCCTTCTCAGAGGGCGTAAGCCACTCCTGCTGCCCCGCGGTCCAATGACACCCCGTAGGACCCGCAGGCCGCCCCAGCAAGCTCTCATGCGCCACAGTCTGCCCCCCCGCAACCCCGGAAATCACCCCAAGCCCCAAACCCATCCAGCTCATCTTCATCCCTCAAACCTATCAAACGTCGGGCACCCCCACCTCCCGATTTCGTGACGTGGACCTGCAGGGCTCTCCAAAACGTCTAGACAATATGAGGCGGAAATTCGTGGTGCGTTTATGGTGAGTACGTGGTGATTTGTGGTGCGTTTTTGCCACGTTTTCTGGTCACCCAAGCGAGTTAATCCAGCCGGAAACAACACCCTGTAAGCTGGTGACCATGCGCCCTCCCCGCGTAGCTTACTTCCCCGACTCCTTCCATGAGGTCAACGGAGTCGCCCACACCTCGCGCAACTTCGAGGCCTACGCCCGCCGCCACAACCTGCCCTTCCTCTGCGTCCGCGCAGGCAATAAACCATCTGGAATCAACGGTTCCGTCCAAACCCTGGAGCTCCCGCGCTCCCGCGCCGCCGTCGGAGTAGAGAAAGATCTCTCCTTCGACCCCCTCTTCTGGCGTCACGAAAAGGCCATCGCGGATCTCCTCCACGCCTTCAAACCGGACATAATCCACCTCACCGGCCCCTCGGAACTAGGCATCTTCGCCGCTTACTTCGCCTGGAAGTTGAACCTTCCATTAGCCGCAAGCTGGCACACCAACGTCCATGAGTACGCTGCACGCCGCCTCCCGCACCTAAGCCCTAAAACCTCGCAAGTGGTTGAAAATAAAACACTTGGCATTATGGGCTGGTTCTACCGCCGCGCCCAGCTCCTCTTCGCCCCCAACCGCGACCTCTGCCAAATGCTTGAAAGCAAAGCACATAAGCTATGCCACCTGATGGAACGTGGCGTGGAAACCCAGATTTTCTCTCCCGCAAAACGCAAACGCAAAGATGCTAAACCATTGATTCTAGGCTATGTAGGCCGTCTTTCCATTGAGAAGAACGTAGCACTCTTACCACGTATCCAGCATGAATTAAATGCCGCCGGAATAGAAACAAAATTCCTCATCATAGGCCAGGGCGACCTCGAATCCGGCCTTCGCAAAGACCTCCAAAGTGTTTATTTTGCAGGGGTTTTACGCGGAGAAGCGCTCGCCGAGGCCTACGCAAATATGGACCTCTTCATCTTCCCCTCGCACACCGATACCTTCGGGAACGTGGTTTTGGAAGCGCTTGCCAGCGGCGTACCGGCCATCGTAACCCCCGACGGCGGCCCGAAATATATCGTCAAGCCCAACATAACAGGCATGATAGCGGCTGACGAGGACTTTGCTGCCACCATCCTTGAGCTCCTGCGTGACCCCAACCGCATGGCGGAGATGGGCCGGAACGCTCATGAGTACGCCCTAAGTTGCAGTTGGGATGCTGTCTTCGACCGCGTTTATGCGGCCTATGCTGATACGCTAATCCCAACAAAATGAGACGTTCCGTTCAGGTCGCCGCCCCTCTCCTTGCCTCCGCTGCCCTTACCCTGCTGACCGCCTGCCGCAAGCCGGAGATGCAGCGCTGCGTCGATGAAAACAATAGGGTTGTCGCTGACAATCTATGCAGCAACCCTACGTCCGGCACGCCGTCCGCCGTGTATCACCCCGGTATGGGCTACATTCCGATGTATCGCTACTACTACGGCGGCGGAGGGGGATACAGCCTCGGAAGTGGCGCGTTTGGAGGCGGTTACAGCACCCTTTCAGGCCATTCGTACGCTAACTCCACAGGTACCATCCGCGGAGGATTCGGCTCAAGCTTCTCCGGTGGCCACGGCGGTAGCGGAGAATAGGTGCATGAAGCGTATCCAGCTCACCCCTCGCCCTGACTGGCAGCAAAAGGTTGAATCCGCAGGTCTTACCTTTCATTCCCCCGCCGCTATGGCCCCCCAGCCCTACTGGGAGGAGTCCGCAGCCTACGAGTTCACCGCCGCCGAGATTGACACGCTTGAGGCCGCCGGCAACGAACTGCAGACGATGTGCCTGGCCGCCGCACAGCATGTCATCGATAAGCAACGGTACAACGAGCTGGCGATCCCTCCCGCAGCTATCCCGCTGATTGAATGGGCGTGGAACCAAGAGCCTCCCGCGCTTTATGGACGCTTCGATATCTCCTGGGCCGGTGCGCAGTCCGGCCAGCCGCCCAAGCTGCTGGAATACAACGCCGATACCCCTACTTCGCTGGTCGAAGCTGCCGTCATCCAGTGGTCTTGGCTCGAAGACATGACCGGGAACCTGCCGGTTTTCGCCAAACCAGATCAGTTCAACTCCATCCACGACCGCATCATCGCCAAGTGGAAGGACGTAAAGGACTACCTGACTGAGCCCGTGTACTTTGCCGGCCTCCAGGCGGACGCACCCGACCCCGCAACCGCGCTCGATTACGCCGAAGATTACCTGACCGTGACCTATCTGCAGGACACGGCGAACCAGGCTGGCCTGGATACTCGCGCCATTGCTTTGCAGGACATCGGCTGGAACCAGGAACGCTTGGCGTTCGTGGATACCGACCCGGCGGAGAACCAGATCTCCTCTCTTTTCAAGCTTTATCCGTGGGAATCAATGGTGGTTGAGGAGTTCGGGCCGGCGGCGCTTTCGACCTATCACCAGGTGACTTGGATCGAGCCGATCTGGAAGATGCTGCTCTCTAACAAAGGAATTCTGCCGATTTTATGGGAGCTCTATCCCAACCACCCCTTGCTGCTGGAGGCTCACTTCGAGGCGAGCGCGTCAGCATGGACTACTGTCGGTGCGCCGCGCACCGGTAGCGATATGACCAGCTACGTCCGCAAGCCGCTGCACTCCCGCGAAGGTGCAAACATCCAGATCGTCAGGCCGAACGCCCAGCTTGTCGAGACATCAGGGCCTTACGGCGATGGACCTTTCATCCGCCAGGCGATCGCACCGGACGCTATCTTCCCTGGCCGCGGCGGGGCTCCCCGCTATCCTGTGCTGGGTCTATGGATGATCGATCAGGATTGCTCCGGGCTTGGTATACGCGAGAGCGGAGGGCCGATCACGGATAACTTGAGTTCGTTTATCCCGCATTTCTTCGTCTAAAGCGACCCTATTGGGCGGCGTGGACACGGGTCTCTTCACAGACCACGGTTACGCCCTCCGCCTGGGTGGCACAGCCCTGCGGGGTGAGGCCGGGTGAGTTGGCGGTCGAAGCGTAGGTGTTGAAGCGAACCCGAAGGTGGGTGGAATCGAGCCACTGGGCCTCTGGATCGGGAGTTTTGGCGTTGGGCTTATACTCTGCTGGCCCAGCGTAGACCCGATGGGCGTATGGGTTCCACGGGTGGCGGATGGAGATCTCAGCCTGATCGACGCCGGTGCCGTTGTTCACCGTGTAGGTCGTGATGGCAATCAACCGGCCGTCCGGCGAGATCTGTTGGGGCAGATGGCGGGTGTAGTTGAGCGCGAAGAAGATGAGGGCCGTCGCAATCAGCAGTGGAATGGCTGCCAAAGAGCCTGCGAGAATACGCATGGCAAGACGGACTGCTTTGGAGGCGATTCGGCTTGAACTACGGAACGCAATCATCCCGAGCATAGCGACGATCAGCGCGGCGACTACGGGCAAGAGCTCAGAGAGATCCATGTCAGACGGGCCGCTCCAGTTGAATGTTGGCGCAGTGGAGGAAGATCGCCTCGTTTTCCAGGTCTTCCAGGCTGTAGCGGATGCGCTCCAGGCCGTCTTCGCGAAGATCTTCGATGTGAAGGCCGAGGAACCGTTTGAAGTCTTCGCCGTTGGGGTTGAGTTCAAGGTTCTGAACGTCAGAGCAATGCAGAGTCAGATGGCCGCCCTTGGAGTTGGCGAGAGTCATGGTCAGGTCAAAGCCGATGCGGGCCGAGTCCGATTCCAGGTTGAAGAGAGTCAGATCGGTATAGCCGCGGAGGGTTTCATTGTGGGCTTCTGCGGATGGGGTCATGTCTGGGCTCCAGGATGGACGGGCACGGCCCGGGGCTAAAGCCCTAATTTGTTGAAGCCGTAATCGTGGGGCTAAAGCCCCACTCTAATCCGAACGGCAACGGCAGAAACAACAGCAAGTGCAAATACAGGGGTTCTTCGCTGCGCTCAGAATGACGTGAAGTTGTGGTTCGTTTAGGAGAACTGCTCCAGGAAGCGCATATCTCCGGAGTAGAACTGGCCAATATCGGAGACGCCGTGGAGGATCATCGCGATGCGCTCTACTCCCATGCCGAAGGCGAAGCCGCTGATACGGGCGGGATCGTATGGGCTGGGGTCAAGGCCCAGGCGGCGGCGTTCTTCTGTGACAGCCTGGAAGACGGCGGGGTCAACCATGCCGCAGCCCAGAAGCTCAATCCAGCCGGAGTGCTTGCACTTGCGGCAGCCTTTGCCGCCGCAGAAGATGCAGGAGATCTGGACGTCTGCCGAAGGCTCAGTGAAGGGGAAGAAGCTGGGGAAGAAACGGGTTTTGACTGCGGAGCCGAAGAGGGCACGCATGGCGTGATCGAGAGTGCCCTTCAGGTCTGAGAAGGTGACGTTGGTATCGACGCAGAGACCTTCTACCTGGTGGAAGATGGGCGAGTGCGTGGCATCTGCGGCGTCGTTGCGGTGGACCTTTCCGGGAATCACGATGCGCAGCGGGGGAGCCTGAGAGACCATGGTCCGGATCTGCACCGGACTGGTGTGCGTGCGCATCAGGAGGCGGTCGCGGGAGGGCTTGGACTGCTGATGTGCGACCTGCAGGGTGTCCTGGGTGTCTCGGGCGGGATGATTTTCAGGGAAGTTCAGGGCTTCAAAGTTGTAGAAGTCAGACTCCACCTGTGGGCCTAACTGCGTGCTGTAGCCGAGATGATGGAAGACCTCCACGACGCGGTCCATGGCGGTGAGGAGCGGGTGCGGGATGCCGGGCGTGCGGGTCAGGCCGGGGAGAGAGATGTCCAGGCCCTGGGCTGCCGCGATCTTCGCCGCGGGGGCTTCGAGGGACTGCTCGATCTGCTGCTTGAGCTGGTTGAAGCGGATTCCGAGGGGCTTGCGAGCTTCCGCGGGAGCCTGCTTGAGCCAGGCCTCCGAGATGAGCTTAAGACGGCCCTGTTTGCGGCCGAGCCAGAGGAGGCGGAAGGCCTCGGCGTCTGCTCCGGCGGCGGTGGTGCGGACCTCTTCGGCGAGGACCGCGAAGGACTGGTCGAGCGTGGGCTCGTCGTAGGCGGGGAGTGTTGGGATGGAGGTTGGGTCAGTCTGATTGGTCATACGAGGCTCTTCTTCAGTTTAGTCGACTCGGGCGACGAGGCACTTGAGGTAGCTGGTTTCAGGCAGGGTCAGGACGGCCGGGTGATCCGGCGCGGCTCCGCGGGTCTCCAGAAGCTGGACGCGACGGTGGCTGTCCGCGGCTGCCGAGGCGACGACGGCGGTGAACTCCTCCAGCGGGACATGATGCGAGCAGGAGCAGGTGACAAGGGTGCCGCCGGGGTTGAGCATCTTGAGGGCGCGGAGGTTCAACTCCTTATAGCCGCGAAGGGCTCCTTCAAGGGCTCGCTGGGATTTTGCGAAGGCCGGAGGGTCTAGGACGATGGTGTCGAAGCGCTCGCCGGTGGACTCGTACTCCCGGAGAAGGTCGAAGGCGTCGGCCTCCATCCAGTCTGTGCGGGCTTTGAGGTGGGGGTTGAGGGCGAGGTTGGCGTCGGCTACCTCAAGGGCGGCGCGGCTGGTGTCTACGCCGGTGACACGGTCGCAGGTTTGAGCGAGGTGCAGAGCGAAGCCTCCCTGGTAGGTGCAGACGTCCAGGGCTCGGCCATGCGCGTAACGGGCGGCGGCGGCGTAGTTGAGGCGCTGATCGAGGAAGGCGCCGGTCTTCTGGCCGGAGGTGACGTCAAAGGCGAAGTGCAGGCCGTTGATGGTGAAGATGGTGGCTTCTTTGGCTTCGCCGGCGGAGAAGATGGGCTCAGTGGGAGCGGGGGCGATCTGCTCGATCTCACGGACGCGAGGGTCGGGGCGCTCGAGGATCGTGGAGGGGTGGAGTTCGGCGGCGAGGACTTCGCCTATCAGGGCTCGGAGATCCGGCTTGGCGGTGGATTGGGTGAGGAGCTGGAGGACGATGAGATCGTTGTAGCGATCGGCGACGATGCCGGGGAGGTTATCGGCCTCGGCAAAGATGAGGCGGTGGGCGTTGTTGTCCGCCGTCACCGGGGAGAGCTGGTTGCGCAGGGACAGGGCGGCCTGGATGCGGGTGCGCGTCTCTGCGAGATAGGCCTCGCGAGTGAGGGCGGCGAGCGGCGAGACTACGCGCAGGGTGATCTGAGAGGCAGAGCTGTAGAGTGCGGAGCCTAGCGGGATTCCACGGGTGTCCAGGATCGTCACGAGAGCGCCGGGATCGACGGAGGTGGTGCCGGGTGCGGGGAGGAGCTGCTCGACGTCTGTGCGGTAGACCCAGAGGTGGCCGGCGCGAATTTTGTCAGAGGCGCGGCGGGTGATGATGGCTGCGGGGCCTTGCGGATGAGGGGTGCCTACGCGGATAGGGCGGAGGTCTTGCGGTTTTGCCATCCTTCCATCTTCGCACCTGACGGCCGCATCGTCCTTCCGGCGACCTAGAATGGGTTGATATGCGGGATTTCGATGTAGTGGTGCTGGGCGCGGGAGCGGCCGGGCTGATGTGCGCGGCGGAGGCTGGCCGGCGCGGGCGGAGGGTGCTCGTAGTGGATCATGCGGACAAGGTGGGGAAGAAGATTCTGATCTCGGGTGGTGGGCGGTGTAATTTCACGAATCTGGGGTGCCGGGCGGAGAACTTCATCTCGGAGAATCCGCATTTTGTACGGAGCGCGTTGGCTCGGTTTACGGCTGCGGATTTTGTGGCGATGGTGGAACGGCACGGGATCAAGTATCACGAGAAGACGCTGGGACAGCTCTTTTGCGATGCGAGTTCGCGGGAGATTGTGGCCATGCTCGAGAAAGAGTGTGGCGAGGCTCGGGTGACGATTTGGACCTCCACCAGCGTTGCCAAACTGGGACGCCGGGAGGATGGGCGATTTCTGGTGGAGACGTCGCAGGGTGCTGTTCTGGCGGAGGCCGTTGTTGTGGGGACGGGAGGGCTTTCCATTCCGCAGATGGGCGCGACCAGCTTTGGTTATGAGGTTGCGCGAGAGTTTGGGTTGCGGGTGACCACGTGCCGGCCGGGGTTGGTGCCGTTTACGCTGCGCCCGGAGGATCGTGAGAGGTGGTGCGATCTTTCTGGTGTTTCAGCGATGGCTGAGGCTAAGGCGACCGACAAGAAGGCTCCGGGCTTTCGGGAGAAGATACTGGTGACTCACAAGGGTTTGAGTGGGCCGGTGGTTCTGCAGATCTCTTCTTATTGGAAGGAAGGCGAGGCAGTTGAACTCGATCTTGCGATGGGAGAGAAGGTGTTTGGGGGGCTTCTGCAGAAGAATGCGCGGAGAGATGTTGCAGCGGTTTTTGCGGCGGTGAAGACTGTTCTGCCGGGCCGGTGGGCGGAGCGCTGGGTTGCGGTCAATGCTCCCGAGCTGGGGGATGGGAGACGGGATTTCACCAACGCAGAGATCGCAGAGATGGAACGGACGATGCATGAGTGGCGTGTGCTGCCAGCGGGAACAGAGGGTTATGCGAAGGCGGAGGTGACGACAGGGGGCGTCGATACGGCGGAACTCGACGCGAAGACGATGGAGGCGAAGAAAGTTCCAGGGCTCTATTTTGTGGGTGAGGTGGTGGACGTGACGGGGTGGCTCGGGGGGTATAACTTCCAGTGGGCTTGGGCTTCCGGCTTCTGTGCGGGGCAGGTGGCTTAGCTACTGGATAGTGAGAGTCAGGTTCGCCGTGCGGACAAGGCCGGCGCTACTAGCGGAGACGACCAGGGTATAGGTTCCGGATGGGGTGGGAGTGGCAGGGGTGGTGGGGTTGGTTGTGACAGCGCTGGGAACGGTGCGGCCTGTGGCACAGCCGGCGATCGTCACCAGGAGCAGAGACAGCAGGATGACGCGGCGGCGCTTGCGCAGGAACATGCCGCAAGGGATCAGGACAGCGAGCCAGACCGGGTTCGCTGTCCAGGGGAAGACGGGTGGAGCAACGGCGGCGAATAGACCGGTCGCCACGGTCGCTGTGATGGTCGAGGTAGAGCCCAGTGCCGGATTGGGTGGGTTGACCGTGCAGGTGGCATGAGCGGGAACGCCGGCGCAGGTGAAGAGCACGCTCCCCGGCACACCGGCGACGGAGGAGAGCAGCAACGGGTAGGTTGCGGTCTGGCCGCTAATGATGGTCTGGGCGGAGGGGCTGCCGGCGATGAGGGTGAAGTCCACGCCCGAACCTGAGAGCGCAAGCGTCTGAGGAGAGTTGGGTGCGTTGGATGTAACCGTGAGGAGACCTGTGCGTGGGCCGGGGGCTGTCGGCGCAAAGGCGACCTGGAAGGCGCAGACGGCAGACGGCGCAACGGTGGCGGTGCAGGTGTTGGAGTTGGCCGGAATGGTGAAGTCACCGGTGACGTTGATGCTCGCTAATGAGAGGGGCACGCCGCCGTTGTTGGTGAGGGTGACTGTCTGAGAGGCGGATGCGGCGGCGACCGGAGTTGGAGCGAAGACCAGCGGAGTGATGGGGGCTAGGGAGACGCCGGGTGGCGCGAGCCCTGATCCTGAGAGAGTCACCGTCTGAGATCGGAATTGATCGGAGAGGACGAGCGTTCCGGATCGCTGGCCGAGCGATTTGGGCGTGAAGACCACCGTGAGCGAACAACTGGAATGCGGATTGAGGGAGTTGCCGCATGAGTTCACGACCGAGAAGTCACCCGAGGTGATCTGCGCGGCGATCAGGGTAAGAGGCACGTCTCCGGAGTTAAGAAGTGTGAGGCCTTGGGCGAGGCTGGAGGAATTGAGCTGCTGTGGAGAAAAAATAAGGCTGAGGGGTGTCAGGGTGTCTGTGGCAGGTGATGTTCCGACGCCGGTAAGTGAAGCCGTCTGGGTGCCAGCGTCATCCGTGACCGTGAGGGCTCCGGTGCGTGTGCCTGGGGCGGTGGGGGTGAAGGTCACGGAGACGGTGCAGCCGGTCTGTGGACCCAGCGATTTTGTGCAGGTGTTGGCGCTGATCACGAAATCGCCTGTGATGACGGGAGACTGAAGGCTTGCGATCGTCCCGCCAGTGTTGGAGATGGTGATGTTCTGCACCGGGCTGCTGGCGGCAACGGTGGTCGATGGGAAGGTAAGTACGGTGGGTGTAAGGACAATTGCTGCCGCCGGGGTTGCGGTTCCGGATAGGGTCACCGTGGCCTGCCCTCCGGGCGCGTTGCCGTAAACGGTCAGGAGGCCGGTCCTGGCGCCTGCGGCGGTGGGTAAAAACGTGACCTGAATGGAGCAGGTGGCTTGCTGCGCGATCGGCGTTGAGGTGCAGTTATCCGTCTCAAGGAAGTCTCCGGTGGGAACGATGCTTGAGATCGTGAGCGGAGCGTTACCCGTGTTGGTGACGGTGACGGTTTGAGCTGCGCTGGTGCTGCCTACCTGCTGACTGGCGAAGACAAGAGAAGTGGGATTTACCGCCAGCCCTGGGGCGGCTGGGCTGATGGCCGTGAGCAGAGGAACCTGCCAGATGCCGCGGCCGTAGGTCGCGGCACGTAGTTCGCCGATGCGGCCGTCGCCAGTCGGCATACTAACCGCGGCCTGAAGCTGGATGACGGGCGCGTTAGGGAGGACGGTTCCGTAGACGCTCCAGCAGTTTGCCGAGGTACAAGTTGTGACCTGCGTGGTGACATAGACGCCGGTATCGAGCGCGACGTAGATCGTATTGGCATCGTTCGGATCGACGACGACACTGTTTGCGGGTGCGTTCGGAAGGTTTGAAGAGATGTTGAACCAGTGAGACCCAGCGTCGGTCGACTGGTAGAGATGTGTGACGCTCAGATTGTTGCCCGCGAACCCCATGATGGTGGCATAGACGGTATGCCCGGTTGTGTCATGAGGGTCCACGGCGATGGATGAGACATCAAACTGGCCAGGATTGAAGATGCCGGAGCCGGAGGGATCGTTGACGACAGAAGAGGCTGCGGCATCGGTCCAGACGGTTGAGCTTGAATCGAGATTGGCGGCAGCCGTAACGAAGAGATGGCCTCCGAAGCTCGTACCGGACGAGCTGGGGTCGCCGGTAAGACCCGCGTAGAGTACCTCCGATCCGGCGTTCTGGGCGGAGGTGCCGGCGCTGACTGCGCCACCCGCCGCGAGAGACCGCACCACCGGAAGATTGGATGGGCAAGCTGTGGCTGCAGCAGCGGCGAACGGTCGGCTGAGGAGGTTGGAGCTGGACCAGAGGGAGCCGCTGGAGGCTGGGCCTCGCCAGATGCGGCAGGTGCCTATGACGAGATTTGAGGGCAAAGAGGGATCGAGCAACCAGGGGGCGTCGATGGCCGAAGGATCGTTCGAGACCTGGGCTTCACTGATCGTCGGCGTGCCTGCGAAATCGGCTGCAGTGCAGGCCGACCCCTTGCTGCAACGAGCGATGCTGACTCCGGCGGCGGTCGAGAGATACCAGAGCGAAGGAGTTGCAGGATCGATTGCGACGGCTCCTCCTTCGCCAGGAGCCAACTGCGGCCAGGTGTTTGGCGAGTAGGACGTCCCCGCGGTACCCAGGGCTCCCAGGCCGGCCAGGAGTGTGTTGGGATCGGCAGGATCTTGCGCGAAGGAGACTACCTCCGACAGAGAGCCCAGACCGGCGTTCAGGTTCTGGAAGTGGCTTGCGTCGTCGATCGAACAGGGTGCGGCTTGCTCGTTCACCGCATCGGTTGAACGATAGAGACCGCCGTCATTGCCGAGGAACACCAACGCGTCGAGGACTGCGATTGCATGTTGAGCGGGAGCTACGCCTGCGGGGTTAGTACATCCGTTGGCTGCGTTGGTCGTATTCCGCAACTGGCAACCGGACGCCAGGCTGCAGCGATAGAGGTCGATCGTGCCTGCGTAGAGGAGCGTATCGGTGCCAGACGGAACGGCGGCGAGTGCGAGGTTGTAGTCTGCCTGCTGAATCGCGGTGATGCCATTGCCTGTCTCAAGCGGGGTAGAGGTGAGTTGATTGGCGAAGAGAACGGTGTTGCTTGCACAGGCAGAACCCGTGAGGTTGCATGCGTCCTGATAGAGGCCCTGGTCGTTGTTTGTGCTGTCGACCGCCAGGGCGAAGAGATCGCCCGTCGTGGGCTGAGCTGCCAGGACACCCCGGAAGATTGGGCAGGAGGAGGTGGCGGTGTTGGTTGGACAGGCGGCCTGCGTGAGCGATGCAGCGGGCTGATGGATGAGTCGAGTCCAGGTCTGACCGTCTTTCGACTCATAGTAGCCGTGGAAGCGGATTGCGGCGTAGAAACGCTGGCGGATAGGGTTCCAGACGACGGAGGTTGCGGCGTTGTTGGAGGGCTTCTGGGCCGACTGAACGACCTGGCTGCCGTCATAGACGCTTGCCATCTGCCAGGTCTGGCCGGCGTCGGTGGAGAAGTAAAGGCCCATCACGCTGCTCGTCGCATAGGGAGCGTTCACGAGCGTTCCCTCAGTCGCCTGTGAGACGGCCGCTACCGCGAGTGTGGGGGTTGCAGTGGAGAAGGCCAGGCCAGCGAACGACAGACCGAAGAAGCGATGAATTCCAGCGACTCCGTCTTGAGAACTTTGGATGAGAGTCCATGTGAGACCGCCATCGGTGGAACGGAGAAGGCCTGAGCCAAAATAGGAGTCGGAGCTGTCGTTTGGATCTCCGGTACCGGCCAGCAGTACGCCGTTGGCCATGGCGAGCGCACCAATGCTCAACGATGCCGTTGCGCCGGTGCCCGCGTTGGCTCTGAAGACCGGAAGCGTGTCCGTCAGCGGTGTAAAAGTGACCGAGGCGGCTGGACCGGAGGCGTTGGTCGACTTCCAGACGCCGCCACCTGTCGTGCCAACGTAAAGCGTGTTCCCGCTGGTGTCAGACGGGTCCAGGGCAATGGAGGTGATGCGTCCGGTCACCAATCCGTAGGCTGAGCTAAGGACCTGCGCTGGACCAACGGGCATCCAGGGCGCACTGAGCGTAGAGGCCTGGGGTTGGGCCTCCGCCAGAACAGCGTGCTCCGCGCGTGCTTGTGCAAGACGCTCCGCAGCTCCAACCCCGGTCCGTCTTCCACGCAGAAATCTTTGAGATCGAAGTGCGCGAGGCGCAAGCTTTGGTCTGGTCTGGCAGGTCGCGGGAGAGATGGAACCGAGCAGCATCAACGCGCCAAGGACGAGGCTGCGCGGACGCAATACGCGACGGTTTAGAAAACCGGCTTGAGGCATGTTTCGTTTCATCCCGCGGTGCATAAAACCCTAAGGGCGGTATCGGCGGAGAGACGAGGAACTTGAGACAGATCTTGATTTAATGGCGGCTTTTGGTCACTTTACGGGGTGAGGGAAAGAAAGGCAATGCAAAACCTCACGCCATTAGCAGCGGACGATCTTTGCGAGCAGCTCCGGCTCTTCCAGCTTGAGATGACGGGTTGCATTTCTCGTGTCGATCACCAGGCGGGAATGAGACACGATGTCGTCATAGTCATAGGCTGAATGATCGGTGACGATGAGCACACAGTCAAAGCGTTCAAGATCCACGAGAGGCGTGGATTCCATCTTCAGATCGTAATGGCGACCCGTGCCCACGCGCGGCAGAAATGGATCGTTGTAGGAGATGATCGCGCCTTCTGTACGAAGGAGATGGATGATCGTCAGAGCGGGAGACTCCCGCAGATCGTCTACGTCACGTTTGTACGCGACGCCGAGGATAAGGATCTTTGCTCCGTTGAGAGATGCGCCGTTGCGCTCCAAGGCACGAGCCGTGGTCTGGACGACGTAACGCGGCATGGATTCGTTCACCTCACCGGCGAGTTCGATGAAACGCGTGGGGAAGCCGTACTGCTTTGCCTTCCAGGTGAGATAGAACGGGTCAACGGGGATGCAGTGACCGCCCACGCCAGGTCCAGGCTGGAAGGCCTGAAAGCCGAAGGGCTTGGTGGAGGCTGCGGCGATGACCTCCCAGATGTCGATGTTCATCGCAAGGCAAAGCTGCTTCAGCTCGTTGACGAGTGCGATGTTGACGGAGCGGTAGATGTTTTCCAGCAGCTTGGTCATCTCCGCTGCGGCGGGCGTCGACATGGGGACGACATGAGCGAAGAGCACACCGTACAAGGCGCATGCGGCGGCTGTGGCGCAGGGATCGACTCCGCCGACGACTTTGGGAATGTCACGGCGAGGCGTCGTCGTATTGCCGGGGTCTTCGCGCTCCGGCGAGAAGGCCACCATGACTCCATCGAGCGACTGCTGCAGGTCTCCTGAGGTGGCGCGCATGACCTTGTTGCCGTGACGCTCGATGGTAGCGACGATGATCTCTTCCGTGGTGCCTGGGTAGGTTGTGCTCTCAAGCACCACAAGCTGTCCGGGACGCAGATGGGGTGCGATGGCTTCGATGGTGGAGACCACGGAGCGCATATCGGGGGTGTGATCGGGGTAGAGCGGCGTGGGAACGCAGATCAGGATCGCATCAAGCGCACGGACTGCGGAAAAGTCTATGGTGGCGCGGAAGCCAGTGGATTGCGCCTTCTGAATATGTGCGGGTTCGATGCGATGAATGTAGGTTTGCCCGGCGTTCAGGGTGCGGACCTTCTCCTCATCGATGTCGAGGCCGGTAACCCGGAAGCCGTCTTCGCTGAGAAGAAGCATCAACGGAAGCCCGACGTAACCGAGGCCGATTACGCCTATTTCAGCGAGACGCATCCCAGTTTCATTGGGGGCGATGCGTGCGAGCCATTCAGCCAAAGTCATGGGAGTAGAGATGATGCTCAAGAGGAGACTGATTCCATTTTCAGGGACGCTCCATATTGAGCGACGTACCATGCAACGGTGCGCCGAAGACCTTCTTCAAAGCCGACCTGCGGAGCGTAGGCGAAGGCCTCTTGCGCGGCTGAGATATCCGCAAGCGAGTCGCGGATGTCGCCAGAGCGTTCCGGGCCGTACTGGGGAGGCGCTTCATGACCGAGAAGACCGGCAAGGATGCTGTATGTCTCATTAAGCGTATGGCGCTCACCGGTCGCGACGTTGAAGACCCGCCCGGCTACCTTCTCTGCCGGTGCGGTCAAGGCTTTCAGATTTGCTTCAACGGCGTTATCGACGTATGTGAAGTCGCGACCTTGTTCTCCATCGCCATTGATGACGGGCTGCTCACCACGCATCATCTGGAGGATGAAACGTGCCATCACGCCGGAGTATGGGGAGTCAGGCGTCTGGCCCGGGCCAAAGATATTGAAGTATCGGAGACAGACGGTTTCAAGGCCGTAGACCTGCCAGTAGGAACGCATGTAGAGCTCGCCGGTCAGCTTCTGGACGGGATAAGGTGCGATGGGCTGCGGCACCATCGTCTCACGGCGAGGGAAGCCGGGCTGATTTCCATACGCAGAGGAAGAGGCGGCATAGACGACGCGCTTGACGCCGGCGGCGCGGGCTCCTTCAAGGAGGTTGAATGTTCCGTCAATGTTGCTTTCATGGCTGGTCCGTGGGTCCTTCACTGAGCGGGGGACGCTGGGGAGCGCTCCCTGGTGAAGGATGTAGTCGATCCCCTGACACGCTTCTTCCACTGCTGCGGCATCGCGAAGGTCGGCTTGCCGGAAATCAATTCCGGGGATGATGTCCGACAGGTTGGCGAGAGAACCGGTGGAGAGATTATCGAGACCACGGACGGAATCGCCGCGACGCACTAGCGCGTGGGCCAAGTGAGAGCCGATGAAGCCTGCGATGCCGGTGATGAGATAGCTTGCCAATGTTTGAGCGACCAGGCTCAAGTTTATCAGGCTGACTTGACGCGCCCTTCCGGAACTCAGAAGGTCAACTGGTTGCACCAAAGTCGTAGAAACCGGGCGGAACGAGGGCGCACCTCCATGAAACGATTGAAGATGCAGTATTGAGGGCTGGGCAAAGAGCATGGCGGGAGAGATGGAGCAAGCGGTTGACGCAGGGGCACTGGAACAAAGGCGCCTGGCAGCGTTGCGCGAGTGCAATCTCCTCGATACGGAGCGCGAGCTTGAATACGATCAGTTGATCGCGCTGGCTGCAGGTGTGTGCGCTACTCCCATGGGCTTTTTCACGCTGGTCGATGAAGACCGGCAGTGGTTCAAAGCCTCCATGGGTTTAGAGGTCTCCGAAACAAGCCGCGAGGTCTCCTTTTGCTCCCACGCGATCAAGCAGACGAATCTCTTCGTCGTAGAGGACGCAACAGAAGACATACGCTTCAAGGAAAATCCCCTTGTGCTCGGTGGACCCACCATCCGCTTCTATGCGGGGATGCCTGTGGCGGGGCCCGGCGGAGAGTTGATCGGCACAGTGTGCGTGGCCGATGTGGTCCCAAGAAAGCTGACTGCGGAACAGCGTTCGGCGCTGGAGATCCTGGCGATGCAGGTCAGAACCCGCATGGAGATGAGGATTCAGCAGAAGAAGCTTCAGGAGGCTTTGAGCGCGCGGGAAGAACTTCTGTCGGAGCTGCGTTCCAGCGAGCTACGCTTCCGCACATTCATGGATAACGCGCCTTTCCTTGGATATATGAAGGATTTCCAAGGCCGGTTTCTGTATTACAACGAGGTCATGGCGGAGCGCTTCAGAGTCAGCAAGGACCAGTGGCTGGGAAAGAGCGTCATTGACCTTTGGCCGGGTGAACTAGGCGAAAGCATCGTGCGCAACGACCGCGAAGTTCTGGAGGGTGGCCGGCTGATTGAGAGGTTTGAGGAGACGATCGACGAGTTCGGCCAGGTCTTTAGCTGGAAGTCCTCCAAGTTCCCTTGCCTGAATGAAAAAGGACAAATGCTTCTGGGGGGCTTCTCGGTGGATGTGACCGAGGATGTGGCGCGTCAGAAGGCGCTGGAGGACGCGAACCTGAAGCTGGAGCAACTGGCCACACGCGATGGTTTGACTGGACTTCTGAATCGGCGCGCCCTGGACGAAAAGATCGAACTGGAGTTTGAGAACGTAAGGCGCCACAAGGAACCGCTTTCAATCGTCCTGCTGGACGTTGATAACTTCAAGCGACGGAACGATCAGTTCGGACATGCGTCAGGCGATCAGGTTCTGCGGCAGTTGGGCCATCTGGTTTCAAACACCATGCGCGTCCTCGATACGGCGGGCCGCTATGGGGGCGAGGAGATCGTCATCCTTCTTCCGAAGACCGACTACGAGGGTGCTCTCCTCTTCGCGAAGCGGCTGCACGACGGAATTCACCGGGAGCGGTGGGCAATCGAGCCAGTCACGGCCAGCCTCGGAGTCGCTACGACGAGCGCAACGACCAAGGATAGCAATCGTCTGCTGGCACAGGCGGACGATGCAATGTACGAGGCGAAGCGATCCGGCAAAGACCGCATCGTCGCGCACCGGGATGTTCTGGAACGCAAGATGGCGGAGTTGCTGTATGAGCGGTCAGCCTAAGCAACCCCATCCGATTCGCAAATAAATTCCGACCGCGATTGAAAACAGGCATCTTACGAAGATGGCACGCGAAGTTGCGTCCACGGACGGAGGATGAATGACAATCTCAACTCTAAAGAGGCAGGCGGCATTATTGGTTCTGCCCGCAATGCTGGCCTGCGGCCTGCATGCTGGTGCTCAATATCGGGATCATGGCAACTTCAACAATGGTGTGCGCGATGGTGGCCGCGGAGGTTACTACGGCGGCGGGCGGGGCGATGACCGCTACCGGAACGACGACTACAACCGCAACCGGGGTGGCATCGGACCGGGTAAAGGCGCGCTGATCGGTGGCGCAGGCGGTGCGGCACTGGGTGCCCTGCTGGGCGGCGGACTCAAGGGAACGATCATTGGCGGAGCAGCAGGCGCGGGCATTGGTGCGATTGCAGGCAAAGCGCACCAGAATAATCAGCGCAATAACTACTACCGGCGCTAGCTGAGTGGAAACGCCCTGACTTCCGAGCAGGGACCTCATTCACGATGAACAATCTGAAAGGAACGATCAAGATGAAGATATTCCGTACCGCTGCCATGTGTGGCATTCTCAGCACGCTTTCAATACTTCCAATCGCTGCTAATGCTCAGCCTATTTTGCCCCAGGGGATACAGCCGGGTTCAGCCTCCGGACAAGCCGGCGCAACGCCGAACTGGACGACGGAACAGATCGTAACCGCCACCGTTCACGATGCATGGCTGCTGAGCGGCAAGAATGAGGCGACGTTCTTTGAGATGGTGGCCCAGTTGGCTACGCTCTCCGCGAAGAACCGGGGCGTCACCCTGCCCGATAGCGAAGCCGCCGGACGGAAGATGGGCGACTACATCAAGCGGACAGCAAAGCTGGATACGGATCAGTTGCTTTATGCGGTTGTGGACAAGGCTGTTGTCATGACGACGAAGGCTCCCGTTCATCCTGCTGGCGCGGCCCACTAGATTCCGCGATCGGCGGCTGTGACTTAGCCAGCCGCCGGTTCCGGCAAGGCGTTCATCTGACGGATATAGGCCTTGGAATCGAACTTCTTCGAAGTAGACGCGCCCGACATGTAGCGGCGTTTGCCGAAGACGGGGCGGGTGCCCCAGGCGCGGTCGAACTTGCCCAGGATGGCCCAGGCTATGCCGGCGTATCCGTTGGGATCGCGCCCATCGATGAAGTATTTGTCGTTGAGGTAAACACAGACCTTCATGGCGGTGTCTACGTCAGGGGTCCATTCCAGGATTTTCTTGGCCCAGTACATCCGCATGTAGTTGTGCATCCAGCCGTGACGAACCATCTGGATCTGGGCGGCGTTCCAGAGTGTGTCGTAGGTCTCGGCGAACTCCAACTGCTTCGTCGTGTAGATGTGTTCCCGTTCATCGCGTGCGTGCTCCGCGATGGTCTTCTGGGCCCAGTTCTCCGCACATTCTGCGGTGTCATAGACCGAGGAGAATCGGACGAAGTTGACTGCGAGTTCCCGCCAGGCGATCAGTTCATTGAAGTAGCTGTCGCGAGCTGATTGAAGCTTTGGATTTGCTTTTGCTGCCGCGTCTACGGCGAGGGCGATGGTTTGAGGACCGAGGTGTCCGTAGTGAAGATAAGGGGACATGGAGGAGGTACCATCCGCCTCCGGCTTGTTGCGCTGGACCTCGTAGTCCCCGAGCAGTTTGGTGGTGAAGCGCTTGAGTTGGGCGAGGCCGGCATGGGTGCCACCCTTCCAGTACTCGACGGGTCCAACCGAGCGGTCGAGGTCCTTCCATCCCATCGTGATGTCTTCATGGACGCTGTCTGACTTGAAGGATTTGGGGCGGTGCCAGGGGTGCTGGGCGTGGGGGTTCTCGTAGGGGACCAGGTACTCGGGGAGGAGGCGGTAGAGGCGGGGGCGGATGGTATACGCGCCGTACTGCGCCTTCTCGATCAGGGAGGAGGGGATGACGACGTCGGTGTCGACGGTCCAGAAGGGGATACGGATCTTCTCCGCCAGGGTCTTGCGCCAGCGCTCAGGCTCACGCATGGGGTTCTCGTCGCCGATGACGATGGCGGCCTTGACGTCGGCGAGGAGCTGCTCGTGGGACTCATGCGGGGCGCGGCGCATGAGGAAGGTGATGTTGCGTGCGGCGAGGTCTTCCTCGATGTCAGGCAAGCCCTGGTTGAGGAAGGCGTAGTGACGCAGATTGGCGTGCGGAAAGTTGCTGATGGCGGCGAAGTAGACGACCAGGGGGAGGCCCAGATGGTTGGCGACCTCTACGGCCAGGTTGACGGCGTGATTGTCTATGCCGCGCTGAGCCCGCTGCATCCAGTAGACGACGCACCTGCCTTTGGGGTCGGGCGAGCCGTCGCGGCGGATGGTGACTCGGGGATTCTGGGTCAGGAGCTGGAGGGTTTCGTTAGGCATAAAAGTTGAGGCTCGGAGGTCAGCGGGCGTCGAGGTTGAGTGAGTAAGCGTTGGCGGTGGACATGCGCGCGGTGATGATTGGAGCGTCGTCCTGGGTAAGGCCGGAGAAGTAAAAATCGACCACGTCCGTGTTGGCGAGGTCGGACAAGCCTGTGATGCGGATGAGTTCGCCGGAGTCCACGTTGACCCGGTAGATGGGGGAGCCGGGTTCGGCGAAGGCATGGAAGAAGATCCATTTTCCGTCGTGGGACCAGGCGGGGTCGGCGGCGGAGCGGGTGATGAGGTTGCGCCAAGTGTGGGTGCGGGTGTCGAAGAGGCGGATGCCGGACTGATCGAGCGGGAAGGCGGAGATGTAATGGCCGTCCGGCGACCATGAAGGGCTGAAGAGCCCTGCGGAGCCGGGGAGTGGATCGACACGGTGGGTGGCGAGATCGACGATGGCGATGGATTTGGGGTCGCGCTCCACGCCCATGAGGTCCGGGGGGCGGCCGAAGACGACCTGGCGGCCGTCGGGCGAGAAGCTGGGGTCGGCTTGGTCGCGTCTCTCATCCAGCAGCGGCTGGGAGGAGCCGCCGGCGTTGGACAGGACCGAGATCTTCCAGGGGGTGCCGGGCTGGCGGGCCATGATGGCGAGTTGGAGGTCATCCGCCGACCAGTGCATGCGGAAGACCTCCGTGGGGGCGGAGGTGAGTTGAAGGCGCTCCGAGCCGTCCGCGCGGCTGCGCCAGAGGGAGCCGTCCGACTGATTGATCCAGGCGATCCATCGGCCGTCATACGAGACCTGGGTGTGGCCCATCATGCTGGAGTCCTGGCGGAGCGGCTTGAACTGGTGGGTCGCCAGATCAAATCGCAGGAGGCTCATGCGGGCGTTGAGGCCGAGGAAGAAGATGGTGTGGCCGGTGCGGGCGGTGGCGGGGCCCTGGTAGCTGAGGGGTCCGTTGGTGACCTGGAATGGATTGGAGTCCAGCCAGCGGTGCTGATTGTCCACGGCCCAGATGTTCTGGGTGGCGTTGGCGGAGGCGGCACCGCGGGTGGACTGGAAGACGAAGTAACGGCTATCCGAGGTCCAGGAGCCGCAGCACTCGTTGGTGGGGGCAGTGTTCGCGGGGAAGACGGCTTGGGGATGGGTTCCGTCCGATGCGATCTGCCAGAGGGCGGTGTTGTGGGTGGCGGGGTCCAGAAGGGTGAAGCGGAGGAGCTTTCCATCCGGCGACCAGCGCAGCCAGAAGGCTCGACCGGAGAGATCTGCGAACTTGCGGACGTTGCTTCCATCATCCGCGGCGAGAAAGAGCGAGCTGCCATTGGCGAAGAGGATGTGGCGGCCGTCCGGCATCCAGGTGGCGTCATGGGCGAGGAGGTTGGGGATTCGACGGGCTTCATGCCCGAGGGTGGGGACGATCCAGAGGGCCTGCTCTGGGGCGCCTTCCAGGTGATTGCGGACGAGGAGGCGGGTACCGTCCGGTGAGATATCGCCGATGGCGGGGCCAGCGATGTCCGGCGGCAGGTCAAGGGAGGTGGTCTGGCCTTCCGAGATGGAAACCTGTGAGAGACGGGATGCGCCCTCCGTGATGATGGGAGCGATGAGGCGAGGGCCGTCCGTGGCGAGGGATGGAAGGGCCTCCATCTCCGGCTCGCCGGGCGAGATCATGCCGGAGAAGGTGATCTGGTGGATGGCGAAAGGGGTGGGGTGCTGGGCGGAGCGCCACCAGGTGAAGGCGAGGAACGCGACGAGGATGAGAACGGCAGCTTCCGTGATGAGGATGGGCGCGAGATGGTGGCGGCGGCTGGGCTCATCCGGGTACGGGTCTTCCAGCGCAACGGGGATGGGGGGGACGAGATGCGGACGTGCCGGGGCGAGTCTCGCTTCCGGAGCGGGGACCACCGACTCCGAGAGCGAGACGATCCGGTTGGTGGCTGCGGCGTGCCCGCGGGACGGGGCTGACTGGATGACGGCGGAGAGCGGGACTGCTTCCTCTGCGGGAAGCTCAGCGGGAGCTTCTTCCAGGAAACGTAAGGGGGCGATGAAGCGGTAGCCGCGGCGGGCGATGGTTTGGACGAAGCGCGGATTTTCCGCGGAGTCACCGAGCGCCTGACGGATCTTATTGACGGCAGTGCCGAGCGAGTGGTCGAAGTCCACGGTGGTGCCGTCCTGCCAGAGGCGGGCCTGAAGCTCTTCCTTGCTGACGATCTCGTTGTGGCGCTCCAGCAGGACGCGCAGGACCTCAAAGGGCTGGCCCTGAAGCTTGATGCGCATACCCGATTTACGGAGTTCGCCACTTTTGAGGTCGGCTTCAAAGAGGCCGAAGGTGACCTTGGTGGCGTTTTGTAGATCCTCTGGAACGGCGCGGCCTCTTTCCGGGAGGCCGAAATGGTGTCAACCGCCCACCTCCTATTTGATAACAGGGGGTGGGCGGGGTCAACGAGACGACTTCCCGGGAGTTGGACGCTGTGAAGACTATTCAGGTCTATAGACGGCGAAGCCAAAAGGCGGCAGGGTGAGGGTGAAGGAGGATTGGGGGGTGCCGTCTCCCAAAATGGGCGACAGCTTTGAGCAGCCTTCCAGCACGGTGGCCTGGGTGGGAATGGTAAGTGTGCTGGGGGTGGAGGCGCGGTTGACCGCGATGAGTAGCGACTGGCCACGAGCTAACGAGGAGCAGGCGGAGTTTGCATTCGCAGGGGTGCGGACGTAGGCGAAGGTGTCCTTATCTACGAGGACATCCTGCTGCTGACCACCCTGAAGGGCGGGAGAATGGGCGCGAAGCTGGCCGAGCAAGGCGGTGAAGTCATGGAGTTTTGCCTGGGCGGGGGTGCGGCCTGCGGCGGTGAAGGCGTTGGCGGGGTCGCCGGGGAAGCCTCCGGGGAAGTCTCGGCGATTGTCCGGGTCTTCCCCGCCCTGCATGAGGATCTCGTCGCCGATGTAGATCTGGGGGGTGCCGCGAACGGTCATGGTGATGCCCGTGGCGATGCGCATCAGCTCTGGGGTGGCACCTTTTTCCGACATGAAGCGGGCGTTGTCATGGTTGTCCAGGACGGGAACGAGCAGTTCCGGGTGGGGGTACAGCCAGTCCTGGCGGAAGGTCGTCTCAAGGGCTTCAAAGGATTCACCCTTGATGAGGACGTTGCGGAGGGCGAAGAAGTAGGGGTAATCGAAGGGGGTGGTGAGGTGGGTGTCGATGCCTGCGATCTTGCGGTCGCCGGCGAAGTAGGCGTTGATATTGGTGTCGCCGTTGTCCACCTCTCCGACGAAGTTAAGGCGGGGATAGATGTTCTGTAAGGCGGAGAGATAGCCCTGCCAGAAGGTGCGCTGGACGTAGGGGAAGGTGTCGATGCGGAGGGCGTCGAGGCCGGTCTGCTCGATCCACCAGATCATGTTCTGGAGGAGATACTGGGCGACGAAGGGGTTCTGCTGATTGAGGTCTGGTAGAACGTTGGCGAACCACCCGTTCAGCTCCAGGTTGGCGGCTGACTCCGGGTAGTGGGGGTCCATGATGCGGTTGAAGTCGTATTTGGCTTCCTGGTGATCGGCCGGGGTGCCGTGGAAGAGGTCGGGGAGAGGCGGATCAAGGGCCCAAGGGTGTTTGGGGCCGAAATGGTTTGGGACGTCGTCAAAGAAAAGCTTCATATGGCGACGGTGGAGGTCAGTGGTGAGGCGCTGGTAGTCGGCCAGGGTGCCGAGGCGGGGGTCTACGGCGTAGAGGTCGGTTGCGCCGTAGCCGTGGTAGTCGCGGCCTGCGGGATTGTTGGCAACGATGGGGGTGAGCCAGACGGCAGTAACGCCGAGCTGCTGGAGGTAGTCGAGGTGGTCGATGACGCCTTTGAGATCGCCGCCGTGGTAGGCGTGGGGATTGGCGCGATCGATGGGAGGCATGCCGGGGAGGTTGTCATTGGAGGGGTCGCCGTCTGCGAAGCGGTCCGGCATGATGCAGGTGATGACGTCGGCGGGGGAGAAGCCGGAGATGCCTTCTGTGCGGCGGGGGGAGAGCATGTAGTCGAACGATACAGTCCCGCTGGAGGTGTGGGCGGTGAGGTGCAGGGTGCCGGGGCGGATGGCGTGGGTGTCCAGCTCAAGGATGGCCCAGTGGCCGTTGGGCGAGGTGACGGTGTGGGTGCTGGGCGCGCCGGTGAAGGTGGCGCCGGAGAGGCCGGTGCCGTGGATGAGGAGCATGGGCGATGGGAGGGCGGCGAACCAGTTGGGAGGGTCGACCTTGTCGATATGAGGCTGCTGGGCGGCGAGGGGAAGAGCGAAGGCGAGGAGAGTGAGGCGGAGAAAGGCGTGCATGGATGTCCTTGGGTCTGGATGATGCGAAAAAAAGCCGTACGGTCTTTTGGGCCCGTACGGCTTGAGTGTGGAATGTTACGTGGTTAGAAGGTGAAGCGGACTGCCATCTGCATCTGGCGCTCTGAGTACTCGCGTGTGCCGGTGATGCGTCCGAAGTTGCTTACGGTTCCATTGGCGGTGTAGGTGTTGACTCCGGCCGCGTTCTGGACTGCACCGGCATCGGTGGGATTGCTGTCTGGGTTGGTGAACTGAGGGGTGTTGGTGACGTTGAAGACCTCAGCCCGCAGCTCCATCTTGACGCGTTCCGTGAGCGAGACGTTCTTGAAGAGCGAGACGTCTCCCTGGGCGAAGCCAGGTCCGTAGAACTCGTTACGGCCGGTATTGCCTTGGAGCCCGGTGGGCGCGGCGAAGGTGCCGGTGAAGTACGCACCCGTGGTGCTATGAGGCGTTCTGATGAGGGAGACCGCATCGGCACGTTGGCTGTAGACGCCACCGTAGGACGGGATGACGACGGAGAAGGGATTGCCGGTCTCCGCCTGAACGACGGAGTTCAACTGCCAGCCGCCGAGGACGTAGTCGGCAGTCCGGTTCAGGTGCGAACCGAAGCGCTGACCGCGGCCGAAGGGCAGATCATAGACGGCGCTGGCGACGAAGACGTTGCGCTGATCGAGACCGGAGTTCCCCTTGTTGAGGGCCTTGTTGTAGATATCGAGCTGACTGACGGCATAGAAGCCGAGATATCCGTCGGTGTTATCGATGTTGTGCGACCAGGTGTAGGAGCTGGTGAAGTTGAGGCCCTTGGCGGCGCGGTAGTTCAACTGCGCCTGGAGGGAGTTGTAGTGGGAGACTCCGTCGTTGGCGTTGTAGACGACCTGGCTGGCGCTGGTAAGTTCGGTGAAGCGCGGCTGGGTGCGGCCTGCGACGCCGGGGAGGAAGTTGAAGTTATAGCCGGTGGCAAGGTGAGTAGCCTTATTGCCGACGTAACCGACGGTCATGACTGTGCGAGCGCCAAGCTGCTGCTGAAGCTGCAGGTTGTACTGCTGGACGCTGGAGGTCTTTTCCGTGGTGTTGACGGAGAAGACGTTCGCGCCGGGAGGCGGTGCGAGGCGGTTGAAGTTGGGGAAGCCAGGCAGCGGGAGCGGCGCGTTGGCCACGGCAGCCCCATTGGCGGTGTTGACCAGCGTGTTCTGCGGAGCCTGGCCAGTGAAGGCGATGCGGTAACCCTGAGCAGCGGTGTAGCTGACGGAGCCGCCGTAAGGAACCTGCTGGCCGAGCTGATTGTCGATGCCGCCGCGATCCTGGAAGTAGAAGATTCCATAGCCGCCGCGGAGGACCGTCTTACCGGTGCCGTAGACGTCGTACGAGAAGCCGAAACGCGGGGCGACGTTGCCGAAGTTGTTCTGGATGATGGAGCGCGAGAAGCCGTTCTGGCCGGCGAGGTTGATGGCTCCGGTGACGGGGTCGAGGGCAGACTCGCGATTGTGCTCTTCAACCGGGAAGGTGATGATGTCGTAGCGAACGCCCAAATTGAGGGTGAGACGCTGGGTGATCTTCCAGTCATCCTGAACGAAGGCGCCGGTCTCATAGTTGCGAGTTCCAAAGAAGCCGCTCTGGGAGCCGATGCTGTAGTTGTCGATGAAGCCTGCGAGGAGTTCGGCGGGCTCGTAGCCGGTGAAGTCACCGCCTCCGATGTTGAAGTAGCCCTTGCCGGAGATGGGACGGAAGAACGCTACATCCCGACGGATGCCGCTGCCACCGAGCTTGAAGCTGTGACGGCCGCGCACGATGGAGAGTGCGTCGTTGATCTCGTACGTGTTTTCGGGGACCGCGTAGGTGCCGTAGTCGCCGGTGTACTCCAGGTGATTGTTGCCGCCGATGAGAGCTCCACCGCCAAGGTTCGCGTTGCGGTTGGCGTTGACGATGCCGAGATTGGCAGAGATGGGAGTGTTGCTGAAGACGGGATCGTTGGTGAAGGTGTAACGGTTATAGCCGGCGCGAAGCTCATTGATGACGTTGGGGCCAAAGAGGTGGGTTTCGCCAACTGCGTAGCCGCGGCCGTGGACGCTGTTGGCTCCGGAGGCAAAGCCTGCGGGGAGAGCCGCGAACTCCGACGTGCGGGTGAAGTCGGAGTTGTCATAGGTGAAGCGGGCGAAGGCGTGATCCTTCTGGGTGGGGTTGTAGTCGACGCGACCGTCCAGGGTGTTGAAGTGGCGAACATCCTGGCGGATGGTGCGGTAGTTGTTCTGTGTGCCGTTGTTGGTTCCGGGCACGTTGGGCAAAGGGTAGGCATTCAGGTAATTGACCGCTGCCGGGTTGAGGCGGGCAGTGGGGATCACGTTGAGCTGGCCACCGGAGACGAACTGGGCGCAGGTGGTGGGATCGTAGATGGCTCCGCTCGGCTGAACGGCGGGCGTGCAGAAGGCGGGCTTGTTCGTAGTGCCCTGGCCGAGCAGCTGCGTGAAGTTGCCGGTGCGCATGAGTGCAGTGGGAACAGTGAGGATCTGGGGGTTGAGCGGCTGGCTCTCACGCAGGCCCTGGTAATCGCCGAAGACGAAGAGCTTGTCCTTGAGGATGGGGAGGCCGACCGAACCGCCGAAGGTGTTGCGCTTGAAGGGGAGAGGAGCGGCTGGCCCTGCGCCTTCAAACTGGTAGTTGGGATTGGCGTCAAAGAGCGAGGAGCGGGCGAACTCGAAGGCCGAACCGTGAATCGAGTTAGTTCCCGACTTGATGCTGCTCTGGACGACTGAACCGCCGGCGCGGCCAAACTCGGCGGGCGCGGTGCTGGTGTTCACGCGGAACTCTTCGGTCGCGTCGAGGTTGGTGAAGAACTCGAGGGTGTTGACGAGGGACTCGTTATTATCGATGCCGTCCAGGATGAAGTTGTTCGCCTGGGGACGCAGTCCGTTCGTCGACAGCGAACCGCCACCGGAGGAGCTGTTGCGGAACGTTTCCGCGTCGCCGTTAACGCCGGAGGCGGAGTTGCCGTAGTTGCCTCGGGTGACGCCCGGAGTCAGCAGCGCGAGACCAGTGAAGTTACGACCGTTGAGTGGGAGCTCGGTGACCTGGCGGCCTTCGATGGTTTCGCCCAGAGAGGAGGAGCCTGCGTCAACAAGGGGGGCGGCATCCGTGACTTCTACGACCGTGTTTTCGCTGCCGACGGCGAGTTTGAAGGCAAGTGCTTGGACCTGGGATACGGAGAGGGTGAAGCTCTGGGATGCGCCGCCGAAGCCGGCTGCCTTGACCTCTGCCTTGTAGTTGCCGATGGGCAGGGCGTTCACAACGAAGTTTCCGCTGCCATCTGAGGTGATGGTCTGCACCGCGTTGGTATTCACATTCGTGACGATAATCGATGCGCTGGGGATTGCTGCTCCGGATGCATCGGTGACGACGCCTTGGATGCGGGCGGTATCGGTCTGAGCTCCGGCGATGCCGGCTCCGGTGAAGATCAGTGCGCCGGCAAGGGCGAGGGCGCGAAGCCGGTTACGCCGGTCGGCGTGGGTCTTGGGGTGAAACATTGTGCTGCCTCCTGAAGGGTGAACCAGTGACTTGGCGTTAGACAACCGCTCTGCTTTCTGGAACGTCGACTACTGTGAAGCGTGGCAACTACGGCTGGCAAGGGGATTGACATCTTCTTAACCTCAATTGAGGTTCAATCGCTAAGTTCAATTGAATGTGATGCTTGCAGAATCCTATCGATGAGTCATTTAGCTCGGCGGACCAATGCTGCATTCATTCGTTGGAAGTTTTGCCGCCTCTTCGAGATCGTCGCGCTATGCAACGGCTGATATGTGCCTGATATGTGCCTGAGCGAGGTCGGCAAAAAATCTTCAGACTTGAACACTTGTCATTTGAAGGAGCCCGGAAGATGACCGGCGACGCTAGTGAAAGGCTGGCGCTGTAGCTTGAACATCGGGCTACCTAAGCGGATGTGGATGACCGGTTTTTGAATGAGATCGTTTCAGGTTACCTGCGAGCCGGCAGGAGCGTAGCTTGTTTTCTTCAGCCGGGTTGGCTTACGCGAACAACGTTGCTATACTGAGATCACGTTATTGCCGGTCGAAGTGCGTGGTGACATGCCTTTGCCGTTTGGGTCGAAGAGTGTTCGTTCTGTCCGATTCCTTCATTAAGCTGCTTATAACGTAAGAGCGTGAGCCAATACTTGGCGGCTCAGGCTCTGACTTGGATGTAAGCCAAGGCCAGATAGCTCAGTGGTAGAGCGCGGCCCTGAAAAGGCCGGCGTCGGCGGTTCGATCCCGTCTCTGGCCACCACTCTTTTCAGCAATTTACACACGAGTGACGTATAGACTACCCGCGATTGGTCTGTGAGCAGTCCCTTGTATGTGGTCGGCACGAAATCTGTAGCGCATGTAGCTCATCCACTCGGCTGCATTGGCTTTGCCGCTACCAGACTAATGTGACCGTGGTTTGGTGTTGCACGGTTCCGCTGATCGCCGTTACGGTGATGGTGTAAGTCTGCGTTTGAGGCTGCGTTGCCGTGGGCGGATTTGAAGCGCACCCGGTGACGCTAAGCAGGCCAAAAGCCATCGCACAGACAAAAGCAAGGGAGTTTCTGGTGGTGTTGCGCAAGAGCCGAGAACGTCTCAGGCCAACAAGTGGGAGCACCGCGAAGGCCAGAGTAAACGTTAGAGACCCGCCGATCAGCCTGGATGGGGGAATGTCCACCTGTGCTTTGATTGCAGGAGCCTGAAGCGTCATCTGCACGGTCTGCTGCGTGGTCCCAACGTTGACCATCGATGGCGAGAAGCTGGCAACGAATCCGCTCGGCAAGCCCTGCGCGGAGAAGGTTACGGGAGCCGGATAGCTCCCTGCCCCGGGATTGAGCTGCAGTGTGTACACAACGGCTGAGCCTGCTACGGCTTGCTGGGTCGAAGTAGACGAGATAAAGGCGTTATCAGTGCCACTGACAACGACGCTGGTTGTGGTGGTGGTGGTTGCGGCGGTGAAGTTAGCATCCCCTGGGTACGTCGCCGAAAAATGGTGAGTGATCCCGCTGGGCAGAATGGCGCTGTAGGTCGTGCCGCCGTTCGTGAGCGCGAGGGTCGCGACCGAGGCGCCGTTATCCTGCAACGTGACCACACCCGTGGGCGTGCCCGTGGTGGAGGAAGTGACGGCGATGGTGACGGTAGCGCTTTGACCTGGCGTGACCGAGGTACTGCTCGGTGTCAGGCTGACGCCGGCGGCAGCTTGGGTGACGGTGCAGGTTCCGTTGGTCGCAATGACGGTGTAGTTGCCCGCAGCCGCGCCGCTGATCGAGGGAACGATGCTGTAGACGGCGACAGGGGAATTTTGAGTGGCGGCGGTGGTGAAGTTCTCAGAGAGGGTGTCGTTGTTTTTTGTCCCGACGATGACGCCGCTAAACGTGGGGTTGGGCGTACCGTAGATGCGCGAGGCGTTGTTCGCGCTGAGGGTGAGGGGGGCAGTAGAGACCTGAAAAGTCGCGGTCTGGGTCGCTGCCGCATCGTTGCCGCTGGCCGGCTGCGAAGCCTGGACCTGGACGACGCCGGCTCCGTTGATGGAGAGCGTGTTGCCGCTAATCGACGCAGGGCCTGAGACGACCGTATAGGCGATCGCGGCTGGTGACGTGGAGGAGGCTGAGAGCATGAGGGCTGCGTCGCCATAGGTGTGATTGGCAACGGTGAAGGTAAGCACGGGTGGTGTGGGCGTGACGTTGAAGGTGGCGCTTACTTCTGCTTCGGCGTAGTTACCATCAGCAGACTGAATCGCCTGCAGCGTGACCGCGCCGATCCCGGTGATGGTAACCGCGTTGCCGGATAGAGTGGCCTGGCCGGACAGAACGGAGTAGGTGATGGTGCCGGTGGAGTTGGAGGTAGCGTTCACCGCGAAGGCAGCGTCTCCGTAGTTGTGGTCGGGTACGGTGAAGGTGATCGCCGGTGCGAGCAGCGACGTGCCTGCCAGGACGGAGGAGCGGAAGAGGACGAGGTCGGCGTTGTGGTCGATGAATGCGAAGCCGTCTTTGCCCCAGCGGGAAAGATTGGTGGTGTAAAGAAGATTCGTGTCGGTGAAAGCCAGACTGGTTTTGGGCGCGTAAGTCGTGGTGTCGTATGCCGTAATGCTGACGCTCGACGCCGACTGCAATTCGCCGCCATAGTAGACCTGCTTCTGGTTGGGATCGGCGGCGACGCTCGCAAAGCCGGAGTTGATGTTGATAATTCCTACCGGGATGGTGGCCAGAAGCTGCTTCGATCCCGCATCCCATACGTGCCCGGTGTCTGTAAAGATTTGCGTTCCGATTGAAGCCAGAGAATGATCCAACTCGTTGGGAACAGTGGGCGCAGTCCCCGTTGTGGTGAGTGGATGGACTCCCGTGGCGTCGATCGTGAACTGCTTGAAAAAATTGTCTGAACTGGAGAAGGGCGCGCTGTAAAGATGTGCAGGCGCTCCAGCGAAGGTGAGGTAATCGGTGCTGAGACTGCCGTAGGTCGGCGTAGACAGCTCATTGATGAGGCCGGGATCGTCGTAGAGCGAAAGGTAGGAGTCCTGGGCAATGACGAACTGTGTCGGCACGCCGGGGACGGGCTGGATGGCAGTGACCGACGGAGCGGTGCAGGTGGGACAAAAGATGTTTGGCGGGAAAGGATAGGTGCGGTCGACCGCATTGGTGGCGAGCGCGATGCGCTGAATCGTGGAGTCGCTCCTGTTGACTATGAAGAGATAGGCTCCGTCGGTGGAGGCAGCCATCAGCGACGGATCTTTGCCGACGGCGATAGGGGTTCCTATGGTGCCTGTCGTGGGATCGACAGGGACAACGGTGTTGGGCCGGAGCGAGGAATAGCCGCTGTTGCTCGCAAGGTAGAGTTTGCCGGTCGTGGGCACGGACACGATGATCACGCCTGCATTGACGATCTGCTGGTACAGCGTGAGGGTCTGTGGCGCGCTTTCGCCGCCCGGCGCCGGATTGACGACAGTGATTGGGATTTCCCCAATGCTGGCGATCGTGGTGGGATCGAAGGTGATCCCCACCTGCGTGTTACTGAAGAAGGTGGTTGTCGTCGCGTGACCGTTTACGCGGACGACCGACTGCGGGAAGAAGTTACTGCCAGTGAGGGTAAGCGAGGCCTTGGTGGCGCCGGTTACTTGTACCTGCTCGCTGAGTGAGGTCAGCACCGGGGCGGGAAAGCTGGGGAGCACAGTGCCGGCGAGGGGCACTGCCAGTGTGGGATGGGTGGGGTCGTTGGAGAGGAGTGTGAGGATCCCTGGCTTGGACCCGGCGCTGCTGGGGGCCAGCGCTACGGAGACAAAGCAGGTGCCGTTTGCGGCAAGCGGGCTCGTACAGTTTAGCCAGTAAGGTGAATTCGCCGGAGACGCTTGCGCTCGTGATGGTGAGTGGCGCGTTTCCGGTGTTGCGGAGGAGGAAAGCGACGGTCGTTGCGGGTGTTGATCCGAGAACCATTTGCGGGAAAGCAACCGGGCTGGTCGCCGCTGGACTCTGGATGGCGAGCTGAGGCGCCAGGCCCTGCCCGGAGAAGGAGACGCTTTGAGTCGCCACGACAGCGTTGCTCGCAATGGTGATAGAGCCGGTGATGACGGTCGAGTCGGCGGGAGCGAACTGAACCTGGATGGGATAAGACTGCCCCGCTGGCAAAGCGCTGGAGAGAGGAGTGGCGCTCACCACCGGCGACGTCGAGGTGAGTGAGGAGATGTTAAGAGGCGCATTTCCGCAGTTGGTCAGCGTAAAGGTGACGCTGTTGGTATTTCCCACGGCGACTTTGCCAAAATTCACGGAGCGGCTGCTCAGGCAAACGGAGGGTGCGGGCACCGTGAGATCGATGCTGGCGACGAACTCGTGCTGATAGCCCACGCCGGGGTTAGGCTGGGCTGGTGCAGTGGGTTGAAGGGCGCCAGGCGTGGTCAGGAAATTGGTATTGGAGAAAGTGCTGCCGGTTAGAACCAGGCGGCCGGCGGGGCTCACGGTCATGTCGGCAAGAAGATCTCCGGCACCGGGTCCGCTGAAGTAGCTGCCAAAGATGAGCTTGGAAAGATCAGGAGTGAGACCGGCGACGTAGGTGCCACGGGCGTAGAGGTTGGTCGTGTCGTCGAGATAGGAAACGACGGGGTTCTGCAGAGGAGAGTCGACCGAGGTCACGTTGCCGCCGATGAAGACGTTGCCCGTACTATCCAATACGGTGCTGCCATATGCGGTGACTTCGTTGTTGTAATCGATCGTGCCGGAGAGATAGGTGGCGTGGAGAATTTTGCCGCCGTCGCCACTGAGGTTGAGAGCGTAACCGCCATCGCAGGTGCAGTTGGCGCCCGGCTTGAGTGCAGCCTGAAAGGCGTTTGCGCTGACGGGAAGGGTCGTTTCACTGGTGGTTCCGGCTACATAAAGCGATCCGTCAGCGGCGATGGCAAGCGTATTCGCACTGTCGGTCCCGGGCAGATAAGTTGCGAACAGAAGTTGGGCTGCCTTTGGGTCGAGAGCGAAGACGTATCCAGCGTCCCCACTGTATTGGGTGTTTGCCGGCATGGTGTTCGGAAAGGCGGTCGAGGCGGCGTTCGCAGTGGTCGGCATGCCTGCGCTGGCAGTGGCAGAGACGTAGAGGTTACCGCTGGCGTCGACAGCCAGCCCGCCCATGTAGAGATAAAAGCCATAGGGAGCGGCGCTTGGATTGATGGGAGGAACCAGCGTACCGTAGAAGAGCGAGCCATCCGGGCCGATCTTGGCGACGTAAATGCTGGTTGTCTCTCCCGCAACCTTGTTGCCGCTCCCATAGGTCCCGGTGGTTACGGGTAACGGGAACGTGCCGCCATTCACATTTAATGAAACGGCATCGGCGATGTAGACATTATTGCTGCTGTCGATGGCGAGACCATACGGGTTCCCGTTGCTATCGTTGAAAGAAGAGGCACTCTGCCCGGCACCGATAACTTCAGCGTGATTGAGCGCTGTCCCGGCAGGATTGAGAGAGAAGACAAAGGTTCCGGAGCTATAAGTGCCGGGGTAGTTGCCGACCTTGGGAAAGCCTGACGCTGAGTAGCCGACGCCGACGAGATTGCCGAAGTTGTCGACCTTGATGCGGAAGATGTCGGTGAGACCGGAGCCGAGGAAGTAAGTGGAGTAGAGCAGGGTCTTTCCGGTGGGATCGAGCTTGGAGAGCACGCCGGCTTCGCCAAACCCACCACCAGTGCATGTGCCGCAAGAGGATTGATAGGCGTTGGCGATAGGGAAATCGGGCGATGTGGTGTAACCGGCGACGTAGATGTTGCCTGTGTTGTCGGTGATGACCGAGGTGGGCGAATCCTGGTGGGTGCCATCGAGATAGGTCGAGAAGACGAGAACGGGGTCGATGACCAGTGGTTGCGTGTGGTTGTATTGGCCGGCCTGGAAGGAAAGATCGCCCCCGGGACTAAGAACGAAGGCCACGTCTACAGAGGTGCGTCTCCCGTCGATCAACTGATAACCGACCGGCCTACGGAAGAGCAGTTGCGAGCCAGGGGCCTGAATGAGGAGTTCGCCGTTGTCCTTGAGCTTCAGCGAGCCGGCACCATTCAGGCGGAAGACAACGGATTTCGGTTCGACCTGCGGGGAGAGGATGAAATCATGTTCGAGATTATCTCCATTGCCATAAAACGAGAGATCGACGCCAGTCATAAAGTTGCTGTAACGGACCTTGCCGTAAGTGGAGATGCCCTGCAGTTGGGCAGTCGCCGTCTGGCCCAAAAAGTAATTCACTTTTCCCGGAGTCACTTCCTCAGAAGACAGGTCTGTCTTGGTCGCGGGTGTCACCGGTTGCAGCGTTATTCGTGTGCGAGTCTTTGAGGTGCCCATCAGGAACTCGGGACCGTTGGCATGAAACTCGACGACGCCTCCCGCATTGCGCACGACGTAGCGCGTGGAGGCGTCAAACTGACCTCGGTTTTCCTCGAAGACAATGGGAAGGGACGTGTGCTTCGCTTGAGGCACAGGGCCGGAGGTTTGAGCCGTCAAGGTGCAGGAGAAAGAAACGCAAAGGCCGAAAAATAACGCAGGCAGATAACTCGAGAGCTGCATGGAACCTCAGAAGATGTCTGGAATTGGAGCGACGATCTTCTCATACACCTCTCACACCCGCAAGACTTCCATCGCGTTCGCCGCCCGCGATCGACCCGCCTTCCGCGCGTTTCGGCATCCTTCCGCATACTTTTCAACGTCACTTACCATATCAACCTGGTCCTGCCCGTCGACGATACGAACTCGCCGGTCTTTGGCCAGGTCACTGAGGCGCGGCCTCCTGTGACCTGCAGTTCGCATTGAACTTATAAACGGTGAGCGGCCTGCGTTTCCATCCGTCCCGGCTTTCGCTTTATTTCGCTTGTGCCTTACCCCTGGCCACTCCAGACTTGGCTTGCGGATCGCCTTCGTTCGTCGAACCGCACACAGGATTGCTCCCCACGGGGTAAGGACAGGCCATGCTTCTCGACCGTCGCCGCTTCAATTCACTCTCTCTTGCCGCAGCCATCACCGGCTTCGGTGCAGGTCCTCTTGCTTCAGAGGCTGCTGCGAGCGTCGCACAGCCGCCCGCTCCCGAGACCTCCGCGGAGGAGCTCTGCTACATGACCATCGCGCAGGCTGGCGCCGCGCTCAAGGCAGGCAAGGTCACCTCAGTCCAGTTGACCAGGGCGTGTCTCGACCGCATCGATACCTACAACGGCAAGCTCGCGGCTTACATCACCGTGCTGCACCAAGGGGCGCTCGCCCAGGCACAGCGCATGGATGACGAGATGAAAGCCGGCAAGTATCGCGGTCCGCTGCACGGCATTCCCATCGGCCTCAAGGACAACATCGACACCGCCAACATCCGCACCACGGCTGCCAGCGCCGCATGTGAGAGCCGCATCCCCACAGAAGATGCGCCGGTCGCCACGCGGCTGCGCGAGGCGGGCGCCGTCCTACTGGGCAAGACCAACATGGGTGAGTTCGCCGCGACCCTCACCTCTTTCTATGGCATCGTGCGCAATCCGTGGGACCTTACACGCGAGCCGGGCGGGTCGTCTTCGGGCTCAGGCGTCTCGATCGCTTCAGGCCTTTGCTTCGGCGCACTGGGCACCGATACGGGCGGCTCGGTGCGGCATCCCGCGCACTTCTGCGGAGTGGTAGGGTTCAAGCCGACCTATGGCCTTGTCCCCATCCGCAACATCATCCCGCTCACGTTCAGCCTGGATCACTGCGGGCCGCTGACCCGCACGGTCGAAGATAACGCCATCATGCTCAACGCGATTGCAGGCTACGACCCGGCCGACATCAGCAGCCGGGATCATGCCAAAGAAGATTACGTCGCCGCGCTGAAGCAGCCGGTACACGGCTTCAAGCTGGGCCGCCCCTCCGCCGGCTTTGACGTGCTGGACCCGGAGGTGGAAGCCCTGGTCAACACGGCCATCGCGCTGCTGGTCACGCTCACCAAGGGCATTCAGGACGTCAACATGCCGGACCCCGTGCTTGCCACCTGGACCTCCCTCGGAGCTGAGACCTACGCCTGGCACAAGCCGCAGTTCGAGGCGACCAAGAACCTCTATCAGCCGGCCAACCGCGCCATGCTCCAGGCGCTGGCGGACAAAGATGGAGGCAGCGCCAGCTCCTACGTTGATCTTTCATGGAAGCTGCAAGCACTGCGCCGCACGATCGACAGTCACTTCAAGGAGGTGGACCTGGTGGTGCTCCCCACCATGGTCAATCCGGCTCACAAACTGGACTTCGTCCGGCCTCCCGACTACAACTGGCACGACTACACCAACAGCCCGGAGTACAACGCCTACGGCATCCCCGCCATCTCCGTGCCCTGCGGCTTCACCCGCGGCGGCCTGCCTGTGGGACTTACCATCGCAGGACCGACGTTCGCGGATGGCAAGGTCCTGGCACTCGCGCATGCCTACGAACAGGCCACGCAATGGCATCTCAAGCGGCCTCCCATCTCCCCAACGATGGAAATTCCTGTCTAGCCTGGCGCAGTCCGTGTTTAGTTCTGCGGACTGGATTCGAGCGTATCCCGGCGGCTGGCGGGGTGCGGAAGAGGCTGCTGCATGCTGCGGATCAAGTCGTCCTTCTGAGGAACGGTTTTATCCTGCAATCCCAGCAGCGTCTCCGACAGGCAGAGTTTCACGTAGCGGATCAGTTCCTGCTCATCCAGCTTTTCCGGGTTGAAGAGGTGATTCAGAGCCAGCCCATCAACAACGCCGCCAAGCGCGAGCGAATCCGCAAGCCTCGCCGTTGCACCACGCTTGATTGGCTCCGTGAAAAGCTGATTGATCTCCGGAATCGAGCAGCGCAGACACATCATGTTGTGTAGGTCCGCAAGACGTTTGCGCTTCAGAGGATGGCGTATGGCGTAGAGCTTGAACTCCAGGTTGAGCAGCGTGCGCTCGCGATCCATGGTGAGGCCGCTGAGATAGTCCGCAAGTGCAGCCTCCCGCTCTTCCATAACGGGCAGACTCGCGAGCCGAGGGGCAAGCTCCGCGAGGTCGCGATCAATATTCTCTTCGAAGATGGCGTAAAAAACGTCTTCCTTGTCTTTGAAGTTGTCATAGAACGCACCGCGGGTTCGTCCGGCGTTTGCCGCGATGTCTTCAATGCGCGCGTGCTCGAATCCGTCGCGTGCGAAGATGGCTCGCGCGGAGCGCAGTAACTCCTGCCGGGTGACCAGGCCACGCTGCTGCTTGCGCAGGCTTGCAGTGGGTTGCCCGGCGATATTTATTGAATCAACCATCGCGTTCACCGCGTCACATAACAACCATACACGCATGTACGCATCTGCCCAATCGAGCGTCCAGAGGCGAGAAATCCTGAGCCCCTACGGAGAATAGTCAATGAGCGAGCAGCGTAAGAACGCCGCAGCAGCAGTCGAGTCCAACAAGTTGAAGCACGCCGGCACCGCCAGTCTAATCCTGGCGAGCGCCGGTTTTCTGGCGGGTTGCACCCCCAAACCTCCGGCCGCGCCGCCACCCCAGCCCATGCCGGTCACGGTGGTCACGCTGGAGCCGACCGACGTCCCGATCTCGGGCGAATGGGTTGGCACGCTGGACGGTTACGTCAATGCGACGATCCAGCCCCAGGCCAACGGCTACCTGATCAAGCAGGACTACCGCGAAGGCACACAGGTCTCCAAGGGCCAGGTCCTGTTTGAGATCGACCCCCGTCCGTTCCAGGCAGCGCTCGACCAGGCCAAGGGCCAGTTGGAGCAGGCCAAGGGACAGGTTGCCCAGGCACAGGCGCAGCTTGGCTTGGCGCAGATCAACGTGAACCGCGATACCCCGCTGGCGCAGGCCCGCGCGATTGCGCAGAGCACCCTCGATAACGACACGCAGCAGAAGGCACAGCAGGAAGCCGCGGTGAAGTCCGCCCAGGCGAACGTGTCCGCGGCAGAAGCAACGGTGGAGAACGCCAAGCTGAACCTGGGCTTCACGCAGGTTCGCTCCCTGATTTCAGGCGTAGCCGGCCAGGCGACGCTGCAGGTCGGCAACTTGGTCAACACGCAGTCCGTGCTGACCTCCGTCTCCCAGCTGAACCCGATCAAGGCATACTTCTCCATCAGTGATAGCGAATACCTCGCGCTGGTGCAGCGCACCAAGGCGGGCGGCGGAGACCTGTTGAAGAACGCGTCTGCCGTACCTCTGACCCTGACGCTTTCAAACGGCGAAGCATACGCCCAGAAAGGTCACATTGCGTACGTCGATCGTCAGATCAACGCGCAGACCGGCGCCATCCGCATCGCAGCCTCGTTCCCGAACCCCGGCAACGTGCTGCGTCCGGGCCAGTTTGGCCGCATCAAGGCGGACACGCAGGTACGCCACAACACGCTGCTGATTCCGCAGGTCGCCATCCAGGAGCTGCAGGGACTTCAGCAGGCGTACATCGCCGGCCCCGACAACAAGGCTCACCTGGTCACCTTGAAGCTGGGTCCGCAGGTTGGGACCAACTGGGTGGTTGAGGACGGCGTCTCGCCCGGCGCAAGGGTCATCACCGACAACCTGCTGAAGCTGGGCGAGGGCAGCCCTGTTGCACCGCATGACGGTCCGCCCGCGGCTCCTACCAGCCAGGCGACCTCGTCCGCCGGGAGTAAGTAATGTCAAAATTCTTTATCAATCGGCCCATCGTCGCGATCGTTATCGCGATCCTGACCGTGATCCTCGGCACCGTGTCGATGTTCACGCTCGCGACCTCACAGTTCCCCGACATCGTCCCCACTGAAATTCTGGTCACCGCAACCTACCCTGGTGCGGATGCCAAGACGCTCGCCCAGGCGGTCTCAACGCCGATCGAGCAGCAGATGAACGGCGTCGACAACATGATCTACATGGACTCGGTCAGCGCCAACAACGGCGTCGTCCAGCTCTTCGTAGACTTTGACGTCAAGACCGACCCCAACATCGACCAGGTGCTCTCCCAGCTTCGCGTCGACCAGGCCCAGTCCCAGCTTCCGGCTCAGGTGACGACCGCCGGCCTCACGGTGCAGAAGGCTCTCACTTCACCGCTGATGCTGATTGCCGTCAACTCCCCGGGCAACAAGCTGAGCCAGGACTTCCTGACCAACTACGCCATCATCAACCTGCAGGACCAGATCACACGCGTCAAGGGCGTATCCCGCGTGCAGATCTTCGGCGGGCAGTACGCGCTGCGTATCTGGGTCGACCCCAACAAACTGGCCAAGCTGGGCGTGACCGCACCTGAGGTCATCCAGGCCATCCAGACACAGAACAACGTGAATCCCGCCGGTCAGATTGGCGCGGAGCCCATCCCCAAAGGCCAGCAGTTCACCTACACGGTCCGCACCCAGGGCCGTCTGGTCAAGCCGGAGGAGTTCGGTGCGATCATCCTGCGCGCCAACGCCGACGGCTCCATCCTGCACCTCTCGGACGTCGCACGCATTGAGCTGGGAGACCAGGCGTACGCCATCTCCGGCCGCTATAACCAGAACCCCTCCGGCGTCATGGCGGTCTATCAACTGCCCGGCTCGAACGCCGTGGAGACGGCCAAGCTGGTCAACGCCCGCATGAAGGAGCTTTCCGCCACCTTCCCCACCGGCATCTCGTACAACGTGCCGCTCGATACCACGAAGGCTGTGAGCTCCGGTATCAATGAGATCGTCATCACGCTGCTGGAGGCGCTCGGGCTGGTTGTAGTGGTGGTGTTCATCTTCCTGCAAGGCTGGCGTGCGACGCTGATCCCGCTGCTCGCGGTGCCCGTTTCGCTCATCGGAACCTTCATCATCTTCCCGGCGCTGGGCTTCTCCATCAACACGCTCTCGCTCTTCGGACTGGTGCTGGCCATCGGTCTGGTGGTCGACGACGCCATCATCGTGGTGGAGGCCGTCGAGCACCATATCGACGAAGGCATGGACCCCAAGTCCGCCACCATCAAGGCCATGGAAGAGGTGGGTGGGCCGGTCGTGGCCATCGCGCTGATCCTGGCGGCCGTGTTCATCCCCACGGCCTTCATCCCCGGAATCACAGGGCGTCTATATCAGCAGTTCGCCGTGACGATCGCCATCTCGGTGCTCATCTCCGCCTTCAACGCGCTGACGCTCTCCCCCGCTCTGGCTTCGTTGCTGCTGAAGCCGAAGAACAAGGAGCAGAAGCCTGGTCTGCTGGGCAAGGGCTTCGCGCTCTTCAACAAGTTCTTCGGACGTACGACGGAGAGCTTCGTCCATACCTCCGACGTGCTGATCCACAAGTCCTACCTGGCGATGCTCGGAATCGCCATCATTGCCGTCCTTGCAGTCTTTCTCGGCAGCAGCCTTCCAGGTGGATTCCTGCCCACGGAAGACCAGGGCTACATGTTCCTTGCGCTGCAGCTTCCGGACGGCGCCTCCGCGCAACGTACGGATGCGGCCCAGCAGAAGATCACCGCGGCGTTGTTGAAGACGCCAGGTGTGGAAGGCGTCATCGCCGTTACCAACTTCTCTTTGCTCACGCAGGTCCAGAGCACCAACCAGGGCTTCTTCTTCGTCGCACTGAAGCCGTGGGAGGTTCGCAAGAGCAAGGAAGAGCAGTTGACCTACATCACGGCCAGCCTGGGCAAACAGCTTGCGGGCAATCCGGACGGTATCGCGTTTGCGTTCCCGCCGCCTTCGATCCCGGGTATCGGAACCTCGGGCGGCGTGACGATGGTGATCGAGGACCGCTCCGGCAAGGACGATCCCACCATCCTCACCAAGAACCTGATGACCTTCCTCGGCGCGATCAGCAAGCTGCCTGAAGTGGCCTTTGCCCTGCCCTCTTACTCCCCCGCAGTCCCGCAGCTTTACGCGGATGTGGATCAGGAGAAGGTCTTGCAGCAGCAGGTACAGCTCTCCGATGTGTACACCACCATGTCGACCTTCATGGGCGGATACCTCGTCAACTACTTCAACCGCTTCGGCCGCCAGTGGCAGACGTATGTGGAAGCGGAAGGCACCTCCCGCACGGACATCAAGAACATCGATCAGTTCTACGTGCGCAGCGCCAACGGCGGGCAGGTTCCACTGGGCTCGCTGGTGCATGTGAAGCAGATCACCGGGCCGGAGTACATCTTCCGCTTCAACGAGTTCAACGCAGCGCAGGTAAACATCACCGCAAAGCCCGGCTATAGCTCAGGCCAGGTCCGCGCGGCGCTGGAGAAGACGTTCCATGACACGATGCCGCCAGGCGCGGGCTTCGACTACTCCGGCATCTCGTACCAGGAGGACATGGCGCAGAAGGGTGTACCGACCTACGCAGTCTTCGGTCTGTCCCTGCTGTTCGTCTTCCTGATCCTCGCCGCGCTGTACGAGTCATGGACGCTGCCGTTCAGCGTGCTCCTCAGCACACCGGTCGCGATCCTGGGCGGATACATCGCACTCCATATCCGCACCCTTGAGAACGACATCTTCGCCACCATCGGCGTCGTCATGCTCATCGGTCTCTCTGCCAAGAACGCCATCCTCATCGTCGAGTTCGCCAAGACCAACTACGAGTCCGGCATGAGCATCTCAGAGGCCGCACTCAGCGCAGCTCGACTACGCTTCCGGCCAATCGTCATGACGGCACTAGCCTTCGTCTTCGGTTGCTTACCCCTGTGGACAGCAACCGGCGCAGGCGCGGCCTCACGGCGCATCCTTGGCACCACCGTCATCGGCGGCATGTTCCTTTCGACCGCCATCGGCCTCATCTTCATCCCTGTCACCTTCTCCGTGGTCGAGTATGTCTCGCACCGCTTCAGTAAGGGCGGCAAGGGTACGACGATGGACTCCAAGGCTGACTTCGATCCAGTCGCAGCCGGCAAGGCAGCAGGCGGCGGGCCCCAGCACTCGACCCCGACCCCAGGAGGTCACGCATGAGCAACATCTCTACGTGGACAAAACGGGCTTATGCGATTGCAGCCGGAGGCGTGCTCATCGGCACGCTCGCCGGCTGCAACGTAGGCCCCAAGTATAAGCGGCCGGCCTACCAGGCACCCGCAGCCTTCCGTGGCCCGGACGACGCAGCTATCGCCAGCGAAGCAAAGAACTCGCTGGGCGATCAGCAGTGGGCTCAGGTCTTTCGCGAGCCTGAGCTGCAGGCACTGATCACCAGGGCGCTCACCAACAACTACGACCTCCGCATCGCCGCGCAGCACATCGCAGAGCAGCGTGCGCAGGTTCAGATCACCCGCGCGCAGCAGTTCCCCACGGTCAGCGTCGGTGGTTCGGGCGTCGGCGCGGACTTTGACAGTTCGTCCTTCGGGACCGGGTCAGGATCGGGATCGGGTATTACCAGCCCGCTCGCGATCGGCAGTATCAACGTCTCCGCGGCATGGACACCGGACTTCTGGGGTCTTTACCGCAAGCAGACCGCGGCCGCACGCGCCGTACTGCTCGCACAGACCTGGGCGCAGCGTGCGGTTCGTCTCTCGCTCGTACAGGACGTCGTCACCGACTACCTCCAGCTCCGCGCACTCGATCATCAGCTTGAGATCACCAGGCAGACCATCAAGGCCCGGCAGGACTCCGTCGATCTGACCAAGGCCCTCACCGACGGCGGGTCGTCTCCGCTCTCCGATCTTCGCCAGGCCGAGCAGCTTCTCTACACCGCGACCTCGCAGGTCCCGCAGCTTGAGCAGCAGATTCAGGTTGAGGAGAACGCCCTCACCCTGCTTCTCGGCGAGAACCCCGGCCCGGTCGCTCACACCGATCCCAACGCCCTGACGCCACCCCCGCAGGATCTTCCCACGGGCATTCCCTCGCAGCTTCTGGAGCGTCGTCCGGACATCCAGCAGGCGGAGGCTACCCTCATCGCTGCCAACGCGCAGATCGGCGTGGCACGCGCACAGTTCTTCCCGCAGCTTACGATCTCGGCCTCCGCGGGAACGGGTGGAAACAGCTTTGCCAGTCTCGTCGATTCTTCCAGCAAGACCATCTACGGAATCGGCTCGCTCTCCCAGCCCATCTTCCAGGGTGGCAAGCTTCGCGGCCAGCTCAACCTGGCCAAGGAGACCCAGCAGGAGGATGTGCTCGCATACCAGAAGGCCATCACCACTGGCTTTCATGATGTGTCCAACGCGCTCATCGCACTCAACAAACAGCGCGCCTACCGCGAGCAGCAGGAGAAGCTCGTAGCCGCCGCGCAGGACTCGACCCGCCTTGCCCGTCTGCGTTATCAGGGCGGCGCAACGGCGTACCTTGAGGTCCTCACCACGGATACGGCACTCTTCACCGCACAGTTGAACCTGGTCACCGCCCAGCAGGGCGAAGCTCTCACCCTGGTTCAGCTCTACACCGCGTTGGGTGGTGGCTGGCAGTAAAGCTCGATCGTTCCACAATAACGAAGGGCTCCCGCAACGTACGTGTGCGTGGGCCCTTCGCTTTTGTCGCAGCAAGATCGTTGTAACCTCCCGCTGGCTCCCTTCATCAGAGACAATGATGCCTGTGCCAGAGTCCGCCAAATCGCAGTCTGCAACCCTTCCCTCCTGGAACGCGGTCGAAGGCACGCCGCTTCCCCTCGGAGCCACATGGCTCGCGGAAGACAACGCCTATAACTTCGCCGTCTTCGGCCGCCACGCCCGTGCGATGCGCGTGCTCCTGTACGCTGCGGACGAGTTCACCACTCCCTGCTTCTCGTTCGATCTCGACCCCCTCCAGCACAAGTCCAACGACATCTGGCACTGCCGCATCTCCGCCGCCGACGCAGGCCAGGCCATCGCCTACTGCTTCCAGGCCGAGCAGGCCGACCCCATCCTCAGCGGCGAAGGAACCCTCTACCCGGCCGGCAAGCAGTTGCTCGACCCCTACGCCCGGCAGATCGTTCTTCCGCCGGACTTCGATCGCCAGCAAGCCATCGACCCCGGCCCCAACGCCGGTCAGGCCTTCCTGGGCGATCTCCCCCCGCGCCTCCAGCAGCCCTTCGACTGGGGCACGGACAAATCCCCGCAGCACGACGGCGATCTCCTCATCTACGAGATGCACGTCCGCGGCCTCACCCGCGATCCCAGTGCGCAGGTCACCGAACCAAACGCCGGCTGCTATCTCGGCGTCATCGAGAAGATCCCTTACCTCAAGGATCTCGGCGTCACCGCCGTCGAGCTGATGCCGGTCATGCAGTATGAACTCGGCACAGCCAACTACTGGGGCTACATGCCGCTGGCCTTCTTCAGCCCGCACTGCGCCTACGCAAGCTCCGCCGCCAAAGCCGTCGCCGAGTTTCGCCAGATGGTGATCGCCCTCCACGCAGCCGGCATCGAGGTCCTCCTGGACGTCGTCTTCAACCACACAGCAGAAGCCGGAAACGATGGCCCTTGCTATGGCATGAAGGGTCTGGATAACATCTCGTACTACATGACCCGGAGCTTCCCGCCCCCGGCCTACGCAGACTTCTCCGGCACCGGCAACACCCTCAACTGCTCCAACCGCGCCGTCTCCAAGATGATCCTCGATAGCCTCCGCTACTGGGTCAAAGAGATGCACGTCGATGGCTTCCGCTTCGATCTCGCCAGCGTCTTCTCCCGCGACGCCGACGGCAACATCCTCTCAGGCGACCCGCCCATCTTCGCCGCCATCGCCGCCGATCCCGACCTCGCCAACATCCGCCTCATCGCCGAGCCCTGGGACGCCGGCGGTGCCTACCAGCTTGGCCGCAGCTTCCCCGGCCTCAGCTGGCTGCAATGGAACGGCCGCTTCCGTGACGATATCAAACGCTTCGTCCGCTCGGAACCCGGCCTCGTCGCCACCATCATGCGCCGCATCTACGGCAGCGACGACCTCTTCCCTGAAGATCTCGCCGATGCCAAGCACCCCTATCAAAGCATCAACTACTTCACCTCACACGACGGCTTCACTCTCTACGACACCGTCGCGTATGACACCCGCCGCAACCTCGCCAACGGAGCCAACAACACAGACGGCCCCTCCGACGACCTGAGCTGGAACTGCGGCTGGGAAGGCGATGAAGGCGCACCAGCGGACGTGCTCGAACTCCGCGCCCAGCAGGCCCGCAACTTCTGCGCCCTCCTGATGCTCTCGAACGGCACCCCGATGCTCCGCATGGGAGACGAGTTCCTCCAGACCCAGCAAGGCAACTCAAACCCCTGGAACCAGGACAACGCCACCACCTGGCTCAACTGGAATCGCATTGAGGAGAACCGCGCCACCTTCGACTTCTTCCGCACCATGATCGCCTTCCGCAAGCACCACTTCATCGCACGCTCACGCTTCTGGCACGATGACATCCAGTGGTTCGGCGTGACCGGCGCACCGGACCTCTCGTGGAACTCCCACACCATCGCCTACTTCCTGCGCTCCCCGCAAGACGAATCCACCGACATCTACGTCATGATCAACGCCTATTGGGAACCCCTGACCTTCACCGTCCAAACACCCGGCCCCTGGTCCATCGCACTCGATACCTGCCTGCAGCCACGCAACGCTCAGACCGCACCGCTGACCTCGGTGCAGGTCCGCGCAAGATCCATCGTCATCCTCACCCGCACTCCCTAGCTCCGCACCCCGCCCTTCGGCTCGATCAATACCGCCGCACTCAAAGCGCTCGCCACCGCCAGCACCACCGCAATCCAAACCACGCGCCGATACCCAAACACGAACGCCTCCGCAATCGCATACTCCACGCCCGCGTCGGAACTCTGCGCTGCACCCAGCTTGGACCGCTGCTCGTCCACACCTTGTCGAGCCGCAGCCGAAATCGCCAGCCCATCCAGCCGCCGGCTCAACTCCGCATTGAACCCCGCAGAGAGCACCAGCCCAAACGCCGCCACCGCCAGCAGCCCCGCAATGCGAGACACCGCATTGTTCACCCCGGAAGCCACGCCGGACTCGGACGGCGGCACCGCGTTCATCACCGCCGTGGTCAGCGGTGCAACGCTGATCGCAAGCCCCAGACCGAGCACCATCACCGCCGGAAAGAAGTTCGTCCAGTACGACCCGCCGATCCCCGGCCGCACGAACAGCGCAAAGCCCACCCCAGCCACCAGCGGCCCGATCGTCAACGGCACCCTCGCCCCAAACCGCTCCAGCAGCCCACCCGACCAGCGTGACAGCAGTGAGATCACCACGATCAAAGGCAGCATCGCCCCGCCCGCCTCCGTCGGCTTGTAGTGCTGCACCTGGATCAGGTTCAGCGGCAGAAAGTACAGCACCCCACCAAACGCTCCATAAAGAAAGAACGTCAGCAGATTCGCCCCGCTGAAGTCCCGCGAACGAAACAACCGCAGCGAAACCATAGGCGCATGAGAGTAAGCCTCCACTACAACGAAGGCAACCAGACAAGCCACCCCCAGCCCACCCACAAGCCATGAGTGATTCCCCACATTCTGCGCCTCGATCAGCGCATACGTCACCGCCCCCAGACCCACCGTGGCCAGCAGCGCACCCGGCCAGTCCAGGTCATGACTCATCCCTTCATGGAGGCTCTCCGGCACCTTCAGCACCGTGATCGCAATCACCACAACGGCAATCGGAATATTGATCAGAAATACCCATCGCCACGACGCATACTGCACCAGCGCACCGCCCAGCAGTGGCCCAATCGCCGCCGTAATCGCCGTAAATCCTGACCAAGTCCCGATAGCCCGTCCCCGCTCCTCCGCCGGAAACGAAGCGCTGATCAGCGCCAGGCTACCCGGCACCAGCAACGCCGCACCCACCCCCTGCACCGCACGCGCCACGATCAGCGCATGAATGGACCCCGCAAGCCCACACCAGACAGACCCACCCGCAAACAGCACCACGCCGCCCGCATAGATCCTCCGCCGCCCATACAGATCGCCCAGCGCCCCGCCCACCAGCAGCAGCGAAGCCAGCAGCAGCGCATAAGCCTCCACCACCCACTGCACATCGCTCGCATTGGCCTGGAAGCTCTTCTGCAGCGCAGGCAGCGCGACGTTCACCACCGTCCCATCGATGAACGCCATGCTCGTACCCAGGATCGTCGCAGCCAGCACCCAGACGCCGGTCATGCCCGCGCCCGTCTCGGCCGCGCCGCCCTGCAAACTCTTCGCCGCTTCACTCATCCCTGACCCCGCGTACTGCTATGGAGTCCTCAAACCCCGGAAGAGATTCCACAAACATCTCATCCCATCCGGAAAGACTCTACCTGGACACAGTAACCTCCATGTGAGCCGCCGGATAAACCCCGCGCAACGCCAGCGCCGAGTAGTTGCTGAACGTATTGCCGCCAATCAACTTGCCCAGCAGCGAGTTCAGACTCGTATAAAGCGTCACGCCCGATCCACCAAAGCTGATCTTCGGAAACAGCGTCTGTTGCCGCATCACGGCGGTCCCAAAGAACGTGCCCGGCGCATACCACCAGTTCGCCAGAAACGGCACAGCCGAGTTCGGCGGCGGCGCAGTCTCCGGACCGTAGATCGTATAGCGCGTCAGGTCCAAAGCTCCAGCCGATACATACAGATTGCCGTTGCCGCTCGCAGGAGCCGTGTACTCATAGGTCAGTTGCGGATCGTAGTGCGCGGGCAGCCCGGCCCCGATAAACGCCGTCACCAGCAGCGGATTGTTGCTCACGTAGATCAGCGTGTAGTTGTTGATGTCCCCCGTACCATCCGGCGGAACGATGTTGATCCCGATCTGCGAAAGCACCGTCGGCTGCGGCAGTGCGCCGTCCACCGTCACCTTGGAGCAGTTGGTCGCGCGCACCACAATGTTCGCTTCACCGGTTGCACTGCGCGCGATCGTAAAGCCATGCGGCACCAGTGGAGCGGCAGCCGCGTAGGAGATGGGGCCTTCCCCCGCAAACTCCGTGCAGTCGGTGAAGTCGACGGAGAAGCCGCGTTGAAACTGCGCGGACGCAAAGGTTGAACAAAGGAGGGCAAGGCCAGACAAGGCTGCGAAGACGCGCATAAGAATTTTCCTTGATTTGAATTTGGGCCGGGGCAAAACAGGGAATGACAGGGAAGATCCAACGCGAATCACTACACCACATCGCAACGGCGCCGCCAAGTAAAAAAGCGACGCCGTGCCATCAGCTTCTATTCAAACGTTTTGCGAGACCTACTGTTTATAGATTCGCGACTCCCACCCCTTCAGATGAACCGTCGTCACGTTGCTCTCCCCGCCGCCGTAGTTATCCATCAAGGAGCGCCCCGCCTTCATCCCGCCCGGCAGCGTATACGCAATGGGTTCAGCGCTGAAGTTATGCACCACCAGGTACTGCTCCCCGTTCAGCGTCCGCGTGTACGCAAAGATGTGCGGATGCGTCGGATCGAGATCCTTGTAATCCCCATACACCAGCGCAGGCGTGTCCGCCCGCAGCGCGATCAGCCGCGCCGTGTAGTGATAAACCGAATCCGGATCGCCCGTCTCCTGCGCCGCATTGATCGTCTTGTAGTTCGGGTTCACCGCCAGCCACGGCTTCGGGCCCGTCGTAAACCCGCCATTGGCCGAGCCATCCCACTGCATCGGTGTACGGCTGTTGTCACGCCCCATGTGGCGGAGGTTTTCAATGTAAGCCTCCTCCGTGATCACATGCCGAGTCTGCACCTCATCCTTATACCCGTTATGCGCCTCGATATCGTCGAACTGATCCATCGTCTTGAACGGATAGTTCGTCATCCCAAGCTCATCGCCCTGGTACAGATACGGCGTACCGCGCAGAGTCAGGATCATCGTCTCCAGCAGCTTCGCGGACGGCACCCGGAACTGCGCCGAATCGTCCCCAAAGCTCGAGACCACCCGCGGATTGTCGTGGTTCGAGAGAAACACCGTATCCCAGTCATGCTTCGTCAACACCTCGGCATGTTTCGTGTAGATGGCCTTCAACTGCGGCAGCGTCCACGGCACATACTTGCGCCCATCCCGATTCAGCCGCACTGCGTCGAAGTTGAAGATCTCGTTCAGCTCATGCCGTCTGTCGTCGACGAGCTGCTTCTCCTGGTCCAGATCGATCCCGATCGCCTCGCCCACCGACATATCGTCATACTTCGCCAGCACATCGCGATTCATCTCCTTCAGATACTCATCGCGCTTCGGCCCATTCGCCCACAGCGCCACAAACCCGCCAGTCGAAAGCTCCTGCGCCGTAAGATCAGGCAGGCCCGGCTGCTTGGAGATCAGTGGAATCACGTCCATGCGGAAGCCATCCACGCCCTTATCCAGCCAGAACTTCATCAGGCCGAACACCTCCCCGCGCACCTTCGGGTTATCCCAGTTCAGGTCCGGCTGCTTCACCGCAAAGTAGTGCAGATAGTACTCATTCGTCTTCGCGTCGAACTGCCACGCAGACCCGGAGAAGAAGCTCGGATAGTTGTTCGGCGGCCCCATCTTCCCATCCGCCCCCACCTTGCCCGGACGCCAGATGTAATAGTCGCGATACGGATTGTCCTTGCTCTTTGCGCTCTCCACAAACCACTTATGCTCGTCGGATGTATGGTTCACCACCAGGTCGATGATCAGCCGCATATGCCTCTGCTTGATCCCCGCCAGCATCGCGTCGAAGTCCCCCATCGTCCCGAACTCCGTCATCACCTTCCGGTAGTCGCGAATGTCATACCCGTTATCTGCATTAGGAGAATCGAAGTGCGGACTCAGCCAGATCACGTTCACGCCCAGCTTCTGCAGATAGTCCAGCCGCGACGTAATCCCCTTCAGATCCCCAATCCCATCTCCATTCGAGTCCTGAAACGACCGCGGATAGATCTGGTAGACCACCGCCTCCTTCCACCACTTCGGCTCATACCCGTTGATCAGAGTAGAGGTGGAGATGGGCGCGGATGAGACCGGTTGCGCGGCTGGAGGGTGTTTGGGATCGTAAATATTGAAGTTGACGTCAATGTTCATCTTGACGGAAACGGCTTTTCCGTCTTTCATGGCGGGCTTGAAGCGATACGCATGCACAGCTTCAACTGCCTTCTCGTCAAGCCCATAGCCGATGCCGCGAATGACACGGACGTTCTGAGGAACACCCTGCTCATCAATCACCAAGCCAACCAGGACATTTCCATTCAGCTTCTTTTTTCGAGCTTCTTCAGAGAATGAGGGCTGAGGCTGGAAAATGACAACCGGCGCGGTGACGTTGCCGCCGCCACTCTGGGAAGCCGTAGCCTCCTGAGCTGCGCTGAAGAGGAAGGGAGTTGCAAGAAGGGTGGCGAGCAAGGCGGTCTTGAGCGAGAGAGAGGTCATACGTGGCACCCGGCGGAGATAGATTTCGACTCAGTGAGTGTATAGGGCGGGAACTTTGGCTGCCTGGGAAGGACGCATCAGGGAAATCTGTGCGTACATGCATTTCATGTCTTCACCAAACGCATCAGGCTCACGCAAACAATTCACCGGAAAAAGACCCTCCCCGCCCAGCGGCATGTTAGAAACATCTCATCACTAAAAATAGCTGACACCCGCGCGCGGCCATCCGTCCATTTCCTATCCGGCCAGATTCCGCCCGCCTGTGCAGCAACTTCGCATGAGGCCTCCCGTGAAAAACTCGTTTCGCTTCGCACGTCTGCTCGCCGCCTTCTGCCTTGGCGTGTTCAGTCTCGTCCCCGCCTTCGGCCAGTCCGGCCTGCTCATCTCTCAGATCTATGGCGGAGGCGGAAACTCCGGCGCATCGTTCAACGCCGACTTCATCGAGCTCTACAACCCGACCTCCGCTGCGATCAGCACCAGCGGACTGTCGGTCCAGTACGCCTCCGCTGCCGGAAACTTCACCCAGTCGCTGACGCTCGCCAGCGCGTCGATCCCGTCCCATACCTACTTCCTGGTCCAGACCACCGCCTCCGGCACCACCGGCGCCGCGCTCCCCACGCCGGACACCACCGGCATCGCGCCCAATCTCTCCGCCACCGCCGGCAAGGTCGCCCTGGTCAACGGCACCACGGCCCTCAGCACCGACACCACCTGCGCCCTCATCCAGGCCGACACCCAAATCCTCGACTTCGTCGGCTACGGCACCACCGCAAGCTGCTTCAAAGGCTCTGGCCCCGCGCCCACCACGGCAAACAACGCGACCTCCATCGTCCGCAAGGTCGCAGGCACCAACACGAACGACAACGCCGCAGACTTCACCACCTCCAGCCCCATCACGCCGCACAACTCCGGCGGAGGCGTCGTCGTCCCGCCAACCGTTCCCGTGGTCACCATCCATGACATTCAGGGCGTCAAGTCCACCACGGCCATGACCGTCTCGCCCTATGCAGGCCAGCGCGTCACCACCTCCGGCGTCGTGACCACCCTGCTTTCCAACGCCTTCTTTATGCAGTCTTCGGACGCCACCGCGGACTCCAACCCGCTCACACCGGAAGGCATTGAGGTCTTCACCAGCACCAAGCCGACGGTCCTGATCGGCAACGCAGTCACCGTCACCGGAACCGTCCAGACCTACCCCGCCGTCACGGCCAGCAAGACTCCCGCCACCGAGATCACCTCCCCCACCATCGTGGTCACGGCCCCCGCGGTTGCGCTGCCCACGCCTATCATCCTCACCACCTCCATGCTGACGGCCGGCGGCGGTCTCTACCAGCTCACCCCCTATGAGGGCATGCGCGTCTCCGTGCCGTCCATGACCACCATCTCCGGCACCAACGGCTCCATCACGGACGCCAACGAGCCCGCCGAGATCGCCACCTCCGTCGGTTACTTCTACGCCGTCATCACCGGCACCGCACGCCCCTTCCGTGAGCCCGGCGTCGATATCCGCGACCCCGCGGTCCCCGGCCTGCCCGCCGGAGTCGCCAAGTTCGACGACAACCCGGAGCGCATCCTCGTAGACTCCACCATCGCCGGCGGCACCAGCCTCGAGATCCCCACCGGTGCCATCATGGCCAACGTCACCGGCGTCCTCGACTTCACGTTCTCGAGCGACAGCTTCTACGATCCCAGCCGCCTCATCCTCGACGCCACCTACCCCCGCACCAGCGTCACCGGCGGCATGACCGTGCAGGCCGTCACCCTGCCCGCGTCGAACGAGTTCACCGTCGCCTCCTTCAACATCGAGCGCTTCTACAACACCTCCAGCGCGGACGATCTCTACTACGTCCCCGCCGGCGTCAACGGCTACAACGGCTCATCCGGCACGGCCATCGTCTCCACCGGCCAGACCTTCATCTCGGAGGCCGCGGACAACACCCCGGCTGCCTACGCACGTCGCCTGACCAAGCTGTCGCTGGCCATCCGCACCGTGCTCAACTCGCCCGACGTCGTCACCATTGAAGAGGTCGAGAACCAGTCCGTAGCCAACGACATCGCCGCCCAGATCAACTCCGATGCCGGCGTCACCAACCTCTACACCGCCTTCAGCACCGACAACAAGACCTACTACACCCAGGACGGAACCGGCATCTCGGTCGGCTTCCTCATCAAGAACACGGTCGATAACCTCGGCGTAACCCAGTACGGCGCGGGTGAGACCTTCACCCCCACCAGCGGGTCGCTCACCACCTTGAACGATCGCCCCTGGCTGGTCCTCTCCGCCGGCATCAAGCGCGCCGCCGGGGTCAAGGACTACCCCATCACCGTCGTCGTCAACCACATGAAGGCGCTGACCGGACAGAGCAGCGCGACCACCAATTCCACACGGCTCAAGAAGGAACTCCAGGCGGAGGATATCGCCAAGTTCATCCAGACTCAGCAGGCTGCGGGCAAGCACGTCATCTCCGGCGGAGACTTCAACGCGTTCGAGTTCTCCGACGGCTACAACGACACGCTCGGCACCTATACCAACACCAACGTCCTGCCTGCCACGCAGGTCCTTCAGCCTGGCGTCGCCGGGCTGGTCACCCCGCCGCTTACCGATCTCGCCCTGACCATCCCCGCCGCACAGCGCTGGTCGTATGTCGAAGACGGCAGCGCCCAGATCCTCGATCACATGGTCGTCACGCCGGAGCTCGTCGCAGCCGGCGCACACTTCGCCTACGGCCACCTGAACGCGGACTTCCCCCTGACCGCCTACAACGATGCAACCACCGCCGCCCGTAACTCCGACCACGACCCCGCGATCGGCTACTTCATCCTCCCCGCGCCCGTGCTCTCGGCAACCGTCACGCCTAACCCGGCGACTGCGTTTGCCGGCACCACGATCGGCGCAACCAGCGCAGGCCAGGTCTTCACCTTCACCAACACCGGTGAGGGCCCCATCACCGTCACCGGCGTCACCACAACCGGCGACTTCGCCGTCACCAGCGCATGCACCGCTCCCGTGGCCATCTCCTCCACCTGCACCGCCAACGTGGTCTTCCGGCCCACGGCCGCCGGCACCCGCACGGGTTCGGTCACCTTTGCCACCAACGTCTCCGGCTCAACCTACATCGTCGCCCTGACAGGCGTCGGCATCAACCCTCCCGACTTCAGCGTGGGTGACGCTAGCGGCAACGCGACCACCAGCGTCACCGTCGTCGCCGGCAACACCGGCACCGTGCCGCTCACCTTCACTCCTCTGTTCGGCTTCAGCGGAACAGTGAGCATCACCTGCGTTTCGACCGCCACCGTTGCACCCACCGGCGTAAGCTGCACCGCACCCGCAGCCTTCACGCTCACCGGTGCATCCACCCAGAACATTACCTTCACCACCGCGTCCCGCCTCTTCTCCCGCAACGGTGGCCTCGGCTTCGCACCGGATGCATCCCCGCTCACCAAGGTGCTTGTCCTGGCCGCGGCGGGTCTGCTGATGTTGCTGGCAGCCACAAGCCGTAAGCTCGGCCGCGCAGCCCGCCTGGGCGGTCTGCTGTCCATCCTGACGGCAATCTGCTTCGCCACCAGCGGATGCGGCGGATCGTCTGGCCCCACCGTCAACCCCAATGGAACGCCCGCCGGAACCTACACCTACACCGTCACGGTCACCAGCGGCACCGTCGTCCACAAGGAGACCATCAACCTCATCGTCCAATAGATAACCCTGACAACTCCAAGGGGCTTATGACAAGGGCGACAGACATAGTCTGTCGCCCTTTCTCTTTGCCCTGAGGCCTCCACGCTTTTCTGTATGACATCCATGGAAGCCCGGTGTACCTTACCTGCAGGTGACGCGAGTTCCTATGAGCAAGTCTTCCCTCTCCCTGTACGCGCTGGCCCTCGGGCTGGCATCGCTCTCCTCCTCCTTCGCTTCCCTCCAAGCCCAGGCCGCACCCCAAACGCCGCCCCCGGCAGCCGCGCCCAGCCAGCAGATCCAGGCCCCCGTCGCCACCCCGGCACCCGCAGCCGCTCCCGGCCAGGTCGGCGCGCCCGGCAACCAGCCCGTCAAGAATCCCGACGGCACCTACACCATCCGCAACAACGCCCGCCTCGTCGTCCTAGACATGGTCGTCACCGATCCCAAGGGCAAGGTCGTCACCGACCTCAAAAAAGAAGACTTCCACGTCACCGAAGCCGGCGACCCCGAGAACATCCTCAACTTTGAGGTAGCCGGCTCCCGCACGCCCGACCCCAGCATCACCATCAACTCCACAGCCGATCTCGACCGCCTCGCCCCCCGCGCCCCGGTCAACATCATCCTGCTGGACGAGTTCAATACCCGCTTTGAAGACGAAGCCTTCGCCCGTTACTCGCTCAAGAAGTTCCTGGAAAAGCAGCCCGACAAGCTCGACACCCCGACCATGCTCATCGCGGTCGATCTCCAGCACTTCACCGTCCTGCATGACTACACCCAGAACAAGCAGGAGGTCATCGCCGCCCTCGACCATCACTTCGTCGCCTACCCCTGGCAGGTCCATCAGGGCGCCTGGCTCGGCGAGCGCTACGGCACCGCCTTCATGACCCTCCGCCGCGTGGCCGAGGCCGTCATCGGCCACCCCGGCCACAAGAACATGATCTGGATCGGCCGCGGCTTCCCCGCACTCAACTTCGCCAACCAGCCCATCGACACGGAAAACCGCGTCAACAACGCCGTCCAGGAGTGCGTCAACGTCCTCCGCGACGCCCGCGTCACCCTCTACACCATCGATCCCGCAGGCCTCCAGGTGAACCCCGGCGTCTACGGCAACGCCGCCGCCTTCAACGATCCCTTCGGCGGCGAGTACCAGTTCAACAAACTCGCCAAGGCCACCGGCGGACGCACCCTCTACGGCCGCAACGACGTCGATGCTGAGATCGGCTCCGCCATCCAGGACGGCTCCAACTTCTACACCCTCACCTACCGCCCCGCCGGCAACTCACTCGACCCCCAGAAATTCCGCAAGATCAAGGTCACCGTCGACCGGCCCAACGTCACCGTCTACACCCGCGAGGGCTACTACCTCCAGCGTGGCCCCGGCCGCGTCAACCCCCTCAACCCCTCCCGCCGCCTCATGGCGGACCTGGCCTCCGCCGACTCCAGCACCATGGTCTACGACGGCGTTCCCCTCACCATGTGGAACCTCCCCAACGACCCCGACACCTACCGCATCCGCATCGACGCACGCGGCCTCGCCTGGACCTACGCCACCGATACCGAGCCCCGCCACACCGAGGTCATCCTCGCCGTCACCACCTTCGACAAGAAGGGCAAACAGCTTTCCGTCGTCGCCAAGAACGTCATCGCCAAGGCTCCCTCGGACGTGCCCCCCACCGGTCGTCTGGAGCGCCCCCTCATCATCGCCTACAAGGTCGACCACGACGCCAAGGCCGTCCGCGCCCGCTTCGTCGTCCGCGTCACCGCCTCCGGCCGCATCGGCACCGCCGACGCCACCCTCGGCCAGCCCATCCCGGAACAGACCCCCATAGCCTCAATCCCCACGCCAGCCCCGCCCACTCCGCCAGTAACACCTGCACCAACACCAAATCCCTAACCCACCACGACAACCATCTGTTCCCACGCGTACAATTTCCTCTTTAGCCAAGAGGACCTAACCCCATGTTTCTAAAGCACGGTACGACCAATTTCCCAGCCCCATTCCAGACCCGCACCAAGCGCGTCCAGGCCCTCGCTCTCGCCGCCACCCTCCTCGCTCTCCCCGCCGCCTACGCGCAGGCCCCGCATCCCCTGGATGAAGTCGATCAGCAAAAAGTCGACGCCCTCATCCACCAGATGACTCTCCAGCAGAAGCTGGACTACATCGGCGGCACCGGCTTCGCCGCCATGGCCGTCCCCTCCCTCAACATCCCCGCCCTTGAAATGTCCGACGGCCCCTACGGCACCCGTTCCAACTCCGGCTTCCCCAGCACCACCTACGCCGCCGGCATCAACCTGGCCGCCTCTTGGGATCGTGATCTAGCCGTCCGCGTCGGCGCAGGCATCGGCCGCGACGCGCGCGCACGCGGCGTCCACTTCATGCTCGGCCCCGGCGTCAACATCTACCGCTCCCCGCGCAACGGCCGCAACTTCGAGTACTTCGGCGAAGACCCCTTCCTCTCCGGCCAGATCGCCACCGGCTACATCACCGGCATGCAGGCTCAGGGCGTCGCCGCCACCGTCAAGCACTTCCTCGGCAACAACTCGGAGTTCCTCCGTCACGATTCAGACACCGTCATCGACGAGCGCGCCGTCCGCGAGATCTATCTCCCCGCCTTCGAAGCCGCCGTCAAGCAGGGCCACGTCTCTGCCGTCATGGACTCCTACAACCTCATCGACGGCAAGCACGCCACCCAGAACCCCTACTTCAACATCGACATCCTCCGCAAGGAATGGGGCTTCAAGGGCGTCCTCATGTCTGACTGGGACGCCACCTACGACGCCATCGGCGCAGCCAACGGCGGCCTCGACATCGAGATGCCCACCGGCAAGTTCATGAACCAGGCCAACCTCATGGCCGCCGTCCAGTCCGGCCAGGTCCCGGAAGCCGTCATCGACGACAAGGTCCGCCACATCCTGTCCACCGCCGAAACCTACGGCTGGCTCGATTCCACCCACAACCAGCGCGACACCAACATCTCCTTCCTCGACGCCCGCAACAAGGCCGCCGCGCTCGACTCCGCCCGTGAAGGCGCCGTGCTCCTCAAAAACGCCGGCAACATCCTCCCCCTCAACAAGGCCGCCCTCAAAACCATCCTCGTCGTAGGCCCTGACGCCTATCCCGCCCAGGTCGTCGGCGGCGGCAGCGCCGGTGTCGTCCCCTTCGCCGCCGTCAGCGGCTTCCAGGGCATCGTAGAGGCCGCCGGCCCGGGCGTCAACGTCCTCTACGACCGCGGCCTCCCCACCCTCAGTCACCTCTCCTCGGACACCCGCATGACCACCGCCGTCACCGGCGGACAGGCCGGCGTCACCCTTGAAACCTTCAGCAACGTCGATCTCCAGGGCCCCGCCGTCGCCACCTCCATCACCCCCCACATCGCACTCGACGGCTTCAACATCAAGATGCTGCTCGATAACCTCGAAGCCGCCATGTCGATGATCTTCTCCACCCCACCCAAGCAGGTCTCGCACCGCTTCACCGGCTTCTACGACGCACCCACCGCCGGCAAGTACATCCTCGCCCTCGAAGACTCCGGCGAAGGCTCCGGCAACCGCGTCTTCGTAGACGGCCAGCTCGTCGTCGATAACTGGAAGGTCGTCCGCGCCTTCCAGCCCCACGTCGCGCTGGACCTCACCGCCGGCTCCCACAAGGTCATCGTGGAGGAGTTCCAGGTCAGCCCTGTCGGCGGCCATCTCATCTTCGCCATCGCCCCGCAAAACAACATCGTCAACCCCCGCGCAGTCCAGCTCGCAGCCAAGGCTGACGTCGTCGTCATCGAAGCCGGCTTCCAGCAGGAGTCCGAAAGCGAAGGCGGCGACCGCACCTTCGAGCTCCCCTACGGCCAGGCAGAGATGATCCGCGAGATCTCCGCCGCCAACCCCAAAACCATCGTCACCATCACCTCCGGCGGCAACGTAAACTCCTCCACCTGGATCGACCGCGTCCCCGGCCTGCTGGAAACCTGGTACGCCGGCCAGGAGGGCGGCAGGGCCCTCGCAGAGATCCTCTTCGGAGACGTCAACCCCTCCGGCCATCTCCCCGCAACCTTTGAAAAGCGCGCCGAGGACAACCCCACCTTCAACACCTACTACCCCGAAGGCGACACCAAGCGCGTCACCTATAAGGAAGGCATCTTCGTCGGCTACCGCGGCTACGAAAAGAACAACATCCAGCCGCTCTTCCCCTTCGGCTACGGCCTCTCGTACACCACCTTCAAGTTCGGCGGCCTCAAGGTCCAGCAGAAGGACATGAACGGGGAAACCCGCGTCACCGCCACCTTTGAAGTCACCAACACCGGCTCCCGCAAGGGCGCGGAGGTAGCCCAGCTCTACGTCACCGAGGACAAAGCCAAGGTAGCCCGTCCCATCCACGAGCTCAAGGGCTTCGAGCGCGTAGAACTCAACCCCGGCGAGACCAAACACATCACCATCCCCCTCGACGCCCGTTCCTTCTCCTACTACGACGTAGCCGGAAAGAAGTGGACCATCGGCACCCCCAAGTTCACCATCTCGGTAGGGGATTCAGTAGCCAACCTCCCCCTGAAGTCCTCCCTAACCCTGAAAGAAACCAAGTAGCCCACAAAGCCGTGTGCCCCATCCTCACGACAGCTTTACCGTCGTTAGGGTGGGCATCGGCGAAGCCGACCTTCCCAGAGCCCTCAACCCCGCCCATCACACCAGGCGATCACGACGGGTGCCCCATCCTCGGACGACGGTCTTATCGTCGGACAGGGTGGGGTATCGTTTGCGGCAGCAAACGACCGCCGTCCTCTCCGTCTCCACAAATCCTCCTCGGACGTTGCGGTCGCTCTTGTCGTTGCCGTCGCTCTTGTCGTTGCCGTTGCTCTTGTCGTTGTTTGTTTTAGCCCGTCATTCTGAGCGAAGCTCAGAACCTCCGTATTAGTCTTTGCCCTTGCAGTTGCATTTGCTTGCTCTGGCACTTGCTGCCATTGCTCTTACCCAGCAACCTCGCATCTCACGACCCTGCGATAAGCCTCCTCCCATCAGTCAGTGGAGGGGCGTACCATCACTCCCATGAAACTCGCGGCCATCCTCCTAGCCCTGATCCCGCTCGCAGCCCAGGCCCAAGCCACCCTCCCCACCTCCACCGTCTATCCCTACGACCACCTCACCCCAAAAAAATCCCCCAACGGCACAGAAAGCCGCCCCGTCCTCTCCGGCACCCTCCTCTCCGGCGAAGCCGTAGGCCTGCACGAGTCCATGCAGCCCGCCCACGCCGAGCCCGTCCCCCTCCACGTCATCCAGCACTCAGAGATCATCATGGTCCAGGAGGGCACCCTCGGCTTCGAGCACGACGGCAAAACCGAAATCGTAACCGCCGGAGGCACAATCTACGTAGCCCTGGGCACCCTCCACCGGCTCAAAAACATGGGCGAAGGTCCCGCCAGATACTTCGTAGTCCAAATAGGCGGAGACACCAAAAAGTAGCCTTGGACCCACCACAATATCCGTGTGGGCCCCACCCTCACGACGGTCTCATCGTCGTTAGGGTGGGCATCGGCGAAGCCGACCTTCCCAGAGCCCTCCAACCCACCCAACACTCCAGGCCACCACAACCGGGTGCCCCATGTCCCGATTCTGGGACATGGGTTTCCACGACCCTCTGAGGAGCCGCCTAAGCCAAAGCCAAAGGCACAGCCTCATCCCATCTTCCCTGCGCCTTCAGAATCAACTCCACCACCTCCCGAGCAGCCCCCTTACCCCCACCCTTCCCCGTCGTATAGTGACAAACCGCCATCAACTCCGGCACCCCATCTCCCACACAAACCCCCAGCCCGGATCTCCGAGCCACAGGAATATCCGGCAAATCATCTCCCAGGTAGCAGACCTCCTCCTCCGTCACCCCCGCCTTCAACATGCAGTCCTCATAAGCAGCCTTCTTGTTCCCCTGCCCCAGGCAAACGTAGCTGACCTTCAACTCCTTGGCCCGCTGCGCCACCGCAGGCGACCGCCGCCCCGTAATAAACCCCGTCTTGATCCCCATCGTGTGCGCCAGCGACAGACCCTGCCCATCCTGCGCACTGAACATCTTCAACTCCGTGACAACGGCCTCCGCCCCATCGGTAGCAGCCAGCGAAGAAATCAGCCCCACCCCCCCATCGGTCAGAGTCCCATCCACATCCATCAGAAACAGTTTGATCTTGCGCGCACGAGCCAGAACATCATCAGAAGGAGCAGGTCCAGAAAAGGTAGTCGCCATAAGCCCAGCATACCAACCCTATACACGCCAAAGAAGACCGTGTGCCCCATCCTCATCGCGGTTTCATCGCGATTAGGGTGGGCCTCGGCAAAGCCGACCTTCCCAGAACCCCTAACTCACCCCACACTCCAGGCTTACTCCGGAGTCACCCGCATCGCATCATCAGAATCATCCCCATCCCCATCCCCGCCATAGATCACCTGCCCATACTCCAGCAGCGTCACCATCCCCACCCCGCCGCAGATGTTCCCCGCCACGGCCGGAAAGAACCAGTGCGGATAAGCCATCCACGGCGCATGATGCGTCAGGATCGCAATAAACACCTCGCCGGAGGTTGCAATACAGTGTGCAAAGTTCCCCAGCCCCACCAGGAACGTCAGCGTCCAGATAATCATCACGGACCCCGTAATCGAGTGCGACCCCGACACCAGCCACGCCGTCAGCGCAATAATCCACCCACCCATCACCCCCGACCAGAACACCGTCTGCGCCGGGTTCGCCATCGCATCCAGCCCAAGCTGCGTCAGCGCCTCGATGAACCGCGGATTCAGCGCCGGCGTCAGCGACACCAGCGAAGCAAACGCAAACGCCCCCAGCACATTGGCAGGCAGCACCACGCCCCACAGCCGCAGCGTATTCCAGAACTCTTTCTTCTCTGAAAGGATCAGCGCCACCGGATACAACGTGTTCTCCGTAAACAACTGCGACCGCCCCAGGATCACCACAATGAACCCGACCGGATAGAACATCCGCGAGATCATCACCGCCCCCGGCGAGTGACCCAGCATCGAAAGCGCAATCGCCGTCCCCAGCGCCGTCAGTCCCATGAACGTCCCGCCCGCAAACCCCGAGATCCCCAGCGAAACGCTCGACCGCTTCAGCTCCTGCCGAGCGTTCTTCGCCACCTGGTTATAGATATCCTGCGCCGAAGGTCGCGAAAGATGTTTCTGCCCCGCAGAAGCAGGCTGCTCGTCCTTACCCGCCCCACGCCGTCTCAGTCTTGATGCCATCCCCCTTCAGATGCACAATTCCACCATCGTCTGGATCAACCAATTTCACCAACTGGTGTGCCCCATCCTCACGACAGTCTTACCGTCGTTAGGGTGGGCATCGGCAAAGCCGACCGCTTTCCTCCAACCCGGCAATCATCTGGGTGCCCCATGTCCCGATTCTGGGACGTGGGTTTTCAGAACTCCCAAGGCCCTCACACCTTGCGTCACCCCGGCATCCAATCCCAGATGAAGCTCCTTGCGATCCTAACCGCCGCAACCCTCACCCTCCCCCTGACCGCCCAGCAACCCCGCCCCACCAGCACCCCCTACGCCGGCGACCTCTCCATCTTTGAGTACCCCGACCGCGACCAGAAGCTCGAAATCGACCGCGTCATGACCCTCCTCAAGATCACCAAGGGAAAAACCGTTGAAGACATCGGCGCAGGCTCCGGCTGGTTCACCGTGCGCGCAGCGAAGAGAGTAGGCCCCACCGGCACCGTCTACGCCGAAGACATCAACCCCGAAGCCATCAAGTTCATAGACCAGCGCGCCCACAAAGAGAACCTCACCAATATCAAGGAAGTCCTGGGCACCCCCGACGACCCCAAACTCCCCGCCGCCTCCACCGACGCCGTCATGCTTCTGAAGGTCTATCACGAGATCGCACGCCCCATCCCTTTCATGCAGAGCCTCCGAGCCTCCCTCAAACCCGGCGCACGCGTCGCCATCATCGACCGCAACGGCACCGGCACAGACCACGGCCTCAACCAGAACATCGTCGAGCAGGAGATGACCGAAGCCGGCTTCCACGAGATCGCCCACTACGACTTCACCAAGAAGGACGGCCAGGACTATTTCCTCATCTTCCAGTCAAACTAGCGCCGTTGGAGCATGGTCAAGTGTGGTTCGTTTGTGGTGATTTGTGGTGCAAATAGCACCACAAATTCGCCAGACTGCTACATTGATTCTGTGATCTTCAGGGGAAATCGTTGAATAACCGCGAACGAAAGATGTTGGATCTCCTCAACCGTGGCCGTGAAGAGTTCGGCTATGTTGCTGTAAAGGCAGAGTTTGAGGCCGAAGGCACACGCGTGGACGAACTTCTGCGCCTGGTAGAAATCTGCCGCAAAGCCGATTTGAAGCTCGGACTCAAGATCGGCGGCTGTGAAGCCATGCGCGATCTCATTGAATCCAAACAGATTGGCGTCGATTACATCATCGCCCCCATGATCGAAAGCACCTACGCCCTCTCCAAATTCGCCGAAGCGGTAGCAAAAGTCTATTCCGCAGAAGACCAGGAACAAACCGACTTCCTCTTCAATCTGGAGACCATCAGCGCCTTCAATCTCCTTGATTCCATGGCAGATGCAACCGCCAAAGCACCCGAACTCAAAGGCATCGTCTTCGGTCGCGTCGACTTCAGCCTCTCCGCAGGCCTGGGCCGCGACGCCATCAACGGCCCAGAAGTGACCGATTACGTCCTCAAGACCGCTAAAGCCTGTAAAGACAGAGGCTTGGACCTTGTTGTCGGCGGCGGCGTATCCTCGGACTCAATCCCCGTCCTTCGCCAGATGCTCGACATCCACCTCACCCGTTTCGAGACCCGCAAGGTCATTTTCGACGCTAACTCCGCGCGAGAGAGCAACATAGCCGACGGTCTCCTCAACGCCGTCCACTTCGAGATGCTCTGGCTCCTCAACAAGCGCGACTACTACGGCCAGATCCAGCAGGAAGATGCCAAGCGCATCGAAATGCTGGAAAACCGTTGGGCGGTTCTCAACCGATAATGAGCGAGACACCCAGGCTCCTCCTTTTCGGCGCCAGCGGTGCGATCGGCACCGCGATCCTAAACCATTGCAGCGAAAAGGGTTGGCAGGTCACAGCGGTGAGCCGGAAGCGCCCAGAAGCCGTTATGGCCGCCCTCACCTGGATCGAAGCCGATCCGCTTTCCCCTACTTTTGACGCATCCATCTTAGCCACAAACGCCCCCTACACCAGCGTCTGCTGGGCTCAGGGAGCCAACTCCACGGACAGCGTATACACCGTAGAAGCTGAGGCCCACCTCGACCTCTACAAGGCCAACTGTCTTTACATTTTGCTGACTCTAAAGGCTTTACTGGACTACGATCTCTTGGCTCCAGCCTCCCGCCTCTGTGTCATCAGTTCCATCTGGCAGAACCTCGCACGCCAGTCCAAACTCTCCTACTGTATGACCAAAGCCGCCCTCCAAGGCCTCGTTCTCTCCGCCTCGGTCGATCTTGCCGAGCACGGCCACCTCATCAACGCCGTCCTTCCGGGCGTGCTGGACACTCCGATGACTCGCCGCAACCTCGCGCCGGAGCAGCTCGAAAAACTCTCAGGAGCGACTAAGTTCAATGCTTTGCCACAGTTACAGGACGTGGCCAATCTCGTAGAATTTCTCTGTTCCACGTGGAACACGGGGATAACTGGACAGTTTATCGCAGCCGACCTGGGGTATAGCCATGTCCGACTCGTCTAGAACCTTGGTGATTAACTCCTCCACAGGCTCCTACCAGGTCACCATCGAGAGCCATTCCCTCCGAAAAAATCTGTTGCACTTTTCTAAAGCAAAGATTCTTGCGGACGAGTTCTTCGCCCCAGTCCTTGCTGATTTGGCCTCGCCACCACTGCTGATCCGAGCCATCGAGGAGAATAAGTCCCTGGACGTCTCCCCCAGCATCATCGAGGGGCTGCGTCAGTCTGGAGCCAACCGCCAGACCGAACTCGTCGCAATCGGCGGCGGCATCATCCAGGATCTATCAGCTTTTATCGCCAGCATTTACATGCGTGGCCTCACCTGGAGCTACCTCCCCACCACCATCCTCGCCATGGTCGATTCCTGCATCGGCGGCAAGTCCTCCATCAACGTAGGCCCCTACAAAAACTTGGTTGGCACCTTCCATCCCCCACATCAAGTCCTCATCGACCCAGCCCTCGCCCAGACCCTCCCGCCCGATCAGCAGGCCAGCGGCCTCATTGAAGCCGCCAAAATCTGCTTCTGCCGCGGCCCGGAGGCCTTTGATCGCCACATTGCCCTGCTGCCCTCAGTCATGATGGAGACCGGCGCTCTCGAAGCACTCATCTACAACAGCCTCGAAGCCAAAAAGTGGTTCATCGAAATCGACGAGTTCGACAACAAAGAACGTCTTTTGTTGAACTTCGGCCATACCTTCGGCCACGCAATCGAGGGTGCGACGCACTTCGCCATCCCCCACGGCATCGCCGTCGGCCTCGGCATCCTTTGCGCCATCACCTATCAGGTGGCGGATGGGATCGACTACAGTTCAAGCCCACGCGTGGCTCTGCTGGAACTGCATCTCGCCGAGATGATCGCGAACTCACCCGGAACCCCTCGGGCCCTGGCCTCCATGTCCGCCGATGAGATGTTCCAGCGCTTCGCCTCCGACAAAAAACACGGAACGGAAGACTACGCGCTCATCCTCATCGATCAGGCAGGCAAGGTCGTGCTTCACCGCGTTCCAAAGTCTCCTGAAGTATCGAATAAGGTCCGAGCGGCGGTAGAGTCGGTGGTGGGAAGGTTTCGAGGATGATGACCAGAAAATATAGCGACTTGCTTGCCGAATGGCTGGTTTCGCTGGGATACACCCACTGCTTTTTCGTCGCTGGCGGCAACATTATGCATCTGCTGGAGAGTTGCAGCCACCGCCTGACCTGCATCCCCGTAGTCCATGAGGTCGCGGCAGGAATCGCAGCCGAGTACTTCAACGAACTCCAGATGGGAAGCAAAGCCTTCGCGCTCGTCACCGCCGGTCCCGGGCTCACGAACATCGTCACCGCCATGGCCGGGGCTTACCTTGAGAGCCGCGAACTGCTGGTCATCGGCGGCCAAGTCAAAGTCTCCGATCTTTCCAGGGGGAAGGTACGCCAGCGCGGTATCCAGGAGATCGACGGCGTAGCCATCGCCAGGCCGGTCACCGAAAAGTCAGTCCTGATCGAAGCTCCGATGGATCGTTCCGCGTTTGCAGAGACGATCCGCAGCGGCGTTCATGGACGCAAAGCTCCTGTGTTTGTCGAGATTCCGCTCGATGTTCAGGGCGCACAGGTCGAAGAGACCATGCTCAACACGAGCGCCTCTGAAATCCGGCCCGGCTTCACCCCGGTCAGCCCGGAAGTCGTTCGTTCGATCGTCGAGCAGATCAAGCGGGCGAAGCGTCCTGTCGTCCTGATCGGCGGAGGCATCGACCGGGCAACGATCGAGCCGCTCTTGGACTCGCTCACAAGATTGGGCGTGCCCCTGATGGTGACCTGGAACGGCATGGACCGCATCCCGGCGAGTCATCCGCTCTACTTCGGCAGACCGAACACCTGGGGCCAACGTTACTCGAACATCCTCCTGCAGCAGGCGGACCTGCTGCTTGCTCTGGGCACCCGCCTCAGCCTGCAACAAACCGGCTTCAACTGGCAGCAATTCGTGCCGGCAGGAGAGGTCATCCAGGTCGATTGCGATGCCGCCGAGCTTGAGAAGGGGCACCCACGCGTGGCGCTCCCCATCTGCGGCGACGCGAACCAGGTCCTCATCCAACTGGAAAAAGAAGATGCCGGCAACCATGAGGAATGGGTCTCATTCTGCCGCACCGTCCAGTCCAAGCTTCCGCTGATCGAGCCGGTGAACCATACAGGAGAAGGCTTCCTTTCGCCGTACGTCTTCGCGTCGGAACTCTCCCGGCTGGCAACTCCGGACGATATCATGATTCCTTGCAGCAGCGGCAGCGCCTTCACCGTCATGATGCAGACCTTCGCGCAGAAGTCAGGCCAGAGGATCATCACCAACAAGGGACTGGCGTCCATGGGCTATGGGTTGAGCGGCGCAATTGGCTCTGCCTTCGCCGCAAAGGGACGCCGTACCATCCTGGTCGAAGGGGATGGCGGCTTCATTCAGAACCTGCAGGAGCTTGGGACCGTCATGGTCAACAAGCTGAATCTGAAGATCTTCCTGTTCGACGACAACGGCTACGCCTCCATCCGCATGACGCAGCTCAACTACTTCAAGGGCCGCTATGTCGGCTGTGACACTTCAACTGGCCTCGGAATCCCGAAGTGGGAGCCGCTGTTTGCTGCCTACGATATCCCGGTCGTGCGACTTGGCCCCGGCTATCAGGATGATCCCGACTTCCTGAGCCGCTTCAACGCGCCCGGACCCGCTGCCTTTCTGGTCCACATCGACCCCACCCAGACCTACTTCCCCAAGATCAGCAGCCGCGTCACGGAGACGGGCGGGATGGTATCGAATCCGCTTCATCTCATGACGCCTGACCTGGATGAAGACACATCGAGCAAGGTCTTCCACTACCTGCAGGGAGAGTAACCGTCATGGCGGCAAAGCCCATCGCGCAGGACGATCTCGATCACATCCTCGCAGCGACACGTCCGCTGTGGGAGCAGATGCGGGGGGAGAGGATCTTCATCACCGGCGGCACAGGCTTCTTTGGGTGCTGGCTGCTGGAGAGCTTCTGCCATGCAAACCGCTCGTTAGACCTGAAGGCTTGTGCCACAGTTTTGACGCGGAGTCCTGAAGTATTCCGGGCAAAGCTTCCGCATGTGACCGATGACTCGGCGATCACATTGCATGAGGGCGATGTACGCGACTTCGAGTTCCCAGAGGGCGAGTTTCGCTTTCTCATCCACGCCGCAACGGAGGCAAGCGCGAAGCAGGCGAACGAGGCTCCTCTGGAGATGCTCTCGACAATCCTGGCCGGCACGCAGCGCACGCTTGAGTTTGCGGCAAGCCACGGCACCCGCAAGCTTCTGCTGACGAGCTCCGGTGCGGTCTACGGAAAGCAGCCCTCAAATCTGACGCATGTACCCGAAAGCTACACCGGGGCTCCGAATTCGCTCGATCCAGCCAGCGTGTATGCGGAGGGCAAACGGGCTTCCGAGTTGATGTGCGCGCTCCATGCGAAGGCGACGGGGATGGAATGCAAGATCGCCCGCTGCTTTGCCTTCTGCGGGCCGCACCTGCCGCTGAACGCACACTTTGCGATCGGCAACTTCATCAGGGATGTTCTGGCAGGCAGGACAATTCAAATGGGTGGGGATGGCACCCCGAGACGCAGCTACCTCTATGCCTCCGACCTGATGATCTGGCTGTGGACGATACTGCTTGAAGCTCCTTCGCTGGTTCCCTTCAACGTCGGATCGGACGAAGCTTTAAGTATTCTTGAACTCGCTCATGCAGTAATCCGCGCTCTGAATTCCAACGTGGCTGTCCAGGTGGCTAAGGAGGCGATGGGCGGGGGAGCCGTCGCGCGGTATGTCCCCCAGGTGGACCGGGCGGCAGAACTGGGACTCAGGCAGACAGTGGGGCTGGAGGAAGCAATCCGTAGGACAGCCGCGTGGTACGGTCCAGACAAGGAGTCGGGATGAAGCTCGTCAGTATCGTAAGTCCTTGCTACAACGAGGAAGAGAATGTCGACATCCTGATCGAGCGAGTGCGGACCCTGTTCGCGGGGATGCCTCAGTATCGCTACGAACATATCCTGATCGACAACAACTCCTCCGACCGCACCGTCGATATTCTCCGTGGAATTGCGCTGGACGATCCTCATGTGAAGGTGATCGTCAACGCCCGAAACTTCGGCCACATACGGTCTCCGCAGCATGCGATTCTGGAGGCGCAGGGGGATGCCGTGGTGGTGCTGCTGTCCGACCTGCAGGACCCCCCGGAGTTGATCGGGGAGTTCCTGCGGGAATGGGAAGCCGGGTACCCGATTGTGGTGGCGACCAAGAGCACCAGCGACGAGAGTGGTCTGATGTACGGAATCCGCTCGGTCTACTACCGGACGATCGCGCGGCTGACGGATGTGAAGGTGGTGGAGCACTTTACGGGGTTTGGGCTATACGACCGGCAGGTTATCGAGATCCTGAAGCGGGACTTTCCGGACCCGCACCCCTACTTCCGGGGGCAGATCGCGGAGATCGGGCTGCCGACCAAAGTGCTGCACTACAACCAGAAGCGGCGCATGCGCGGCATCACGAAGAACAACTTCTACACGCTGTACGACATGGCGATGCTGGGGATTACCAACCTCTCCAAGGTGCCATTGCGGCTGGTGATCTTTACCGGGTTCGTGTTTGCGTTTCTCAGTTTGATAGCCGGACTGGTGTACCTGGTTTACAAGCTGGTGTATTGGAATCGGTTTGAACTGGGGCTGGCCCCCCTGATGATCGGGCTGTTCTTCCTGGGGTCGATCCAGCTGGTGGCGCTGGGAATCATCGGCGAGTACATCGGGTCCGTACATACGATCGTGCAGGGTCGGCCTCTGGTGACAGAGAAGGAACGGATCAACTTCTAGGGGATTCGAGGGCTTGACCCCCTACCCCTGTTTTGATCCAAATCTTCACTCGAGAGACATTAGGTCCGGACTAGAGGCTCTGGGCCGATCATGACCCATAGGACAAAACGAAGGCCCGGGAGTGACCCCGGGCCTTGCTGTTGCGCGTGCATTCTGGTTACTGAACCGTCAGCGCGACCGTTGCGGTGGGCTGCAGGCTGGGGCTGCTGCCCGCACCGGCTCCGTTGGCAACGATGGTGACCGTGCTGGTGCCGGTTGGTGTGGCGGTAATGGTGCCGCCTCCGCAGCCGCTGGCCGCCGTCATTCCGCAGGCGATGACAACGAGCGTAATGAACTGGCGTCCACGAACCGAGAGACGTTTACGGGTCAGACCCAGGAGACCGGCCAGCAGGATCGCGGGCAGCCACAGGAGACCTGAGTTGGAGGGGGCGAGGGTTGAGAAGGTAATGGCGACCGTCTGCGAGGCGTTGACACCGCCGAAGGCGATGCCGGGTGCGCCGCTGGAGTCATTGACGAAGCTGCAGAAGGTGTCGAGGGGCAGATTCTGGCAGCTCAGTGCGATGGCTCCGTTGTAGTTGCCGAAGGAGGTTGCGGTCAGGGTAACCGTACCGGGCGTTCCACGCTTGACCGTGAGGCTGGCGGGGTTGACCGAGATGGTGAAGCCGGGGGTGACGGCAACGATGTTGACGCCGGCGCTGGTGGTCGAGGTGTAGAAGTTGGCATCACCCGAGTAGACGGCGGTGATGGTGTGAGTTGCTACGGTCGAGAGTGTCGCCGTGGTCAGGGTGGCCACGCCGCCGGTGACGGGGGCCGTTCCGATGGCCGTAGTGCCGTCAAAGAAGGTAACCGATCCACCGACCGCCGTGCTGCTGGCGACGATGGGGGTGATCTTGGCGGTGAGGGTCAAGGGCGTTCCCGTTCCAACGTTGGTTGCCGACGGTGTGACGGTGATGGTGGTCAGGCCGATGCTGATGTTCTGGATGCCCGAGGTTGCGGCAGCGTAGTTGGTATCACCCGGGAAGACCGCGGTCAGAGCGTGCGGCCCGGGTTTGAATGGACCGAAGGTGGAGGCAGCGGTATAAAAATGGTAATTGAGCGTGTAGGTGAGGGGCGCTGTTCCCAGAACTGTCGTGCCATCCAGGAATTGCACCGTCGCCGACGGCGCAGGATTGGCGCCGGCTGTGGAGGTTATGGCCGGCACCAGCGTCAGTACAGCATTCATGGATGCCATGGACTGAGCATTGTTGGCCTGCTGCGAGGTGAGGGACAGGGTGGGCTTGTTCTGCGTGGTGACAAAGGTCATTGGCAGCGAGGTGCTCGCGGCCAAGGTGCCGTTGCCGGCGTAAGTGGCTGTGATGCTGTGGGTGCCTGCCGTGAGTGTTGCGATGGTCAAAGTTGCGAGGTGCGTGGTGGTGCTGATGGTTGCGCTGCCCAGAACGAGACTGCCGTCATAGAAGTAGACGGTACCGGTCGCCGTTGCGGGAGGCGTTGCCGTGAGGACGACCGAGGTGAGGACAGGCGCTGTGGCAGCGGCGGAGCCGCCGACGGTGGCCGCCAGAGTGGTGGCGGAAAGAGCACCACCGACTGTGACGGTTACAGCCGCAGAGGAGGCGGCTGCGTAGTTTGCGTCTCCGCCATAAGCCGCTGTGATGGAGTGGGCTCCGGGAAGAATGAGCGCGTTCGTGGAAAGAACCGCGGCTCCGTTGGCCAGGGTGACCGTTCCGAGCGTTGTACTTGTTGTGGTGGTGCCGGAGACAACGGTATCCGTCAGGGTGACGCTGCCGGTAGGCAGTACGCCTCCGCCGGAGGCAGCGATGGTCACATTGAGCAGCGCAGTCTGAGCCGGGAGGACCTCAGCAGTCCCGGCCCGGACCACCGGGGCCACGGTTGCCTTGACCACTGTGATTGCGGTTGAGACGTTGGAGGTGTTGAACGACTGGTCCCCGGAGTAGGTGGCCTTGATGGTGTAGGCTCCTGGTGCCAGGACGGGATAGTTGGCGGTGATCAGGAAGTTGGGGAAGGATTGTGCGGCCTCCAGGTAGGTGATTCCGTAGGCATCAAGCGACGACGTATAAGAGGGCAGCGTCGTGGTGCCGGACGAAACGTTGTAGAGGATCGTTCCAGTGGGCGCACCGGTGTTGGGAACGCTGTTCTTCGTGTAGCCGTTGATGCTGGTGCCCTGAACCTCGGTATCGATAAAGATGGAGGTTCCGTAAGCGAAGCTGGTTGCGACGTTGAGTGCTCCCGCCGTTGTGAGGTTGTAGGGCTGGTAGAAGATCTGGCTTGCCTCCGGCGCGACGGTGACGGTGACCGGAGCCGAGTCACTGGAGCCGAAGACTGAGTCACCCGCATAGTGAGCGGTGACGGAGTAGGTGCCGCCGGGGAGGGTGGTGAGGGCCGCGGTTACGGTGCCGCCGCTGAGGGTGTAGACGTTGCCATTCCCCGTTCCAGGGGCCTGACCCACGGCGGTGATGCTGACATCCCCAGTGGGAGTACCGGTGGCCGAGGTGGGCGCAACCGTGATGACGGCTGTCTGGGTCGTGCCATGATTCGCGGTGAGTGGAGTGAGAGTGAGCTTGGTGGTGGTTGCGGTGAAGGTCACCGTCTTCCAGTTGTTGGCAAGGTTGGTGATATTCGGCGTTCCGAGGCCGGTGGCTTCGTCGTAGCCAGTGTTGGCCGTGAAGCCGATGTAGTCAGTCCCCAAGACACCGCTGATGGTGCCCGTGGAGGCGTTGTACTTCGCGACCGAGGTCTTGGGCGAGAAGTTGTCGCCGGTGACGATGTCGTTGAAGTTACAGGTTGCAGCGGGCGGCAGGGTCGATGCGCAGTTTGCGGTCGTCTGGGCCGCGGCCAACTTGTAGTAGTAGTAGTTGGCGTTGCCCTGGCGTCCACCGTTCTTCTGGTTGATGAGCGCCTGGACGCCGGCCATGACGGGCGTGGCGACGGAGGTTCCGCCGACGACACCGATGGAGGCTACGTTGCCGGAAGAATCCAGTTTGCAGACGCCTTCTGAGCAGAAGATCGTGCCATCGTGACCACCTGCCGCGATGAGCGAGAGGTCAGGGACGAGACGATGAAGCTGGGTCGCGGGGATGGCACCTGTCGCCGTGAAGGTCGGGCCGGCGGGGTCGGCTGCCGTGATGCCAGGGCCTACCTGCCATGAAGGACGTCCGGTGAAGATGGAGACTCCACCGCCGCCGCCCGCAATACCTGTGCCGGGAGCCACAATATCAAAGACTCCTTCGCTCCAGACTGTCTCCGGGATGTAGGACTGTGCGGTGCCGTAAGGCGCGGTGCCGCCCACACCCCAATAGGAGGTAACGCCGAGTGCGGTGCCCTCGTTGAATTCCGAGCCGCCCACCGCGACGTTATAGGCAGAGGATCCGAGCGCATTGACGCCATAGGTGCCGCTGGTTGCCGTGTTCGCGAGAGCGGCTGACGAACTGGCGCAACCCGTGGCGCTGGAGTCTCCGGAGGAGACGAATGCTGTTTGTCCCTGCGCTGCAGCCTGCTCCCAGAGCGAGTTCCAATAGGCGGTACCGGCCGAGCCATTTGAAAGCTCGCAGCCGCCGTAGCTGAGCGAGATGATATCCGCAACGTTGGAATCTACCGCGGCGAGGGCCGAGGTGTCGACGCCGCCATCGACGAGTCCGCCTGCGGCGGTATAGAAGTTGACCTTGGCTCCGGTGGCCATGGCTCCGGCCCACTCGACATCGAGATCGGATTCGATATCGTCCGCGATGATGGCGGGGGCTGGGCCGACATTGATGATGGTGGGATCGTTGTCCGGCAGCCGGAACATCGAGCGGAAGGTCTCAACGTTGGAGAGGTTGATTGTGGTCTGGCCGATGATGCCGATGGTGACGCCTGTGCCATCGGTACCACCACTGAGCAGCGGCTTGGCGTTGTAGATCGTCGCCACATCAGCGGGCGCGACGTAGTGGCTGCCTGAGCTGGTGGAGGTGTAGTCCGGGGTAGCTACGGTGCCGGGGACGATGGGGTAGAACTGGCCGTCAGAGCCCTTCACCATGGGGTGTGGATTGACGGCGTGGGCCTTGGCGCGGAAGTCGTTGAGGGAAGCGATGCCGGCGAGGACTGGCGAAAGCGCGGTGGGAACGGAGAGATCGACCGTGTTGGAGATGTGGGCGACTCCATTGACGGTGAGGCGATGCATCTCCGTGTGGAATGCGGTTTCAACCTGGCCGGAGGTTCCGCTGAACTGAATGGTGCGCTTGCCGGGGCTGACGGCATCGATCGAGAAGCCCTGATCCTGAAGCCATGCAGTGACCTTGGCGAGATCCGACGCGGCGACCCCGAAGCTGGCGCCGAAGGTCACCGGGGTCATCCACTGGTGATAGTTGGGGCTGGACTTGTCCTGCTGCTGATCGACGAGGGAGCGCAGAGCAAGCTCCTGCTCATCCGAGCTCTTGAGGACGAGCAGCATGTGGCTAAAGGGCGTGGCGGCGGGCAGGCGGCCGTTATCAGCGGCGAGGGAGACGATGGAAGGCGTGGTGTTGGGGAGGCGAGCGAGATCGGCGTTATCGATCTTGGAGACGACACGCGTCTGAGGTTGAACGGTGAGGTGCGGATTGGTGGCCGCGAACGCCGAACCGAGAAGTGCAGTGCCAAGGCCTAAACCAGTAAACAAGGAACGAAAGAGAGACAAAGGTGACTCCTTTAGAACGGTAAAACGGATTTGCGCGCACGGCCGAGATGAAGATCACGGGTTTCGCGACGGGCGACAAAAAGACACCAAGGCTTTCCTGGACGGTAAGGTCATGGGAGCCCCTTGGGCTGACAAGGTTTCTGAGATGGCACGATTAGAGCCGTCTCCCTATGAAATGTCAACTAAAAGTCGCCTGATATATCAGGCTTAAGAACATAGGAGGCCACGGGCTCCTAAGTGTTTGAAATGACTGGACACCACCGTATCCGCCTGCTGCTGAACTGCACCGCGTTGGTGCATCAGAGCCTCCCCCACCTTGGAGGCTCTGACCCGACAACGGCTCACTTTGCGACTTCATCCTCTGGAAAATCTACGCTGAGGGTCGCTTCTTTCCAGGTGTCGAGATCCTTCTTTACCGATTCGAGCTTCTTGTAGGCGAGATCGAGGGCGGGTTTGCCCAAGACAAGGCGCAAGGGCGGCGTGTCGGACTCGATGGCCTTGAGGATGGCGGCGGCGGCCCGGACGGGGTCGCCCTGCTGCTTTCCGGAGCGGGCGCGGGTCTGGCGGCGACGCTCGCCGGCGGTGCTGTCGTAGTCGGGGATGACGATCTTGGATTCGGGCAGCGAGCGGCCTGCCCAGTCGGTGCGAAAGGGGCCAGGCTCGACGATGATGACCTTGATGCCGAGAGGGGCGACTTCGATGGCAAGCGACTCCGACATGCCCTCTACCGCGTACTTGGTGGCGTGATAATAGCCGGTGGCACCGAAGCTCACGAGACCGCCGATCGAAGAGAAGTTGACGATGTGACCGGAGCGGCGTTCGCGCATGCCCGGCAGAACAGCGTTGGTGAGGGCGACGAGGCCGAAGAAGTTGGTCTCGAACATCTTGCGGACTTCGGCGTCTTCGCCTTCTTCGATGGCGGCGAGATAGCCGTAGCCTGCGTTGTTGACGAGGATGTCAATCTGGCCGAACTTTTCTGTGGCGTACTGAACCGCTGCCTTGATCTGGGCGGGATCGTTGACATCGAGCGGCAGGGCGAGCGCGTTGGCTTCATGGCCGGCGACGAGATCTTGGATCTGGTCGGGGTTGCGCGCAGTGACGACGACTCGGCCGCCGCGGGCGAGGATGAGCTTTGCGAGCTCGCGGCCGAAGCCGGTGGAGCATCCGGTGATAAACCAGACCGGGGATGGTTGCTGAGGCATGGGTGTTCTCCTTGAGAAGTTCGATGCGGTTGTGCTGCAAGGGAGAGTTCAGTTAGGCTGGTTGCATGGCACTTGGTTCCTATCGCGCGCAGTTGTGTTGTTGTTGTCGATAGTCGAGCATGTCCCTGCCTTCGTTTTTTAGCGAAGGACTTCGTTTTCAGCCCAGACTGATCCTTCCTTTTAGCGTATGAGTGTTGCAAGGCTTGAATCTTCAAGCTGAGCGTACGCATCTTCTGATTGAACTCAATTTCAAGGAACGTTTGTGCGTGATCTTTATCCAAGGACGCTGATGTGCGACACCCGTGCCAAGCAGGCCGGATGTTGTTGCGCTCGCTGTTGTTGTCGATAAGCACGGAACTTCTTCCCTACCGTTTTCTAACAAATCTATCTGCCAGCGTCATAAGCCCCTGCGGCTCTGTGCGACTCGCTTCGACTTTGCAATCCTTTTGAGGAGACTTCCATGCCTGCTGCCCATTTTGTGCAGACCCGTCACCACCTTTCACGAATCCTTCTGCGTCCGATTGAGACTGTACTGCGCGTAATCGTCTGCAGCCTGCTGGCGCTGTTCCTGGCCTTTACGGCGAAGGCGCAGGTGGTGGGCGGAACGATCGCCGGCATCGTCACGGACGCAACCGGGGCCGCGGTTCCGCATGCTCATGTGAGGATTCACAACGAAGATACCGGGACGGAACGGCGGATCGACACGGATGCTACGGGTCACTACTCGGCACCATCTGTAACCGTGGGGACGTATACCGTCACGGTGGGGGCGACTAGCTTTGCGACGGAGCGGAAGACGGGGATTGGGCTGACGATCGGACAGGCGACGGAGGTGGATCTTGTGTTGCCCGTCGCGGGTGCGGAGCAGGAGGTGACAGTCGCGGACACGCCTGCGGTGGTGAATGATTCGACCCAGCAGGTCTCAGGGCTGGTGAGCGAGCGGCAGGTGAAGGGGCTGCCGCTGAACGGGCGGAGCTACGATCAGTTGATTACGCTGAACCCCGGCACGGTGAACTATACGGCGCAGCGTTCGGGATCGGTGGGGACCTCAAACTCTTCCGTGGGCAACATGTTTGCCGTCTCCGGGCGGCGGCCGCAGGACAATCTTTATCTGCTGAATGGCGTGGAATATACGGGCGCGTCGCTGATCAACGTGACGCCGGGTGGCACCAGCGGACAGTTGCTGGGCGTGGATGCGGTGCGGGAGTTCAACGTGGTCGCCGACACCTACGGGGCCAACTACGGGAAGCGCCAGGGAGCGCAGATTTCAATTGTGACTGTTTCAGGCACAAATGCACTGCATGGTTCGGCGTACGAGTTTCTGCGGAACTCGTACCTCGACTCTCGCAACTACTTTGACCAGAGCAGGATTCCCAACTTCCAGCGCAACAACTTCGGCGCGGCGCTGGGTGGGCCGATCAAGAAGGATAAGGTGTTTCTGTTCGGCAACTATGAGGGGTATCGGCAAAATCTCGGCATCACGGATGTGACGCTGGTACCGGATAATCAGGCTCGCGCGGGCTTTCTGCCCAACTCTGCCGGCGTCGAGACTAAGACGGCCATCGGCCCCGGCGTGGCGCAGTTGTTCAACCTGTGGCCGGTGCAGAATGGCCCGGAGCTGTTGGATCAGAAAGGTAATTTGACGGGCATAGGCGAGGCCTTCTCCAGCCCGACTCAGCATATCCGCGAGGACTTTGGGACGGCACGCTTCGACGCCAACCTGACCGCGAACGACCTGTTCTTTGCCGTGTACACAGTGGATGATTCGACGGCGAATACGCCGACACAGAATCCCTATTCGCTGATCAATGAAGATCTGCGGGAGCAGGTGCTCAGCGCGCAGGAGCAGCATGTATTCTCCGCGCGGCTGCTGAATACGGCGCGGGTGGGTTTCTCGCGCGCGAGCTTCCTCTTCCTCGGTTCGGTGCCAGCCAACGTGCAGGCTCTGACTGGAACCTTCATCGCTGGCAAGCCGATCGGCGCAGTGGTCATTGCAGGCTCTACGGCTTCGAACGGGTCGTCGCAGATCACCGGTGCCGGCGCGAATGTGGGGTCGGACAATGCGATCACGCGCAACCTGTTCACGTTCGACGATCACATCTTCTACACGATCGGCAAGCACCAGATTGAGGCGGGAGGCTGGGCGCAGCGGCTGCAGTCAAACGACAACCTGGCGCAGAACCAATACGGGCAGGCGAGCTTCGCATCTCTGGCGACCTTCCTGACCGGCACAGTCAAGACCTTTACCGTGGTCCCCGCGCCGACGGAGCTTGGCTGGCGTGCATGGTTTGGCGCGGGATATATCGAGGACACCTGGAGGGCATTGCCTTCGCTTGAGATCAGCGCAGGGCTGCGGGTGGAGACCAGCAATGGCTTCAACGAGAGCAAGGGCCGTGCAGGCATCTATGGCTTCACCAATGGAGTCATCAACTCAACCCCCACCGTCGGGTCCGCTGGGCTGACGAACAACCGCGCAAAGTTTTTACCAGAGCCAAGGGTAGGCGCGGCATGGAAGGCAACGAGCGATGGCAAGACAGTGGTGCGTGCAGGCTTCGGACTGCATCACTCCCTGCTGGACAACCTGGACTACCGCTTCGATCAGGCAGCCCCGTTCAACACAACGCTGAGCTACAGCGGAGTGCCGATCAGCGCGCCGACCTCCGGTGCGGCGGGACTGGTCTCGCCGTCAAACGTCCAAACCGATTTGCAGACACCGACGGTGCTCTCCTACACCCTTCGAGTAGAGCAGCAGATTGCGCCGTCTACCTCATTGACGATCGCTTATGTGGGATCGCATGGATACCACCAGATCCTTTCCGAAGACCAGAACGAACCCGCCTCGATCATCTGCCAGAACAACTGCCCGGCTGGAATTGCAAACGGGACAATCTACTATCCGACCGTGGTGAAGGCGAACGCGGCAGTGGCGAATACAACCTCATGGGTCTCGCAAGGCGCGAGCAACTACAACGCGCTGGAGGTGGATCTGCGCCGGGCCTTTGCAGGTGGCTTCCAGTTCCGAGCGAACTATACCTTTGCGAAGAACCTGGACAACGGCTCCGCCTGGAACACAAGCGTCTCCGCGAATACGCCCGCATTTGTCTCTTACCCCAACAACGCAGCGTTGGACTACGGCCCTGCGGCTACCGATGTGCGTCACCTCGCGGCGTTCAACGGGACGTATGACCTGCCCTTCGGCAAGGGCACGCGCTTCCTGAATAGCAAAGGAGGAATCGTGGATCGGGCCGCAGGCGGCTGGACGCTCAGCACGATTGCGACACTACAGACGGGGCTGCCGTTCTCACCGCAGCTCGGTTATAACCCAACCGGCTCCGGAGATACACGCAACCCGGTGCGGCCGAACGCCAATCCTAACTTCCGCGGCTCGCTGTACACGCATGGAACAACGGCACAGCGTGCGGCGCAGTTCTTCGACCCCGCCGCCTTCACCGCGCCCGCCTACGGAACGGTCGGCAACCTGGGACGCGATACCCTGACCGGACCTGGCTTTGCGGACTGGGATCTTTCCCTGCTGAAGTCCATCAAGTTCTCCGAAAGCAAGCGTCTGCAGTTTCGCGCGGAGTTCTTCAACATCCTGAACCACACCAACTTCCTGACACCGAACGAGGTCGTCTTCTCCTCCGGGCCGACGCAGGATGCAAAGACTCTGCCGACCTCAGGCACCCTATCCACGGCACAGGCAGCGGCTCCCGTGCAGAGTCCAACAGCGGGCGTGATTACGGCGGCGGCGACCTCACGGCAGATCCAGCTTGGACTGAAGTTTCTCTTCTGATCCAATTCTCCTGCCTAGACAGCGCGGGTCGAGACCACCACCGGGTATTCTCGATCCGCGCGTTTTCTTGAACCCTTCGGACCACGATGCTAGTCTTATAGATACGAATGCGTTCCCTCTGCCAGCTTCGCTGCTGTTGTTGTCCTGCCATGGCAGAGTGTTGTAGCGCGCGTTAGTTCGTCTCCGAACCCTTCGTCCTCCCACAAATTCATCAATCCAAGTCTTCCACTTTTATTCGTGGACGGCGCTTCTTCAATCGGAGCTATCCAAAGCACATGGCTGAAACGCTCACAGCAACAGCACCCGATACAACGCTCAGGACGACCGAGCAGAGGCTGAGTCACCTCCGCCTGCTCGAGGCGGAGAGCATCCACATCCTCCGCGAGGTGGCGTCCGAGTTTGAGAAGCCGGTCATGCTCTACTCGATCGGCAAGGACTCCTCCGTCATGCTGCGGCTGGCGCAGAAGGCGTTCTTTCCCGCGCCGATTCCCTTCCCCCTGCTGCACATCGATACCGGCTACAAGTTCCGCGAGATGATCGAGTTCCGCGACAACATGGCCGCGTCCATTGGCGCTGAGCTGCTGGTGTGGCGCAATGAAGCTGCTCTGGCCGCGGGAACCAACCCGATTGCGCTGGATACGAAGCGCTGCTGCGGTCTGCTGAAGACGCAGGCGCTGCTGGATGGGCTGACGCACTATGGCTTTACCGCAGCGTTCGGTGGTGCTCGTCGCGATGAAGAGAAGTCTCGCGCGAAGGAGAGGATCTACTCCTTCCGCGATGGCGCCGGCCAATGGGACCCGAAGAACCAGCGGCCTGAGCTTTGGAATCTCTACAACGCCCGCATCCATCCGGGCGAATCCATCCGCGTCTTTCCGCTGTCCAACTGGACCGAGATGGATGTGTGGCAGTACATCCACCTGGAGAACATTCCCGTGGTCGATCTTTACTTTGCGAAGGAGCGGCCCATGTATCTGCGCGGCGATGCGCTGCTGCCGACCGAACAAGACTTCGTCGCACGCAAGGGTGAGCAGCCCGTGATGGTGAAGTCGCGGCTGCGGTCGCTGGGATGCAGCCCCTGCACGGGTGCCATCCGATCGGACGCGGATACGATCCCGAAGATCATCGAAGAGATTCTTGGCTTCCGGTCGTCAGAGCGCGCGAATCGCGTGATCGATCATGACCAGGAAGGCTCCATGGAGTTGAAGAAGCGGGAGGGATACTTCTAATGGACACTCTCGTAAAGAACAAGGATCTGGTGCAGCTTTCGGGCGCGCCCGCCAATGAGCCTGAGGTTTGGGATGAGCGCGTGGCCGCGTTCAATCCGCTGTTCGGGCGAACGCCGGAGACGCATGAGCATGAGGTCTCGCCTGAGTTTGCGGCGGAGGACTTTGATGTTGCGGAATATCTGGCGGAGGAGCAGGCGAAGGATTTGCTGCGCTTCTCTACCGCAGGCTCGGTCGATGACGGTAAGTCCACGCTGATTGGGCGGCTACTCTATGACACGCAGAGCGTGTATGACGATCAGCTACGGTCGATCGAAGGCAAGGGCACTACAGCGCCCGGGGTGCTTGACTTGGCGCTGCTCACCGATGGCCTGCGGGCCGAACGCGAACAAGGCATCACGATCGATGTGGCCTATCGCTACTTCTCGACCGCGAAGCGCAAGTTCATCATCGCCGATACACCCGGCCACGAGCAGTACACGCGCAACATGGCTACAGGCGCGAGCACGGCCGACGTGGCCATCGTGCTGGTGGATGCACGCAAAGGCGTGCTGGTGCAGTCGCGCCGTCATGCGTTCATCACGGCACTGCTTGGGGTGCGCAACGTGATCGTCGCCGTGAACAAGATGGATCTCGTCGAATATTCCGAGAGCGTCTTCACCACGATCAAGGCTGATTTTGAGATCTTCTTCCATGGGCTGGATGTCGATGGAAACGAGAAGACGGTACTGCACTTTATTCCAGTAAGTGCGCTGGCCGGCGACAACGTCGTACATGTTTCCGATGCGATGCCCTGGTATCAAGGCCCGTCGCTGCTGACGCTCCTGGAGACTATCCCATCGTCCGTCGCCGACGCGAACGCGCCGTTCCGCCTGGCGGTACAGCGTGTGATTCGGCCGAATCTCGACTTCCGCGGATTCGCAGGACAGATCGCTTCGGGCAGTGTGCGGCCGGGAGATCGCATAACCGTTCTTCCGAGCGGGCAGACGAGCCGCGTTGAGCGCATCGTCACCTTTGACGGTGACTTTGACGAGGCGACCGCGCCCTTGTCCGTGACGTTGACGCTTGAGGATGAGATCGACGTCAGCCGAGGCGATCTGCTGGTAAGCGTTGACGCTCCCGCTGCAGTGACGAAGGCTTTCACGGCGTCGCTGGTGTGGATGGACAACACGCCACTTGAAGTTGGGCGGCGATACCTGCTGAAGCATACAAGCCGCACCGTGCAGGCGCAGGTCAAGCGGCTGGTTCATGCGGTGGACCTGGCGGAGCTTGGGCGTGTTGACGATGCACCGACGCTGGCGATGAACGGCATCGGGCTGGTGGAGATTGAAACGCTGCTGCCTCTGGCGGCGGATGCCTATGCGGAGAACCGCATCACCGGCAGCTTCGTGCTGATCGACGCGCAAACCAACGCGACGGTTGCAGCGGGAATGATCCGGCGGACTGACATCGCGAGCGAGCCGAACGAAATTGCAACTACTCCGGTTACATATCGCGAGCGAGTGACGCGCTACGGGCATACCGGTGCGTTGATCAAGCTACAGGGGCCGGTCGCCTTCGTCGATGCGTTGGAGCGGACTCTGTTTGAGAGCGGAGCCGTTGCCGTCCGCTTCCGAGAAGATGATGCCGAGGTTGTTGCCGCGCTGCTTGGCGCTGGGTTGCTGATCCTCAAGCATGAGGACGGGCATGTTCCCTCAATCGATCTGAACGGAGCGTTCGGCAGCCGTAATCTGTCCGAAGACATAACGCAGGCTGTGAGCTCCGCGCTTCAGGCGCTGCGCGACGCCGGAGTTCTGGGCCGGCATGAAGGAGTGAAACCATGACCGTTGTGCCAACGTTATCCCCTTCCAACCTGCTGGCGGAATCAGGGCTTCGGCCTGAGCTGCTCGCGCAGCTTACTCACGTCCGTGCATTGCTTGCGGAAGAACTAGCCGCAGCTCCCGGTGACAACGAAGCGTGCCTTACCTGCAGCTTCCAGGCAGAGGACGTACTCTTGCTGAAGCTGGCGCAGGAGCTTCGGCCCAATATCCCCGTGCTGTTTCTCGATACCGGCTACCACTTCGCGGAGACCTACGCGTATCGGGATCGCATCGCGGCGGAATGGAACCTGAACCTCACCAACCTGCTGCCGGTGAAGACGGTCGCCGAGCAGGAGGCGGAGTTCGGCCTTCTCCACCAGACCGCGCCCGATCGCTGCTGCGGTCTGCGTAAGGTTGAGCCTCTGTTCAGTGCGGTCGCCAACTACAAGGTTTGGCTGACCGGGCTGCGGCGCGAGCAAGCAAGAAGCCGCACCGCGCTTGAAGAGGTGGCAGACTTCAAGCTGCCCAGCGGCGTGACAGTGCGCAAGCTGAGTCCGTTCGCAGACTGGACGACGCGCGATATATGGCAGCTCTGCGCGGCGTTTGAGATTTCCTTGCTGCCGCTCTACGACGCGGGCTACACCAGCATCGGCTGCGAGCCATGCACGTCCATCCCCACCGATCCGAACGATCCACGCTCCGGACGCTGGGCGGGCAAGAAGGTCGAGTGCGGTATCCACATCCAGGCTGACGAGATCCAGCCTGCAGGGCAGGCACACTGATGGAATACTTCATCGGCTTCGTCATCGCCGTGTTCATTGCGCTGACCGGCGTGGGCGCGGGCACGATTACGACGCCGCTGCTGATCCTGTTTCTCGGCGTGCCGACGACGGTGGCCGTCAGCACGGGCTTGATGTTTTCAGCAGCCGTGAAGCTGGTTCTGGTGCCGTCACAGATTGCACGCAAACAGGTGAACTGGCGGGTGCTGGGCTGGATGCTGCTGGGCGGTCTGCCCGGCGTGCTGCTGGGTTCCTTCGTGCTGGTACATCTCGCCACCGCTGGATCGAAGCAGTTGATGAACAGTATCCTGGGCACGGTGCTGGTTGCTACCGCAATCTACCAAATCTTCTACTCCTTCCGCCCGATTCAAAAGGATTACACCAAGCCGGATCGCAGCCGTTGGATGCCGTTGCTGATGTTCCCCGTTGGCGCGGAGGTGGGCTTCTCATCCGCAGGTGCAGGCGCTCTGGGTACTGCGGCATTACTTTCGCTGACGGATCTTTTGCCGGCGCAAGTCGTTGGAACCGATATCCTGTTCGGCTTTATGCTATCGCTGGTCGGCAGCGGAGCGCACTGGTTTTCCCACTCCACAAATCCGTCGTTGCTGATGCATCTTGTGATCGGCGGAATCGGCGGCGTGATCGTTGGCACGGCATCAGCGAAGTTCATCCCCAAACGGCCGTTGCGCTTTGCGCTCTGGGTGTGGCTGCTGGTGATCGGCAGCCAGGTGCTTTATACCAGTGGCGGCCCGCAGGCGCTCGCACACAAGAGCTACAACCTCTGCAAGGTCGCCTGGTCCAACTTGCCGTTGAAGGCCTCCGCGAAAAGTTGACCCTCTGAGGGTCTAAGCGATCACCTCAAATGGCCGCATCATGTCGTTCGCCTCATGCTCCAGGATGTGGCAGTGGTACAAGTAGTCGCCGGTATAGCCTTCAAACTTGACGATGATGCGCGTCACCATGCCGGGCGGGCAGTGGACGATGTCCTTCCAGCCCTGCTCGTTGGGCGCGGGAGCCTCAGCCGGCCCTTGGAAACGCATCTCCTTCTGCATCAGGTATTGGAAGGTATCGAACGGCCGCCGATCAAGAATCTGAAAGCGCACCAAGTGCAGGTGCATCGGATGGGTGTCTTCAGTCTGGTTGACGAACTCCCAGATCTCCGTTGAGTTCAGACGTGGCCGCTCCGTGACAGGCTCATGCCAGTGCTTGCGATTGAGCAGCATCAGCATGGAGTTCTGCGCCTTATCCTGGTACTCGTTTAACGTGATCGTTCGGGTGACGGTGGCGGCGGTCTCCGGCGTGCGTGGAATACTACGGATATTGTTGGGCAGTGACGCCACAGGTGCCCCCGTCCGGGCAGCAACGCGGAACTCCAGAATATCCAGCGCACCCGTCCGCAGATGAATCTTCTCTCCCGCGTGCTTGCTGAAGTCGATCAGCAGATCCGCGCGTTCACCCGGAGCGATATTCAGACGAGGCACCTCTACGGCAGCACTGAGCAAACCCTGGTCGCTCCCAATCTGCACCAGCGATGCCCCTGTCGAAAGCGTCAGGCCAAAGAAGCGGCTGTTCGCAGCGACGACAGTGCGGAAGCGATAGAGCCTTGGCTCGACCTCAAGATAAGGGCGAATCTTGCCGTTAACCAGGATCGCATCGGCGGTGAACTCCGAGACCCAGGGATGCTCGGGATCGCCTGAAGTTGGGTAGAAGAGCTGCCCATCGGTGGTGAAGTCGCGGTCATAGAGCACTAGCGGAAGTTCATACTTACCGTTGGGCAGATGGAGCGCATCCTCCTGCTCATCGCGCAGCCAGAACATCCCGAAGAGTCCCGCATAGTGATTCAGCCGGTTGATCCCCATGGCGTGATCGTGAAACCACAGCGTGGCCGATTCCTGCTCCAGCGGATAGTGGCTCGTTCGCGAGTTGCCAGGCGTAAACCAGTCCTCCGGGTGCCCATCATCCTTGGTCGGCACGCGAGCACCGTGGACGTGCACACACGTCCGCACATCCGGGATATCGCGCCCGCAGCCGTGCAGGCTGTGGTCTATGGGCAGGAAGTGCTTCACAGGCAGGTTGTTAACCCACTGCACGGACATGGGATGGCCACTGCGAGCCTCGATGACCGGCCCCAAAGCCTCCGGCCCATAGCTCCACATGCGGGTCGCCGGTACATCGCGATGGACCTTGGCATGAATCTCGCGCATGGCAATCCGCAGGCTCGCATGCGATGCAGTCGCCTTCAGCAGGCTAGGTGGAACCGGCATCGCGTCAACGAACGGCATAAGCTCCAGCGAATGCAGCATGGGCACCGTATGATCCGGCGCAGCGGGGGTCTTATGCATCGTCTGGCCCATGTTCATCCCCGTCATGCTCCCCTGTTGGAGCCCGAGGCTATGGCGTGACCCGGCCAGAAGACCAAAGGCAGAGGCTTGCTGCAGGAAGGTACGGCGCGTGCGTTGAGACAAGTGCGAATCTCCGGAGTCAGGGCCTGCGGACGCATCACAACGATCCGCGGAAGGCAAACTTCAGGCTACGGAAGCCATGTTGCTGCCACGTGAATCGCGCCTGAAGCTGAGGGTGTTCAAACAGCCATGTCTGTAACCTCAGGACTTTGTTCGCCCGTCCTATCGGGCGATATCTACAGTCGAGGCCCCCTCATGTTTCCTTCTTTTCTGTCCAGCCTACGCAGTGCGGCGTCCGCACTCCCCTCCAGGCTTCCGCTCCAGTCGTCCCTTCTCGCGCTCAGCCTGCTGTCCGTCTGCGGCACGGCGCAGACGCTCAAGCCGCGAATCACGCAGGAGATCAACGCCGCCCAGCGCGTGACGCTCGCCGGCTCCCGCAACCCACGCGCCCTGGCAGCCGACGATACAGGCAGCCTCGCCTCCGGTACGAAGCTGGAAGGCATGAGCGTGGTCTTCCGCCGCACGGAAGCGCAGGAGGCAGACCTCCAGGCGCTCCTGGCAGCCCAGCAGAATCCGGCCTCACCCCTTTACCACCAGTGGCTCTCGCCGGAGCAGTTTGGAACTCGCTTTGGTCTGTCTGCAAGCGATCAGGCCAAGGTCTCAGCCTGGCTGGAGCAGCAGGGCTTCACAGTAGATGGTGTCTCCCGCAGCGGCAATCGTATCTCCTTCTCAGGCACCGCAGGCAAGGTCGGGAACGCGTTCGGCAGTGAGTTGCACAACTTTACCAAGGACGGCGAGACCCACTTTGCGCCCGCCTCTGAGGTTAGCGTTCCCGCAGCCCTGAGCGACATCATCCAGGACGTGACCAACCTCAGCAGCTTCCGCCCCAAGGCCCGCGTCAAGCTCAGGCCCGCTGTGGTCGACCCCAACTTCACCTCCAGTCAGTCAGGCTCGCACTTCCTGACGCCGAAGGATGTCGCCACCATCTACGACATCAACGCCGCTTACAGCGCGGGTTATACCGGCACGGGCCAATCGATCGTAGCCGTCGGGCAGTCCGCGGTTGTGCTCTCGGACATCGAGAACTTCCAGACCGCTGCCGGGCTGACGGTCAAAGATCCGACCGTAATCCTGGTGCCTGGTTCCGGCTCCTCGACGGTCAAGACGGACGACGAATCTGAATCAGACCTTGATCTCGAATACAGCGGCGGCATCGCCAAGGGAGCAACGATCTACTTCGTCTACACCGGCAATAACACGAACTATGGAGCCTTCGACGCTCTGCAGTATGCCATCACGAACAAGATCGCACCCATCATCAGCGTCAGCTACGGCACCTGTGAGACCAACTTCAGCGCGACCTCATTCGCAGCAGAGAACGCGATGCTGGCCCAGGCCGCGGCCCAGGGTCAGACAGTCGTTGCGGCAGCGGGCGATGCGGGGTCCACGGACTGCTCCGGCACGACCATCCTCAACACAACTCAACAGGAAGCACTCGCCGTGGACTTCCCCTCCGATAGTCAGTACGTCACAGGTATGGGCGGAACCGAGTTCCCAACAGCGGATATCACCTCAAGCAACAGCACCTACTGGACCGCATCCAGCGGCACGGACGTGATCGGCTCCGCGCTGTCCTACATTCCGGAGCAGGTCTGGAACGACGACTCCGCAAGCAACGGCATCCTCTCCGGTGGTGGCGGCGTCAGCATCTTCACTCCGCGGCCAACCTGGCAGACCGGCGTCACGGGAATTCCCACCGGCAGCTTCCGTCTCACACCGGATATCTCGCTGGACTCCGCCGTCGTCAACGCACCCTATCTCTACTGCTCCAGCGATACTGCCACCAAGATCACGGGAAGCTGCAGCAATGGCTTTCGTGACTCAACCAACACCAACCTGACCGCCGCGGGCGGCACCAGCTTTGCCGCACCCATCTTCTCCGGCATGTTGGCGCTCATCAATCAGAAGCTGAACTCCACCGGCCAGGGTGTCATTAACCCCACGCTCTACACCCTTGCAGCCAACAGCACCACCTACGCCAGGGCCTTCCATGACATTACCAGCGGCACCAACTCCTGCACCGCAGGCTCAACGCTCTGTTCCACCGCCGGGGCCTCCGCCTACGCAGCAACGACCGGTTATGACCAGGCGACAGGGCTCGGCTCTGTCGACCTCTACAACCTGCTGACCGCGTGGCCCACAACCACCGGGTCCACCCTGCTGGCCTCCACCACCACTCTGTCCGCGGTCACTACCACGCCCGTCTCCGGTGCCGGCGACGTGATCACCATCACCGTCGCGCCTTCGACAACATCCCTAACCACCAGCCCCACCGGCACCGTCTCCATCGCGGTCGATGGGGCCACCGTCAGCTCCTCAGCCGCACTCACCAGCGGTGTGGCGACGTATACCTTCTCCTCCACCACCGTCGGCTCGCACATCGTCACCGCGACTTACTCAGGCGACTCCATCTACGCCTCTTCAACCGGCTCAGTCACCCTTACCGTAGGTACGACCGCAACTGGAACCGGCACCATCCTGCTCTCCGCCACCAACCTGACCGTCACCGGCGGCGCAACCGGCACCTCCACCATAACGGTCACACCCGGCAGCGGATATACAGGCACGGTGAGCTTCACCGTCCTCTCCAGCGCAAGCCTGCCCTATGCCTGCTACACGCCGATCACCAACGCCACCGTCACCGGTACGGCGGCCGTGACTACGGCACTCACCATCTCAACCGGCTCGGCATCCTGTGTCGGTGCGGCAGTCGTGCGAGCGGGCGGCAAACGGAGCCTCGCCAGTCTCTCACCCAGCCAGGTTCCTGGGACAGGCGAATCACACACGAAGATCGTGCTCGCCGGACTGATGCTCTTCGGCCTCTGCGGTTGCAGATCACGGCGGTTGCGGAAATTCGCGCCGGTGCTGCTGCTCGCCGGCTTCGGACTCGCTCTGTCCGGCTGCGGATCAGGCTCAGGCTCCACCACCTCCACGACAAATAACCTGACCGCGAAGGGAACCTACACCTTGACCATCATCGGCACGGACGTCTCAAACGCTTTGATTACCAGCACGACATCGCTGACTCTGACCGTCGACTAAGTCTGCGGCTCCGCAACAACTGCGGCTTGTCTCTAGAGAAGAGCATCACTCCGGAGACAAGCCGCTTTTTTGCGTCGCAATGGAGGAAAATAGATCCATGGCAACAGAAGAACTCAACGCGGTACGCATCGATAAATGGCTGTGGGCAGCACGCTTCTTCAAGACTCGGGCGCTCGCATCGGACGCCTGTGAGATAGGCAGGATCGAATGCAACGGACAGCGCGCCAAGGCCTCCCGCGTCCTTCACGTCGGCGACAAGCTGAAGGTCAAGAATGAGGGCGGAGAGTACCAGATCGAGGTGCTGCTGGCAGCGGAGGCAAGAGGCTCAGGCGCGGTCGCCCAGACCTACTACCAGGAAAGCGACGAGAGCCGCGAGATGCGGCAGAAGCTCGCCGACGAACGCCGTGAGCTCCTGAAACAGGGTATGTTGCCGGAGGGTAAGCCGACCAAGCAGAACCGCCGCCAACTGGATAAGCTGCGCGGCCGGATACACCGTTTCTAGGACAATACGCTAAGCCTTGCGGAAGCCCACCAGCCGCATCGCCTCAACCATCTCCTTGTTCTGCATGAAGGTGCTCCACACCATGCCGGAGCGCAAATTCTCAGCAGCAAGGACGCCGATGCCGAGATCGATCCCCAGCACATCCGCGTCGTACCAGGGCCTGGCCGGGTTGAAGGCATCCACAAAGCCATACCGTCCCCACGCCTGCTTGCCGTACTTCGCGCGCATGGAGGTCAAGGTTTGAAGGCACTCCGCGGGCATGAACGACAGAGAACCAGCCGCGGCAGCCGGCACGACCGAGCCGTCGATATCACCCTGCTTCGGCGGTCCACCCCAGCCGGTATAGCCATGCTCTGAGTCTGACGACGTGATCCCCCAGTAGTCCGGGCTATAGTTGCCGCCAAGTGAGATACAGAACCGGCGATGCGCTTCCGTAGCCTTCTTCGAGTTCTCGAAATAGTCGGCATACTTGTCCCGCCGGCCGCGCATATCGAACCACGCCTGCGTGTACTGGTGGATGAAGATGGGCGCATCCGCACTGAGATACTCGATCCCCTCAAACTTCACCGTGGGCCGCGAGAAGTTATCCCAGTAGTTCGGCGTCAGCGGATGCGTGGGCGAGCCGATCGCCAGCAGATACAACATCATCTCTTCCGCAAACATATTCCAACGCGCCGCCAGGAAGCCCGTCTTCTCAAACCATCCCATCGAAGGCGTGCTGCCGCCGTCGAGCATCCACGGCCAATTCACGCGCTCGTAGATCTTCGTCGCCAGATCCTGGATCTCGGCATCCTTGAAGTAGGCCCGGCAGGTCAGAATCCCGCAGAGCAGCAGCGCGGTATCGATCGACGAAAGCTCCGACCCGCGCGAGGTGACGCCGGTCTCCATATCCGAGAAGTGATAGAAGAAGCCCTCCTTCTGCGGGAGCTTCTGCCAATGAAACCGCATGGTATTCCTCACGCGCTCCACGATCTCAGCATGCGGATAGAACCCATAGCGATCCGCAATACACAACGCCGAAAGCCCAAAGCCCGTCGACGCAATCGACGCCATGCGCCGTGTCTCCGCGCCGCCGTCCGCCCGCGCCCGGTCAAGCACCTGCCCGGTCTGCGGGTGACCATGATCCCAGAAGAAGTCGCAGCCACGCCGGATCATCTCCGCTAGAAACGCCTCATCGGCTTTGGAGAGATGAGCTCCAGCCGGCACGGCCGCAAGCAGGCCGCGAGGCGCAGCCGCAACCAGAGCCGAAGCTCCAAGCCCATTCAAAATCTCCCGGCGCGTGTGTAGATGACGTTCGTGCATGGCTCTTACTCCTGACCCAGCCTACTTCAGTTCCAGAACAACAAGCCCCGCTGGCGGAATCGTCAGATCGAGCTGATGGTTCCGGATGGCAACATGCTCGGCTGGCGAAGCTTGTCCGGCTTGCTGCAGCTGTTTGATCTGCTCACGGCTCGGCGTGGCCGGCTTGCCCATAGCGTCAAAGGCTTTGATGACGTTGCCATGATCCTGGTCGACCCGCATGATCGTGGCCTGCTTTGCCCCACCCGGAAGAGTGAGGGTGAACCTTCGCACAGCTCCCGCGGGCGCAACGTCCGAGGTCGTCGGTTCCGTCGGTGCTACATAGTTCCAAAGCGCCATCACCAGCGTGCCATCGGCTCGCCGAGTCAGCATCGCGGAGTCTGAATCCAGTTTCAACCGCTCTGTCCCCAGCCCATGCAGCATCGCAAAGACGTTGAACGCAGGCTTCGGGATATTGTCCTCAGCCATCAGGCCAAAACCGCCATAAAACGGCGTCCGCACCACACCCTGCTCTTCGAACACGTCCGAGAACGACCAGTAGCTCATCGACTCCGTCATGCCGTCGCACTGGCTGATCGTCGTCGCCATCCAAGGCCCCATGTAGATCGAATCCGTCACCGCCGGCTCATTCGCATAGCTGGCGTTGTACTCGCTCATGATCAGCGGCGTCTTGGGCAGGGGCGAGCCCACGATCTGGTCATGAACCATCTTCACCGCGCTGCACACCATCTTGTCGCGCGGCACATCTTCCTTGATCTTCATCACGTTCTCAGCCGTGTCGTTGGCATAGACATGCGTCGACGCAAAATCGACCGGAACATTGTTATCCTTGCAGTGCTTCAGAAAATCTCCAACCCACGCCGCCTGAGCAGTGGCCGGCCCACCCACACGGATGCGCGCGCTCACAGCCTTCAGGTCGCGAGCGGTATGGTCATAGAGCTTGAAGTAGCTCTCCTGCGCCGGCTTGCCGGACCAGAAATCGAGGTTCGGCTCATTCCACACCTCAAAGTTCCAGTGCGAAACCTCCTCGATCCCGTACCGCGCAATCAGGTGCTGCGCCAGCGCCGTAATCATCCCGTCCCACAGTGCATAGTCCTTGGGAGGCGAGGTGTTGGGGTGATACCAGAACGGATGGATCGCCGCAGGGTTCGAGGCCATCTTCGCCGGCATGAAGCTCAGCTCCACAAACGGCCGCACATGATGCGCCAGCAGCCCATCGTAGATCTGGTCGATGTAAGAGAAGTTGTAAACGGTTCCGCCGGCGGACGGATCATCCTGCGCCGCGAGCCCCGGGTTCTTCGTCTTCCGATCCGGATCGTACAGACCTACATCGTCATTCAGAATCCCGTGGAACCGCACCGAGTCAAAGCCCGTAATCCCATGCACCTTATCCAGATCAATACGGTAGCTGTCACGCAGCGAAAGGATCGCCCGCCCGGAGCCGAAGGTCTGCTCCCAGAAGTGTGGAAAGGGCGTTGCCGCGGCATGGGCATCCACCGTAAGGCGTACAGTCGTGGACGAGTCTGGGGCTGACTGTGCAACAGCGCATGAGCCCGCCAGCACGCTGGACAGAAGCATCGGGGCAAGACGGGCGGCTCGACGTAAAGAGCGCATGGAAGACTCCGTGAAGCAGGTTGAAGATGAGAATCGAGAGGAAGAACCGCGCATCCATCGTCGCGGAAGAACAGTCGCCAAACAGGGTCTGCATCGGTGGTTCTTCTTTCGGCAATCGTTTGACCACCGACTGGCATTTTGCGGAAATCGGAGTAGACCTGTCAAGCGCTCACCGATCCATGGCCGATTCGCGCTGAAACGTGACAGACTGGAGGCGTGATGAAAGACAAGGTTCCAGGCGGCCAGGCACAGCCCGGACAAGCCAAAAGCGTCGGCCTCAAGCAGGTCGCCGCACACGTCGGCCTTTCGGTCGCCGCCGTCTCGCGCGTGTTGAACGAGTCCCCCGCAGCCCGGTCCATTCCGGAGAAGACCCAGAAGCGCATTCAGGAGGCCGCGCGCCTGCTGAACTACCGCCCCAATGTTCTGGCTCGCTCTCTGCGTAACAAGCGCACCCACACGCTCGGCGTCATGGTGCCGGAGGTCAGCGACGGCTACGCCACCCTCGTCCTTGCCGGCATTGAAGAGGCTCTCCTGCGCCACGGCTACTTCTACTTCCTGGTCAGCCATCATCGCCGCAAGGAACTCCTGGACGAGTACCAGCATCTGCTCGTCGCTCGCGCCGTCGAAGGCATCATCGTCGTCGATACCGTCCTGCACGAGAAGCCCTCCACCCCCACCATCGCGGTCTCCGGCAATCACATCCGCGACGGCGTCACCAGCGTCGTCGTCAACCATGAGAGCGCGGCCCTGATGGCGCTCGAGCACCTACGTGCCCTCGGCCACGAACGCATCGCCTTCATCAAGGGCCAGCGCTTCTCCTCAGACACCCAGGCCCGCTGGGACGGCATCCGCCACGCCGCACGAGCCCTGAAGCTGACCATCAAGCCCTCCCTCGTCGCACAGCTTGAAGGCGACCAGCCCAACCACGAGCCCGGCTACATCGCCACCCGTGCGTTGCTGGAGACCCAGGAGCCCTTCACGGCCCTCTTCTGCTTCAACGACACCGCGGCCATAGGCGCTGTGCTCGCCATCCGAGAAGCCGGCCTGCGCGTCCCGGAGGACGTCTCGGTCATAGGCTTTGACGACGTCGAAAGCGCCGCCTTCCAGAACCCCGGTCTCACCACTGTCCGCCAGCCCCTCCGTGAGATGGGCATGCTCGCAGCCGAGACCATCCTCAAGCAACTCGAAGCCGGCCGCGAAAGCCGCATCGACCCCTCCGCACACATAGAGCAACTGGTCGTAGAGCCAAAGCTGATCGTACGAGCCTCCACCGCCCCCGCCCGCAACCTCGTAAAGTAGTCATAACGGAAATGAGAAACGCCCCGGGATAATCCGGGGCGTTTCTCATTGTTAGATTGAGCGATCGTTAGAAGGTGAACTTTCCAACGAGTTGCATCTGCCGTGCACCGTAAATGATGTTTGAAGTGCTGGCAGGGCTTGCGAACGCCGCGGTCGAGGCCGATAGCGGGCCAAGGCAACCGACGCCATTGGGGTTGGAAGCGACCGTCGGACATCCGCTTGCGCCCGGAGCCGAGTAAGCGACCAGAGCGGTGTTGGTGGAAAGAATGTTGCGGTGATTGAGGACATTGAAGAGCTCGGCCGCAACCTCAAAGTGATAGCGGTCGCTCTTCAGTGGGAAGTCGCGGGAGACGCGGGCATCGACGTTATGCACTCCAGGACCCTTGAAGGAGTTTCTGCTCGCGATGTAATCGGGAACCCGAGCTCCAGGACCTGAGGTGAACACTGCATTTGTAACGCCGGCGTCTGACGTCAGATTGCCAAGCGCCGTTGAAGAACTAGTGAGATACGTGATCGAACCATTGACGGTCGCAGTGATCGGCTCGCCAGTCTGCGCCGTCAGCGTTCCCGAGAGAAGCCAGCCGTTCGCGGCATAGGCAACGTAATGGTTTGCGATAGGAAGCGCGGACTTCGCCACAATCGTGCCGACGAAGCGACCCCGGATATCGAGGTCCGAACGAGAATACTCATTGCTGCGTCCCTTATGAGCACCAAGCGCGAAAGGAATCAGCGGAGCATCTGTACCATTGAACGTCCCATTGCCACCGTAAGTCTGCCCACCGTCGAGCGCCTTCGCCCATGTGTAGTTGGCCAGAATCTCCACTCCATGGCTCATTGGCTTGCGGACCGAAGCCACGAAGGAGTGATACCAGGAATTGACGTCGGAGAAGCCGGTCGCAACCGCCCCTGTGTTGGTGTAAAGCCGGTTGCGATAAATCGGCTCTGCAAAGTTGCTGGTGACACCTTGTGCATTCGTGTACTGATAGGTCCGGGTTGTGATAACCGAGTTCGGATCCACATTGGTATCGACATAGACCGGAAGCCGCAATGCACGGTTGCCCACATAGGAGACCGTGAGCGTCGAGTGCAGCGGGAGTTGCTGCTCCACAGCCAAATCAGCAGAGTGCGACTGAGGATTCTGGAAGCTCGGGTCCAGACCACGAATCGTAATCGTGCCCGAAGGAACAGCGGCCAGACCGGTCGAGGTAATCGCCCCCCCGGTTACAGGGTTCGTGGGTGCCGGACCAGGCGGGGTAAAGATCGGAACGCCACCCTGCGGAGCATACGAGACGAAGCTGCCCGGGTTGGTATAGCAGACATTGGAGCCGGCGGTAGGAGCGCATGTTCCAGGAGTGGTTCCGGAGCCGGTGACCGCCCCGCCCGTGACAACGTAGGGCACAGGGGTCACTGCCGGAGTAATTGGGCCGTACTGCTTCTGATACACGCCGTTCTCACGCCGCAGCGTGTAGTAGGAAGAGTTCGAGATCTGGCCATAGAAAATTCCGTATCCGCCCCGAACCACCGTACCGGGGTAAGGGTTCCATGCGAAACCGATACGGGGTTGAATCATCTTCAGGTCCGGATTGATCTGCGAAGTCGCATTGAACGCCACAGGATTCGCCGTGTTCGGCAAATCCGGGCCGGGAACAAGCTGCACGTCGTAGCGAACGCCAACGCTTACAAGAAGCTTCGGTGTTGCCTTCCACGCATCTTCTACAAAGCCGTCAATGTTTTGATTCCAAAAGTCATCCGCACCCACGCCCGTCAACTGGTCAACTGTCTGAGAAAACGAGTTATAGTGGCGGCTCACGGGAGTTCCACCGGCGGTGGTCAACGTTGGATTGACCGCCAGCGCGTCCTGGAGGAAGTTCGTGAAGTTGTACTCGGCATTGGAGTTGCTGTAGCTGAAGCTGCCATCGCCTCCAAACAAATTTGCGATCTGCTCATGCACGAAGTTAAGATCGAAACCAGCCTTGATGGTGTGGTGACCCAGCGTGGTGGAGTACACATCGGTGGCCTGCCAGCGATGTTCATCCGGGAACTTGCCACGAGGCAGCGCAGAGGTCTCACCCAAGGCAACGAGGTTGGTCAGGCTGTTCGACGGGCCACCGGAATTAGTGCCGTCTGTCTCAAGGTCGCGAGCCCACTGAAAGTGGACCACGTTGGTGGATCGTGATGAGACCTGGGTTTCAGCATTTGCAATCAGAATGCGCTCGTGGAAGTCAGCGGTTCCGTTTTGCGAGACGCCGCCATTGCTGACGGTGACTGAACTGTTATACCCATTGGGCTGGTGGAAGTTCGCGAACAGGAACTCAGCAGAGAGGTGGGTCTTGGAGTTAAGTTGGTAGTCGAGGCGTGGAAAGTAGATATCCTGTTTGGCGCTACGTCCAAAAGAGCCAAGTTGCGACTGCACCGCCGTTACGCCGGCAGCGCACTGCGTCGCGCTAACGTTGGGGATGGTCGTAGGATAGATCGTCGTTCCGTCCTGGACGTGAACCGTGCCGCCGTCGCAGAGATGGGCCAGATTCGCAACGCTGGTCGTGGTGCTGTTATAGGTCGATAGATAGCTTACCGGGTTGACCTTGCGGTAACCGTCATAAGTGAAGTGGAAAAAGAGCTTGTCCTGAATGATCGGTCCGCCGGCCGAAATGCCGAACTGGTGCTGAACCTTCACAGGCTGTGACAGAAGATAGGGGTTGTTCTGCAGACGGCCGTTGTACTTGTTGTACGGGTCAAGAGCATTGAAGCCCGGCGTCCGGTAGTACTCGTACGCGTCACCGTGAAACTGGTTGGTGCCGGACTTGGTGATCGCGTTGATGATGCCGCCCGCCGCTCCGCCCAGTTCGGCCGAGTAGCCGGTCGCGGAGGACTGAAACTCACTGATCGCATCGACCGGGAAGACATAGGGGGACCCGATAGAACGACCGCGCGCCTCAGAGAAGAACTGCTGGTTGTTATTCGCGCCATCGATCAGGTTCTGGTTGTATACGCCGGAGATGCCGCGATAGCCAATAAGACCCGTGTTACCGTCCGGAACGACGTTGGGTGTCAGAAGAACGAAGCTCTCAAAACGGCGGCTTGCGATCGGTAGATTCGAAATGAGCTGCTGGCCTACGACCTGTGAGCCTTCCACCTTCTCTGTATCAATCAGCGGCGCTTCGCTCGTCACGATTACATCTGTAGAAACGGAACTCAACCCCAGAGTCGCATCGACGGTACGCGTGTCACCCACAGTAACAGCGACGTTCTTCTGATCGACCGTGGCGAAGCTCCCGCCGCCAAGAATCACTTCATACATACCAGGCTGCAGGAAGGTCGCTTCATAGTGGCCTTCGGAGTTCGTCGTCACCGTACGCGCCGCGCCGGTCTGGGTGTTCTTGATCTGGACCGAAGCACCGGAAACAACAGCGCCGGAGCTATCGCGAACGATACCCGCGATACCACCGAGAGCGGCGCTCTGAGCGAACGCGGAAAGCGCCATTGGACCCGTACAGACAAGGCTGACAGCAGCGAGAGAAAGTAGACGGCGAGACACCATAGACAGGGAAGCTCCTTGGAAGAACAGCAACCGACATGCCTGGGCACGCCGGGATTCGGGGCTCTCGATTTCCGTGCAAGCTGCCTGGGATAAGCACACGGTCGACAAGAGTTTGATTTGGAGTAGTAGCTTGAGGGTTACTTAACTCGCCGCCGAAGTCAAAAGAAAAATCCGTAAAACTACGCAAGCCCGGAAACTTCCTCACAGGAACCTCGTCTCTGCCCTTCGCCGGCCTCCGGGCCCAAAGCCGATACCATACCTCCAGAGGCACCCATGTCGCAGACTGAAACCGCACCCCGCCAGCACGCCTACACCGGCCCCGCCCTTCCCCAACTCCCGGAGCCCAGCCACGCCGAGCGCGTCCGCACCCTCATCTCGCTCGCCTCCGTCGCCACCCTTTCGACGCTCTCGCGCAAACACCCCGGCTTCCCCTTCGGTTCGCTGATGCCCTTCGCGCTCGACGCCCTCGGCCGCCCGCTCTTTCTTATCAGCAACATGGCCATGCACACCCAGAACCTCAAGGCCGATCCCCACGCCAGCCTCTTCATCAACCAGATCGCCTCTGACGGCGATGCCCTCGGCGCAGCCCGCGTCACCCTCGTCGGCACAGCCGAGCCGGTCCCCGCCTCCGATCTCCCCGCCGCACGCGAGGCCTACCTAGCCCGCCACGAAAACAGCCGCAACTGGGTCGACTTCGCCGACTTCAGCTTCTTCCGCCTCAACCTCATCGACCTCTACTACGTCGGCGGCTTCGGCGTCATGGGCTGGGTCTCGGCAAGCGACTACGCCCAGGCCGCGCCCGATCCCCTCGCCGCCTCCGGACCCGGCATCATCGCCCACATGAACGCGGATCACGTCGATTCCATGATCCTCCTGGCCCGCACCCACTCCGGCTACGAAGCCACCGAGGCCACCATGACCTCGGTCGATCGCCTCGGCTTCTTCCTCCGCCTCAAGACCGCCGAAGGCTACAAAGGCACGCGCATCAACTTCCTCCAAGAGGTCCACACAGCCCAGGACACCCGCAAAATCCTCGTAGAAATGGTCCGCCAAGCCAAAGCCTCTTAGCCTCTACTTCGAAGTAGCCGCATACTTGCTCCCCGCCGTCCAGGCCGGACGAGCAGCATCGTTCGCCAGCCGCCGCGTCAGCGTGTAGAAGAACGTGTCGAACTTCGCCGCCGCATCAAAATCCATCGGCTGCGTCAGGTCATCCTGCGGTCGGTGATACTGCGTCGTGTACCACTGCCGATAGCGCCTCTCCGCATCCGTCCCCGGGTCATACCCAAAGATGAACCCGATCGAAGGTACACCAATCTGCATGAACGGCCAGTGATCCGCCCGCAGCAGCAGGTTCCGCTCCGGCTCGCGGTCGGCCCGGATCTCGATCCCCATCGGCCCCGCCACGCTCTTCGCCGTAGCTCCAATCGTCGATTCATCCACCGCGAGCGCCGTCAGAATCTTCAACGGAAACAAAGGCCTGAGCTGATCCAGGTTGATATCCCCCACCAGCGCCTCCTTCGGCACGGTCGGATGCTGCGTAAACCACGTCGACCCCAGCAGCCCTTTCTCCTCGCCCGTAAAGGCGCAGAACAGCACACTCCGCTTCAGCCCACCGGCCTTGCCCAGCGCCTTTTGATCCTCAGCAAACTGAAGGATCAGCGCCACATACGCCGCATCATCTAGCGTCCCGTTGTAGAGCGAATCCCCCGCGACCGGCGTCCCATGCCCATACCCATCCAGATGCGCCGCAATCACGATGTACTCAGACTTCAGCACCGGATCGGTCCCCGGCAGCACCGCCAGCACGTTCGGCGAGCTGTACTCCTTCTGCGCCGTATGCGTCGTCACTCGCAGCTTTTCGTTTAGATCAAAGCTCGGCAGCGCCTTCGAAGCCCCGCCCAGCGCCAGAATCCCCTTAGCATCCTGCCCTGATCCCTCCAGCATCGTCGCAAAGGCCGGAGCACTCAACCGCATAGCCACAAATGATCCCGCCCCAGCCCGCGTACCCCCCGCAATCGTCACCGACCGCGAGTAAGCATCCGGCCATCGTGGCGGCTCGATCGTAAACGCCGGATCATCCACGCTCACCATCCCCACCGCACCCGCGCCTCGCACCGCCGCCACACGATCCCTCCCCGAAGTCACCCCCGGCCGCCGAGCCCCAAAGCAAACCGCAATCTTCCCCGTCAGATCCCCAACCTCATCCTTGCCGCAGTACCCCCGAAACACCAACCCGCCTTCGACCATCGCCGGCAGCCCCGCCCCCGGAGTCACGTCGATCTCCTCCAAAAACCGCAGCGACTTCTCTGCAGACCCCGCCCGCACCAGCGTAAAAGTCGTCCCCTCCCGAGTCACCTCAAGCTCATGCAGCGGAACATCCTGAAAGTAAGTCCCACTCTCCCCAGCCGGCACCAACCCCGCACCCTTGAACCGATCCGCCACATACTGCGCCGCCCGCGCATACGCCGCAGACCCAGTATCCCGCCCCTCCATCGCGTCGGAGGACAGATCCTCGGTCGTATGCCACCAGGCCTTGGTATCCGCATCGTGAATCTCGCCATCACGCGGATGCGCCTTCATCCCCTGCCCGAACGCCACCCCAGCCAACACTCCCAGCACCAGCCACTTTGTCATCATGTGCCGATAGCCTAGCAGCAACCTCAGCTTAAACAGAAAGGCCGCCTGCCAAAGCAGACGGCCCGCCGTATCTATTAAACCGATTAGAAGGAAGAGATCGCGCTGGCTTCGTCGTCCTTGACGTCGAACACCGTGTACAGCTTCGTGATCTGCAACAGGTCTTTGACCTTCTTGGTCAGGTTCAGCAGCTTCAATTCGCCGCCGCCGTTCTTCACCGTCGTAAACGCGCTCACCAGCTCGCCGATGCCGGAGCTGTCGATGTAGTTCACATCGCCCAGGTTCAGCAGAATCTTGTTGGAGCCCTTGGACAGTACATCCCGCACGGCATCCCGCAGCGTAACACTGCCCTCACCCAGCGTAATCCGTCCGCTCAGGTCGAGCACCGTCACACCGTCCACCTGCCGCGTCTTGAACTTCATGCTCATGCGTCTATCTCCTTGGAAATTCTTCGTTTTACCAGAGTAATCTCTGTGCCTGGGGTTAGCTGCCGAAAGTGTACCTCATCCATGATGGCCTTCATCAGGAAAACTCCGCGGCCGGACGACCGCAGCAGATTTTCCGGCGCCAAAGGATTCGGAATCGACTCAGGATCAAGCCCTGGCCCCTCATCCGCCACCTGCACCCGAAGCTCCTGGTCCGTCAGCGCACAGGAGAACGTCACATGCTTGGCCGTGTCGTACTTGTTCCCATGCACCACGGCGTTCACCGCAGCCTCACGCGCCACCATTGCAATCTGGCTCGCATCGTCCTCGTCGAACCCCGCCTCACGCGCAAAACTCTCGGTCGATTCCTCCACCGTCTGCACGCTGGCGAGGACCGAGTCGAGCTTCATCTTTACGTGGCTTTGAGTCGAGTCGCCCAAGTACGTCATTCCCCTGCCGTGGCTGAAGTGTCCGTCGATACCACACGAAAGTCAAGGCCGCACCGGAAAACACAAGCAATCCCGATGTCCGATAACCCGGAGACCCATCCTCAAAGCCTACTCCAGACGAATTCCGAAAGCCAACGCTCCGCGAAAAATCCGCACAATCCCCATACCTTCGTCACCGCCCCGGAGTCCAAGGATTCGTCTTCATCCTCAAAAACCCCGGAGAAAATCTCCCCTATGGCTCACCGGCGTCTGACCTGGACTGTCGCACTCGCGCTCTCTTTTGCCGCGCCCTCAGCCCTGTTCCCTCCCACCGCGCTCGCCCAGAGCCAAATCCAGGCCACCCAGGTCTCCGGGGCCATCACCGGCACTGTCTCCGATCCCTCCGGCGCACGCATCCCCAACGCAGCTGTCCACGTTGAAAACGATCGCCTCAAGCGAGACACCGTCACCGACGCCGCAGGCCGCTTCTCTCTTGATCTGCCCACCGGCACCTACAAGATGGACATCCTCTCGGACGGCTTCGAGCCCTTCGTCCGTGAAGGTATCGCCATCGCCGGCAAGGCCCTCAAGCCCCTCGTCCTCACCCTCCCCATCGCCACCAGCAATGAGATCGTCACCGTGGACGCCAGCAAACTCGCCGGAACCGGCGCGGACGAAAACGCCAGCTCCCTCGTCTTCGACAGCAAGAACCTCGACACCCTCTCCAACGACGACGCCACCCTCCAGCAGCAGGTCCTCGCCATCGCCGGCGGCGATGGCCAGCACCCGCCCCAGATCTTCGTCGACGGCTTCAGCGGCGGACGCTTCCCGCCCAAAAGCTCCATCCGCGAAATCCGCATCAACCAGAATCCTTACTCCGCTGCCTACGACGGCCTCGGCTTTGGCCGTGTAGAGATCCTCACCAAGCCCGGCAGTGACAAGCTCCACGGCTTCTTCCAGACCCAGGGCAACGACCGCGCCTTCAACTCCAACAACCCCTTCACCGGCGCACAGCCGCCGTACCACACGCTCAACCTGGACGGAAACGTCAGCGGCCCCATCGGCAAGAAGACCTCCTTCTTCCTCGCCGGCACCTATAACGACCAGCAGAACAACACCGTCGTCAACGCCCAGACGCTGGATGCGAACAACAATCCATTCACCTTCTCGCAGGCCATTCCAGACCCGCAGGTCTTCCATACCTACTCAGCTCGGCTGGACCGCCAACTCACCAAGAACAACACCCTCACCAGCCGTTACGAGTACAACCAGATCAACATGACCAACGGAGGCATCGGCCTCCTCGTCCTGCCCACCGAGGGCTACAACAACAGCACCACCACCCAGACCCTCCAGATCGGCAACTCAGAGATCATCGGCCCGCACCTCATCAACGACACCCGCTTCCAGTACATCCGCACCCGCCTCGCCCAGACCCCCGTCAGCTCCGCCCCCACGGTCATCGTGCAAGGCGTGTTCAGCGGCGGCGGCTCCGCTCTCGGCCTGTTCCATGACAACCAGGACCGCTACGAATTCCAGGACTACCTCTCCATCGACCACGGCAAGCACTTCCTCCGCCTCGGCATCCGCTACCGCCTCCTGCGCGACTCCAACCTCTCCAACGCCAACTACAACGGCCAGTACATCTACCCCGACCTCAACACCTACCAGATCACTCAACAGGGCCTCGCCAATCACCTGACTGCAGCCCAGATCCTCGCAAACGGCGGCGGAGCCACCCAGTTCAGCCTCACCGCTGGCCAGTCCAGTGCAGCCATTACCACCGCGGACGTAGGCATCTACGCGGACGACGAGTGGAAGCTCAACAAGAACGTCACCCTCAACTTCGGCGTCCGTTTTGAGAGCCAGACCGCTATCCCGGATCGCAGTGACCCCGCACCCCGCATGGGCTTCGCGTGGGCCGTTCATCAGGCAGACAAGCACCCCGCATGGTTCGTCCTGCGCGGAGGCTTCGGCCTCTTCTACTCACGCTTTGACGCCCCAGCCATCCTCAGTGCAAAGCGCCAGAACGGCGTTACCCAGCAGTCCTACTTCGTCCAGAACCCGGACCCCACCGTCACCTACACCCCCGCCAACCTCACCGGCACCGCACCCACCATCTACCAGATCGACCCCCACCTTCGCTCCAACTACGACATCATCTCCGGCCTCTCGGTAGAACGCTCCCTCGGCAAGATCGGCAGCATCACGGTCAACTACCTCAACATCCGCAGCGTTCACCAGTTCGTCTCGCTCAACGTCAACGCCCCGCTCCCCGGCACCTACGACCCCAGTGTCCCCAACAGCGGCACACGCCCTCTCGGTGGCACCCAGAACCTCTACCAGTACTCCTCCGCTGGCGAAGGCGTTGGCAACATCCTCTTCACCAACTACAACCTGCACCCCGTCAAGTGGTTCACCGCCTGGGGCTTCTACGTCAACCAGCACGCCAAGTCGGACGCCGCGGAGCCCGGCGGTTACGCCAACTTCGTCTCCAACTCCTACAACCCCCACGCCGACTACGGCGCCAGCAGCTACGACGTCACCAACCGTCTCTTCACCGGCGGCAGCTTCAACCTGCCCAAGGGCATCACCCTCGAACCCTTCTTCATCGCACGCGGCGGCCGCGCCTTCAACATCACCACCGGCGCGGACAACAACGGTGACAGCATCTACAACGATCGCCCCGCCTTCGCCACCGACCTCACCCGCGCCTCAGTCGTCAAAACCTCCTTCGGCAACTTCGACACCTCCCCCATCGCCGGCCAGAAGATCATCCCCTCCAACTACGGTCGCGGTCCCACCTACCTCTCGCTCCAGCTTTCACTGAACAAGAGCTTCAAGTTCGGCCCCCGCCGCGTCGAAGCACCGGACCCATCCGCGCCCCCACCACCCCCGCCGGCCAAAGGCGCACCCACCCCCAAACCCGACCCAGCCTATGAACTCGGCTTCTCCGCCGAAGGCCAGAACGTCCTCAACCACGTCAACGGTGCCATCCCCATCGGCGTCCTCACCTCGCCCTTCTTCGGCAAGTCCCTTTCGCTTGAAAGCGGCTTCTTCAACAACTCCGCCGCCAACCGGACCATCAATCTGCGAGCCTTCTTCCGCTTCTAACCGGGCTGCGCTTGGACGCTCCCGCCTCATCTCCGTCACACCCTGAAGCCGCCTTTTGACGTGGCTTTCACAGACCATTCACAGTGCCCCGGTAAACCAAGAGGAGAACTCATCTCCTAATACCTTCGAGGCACCTTCCAATGGTCCGTAAACTCGCTGCCCTCTCTGCGTCCGCCGCTCTCGTCCTCACTGGATGCGGCGGTGCCGGAGTCACCCTCACGGCCCCTGCTGCACCTGCGGCCGTCCCCGTCACCAGCGCCCAGGTCATCAAGCACGTCGTCGTCATCTTCGGTGAGAACGTCTCCTACGACCACTACTTCGGCACCTACCCCACCGCCACCAACCCCGTCGGCGAGACCGCCTTCACCGCCGCCGCCGGCACCCCCACCCCCGCCGGCTACACCTCCGCCCTGCTGACCGCGAACCCCAACAACACCAACAACAAGAACGGCGCAGGAGCCAGCAATCCCTTCCGTCTCGATCCCGCCCAGGCCGCCACCGGCGATCAGGATCACAACTACGGCCCGGAGCAGACCGCCTTCGATAACGGCGCCATGGACCTCTTCCCGCTCTCCGTCGGCGTTCCTGATGGCGCTAACCTCACCGCTGCGACGGGCAAGGTAGCCATCACCAACACCAACGGCCTCACCATGGGCTACTACGACGGCAACACCGTCACCGGTCTCTGGAACTACGCCCAGCACTACGCCATCAACGATCACGCCTTCGGCAGCACCTTCGGACCCTCCACCCCCGGCGCCATCAACGTCGTCTCCGGCCAGACCAACGGCGCAGTCAATGACGTCAACGCCGGCACGGCCATCGTCGCGGACGGCAACGGCGGCTTCACCGACGTAGGCGACGCAGACCCTACCGGCGACCTCTGCTCCAGCACCAGCCAGAGCATCCACATGACCGGCAACAACATCGGCACCATGCTCTCCACCGCCAACATTACGTGGGGCTTCTTTGAGGGTGGCTTCGACCTCTCCAAGACCAACGCCAACGGCACCACCGGCTGCGGCCGCACCACCACCTCACAGGTCACCGGCATGCTCAAGGCCGACTACATCCCCCACCACGAGCCCTTCCAGTACTACGCCGCGACCTCCAACCCCAACCACCTGCGTCCTACCTCCATCGCCAACATCGGCAAGCAGGATCAGGCCAACCACCAGTACGACACGCATGACTTCACCGACGCGCTCGCCGCCGGCAGCATGCCCGCAGTCAGCTACCTGAAGGCCCCCGGCTTCCAGGACGCCCACGCCGGCTACTCCGATCCCATTGACGAGCAGACCTTCATCATCAACACCATCAACGCCATCCAGGCCTCGCCCTTCTGGTCCAGCACCGCCATCATCCTCACCTACGACGACTCCGACGGCTGGTACGATCACATGCCCATGATCGTCAACGGCTCCGCCACCGCGCAGGACTCCTACTCCGGCACCGGTCTCTGCAACACCACCACCGCCAGCTCCACCACCGCGCTTCCCGGTGTCAGTGCTGCCACCCTCCACGCACAAGGCCGCTGCGGCTACGGTCCTCGCATTCCTCTCCTGGTCGTCTCCTCATGGTCCAGGAAGAATGCGCTTGACTCCACCGTCGTAGACCAGAGCTCGGTACCGAAGTTCATCGAAGACACCTTCCTCGGTGGCGCACGCATCGGCGGCGGTTCATTCGACTCCATCGCCGGCTCACTCAACAACATGTTCAACTTCACCAGTTCCACCGTCCCCAACCCCAACGTGGTTCTGCTCAACCCGGTCACGGGCGCAGTCACCAGCGGTAACTAACACCCTTACTCCCTCCGCTTTCGGCACGCATCGGACTCACTCGATGCGTGCCTTTTCTTTGTCCCCTGACCTCCCGGTTGGTTTGTCATTCCGATCTTTTTTGTTTGTCATTCCGCAGCGCAGCGGAGGAACCTGCTTCTGCTTTTTGTCCACGCACCAAACCAGTCACTCATTCATCAAACATTCTCCAAAAATTACCAGCGCCGTCAGCCCCCCGCAATCTCCCCCGCCTATCCTCACCCCATGCGACTGAGCTTTGTCATTCCCGCCTACAACGAAGAGGCGTGGCTCCAGGCCTGCGTGGAGTCGATCCAGAAACAGACGCAAGCCCTCAACCTTGATGCCGAGATCATCGTCGTCAACAACGCCAGCACCGACGGCACACGCGCTCTCGCCCTCTCGATCCCCGGCGTCATCCTCGTAGACGAGCCCCGCAAGGGCCTCACCCACGCCCGCCAGGCCGGCTTCAACCGCAGCACCGGCGCCCTCATCGCCAACGTCGACTCAGACTCCCGCCTCACCGAAGGATGGGTCCAGCAAGTCCTCTCGACCTTCGCCAGCACCCCCGGCCTCGTCGCCCTCAGCGGCCCCGTCGTCTACTACGACCTCACCATGCTGGAGCGCCAGTTCGTCCGCATCTTCTATCTCCAGGCCTGGCTCGTCTACGCTCTCAACCGCTGGATTCTCCGCGTGGGCTCGATGGTCCAGGGCGGTAACTTCGTCATCGCACGCCCCGCGCTTGAAGCCATCGGCGGCTTCAACCTCGCCATCTCCTTCTACGGAGAAGACACAGACATCGCACGCCGCCTCAACGAGATCGGCATGGTCCGCTTCACCTTCGACCTCAAGATGTTCTCCTCCGCCCGCCGCCTCCGCAAAGAGGGCATGCTCACCACCGCCGCCCGTTACACCGTCAACTACTTCTGGACCACCTTCCTCGAGCGCCCCTTCACCAACACCCACGCCGACATCCGGGATTGATAGATGGTGACAAAGCACAACGTGGAATAAGAAATGGCATTCAGCTTATTGAAATGGGCAGTACACTCTTTACGATGCAACGTATTGATCCCATAAGTACACATTCTCTTCTTTTACGGACGTATTGCAGGGGTAGGCATTTAGGAATTGCCACCGGATTTGTGGTCCTGAAAAACAATGTGCATTACCTTGTCACAAACCAGCATGTTGTCAGCGGTCTAAATATCTGGAATGACCAACCGTCTCACTCAGATGGTTTAGTGCCAGATTCTATCTCGATACTCCATCATGTGAGAGGTCATTTAGGACGCTGGACCGCTATTAAGGAGCGCCTCCGAAGCGAAGACGATAGACCGCTTTGGATTGAGCATCCTGTGGGGAAGCAGATCGATATTGCTTTTCTGCGTCTAACAAGTTTCTACGATGAAAGCCTCTTGTGTATAGCGACTTACCCTCTAGACTTGGCAATTAGGAATACTCAGATTCCGCTGTTTCCAACGAGTCCGGTGTCTATCGTAGGTTTTCCTTTTGGCAACGGCCAATTAGATGGACTTCCCATATGGAAATCCGGGTCTATTGCGAGCGACCCAGACATTGATTATGAAGGACACCCACAAATACTTGTAGATTGTATAGGCCGTCAGGGGATGTCGGGATCTCCTGTTTACGCCAGGCGAATCGGCGGCTTCACAGATGTGAATGGGTCATTCAGCATCAGTGTAGGGGGAGCTATGACAACGGATCGGTTTGTAGGTATTTATGCAGGCTCGATAGATAAGGCAAGCGAAATCGGAAGGGTGTGGAAGGCATCCGCGGTTCTCGAGACCTACTCCACACTACCTGGGTTGTGACCTACGGGATGCTCTAAGAATTTAGACGCTCAAGTCCGGCACAATCTCCCGCTCAACGCCCACCCGGTTCACCCCCGGAAAAGCCAGGCTCAGCCACATCGAGAACGTCCGATGCCGCAACAGCCGCACAATCTGAATCGACACCATCAAAGCCCGAGGCGGCCGTCCTCCAACCCACAGCTCAGACATCGGCCGCATCACCCCATCCGCATCCGGATGAAACGCACGTTCATCCCAACGCTGCCAGCCCTGCGCAAACTGCGGATAGTCCGTGATCGCATCAATGGTCGAGTCCGTAATCCTCTGCTCCCAGGGCTTCTTGTACTGCTCCATGAACAGCACGTGGCTCTTCCGCTCCACGCGGATCTCATGCACGAACTCATTGAAGCTCGTCGCGTTCGTCAGGTTGATATTCGCGTTCGGCTCCAGCCCATGACGATCCCCGCCTGAGATCACCACCTGCGACCAACGCCGCGCCAACCGCATCACATCGCGATTCTCCTTGGCATGACGAAGCCCGTTCAACTCCAGCGCATGCATGAACTCGCCATTCACCGTCAGGAACCGCTCCAACTCCGCCTCATGCGCCTTCTGCCCGATCGCATATAGATCCCACAGCGGATGATTCAGCACGATCAGCACCTGCGGAATCGCATGAAGCTCCGCGAACATGCCATGCAGCACCTCATCGGACGGAGCCTCCGTAAACCGCGCAAACCGCTCCATCCATCCCGCCGCGTCCGCGCTCGGCAGGTTATGAATCCCCATGTGGAAGCACGTCGTGCCATACGGCGCACTCCACTCCACCGACATCGGAATTCGCCGCGCCACCGGCAGCGTCCTCAGCAACAGGCAAGCCTCGATCGTGTCATGATCCGTGATCGAAACATGCGCATCCAGCCCCAGCCGCGCAATCTGTTTCCGTTCCACCTCATACGCCATTCGAGGTACCAGCGGCGGCCGCCAGTTGCCCTTCAGGAAGTCCAGCTTCAGCCCGTACAGCTCCGCCGCGCGCTTCTCATAGCGCTTGAACAGCGGAGCGAACACCGCCATCTCCGTGCCCATCTTATGGATGAACGTCAGGCTTTCTTCGGACACGCTCGTATGGCTGTGCAGCGAGACGCCCGCACTGTACGGCAACGTCGCCATCGACTCTTCCCAGATGTACGAAACCTTGGACTGCGGTCCAGACTGTGGCTGCATAACGAGACATCCTCCCGTGCTAAGTCTTCTGGATACGCCGATAGTATGGCCCGCCTTCTGCAAACAGACGGTAACGGGAGTAAGAACACCTGCTCAATTAACTGTGCAGTGTGCCGCCGGAGTTACATCCCACCCCCAACCGCCGTATACTGGTTTGCATACGGGCCGTATCCGCGCACTAAAACGGAAGGGCACTGGAGAACAAAAGATGAGCGTCACCCAGCCTCGTACCGCCGCGCGTGAACCCTCCGCGCAAAAAGTCACCCCGCAAACCCTCCTCGACCGCAAGCGCTCTCACCAACCCATCACCGCCCTCACCGCATACGACTACCCCTCCGCGCGACTCGTCGACGAAGCAGGCATCGACCTCATCCTCGTCGGCGACTCCCTCGCCATGGTCGCCCTCGGCTACGACTCCACCCTCCCCATCACCGTGGACGAGATGCTCCATCACGCCCGCGCAGTCCGCCGCGCAGTCCGCCACGCCCTCCTCGTCGTCGACATGCCCTTCGGCAGCTATCACACCACCCCCGAAGCCGCCGTCGCCAACGCCATCCGCTTCGTCAAGGAAGCCGGAGCCGAAGCCGTCAAGATCGAAGGCGGCGCAACCCGCGCATCCCTCATAGAACAGCTCACCCGCGCCGAAATCCCCGTCGTCGGCCACATCGGCCTCACCCCCCAATCCCTCAACCGCATGGGCGGTTACAAGGTCCAGGGCCGCAGCATCCCCGCCATCGAATCGCTCCTCGCAGACGCAGCCGCCATCGAAGGCGCGGGAGCCATCGCACTCGTCCTTGAAGGCATCCCCAGGGAGGTCGCCGCGCGCATCACCGCAGCCGCCGGCATCCCCGTCATCGGCATCGGCGCAGGCCCCGACTGCGACGGCCAGATCCTCGTCTTCCACGACCTCTTCAATCTCACCTTTTCGCCCGGAGCAAAATTCGTCCGGCGCTTCGCCGATGCCGGCGCACTCATGCGCGAAGGCCTTCAGCACTTCCAATCTGCCGTGCAAGACCATTCCTTCCCCAACGACGCCGAAAGCTACCACCTCCCCATAGAAGTAGCCGAGCACCTCGCAGAAACCATCACGAGGTAAGTAGGGAATCAAAGTCCACCACGAGAAGGCAGACCAGCACTCATGCAGATCCTCAAAACCATCGCAGACATGCGGCAAGCCACCACTGCCGCCCGCTTGGCCTCGAACGCGCCCATCGGCCTCGTCCCCACCATGGGCGCTCTTCATGAGGGCCATCTCTCGCTCGTCCGCGCCGCCAGCCAGCAGTGCGGCACCGTCGTCGTCTCCATCTTCGTCAATCCCACCCAGTTCGCACCCGGTGAGGATCTCGACCGCTACCCCCGCACCCTCGAAGCCGACCTCGCCCTCCTCGAGCAGGAAGGCGTAGATCTCGTCTTCGTCCCCTCCGCCCGGGAGATGTACCCCAACGGCATCGCCGCCACCATCGTCTCCACCCACGTTGAAGTTCCTGAGATCAGCGACCGCCTCGACGGTCTCTCCCGCCCCGGCCACTTCCGCGCCGTCGCCACCGTCGTCGCCAAGCTCTTCCACATCGTCGGCCCGGACCTCGCCTTCTTCGGCGCCAAGGATGCCGTACAGGTCGCCGTCCTCCGCGCCATGGTCCGTGACCTCGACTTCCCCCTCCGCATCGTCGTCTGCCCCACCGTCCGCGATGCCGACGGCCTCGCCCTCAGCTCCCGCAACAGCTTCCTCACCCCCCAGGAGCGCACCCACGCCCTCACCCTCTCACGCGCGCTTGAGACCGCACGCCTCATCGCCAGCCACGGCAGCCCCACCGCGGAAGCTCTGCGTGAAGCCATGCTCAGCCTCCTCCATGGAGACCTCGGCGTCCGCGTCGACTACGCCGAAGTCGTCCACCCCGACACCCTAGAACCCTTGGCCCACATCCGCGACGGAGCGCTCCTCGCCGTAGCCGCATGGGTCGGCGAAACCCGCCTCATCGACAACCTCCTCCTCAGCCCGCCCACCTTACCCTCCCCACCGACACTCAAGCCAGCACGCACGGAAGCCCACGCATGAAGATCCTCCTCGGCGTCTCCGGAGGCATAGCGGCTTATAAAGCTGCGGAGCTCGTCCGCACCCTCCAGCAGGCGGGTGTGGACGTGCAGGTCGCCATGACCGCCTCCGCCGAGCGCTTCATCACGCCCCTCACCTTCGCCGCCCTCACCGGCCACCCCGTCCTCACCTCTCTCTGGCAGCCCACGGACGCGCCCTCAGAATCCTTCGAAATCGAACACATCTCCGCCGTCCAGCACATCGACGCCTTCGTCATAGCCCCCGCCACCGCCAACCTCATGGCAAAGTTCGCCCACGGCCTCGCAGACGACTTCCTCACCACGGCCTACCTCGCCAACACCGCACCCGTCCTGCTCGCCCCCGCGATGAACGTCAACATGTGGAATCACCCCGCCACCCGGGCCAACCTCCGCACCCTCAAGGAACGCGGCACTACCATCGTCGAACCCGTCGCAGGTTACCTGGCCTGCGGCATGACCGGCAGCGGCCGCCTCGCCTCGGTCGAAACCATCGCCACCGAGGTCCTCAACCTCCTCCACCCACGTCATGACCTGGCCGGCGAGACCATCCTCATTACCGCCGGCGGCACCCGTGAGCCGCTTGACCCCGTCCGCTTCCTCGGCAACCGCTCCAGCGGCAAGATGGGCCACGCCCTCGCCGAGTCCGCCGCGGCCCGTGGCGCAAAGGTCATCCTCGTCACCGCCTCGCCGCTTCCCGCCCCGCAATCCGCAACCCTAATCCGTGTCGACACCGCCCACGAAATGCAATCCGCAGTCCTCGCCCAACTCCCCCAAGCCACGATCGTCATCGCAGCAGCAGCCGTAGCCGACTTCCGCCTCCGCGAAGTCGCCCTCAATAAGCTCCGCCGCAACGGCCCGTTGACCATCGAGCTTGAGCCGACGGAAGATATCGTCGCCCACGTCGTCGCCAATCGCCGCCCCGGTACCCTGGTCATCGCCTTCGCCGCCGAGACCGAGTCCCTCGAAGAAAACGCCCGCGCCAAGCTCCAACGCAAGGGTGCAGACGCCATCGTCGCCAACGACGTCTCTCTCCCCGGCCTCGGCTTCGACTCCGACTCCAACGCCGGTCTCTTCCTCACCGGCACCCAAACCATCTCCCTCGAACCGGCCTCCAAGCAAGTCTTCGCCGGCCGCATCCTCGATCACGCAATCGCCCTTAGAGCGCAAACCGTCTTCAGGACAGAAAAGGAGCTGAGCCGCACCTAGCCACCGAGACGCACGTAGCACAGACACGTTCCCGCATCAATTCACCGAAAAGGCACTCCCCTCCTCGCTCCCTTGCCGCTAACATGGTGTCATCCACCATGTACTGGCCCCAGTTCGCTCCCGATGTAGCCATTCAAGGCCCGTCGGCCTTGATAATTCGCAGCGAGCACTCTGCCCCAGGCGATACCCGCCTCTGCCGACTCCTGACCTTCGTCGCACTCCTCGCGTTCCTGCTCGCAACTCCATCCCGTCCGGCTGCCGCCCAGCAGAGCTCTTTTCTCAGCTCCCAGAACCTGGAACGCATCGCGGACCTGGAGTTCGACACCCTCAACACCAAGGATGGCCTCCCCCACCAGTCCATCTATAGCTTCACCCAGGACACCGCCGGCTACATCTGGATCGCAACCTACGGCGGCCTGTCGCGCTTTGACGGCTATCAGCTCCGCTCCTACACCCACGACCCCGCCCAACCCACATCCCTCCGCGACAACAACGTCCGCGTCCTCCTCCCCGCGCCCAACGGCGATCTCTGGATCGGCTCCGATGCCGACGGCGTCTTCTACTACCGGGCCTCGACCGATAGCTTTGAAGACCTCCCGGACGCTCCCGCAGCCCTCAAAGGCCTCCGCGTGTATTGCCTTATCTCGGATGGCCACGGCGGCATCTGGGCCGGAGGCCAGTTCGGCCTCTTCCACTTCAACCCCAACGCCACCAACGCGGCGGAACGCTACGAGACCTTCCCCTCCTTCGCCCCCGGCTCCACCTCCTCATTCACCCTCAAGCGCGTCTTCTCCCTCTTTCTCGACTCCCACGGTGCCCTCTGGGTCGGAGGCGATCCCGGCGTCGTCATGCGCCCCGCCGGCTCCTCCACCTTCCAGCCCATCCTCGGTATAGACGGGGAGCACGAGATCGGCCCCCGCCCCTACGTCTGGTCCTTTCTGGAAGACCATTCCGGTCGCCTCTGGGTAGGCTGCGACCACGTCGGCATCGCCATCTACGACTCCCAGTCCCACTCCCTGCGCGGGGTCCCGGGCCTCAGCGGTGCCATCTCGGAGATCGGGGAACACACCGTTCGCGGCCTCATCGAGCCCAGCCCCGGAGAGATCTGGATCGCAACCTACGGCGGCGGCCTCGTCACGTACGACACCCAGGACGGCTTTATCCGCTCCTTCGTCAAGAACTCACCCTCCCCCGCGCCGCTCCATAACAACTTCATGCGCGGCATCTTCAAGGACAGCTCTGGCGTCGTCTGGATGGGTACCGACAATGGTTTAGCCCGCATCAATGATGCCGCCGGCGGCATCTTCCAGATCCATCCCTCTCTCCTCCACCCCACCCGATTCTCCGGCACCGACGTCCGCAGCGTCGGCGTCGTCAACGGCCAGGTCTGGGTAGGCTTTGACCAGGGTGAATTCGGCCCCGTGGACCAGGACGCCCACGTCCTCAAGATCGAGCCCGCCCCCGGCCTGCCGCCTAGCCTCATCACCCGCCGCGAGATCCTTGCCATCAAGGCCACAGCCCCCGACACCGTCTACGTCGGGGGCACCGGCCTCTTCCGCGTCGACCTCAAATCCCATACCTACCGCCCCAGCCTCGATCCCCTCATCGACCAGGAGATCGTCGGCTCCCTCTGTCCCGACGGCAACACCCTCTGGGCCGGAACCTACAACGGTCTCTACGCCCTCGACCTCACCACCGGCCATAGCCAAATCTTCCGCCACGACCCCAGCGATCCCACCAGCATCTCCGAAAACGACGTCCGCGACCTCCTCCTCACTCGCGATGGCCGCCTCTGGATCAGCACCCGCGCCGGCCTCGATCTCCGTGACCCCGCCACCGGCCGCTTCCGCTCCTTCCGCCACCTCCCCGGCAACCCCGCCACCCTCCCCGGCGACAACGTTCGCGCCCTCGTTGAAGACTCCCACGGCCGTCTCTGGATCGCCACCACCGGCAATGGCCTCGCCGTCCTCAACCACTGGAGCCCCGCCGGAACCCCCATCTTCCACACCCTTGACACCTCCACGGGCCTCCTCTCCAACTCAGTGCTCACCGTCACCCTCGGCCTCGACGGACGCATCTGGGCCAACACCTCCGCCGGCCTCAGCGTCATCGACCCCAACACCCTCACCGTCCAGACCTACACCGCAGGCGACGGCCTCCGCAGCACCTCCGAGAAGCTCTTCGGCTCCGTCACCCTCCCCGACGGAACCCTCCTCTTCCGCAGCGCCGACGGCCTCCTCGCCGTACAGCCCAGCCATCTTGAGCAGCGCACCTACCGCGCTCCACTCGTCATGACCGCCTTCACCACGGCAGACTCCCACCAGTCCCCCTTCATCCTCGCCTGGCAGTCCATGCACGGCGCCGTCTCGCTCGATCCACGCAAGCGCGGCTTTGAGGCGGACGTCGCACTCCTCGACTACACCGGCCCTGAAAGCACCCGATACTCTTATCGCCTCCAGGGCCTGGAAAACGACGGCCTCCCAAACTCCAGCGCGTCCGACACCAACAACCAGATCTGGACCGAGCTCCCACCCGGCCTCCATACCATCACCTTCTCCGCTCTCCCGCCCGGCACCTTCACCCTCCTCGTCCGAGCCGTCAGCCGCTCTGGCCAGGGGCCCCTCGTCGAATCAGCCTTCACCATCAACGCACCCCGCGCCTGGACCGAGACCCTCCCTTTCCGTCTCCTCCTCGTCCTCCTCACCCTCGGCATCATCTACGTCTTCATCAGGCTCCGCACCCGTGTCCTGGACCACCGTCGCGAGCACCTGGAGCAGGAGATCGAACTCCGCACCCTGGAGCTCAGCGAAAAAAGCCGTCAGCTCGAGCTCGCCAACCTCAAACTCGGCCAGCTCGCCATTCGTGACTCCCTCACCAACCTCTACAATCGCCGCCACTTCCTGGACCTCGCAGAAGCCGAATACCTACGCTCCCGCCGTTCTCAACGAACCTTCTCCCTCCTTCTCATGGACATCGACCACTTCAAGCTCGTCAACGACACCTGGGGCCACTTCACCGGGGACGCCGTGATCCAGATGGTCGCCGACCGCATCTCCTCCTCCCTCCGCGCCACCGATACCGCCGCCCGCTTCGGCGGCGAAGAGTACATCGTCCTGCTCCCAGAAACCTCCAGCCCCCAGGCCATCCAGCTCGCAGAGCGCATCCGCGAAGCCGTCGCCGCCTCACCCCTTCAGACCACCGCACAGGACATCGCCATCACCCTCAGCATCGGCTGCGCTGAGTTCGATCCCAACGCCACCCTCACCCAGCTTCTCGAGCGCGCCGACAAGGCCCTCTACGCCGCCAAGAACGCCGGTAGAAACCGCATCGAAGCCGACGACGCCACCCGCCGCAACGAATCCAAACCTTAGTCACCCCCACGAATGGTGTATTCCAAACAAAACACCCGCAGCTTCAAATGGTCTAAAGCTTGAAGCCGGATTCCTCCTCTCCGCTTCGAAACTCAAGAGCCAGCCTGCCCAGCCGATAAGAACGAGAGAAGCTCTCACTCGCTCTTGAATCAGCTCGAGCAGGCCATAGGAAGCGTCATGATCGCAACAGCAGAACGAGCCGCAGCCAAAAGCAGCCGCAGCCAAAGCAGTTCAAATCCCGAGCAGGTCACCTTCTCCAGCATCATCGCCGCCCTCTCCTTCGCGCTCGACCTCACCGAAGGCGCACAGCCCGGCCACGCCCTCCGCACCTGCCTCATCGGCATCCGCATCGGCACAGAGATGGGTCTCTCGCAGGATCAGCTCTCAGACCTCTACTACGCCCTCCTCCTTAAGGACGCCGGCTGCTCCTCAAACGCCACCCGCCTCTACCAGATCGTCGGCGGCGACGAGATCCGCGCCAAGGCCTTCACCAAGACCAATGACTGGACCCGCTTCGAGTGGAAGCAGATCCAGTTCCTCCTCCGCCACGTCCACGCCCAGGACAAGATCGCCAACCGCTTCAAGGCCATCGGCGACATGATCAAGAAATCCAGCCAGAACGCCGAAATCCTCTTCCGCCTCCGCTGCAATCAAGGCGCACAGGTCGTCCGCGATCTCGGCCTCGGCCAGGGCACCGCCGACGCCGTCTACAATCTGGACGAGCACTGGAACGGCCTCGGCTACCCCGACCGCCTCTCCGGCGACGCCATCCCGCTCCTCGCCCGCATCGTCAGCATCTCCCAGACCCTTGAGGTCTTCCACCAGCAGTACGGCCCCGCCGCCGCGCTCGACTGCATCCAGCGCCGCAGCGGCCGCTGGTTCGACCCCCTCGTCGTCCGCGCCGCTGTCTCCCTCATGCGCCGCAACGCTCTTTTCGTCGATATCGACAGCCCCGTCCTCAAGCACTACGTCGCCTCGCTCGAGCCCAGCCTCCGCTCCCTCCCCGCCGACCCCCAGACCATCGACAGCATCTGCGTCGCCTTCGCCGGAGTCGTCGACGCCAAATCCCACAGCACCTACATGCACTCCACCGAGGTCGCACGCATCGCCGTCGAGCTCGGCGCCTACCTCGGCCTCAACGACTCCGAGCTTGTCACCCTCCGCCGCGCCGGTCTCCTCCACGACATCGGCAAGCTCAGCGTCCCCAACTCCATCCTCGACAAGCCCGGCAAGCTCGACGCCTCAGAGTGGGCCTGCGTCAAGATGCACCCCCACTACACCTACGAAATCCTCTCCCGCATCCCCACCTTCGGCGAGATCGCCAACATCTCCGCCTCCCACCACGAGAAACTCGATGGCTCCGGCTACTACCGCGGCCTCATGGCCGACGACCTCTGTTACATGTCCCGCATCCTCACCGTAGCCGACATGTTCGAAGCCCTCTCCGCCAATCGCCCCTACCGCGGCCCCATGTCCAAAGCCGACGTCCTCAACATCCTCCGCAAAGACGTCCCCCACGCCATAGACCCCACCGTCTTCGCCGCCCTCGAATCCATCATCGAAATAAACAACCTCAAAGTAGCCTGAACCCTTCCCCTGCAAGGAAAAATCGCGTCATCCTGAGCGAAGTCGGTCGCGCACCTGCGACTGACGAATCGAAGACCCCGATAGACCAGGCCACTGCGCGATCCTCAGGAAGTTCCAACCACAGGTTCGCTTGACCGGGACAATCACTCGTCGTCCAACCTGGCTTATTCAAAACCAGCGCGAATCTCCCTGACGCCACGTCCCAGTCGGTTCCGCAACAGCGTTCGCAACGTGGCGCCATCGGCGTAGCCCACCTCTGCCGCGATGGCCTCCACGTCGTGTCCCTCGCCATGAAGAAGAGATTGAGCATGCTCCACACGCAGATCCTGGAAATACGCCAGGGGAGACTTCCCAAGGATGGCATCACAACGCCGTTGCAGGGTGCGGGCACTGGTAGCCAGTGCCTTTGAGGCATTCTGCAGGGAGAAGCCGTCCTTTAGATTTTGCCGGGCCCAGCGTTCAAAACTCCGGATCATCGGATCGGCCTGAGCCAGGTGATTCGGGATGATAAAGGGGGCCTGCGAAGAGCGCAGGTCGGCCGTCAGGTAACGAGAGACGGTGTGTGCGAGCTCTGGGCTCGCCTGTCGGATGATCCAGAGCGCAAGATCGAGGTGTCCCATGGCCGAACCAGCGGTGACTCCGATGTCGCAGGGGACCACCATGCGAGAGTCATCGAGCTGAACATGCGGGAAGCGTTGCCGAAAAAAGGGCGCAAGCGACCACGTCGTAGTGGCCTCCTGCCGATCAAGAAGGCCGGTCTCCGCAAGCACGAACGTACCCATACAAGCTGCACCGATCCGACTCCCTTTGGCACTCCATTTCAGCAGATGAGATTGCGCCTCCCGCACGTCCGGCCGCTCCAGCTTCGCGAATAACTCTGCCGGGCTGCCGGCGATGACGGCAGGGACAATCACCCAGTCCGGCTTGGAAGCAGGCTTAATCGCCTGAATCGGTACGGTCAGACCCTGCGCCGTTCGCACTTTGCGGCGAACACCAGCCGTCGTCACATCGAAACGTGGCGTTCCCCCAAAGAGCTGCGCGGAGAGGGAAGTTGCCGTCGCGAATGCATCAAGGATGACGGAGAGCCCTGTGTCGAAGACTCCTTCGAGAGCCAGAACGATAATTTGCATGGCGTAAATGACCTCAAAATTGACGTTAGCGACAATACCATTCTAGCGCCCCGAGGGCTAACTTTGAGATCGGGGTTAGAGATATTCAGCCTCGCAGACAGAGCATCACAATATATTCCGCAACATATTTCCAGGAGAACTGACATGAGCGCTATCGACACGATGCTGACACGCAACAAAGATTTTGCTGCACACGAGAAGTCCGCAGGCACCCTGATGCCTTCACTGCCGGAGGCGATGCCAAACGTCAAGGCACTCGTCATTACCTGCGCCGATATGCGTGTGGACCCCGCTCATGTTCTTGGGGTTGAATCGGGCGAGGCGATCGTACTGCGCAACATCGGCGGCCGCATCACTCCAGGCCTGGTGGAGCAGATTGGTCTCCTTGGACGCATCGGTCAGGTCGCCGGAGCGGCTCCCGCCGGCGGAGGCGAGTTTCATATCGTCATCCTCCAGCACACGGACTGCGGCATCACCCGGCTCGCCGGCGACCCCGCACTTCTGGCGCACTTCTTCCAGATTCAGGAAAGTGAAGTCGCTTCGAAGACGGTTCTTGATCCTCATAACGCGGTTGCTATGGATGTTGCATCGCTCCGTGCGATTACGGCTCTGCCTGCTTCGTGGATGATCTCCGGCCTCGTCTATGACGTGGCGACCGGTCTCGTGGAAGTCGTCATTCCACCCGCACCGTTGCGCGCGGCATAGCGTAAGGCGCACACGCAAGCGATAGTGTCTGCGTGTGCGCTGCCTCTCCCACCTGCCCTAGACCACTCGCAACCCCGAACAAAACTCCCCCGCCACCCCCGCCACATAATCCAGCATCTCCCGCGTCAGCCCCGGAAAAACCCCCAGCCAGAACACCCGATCCATCACATAATCCGTGTTCTTCATATCCCCCACCACCCTGCACTCGATCCCCTGGTAAGCCGGCTGCCGCAGCAGATTCCCCGCAAACATCAGCCGAGTCCCAATCTTCTTCGCCTCGAAGTGCCGCGTAAGCTGATCCCGGGTAAACGGCGCACCCGGCTTCACCGCAATCGGAAACCCGAACCAGCTCGGATCGGCCCCGTCCCCCGCCACCGGCAGCACCAGCACATCCTGCAGCGACTCCAGGGCCTTCCAAAGATAAGCGAAGTTCTCCTTCCGCCGCTCGATAAACCCCGGCAGCTTCGCAATCTGCGAGACCCCCAGCGCCGCCTGCATATCAGTCGCCTTCAGGTTGTACCCAATGTGGCTGTACGTGTACTTATGGTCATACCCGCAGGGCAGCGTCCCCAACTCCCACTCGAACCGCTTGCCGCAGGTGTTATCTACCCCCGGCTCACACCAGCAATCCCGCCCCCAGTCTCGGAAGCTGTCGATCAGCACCTGCAGCGCCGGCTTATCCGTCAGCACCGCCCCACCCTCGCCCATCGTGATGTGGTGCGCCGGATAAAAGCTTACCGTCGCAATATCCCCAAACGTCCCCACCTTCCTGCCCTTGTAAGTCGACCCCAGCGCATCGCAGCAGTCTTCAATCAGCCACAGATTATGTTCCTTGCAGAACGCCGTAATCGCATCCAGGTTGAACACATTCCCCAGCGTATGCGCGATCATCACCGCCTTCACCTTCGGGCTATACGCCTCCTCCAGCAGCGAACAGTCGATCTCGAACGTAGGCAGTGTCACATCCACAAACACCGGCACCAGCCGGTTCTGAATGATCGGATTGACCGTCGTAGGAAACCCCGCCGCGACCGTAATCACCTCATCCCCCGGCCGCAACTGCCGATCACCCAGCTTCGGAGAGGTCAAAGCGCTCAGCGCCACCAGGTTCGCACTGGACCCCGAGTTCACCAGACTAGCCGACCGCACCCCAAAGAACCGTGCCAGCTTCCTCTCAAACTCCTTCGCCCACCGCCCAGTCGTGAACCACCCATCGAGCGCCGCCTCCACCACGGCCCCCATGTCATCCGCCCCAATCACCTTCCCCGAGACCTGCACCGCCGAAGCCCCAGCAACAAACTCCCGCTTCGGAAAAGCCTCGGCGTGGTACTCCGCCGTCAACTCCAGAATCTGCCGCCGCAACGCATCCGCCCGCTCACTCATAACTAAAAAGCATACCGCCCCACAGCCATCCTCCCGCCATAACCCTTCCCCTCCCGGCATCACCGTCCCCCCGCCACAATCGTCATTCTGCGCGGAGCGCAGAACCTCCGTAGTTGTAGTTCTAGCTGCACGAACTTCGGACCCGCCCGCTCTATATAGCAATCCGGTAAAAGCATTCCGACAGTCTGCAACCCACTGCACATCAACCACTTACAACTATTTTCGCCAAAAACACCAGCAAATCCTCGTGTCAAGCCCCCCGCGCCTCAAAAAACCCCACAACCACCATCGAATCAAACACATACCCTTCAAAAATAAATGGCGTATTCACCCTACCGACCTTGGTAAAATAAAAGCATAAGCAAAACATCAGGACGAACCACCGTCGTGACCAATCAGTTAATAACCAAGCAGATGTCGACCTCTAACCCACCTGAAATGAAGACTTTGGACCAAATGAGGGGGGAGGGGGGTACCTCATACCCGCACACGTTATTCTGTCACTCATGAAAGCTGTCATCCTCGCCGGTGGTCTAGGCACCCGCATCGCGGAAGAGACCGGCGTACGCCCCAAGCCGATGGTCGAAATCGGCGGACGCCCCATCCTCTGGCACATCCTCAAGCTCTATAGCCAGCACGGAATCGACGACTTCATCATCTGCTGCGGCTACAAGGGCTACATGATCAAGGAGTACTTCGCCAACTACTTCCTCCACACCTCGGACGTCACCTTCGACATGCGGGACAACAGCATGAAGGTCCACAACTCCGTCGCCGAACCCTGGCGAGTCACCCTCGTCGACACCGGAGACTCCAGCGGCACCGGCGGACGCCTCCGCCGAGTAGCCCCCTATCTCACCCCCGGCGAGACCTTCTGCATGACCTACGGCGACGGGGTAGCCGACGTCGACATCACCGCCTCCATCGCCTTCCACAAGCAACACGGAAAAACAGTGACCCTCACCAGCGTCCAGCCAAAGGCCCGCTTCGGTGCCCTCGGCCTCAAAGACACCCAGATCTACTCCTTCCAGGAGAAGCCCACCGACGAAGGCGGCTGGATCAACGGAGGCTTCTTCGTCCTCGAACCCGACGCCCTTCAGGCTGTCCACCACGACGCCCAGATGTTCGAGCGCGAGCCCATCGAGTCCCTCGTAGCCCAGGGTGAGGTCCATGCCTTCTTCCACCACGGCTTTTGGCAGGCCATGGACACCCTCCGAGACAAGCAGCAGCTCGAAGACCTCTGGTCCACCGGGAAGGCCCCATGGAAGACCTGGTAAGCACCTGGAGGGGCCGCCGGGTCTTCCTAACCGGCCACACCGGCTTCAAGGGCGGCTGGCTCGCCCTCTGGCTCTCCGCCCTGGGAGCCAACGTCCGAGGCTACGCCCTGGATCCTGAAGGCTCGCCCAACCTCTTCGACACCCTCCGCCTCGGCGAGCGCATCGAGGACATCCGCGGAGACATCCGCAACCCGGCCACGCTGGAACCAGCCCTCCGAGACTTCGCCCCAGAGGTCGTCTTCCACCTGGCCGCACAGCCCCTCGTCCGCGCCTCCTACGCCGACCCCATCGGCACCTACGAGACCAACGTCCTCGGCACCGCACGCGTGCTCGACGCCGTCCGCCGCACCCCCTCCGTCCGCGCCATAGTCTCCGTCACCACCGACAAGGTCTACGAGAACCGCGAGACCCTAACCCCCTACCGCGAGTCCGACCCCCTCGGCGGCTACGACCCATACTCCAGCTCCAAGGCTTGTGCGGAGATCGTTACTGCTGCGTATCGGCAGTCGTATGGGGTGCCGGTTGTTACTGCGCGGGCGGGGAATGTGATCGGTGGGGGGGACTGGTCGTCGGACCGGCTACTGCCCGACCTGGTGCGGGGCTTCCTCTCCGGGCTGCCTGTACCCATCCGGCACCCCCATGCCATCCGCCCCTGGCAGCATGTGCTGGACCCGCTCCACGGCTATCTTCTGCTCGTGGAACAACTGCTAGCAGGCGAGCCTAAGTCCTTTGCCTACAACTTCGGACCTTCTGAAACGGACGCTCGGCCTGTGTCCTGGATCGCCGATCACATGACCGCGAGCTGGGGTGCAGGAGCCTCCTGGAGGCTCGATGGAGCGCCCTCCGTGCATGAGGCGGGGTACCTGAAACTGGACGCTTCCAAGGCTCATGAGGAGTTGAATTGGAAGCCTCGGCTGGGCCTTCCGACCGCTCTCGACTGGCTCATTTCCTGGTACCGGGCGCATGCTGCCGGGGAGGAGATGCAGGCCTTTACCCTCGCGCAAATCCATTCTTATGAGGGTCTTAGCGGGTTAAGCTCGCGAAGCTGATCCACGACACTTCACTACCACAAATCACCACAACGTCACCACGTTTTGCGCTGCATTGCACGAAAGCGGCAGATGAGGCGCGGGAACACCTGATCGGTGGGGCTTACGGCTAAATGTGAGCAATAGTGACCATCTTTCGCGAAGCAAATGTGCGATCCTCCAATGACCCAAATGATCTCGGGTTTGCATTCCGGGCATCTTGCAACTGGATCAATTGAAACAAGGGTCAACATCTGAAACAAGGGTCAACATCTGAAACAAGGGTGAACATCGGGAACTGATTCTGCGACTGAACAAGACGGCTATTCAAACCACTCCCTGAGGTCTTTCGTGGAAGAGAGTGCCAAGAGCTTTCGATTGCGAAATAGCTGGATTCCTGTCGATGAAAGTGCCTTTGAGCAGGAAGTCATTCATACGCCCGGTCTAGTCCAGCCGTTTGGGGTGCTGCTTGCGTGCCGCCGTTCCGACCTGAGGATCGTCCACGTCAGCGCAAACTGCGATTGGATTCTGGGTCGTGAGCCACGCGAAGTCCTTCAGATGACCCTTCCCGCGTTGTTTGGCCAGGAGCAGTCCGATGAAGTGACTCGGGCGCTTTCCGAACCCGGTCATCGCTCCGCCAGCCGTCTTTCCATTGGGAAGCTTCGCCCGGGAGGACTGGAAAACCATGTCGTTGCCCATACGATCGACGCCGACCTGATTTGTATTGAGCTGGAACCGTCGCTGCCGGGTCATCGCTGGGACCTGCTCTCGAAGCGCCTGGAATCGATTGTGGAGGCCTTGCAGAAGACCGGATCGCAACAGGACCTGTGCGATGCGGCCGCCAAGGAGATGCGTGCGCTGACGGGACACGATCACGTCATGATCTACAAGTTTCATCCCGATCACCATGGGGAGGTGATTGCGGAGGATAAGATCGCCGAGCTCTCTCCCAATATCAACCTGCACTTTCCCGCCAGCGACATACCGCAGCAGGCGCGGGCGTTATACCTTCTGCAGCGCACGAGACTGATTGCGGATGTGGACTACGTTCCTGTTCCGCTGGTGAGCCTGAAACATGCCTCTGTGCCTTGCGCGCTGGATATGACGTACAGCAGCTTGCGCAGCGTGTCTCCGATGCATCTGCAATATCTCCGAAACATGAAGGTGGGGGCGAGTTTTTCAATCTCCCTGGTGCATGAGCAGAAGCTGTGGGGGCTGATCATCTGTCAGCATCGGACGCCGCTGCTGGTCCCACCGGAGGTTCGATCTCTTTGCGACCTTCTGGGCCAGGTGATCTCCATGCTGACGGGCGTGACCCAGAACAACGAGGACTACGTTGAGCAACTGTTCAATGGCAGCAGGCTGAAGGAGCTGGAGTCTGTGCTGGCAGGGCCGTGCGTTATCTCCGAGATGCTGGTCGAGCATGCCGATCTCTTCCTGGGATCAGTGGGAGCGTCCGGAGCGACCATCTGCATCGATGGGCAACTGCGGAGCTGTGGCACGGTGCTGCCACCGCATGAGAGGCATGCGTTGCTGGCGCTGCTGAAGGAGCATGGCGACGAGCCGATTTTTCTGAGCGAATATCTGGCCGGCATCATGCCCGCGCTGAAGATCTACAAAGATGTTGCGAGCGGCATCCTCGCGATTCCACTCGATGGGTCCTACAAGAGCTACGTGCTTTGGTACCGCCCGGAGATTACGCAGACGGTGGAATGGGGAGGAAATCCAAACGAGGCGAAGGTCCGCGACGTGGTGACAGGCCTGGTGGGTCCGCGAGAGTCCTTTGCCGCGTGGCGCGAATCGGTCTCCGGACATGCCAAGGCATGGAGCCCCCGCGAAAGAGCGATGGCGCTGGACGTTCAACGGCTCCTGAAGGCGACCGTCAGCAGGCAGGGCGATGCGGCGAAGGCGAAGCTCAGCCTTGTGGATGTACTGACTCTGCTCCCGAACCGCCGCGTTCTTCTCGATCGCCTGAGCCGGCTCCAGGAAGACGGGGTTCTAGAGCACGCTTCCCTGCTCTTTGTGACGTGGACCGATTCAAGAGCGTGAATGACGTGTTTGGCCACCTGGTGGGGGATGAGTTGATCATCCAGGTTGGCGTCAGGATCAGCTCTGCGGTGGGGGGTGGGCATCTGGTTGCGCGGCTGGGAGGCGATGAGTTCGTGGTGCTGTGCGAACGATCGACGGCGGAGCAGGCCTCGGTCATTGCACAGGCGATTGTGTCGTCGTTTCAGGATTCGTTCTCGCTGGAGGAGCGCGGGTTTCGATGTACGCCGAGCGTCGGAGTCGCGACGGCGTACGGGATGGAGATTGGAGCAGTGGCCGATCTGCTGAACGCGGCGGACACGGCGATGTATGAGGCGAAGCGACGTGGCGGGAACCGGTTTGTTGTGTTCGAAACGCCGCCGCCCGAAGAACTGAAACGGCAGATGCTGCTGGAGCAGGATTTGTTTCAGGCTATCGCGCGCGGGGAGATGAAGGTTCACTATCAGCCGCAGATCGCGCTGGAAGACAGCGCGCTCGTGGGCTTTGAAGCGCTGCTGCGCTGGACCCATCCGGTGCATGGGAAGATCTCTCCGGTGTAGTTTATTCCGATGGCTGAACGGGCAGGGACGATTCGGGAGTTGGGCTCGTGGGTGCTCGCGGAGTCTCTGCGTCACCTTATCTCCTGGAGACGGCATCACCCATCGCTCTTCGTTGCGGTGAACGTCTCGGTTTCAGAGCTGGCCTCAGAGTACTTTGTGCAGGGAGTTGCGAACGCACTGGCCATGGCCGAGCTTCCCGGCGATGCGCTGCACGTTGAAGTGACGGAGAGCATCCTGATGCAGTTTGCAGTGGAGGCTGAGCTGGTTGCGCTGCAGGCGCTGGGCGTTCGCGTTGCGATCGACGACTTCGGCACGGGCTATTCGTCGCTTTCTTATCTGCAGCGGCTGGCCGTCTCCGAGTTGAAGCTGGATCGAACGTTCCTTGAAGGCGTGGGGACGGACCGGCGCAAGACCCTGCTGTTCGCATCGATCGTGAACATGGCCCATGCTCTTGGGCTGACGGTCGTTGCGGAAGGGATCGAAGAGGAGGCGCAGTTCAACTGCCTTCGGGATAATGCGTGTGACAGCGCGCAGGGTTACCTAATGTCTCACCCGTCTCCGCCCGAACGGATCGACGTGATGCTGGAAGAGGATTGGAAGAACGGCAGGATTGCGCGACTGCCGGGGGTCGGGTGGAAACGAGGGGACCTTACGCAGGCCTAGTCCCTCCAGATGAGGGAGCCAGGGGGAACTCAGCGGGCCGAGAGGGATTCGACCTGATCTCCAGCTTTGGCGGGGATATCACCCGTGTAGGAGCCTGTGGCGGTTGCACCCTGGACGCTCTTGATCACTATGCGGCCGATCTCCTGGTCGCGCAGGATGTTGAGGGTGTACGTCGTGGGGTTCTTGGCGAGGCGAGTGGCATGGACCGCTAACTCCTCGCCCACTCTGACCTGCGCGGGTGAGGTCACGCGCAGGGTCACGGCCACGTCCGTTGCGCCGAGTACGACTCCCGCCATCGGAGGCTGAGCCTGCGGTGTCGTGTTGTGCTCGAGCGGGGCCAGCAAGGCGTTCATGGGCACCGCGAAGGCGCCTGCATTTGCCTCTGGATTCGAGGCCTGCTTCGCAGTGATCGACGGCGGGACGCACCCGTTTCCTTTGCCCCCGTTCTCCGCGCATACGTCCGAGCTCAGCTTCATCAGCACCTGTCCGGTGCAGGTATCGACCAGGCCCGCCCGCAGCTCGTAGGTGGGGGGGCGATAGGGATCGTCCTCTGCACCGGGCGGCAGAGGCACCGGCTGAAAGGTCCCTGCAAGCACCGCGTCTACGCCGAGTTGACGGCCGAGGCGAGCGGCTCCGGCGATGTCCGTGCGGTCAAGGCGGCGGCGGTCTCCGCGCTGCATCTGGAACTCCTGTAACTGCCCCAGACGGTTGAAGACCAGGTCCGCCACGGCGGTGCCTGCGCCGCCGCCGGTGGTGCCGATGTCGTGCGACTCCTCCCGCTCCGTGGGGTAGCGGAAGTCCAGGACGGCGATGCTGAGGGGCTGTGCCGGCCAGTCCGCGCTGCCACGATTGCACTCCGCGCCGGGGGCATCGTGCGCGATGGCGCGGGACCCGGGGGCGTTGAGCTTGACCGTGGCCGACGCGGGGACGCCTAGCGGCACGTTCGTCAATGGAGCCGCGTGCAGGGCATTGGGATTGCCGAGATTGAGCGCGTTTCCTGCTCTGCTTGGCGCAGCAGCGGGCGGAGGCGCGGGAGGTAGCGCGACTGCGGCATGAGTCACCGGAGGGACCACGGGTTTATTTTTTCCATTGCTCCGACTGGTCCGGGGGGGCGTTGTGGGGCGGACAGTCGATGGAGGTGGCGCGGATGGCAGTGCTGCGGCCGTCTCGACCGCTGGAGGGCCGGCCTTGGGGATTCCGGCCAAGAGAAGGACTACTCGGCGGAGGACCAGGTCTGCTCCGCTGGGCGAGTAGATGACTTCGACTGAATCTCCGATGTGCACGAGGTCTGCTCGGGTATCGCGGGTGAGCAAGAAGGTATGCACGACCGGCCGGGGCCTTTGGGGATCGGACGTCTGGACCTCAACGCTGCGCTGGCCGAGCGCTACGACCGTTCCAAACTCGTAGTACGAAGCGGAATCCTGAGCATGCAGAGATGCGGTCAGGGCGAGGCTCACCCCGAGGCCGATCGCAATGCCGCGTCCTGTCTTCGCTCTACCGTGCAATGTCACCAGCCCGCGCCCCGGTCGGGCATAGCTTCGAGGATACTCGACCGCGTCCACTCAGTAGACGCACCGGAAGCTGCAACGACTACCACGGAGGTGTTAGCTGCATCGAAATTGCCATGGCAGACGCGCTTGTTTTTAACCCCGGCAGCAACTCCCTTAAGTTTGAAGTGGTGCGACTTACTGATAACCAGCGGTTCGCGGGTGAGGCAACAAAACGCATCACCGCCGCTATCGAAGAGTTTGGGGATGAGGCTACTCTGAGTGTCTTCGATCCCTCTCGGCCACGACAGCTGGCCCACTCTGAGAAGGTCAAGGCTCCGGATATGAAGGCGGCGACGGACTTTGCTCTGAGGTGGCTGAAGGATCAGAAGGTCTCCGCGGATAGTCTGGCCTTCACTGCTGTCCGAGTGGTCCACGGGGGTGTCAAATACGATGGGGCCACTCGAGTTACGGACGAGGTGCTTCATGACATCGAGGCGCTCGAGGAGCTTGCGCCGCTGCACAATGAGAGCTCGCTTCAGATTCTTGGGGTTCTTGCTCAGCGGCTGCCGGACACCCCTGCTTACGTCACCTTCGACACTGCCTTCCACCGTACGCTTCCGGAGGAGGCTTGGCGCTATCCGATCGAGCGTGAGGCCGCGGACCGGCACGGGATTCGCAAGTTCGGCTTCCATGGGCTCTCCCATCGATTCATGGTGGAGCAGTATGCGCGGACCGTTGGTAAACCGTTGGGGGAGGTGTCAGTCGTCACGCTGCATCTGGAGAGCGGCTGCTCGGCTAGCGCGATCGTGAAGGGCCGCTCCGTGGACACCACCATGGGCCTCACTCCGCTGGAGGGACTCATGATGGGCTCGCGCTCCGGCAGCATCGATCCTGCCATCATTCCGTATCTCATGCACAAGGAGAAGCAGACTGTTGAAGAGGTGATGAAGCTGCTCAACAAGCGCTCCGGCATGCTTGGGATTGCGGGTGGAACGCTGGATACACGAGTGCTTGAGAAGCGCGATGACGAGGCGGCCCGGCTGGCGCTGCGCATGTTCAGCTACCGCGTTCGGCTCGCCGTGGGTGCCTACCTTGCTGCTGTCGGCGATGCCCAGGCTGTGCTCTTTGGCGGAGGGATTGGGGAGGACTCGCCGTGGCTCCGCGCGGGTGTCTGTGAGGGTCTGCGCGGCTGGGGCCTGGAACTTGATCCCGCGCTCAATCGGTCCACGGAGGGGCAAGTTGTCGTCTCTACGCCGGCCTCACGGCTCCAGGCCTGGGCGATGCCGGTGGAAGAAGGCCTGCAGATGGCGCACGAATGCCAGCTTTCTATCAAAAATGCAGGCAACTCTTAGGGAAACGTCGCAAACACGTAAGAACGGCCGCAGCTTTACGCACTTCCTACCCGCTTGCTCAGCTTCGAGGACTTTTCTAAGAGTGGTCAAACCACTCAAAATGAGAGGCTTACACATCTCCGCGAGAATGGCATGCGAGTTGCATAGCTCTAGTTACCAACTAAGAGCTGGACAATCAACTACTCTCTGGAGACTGCAAGACATGACCCCATCGACGACGCTTCGCCCGGCACGCACCCACAATTACAAGTACGCATGGATTCCTGTCCTCTTCGGGCTTGCGGTTATCTGTGGAGAATCCACCAAGGTTATGGGCGGCGCGAACACCGGTCAGTGGCTCCTGCACCTGGTCAACCTCTTCCATCACCAGGCCGACACCGCCCGCTTCGAAGAGACGAACGTGTTCCTCCGCAAGGTCGGTCACTTCTTTGGCTACGGTCTGCTGGGCGTCATGTTTGCCCGCGCCTGGACCTCCTTCCTGCGTAAGCGCGTGTTGATGACCTGGAGCGCACTGCGGGTTCGTGGTGTCGGCTGCGGCGTCATGAGCGCATGCCTCGTAGCTTGTGCGGATGAGTTCCACCAGAGCTTCCTTCCTGGCCGCACTGCCACGATCCACGACGTCGTCATCGATACGACCGGTGCGCTGCTGCTCAACACGATCGTCTTCGCCGTTGCGGCATCCCGCCGGCGCAAGCTGATCGAGGTCGTCGGCAACATGCGCCAGACCCGCCTGCAGCGTCTGCGCAGCCGATATGGGCGCGGCTTCGGTGTCGCAGCCTAGTCAATCATTCCTGAGTTATCCGCGCGGCGCAGGGGTCAACCCTGCGCCGTTTCTGTTGATCCTTCACGTTCTCCGGGGCGGCCCATGTGCCCAACTCAACTATCCTGCCGCCCGGCTCAACCATGCTCAACGTCAGCTTGCCCGTGACCGGTTTGCCTTCAACGGCTGCCGATAGGTGAAGTGCTCTGAGTCCTTGTAGAAATCGTCGTACCACTGGTCGCCCGCGCCCTGGTGATTGTTCCACCAGCCGCCCCAGGCCTCCTCATCGCTGCGGTGCATGGTGTCGTTGCAGGGCTCGAACCAGGCCTGCGCGGCGCTCCCGGGTGGCGGGCTGAAGCCGTCGTTCAACACTACGGAGCGGGATGGGTCTTCCTCATGCATGATCTCCAACGGGACGAAGGTGCTGGGTTCTTCAGGTCTGCGCCGACGTCATTCTGCAGCGTGTACTGGATCAGCTGCACTCCGCTCCCAGAAACCGCCTGCGATTCATGCATCCAGTCCAGGGCACGCGCAAAGATGTCGAGATACTCGTCTGATGAAAGTCATTCGTGGCGGACTTGCCGTAAGACTTGGACATAGAGCAGGATGCCTTAGGCAGGACAGTGGCGTTGCTTGACCGAAGACCGTGATCGTGAGAACTTAGATTAATTCAATGGCCTTCCCCAAAACAATTGCGCCCTTCTGTTGTTGTATGACACTGCAGCGGAGTGGTGCGCATGTCCTTGCTCGATGTTAGAACCAGATGTTTTGTGTTCGATCGAGTTCAGGAACTCCGCCCACGCCAGTGGGCGTTGTTGTTTGTGCCGCTAAGCAACACTCCTTGCCCTTCAGCATGAATCTCGCTTGAAGGGCGTATGAGCGAAGTCATTCACCTCAGCGTATGCGAGTCATTCCCTTGTCCATTGCGCCCCACGCGTTGTAGTGCTCTACGGATCCGTGCCGGAGAATCAAATGTCAGATAACCAATTGAAATCGACACGTCGTGAGTTTGTAGCGCAGGCAGCAGTCACGGCTTTGGCGGGCGCTCTTGGCGCTGGCGCGGAGGCACAGCCTCATGACTCCTCTAGACCCAACGTCCTGTTCCTCATGTCGGATGACATGCGTGTTGAGCTTGGCTGCTACGGCAGCCGCTTCCGCGCGCAGAGCCCCAACCTCGACGCACTCGCCAAGCGTGGTGTGCGCTTCGATCGCAACTACTGCCAGTTCCCGCTTTGCAATCCTTCGCGCAGCTCGCTTCTGACGGGACAGGTTCCTCTTGAGACAGAGGTCCTTGGCAATCGCACCAACTTCCGCGATACAAGGCCGGACCTCACCAGCCTCCCGCAGTTGTTCAAGGAGCAGGGATATGTGACCGCACGCAGCGGCAAGATCTTCCACGATATCTACGACGACGAGAAGGCATGGACGGTAGGCGGCGGCAATGCAGTTACTCAGCAGCCCGGTCATGAGTCCGCACAGCTCGGCCATAAGCTGGTCATCCCACGAGAGGCAGTGCCATCACCGCCATCAGGCGTCGTTCCACCGCTGCCCCAGGACAATCAGCAGGCGATGCACTCCGACCAGATCATCGTGCTCGACGGCGACGGAGAAGGACATCCCGAAAACCGGGTTGCGGAGAAGGCGATCGAGTATCTCAGGACCTATCGCAACCAACCCTTCTTCATCGGCTGCGGCTTTTCCAAACCGCATAGTCCACCGACTGCCCCGCAGCGCTTCTTCGATCTCTACGATCCTGCGAAGCTTGAGCTTACGCCGGACTTTGCCGCATGGCCCACCGTGCCGCCGGGCTTTCCCAAGGCTGCCATCCGCATGCGCAACGCTGACCTCTTCATCGGCAGAGGTGCAAGCACTCACGAGGCCCAGGAGGTTATCCGTGCCTATCTGGCCTCCATTTCGTGGGCCGATTGGAATATCGGCCGCGTGCTCGCGGAGCTTGATGCGCTTGGCCTTCGTAAGAACACGATCGTCGTGTTCGTTGCGGATCATGGCTATCAGCTCGGCGAAAAGGGAAAGTGGTCCAAGGCCGGCTCCCTCTTTGAGATGGGCACGCGCGTTCCGCTCATCATCCACGACCCCAGAGCAGCCGGAAACGGCGCAGCCTCCGTTCGCCTCGTCGAGTCGCTGGATCTCTATCCCACGCTGGTCGAGCTCTGCGGCCTCAAGCCGCCGGCGGGTGGACTTCAGGGCACCAGCCTCACCCCTCTGCTACGGCGGCCCAAGGCTGCGTGGGATAAGCCCGCGTACAGCATCTGGAGCGAAGACGGTAAGACCGTTCATGGTGTTGCCGTACGCCACGACCGCTGGCGCTACGCAGAGTTCGGCGAAGACGGAGTCAATGGCCGCATGCTCTTCGATGAGCAGGAAGACCCGCTCGAGATGAAGAACCTTGCCGAGCATCCCGATCACGCCGCACGCTGTGCAAAGTTTGCCACGCTTGCCCGAGCTTACGTCCGCAGACAAAGAGCCGCGGCCTCAGCCACGTAATTTACGTAGCAGTTATGGAGTAGCCCAAGTGATCCTGTCGCGAAAACGTATCCTCGCAACTGCCTCTCAGCCGTCCCATCCCCGATGTTGAATCATCCAGCGCTCGCCCGCCTGAGCTAGCACTCAGAGCCCATTTCTCAGCCACAAACCGATAGCAAATCACGTCCTCGCGGCGAACGCCCTCGTTCGCTCAAAAGCACCTTGGAGATCAGATGAACGCCTCACGCACGCCCCGTTATCGACACGCACTCTTTTTCTTGCTGCTCTGCTTCGCACTGCTCTTTCAGGGACACTTCGCCTCCGCTCAGAACGGCGGAGAAGGCGCGATCACCGGCACCGTCTCCGACCCGGGCGGGGCTCGCATCCCGACCGCCACGATCACGGCAACGAACGTCGGCACCGGTGTCGTCATCACACGGCCCGCATCGTCCAGCGGCCTCTACCAGCTCAGTCCCTTGATCGTCGGGACCTATACCGTCACCGTCTCCGCACCGGGCTTCCAAGGCTTCACCCAGGAGAACATCACGATCAACGCCGCGCAGGTCTTCGGCCTCAACCTCACGCTGAAGCCCGGCAGCCAAGATGAGTCCGTCACCGTGACCGCCGCGCCTCCTGCGCTCGATACGACCAACGCCACGCTGGGCGGGACCATCACCAGTGACGAGTACATGGAACTGCCGCTGCTCGTTGCCGGCAACCAGCAGCGAGATATCACCCAGTTCTCGAACCTGCTGCCCGGAGCACAGCCCGGTGCGCGCTCGTCACTGTTCTCCGGCACCGCGAGCCGCGTGGAGGAGGTGTTCCTGGACGGCATTCCCATCTCCACGATCAGCCAGATCGGCGACAATCGCCCGATCTTCAACATCATCCCTTCGGAGGCCATCGACCAGATCGGCGCGACCACGAGCGGCCAGTCCGTCGACGCGCAGGGCGCGGGTTCCGTCAACTACACCATGAAGTCCGGAGCCAACCAGTACCACGGCACCGTGGCCGACTTCATCCGCAATACCATCTTCGATACGTGGGGCTTCACTGCACCGGCCGTGCCCTCGCAGAGAAGCGTCAACGGCGTCATTCAATCCGGGCCACCGGTCAAACCCGCCGACCACCAGAATGAGTTCACCGCAGCCGCTGGCGGTCCTGTGCGCATTCCATTTCTCTTCAATGGGCACGACAAGCTCTTCTTCTTCGGCGCCTACGATCTGACGCACGCAAACTCCGCACCCACCTACGCCACTGCGACCATTCCTACCTTGTTGATGCGCACCGGCGACTTCACCGAGGTCCCCTACACCATTTACGATCCCACCACGCTCACCTGCCCCACCTCAACCACATGCACTCGCCAGCCGTTTACGGGGGTAAAGAACGGCCTCCCCACGGCGAACGTCATCCCCACCAACAAGCTCTCACCGATCAGCCAGACCATGCAGTCCTTCCTGCCTGCTCCTACTACGTCCGGGATTCAGAACAACTATCTCGGCGGCTATCCGCAGGGCAATCACAACTGGCTGTACTCCGGCCGTATCGACTACGACGCATCCACCAAGCAGCGGATTTCGTTCGTCATCGCCGGCGGCAACACACACCCGATCCCTTACACCGGTAACAGTTCCGTGCTGCCCGTGCCGTATCTTGCATCGGTTTATACGCAGACCGGTGGCCACTGGGCTGATCTGGAAGACATCTACACGATCAAGCCGAACCTCGTAAATCAGTTCAAGTTCGGCTTTGCGAATCTCGGCGGTAAGCCCTCACGCAACCTCACCCAGGACGTCGCGCAATACGAAGCCGTCAACATGGGCATCAACTTCAGTGGCCTTCCTGCTGACTCGCAGGCTGTGACCGAGTTCCCCACCTCCACCTTTTCCGGCAGCAACGCTCAGACCCAATGGGCGGACGGTGTGCCCGGAACCAGCAAGACCACGGTCGATGAGTCGTACACCACCGTCGACAACCTGCTGTGGGTCAAAGGCCGGCACGCCATGACCTTCGGTATCCAGATTCAGCAACTGGAGCTGAATCAGTCTGCACAGGATGGGCCTACCTCTGGTATTACCCTTGCATGGGGCGTCAATGAGACCGCCCGGATCAACGGCACGTCCTACGCCAGCAGCACCGGCTACGCCTATGCCAGCTACCTGCTCGGCGCAGTCGCAAACACGAGCGTCAGTGTGCTGCCCTTTTCGGTCCTTGGCGGCCGATATCATCCACTGGCCCCATACTTCCAGGACAACTACAAGGTCACGGAGAAGCTCACGCTCAACCTGGGCCTCCGCTGGGACTACCTGCCAACCTACAACGAGGTCCTGGACCGCTTTTCCTTCCTCAACCCAAACCTCACCAACCCCGTGACGGGAAATCTCGGAGCGCTGCAGCTTGCCGGTAACCACGGCGGCGCGGGCGTAAGCTGCGGATGCAGATCGCCCGCGAGCAATTACATGAAGAACTGGGGTCCGCGTGTGGGCCTTGCCTACTCCGTCAACGACAAGACCGTCATCCGCGCAGCCTATGCCCTGGTTTACTCGCACGGCGGCGGAACGGGCGGGGCCGGAGGTGCTTATCAGGGAACCGGTTCGCTGGGACTCACCAGCACCCCTTCCTTCACCGACGGGGGCGCAGGCACTGGTGCAGGTCCGGCTTTCTACCTCAACAACAGCGCCGGGTTTCAGGCCCAAGGTCTGAGCAATAACAACTTTGGCGGCCCGGGATATACCGTACCGGCCGTCACAGCGCCAGGGCCCATCAGCCAGACCCTCAACGTCGGCAACTACGTCACTAGTGCCGGAGCCTACGTCTCTCCGGGCGGCATCAGCTATCTCGATCCTTATGTCTCCGGCCGCTCGCCAGAGTTCTCGTTTTGGAACTTTGGCTTCCAGCGCGAGCTCATGCGGGACCTCACGCTCATGGTCAACTACGCTGGGTCTGAAAGCCACTTCCTCGCCGGTGCAAGCAATATCCGCGGTCTGCAATCGGGTCAGATCGATCCTCGCTACTACATGCTGGGAACCGCTCTGCTCTCGGCTCCTGCAACCACCGCCAACATCGCCAAGGCTAGCGCGATCGTGCCCGGCATCGCTGCGCCCTACTCCGGATACTCGCAGGCTGCCAGCACAACGAGCGGCGCTGGCAAAGCAACCATCGGCCAGATGTTGACCTGGATGCCGCAGTTTTCCAGCGTCACCGATACGTGGGGCAGCCAGACCGCCAACGCCTCCTACCACTCCCTCCAGCTCTCGGTCGCCAAGCGCCTTTCGCATGGCCTCACCCTCAACCTCAATTACACGTACGGCAAGCAGATCGACGACACCGGCACCATCCGCAGCGGCTACGCCATTCCCGCCAACCTTACCCTCAACGGGAAGGCCTGGGCGCAGGACCGCATTGACCGCGGCCTCAGCGCCACCAGCGTTCCGCAGAACCTCTCCATCTACGGTGTCTATAAGCTTCCTGCCGGTGGCAAGGGCGAGTTTTTGGGCGATCACCTTCTCACGCGCGCTATCCTCGGCGGCTGGAATCTCTCCGGCATCTTCACCTATGTCTCCGGCACTCCGCTCGCCATCACCTCGTCAGCTTGCACCTCTTCATCCGAGCCCGGTGCAGGACAGTGCATGCCCGACATCAATCCCAACTTCGCAGGCAAGACTATCCGCCAGAACGGCAGTTGGGGCAAAGGCATCACTGCAGCCAATTTGGGTGCCATCTCCTATCTCTCGGGCGCAGTCACCAGCACTACGCCGGGACAGGGCGTAGGCGGAGCAGCCTGCACCAGCAGCTCCGGCCCCTTCTGCAACTCCGGAAGCCTCATGATCGGCGATGCGCCTCGAACCGCGGCTTTCGGTCTCCGCAACCCCAGCGTCTATAACCTCAACATGGGCGTACGGCGCTCCTTCGATCTCAACGAGCGCTTCAAGTTCATCTTTGCCGTCGACTGCCAGAATGTAACCAATAAGGTTACGTTCAGCGGCATCACCACGAATATCAACAGCTCCGCCTTCGGAACTCTCAGTGGCGCAACCAGCAACTCAGGGAGCCGAGACTTTCAGTTCTCCGGACGTATCCGCTTCTAGTCTGATTCACCAGTTACTCCAAAAGAGCTTTGAAGGAAGAGTGGATAAGAGCCACTTATCACGGTGAGCTTTCAACCATTGATGAGTTCCTACTCATTTGAATGTTGCCATCTCACCTTTGCAATCGCTACAACGAAGATCCGACTGGACTTTAGACCTGAATCTCTTACGGATACACTTGATTGAGGGGATCGAAATGAGAATTGATGAGCGAATTGTGGGTGATGAAGGCCAGGAAAGATTTGCTGCGGCTACGGGAGATCGCAATCCCATACATATGGATGCGGTTCAAGCTCGGCGCACACAGGCCGGTCTGCCAGTAGTGCATGGCATGCATACGCTGCTTTGGGCTCTGGAGACGCTGACCACGGAAGACCACATCGTTCGATGCCCAACCCGTATCAAAGTGAAATTCTTGAAATGGGTTTATCTCGGAGATATGGCCGAGATCATTCTGGTCTCCTCCGTGGAGTCGATTCTCCGCTTCAGGGTAGAGGTGGCGGGCATGAGCACGCTAAGCGCTGAAATACACTTCGGAGCTTCTAGTGCGGATCAACAAATAGAGCTGGAAGACATACACTCACGGTCGGCGCAAACACCTCTCGAGGCTCCACGCAATCTTGATCTGGCTGAGTTGGAGAAAATAAGTGGGAATGCGTTTGTAGCTACGAAACAAGATATGCGTCAAATGTTTCCCGATCTCTGTGACTTAGTTGAAGCCCGAACGGTAGCCGAGTTAGCTGCCTGCTCGTATGTCGTTGGGATGGAAGCTCCCGGCCTGTATTCGACTTTTTCAAAGCTTGATCTTGAAATCGGTTTGACGCCGACGGGTGGCGCCGGAGAGTCGCTCTCCTTCAACGTAGCTCGGGTGGACGAACGCTTTCGTAAGGCGCAGATTCACGTCATTGGATCAAACATAGATGGTTTTTTGGACACGTTCGTCAGAACGCCCCCAGTTGAACAGGCCACCATGCCAGAACTCGCGAGCCGGGTGCGTCCCGAAGAATTCGCCGATATGAGAGCGCTCATCATTGGGGGGTCTCGAGGGCTGGGAGAACTCACGGCCAAACTCATCGGCGCTGGTGGCGGCTCATCAACTATTACCTATACCCTGGGGAAACTAGAAGCCGGTAAGGTCATCGATCAGATTCGCAGCGCCGGCAAGCAAATAGAAATGCTGCCCTACGACGTTCGCAAGCCTGCTGCATCTCAACTTTCTCTTCTCAATGGCCCAATCACTCATTTGTTTTATTTTGCTACGAACGCTATCTTCCGTCCCAAGGGAGAGGTGATGTCCTCCTCGATCCTCGCTGATTTTTCTGTGTTTTATATACAAGGCTTCTACGACTTATGTAAGGAGCTTGTAGGGTCCGAAAAAACATACGTCTCCGCAAAAGCTCCGCTGGCTGTTTATTATCCTTCGTCAATTGCAGTTGAGGAACGGCCTGCTGGAATGACCGAATACTCAATGATCAAGGCCGCGGGAGAGATCCTGTGTGACGATATGAACCAGCATATGCCGGGGCTGCACATCATCACGACACGCTTGCCCAGACTACGAACGGATCAGACTGCGGGAGTACTTCCTGAACGCGAACAAGATCCCGTCGATATTCTGCTGCCCATTCTCCGTAAGCTTTCCTCCTCTGCGGGCGTTAAAGCTTAGCTACCTTCTCGATGGTTAGTTTTACAAGATCATTCACATCCTTTAAGTCCTGGAGTTCGCCCAAACCGAACTTGATCTTGTAGTGGCGTTCAACCATCTCGATGATTTCAATATGAGCCAATGAGTCCCAATCCGGGGTGTTCATCGCATTGGATGAGAGGGTAACGGTGAGATTTGGCTTGTCCAACGCCTCTTGAAAGATTGGTTGAAGTTCATCGAGAACACTATCGGTCGTCAGATTATGCATTTCCATACTCCTTGGTTTTACTGTGGGTGTTCCGTTTTGTATAACCTGCCAGGTTGAGGCGCCATACGGTACGTTTGTCTGGGTATTCCATCCCCTCGCCCGTGTCCGGCTCAAATCCTAGACCCTGGTAGAAATTTTCTACCATCGTATTCTTACTCGTTGGAATATAGTAACCGACGATTGACTCTAGTTTATGAGAGTTGGCTTTCTCAACCAAGGCATCGAGCATCGCTAACTCCATGTCACGTTTCAAAACTCGACAACTCATAAGCCACAGGTCGACGTAGAGAACGGTATTTTCTATTCTTCCTATAACAACCGAGATCAGCCCGTTGTCTCCGAAACGATCTACAAGCTTACCGTACAACGGAATGTAGGCCGGGTCGGAAGAGAAGGCTTCTATCTCACTGAAGCTCAAACGCAGCGTCGTCAAGTTGAACTGATTCGTCTTATTTGTTAGTTGAGCTATGCGTTCAAGGTATACCGGTTTGAACGTCGAAATCTCAGCTATCATTTCCAGCGAATCGAGATACTCTCCATAATCAGAAAACTTTTGCGCCTGAACGGAACGCTTCGAGTTTTGCGCGTACAGGGTGGCTCGGGCAAGATCCTCTTTCGAAAGTGAAATTGATTCGAAGAAGCGACCGGCTTCTATGATTGCAGGATAACGTACGGGATCGTTCCCTACATCAGGCACTGCAACCTCTGGTATCTGGGCTCTGACGATCTCACGTTCCGCAGGATTGTCGTCAATAAAGACGAAACTATCCAAGCCAAGATTTAGTTCCAAAGCTATCGAGCGGATGTTTTCATGTTTTGGATCCCAATTAGCCTTGAAACTGGATATGTGTTCCAGCTTCAGGATAGAGCTTGGGTGCATAAAGCCGGCTCTTGCGGTCTCGTCATTATTTTTTGAACAAACCGCTAACAACACCCCTCGATCGCGAAGCCCCAGGCAGTACTCCTGAAATTCGATGAAGGCCTCTCCCATGGGGGTCTCGCGACCTAGCTGAAGACCGTCGACTCCGTCATCGCCGATGACTCCGCCCCATAATGTATTGTCAAGATCAAGCACAAGAACCTTGCGCTTCTTTCCGTAGATCGCTTTGACAATCGCATTTAATGAACGTGCTATTTCAAGATTTGCTTCAGCTGTGTATAGCAGTTTGTAACTAAAGTAGCGGCTCCAGTCGAACCAGCGCTTGAGGCCTACATGAGCGGAGATGCTATGGATGTCTTGCAGAATCGTGTTGGAACGCTCGGCAATAGCTTTTGCAAAGGCCACATTGAGTTCTGAGAGGAATCGGCCTCTGCCCCCACTCGACGATGCATCCAGACTTCCCAGAAAGCTATAAGCAGAGACCTCAAAATTATTTTGCACAATCTGGCAATGAACATTCGCGTCCAAAGCACTCCAAATCTCCTGGAATCGCTCCAGTTCGCTCGCTACGCAGCCAGCGAGCTGTTCCTCTGAGCAATTTAGAGGGGGGTAGTTCTGAATGTTTCGATTTGAGGTGTGGATATAGACCAGATCGGGCTTAAAGTCGATAAGCGTCTGAGGATCATAGACTGCGTCCTCATAGAATCTCCCATACTCCGACTGATAAAAGACCGGCCGGAAATGACTGGCAAGCAGCAGGATCTCAAGGAGATTGACGAACTCGTTCGTTGTCGATCCTCCAAGTACAGCGATTCTGAGTTCCCGCAGGCCGTCCGACGCTGAGAGTTCTCTTCGAATACTTTTCCGGTTTCGGAGGATGTCGTCAATGGAGCAGAAGTCGAAATCAAGCATATGTAGATATGCTACAAGTTCTTGCCGCCTGGGAGCGATCCGGAGGAGTCGTCTCAACTAAATTCTTGCGAGTGCGCGTGATTCGAGATCTTTTTGGAATCAATGGCTCAGGGGCTCCGACTTCAACGCTTTCGTAAGCGCTTGTGTGAAGATCTCTGAAGATTGCGGGACCCCTGGCGCCCTTACATGGGTGTAGTCCAAAGCAAAAAAAGTAGGATCAAGCGCTGCTGGAGAGGATGTCAAATCGCCACGATAGGAACGGTTCGTGATTAGTTGGGCGTTTCGACAGTTGGGAATCGGAGATATATACAACCACGTCTGTGTTGCCTGAGAGCGATAGGAGTTGATAAACCGGTCTACCGTGTCAGAGCCCACTGGATTGGTGAGGGCGGTGGGCAACGAGCAGTCTTCGGACAAAGAAGGGGCATGCGCGGGAACATCTGCATGGCCGTGTCTCGCTACGATCTGGGCTTGTCCCGATGTGTGATGTGCGAAGGTGACCAGGGAGTTTTGAACTACGGACGAATAGAACTCCAGAGGATAGTTGAGGAGATGGAGCGGGTAATGGCGGAAGTACGTGATGATCTCGGAAGCCGGGGCGGTACGGAGGAGTATGTCTTCTCCTTCAAACAGATTTTCCTTTGGCTTTCCTGCATTGAAGTCAAGATCCCAAGGAGCAAAATAAAACACGATCAACCGAGGAGCCTTGTTGTGTTTAAGATAGCCCCGGAGCACATCATCTTGAGTTACCGCTAAGGACCCCAAAGTATTAGGCAGATTGATGACTTTGAGGTTCAAGGCATTGCCGACCTGCACCGGATCAAAACCGAAGACTGCGCTGGAGTCGCCGAACACCACGATATCCGCATTTACGTCATTCGCAGAGTATCCATAGTCCAAAAGAGGGCCAAAGAATGTTCCGAAGCGCCTATCGTAACCTGGCATTTTGTTAATAACAAAGGGCAATAAATACAGGACGATTGCAGAAAATCCGAGCAGAGCGATGTAGCGCCCCATGCGCATGGGAACGCGCGGCTCTATTTTCCCTAAACCTTCTCCATCTTCGCTAGTCATATTTTGTCTATTCGTTCCAATCATCAGAATTGGAAATACAGAAATGTTGATGGATCTTGAAAGTGGGATACCGAAATGACCAGGGCGGCTGACAGCATGACCGCCCAGAGGAAGGTGGGGCTCCAACGAAATGTGAATACGGCAGGTTTTGCGTCCGACTCGGCCAGAGCCAATGAAGGCTTGAAATTGATCAGGATTTGCTGGGTGTTGGGTAGAAGCCAGACGATTATAAATCCCAAAACCAATAAGGCCAGGGCACTTAGGAGCGGGAAGCCAGAAAGCGCGGCCGTCGAGCTCTGACTATGGTGGAAACCAAAGGTGTTTCTGAGTAGAAGAAGCGCATTTCCTGTGCTGCTCGATCGAAAGAAAACCTGGCTTACTATGACCGCGAAGAAAGTAAGGCCTACGGAAAAGATGTGACGGAACTGTTGCCCAATCCATTTCGGTATTAGATTGGGTCTCTTTGTCCGTGTAATCCTCCAAGCATGAGCCGAAGTGATGTAGCCTCCGTGAAGCAGGCCGTAGATGATGAATCGAGATCCTGCTCCATGCCAGATGCCCGCGATCCCCATAGTAAACAGTGTGGGAATTGCGATCATATTGGCGAACCCGGATACAGTATTGAGCGCTTTTCGATTGACGGCGAGTCCTTGTTTTTGGCGGTGCTCCCTGATCAGTTTTTGAACCGGAGTGAAGACATAGCTGGTTATGTACTGGGTAAGAGTCATATGCCACCTATTCCAGAAATCGATGATATTGGAGGCTTTGTAGGGTGATGCAAAATTGAGTGGAAATTGGATGGAGAACATTCGAGCCAGCCCGAGGGCCATATCCGAGTATCCTGAAAAATCAAAGTAAAGCTGAAGTGCATAGGAGAGGATTGCGATCAATCCCGCGAGCCGGGACACTCCACCTGGTGCAGCGAATGCAGGGTCAACGGCCGATATGAAGTTATCGGCCAGCATGACCTTCTTGAACAGTCCCATGATGAACCACGAGAAGCCGACGGCTACGTCATCCGCGTTGAGTCGATAGTCTCTGCCCTCCGCGAATTGGGGCATGATCGATTTGTGGTGAAGGATCGGGCCTGCAATCAGGTGGGGGAAGAAGGTAACGAAAAGCATGTAACTGGAGAAGTCTTGAAGTTCAGCGGCATTCTGCTGGAGATCGACAAGATACGCGATCTGAGTAAAGGTAAAAAAGGAAATGCCGAGCGGGAGCAAGACGCGGCCCCAATCGTGGTTTGTGTGGGTGAAGGAAGTCACGAAGATGAGAAACGGAAAGAGATACTTGAAGTAGCAGAGCGCCCCAAGATTCGCGCAGATCGCGAGCGCGAGCCAGATATGAGTGCCGATTGAGTTTGGGATACGTCGCACGATCAGACACGCGATGAGGTAGTTGAGCAGGATCGAGATGCCAAGAATAATCAGAAATGTTGGATGCCAATAGGCGTAAAAAGCGAGCGAAGCAATGCCCAACCAAACAACAACTCCACGACGATGAAGACGTCCCGCAATCTGATACCCAAGCAGAGCAATGGGGAGAAAGATGAACAGAAAAGGGAAGGAGTTAAACAGCATGGGTCAAGTCCGGATCTCGTTTCAAGTTGTTGGTCATTGCGAGTCAATTATCCGAGCGCAGCCGAAACGCCAGAACTGAAATTCAGAGTCCCATCATAATTTAGGTGTTGACCAAAGCGAAGGAGGATCCGTTTTTAGCAGAAGGGACCGTAGCCACGCCTCCTGGAGGCGTCCTCCAGAGTCGACGGTGCGAAGTGCATGCCTTTTCCAGTAAATTACCTGTCGATCGACTTCCTTCGTAAAGACGCTTTCGCGTCTGGGTGTTGCCGATGGAGAAAGAGATTCGCATGGGTCGCGCGTTGTAGATGACTCGCACAAGACCATGAGAGGCTCGATACTACACTCGAAGGCCTGTGCCACGTCGCATTCGCCATCCTCGTAGGGGCAAGATTCGTCTAAATTGCAGGCACAACTTCATGACTGGAGCGAAAGCCGGTGTCTCCATGGTTGACCTTGCCCGCCTCCACCGTGAGGGCTGCGTGCATCCTGGCTCCCCAAGGCTGCACCTCTCCCGTTGTCGTGCAACCAAGGCTGACCGGATTCTCCAAGTGCATGGGCAGATCCGCGCCGCCCCGGATGTTGATCGCTCCTTGCACGGTGACTCCACGGAGATAAAAGTTTTCACCTGGAGATCGACTATGGCCAGACAGCGCAAGTGATGAACGAACTTCTACTCATAGGTGACGCGGAGTTCGCCCAGACCTTCGATGGTGGAGATCACCTCGTCACCCGGTTTAACCCAACGGCGTAGCATCGCAGGTATTTTTTCTCCGAGGATCACTCCCTGCGGCGTGCCTGTGAAAAGAATGTCGCCTGGTTGGATCGTCATGATGCCTGTGATGTAGCTGATGAGTTTTCGGCAATCGAAGATCATGTCGCTCGTCGTCCAATCCTGGCGTCGCTCTCCGTTGAAGAAAGTTTGCAGGCGGAGATTGTTCGGATCGGCTATGCGGTCCCGGGTTACGAGCCAAGGGCCAACCGGAGCGAAGCCGTCCGAGATCTTGCCAGCGGTGATCTGCGTCGTCTGTTGCTGAAGCGTGCGGGCACTCACGTCGTTGCCGATCGAGTAGCCAGCCACGTAGTCCAGAGCTTCCTCTTCCTTGACGTCACGGCAACGCCGACCGAAGACGATGACGAGTTCCGTCTCGTAATCGAAGTGACTGTCAACACGGGTGGGTAGAGTCACCACACCGTTATGGTGGTTGAGTGCGTTGCTGAACTTGGCGAAGAGTGGTGGAGCCTTCGGGATTGGGGTGCCGGTTTCCTCGGCATGCTTCTCGTAGTTGAAACCCACGCAGATGATCTTCTCGGGTCGCGTGACCAAAGGGGCGAAGATGACGTCCTGCAGTTTAATCAGCACCGCAGTTTCAGGTCTGTCCGCGACCGCATCCCGGATGCGACGGACCTGCTCCCCCAAGCCATGTTGAAGAAGGTCGTCCATATCCCGCGGGGCTGACATCCCGAGTGCGGCACCTGTAGCAGTTAGGTCGAGCACGCCTTCCTCAGTCTCCAGACCCAGTGCATAACCGCTCTTTGTCTGAATGTTTGCAAGTCTTGCGTTCAGGGATGCCACATCCTGATGAATGTCAGTGCTGTGAGTCATGCTGTGTCCTTGTGGCTCGGTACGGCGAACAGGCTTTTAGATAAAGCGAGAATGAAAGGAGATCGAGAGCGGCGCTAACCGCTCTCGACGAGGCTAAACCAGTCCGGTCATGTTTGGTTGGCCGTTGGAAGCGGTGACGCCGCCGTCTACGGGCAGGTTGACGCCATTGACGAACGAGGCATCCTCGCTTGCGAGGAAGGCGATGACACTCGCGACTTCCTCCGGCCGGGCACCTCGTCCGATGGGGAGACGATCCGTGAACTTTGCGATGAGCTTATCGTTCTTCTCGAACTCGGCGGTCATTTCGGTCGAGGTGAGGCTGGGATTCACGGCATTCACTCGAACGCCCTGCGAGCCTAGTTCCAGGGCCAGAGCGCGGGTGAGATTCGAGACGGCACCCTTGGCTGTGTTGTAGATGCTGCCTCCCCAATCGCCACCCAGACCTGAGACAGACGAGACGTTGACGATGTTGCCCCTGGTCTTCAGCAAATGCGGTAGTGCGGCGCGGATAGCAAAGTACACCCCATCGACATCGATGCTCATGACCTTGCGCCATTGCTCCGTCGTGCTGTCCAGGATCGGACCGAAGGCAGATACGCCTGCATTGTTGACGAGCACATCGATCTTGCCGAACTTTGCGACGGTGGCTTCGATCAACTGCTTGACATAGCCCTCATCCGCAATGTCTCCGCTGTGCAGCAACACCCGGCCATCATCAAAGCCCTCCGCTGTTTCGCTGAGCTTGTCCTTGCGTCGCCCGTTGAGCACGACCAATGCTCCCTCCGCGAGAAAACGCTTGGCTGTGGCCGCTCCAATTCCCGATCCTGCTCCCGTCACGATTACTACTTTTCCATCAAAACGATTCATTGCAATCTCCTGATTCACTTGTTCTTAGTTGCGGTTGGTGGTGGAGTGTTCATTCAGCACAGGGAAGCCGCGCTGATGCCAGACCGGGTATGCCGCGGGGGCATCGCTGGCAGCATCCAGTGTCGCGATCTGTTCCGCGGAAAGAGTCCAGCCGACAGCGCCGATGTTCTCAATGAGCTGCTCTTCATTGCGGGCACCGATCACGACGGTCGCGACCGTGCGCTTCTGAAGAAGCCAGTTGAGAGCGATCTGCGGAACTGTCTTTCCTGTTTGTTCGGTTAACGCGAGCAGGGCATCCACGATGCGATAGAGTCGCTCCTCTTCGTACTTCGGACCTGTACCCGCGATGTCATGGGCGCGCGTTCCGGGCTTCGCCGGTTGATCGCGGCGGATCTTACCAGTTAGTTTGCCCCAGCCGAGCGGGCTCCAAATCACTGCACCGATGCCCTGATCCTGCCCGAGCGGCATCAATTCCCACTCGTAGTCCCGGTTCAGCAAGGAGTAGTAGACCTGATGCGCGACGTGTCGGGGATAGCCATACTGTGACGAGGTCATGACGGACTTCATCAGATGCCAGCCCGAGAAGTTGGACGCACCGATGTAACGCACCTTGCCGGAACGAACGAGCTCATCCAAGGTTGAAAGTGTCTCGTCTACTGGAGTGTTGTAGTCCTGTCCGTGGAGTTGCAGCAGATCGATGTGGTCAGTGCCCAGGCGGCTCAACGACGCGTTCACCGCTTCGACCAAGTGCTGACGGGAGGAGCCGTAGTCGTTCAGGCCTGGACCCGTTGGAAAGGTGACCTTGGTCGAGATGAGGAGGTTGTTACGCTTGCCTGCGATGGCCTTACCGAGGATCGTCTCTGCGAGACCGGCTGAGTAGCCGTCTGAGCTGTCGAACATGGATACGCCGTGATCGAGGCAAACGTCGATCAGGCGGCTTGCGCCGTCGGTATCGGTCGCTCCCCAGGCCTTGAAGAAATCCCCTTGTCCGCCGAATGTGGCGGTGCCGAAGCTCAATGCTGGAACACGTAGTCCTGAATTACCTAATCTTCTGATTTCCACTTGTTGTCCCTTCTTTGTTGTCGCTGCAAGAGCGCACTAACTCATGTACCAGCCACCGTTGACGTTGATGGTCTGGCCAGTCATGTATCCGTTTTCGGCAAGCATCAAGGCGACGGAGGCAACTTCATCGACTGTTCCAAAGCGCCCGAGCGGTATGAGGGTGGGCTTGATGCGGTCATTGCCTTTGAGCATGTCGGTTTCGATGAGGGCCGGAGCGATGGAGTTGACGGTGATGCCTTCCTTTGCGAGGAGGCTTGCGTATCCGTGGACGAGACCAATGATTCCGGCCTTACTTGCGGCGTAGTGAGGCCCGATCACTCCTCCCAACTGGGCTGCCACAGAAGAGAGCATGATGATGCGTCCCCATCGTTGAGCGCGCATGGCTGGCAGGACGGCTTGAGTCACGTAGAACGCGGAGCTCAGATTGACGGCTATGGTCTCATCCCAATCTTCAGTGCTGATTTGCTCCAGAGGTTTGCTGGGGTTGATACCCGCATTGTTGACGAGGATGGAGATTGGGCCAAGCTCACTGGCGGCTTGCTGTACGACACTCGCTGCTTGCGCCGCCTTCGAGAGATCTGCGAAGTAGACGAACGCCTGACGACCCATAGCCCGGATTTCATCGACGACGGCATACGCGTCAGGGCCAGCAGTACGACCAATGAGCGCAACATCCGAACCCGCCTTTGCAAGAGCGAGAGCGATCTCTCGTCCGATGCCACGGCTCCCGCCAGTCACCAGCGATATCTTTCCCGAAAGACCGCTCATCTTAGCGGCCTTCCTTGTCGAGGGCGGCGAATGCATCACGCGCCGCCTCAAGGGCACCGATAGAAGTGGGAAGACCCGCAGCGAAGGTAATTTGCACGAGCGCTTCGACGATCTCTGCACGGGTTGCACCTGCCCGAAGCGCCGCTCCGATATGCATCTTGGCCGCACCGTATCCCGTGGCGCCAAGAGTTGCGCAAGTCGCGACGATGATGAGTTCGCGCGTCTTCAGATCGAGACCGGGACGGTGATAGGCCGTACCGAACTCTGCTTCCAGAATGAGTCGGCCGAATCCAGGCGCAATGTCCTCGAAGCCTTTTTCAAATTCGGCCGCAGACGTGCCGAGCGAAGACGTAAAGGTTTCGGAACCAAGTTTGTAGAGGGTGTCCGTTGCGGAGGGAGTGAGTTCGTTAGCCATAGGGATGAGATGCACTTATCTGTGCAGAAGTAGCATTGCCAGTGCAAGAGAGTGCCGTATGATCATCAGAATGCTTCCTCGTCCTGAACGGTCCATCTTCGAATCCCTGGCTCAGCTTGACGTCCTGTCGAAGCGTGACACCATCCTGGCGGCGGCGAGTCGGGTCTTCATTCAGCACGGTTACGAAGGAACCAGCATGGAGCTCGTCGCTCAGACGGCAGGGTCTGCCAGGCGAACCCTCTATAACCAGTTTCCAGAGGGGAAGGCGCAGTTGTTCCATGCGGTGGTCGAGCGTATGTGGATGGCGTTCCCGGTTATGTCGATCGATACGGATGAGGCGATGCTCGCCGATCCTGCCAAGGGTCTTCGTACGATTGGATACGCAATCGGCGAGTTCTGGCGGTCTCCTCTTGCCGTCTCATTTCTGCGCATGATCATTGGAGAGGCCTCACGATTCCCGGAGCTGATGAGGAGCTTCTTCGATGCGGGAAAGACCCCGGCGGTGGGGGCGATCCGAAACTACATTGCGGAGTTGGGCAAGCGAGGTGTGCTCAAGCTTACCGATGCCGAACTCGCATCGCAGCAGTTCATCGGGATGGTGGACGAGTCCCTCCTTTGGGTTCGTGTCATGGGGTCTGAGGCGGAACTCTCTTCGGCGCGGATCACAGAGGTTGTTGAGCAAGCGGTTGTGATCTTCCTGGGGCACTATCTCCGCGGCAAGCTTTCCACCAAGTCACCCAAGGCGCGAAGAGCTAAGAGTGCTCTCGGGATTCGATCTCGGGTCCCTTGACTCTGTCTCTGCCAAACCAAACTCTCGATTAGTCGACCGATTGACCTCGTCTTGGAATGGGCCCTCGTAGCTTGTCTCCTGCTGGACGCGCCGCCAGGCGTTGAGTGTCTGGGTGATTGAAGTCGTCAGCGTCGATTCCGAGATAAAAGGCAGGATATCTTGATCCGTGGTCAACACAGCCCAGCCCACCGCAGCCTTTGAAACGAAGAATTTAAGGGATTGACCTGCTCGCTGCAAAGGATGCGAGGTGCGGAGCCACAAAGAAAAGTCAGGAAAGTGTGCTGTTGTCTGGCCGATCAAGCGGAATGGGCATATGCCAAGCTCGAGATTGTTCACGACGCGAACGGTGTTGACGAGACGTCCCAGGCAACGCGAAAAAAGACGGCATAGGCCGCTGAAGTTCGGGTCCTGAGACATCCAGTCGACCGCGGTGAATGGCTCGGCTCCCATGCTGAATGCCGTTCTGAGGATTCCAACCCTTTGCATATAGACACGATTCAGAGAGGTCATCTCTTCTGCCTCGATCGCCAAATGGCCCCCGCGCTCTCCAAAGGCCAAAGAGCCCAATGCCGGAGCGCCAATTCCATCGCAAGGACCATACCAGCGCACTGTGCCGTGCAACCTCTCTCGTCGACGCCACAAGGCGTCATTCGCTTTGTCTATGTGACGGATCTTTCCGTGGGCCGGAATCCCCAGGAGGTTCTGCGTGTCCTCGATGCCTTGCAGACCGATGAACTATGCCCCTGCAACTGGCAAAAAGGCGAAGAGACCATCGCAGCCTAAAAGGAGATTGCATCATGACGTCAGACGCTCTTACGGTTCCCTATCGGCGTTCGCGAAGGACCTGAAGTTGAACGACTCTACGCTCATCCGCAACAACACGGAACTGACCCTGCAACAACTCTGGGGCACAGTGGTTGCGTCCGCGATAGGCACTCGAAACTCCGTCTTGACTGCAGCTGTATTAGCGGAAGCCTCGAAGCATCTCTCTGATGCTGCCATCGAAGCAGCCAAAGCAGCCGCGGCCATTATGGGGATGAACAACATCTATTATCGCTTTCAGCATCTTTCGAGCAACGAGGAATATGCAAGATTGCCCGCTCGATTGAGGATGAATGTCCTTCGTTCGCATGGCGTGGAGCCGCTTGATTTCGAGCTCTGGTCGCTGGCCGTCTCGGCCATCAACGGCTGCGGCAAGTGCGTTGATTCCCATGAGAAAGTCGTACGGGACAAGGGGGCGGCGGAAGAGTTGATCGCTGCTGTCGATGTGACCCTGCATGGTAACGGCGTATTTTCCCGGTGGGTAGCCTCTGCATCGCCCGGGGCCAGCGTGGAAAGTTACTTGCCGTGCGGGGTGTGTAAGGCCCCCGCCTCGGGCAGGTGCTGTATCTTTGCAGGCGATGAGACGGCTGCCCCGTCGATTCTCACGATCCTTCAATCTCTTCCCGACGGCGTCAAGGAACGATCCTTCATCGAAGTTGAGAGTGAGATGGACATTCCACTCTGCACCCGGGAATTGGAGACAGACATCTGTTGGCTCTCGCGAGATGCAGGGAGGCACCCAGTCGGACACCTCCTGACGAATGCCATCACATCCATCCCCAATCTAAGGTCAAATGATATTGGTTAGCCGGAGAGCAAGGAGTCGTCGGGTCTTTGCGCGAGCACTGTCTCTTGACGTGTGGGATTCAAGGTCGGTGTCTGCAGGCTGCTGGGTATTGGAAGCAAGGTCAAGAGCAACAGCGCGATGAAGACGGGGAGTATCAGGTGGTTATCCGTGCGCATGAAGATGAAGATGTTTTCAGCGACGGTTACCTCACGTCATATCTACATTGAGCGCGGCAATGCGGGGGTCCTGGAGCATGTCCTGGCCTCGGCAAGCATCCCGGGCACGAGCGCCGCTTCTGCTTCCCTCGCCTCTTACGTCCCCGCTGTCACGCAGCCTCACTTCACCGCAGACCTTGATGCCATTGAATCCTGGCTCTTACACGCACACGCTCAGTGCAACGGATGGCACACCGGCCCGCAGCGCCACCTACACTCTTCCCGTGACCGCTCGCTAAATGAGACAGGGATCAACCTCAATGGGCACTTGACTGAGGCCCGGGCGGGCGACACTTTGACCGACCGCTCTCTCTTGTAGAAACAGTCATTTGACTGCATACCCTCTGTGCCGCGAGCGAGTTATTGCTTTGTAAGTCCGGCGAATAACTTCATGCCAGTGTTGGATTCATCGATCGAGACCGCCCGGATGCGTCCACATGGCTAAGCGACCGATGTGGAGCGCTTCATCTCTTCGTTTAGCAGAAGAGCCTCGGCTATTTCACGCATGGTCTTCCTTCTCTGTCGACTTTCGCGCTGCATCATGCGGTATGCGTCGCTTTCAGAGATGCTCAGGTCCCTTTGCAGCAATCCCTTGGCGCGGTCAATCGCTTTCCGCGTCTCAAGCCGATCAGCCAATTGCAGGTTTTCGGTGTCCAGCCGGGCGCGTTCAATTTCAGCGCCTACAAGATAGCCGATCAGGGAGAGCAACCGGACTTCCACACTGCTGTGACTGTAGGACAGGCGATGCTGCAGGTTGATGACGCCGATGACCCTGGTCGCGCAGACGATGGGCGTACATAGCATGGCCTCGAAGGTGTCCTCCGGAATGTTCTTGAATTTCGAAAAGCGCGGATCTTCCGAGGCTCTGGAGGCGATTGCGACTGGCTCGCGGTGTTCGGCGACCCAGCCCGTGATCCCCTGCCCCAGCTTGATGCCGAGCGAGTCGACGATATCTGCGTGAGGGTTTCTGGAAGCACGGAGAACCAGCTTCTCTCCTTCGAGGGTGTAGAGGAAACAGGAGTCGCAGGGAATCATCGTGGTGACGAACTCGAGGATGCGGTCGAGCACGGTGTGGAGGGGGTCGGAGGCGGCGAGGCGGCGGGATATCTCATGCAGGAAGTCAAAGGAGCTGAGGCCGTCGCTGAAGCCGGCCATGGTGGGAGTCGACTCGGCTACGCGGCGGACTGCATGGCGGGATTGGGCGACATGGGTGAGTGGTTCGCCGGGGGCAGGGGCCGGCTCAAACTCCTCTTCGGGCGGCAGCGACGCTCGCTGGCGTTTGCCCTGCAGCACCTGGGCGGAGTACTGCGCGGCCTCGTTGATGAGGAAGCCCATTTTGGGGCGAGAGGGCTCGAAGTCCGGGGGAATGCCGTAATGCAGGAGCTCGGCGGTTGTCGTGGGGCCTACCGAGACCACCACGACGGAACGTAGACCAGCGAGCATCTCGGCGACCTGGTTCATCTCCTGCGCGATCAGCATGAGGTGGATGACCTGGACTGCGGTCGTAAAGAGCACAACATCCACACTGGCGTGGGTGAGGCCGTGGACGCACTCGCGCAGTGGTTTGAGATCGTGCGGCAGCGCCCATTGATACACCGGCACCTTGAAGACGGAGGCGCTGCACTCGGTCAATTCCGCGAGGAGTTCCGGGTTGGACGCTCCGTACTCCTGCAGGGCAATGCGTTGGTCCTTGAGCGAGTCGCCAAAGTAGGCGTGCATGGCGGACATGAGCTCATGCCAGGTTGTGGGCTCGGACGCGGTTGCGACCGAGCGGAGCTTTAGTTCGCGTAATGCGGCTTCTGGTTTCGAGCCTCGCGTCACAATTTTTATTCTTCCCAAGGCTTCGAGAAATTCCGTTCGAGAATAGCGTGTCTCGACAATTTCCAGCAGAGCCCGAACTCCAACACCGGTCATAAAGATGACGACATCGAGTTCGCCGCGCATGAGGCGGTCCGCAAAGTCCAGCGCGGCATGGTTCGATTCGAGCTTCACCTCTCGCATGAAAGGCACGACGAAGGGCTGTCCGCCATAGGTGCGGATGAGCTTCTCTACCTCTTTGGCCCGTCTGGATTCGAGTGAAAGAACCCGCAGACCGTCAAAGCTTGCGTGCGCCATCAAGACTCCATCCGTAGTCCCCACTGCTGGGGTCGACTCGGCTGCTCCGGGCTTCAAGCAGCGCACTGGAGCAGTACAAGTTGGGACTGTTGGACATCAAGGTAACACACAATTTCAGACCACTTGGAGCCTGTGTCGAAACGGGCTTGTAACTTTGACGCAGCCGAATTATTTCACCGCTTTTGCGGCACGCTGCTTAATGCCGAACTTGTAAATGAGTTCAAGGTATCCGTAGTTTGCCTGTTTGCCCGCATAGAGCGCGCTGATGACGGTGCGGCCGTAGGAATGGGCGTAGTAGGTGTTCAGGCTGAGCGACGGGGTGACGGCATAGTCCGAGCTGATATCGAAGATGGACGCGAGGCTATTGTGCCCGTTGGCGGTGCGGCCGGTGACGCCGAAGACCTTGTTGTCGTACGCGCCGCCGCCGTTGTAGAGAAAGTCGGTGCTGGAGGTGAGCTGCAGGAAGTGCATGTCGCTGCGGAGATCCCAACGTTTGCTGGGGCTGTCCATGATCTGAATGAACTGATCCTTGCTGTTGATGGAGTTGTAGAAGGGAAAGCGGGCGTAGACGCGCGGCGTCGGCAGCACGGCGAAGAAGGTGTTGTGCTGGTCGTCGGTGTTGTTGTTGTCGCCGGTGGAGCGAAAGGCTCCGCCGCGAATCCAGGGCTTGCTTGCGACTTTGGTAAAGCGGTATCCGCCTTCGACGGCGTAGGCGCCGGAGTGCTGGTTCTGGACGCCCCACTGACCGTTCTGGACGACACCCCAGAAGAGCCCGTCGAATGCGCCTGGACCGGTGGGCAGGGTGCCGAGCAGGTCTGCGCCATAGCTGCCGATGCGGATGTTCCTGTGGTCCAGCGCACGGGCGGCGGCGGTCCGGTTGTCGGTCTTGGTCAGGCCGGTGCGGGCGTCGTGGTAGTCCAGGCCGAAGACGCGGAAGATCAGGCGATCCTTGAACTGGCGCCTGGTATAGGCGAGGTATTGAATGTCGACGTTGAGCTCAGGGTTGGAGTTCATGTTGAAGACGCCCTGGATGGCGCGGCCAGCCATGGCGGTGATGTCCCAGGTTCCTTTGCCGTAGTGGCCGTCGATGCCGTCGAAGGAGCGCTGGCCGTTCGAAAAGCCGAAGTTACCGACCAGGCGCTGCGCGACGCGGTTGGTTTGCAGCCAAAGCAGGGTTGGGTCTTTGGGAGTCGTCTCCTGACCTTCAAAGAATTCAAAGCGGCCGAGACGAAGGGTCGTGTCCGGCCCCTTGCCGTGGTAGCGCAGCCAGCCCTGTTTGAACGAGGCGGCCGACGGTGTGGTGTTCAGAGGGCCATTGGAGGCGTAGTACGTGCCTCCCAGAAAGAGCTGCCCACGTGCCGCTACCGGGTCGACGGCGGTCGTGGGAACGTCGAAGACGGTGTTTTCGGCCAACTCCGCCTGCCAGTCAAACTTGCCGACCTTCTGGGCGATGGCGATACGTAGCAAGTGCTCGACGTATGGGTACGTGCTGGTGTATACGCCGTCGTCGTAGTAGTTGAGGGCGTCGGCGCGGTTGCGACTGAGGAACGAGATGCTGACGGGATAGGTGCGCTTGACGGTTCCGGTTGCGATGGGCGAACCCAGAAATCCAGACGGGAGTTTGTTGGTGGCAGGCTGGGGCGAGGTGGCCGTCTGCGGCGTGGGGCCGTTCTGCAACTCGGGTCCATTGGAGCTGGAGACTGCCGGCTCGGTCGCCGCTGCAAGCAATAACGGCGCGTCCTGTGCGGCGAGATGCATGGAGAGGGAGAGAGCGGACAAGGCAAGGAGAGCGGTACGGGCAGGAAAGCGAGTCATGCGAGGGTATCTCCCGAAAGACGAAACAGAGTGGCCCGCGCCAGGGCGGTGGTATGGGGGCAAGTTGGCGGGCGAGAGAGAACGAGGGCAACGCCGGCTGAGGCGCATCGTTGCGCGTCGGCCAGCCTTGGCAAGTGCGACACAATCAGGGTATCGCGGGAGTTCAGGGGTGTTGTCCTTCAGATGTAACATGCGTCTCGTGCCCGCGCAACACTTTTGTCGATCGGGCGTTGGCTCCTGGTCTGCACGCTGTCCGGCAAAAAGCGCTTGCGTTCACCACGCTCTCCGGCTATGCTGACGCAACCGAACGTGAATTTCAGGAAGTTCTTCAGGACCGCCGAGGTCCGCGAAGTTTATCCATCCCGTCCGCCGGCTGAGACCATGGATGTCTCCGCCATTCATTCCACTTACCCATCCGGCTCCATGACGAGCTCCCCAAACGATAAGACCTTCCCACTCGGGAAGCTAATGAGCTATACCATCCGCTCGTTTTCGCAAAGGACTTGCCCATGCCTGCCAATGGCCCGCTTGCCAACCCTCAAAACGCACTTACCGCTCCCATGCTCGAAAGCGCGGGCGACGAAACCTTCTCGGTTGAGCAGAAGCAGTACCTCGAAGGCTTTTTCGCGGGGGTGATCCAGCGCATGCCTTTTGTGGGCCATACCGCAGCCGGCCAGATTACCGCTGAACCCACAGCCGGCACCCAGAACCTGGCAGCCACCTTCCACGGCACACTTGTCGAGGACCTGTGCCGCGAAGAGCTTTGGAAGTACGAGCGCAACCCGCTCGACGCGTGGGATGAGCTGCTCTCTCACAGCAAGGAAAATATGGCACCGAACCCGGAGAACACCTACCGGTTCAAGTTCCACGGCTTCTTCTACGTTTCGCCGGCACAGGACTCGTTCATGCTGCGGCTGCGGGTCCCGGGAGCAGTTTTGACCTCGCGTCAGATGCGTGGACTCGCGGAGATGGCTGACGAATGGGGCGCCGGACGTTGCGATCTCACCACGCGTTCGAACGTCCAGATTCGTGATTTCCAGCCGAAGCATCTTGTTCCGGTGCTCAACAAGATCGCGGCGCTCGGCATGAGTTCGCGCGGGTCTGGCGCGGACAATATTCGCAATATCACCGCGTCTCCGCTCAGCGGGATCGACCCCCGTTCGCTGCTGGACGTGAGGCCGCACGCCGATGCCCTGGCCCAGTACATTCTCAACTCACGCGATCTCTTCGGCCTTCCGCGCAAGTTCAACGTGGCGTTCGACGATGGGGGTACTATCTCGGCCGTGGCCGATACCAACGATATCGGCTTCCAGGCTGTGCGGGTTTCTGAGGGCCAGAGCCTGCCCGCCGGGGTGTACTTCCGGGTGCTGCTGTGCGGCATCACCGGTCACCGCCAGTTTGCGACCGACGCGGGCGTCATCCTGAAGCCGCACGAGGCCGTGGCGGTGGCCGCAGCCATGATCCGCGTCTTCGCGGAAAACGGTGACCGCACCGATCGCAAGAAAGCGCGACTCAAGTACCTCGTCGACCGCTGGGGCATGGAGAGGTTCCTGGAAGAAGCCGAGAAGCTTCTCGCGTTTCCTCTTCTCCGGCTGCCGCTGGCAGATTGCGAAGCGCGCGGCCCCATCGAGCGCGCGGGCCATATCGGCACGCACGCGCAGGTGCAACCCGGCCTCTCATACATCGGGGTCTCGGTTCCCGTGGGCCGCCTGCCCGTGGACCAGATGCGGGCCGTGGCCGGCATCGCGGAGGAGTTCGGAACGGGTGAGATCAGGCTGACGGTCTGGCAGAACCTGATCCTGCCGAACATTCCTGAAGCCAGGCTTCCCGCAGCGCAGGCCGCGCTGACTGCTGCCGGACTGAAGTTTACGGCCGGCCCGGTGCTTTCTGGGACCGTCGCGTGCACTGGGAATCAGGGCTGCCGCTACGCTGCCAGCGATACCAAGACCCACGCGGTTGCACTTGCACGCACGCTCGACGAGCGCTTCCCCCAGCTCACCCAGCCAATCAACCTGCACGTTACGGGCTGCAATAACTCTTGCGCGCAGCACTACATCGGCGACATCGGGCTCATGGGTACAAAGGTCGAAGGCGAGGAGGGCTATGTCGTCTCGCTCGGTGGTGGTAGCGACGCCGACCAGGGCATCGCGCGGGAGTTTATTGCAGCGATCAAGTTTGCCGATCTACCGCCTGTGATGGAGCTGCTACTGGGCAGCTTCGTGGACCTCCGCAGCGACGAAAACGAAACATTCCTCGCCTTCACCCGCCGGCATTCGATTGAAGAACTCCGTGCCTTTGCGCAGGTGGAGGCAGAATGAGCAGCGTTCCCTTCATTCCGGATTCAGCTCCGTTCAACCCGGCGCAGCGTGCCTGGCTCAATGGCTTTCTGGCCGGTCTGTACTCATCCGCGCCGCAGTCCGCGGTGTTCGAGCCACGCAACGTCGCAGTGCTTTATGCTTCGCAGAGCGGCACGGGCGAGCGCCTGGCCAAGAAGGTCGCCAAGGAGCTGAAGGCCAAGGGACATACGGCCAAGCTCTCCTCGTTGGACGTTTACCCTGTACACGAGCTTGCGGTTGAAGAGTGCGCTGTAATCGTCGCCAGCACGTATGGTGAAGGCGACCCGCCGGACGGGGTCAAAGGTTTCTTCGATTCGCTGTGCGCGGAAGGCGCTCCGCGGCTCGAACGGCTGGAGTACAGCGTCCTTGCCCTGGGCGATAGCCACTATGAGCACTTCTGCAAGTTCGGAGTGGACCTGGACGAGCGCCTTCAGGACCTTGGGGCGAAACGCAGTATTCCAATCGTGACTGCGGACGTCGATGTGGACGAGCCCTTCGAGCGCTGGAAAGCAGCGCTGCTCGCGAGCCTCGACACCGCTGCTGCCGCCACACCGCCACAGGCGCTCGCTGCCGCGGCTCCGGTCGCTCCGGCCAGCCTCTATCGCCGCGAGAACCCCTTCCAGGCGGCGCTCATCGAAAAGCGCGTTCTGACCGCGGACGTGTCCAGCAAGTCCACCCTGCACCTGAGCTTCTCGCTCGCGGGCTCGGAACTGACCTACGAAGCCGGCGATGCGCTTGCGGTCATCCCTGCGAACGACCCGGCGCTGGTTGCCGACGTTCTTTCGGCCACGGGGCTCAATGGCGAGGAACTCGTGGAAGTGCCCAAACTCGGCACGCGCTCGCTCTGCGATGCCCTCACGCACGTCCTGCAGATCACCAAACTGAGCCGCAAGCTGATCGACGCGTATGCCAAGGCGGGCAACATCGCCCTGCTCATCGATCTGCTGCTTCCGGAGCAGCAAACCCACCTCGATACCTACCTTTACGACCGTGGTGTGATCGATCTGCTGGCCGAACATCCGGGGGCTATCGCCTCTGCTCAGCAACTGGCGGACCTTCTGCCTAAATTGGCGCCGCGCCTTTATTCCATCTCCTCAAGCCCGAAGGCGCACGCCGGCGAAGTGCATGCCACGGTTGCCGTCGTTCGCTACCGTGCGCACAATCGCGAACGCGGTGGTGTCTGCTCCACACTTTTCGCGGATCGAACCGACCTTAACGGCACGCTGCCCGTCTACATCCAGCACAACAAGAAGTTCCGGCTGCCTATGGATCCGGACGCACCGATCATCATGATCGGCCCGGGCACCGGGATCGCTCCGTTCCGCGGCTTTCTCCATGAGCGCCTGGCTATGGGAGCTACGGGCAGGAACTGGCTGTTCTTCGGGGATCGTTCTGCTGCCACTGATTTTCTTTACCGCGAGGAGCTGGAACAGATGCTGGGGACAGGTCACCTTAGCCGGCTCGACACCGCATTTTCACGCGATCAGGCTCACAAGATCTATGTGCAGGACCGCATGCTGGAGCATGGCGCAGAGTTCTTTGCATGGCTCCAGCAAGGGGCGACGATTTACGTTTGCGGGGATGCCTCGCGCATGGCTAAGGACGTCGACGCCGCGCTGCACCAGCTGATCGCGCAACATGGCAATACGGACGCCGAAGCCTACGTCCAGGATCTTCACGACTCGAAACGATATCACCGGGATGTCTACTAGATGAATCTGCCCTTGCATGAGCGTGCGGTTGAAGGCACGAGTCCGGCACTCGTGCGCATGACCGGCCTATCCCTTGGAGAGCATGGGATCCTATTTCCGGAAGTGGTCTCTGCGCTGATCCCTGCGCGCAAGCCCGGTCCCGGCGAGCAGTATCGCTTTCACTTCGACATGACCAAATGCATCGGGTGCCGGTCCTGCGAAGTGGCGTGCAATGAGCAGAATAACAATCCCGCCGATATTCTGTGGCGGCGCATCGGCGAGCTTGAGGCCGGAAGCTACCCGGACACGCAGCGCCACTATCTTTCCATGGGCTGCAATCACTGCCTGGACGCCGATTGCCTGAAGGGTTGCCCTGTCGACGCCTATACCAAGGATCCTGTTTCCGGCATCGTCCTGCACTCAGCAGATGCGTGCATCGGTTGCAGCTACTGCGTGTGGAACTGCCCCTACTCCGTGCCGCAGTACAACCCGGAGCGGGGCGTGGTGGGCAAGTGCGATATGTGCAAAGGGCGCCTCGACGACGGACTCGAACCCGCGTGCGTCAATGCCTGTCCAGAGGGCGCGATCGAGATTGAGCTTGTCAACATGGCTGAGTGGCGCAGTGACTACGCACTGGCCGACTCACCGGGCATGCCAGCGGCTGAGCAGACCGTTTCCACGACCCGCATTACGCTGCCCCACATTCCTTCGGCTGGGCTCGAGCGGGTCGACCTCGGACAGATTCAACGCGAGCACGCCCACGTCCCCCTGATCTATATGACGGCGCTCATGCAGGCTGTTTCGGGTGCCCTTTGGGTGCTGATTGCATGGCACGCGCTGGACGCTGTCCGGCTCTTCGTGTTGCTCACGATTACTGCCACGGCGCTCACCTTGTCGACGCTCCATCTGGGGCGTCCGGCCTTCGCTTACCGTGCGCTGAAGATGTGGCGGCGCTCCTGGCTGAGCCGCGAGGTGCTGCTGTTTACCCTCTTCTTCGCTGCGCTCGCGGCTGCAACGGTTGCGGCCGCTGCACGAGAATATGGCGTAGTCCTCCCCATTGCGTTGCCTCTGGCCCTCTCGCTCACCGCTGCCATCCTGGGGGTGCTCGGCACGCTGGCAAGCGCCGCGATCTACCTGGTGAAGGCGCGCCCCGCGTGGAATACGGCCCACACGCCGGCCGACTTTATCCTCACGGCGGCTCTGCTCGGCAGTCTCCTCGCTGCGGCTCTGGCCGGTACGACGCTCCGCCTGCCAATCTTCCCGACCTTTGCCACGGCGACCCCCAATGCCCTTGCGCTCATCCTGCTATGCGCGGGCAGCTGGTTGATCAACCAGACCGTTCGGGCGGTTCGCCTGCGCCGCGCTGCCGCGTTTGAAGCGCGCGCGGCATGGGCGCTGCTTTCAGGCGACGCGACCTGGCCGGTCGCCGCCGGCTGCGTTCTGCTGCTGCTGTTTGCACTGATCGCCACTGCGGATGGCTCCGCACCCATCGCCCTGGGCCTCGCGTTCGCTTCCGTGCTGCTATCGCGTTACCTGTTCTTCGTCACGGTCGTGCCGCTCAACATGGCACTCACCTTTGTGCGGTCACGCCCTGCGGGAGCTCATGCATGAGCATCGTTCATCGCTTCAAGCGACTCGTCGGCATCGATACCGCACAGGAGAAATATTCATATGCCCAGGATCCCTTGTACGGCAAGGTATCCACAGCACGCGTCGCCGATACGTGGGTCAAGACCACCTGTGGCTACTGCTCGGTTGGCTGCGGCATGCTCGTCGGTGTGAAAGATGGCAAAGCCGTGGCCGCTCGCGGCAACCCGGATCATCCCGTCAACCGCGGCAAGCTCTGCCCCAAGGGACTCAGCGAACACCATATTCTCGACGGCCCTGGGCGCGCCAAGCTGCCGCTCTTGCGCAAGAACGGCAAGCTGGAGCCCGTCTCCTGGGATGAAGCCCTGTCGACCATGGTCGAACGCATCGCGAATATCCAGGGACGGCACGGCCTTGGCTCGCTCGGCGTCGTCGGGACCGGCCAGTTGCTGACCGAGGAGTACTACACGCTTGGCAAGCTGGTGCAATTGGGGTTTCGCACACCGAACAACGACGGGAATACGACGCTCTGCATGGCATCTGCCGTCTCCGGTTACAAGCTTTCCTTTGGCTCCGACGGGCCGCCCGGCAGCTACGCCGATATGTCTACAGCCGATGTCGTCTTGCTCATCGGCTCGAACATCGCCGATAACCACCCGATCCTTTGCACACGTGTCGGCGAAGGGCCCGACAAGCGCCCGGGCCGCACGCTGATCGTGGTGGACCCGCGCGTGACCAAGACTGCCATGATGGCCGACATACACCTGGCCATCAAACCGCGCGGCGACATTGCGCTGATCAACGGCATCGCACACATCCTGATTCGCGACGGGCTCACCGACTCCAACTACATTGCTGCGCATACGATCAACTACGATGCATTTGCCGCCTACGTTGCGGCCTTCACGCCGCAGCACGTCAGCGAGATTACAGGGCTTTCGGTGGAGAAGATCACCAAGGTCGCGCACCTGTACGGACGGGCCAGGGCGGGCTTCATCGGCTGGACGATGGGGGTCAACCACTCGACGCAAGGTGCGGTGACCGTCGCAGCGATCAACAATCTTGCACTCATCACCGGCCACATCGGCCGTGCGGGCGCCGCGCCGTTTTCCATCACCGGCCAATGCAACGCCATGGGCACGCGCGAATCCGGTTTCACCTCAGCTCTTCCTGGTTATCGCAAGTTCGACAACCCGGAACACCGCGAAGAGCTTGCTCAGATTTGGGGTATCGATGCGGAAGAGATTCCCAAAGCCCGCGGCATGGCTTACCCGGACATCATCGAAGGCGCGGTTACAGGCAAGATCAAGGCACTCTGGTTCATTGCGACGAATCCAGTGGTCTCCTTCCCAAACTACGAGCTGCTCAAACAAGCGCTTGAGTCCGTAGAGTTCGTCGTCGTCCAGGATGGCTTCCACCCTACACCTACTTCGGACTTCGCCCACCTCGTCCTGCCGGCCGCTATCTGGGGAGAGAAGGAAGGTACCTATACCAACTCCGAACGGCGTATTTCCAAGGTCAACTGCATCGTCACGCCGCCAGGCGAGGCTCGGTCCGACTTCGATATCTTCCTTGCCCTTGCGGAACGCCTTGGCGTCCGCGACCGCCTTTACCCCGGGTGGCAGACTACAGCCGACGCCTACGCGGAGTGGCAGCGCGTCTCCGCCGGGCGTCTCTGCGACTACAGTCCGTACTCGTGGAAAGAGATTGAAGACGCCGGTGGCATCCAGTGGGGCGGAGAACGACTCTATGCTGACGGCGCCTTTCCTACGGCCGACGGCCGTGCCATTCTTCACAACGTACCTTGCGATCCTTTCCTTGAGCAGCCCAATGAAGAGTATGACTTCATTCTGAATACCGGCCGCACGGTCGAGCATTGGCACACCCGCACCAAGACCGCCCAGGTGGACATGCTGAACAAGATGGTTCCCAACGCATGGCTGGAGATGAACCCAGTCGACGCCAAGCGCCTGCAGTTGCGCGCCCACGACAAGGTCACCGTCACGAGTCGACGATCTAATGTCAGCGGACTCGAGCTCCGCATCACCTCAATCATTGCGCCCGGGCAGGTCTTTATGCCATTCCACTTTGCGGAGACGAACTCCAATCGCGTCACGCTCGGTGCCTTCGACCCTATCAGCCGCGAGCCCAACTTTAAGCAGTGCGCGGTGCGCGTGCAGAAGAGCAGTTCGCAGTAAAAGATTACGGCGTACTTCAGGCGGTTTCAGCCCACCGACCCTTCACCCAAGATTCCCCGGCCACGACTGCCGGTGTTTGGCACCAGGCAGTACAGACGGCTCCTCACTCCAGCGACCATGACGTCGCACGGGCAGAAGCCCGAAGCTCTACCCGATCCACACATCCCCATCGAGGAAGACACATCATGGCAAGCTACAAGATCTTCATGAAGTCCGGACATCCGCCCACCCTTCTCGCCGCCTTTCTCTATTTCGATTTCTCCTTCGCCATCTGGGTCCTCAACGGCGTTATGGGGCCCTTCATCACCGAACAGTTCCACCTGACACCGATCCAGACCGGCACCATGATCTCCGTTCCCATTCTCGCTGGCGCCCTCATGCGTTTCCCTCTCGGCGTGCTGTCGCAGTACATCGGGCGCAAGATGGCAGCCATCATCGAGATGAGTTGCATTGTGCTCGCCTTGCTCTATGGCTACTTCTTTGTCCACACCTTCCACTCTGTGCTCGCCATGGGCGTCCTACTTGGTATCGCAGGCGGCAGCTTTGGCATCGCGCTCTCGCTCGGCTCCGGCTGGTTCCCACAACAGTACAAAGGCCTTGCGATGGGTATCGCCGGCGCAGGCAATAGCGGCACCGCATTCGCCGCGCTGTTTGCACCCAAACTCGCGATGCACTTCGGCTGGCAACATGTCTACGGTTTCGCCGCCGGCTGTATGATGCTCCCGCTGCTGGTCATGATCTTCTTCGCCAAAGAACCGCCTGACGTCGAACACCAGTCCCTGTCCCAGCATCTTCAGTGCTTGTGGCAGCCGGACGGATGGTATTTCAATATGGTCTACATCATCACCTTCGGCGGCTTTATCGGCTTGTCCACCTTCCTCACCACGTTCTATGTCAGCCAGTTTCACATGACCAAGGTGCAAGCTGGTTTGTATACCGTCCTCGCAACCTTCACCGGCTCGGCTACCCGTGTCCTCGGCGGCTACTTCGCCGATAAGATAGGCGGCATCACTACACTGTCGGTCGTCTTCCTCATTGCCATCGCGGGTCTGTTCGGGCTCATGACCACGCCTTCTCTGCTCGTCACGACGCTGCTTTTCATGCTGTGCTTCGCCGCTCTCGGCGCGGGCAACGGCGCCACCTTCCAGCTCGTTCCCTTGCGCTGGCCTACGACCACAGCCATCGCTGGCGGCATGATCGGTGAAATCGGCGCTCTGGGCGGCTCCCTCATACCAACGATCCTCAGCTACTCCAAACAGCACTTCGGCAGCTACCGCAACGGCTGGATCATGTACGCCGGTCTCGCCTTACTCGTCCTCGTGGTGCTCCGCATCGTAAGCCGTTCCTGGACTAAAACCTGGGTTGGTCCCGGCGGTCGTGCTCTTACCTCCTCTCGTGTCATCGACGGACCCGTTATGGTCTCCGCCGAAGGCGCAACCTTCGCCGCCGACTGAGCAACGCAGCTCTTGATTGAGATCGTTGCCACACTGTTGTCACTTTCCAAAGGACGGTAGCTCTTGTCGTTGTCTGTTTACCCACTTCATAAGGAATTTTTTAAGCAGCTCTAAATGCCATGCCCCATCGCAACGGTTCAACGTTGAGATGGGGGACTCACTGATCAACTGCACTACGGGGTCGTCATAACGCCTACGTCCCGCGCATCAACTGTTTCGACGAACTTTGCCAGGAAACGCGCAAACATTCGACCGAAGTTGTTCGTCGAAAGTGACTTTCGTGAAATCTCAGTGAGCGCATGCATGTCGATACGCTCACTAAGCGCATTGGCGATTTTTCATAAATTCCGTTCTTTACGAGAAATGCGCCTCAGCTGTACGAATCAATTCTCGCTCGTACTCAGATGAGTGTTTTCGTTCAATCCATCGGCTAGCATTCGCAACAACCGCACCAGCATTCTGAATTCATCGGTCTTCCAGTCCTGGAACATCTTCAAGAACATGCACTCGCGGGCAACGTCGAGAGCGTCCGTCGCTGTCTTGCCTCGCTTCGTGATCGCAGCTTCACGCATCTTGCCGTCTTTCGCCACAGCGCGCCTATGGATCAAGCCCAGATCTTCAAGCCGTGCGACCTATCGACTGACCGTCTTGTGATCGCGCCCAACACGACCCGCCAGGTCCATCACTCCAATCGGTCCAAGCCTCTCAATGATCACCAGAAGCGGAAACAAAGCTTTTTCTGGCGAAAGCGGATGATGCAAGCTCGAAGCTCGAGTAGTTACGGTGGCGCTCTCATCACGGAGACAGGCAATGACCCCAAGGTGAAGGCTCTGGTTTACGTCTCCGCGTTGCAGCCTGACGCAGGAGAGAGTCCTTTTGAGCTCCTCACATCCAAACCAGCCGCAAGCGCGACCGTAAAGTTCACGGCTGACGGCTACGCCTACCTCGATTCCGCCCACTTCCAGGAAGACTTCGCTGCCGATCTTTCGAAGGCAGACACCGACTTTATGGCCGACTCGCAGATGTTCGTTGCAGTTAAATGCCTGCAGGCACCGGTCTCCGTTGCAGCGTGGCGTGAGAAGCCCAGCTATGCCATCGTCGCCATCGAAGATCGGTCGCTTAGTCCTGACCTCCAGCGTTTCATGTACCAGCGAAGCAAGAGCACGGTGACGGAGCTTGTCGGCTCGCACTCCATCTACATATCGCAGCCGGAAGCTGTGGCCGATGTCATCGTGACGGCAGCACGCGAGGCGATCTAAGGCGGCTCGCTCCTAGACGCCAGGCTGGCGCAAGAACTTTCTGGGAGAGCATCCCATTGCCTTCGTAAAGGCTGTACTGAACGCGCTGGAAGATTGGAAGCCGACAGCTAAGGCAATCTCCCCAATGCTCCGCGTTCCGCGCCGAAGCTCGTCCTTCGCCAGCGTCATTCTCCAGCGCAACAGGTAGTCGATTGGGCCGATCCCGACGACCTTACGGAAGTGTGCGGCGAAGGTGGAACGCGAGACGTTGCAACGCGACGCGAGGATGGCAACAGTCCAGTCGTGAGCAACGTCCGCATGCATGAGTGCAAGAGCGCGTGACGTGACTGGATCGTTAAGACCTGCAAGTAGACCTGTTTGTCTTTGATCGACTTTCTTTGCCTCGCGGCGGAGTATCTCCACGAGAATCACTTCGATAAGTCGTGTGACGATGAAGTCACTTCCCAGACCCCGTTGCGCCGATTCGGTCTCATTGAGCTTCAACAAAGATTGCAGTCGCCACGAGGAGATGTCGTTACCGGAGACGTGTACCAGTGAGGGTAGCAGTCCCGTCAGCAACTCCTCGTTCGTCGTATCGAAGACGAACCGTCCGCCCCGGAGAATTGATGTGAGCCCAGAGCCCTTATCAAGCCTCAGTTCTGGATCGTTTGTCGTGGCTACGATCGTCTCGCTGTCTTCAGGCTCGACAGACGGGTCCGAAGTCAGCGTAAACGGCGTCGTCGTACGGATCAGGACAAAGTCCCCTGGGCGCAGCTGTAATGGCTCGGCGTGAGCGCGGACGAGCTGGCACTCCCCTTTCTCCAACCAGCAGAAGAGCACATCGTTTCTTTGGCGGAAAGAGACGCCCCAGCGGCCAGTGGCGCGGATTCCTGCGGTCAACATGGCGCGTGGCCGAAGCAGACGGATCAGATCAAGAAATGGATCCATACAGAATTGGACGAGACGTAAACATCTTCGGCTTCAACATTATCGACTTGGCGGTCATTTCCTCCTAGATTGAAAAGACCGGAAGAGCGTCAAGCTGATGACGGAAACGAAAGCAACACGCGCGAATGGAGATAGACGATGACGAAGGATGCTGTTGAACAAGTCTGGAATTCTTACCTCGAAGCTTATGGCAGTGTCGCGCCCGAGACGAGAGAGCGCCTTCTGCGCGAAAGCGTGAGTGACGATGTCGTTTCTACCAACCCAGGCGAAGAGACCCAAGGCTTTGCGAATCTTCTGGCGCATGTTGAGCAGTTTCAGCAGCGGCTCCCACGGGCATACTTCAAGATCGATAAGCTGTTCTTCCACCATGAACAGGTTCTGACCGAATGGACCCTCTACAAGAGTGATGGAACACCGCTGAGAAGTGCGTATACGTATGGAGTGTTTGATGACCAAGGGCGTCTGAAGAAGCTGATCGGGTTCTTCTAGGGGCCCGATTCCACCGATCAGTCATCGGCAGGCAGATGCCTTCGTCAATTGATTCTCAAGAGAGCGCAGTAAAGGCAGCTCCAAAGTAGTCTGAAAACGTTGAAAGGAACACGCCATGCTGGAAGTCGCGCGATGGCTAATCACTTTTGTGGCGTTCGTGACGGCGTTAGGGGGCCTCATGGCCGACTACTTCATACCCTCGTCCGGTGCCCAGCATATCAAGAATCCCAGATGGCCACCTCACGCCAAATTTCACAACGCGCAAAGCATACTGATGGGACTGAGTATGGGAGTGCTGGCGATTGCCATCCTTTTCCGACAGTCGCCCGTGAGCAGGAGTGGACTGTTGTTGGCAGCCTTGCTTGCTTCAATTTATTGGCTTTGCATCTTCGCGGCTCCCATTTTTCCAGGAACAGCGTTCGTCGACCCCGAATTCGCATCTGCAACACCCAAGCTAATGGGAATACCCGGACAACTCTCTATCGGCTTTGTCCTGGTCGCGATCCTTCTCGTGGCCGTTGTTTTGGCAATCTTTCCAAGTCATTAGCTTTCGATATGGATAAAGCGGCTTATAAGGAAGCGATTCCCCTAGCTTATGGTGCTAACAGGAACAGGCTGATGTACTCATCGATGTCGGGTCGCTAAGTGTATCGGCGATGTTGCACTCGTTGAGAACCGCTAGCTACCGAAGAGATCTGAGATGGAAGCAAACGATAGTTCGTCCAGCCGGACGGGCTGGTTCTCCGTCCTGACGTGGCGCATCTTAACGCGTTGGAGGAGAACGGATGCCATTCATTCTTCGTCAGCTACAAACCAGCGACCTTCTGGTCGCTTACCTTGAAGACGGCGCCAGCGATGGTTGGCCGATCGTCCTCACGCATGGTTTTCCTTATGACGTGCATGCGTTTGATGATGTGGTTCCTCTTCTTATCGACCGAGGGGCTCGAGTGATTCGCCCCTTTGTTCGCGGATATGGCTCTACATCGTTTCTTTCGCCTTCGACCATGCGTTCCGGGCAGCAGGCTGCTCTGGGCCGGGATCTAATCGAGATACTTGAAGCGATCGGGATCGAGGGAGCGATCGTGGCCGGATTCGATTGGGGCGGCCTGGCATCGTGTGTTGCTGCGGCACTATGGCCCGACAAGATCGGTGGGCTCGTCTCCTATGCCGGGTACGACATCGTGGACATCAAACGGCAACAAAACGGCTTTCCTCTCTCCCTGGAGAAATCGATCTGGTATCAACATCTTTTTCAAACAGACCGTGGTCGCGTCGCTCTCACAGAATCGCGTAAAGAGTTGGCCGGCATGCTTTGGCGCGAATGGTCGCCAAACTGGGACTTCGACGAAACCACGTTGTCGATGACCGCAGCATCCTTCGAAAATCCCGACTTTGTCGATGTCGTGCTCCACTGCTACCGTTTCCACTTTGGCCTGGCCGATAGCGATCCAAGACTGCTGCCACTCGAGGCAGTGTTGGCGAGCAGGCCCGCGATCACGGTTCCATGCGTCACTCTGGATGGCACAGACGATCCTCTGAAGCCCGGCGGTACGGCGCACCACGCGAAGATGTTCGTCGGTAGACATGAGCATCGTGTCATCAAGGCTGGCCACAACATTCCCAAGGAAGATCCCTCAGCATTCGCCGATGCGATTCTCACTGTCAGACAGTGGTTAGCTGAAGGGAGAATCCGCCTGCCATATGCCGCCATTAGTCGATCATCATAAAGCGGCTCAGCGGAAGCAAGCCGCGAAGTGGTCTATTCAAGCTTCGATAAACATGCCCAATCACTCATTCGAAACTGATCGATCAGTGACTCGTCGGTTCGCCATCCGCCTTTCGCGTGTGAAAACTGCGCAGATGCATCGATCGTCGTCGAATCTTTCCGCAGGCCACAGAATCTAACCAGCGAGCAAGACCGGAGATGATGCATGGCAAAGATAGCTTTGGTAACGGGCGCTAACAAGGGCATTGGTTTTGAGGTTTCGCGGGCGCTTGGCGAAGCCGGCTTTACGGTACTATTGGGCGCACGCGATGCCGCCCGTGGCGAAGAAGCAGCGGCAAAGCTTCGAGCCGAAGCGCTGGACGTCCGATTCGTGCATGCCGATCTGGAGCACGCATACGAAACCTCGACTGCGCTTGTCGAGAAGATTTCGAAGGAGTTTGGCCACCTGGATGTGCTGGTCAACAACGCTGGCGTTGCCGACATGACAGGGGCTGATTCGTCAGCCAGCACAGCCTCGATCGACGCCATCAAGCGCATCTTCAACACGAATTTCTTCGGCACGGTGGAGTTCACGCAGCCGCTACTGCCGCTACTAAAGGCATCGCCCGCCGCGCGGATCGTGAACGTCTCCAGCGGTCTCGGCTCTCTCGAGATCAACACGAACCCTGATTCGCCGTTCTACGGTGTGAAGCCGCTCGGTTATAACGCCTCAAAGGCAGCGCTGAACATGTTCACTGTGAACCTGGCGTGGGAACTGCGGGACACGAAGGCGAAGGTCAACTCGGTTTGCCCCGGCTACGTCGCCACGGACCTGAACAACCACAGTGGTCCGGGGACAGCAGCCGACGGCGCAATCGCGATCGCGAAATATGCGCAGATCGGCGAAGACGGTCCGACCGCGGGCTTCTTCCACAAGGACGGCGCTTACGGTTGGTAGTTTTCGATGTTCCGGAGACGCGAAAGAACGGAGCCCTATGGGCTCCGTTCTTTCGTTACGCCGCACCCGCGAATGGATATCGTGAGCTGTTGTCAGTGAGTGCATTGGCGATTTAACGCCCATTAAAGCCCCAGTGAAAGTTTGCCAGACGGAAGCCGGGTTTGGAGTATTAAGATACTTCAGCAGGCGAAGATCCAAACCGGTGAAATCCTTGCGGCAAGTCGCGCTTTTTGTCGCATCCTTTTACGGTGCAGGGGATCGAAAACTCAGTGGAAACAAAGTGGTACCGAGGTAACCCCATGTTTGAATATCCTGAGCTTCGTATGACAACAATGCCGCTCAATCACGGCCGCGGCCAGATACCAGCGCTTGGCTTCGGCACCCTCATTCCCGACCCAGCCGTGACTGTGACTGCTACCCAAGATGCGCTGGAAGCAGGATTTCGACACTTCGATTGTGCTGAACGATACCGCAACGAGCGCGAGGTTGGCGAGGCGTTGCAGGCCGGATTCGCGGTTGGAGGAATTGCACGCCAGGACGTCTTCATCACCACAAAATTGTGGAACTCCAATCATCGGCCCGAACGCGTCGCCCCAGCATTCGAGGCCAGTCTCGATAGACTCCGGCTCGACTATCTTGATCTCTATCTCATCCACACTCCGTTCGCGTTTCAACCAGGAGACGAGCAGGATCCACGCGATCAGAACGGCAAAGTCCTCTACGATGACGGGGTGACGTTGCTCGATACATGGAGGGCAATGGAAAGTCTCGTAGATGGTGGCCGGTGTCGAGCCATTGGGCTATCTGATATCACGCTGGATAGGCTGCTGCCTCTCTACGAATCGGCCAGGATCAAGCCCGCCGTAGTTCAGGTTGAGTCCCATCCTTATCTACCGGAAACGGAGCTTTTGGAATTTTGTAAGAAACATGGAATCGTATTTTTGGCGTTTGCTCCGCTGGGTCACGGAATGAAGCCCGGGCTGCTCGAAGATCCGGTGATTTCTGCGATTGCGGCGCGCGTCGAAATGACGCCTGCACAGGTGCTGTTGGCCTGGGCGGTGCAGCGTGGGACGGCACTGCTTACCACGCCAAAGACCGCGGCTCGGGCGAGAGAGAATTACAATATCCAGCCCCTTCCAAAGGACGCATTCGACGAGATCAATCGCATTCAGATAAGACAAAGGCTCAATGATGTGGTGAATACCGGGAGCCCAGGTTTCATCCCACGAGTGAGTTGACGTCAACAGAGATTCTCTGGCCGAACCGTGCATCCATCTGCAGCACTGTGGAGTTCCGCAACGGTGAGGTCGTGCACGAAACACAGTATTCGCATATTCTTTCGGAGCGCCTGCATGGCGAAGCCAATAGGTACAGCAGATTGGACTTGGAAGGGCATTTGGAGGTTCTGTATCAACGCTGAAAACCTTGCTGTCGTACGGCACGCAACGGCGCCAACGCTCCGTCTTTCAGACTTGCTCCGCAGGAATCTTGATGTGGTTTTTTGCGGAATCAATCCCGCACTGAGTGCAGCCCGGGCGGGGCACCACTTCTCAAGCCACAGCAACCGATTCTGGCGCGTCCTTCACCTGGCCGGGTTTACTCCACACGTGATCAAACCCGAAAACGATCGCACAATTCTTCAATTCGGGTGCGGCTTGACGGCTGCGGTAGAGCGGCCGACCGTGAGAGCCAGCGAGCTTTCGGGCCATGAATTTCACGAAGCTGCAACGGCCCTGGAACGAACGCTTCGGCATTATCAGCCACGCTACGTGGCTTTTCTCGGTAAACCCGCCTTTGCCGCGATCTTCCGGCAGAGAAGAGTCGATTGGGGGCCGCAGGCTATGCGCTTTAGCGGTGCGCACGTTTGGGTCCTGCCGAACCCAAGTGGGCTTAATCGGGCATTCAATCTTGAGGCACTCGTAACTTTCTATCGGGAACTTCGGACTGCTTCGAGACAACTCGATTCGAGTGACGGCAGCCTGGAGACATAGAATCTACCTATCGCACGATGCACGGATGAAAGATCCCTGCGTGAACCCCAAGTGCGATGAATACAAATGAATAACGAGTCGGCTAACGTCCAGCAACCCAGGTAACTCGAATCTCAACTGCTGCCAACAGGCCAATGTACGTTTTCAGCCCGGCTACGCGCCGGAAACGAGTGTTGGAAAACACCACCAAGAACAGAACCTTTAGAAGGATAAAAAAAGAGCAACAAGAACAGTAAAGCCCGCAGCAGTTTCGCTACGGGCTCGTTGGTTATAACTTCGGGGACGCCGGACCAAATGTGAGCAGACTCACGATTTTTCCGGCTGGTGAGAAGCAAATGCAATCGTGGCCTTTCACCGTGACCTTGCCGTCAGGCAAGACGAGCACCCACTTGAAGAGGGCGACCTCGTGGTGCGTGGAGACGTTCTCGATGACGAAATGAGCGCCAGGGTATTGCTTCTGAAAACTCTCCATGTCTTCGATGGCTGCGCTCGTGACGGAGCGCAGGGCATGCCGGCTGGCCAGTCAGCCGCGCGGCACGCAGCGCTACCGTGCGATCCGGCGGGAAGACGAAGATGCGCTCACGCAGGCGATCGTTCAGCTTGCCAGCCAGTACGGTCGTTATGGCTATCGCCGGATCACGGCGCTGCTGAAGCGAGCAGGCTGGCGGGTGGACAAGGATCGAGTGGAGCGTAACGCTGCTGATAGACACTAACGCAGGTGGGCCGTTCTGGAAGGATGTTTTGACGTGGGGTCAGGAATGCGAACTTACGGGATAGTCCCTGGGTGAGTCGCTTACCAATTGATCCAGTAAGTAGATCTCGGTTGGAGTCAGCGCCATTTGCGGCGAAGCCTCGGGTCTGGTCCGGCTCAACATCGTCATCCAGAAGAATCGCCAACTAATGAGACAGAGGATGGCGATGAGATTAACGAGCCGTTTAGCGGTGCGAAGCTTGACGTCTTCTGCTTTGCAGCCAGACTTCAGGATCTTGTGGAACGTCTCAATCTTCCAGCGCATGGCATATCCATGTAGATTAGGCGCACATTGAAATAAGTCCCTCTGGGGTCTAACGCTCCTATCCAAACTCCGGAGCCTTGTGGTATCCCGAGCTCAAAGCCGTATGCGCTACGTCTTATGTCAGGGCTGTATGGCGCTTGATAGACGACACATGCGACCACACACAGGGCATTCTTGCTTCCAATCTGAAGCGGTTTCGGAGTGTTTGCAATAGCGCGCTGAATGTCCACAGAGGAAATTGTGGCTGGCCAGCCGATTCGACCGATGTGTCAAGTGTGTTGTTGCCCTCGTTAGCGCCAGAGGTGTCGTTATTAGTTACCGTATGCACCCTTGACTGCGGCTGCTCAAAGTGTTGTATTGAATGTGAGTCGCTCAGGCATTCCGCAGAGGAGTACTCCTCGCCTCAGGAGAGGCGCTGTACGGCACTACGCCGAACCGATTGAACTCGCTTCGGAACCTTTCGGTTAGCACCCACAGTAGTATGAAGGACCGGGAGGCCTCGTGAGACTGCAATCGAGCATCGCACTGGCGACCTACAACGGCGAGAAATATATCGCGCAACAGCTCGATAGTTTTGCTAGACAGACACGCTTGCCGGATGAACTGGTGGTCAGTGATGATCACTCCACGGATGGGACCTTAGACATCATAGCTTCCTTTGCCTCCACCGCACCATTTGCAGTGAAGGTTGTAGTCAATGAGGGCCCACGCGGCTTCAACCGTAACTTCGAAAACGCTGTCCGCCAATGCCAGTACGATGTCATCCTTTTCTCCGATCAAGATGACGTATGGTTTCGGGAGCATGTGGCCCGCTTGTCCTCACCTTTCGAGGAGGACACGTCCCTCACCATAGTTATTAGCAACAGTCAATGGTGGATGACGAGGCGAAGCCTCTCGACTATACAACCATGGAGGCCCACCGGCTTTCCGCTTCTTTGCTACGTCGAACGAACGCTGCGGGAAGAAAGCAATTCGAGCTCTACATGCGGCACAGGATGTTTATGGGGCATGGCATGGCTTTTCGATCTATTCTCCTGCCCTACTTGATTCCGTTCACAGAGAATTGCGGCTTTGATCAATGGGTTGCGTTGCTCGCGCTCGCTGCGGGCCGGCTACTCTATGTCGAAGAACCACTCACAAGTTATCGCATTCATGCCTCACAGGCGAGCGATAACCGGAAACGATCGCTCTTCAGATACCTCAGAATCAATGGTGCGCGAGTGAGTGGCAGATCTGAGGACGAGATCGGGAAGCTGCGCGATATCGAGGCACGGGTTCGGATCTTCTTAGAGTACGTTCCCGATTCGGCATACGTGTTATCAGTCATCGAGGATAGGCTCAACTTCTTGGGCGTGCGGGACGGCATACGAGAGGCAGTCCTCCCAGGACGCCTACTTAGAGCACTTAGCGAGTTGTTACGGGGACGCTATCAGAGAAATAGTAGAGGCTTTCTCGCCTTTGCACGAGACCTATACGGTAGCGGCAAGGAGTCCTAACTTGTTGCCTAGGGAGCCTCTGCGCAGGCGGCCGATTTGACGATGTCGGTGTGTGACTTGAGTCGGCGGCCAAGTTTTTCTGCGGTTGGGCCGTGCTTTGCTTGTTCTGGCTGGGGTTTGTGCGGAGTCGAAGACTCATAGCCCGTCTCCCGGCGCTAGGCGGCGGTTCCCGCCAGGTGCTTGCGGTGGAGGTAGAGGTTGATGAGGGCGAAGTTGGCGCATAGCCGGTGATGGTTCTTGGCGATGCCTCTGTAGCGTACCTTGTCGAAGCCGAAGACGCGCTTCAGGATACGGAAGACGTGTTCTACTTTCGCTCTTACTTTTGATTTCGTCGTATTCTTCTTCTTTGCCGCTTCATCGACATAGTTCTTGAACCTGGTTCGCTTGCAGGTCATGTCCTGGGCCTTGGGCGCGGCCTGCCGGATGGCCTTGGTCTGGCCTTGATAGCCGCCGTCGCCCCACACCTTTCGCTCCTCCCCATGTAGCAGATCCGGCAGCATGTGTACGTCGGAGACGTTGGCCGCCGACGTTGCCACTGAGTGCACGTGACCTTCTTTTGCTATCAACGCCGATGTGCGCCTTCAGTCCGAAGTACCACTGCTTGCCCTTACGAGTCTGACGCATCGCCGGATCACGCTCTTTCTTCTCGTTCTTGGTCGAAGAAGGCGCATGAATAATGGTCGCATCCACGATCGTGCCGGTCTCGATGCGGATGCCCCTGGCCGCCAGATGCAGGTTCACCGCGTCGAGCATGGCACCGCCAAGGTCATGCTTTTCGAGCAGGTGGCGGAAGCGCAGCACTGTCGTTTCATCCGGTGCCGGAGCCACGCCCAGGTCAACACCAGCGAACCGCCGCAGCGTGAAGGACTCATAAAACGCCTCTTCGACGCCGGGGTCGGACAAGTTGAACCACTGTTGCATAAAGTACGTCCGAAGCATGATCGCAAGCCCGACAGGACGACGGCCGTTGCCGGCCTTCGGGTAGTGCGGTTCGACCAGAGCCTGTAACTCGGGCCACGGAACAACCACTTCCATCTCATCCAAAAACAGCTCCCGCCGAGACTTCCGCCCATACTTCTCAAAGATCGACTGGGACGCAAACGTCTGCTGCTTCATCGCCATCCACCCCTAACCATCAGATTAATCCATCAGGCCGCGGACGCAGAACTTGTGCAGAGTTTCCCTAGGTAAAACCGGAGCGGGTCTCGATGCCACGAAGGCGACAGCTCTTAGAGAACCGAAGAGCCTAGCTAGGGCAAGCCACCAGGCGGGCGGGCCATCTACTCGCAGGCGTCAAGCACTCGACTTTCCAAGTCTCTGAGTCCGAACACTACTGCGGGATGTCGGGTGCGCGAGTAGCTCGCAAGTACGGGATCAACGCGAACCAAGTGTTTCAGTGGCGGCGGTTGCAGCAGGATGGGCTGCTTGGACCGGCGGCAGAGGACAGTGCGAAGCTGCTTCCGGTAAGCATGATCGAAGAGCGGCGGCTCGCGAAGCCGGAAACTCTTGCGGTACCTGCTTGCGGAGGCAAGATTCACATTGAGCTTCCTGGTCGCGTGTCGATTCGACTGGAGGGGAACGTCGATGCTGCGACGGCGCGTCTTATCCTGAAGAGTCTGCGTCCGTGATCGGCCTTCCGGCAGGAACACGGATCTGGATTGCGGCTGGCGTAACGGATATGCGGCGCGGCTTTCATGGTCTGAGCGCCCAGGTGCAGACGGTGCTCGAGCAGCAACCGTTGTCGGGCCATGTATTTGTTTTTCGGGGTCGCCGTGGCGACATCGTGAAGGTGCTCTGGTTCGACGGTGACGGTCTCTGACTGCTGGCCAAGCGACTCAAACGTGGATGCTTCGTGTGGCCGCAGGCGAGCAGTGGTACGGTATCTCTGAGCCGTGCGCAGCTCTCGATGTTGCTTGAGGGAATCGACTGGAGAGCACCGCTTCGAACAGCAGATCCGGTGATGGGTGTTTGAGTGTTTCTCCAGGATTGATAAGGGTTTTCTTCTATTAAGTAGCGTTCGTCTGCGACATACTTCGCTCATGTTTGTCGCACCTCCAGATCTCGACAACCTTGATCTTGAAGCTGCCAAGACGCTGTTGATGACACAGCATGAGAAGTACACGGCTGCCCTGAGTTCGCGAGTCAGCGAGATTGAACGCCTGGTGTTGCTGGTCGAGAAGCTGCAGCGCATGCTCTTCGGAGCGAAGAGCGAGAAGGTCTTTTGTCAGATTGAGCAGCTTGAGTTGCAGCTTGAAGAACTACAGGCCGCCAGTGCGATCGAAGAGATCAAGAGGATCGCAGTTCTTTACGACATTGAAGCCGAGATCCGCGGCAGCACTGCAGACCTCTTCCGAACGATCCGACAAGCCAGGGCAAGACCTCTGCTCGATAGCCTGTTCCTCTGGCTCGAAACGACACTCGCGAAGCTCTCTTCCACGTCCGACACGGCGGCGGCGATCCGCTACGCCGAAGATGGTCAACTCGAGATCGATAACAACACCGCCGAACGGGCGCTGCGCGTTGTCGCGCTTGGCCGCAAGAATTACCTCTTCTGCGGATCGGACGCCGGTGGAGAACGAGCGGCACGTTTATACTCGCTGCTCGGTTCAGCCAAGCTCAACGCCCTTGATCCAGAGCTCTATCTTCACCACGTCCTCGAACGCATCGCTGACCACGCCATCAACCGCATCCAAGACTTTCTGCCTTGGAACGTATCGATCAACAAGACCCATACACTCATACCAAAATAAGTGTCCACATAAGTTATGTGATACTTAACTCCAAACACACTCATACAACAGTACAGACGAGACGCCTACCAGCAAGTCTGGTCATAGGACTTGAGCACTTCAATCCGGCGTTGGCCTATTCGCTGCTCCAGTTTAAATTTTTCATGAGGCGTTCGATCCGCGAATCAGAGCGCAATGTCTCTTCGGTCAATTTCATGAGCCCGCGATGGACTCTCGCATCTCCCGCGAGGACGTGACCGGAGCCTGAAGCTGTACGTGACGGCGATTCCCTTCCTGGACGGCTCCATCAGTTCAAGCGGCAGGCAGGATCCCAAGCAGTTCGTAGACCGTGCGGCCCAATATCGGTCATCAGCGCCCGCGCATTGTCGGGGTTGAGGGCGGCGAGATCGGTGGCCGTCTGGACTCCGATCTAGGGGAACTTCGTCTAAAACTCTCTTCCGGTACCATAATTCGCTACAGATCACTGGAACCGGCCCATAATCGCATCGACTTATCTGCATAACTCTGATGAGCTGCCGATTTTAGACTAAATGGCGGAGGGAGAGGGATTCGAACCCCGGCCGAATTCCAAGCCTATGTGGATCAACAGCATAACGCGATTCGTCCGCTCCAGGCGCGGGTTCGATGAACTTTATACTTGCCAGATCATAACGTCTCATGCGGTTTTGTGTCGAGCAAAAAGGGAGCAGATGTGTAACCAAAAGTGTAACCGGACGCGCGATCCACCGCTATCCCCTACGTCATACAGGAAGTTAGACATCGAAGGATAGAAGCTAGTCTGCGATGTGGCGGAGCCTAGGAGCGACAGGTCCGCCGTACATGAGCCATCTCTCCTGTACCAGCAGTAGGCCGAGGTGGTCCGCTGGGCGACCGTTAGCCCACGTGCTGGGTCCTATCCGGGCCACAACCGTTATTTCATTATCGATTCAACGATCCGACTTCGACAGCTCTGGGTATTAGCACCATCCAGGGGACCGCCCATGATGTCCACCGAAGACCTCGCCGCCACCGCCGTCGCCGACGACCCCGACCACTGGATCGTCCGTCAAGCCTCCTACAACTCATGAAATCTGACTGCCGTGGCTCGGGAGCTATTTCGCTTGCGGTTCGACGCACGACTCACGATCGACGAACTGGTGGCCTGGGCCTGGTGTTCGCCCCGCGCCGCCGAGGCCGTCCATGGGATGTGCGCGTCATCTACGCGCAACTCAGCCGCACTGTATGCTTCCTAGCGCCAGCGCCGAATCTTGGCCGACCTCATGACCCATAAGAGGCCTTCCCGCCCACTCCTGAGGGGAGACGCTTGCAGAATCCACGCAAAGGATCGTTGAGTTGCGGAAGAGGTTCGCCGCTTTTGAGATCTATATCACTGGTAAACCTAATCCGCGAGCCTAGCTCTTGGGGTTGTAAAGTGCATTCAATTGAGCAGCCGAAAAACCAACGAGACCTTAACTGTCCCCATTCGCCTGAACCGTCGGTTTCGTGTACCCCGGCTCGAAGACCGTCCGAGCGAATCCATAAGCCAGCAACGATCCATTGAAGGGCAGTAGAGGGCATAAACAATTTGGTACTGTCCGACATCTAGAACCTTCTAGAAACCTACGAACTTTACGCCGATCGTGTCATCCAGGACGTCCTCAACCCGCTCCAACGTCTTCGACCCCGCACCAAGCTCAGGATGAAGCTTTCAGTTCACGGATCGACCGACGTTTGCTCGTGTTGAACGGCCAACGTCCTCAGTAGACCAAGGCAGTCTCCGTGCCAAGGGGCGATTTCTGTACCCACTATCAAACTACTGGAGAGTCAAATTGAATCGGATATGATGGCGGGTACTACACCGGAGGGAACGATTGTTCACGCTTAAACGTGCTGCGCCCACTACTAAACCTTGCTGTGCCTGTGCGTCCGACATTCCGTTAGCAGCAGACCTTTGTTCTGTATGTAAGACGCAGCAGAGCAGACGTGGTCGGTTCATTCAAGGCCTAGGTACAAATCTTGCGTTGATAGCAGCGGGAGCATCGTTTGTTGTATGGGGGATCGGAAACATTCCGAAGATGTGGGATCTCCTCCACCCCGTGTACAGCGTTCAAGCCGTGACCTCAAGTACGAAGCGAGGGACACTCATTAATGTGGGGAATCGGGATGTGATTGTGCACCAGATCACATATAACCTTACCGTCCTATCGCCGGATGATCCAAAGTATGCGAACACCGCCGACCGAGACCCTACTCATTGGCATATAGGACATGTACACGGTACCTTCTTGCTAAATGAATCACTTGGAGTAGGGCATCTGCTCAAATATGAGAACAAGGCAGATGCATTCAAATGGGCCGATATTGAGTCACTGGAGTACTACTTCGGTGGAGCGCCGGATGACCATCCGGTAAACTTTTGGGAAAAAATAAGACGCAAGCGCAAGGTTGCCGCCCTCTTTGGGATGGGTGCCGTTGTTGATGAGGTCACGTTTTTTGATCTCGTCAATCACTGCTATGTCCTTAGCGCCCATGCAATAAGCGACCCGGAATATCAATCACGTGGCGAACATCATAACGCGACATTCGATTCCATGGATACATCAGCCACCATTGAGTTCTACCCGGTCAGCCCTAACAGCAATCCCCAAGTATCTGAGATCCCGTCGATAATCGATGTAATCAGCCATGATAACGACCGTCCCGATACATGCAAGAAGACTGAATACGGTTCCGCTCAATCTGAGGAGCCTGAATAAGTTAAAGTAATAGTTAAGTCCTTCAGATTTTTTTTATGCGGTGACTTCCTTTTGCATCGCTGGATGTGCATGTCTTTACTCGAGTCACGATTGGCCACAAGGTGGCGCACACCATTGCCTCGGCTTCTTACTAGAAAGCTCTGACCTATGGATCATTTTCACTACATAGCGGCTTCCTTAGATAAGAAATCGTAGAAGGTAGATGGGCCCAAGTTGTGACGCGCTCCGCTGTTGAATCCATGGACAACTTCGACGACGCCTTCTAGCGGTATCCGTTCGGTAAACGCTCCCTCATAAGCCCGACACTCAGGAAAAGCGGCTTCAAAATTGCCTAAGAGCGGAGCATTCTTATGCAGCCAATGTGTGGCTCATTTTTCGAAAAAGGAGCCGTTTACCACCAGAAAAGAAGCAATTTTAAAAATGTTCGGCCTGTTCACCGTAGAGAAAGGTGGAATATCTTTAGCTGGGCAGTAAGGAATAAACCCATATTTACATGCGACATAGCCCGTTTACCGTGCTGTTTGCCTGCACTTTTAGATTAAAGAAAATAACAAAAGGCCATAGTTGAACTGGACTTTACTCGCAATAAATCAAAACTTAGCAATTTCAACACCTCCACTAATCTGCAAGGTGTTTAAGTGCTCGGTCATGCGAGTTTCTAAGTTCTTCCCTAACCTGCTCGTAGACATGAGATTGAGCGTCAAGCATTAGCGTCGGACCTGCCTTCATGGTGAGCTTTACAGCATGCTTCTGGACCTCAACCCGCGCGAAAACTCTCGAGCTCTCGCCATGCATGACCTTCGCCCGGAAGTCAGGAACCGCTGTTTCATAGAAGTTCGTCGCAGGCAGCTCTAAGCACCACGCCTTAATCTTCTCCACTACGGTCTTCAGGTTTTCTGGGATCTTTGTATATCCCAAGTCAAACTTTTCGGTTTGCGCCTGCGGCAAACTCTGAGTCGAAAATAAATCATGGCCGAGCGCTTTCAACATCTCTTCGATTTGTTGAGCAAAGGCTGCTAGGCTCTCCGGCTCGAATCCTTTCCCGATCTTACGGGGGGTGACCACGTTATGCAGTACATGATTCCCCGCCGCACGCGCCTTCTCAATGAGGTTAGCTTCCAACTGCGCGATTTGGCCGCCATGGAGGTCGTCCGCCGGACGGTAAAAAGCAAATGCCGTCGACCAGAATACTTTGCTCTCGTGGTGACTCCGAAGACGCTCGTCGAGAACGTCGCTCTTTCCGATGTAAATGTGTGAGATCAGCTTAGGGAAACTCTGCACAAGTTCTGCGTCCGCGGCCTGATGGATTAATCTGATGGTTAGGGGTGGATGGCGATGAAGCAGCAGACGTTTGCGTCCCAGTCGATCTTTGAGAAGTATGGGCGGAAGTCTCGGCGGGAGCTGTTTTTGGATGAGATGGAAGTGGTTGTTCCGTGGCCCGAGTTACAGGCTCTGGTCGAACCGCACTACCCGAAGGCCGGCAACGGCCGTCGTCCTGTCGGGCTTGCGATCATGCTTCGGACGTACTTTATGCAACAGTGGTTCAACTTGTCCGACCCCGGCGTCGAAGAGGCGTTTTATGAGTCCTTCACGCTGCGGCGGTTCGCTGGTGTTGACCTGGGCGTGGCTCCGGCACCGGATGAAACGACAGTGCTGCGCTTCCGCCACCTGCTCGAAAAGCATGACCTTGGCGGTGCCATGCTCGACGCGGTGAACCTGCATCTGGCGGCCAGGGGCATCCGCATCGAGACCGGCACGATCGTGGATGCGACCATTATTCATGCGCCTTCTTCGACCAAGAACGAGAAGAAAGAGCGTGATCCGGCGATGCGTCAGACTCGTAAGGGCAAGCAGTGGTACTTCGGACTGAAGGCGCACATCGGCGTTGATGCAAAAGAAGGTCACGTGCACTCAGTGGCAACGTCGGCGGCCAACGTCTCCGACGTACACATGCTGCCGGATCTGCTACATGGGGAGGAGCGCAAGGTGTGGGGCGACGGCGGCTATCAAGGCCAGACCAAGGCCATCCGGCAGGCCGCGCCCAAGGCCCAGGACATGACCTGCAAGCGAACCAGGTTCAAGAACTATGTCGATGAAGCGGCAAAGAAGAAGAATACGACGAAATCAAAAGTAAGAGCGAAAGTAGAACACGTCTTCCGTATCCTGAAGCGCGTCTTCGGCTTCGACAAGGTACGCTACAGAGGCATCGCCAAGAACCATCACCGGCTATGCGCCAACTTCGCCCTCATCAACCTCTACCTCCACCGCAAGCACCTGGCGGGAACCGCCGCCTAGCGCCGGGAGACGGGCTATGAGTCTTCGACTCCGCACAAACCCCAGCCAGAACAAGCAAAGCACGGCCCAACCGCAGAAAAACTTGGCCGCCGACTCAAGGCACACACCGACATCGTCAAATCGGCCGCCTGCGCAGAGGCTCCTTAGGTGGATGTGCAACAGTATCGACATCTGATGGACCGACCAGGACGTACACGCCAGGTCGGTCTAATTCGGCCGTTTTCTGGGATGTCTCGAAATGCTTCCGCGTCATGACTAGGCATGCACCGGACCAGTTATCCCTAGTGAGGCGACGCAGACCATCCGGGGAGGTTTCCAGAAATGTAATCTTGATAGGTTCCATGAGTACTAAGATGGCACAGAGGACAGACAGGCGTCCGTCAGTGTCACAAGTTCCGTTCTGGAGTGCCGCGCACCACCGAATCAACCGAAGGGTTTCCGGCCAGGACCGACTGGCATTTGCGAGGCTACGCTCTTTGAGTTCATTGCCATAGCAGCCGTGCCATGCTGTTCTGCTCCTAAGCGACTGATCATGACGTCTGACCTTCGCGAGGCTGTCAATTATCTCGCGAAGGCGGAACCTGATTTTCGCCCACGCACGGTAAATAACATGGGCATCGTGGTCCTGCTCTCTGGGAGCCCTTTGGCATAACGTCTGGAGAAAGATGCGTGTCGCCATCTACGCTCGTGTAAGCACCAAAGATCAAAGCTGCGAGATGCAGCTCAGGGATCTCCGCGCCTACTGTTCCGCTCGGGGATGTGCTGACAGCCATGAATATGTTGATGTCGGGGTGTCCGGCTCTATGGATTCCCGCCCTGAGTTGAACCGGCTCGTAGGCGATGTCCGCAAGCGGAAGATAGAGGCTGTCCTGGTTTGGCGTTTTGACCGGTTCGCCCGGTCTACTAAGCATCTTCTTTCAGCGTTAGAATAATCCCGCTCACTGGGTGTCGGATTCATCAGCTACCAAGAGAATCTAGATACAGGCAGCCCCCTCGGCCAGGCGCTCTTCACCATCATTGCGGCTGTGGCTCGGCTGAAACGAGATCTCATCAGGGAGAGGGCTACCCCCGGCGTTCGGAATGCCAAAGCGAAGGGTAAGGTGCTCGGCCGACCGAAGCGAATCGTCGACCGCGAGCGCATCTACGCTATGGCAGATGGGATTGGGCATCTGTCAAGAACAGCTGCTTCTCCAATCACGCACTATTCACATCTCCGGCCCATTGTTCCTGACGTTGCCCACCGGCGGATTAGCCGGTGCCATCTGCATGTCCTCAGACTCAAACGTTACCGGTCACCTTCCGTCGATTCACGGCGAGGTCAACACCTTCGAGGAGTTGTACGAGCAAATCGAGAAGGACCGCGAACTGTATAAACCAGTTGGGTGAGCCTTTGGCCGGGTTCACGCTCATTCTTGGTAGTCAAACTGTCAGAAACAGTTGCCGCTGGTAGAAGTTCCGCAGACGTGGAAATTCCAGTCGGAGTGATGAGAGAGCTTGAGACTCTTATGTTACAAGAGCAACTTCATCAGGACCCCAATCCTCGCGGAAGCCGATTTCGTCGGCATCGCGGAGCGGTGTGTGGCAAACCGTGGAATGCTCTACTATCGGGCTACGTTTGGAGAAGCGGAGAGGACGGAAGTCAAAGCCTTCGTGAGCATGCCGGACTTGGATGGACGTTATCGAGGTCCTCCACTAGTCGGTCCGATAATGGATATGCGAATATCGGTGGATACCTCTTTAAGCTTAAAGAGAGCTTTTCGCCTTCTGTTCGCATCAGTATACTGGAGGACTATATGCCGTTCCCAGCAACCGCCGTAGCAAATGAACTTCTCGACAGAGCATCTGCTGAGGGCCTCTCTCTCACCCAGATCAACATTCAGAAGCTCGTCTATTTCGCTCATGGGTGGAACCTGGGTTGGAGCGCAAATCCCCTTATATTGGACCCTATCGAGGCTTGGCAATACGGTCCCGTAGTGCGTAACCTTTACAACCAGTTCCGTCGTTTTGGCAGTTCTCCAATTACTGGGAAGGCCGTTGAGTTTCGCATTGACTCGAATGGCAAGATTGGAACAACGTGCCCCACACTGGAAGATGCCTACTCCAAAAGCGTCGTCGGCGCGGTCTGGAATCAATATGGGCGACTACAGCCTTTCAAGTTGGTCGAGCTGACTCACGCCCCTGGTTCTCCTTGGGAGGCAGCGTGGAATGCGAAAAAGGCGCTAATCGAGAACGAAGATATTCGTAGATACTTCAGTGCGCTTGCTCAACCTCGCGTATGAATTCGGAAGAACAGCAACTATCAGAGCGCATTAGAGAAGCAATAGCTGCGATAGACCGGCAAACCCGCGCTGGAATGGTTCCGGATATTGCAGGTGCCTCCGTAGACACCGAAGCGGTGCAGGTTGTAGGGCGCGAGCAAGATTTTTTGGACCTTCAGAAGATGAAGGAACAAATAAAAGATATGCAATCGGCTCGGAGTCAGCGAGAGAGATACGCTCGCTGGGTGTTTGCGTTGGTGGCAAGTTGGATTTTGGCTCTTTTCATCATCCTCATAGCGCAAGGTGCTTGTCCTGCATGGCGGCCCTTCAGCGATAAAGTGCTGATCACCCTCGTTACTTCTATGACAATCAACCTAATCGGTACCCTCGTCATAGTCCTTAAGTACATCTTTCGGTAGCAGGTTGACCAACGCTTTGTTGCTTAGTCAGACAACGAAGAGAAGACGACTACCCCGGAGAAACGACCATACGTCGGATCGCTTCCTGGAGCACCCCCGTCTGGGGGTCGCCGATCTTTGAATGGACTGTCAGCTTGCTTCGTACTGCTCGCGGGTCCGCTGGGTCATGGTGTTCCATGCAATAACGTAGACAGCTCTTATCGGTTCTGTAAAGGATCATTTGCAGACCGTCGCTCACACATTCTTTGTTAGGAGGGGATGTTCGACGGCTGATGACGGAGGCGCGATCTTCAATCGCTTCAGATCGTTTCTCAAATAGATCAGATAGCTTACGAAGGAACTCCTACGAAGAAAGTACCTATCAGTCCTCATGAAATTGGGTGGCAGGCGTCGTCTCGGGTATTAGCCAAAAGGGAAACTTTCCTCGAGGAGCAGCAAATGATGGAACACACGACGGGGTCGGCCAATCTTCCGACCACCGTGAAGGATAGCGAAGAAGGCGTCAAGTCTTCGCTCGACGTAAGCGCAGCAAGCACCGCTGGTGAACCGCGTGATGGAATGACAGCGTCTCATGGTGGCGTAGTCTCGGGAACACCCGCTGCCCAGCAGTGGAAGTCGAAGTCGAGGAAGCGCGAGACTGAAGCGAGTATTTGCGTAAGCGCGACCATGATCGATACCGAAGATCCGGCGGAGGCGCAGCTGGCTACTGTCATCCAGGATCTCTGGACTGCTCACGGGGTGAAACTCAAGTCGGCAACATCTGCGAAGGAGACGCAAGGAAAGGCAAAGGATGAGTTGGCGAAGGTCAAGCTGGAACTGGCTGCCAGCCTTCACACCTATAAGGGTCGCTTTGCTCGCCTTGGTTGCGGGGGGCAATGGAGCCAATTCCTCCGTCTGCAGGGCATCCCGCGCACTACTGCTGACAGCTACGTGAGGCGTCATGAACGTTCGATTGTCGGAACGGCAAATTGCTCCGATGGAGCAATTCGTCAGCCGACCGTGGCAGATGTGGCTCTCCTCGTGGCAAAGATCACGCCTAAGCTGATCCCCTTGCTCATCTCAGACGCACTGATGAAGCATTTCCTCACTCAGGTCCAGATGGCGATTCCCTTGTCAGAAACCAAATAGCGAAGAGGCCCTACTCACATACACCAGGTGAGTAGGGCTACCAAATACTGAATCGGCGGAACGTTCTTGCTTTCGCTGATCCAAACCGCTTCATAATCCGACCAACATCGATTCCCCCAGCCAAGGCTTCCACCGTCAAAAGGGCGATCGCAGGGAACGAGGAAGCTCAGGCCATTGTCGGCTTACGCCAGATGTTTCCTTCCTGTGACGACCATGGAGACCCTCCGTGGCTAAAACTGTCCCTAAGAAACGCCTACGACATTCATACGTCCACCTGCACAGCCGCAACCATGAATAATCCCTTGGGGCAATCAACAGCGATGCTTATACCCCCGTCCAGAAGCGCGGATACGGCCCAGATCTGATCGAGGATGTCGCATAAGACACCACTATCGCCGTATGGCAGCAACTCCAGACGTCCGATCCGGCCCGATCCAAGCTTCAGCACCTGGGTTCACAACGTCACCAGGTGGCAGCTCACCGAACATCGTCGGCGGGGATCGAAGCAGGAGCGCAACGTGGAGGGACAAGCCCTGGATCACTCCGAGACCAGCAAGGTTGATCCCGTTATGATGAACGAAGTGAGCTAGGCCGCCGGGGATAAGCTGTGTCTCTGTGACTTGGTAGTGTCTCTGGGGGACGTCGAAGCTGCTGCCGAACGCACGAGATTCGCCTCTGGCGTGAATGGGGCGAGGAGCGCGGCTAGGCGTGGTCAGGCGGTGAGCTGCGCCGCATAGTGAGACTGTCGCTGATGAGCACCTCGGCTAGGCCGTGGGACTGTGTGGCAAATACGGTTGGACACCCATGCACGCGAACATCATGGCGAACACGTGGTCAGGTGTTACACGCAGGAGCCTGGGTATTTCGTCGGCGCTACAGGAAGCATGTCGTGTGCCACCTCGCCGCTCTCGATACCTAGACGTTCTGCCGTCAGCAGCACGACTACAGCGAGAAAGTCATTGGTGTTTTCACAGCGGCGACTCCTGGTTCGCCTGGGTGTGCGGCCTGGGCGATGGAGACGACGACGAAGATACCGCAACATGGATTAAGGCCGACTCGAATCTCGATGCTTCGATCAATCCAAAGAACTGGGTGAGGGCATAAACAAGGCCCAGGGTGATCCGGCCAGCTTGAACGGCGTGCTGCGCCTTCGTCTGGGGGTATGGACATCATCCACCGCAGCAAATTTCCCCATGACGAATGGAGCGCGTGCGATACAGACATCGATTCCGGGTCTCTGAAAGATCATTCGCCCATGTGTTTTCTCCCAAAGTTCGAATCAAGTGATGAGATAAATCACTCCTAGAACGGAACTCTATCGCGCGGGAATCGGGCATTGAGCTTCGTTCGGGGCGAAGCCCCATCGCTTCGCTTCGAAAGCAGGTACGCCTATTTCGCGGGTCAGTGCCACTGCGTCCTCCTGAGAAGTAAAAAAACCAATAGCAATACCGTTGGCCGGATTGTTAGGTCCGCTATCGATGGTCTCCGCAGTTGTGAAGCGCGGATCCCTCTGCCGCAATGACAAAAGTGCTCTCCGAGTGTCTTCGACGTTTCCTGGAGATGTGGCAATGACGAACCAAAAGTGCCCGCATACATAGTTTTTAAGAGGTAGAGAATAGTTGAGGAGCGGCGCTGAATCGCCGATAAGAAACCTGCGCTCGATCAAGATTCTTGAAAGCTGAGCCACCGCCTCAGAACTCAGTGTGCTTTTCTGCAGGCCGCCTTTCCAGAAGTATAACTCTGGAACCTCTGAAGTCGTAAGTGCATTGCTCTGAGCATCAAGCTGTTGGATCCTCTGCAGTGTCGAGGAAGACAAAGCAGCTAAGCTGCTTTCGGCCCGGACCGCAGTCGCCGCCTGCGTTATCTCGGCTTGCTTTGCCTTATGGAAGCTCGGATAAATAACAAATGCAGCCACTGCGCAAATAACAAGCGTCACAGCCCCGATCGCAAACTGTAACCAAACCAGTTTTTGCTCTCTTTGACTTACTGGCTCTTCTTGAGCAAGTTTAGGAACTACTTGAGTCATTTTGCTCCCACCATTCTTGTTACAGCAAGTACTAGCATCACCAGCATCGCGAGAATTCCAGTGCCAAATCCCCCCTTACTGATTTGACCAAAGGACTTTATGTCCAAAAGCCCGGTACAGAGACCAATCATTGCAATCGCAACAACCATCAATATGCAGAAACACATTGTCCCCACAGCTATCAGCCGATTTACGTCGGAAGGTCTCCAAACAGGCAGTGGCAACTTTTTATCTCCGAGATGCTGCGGATTATAGAACGGCAGAGACTTGAGAGCCTAAAACTTTTTTAGAAACTCATATTTGAGGTCAGCGGAACTTGCGAACGCCGGTCACACGCAAAATCTGCATGGTTGACAAGTCACCACCAAGGGGAGTTTCTCGCCTCGGTAGTTGAGTTCGTTGGCAAATTCGCTGGTGGGTGGATTTCCTTCCGCTTGGCTCTCCACAGTCACCAGCAGCGGTCGGCACGGGTGGCGACGGCCTTCCCGGTTCGCGTACAGCCCCTCACCTTTCGACCAAGTTCAGTGATACCGGCGAAGTCCTCAAATGACACACGGTGGCCTACTGGCTTCATCCCACCAGCTATCGCGCGGCCAAGATAGCTTGGTGCGGCTAGAGACGTTCCCGGCCACGTTTTGGGCAAACACGGGCATCATCGGAACGACGGTAGGGATCGCCTCCGGCGCGTCGACGGCACGGAAGTCATCTCTATGTAATAAGTCTGTGCAGATGTGAATATTCCGGGCCAGCCGGTCAAGCTTAGCGGTCACCGAAGAAGCGCGGCGGCGCTTGCAGAGGGCGAGTAACAGGCGATCCTTGTGCAAGTGATGACAAGCTTCCGGTTAGCTCTAAGACTTGCCGACGGTCTCCGGAAGCGAAGTATAAGGGGTAAGGCCGCAGCGAGACAAGAAATGATGAGCTGATCGTCCTCGTGTGACTCAGTGCCAAGGCTGACGTCAAGAGATTATCGGGATCCAATAAAAGAAGCGTCCTTATTATTCTACTTGCCAAAGGGGAAAGTCTCACGTATGTTTCATCTCGAACGATCTATTAGCACTGGGCCCCAGAACATCATTACATCCAGCAAATTGGAGAACGCTCAATGTCCAGTACTTCTAGCCGTTTTGGATTAACCGCGTTTCGGAACCTATATCTGATCGGCCCTGCTCTCTTGCTGGCAACGGGCTGTGGGCCCATGGACTACCAGAAACCGATACAGCAGTTCAGTGATGCGTCTAGTATTGTGGCTGCAAGTGCTACGTTATTCCTAAACAATGAGAACGCCATTGAACAAGAAGCTCTGGTGGAACGCTTGGCCTTTGAAGCCAAACCTATCGATGTCACAGCCATCGAACAGAGTGTTGTTATTTCTGCTAACGAGATCAAGATTCGTACTAAGTCCATTTTGGTTTTGTCTAGTTTCACCGCGAATTTGGCTACTCTCGCATCTGGAAAGGCCGGTACGGCAGTAACTCAAAACGCCGCCGATTTAAGTTCTTCGATGAAGAAGCTCGCTACCGACGCGGGGGGATTGCCGAACTCTAAGCTGGACAATGCACATTTTGCTGGCTTGGCAAGTGCAGCTGCGGAGGCCATGGGTGCCGTTGCCAAGGCCATCATTGATAAGAAATCTCGTCGAGACATCGAAAAAACAATTCAAGATAATGAGAAGCCTATCGAGAGTTTGATCGAACTTCTCGGAAGTGAGCTTACGTTGGCCTACGAACGACAAAAATCTGCTGTAGGGGCGCAAAGTATTTATTTAAGCCAGGCTTACTCAGCAGAACTGAACACGGCCGTCCCAAATGTTGAAAGGCGTATCTCAATAGCAGGACAGATCAACGCCTATCGCCGCCTACAGGGAGATCTACAAGCGGCAGACCCCGCCCCTGCCGTTGCAAAGATGCGGGCCTCGTTCGTCGCGCTAGTAGCCTACTCGCGATCGAACAGGGACCCGCAGAGCCTTACCGCTCTATGGAAGGCCGTTCAAGATTTTTCCGCTGCAGCACAGCCATTGGCCCAGGCAATTCAGTCTTTGATAACTGCATCTTGATGTGTTCTGGAGAGAATAATGACCCTTGTACAGCTTGTTGAGCTTATCGGCAATGTTCTCACCCAGCTTGATCGGATTCTATCTGATCCTGCACTTCCATCATCCAATCCCGATTGGCAACAACTATATGCAATGCGGGTACAGCTAGATGGGAAGCAAAAACAACTTGTAGGCCTCTCTATTACTCTAGATGATAATAGTTTCACCAGCCTAACAAGTAAGATCGCGGACGCAGATGCAACGCTAAAGCAGCAGATAGGCGACTTGGCAAAAGTCGCATCGACTATCAGCACGGCCGCCAAGATAGCTGCTCTAGCAGACCAAATTATCTCTTTGGCAGCCGCGCTTTAGTGTCACATGGACATCACCCTGGAATCATGCAAACCACTGTGACATTAATGTCTTTGGCGATTCTCGGCAACGCAAAAGTCACTAAGTGCATTATCATCGCTGTTTTACGACACTGTTGATAACCATCGCTACCAGTAAGTTTATCAACTCTGAGGTCGATTATGAATTCTGGACACTTTGCGACATACTTGAATCTCGCATTTGGTGCAGCCGCGGTATTTACCCTTCTCCCTGTTATATATTACCTTTGTACAGGTTGGGCTGTTCGCCGTGAGAAGTTGTTTTGCTACATGAGAGATGATCAGGCTCTAAGTATCTACTACGATCAGTTTCCTTGGAGTAATACAAGAGAAGCTGACCTAGCTAAACGTTTCCGGCATCAAGTGTCCTATCTTTACGGCCGACGGCACTTTATTGCGCCTCTGAGCCTATTTACAATTTTGTCATTGGGTGCGTTCTGGGGACTCTGTAGGAGTGCTCAATTTAATGCTCATGTGCTAAAGGGTGAATTCGTAATCTCCAAAACCGCCGCGGCAGCGTTGCTTGGTGCTTTTCTCTGGTGCATAAGTGATGAACTTGCCCGTATAGTGCGCCGAGACCTTTCTCCTAAGGATGTTTACGGTTGGGGTTTTCGTATTTTGCTGTCAGTTCCGTTTGGGTTCGCTGCAGCAGCAGTCTTGACAGCAGATGTAGGTGTGCCCGTAGCCTTCTTCTTGGGAGCCTTTCCTACGCAAACTCTCTTCACGTTTGCCAGGCGTATAGCCGTCCAAAAGCTTGCGATGGGAGATCAACAAAGTGACAGTGGTCTTGAGTTGCAACAACTGCAAAGCGTCAGCAGGGGGGTCGCAGAAACATTTCAGGACAACGGGATAGAAACGATCTCCGCGCTGGCTTGGGCCGATCCAGTAGACCTTACAATCAGAACAAACCTCGACTTTAACTATGTGCTCGATTGTATGAGCCAAGCGTTGCTTTGGGTTTATTTTGAAGATAAAACGCGTATCCTATTCCGCTTTTCCCTTCGTGGATCGCAAGAGGTGTTGAGTCTGACAAATGATCTCAATGGGGTTTTGGTTCCGTTTGATAGCACCCAAGTGCTCACTCCGAAGCAGTCGCAGGCTAAAGCTACTCTCAGTAACATCGCCGGAATTCTAAACCTGACTGAGGCCGCCTTACTAACGACGCTACTCCAATCTGCATGTGACCCCTATACAACATTCATCAACAGAGTGTGGCGTTAGCTCCAGAATTCGTTGGGTGGCCATTCCAAATTCGTTCAATGCCTAACTGTGTCCTCTGTGGGGAAATCACCGAGTAGCTTTCGGGAGACTCTGCGCAGGCGGCTAATTTGACGTTATGAGTAGACGTGTTGAGTCGGCGGCCAGTTTGTTACGATACTACCGTCCTATATTTGGTTTTGGCTGAGTTTGCGCTGTGTTGAAGAGTCGTTGCCCGTTTTCGGGCGCTATGCGGCCAGCCCTGCCAGGTGCTTGCGGTGGAGGTAGAGGTTATGAGGGCGAAGTTAGTGCATAGCCGGTGATGGTTCTTGGCGATACCTCGGTAGCGCACCTTGTCGAAGCCGAACACGCGCTTCAGGATACGGAAGACATGTTCTACTTTCGCTCTTACTTTTGATTTCGTCGTATTCTTCTTCTTTGCCGCTTCATCGACATAGTTCTTGAACCTGGTTCGCTTGCAGGTCATGTCCTGGGCCTTGGGCGCGGCCTGCCGGATGGCCTTGGTCTGGCCTTGATAGCCGCCGTCGCCCCACACCTTGCGCTCCTCCCCATGTAGCAGATCCGGCAGCATAGGTACGTCCGAGACGTTGGCCGCCGACGTTGCTGCCGAGTGCACGTGACCTTCTTTTGCATCGACGCCCACGTGCGCTTTCAGTCCGAAGTACCACTGCTTGCCCTTACGAGTCTGACGCATCGCCGGATCACGCTCTCTCTTCTCGTTCTTCGTTGAAGAAGGCGCGTGGATGATGGTCGCATCCACGATCGTACCGGTCTCGATGCGGATGCCCTTGGCTGCCAGATGCAAGTTCACCGCGTCGAGTATCGCGCCGCCAAGGTCATGCTTTTCGAGCAGGTGCCGGAAGCGCAGCACGGTCATTTCATCTGGCTCCGGAGCCACGCCCAGGTCCACGCCGACGAACCGCTGCAGCGTTGCGGACTCCTAAAGCGCCTCCTCGACGCCATGGGTCGGACAAGTTGAACCACTGCTGCATGAAGTAGGTCCGCAGCATGATCGCAAGCCCGACAGACGACGGCCGTTGCCGGCCTTCGGGTAGTGTGGCTCGATCAGAGCCTGTCACTCGAACCATGGAACAACCACTTCCATCTCATCCAAAAACAGCTCCCGCCGAGACTTCCGCCCATACTTCTCAAAGCTCGACTGCGACGCAAAAGTCTGCCGCCTCATTGCCATCCACCCATAACCATCAGATTAATCCATCAGGTCGCGGACGCAGAACTTGTGCAGAGTTCCCTTAGGTCGCATGCCCTGCCTATAAGGCGTCCTCCCTATGTTGTCCGCCGACGAGCACTATCTTCTGGATGTGAGACCAATCTCCTCGATTGTCCAGCTCAATCATAATTACTAGTGGCTCACCCCGCCCTTTTTCTAGCAAGTCCGCTCTCATACTTCACGATGCTGGATCGATCAAGGCGTAGGCACCTCCACCTCACCGTGGAGTTCGTGCCTATCACCAAACAAGACCAGAACCATGGTCCCCCTAGGATCGAAGTGGAGCGTATAACGAAAGGAGATCATTTGAGTCTCTTGGCAGCGAAACTCACTGACTTACCTCGAGACCAGTCAGTCCCCGGCCCCTAACAACGAAACCTGGACCTCGACTGATAAGATCTCATCTCAAAGTCGCGCCACCTACCGTGAAGACACAGCCTGCTACTCATCTACTAAATGAGTTCGGCCTGTTTGGGATACCTCACCTTCCAAAATGGTAGGATGTTCAGAGAATGGGCTGGGCATCTGAAGAATTGGAGATGGCTTAGGTTGCGGTCTAGAGATATTGAAGTTCCGAGGCTTGCAGATTATTTCATTGACCACGAGGCCGTTGGTCTTATCTAGAAAGTCTTTTGTGGTTGATGCAGTGACGAGCAAAGCCGTATCAGACGTGGCAACTATAACTTCTTCGCCCGAAGGAATATGACCGCTATCCGTAGCCTGTAGAACTGCTTGAATGGCAAGCGGCATACTGCCCCCAAAAACGGATAAAGCACTTTTCAGCATAGCCATCTCTTTATTGTGAAGTTCAGCCCCTGAGATGTCGTCAAAAGGAAGACGCGCACGGATAATGGGAATCTCCACCCCGTCAAAAAACTTACGTACCTTTTCGGGCATGTCTGGAGGATAGGTTCCTCCCGTTTTTAGCTTAATGGTGTACGTAGCAGGGAATGTGACCGCAATGATCTTCAGATCAAGGCCGCTCAGTTGGTTATAAGCGAGCATGGGGCCTTCTCCTTGAAGAGTAAAGAAGATGACTTTTACGGGGTACGGAATGCCATTGGAGATTAATCCACGCATGTAGTTCTTAATGTTCTTCACAACATTGGGGAGGTTTTCGCGACCTTCCCCATCAAATGTTTGGATCTTATCTCCCCGGCTCATCATCTCCCCCTTTCTCCCAATCCTGCTCAATCTGCAGATATGAGTTCTTGATGCAATAAATAATGTATGGGAAAGTGGTTCTTATGGAGTTTTCAAAAAACTCCAGTTTGTTTTTCCCGACATGTACATGGCACCGTTCGTTTACTGACTGCCTTCTTTCGTGGTTACATATTCGGAAGATTGGGTCGACGCTTCCAATTTCTCGAAAATCGTAAGAGAAGGACCGCTCGACCATGTTTCCTTCAGAATCGAAAGTCGCCATGTCATTCACCTTTAGCAGTCGATTCTGAACTAAGGTCAGTTGCTCTTTCCATCTAAAGGCATATGGGTTTGGTTCTGGGATTTCGACCTTGGATACGACAGGCCTTGGATCAAGGTATTCGCATGAGTTCAGAAAGCGGTCAATAAGGTCCTTGTACTTGTATGCGCCCAATCATCACCACCCAAAATGAAAGAACCCGGGAGTGTCCCGGGTTCCGCTATACAACCTTGACCAAACAAGCCTACTTGACCTGGGGGACTTGAGAAAGCAAAAAATTCGCTCTCCATCAACTTGTCCCACACGGCCATGCGGATAAAGCTAAAATCGTCGCGATCGTCTGCATCTGTGATCTTGTCGTCACGCAGATCAAACCACTTGTCGGCGTCGCCCAAATAGTTTTCCGCCAACGTACGCACTTTAGCCATGTATGCGCTAAGAGGTGGGCTTACAACTTCGATCGTTACCATTACCTGCCGCCTTTCTAGGGGCCTTTGCGATTTGCCTATTGTTTAGAACGTATGAGCATCGCAAAAGGTTCGCCTCTACGCGAACTTTGTTGTGTCCTGTAGAACTGTTCTTCGGACGCAACAACAGTATTTCACGGTTGTACGCTTGGCAAGCCTGTTTTTCATATCGGCCTCTGCAACCAAATGGTGATAGGAGTTTGAAAAGCGTATCATGAAGTCGAGCGAAAAACACTAATTCTTGGAAGAATCTGGTGAAGGGCTTACTGGCAAGGCACTCACAACTAACACTTTCGACGACATCGGTTAGTTTACCGATCTGATGCGAGATGTTGCTTCCGTTCCGCATGGTCGAAGGGAAGCAACCTGAACCCTTCCACCTCCGCCGCTTCTTCAAACGGGTCTTTGTGAGATCTGCATAGCAAAGTCGGTATACATCATCACTGGCTTAACGATCTGAGAAGCGCCCTGCACCGTTCGGGTCATTGCGGCATACCGTGCTTGATCAGGCGCCAACCGGCAAGCGTCTCTATGCTCACCCACCTGTTATGGGTAGTCACCCGACCTACTGTTCGTGCCTTTCCTTCGGGAAGGGGTTCAGCCGACATACATGTCTGGCGAGGCACCAGTCGCTACTGGAAATTATACACTGACCTAAGAACGAGAGGGCCTTTGAGTGGCAGAGTATCTGTTACAACATTCAATGTATCTAAACTGTGGGGCACCTCACTTCGGTATATGCCCACAAAGTGTGACGGCACGTCAGGAGGTAGGGACGAAGGTCGAATAGTCAAGGTATGAAATTACAACAGGTACGCTGACGTCGTCGATTGAATCCTCCATTGCTTCCTCTGTTCATGGGTGCTGTTGGTTGTCATTGTGCGCATGTCTTCAATGAACTCCGACGATGCGTGTGCACTCGTGATCAGAAGACGATCACGGCTCCTCGTGCACGCGACGTAAAGCAACTGGCGCTCAGAGTTGTATATGTCGTCCAACTCCGAAGCATCACCGGCGCTTCCAATACGCTCAGGATCGGGGAGGACGTCCTCCTCACACGCCATAATCACTACATCCCGGAATTCAAGCCCCTTCGCAAGATGCATAGTACAGACTGTCAGCAGGCCTGGAGACACGTTCGCGTGCGCAACAAGATGGCTAAACTGCATTCCAGTGGCCCGGGCCGCTGCTTCTGCCCGGTCCAGTTGTGCTGCAGAACGCACAAAGATCGCCATCTCGTCAGACTGGTGACCCTCTTCTCTTCTCGCAACCAACCAAGCTGAGGCGAACCTTGCTTCACTTATCTCATCGTTTAGCTGCACAAGCTCAGGGGAAGGACCGTTGAAAACCGATACAGTGCCACGACGTTCCTCCACAGATCCATCGCCGTCCGTCACTTCAGAAGCGAGGAGACGATCTGCAGCATGGCGGATCTGATGGGAAGTTCTGTAGTTGACCTTCAAGTTGCTGGAGCGCCCACGGACGTCGACCCCAGCAGACTTCCAGGAGAACAGCTGCTGAAAGATGCGTTGACCTGTATCGCCTGCAAAGAAGAGTGCGTTGGATCGTCCGCTCCCAAGTGCTCCCAGACAACGCAGTTCCGCCATGCTGATGTCTTGAGCCTCGTCTACCACCGCAAAGTCAAACGGAGGCGCGGCTCCGTGTGCGTAGTGCTTGGCAAGGCGAACGAACATCTCCGCAGTAGTCATCTCACGCTGATCTTCCATGGATTTCAAGACCTTGTCGAATACTTGCCACAGCACCTCACGCTGAGGCTCGCGGAGGCGCGATCGGCGACCGGCCCTGGAGTAGTCTCGGTAGGCCTCCCATGAGCGGAGTTGAGCGGCATCCACCACCTGCGCCCACTCCGACATAAGGAAACGCTCGGAGAAAAGGCAAGACGGGACTGCTTCCATCGCTGCGCGAACATGAGTGAGGATGGACTCTGCGGACGCGATGGTCACGGGACCATACAAGGGCGCGAGATTGCTGGCGTACAGTCTCCGGGCTACCGCTTCGAAGGGGAGGACCTCTATCTGCTCTCCCAACCATGAACGGTTCGAGATCAGCACACGGAGACGATTATCCAACGCGTTCGCCAGTACCTCAGAGAAGGTGGTCAGCAGGACCCGTGAGGAAGGATTATTCTGAGCGAGGTAAACCGCGCGATGCAGCGCGACGATGGTCTTCCCTGTCCCGGCAGAGCCCGTAACGCGAGCAGGCCCGTTGAAATTGCGTTCAACGATCGCCCGCTGCCCCGGATGGAGGAAGACTGTCCATTTCTCCCATGGCGCGTCCAGGGCGGCTTGGAGTTCGTCGAGGTTCGAAACGATACGGAACCGGCGCTGCGCGTCGGGATGGGTGAACGCCACGGCTTCTGCATTTGCCGAAGACCCAGCATCGGCCACAAGAGCACCTGCAACAGGAGAGGGTGCAGGACGGACGCCAGTCGCCAGGCTGAGGATCGCCTCGCGAGCTTCTTCAGGCAGTTCCTCTACGAGGTCCAGTACCGTCTCTTCCGTGGCGTTGCGGACGGTGTCCAGCCAGTCCTCAGGTACACCGAACCTGAGCAGGTCTGCATCGGAAGCGCCCGCGAGGAGGAGCAGAGACTTCGTCTTAGCCTTTGGCTCCTCAGGAACGTACCGAGGGACAATGATGTGCTGAACCGTCTCCTGAAGTACCACCATCTGTGCTGCGCCGGTCTTCGGATGGACAGTGAGCTTGCGGCGCTCAGCCCAGGCGTAAGCCGAGTCATGATGGTCTACGTAGCAGAGCAGGCAGCTCGCATCCGTGCGGTGAAGGATCATCCGCAAATCGTCGCTCACCCGCGCCGACCAGAAGCTCTTGTCACGTGCGCGGTCGAGTTTGTGCATCTGCAAGCCTGGGTGTGCCGGGTTCATCTGGAGTTCGATGGCCGCAAGCTTTGCTGCATTCTGCTCAGCAGGCTGCAACCGGCCAAGGCTGTCCTGGAAGGTGCTGGCGATCAGGAACTGCATTAAATTCCCTCTGGGAGCAGAGAATAGTCCCCGGTTTTGGGAGTGTTCTCAGGTAAGTGGTAACCAAACATCTGTACACCGAACTGGAAGCTCCGGAAGGTCGTGAAGAGATCGTCCATACCCAACCATCCCCCAGGGATCCTGTCGATGCGCAGGGCACGTGCATCACGAATCGTAAACGTTACACCATACAAGGAAACGATGCTGGCAGCAGCACCAGGATAGGGCTGAACTGCCAGATGAACGTTACTGTCGGAGCGTGGCGCACGGCCCATTGCAAAGAGGTAGAAGTAGGGTGCTCCGGTTAGTATCTCGTAGTCCCCGCTTGTCATACCACGGTTTATCTGCGGTTCGTTGCGCCCTTTCAAGCAATGGATGCACTGCTTCTGTGGGTTGAAGCCGCTGACATGCTTGCCCCATAACTGAATGAACTTCTGGGTCGACTGCTCGATTCCCCGAACCTCAAGGACCATCTTTCCTCCAGCCGCTAAGCGACGGTGAACACCTTCATCACCTCGTCGCCCAGGTGGTTGATGACCTTGACTGCAATCCGTCCAGTCGCGGGCTTGGGAAACGGTCGCGACGTATCGCTGTGCAGTGACTCCCAGGCCTCCTGGTTGATCTCTGCTTTCAAGGTTGTCTTCAGCGACTTGTAAGGATCGTTCGCACCGAGGAAATATGCATGGCGGACAAAGAAGCTTTCCTCGTTGTAATCGGTATCGACGAACCAGCATGCAATCTCATCCGGTTCGCTGCTGGTAACTTCGCCTGTACTCGGATTGAAGACGTCGATACCGTTCAGCTTCACTCTGATCTCATTGTCCGGGGCTAGGAGTATCTCGATCTCCGGCTCGCCAAAGATGATGAAGAGATTGCCCTTGCCCGTGTTCTTCAGGTCCTCCGCCATATGGAGGTCCGCATTCATCCGAGCTTTGAGAACAGGAATGCGGCCGAGGCGCGTAAAGTCCGCTGACTGTGCGTCGAAGTTGAAGGCGCACGCAATCACCACATCGAACCCGGCATCTCCAGCCTCACGCGCGGCCTGCGCCAGATCCGGTCTTGCAACTGTGCCAAACTCAGGGCCGATCATGATTCCCGCACGCTTCCCCACGCCATCCTTGTCGGTGTAGTGCCCCTCAGCGCAGATCATGCCCAGCCCCGGCCACGGCTGCAGTGAAGTGAACTCAATGCGAGCGTTCTTATCGGTTTGCTGCACACCGCTGGCCTTGAGCGTGTCCAGAATCACCTGCACAAAGTTGCCCACGTCACGTGGATCGTCATAGTCGCTCAGGGCGGATTGTCTTAGATCGTTATCCTGCATCTCTAGCACGCGATGCGGGCTAAGGCTCTCAACTGTGAAAGGCCCCGCCACGCGCACCTTGTTCTTGTCTTCATAAGGCTTGTCATACAGATTCTCAAACTCGGCCTTCGCTGCTATCGAGGCGTCGATGGCTCGTTGCCGCGCGGTACGCTGGTTCCACCATGCAGCGTGAGCCTCTTTGGCGTCTTTGCTCCAGGCATCGGAAACCTCCTGTGGAATCTCCCACTCCTGCCATTTCTTGTGAAGCAACGTGTTCAGACGCTCACGCAATGGTTCCAGGCGGGTTTGGTATTCATCCCAAAAGACGTCTATTTCAAGGTTATTGGCGATAGAACCTAGAGTGATCCGTGGAACTCGTTCACAAACAAAACCTTGCCTGACATCTCCATACGTAGATAGCGCAACAGTTGCGGAATTGCGCAACTCGGCGTCCTTCCGTCGTCCTTCAATGGAATCGGTCAGCAGGTAGTAAGCGTAGCGGGCACCCATCACTCTAGCGCGAGCCAGAGCGAGGGCCACACGAGAAGTGTCGACCGTTATCCAGCGTCGTCCCCATTGCTCGGCTACATAAGCCGTACTGCCGGAGCCACATGTAGGGTCAAGCACAAGATCACCAGGATCCGTGGTCATCAGGATGCACCGTTGAATTGTCTTCGTGCCCGTTTGCACCACATATAGCTTGTCATCTGTGAAGCTACCAGTGCCCGTATCATCCCACAGTTGAGATACCTGAATGGCACGGAAATCAGATAACTTTCTGACATATTGAATACTATTAGCCGCCTTATGAATTCGGCCCGCTTTCGCGAGCCGAACAAGTCCGGCTAAAGGTGTTTTCGAACGAAGTGTATAGTCCGCTGCCTGGAATGTGAAATCTATGGGCGTATTTCCCTGTGAAGTAAGGTCACCTGCCTTATAGAGTTCATAACCCGCAGGGATCATCATTGCATCTTTTTCATTTCGAGTTAGTGCTCTGTATTGGCCAGCCTCGTTTCGGATCCAGAAATATGTGTCGGCAGTGCCTGCTTCGTGTGACTTGCTGAGGTAAGGTCTCCGAAACTTTGCCTGATCTTTGTCCTTCGCATACCAAAGTAAGAAGTCAAAGCGACTGCTTAGAAACTTGGCACCAAGGCCCGTGGTCTTTGAGAAAGCGATCTCGGAGACCGCATTATCCGGTCCGAAAACTTCGTCAAGCAGCGCTCGCACTCTGTGTGAATTTTCATCACCAATCTGCACAAAAATTGAGCCGGAATCCGTAAGCATATCTCGTGCTGCAACGAGCCGATCCCGAAGATAACTCAGATACGAATGAATTCCATCCCGCCAAGTATCCCGAAAAGCCTTGACCTGCTCGGGTTCACGCGTGATGTGGCCTACATTCCCATCTTTCACATCACGGCTCGTCGTCGACCACTGAAAGTTTGAGTTGAACTTGATCCCATACGGCGGGTCGAAGTAGATGCATTGGACCTTGCCGCGTAGCCCCTCGCGCTCCGCCAACGATGCCATTACCTGCAAGCTATCGCCCAGGATCATTCGGTTCGACCAGTGCTGATCGTGCTGGTAAAACTCCGTCTTCGCGTCCATATTGGGAAGCCCGTTGAAGTCTGCGAACAGATCAATCTGACCCACTTGTGCGCCGCCAGAGCCCGCTGCACGCTGCCGTTCCGTCTCCCGCTTTAGGTCATCGATCAGCACCTTAGGGTGAACCTTCTCCTGGATATACAGCGGAGGAGCCGGAACCGTCAGCGGCTGTTCTGCATCCATGTCATCGCCCGGGTACTTCCCGCGCCAGATTAACTGCGGATCCAGATCGCGGTTGCGCCGCTCATAAGCCACCCGGGTGGGGCGCTGTTCCTCCGTGCGCATGACGGACTGAAACTCTGCCGTGGGAATGTTTTTGCGTGATGCGTCGTCATGTACCAAGGTGGTGACGGTCTTGGCAGTGGTACCCGTGCTCTTCTTTTCAGCCATTCGTATCTTCCTTCTTATCTCTCGCTGAGGGCTGGTGCTGCCGCCCGTACAGCGACGCATCCGCAATCATTTCGTGAAAGAGCGACTCAACCCGCGCCTTGAACTCTTCCTCAATCGCATAGGCTGAGGTGAACTCAGCGAATGCCCAGCGTCCGTGGCTGCCGGTACGATTGATGCCCGGTAGCCACAGCGTCTCCATGGTGCTGCGCTTGTCTTTGGCGTCCTCGCCACGGTATCCCTTAATCTCCACAACCAGGCTGAGGAGATCGTCCTCCCCATGCCCATCCTCCACGCGGACAATGAAGTCCGGCCGATAGATGTGGTTCTCCGCGCCGCGCTGGTAAGGAACCTCAAAGCCCAGCGCATGGTTCTTCACGTAGCACCGCACCCGTGCGTGCTGTTCCGCAACCCGGCAGAACTCCCCTTCCCACATGCTGTCAAGCACCACCCAGTTCACGTGGCAGCGATCCGGAGCGGTCTTCCAAAGATCAGTCTTGGTGGTGTTGAAGTTCACCTGCGCGGTTGAACCAAGTGGATTGTAAGGATCTAGGATAGCGGCGATACCCGTCTCCCCGCTCATCCTGCGCGTGATGCCCGTAGTAATACGCTGCGAAGCCCTTTCCAGTAGTCGGGGGTCCAGCATCTGGGCTGGCTGTGTGCCGCCAACACACTGAAGGTAGTTGTCCAACCACTCCCGGGCAATGCGCTTCAGATCCATGAAGAGATGCGGTCCGGGACGCTCTATCTGGGCATCTTTCCACGACGTCTTCAGCATGTGTGAGACAAGCTCAAAGACGATTGTGGAGTAACGGGCCTCTCTGAGATGGTCTGGGCCGATGTTGATGCCTTCGCCTACGATTCCTTCGATCCGAGTGTCTGTGGGGCCGACCTCATTCGGGGTAAGGACGTATGCGGAGTCCTCGTTGAACTCCGCAGCCAGGCGCTCACGTGGCATGACGACTCGATAGCCTTGCACACGAGGGAAGTTGATCTCAAGGCCAGCACGCTCCTTGAGTGCCTTCACGCTGATGACCTTCCGAGGAGCCTGCGGTGGTGCTGGAACAGACTTGGCGGTGAAGTCGAACGGAATGCCAAGGACGTCGGCATACTCCACGGGAAGGTGTCCCGCTTCCGCCCCTTCCGTGATGAGTTCATAGGACTGGCGTCGCAGCGCACGACCGATGACCTGCTCACACAGGAGCTGCGTACCGAAGGCTCGAACGCCCAGGACATGCGTGACCGTCTGGGTATCCCAACCTTCAGTGAGCATTGAAACCGAGACGACGCACCGCACCGACTCCCCGAGGGCACCTTTGCGGCCCACCGTGTTCATCACCTCGCGAAGTAGATCGGAGTCGGTTAGGTTGGCAGCCTTGTCATGCTCTCCACGCGCCCGCAGTTCCTGCCGGAAGCGCTCAATCTCTGCCGCTGCCGCCTTGCGAAAGTTTTCATCAAGGTCACCGCCCGCTTCCATCTGGTGGCTATCTACGAGAATGGTGCGTGGCCGGGAGTAAGGACGTCCGTTCTCATCTTCGTTTCGGAAGAGAGGCAGATGCCCGGGGATGGGTACGCTGCCTTCGGGCGTCTCGCGGGCGTAACCAGAGATGTAGTCAGAGACCAGCTTAGAAGCTGAGGTGTTGTTACAGACCACGATGAAGCAGGGCGGAACCTCAATGCCATTCTGTTGCCACAGCTCAAAGGTCTTCTTGTAGTGGCTGTAGAGAGCGTCGAGGGCGGCTTTCAGCTTCAGCGGCAGGCGCTCCGGCTCCAGCAATCCTGCCTTCCCAGCCCCCTTCTTTGGCATGTCCTTACTGATGTTCTCCCATAAATTGCGGAAGATTGGCACGTCAGCGCTTGTTATGTTGTCCGTCACCGGTACTCGCGGCAGCTTCACGATTCCGCATTCGATGGCATCCATGAGGGAAAAATCACTCATGGTCCAAGGGAAGAGCGTGCCCTCCCGGTATCCTGAACCTCGCAAGAAGAAAGGAGTGGCGGACAGGTCCAGGATGCGTGAGATTCCGATGTGACGCTTAACCATCTCCAGACCGGTGATCCAAACTCGAGCGGCTTCAGCGTTTGCCTTCGCTTCCTCTCGTTCATCAGCGCCAATCTCCCGCTCGGCGGTCTCTCCTGACTTCTCCCTATAACAGTGGTGAGCTTCGTCATTTATGACCAGTATGTTCTTCATTCCCATCAGGTCCCCGACGACTCGCTGCAGCATCTGGCCTTCTGTCTCCAGAGTCTGTACCTCTCCGTCGCGCCCCTCCAGCATTCGGCGGGTCCCTTTAGCCAGAGAAGTCCGCTCCCTGATCTTGAACTTGTGGTAGTTCTCAATGACGACTACAGCACGTTGCATGTCCTGCAACATGTCCTTTGGAACGAGGTCCCGATGCTCGTAGTAGTTATAGGTGTCGTTGGGCTTGAGGACGTTGAGCCGATCCCGGATTGTCAATCCAGGGGCAACGATGAGAAAGCCTTTCGTGAACTGGCTCTTGGGCCGACGCACCGCATTGATCGTCTGCCAGGCAATAAGCATCGCCATCACGGTCGTCTTACCGGCACCTGTCGCAAGTTTCAATGCAAGGCGTGCCAGGCCAGGATTGGCGTCCGCGTTCGATTCGGACAGGTGGTTGAGATACTTCTTACGCCAACTCTCTCGTAGAGGTGCAACCTCCATCAGCCAGATGACGGTCTCGACCGCTTCCACCTGGCAGAAGAAAGGGCGGACGGACGTGAAACTGTCGCTTCGCCAGTGGGCAAGAAGCCTTGCAGTCTCGGCGGAGACCTTCCAGTCCGACCGACTTGGCAGCCTTCGCCAAGCATCGACTTCGCCGCGCAGGTCGTTGATGATGGTGGAGGCGTATTGCTGAGTGTCCGTCGAGAGGCCAGCCTCGTCCTGCAACACCAGTGCAGCTTGTCGTCCCTGACCCCGCCGCAGTCGCGGCTTCGGGATGGGCGAGATGAACTCGGCTCGCCGCCGGGTGGGCACAATCAGGTGAGTAGGCTGGCCTTCACTGTCAAGCTCCCAGTGACGGTGAGAAGGCAGATAGGGACTGTTCAGAATGGGACGTTCGAAGAAACTCTGCTCGGTGGACACGCTCAAGTTGGACCCGCTGATCGGAATGAGTTCATTGTGCCACAGCTGATCTCTTCAAGCTCTAAGGAGACGCGACTTGTATTAGGCGTCTCCACACTTGACCAACGTTCTGGCTTCGAGAGCCGTACTTACATCACGACCACCAGCCTAGCCGTTCACAAACTCCATGGCTGCGTGGTAGCCACGAGCGAGGGTGGTGTCCATGATTTTCGCGTAGTTCAGCGTGGTTGCGACCGAAGAGTGACCCATAAGCTCTTTCAGCTGCAGAATGTCCATTCCAGCGTTCACCAAGCGAGTTCCGTAGGTATGACGTAATCGGTGCACGTTTGTGTGGGATACTCCTGCGACTTTGCACCAATGTGCCAAACGCTCCTGCATCGCTCTCTCTGACATGCGCTGCTTCCGCTCCGAGATGAAGAGAGCTGGGTGGTCGTCCTTTCGACCATTCACGTAACGTGCGTAGGGTATCAAAGCCTGCTGACTCACCATGAACGTCCGAATCTTACCTCCTTTGCCCTCTACCTCACCCGTGCCGATCACGAAGCACTCGTTGGGCCCATTTCCCTTATGTTGCTCAATCACGATAGTGTCCCGATTCAACTGCTCCATCTCTCCTAATCGGAGTCCTGTAGCCAGGAAGAGGTTGATCAGTACCCTATCGCGTGGAGAGGTGATCGCAGAAAGGAGCTTCTCCAGCACTACCTCTTCGACCGGCTTCGGCTTGTTGTTTCGCTTCCACCTGTTGGAGAAGTCCTCGATGGGATTATGCAGTTTGCGTCCTGTTGTCGCACGGGTGTAGTCGAAAAACGAAGATACGGCAGCGAGCCGTCTGGCGATGGTGGCATCAGAGAGCCCTACCTTTCCGCCTTTACCCTTACCCGAGATCTTCATGTAAGTGATGAATTTCGCGATCAACGCGTGATCTATCTGGGTGATCCGGTCAACATGCTCGGTCGCAAGGAATAAGCCGAAGTGCTTAAGATCACTCCGATATGCTGCGAGGGTGTCGTCACTGACCTTCTTTATGTTCTTGTAGAACTCCAGAAACGGTTCAAAGTTCATTAATTATTGTCTCCCCAATGTTATCAAAACCGGCGTGTTTCTTGAGTTTAACATAACGTTGCGTGTAAATTCGATTACACGCAACGTTCCAGACTTCGTAGATTGATTGGAGTGCCCGGCTTGAAATGTGCCAGTAGATAAGAGAGACCCTGGACAAGGAGGGCGTATGGGACGAGGGAAGAAGTATCAACCTGAGCAGGTTGTAAATCTGTTGCGTCAGGTCGAAGTGGTTGTAGCGAACGGGAAGACGACGGCTCTGGCGTGTAAGGAAGCTGGGGATTGCGGAGCAGACGTACTTCCGTTGGCGCAAGGAGTACGACGGGTTGCAGGTAGACCAGGCGAAGCGGCTGAAGGAGCTGGAGCAGGAGCAGGAGAACACAAAGCTAAAGCGTCTGGTTGCGAACCTTACAGATCACCGGCGCCCGAGGCACGGCTGACAAACGACATGGGCATGGAGAAGTGGAAACCGCTACGCGCTTCCCACTTCTTCACACCCCTGACGGCGGCTACTTGAACTCAGAAGAAGCTGCGATAAACTAACTCATCCAACTGCACAAAGATCGGGCACCCCATTCAGAAACTCCTCGGCGGTCAGGGTGCGTTTTCCGGTTCCGTTCTTGAGTTGCTGCTCCGCCCGTTCGGATGCCCAGACGAACCCTTGAACCTTGGCTTCCTCAGAAAGCCGCGTGTAACTCTCCAGAGAAGAGGGCGAGACCCACCCCAGTACGTTCATAAGCGTGTTAGCGTCTGCGCCGTTACTGGCGAGCTTCGAGGCCAATGTGTGCCTCAGCCTGTGAATTGAGAATGTTTCGAGGCCAGTTTCATGCGCCATTCGCCCTCTGTACATCTTGCACAGAATCCTCTTAAATTCTTCCTGGGTTGTATTCCGGAGAAGAGGTGCGCCATAGTGGTTGTGGAAGAGGAACCCGTGCCCACAGTCCGGCTTACGGACGGAGAGCCATTCCAAAATTCGGCAGGAGGCGCGATCACCGAAGAAAGCTAGCCGTTCGGTCATAGATTTGTTCGGCAAGCCTACCTTAAGCGATCGCTGCTCAATCACCAGATCTTCGAGGCGAAGACGGTAGATCTCGCTCTTCCTCAACCCTGACTCGTTCGCGATCTCAAAAAAGGCACGGAGGCGCTCATTCCCTCTGACATCAAGCAATTGGCGGATCTGACTAATGTCTTCTTGCGAATATGGTCGGCCGGTACGGGCCCTCTTCCGTTTGCCGTGAATAGCAGGGATGACGGGACTGTCTTCGAAGTAACGCTCTTCAACGATCAGCCATTGGAAGAAGACCGAAAGAGCTGACGTATCGGTTGCAGCACTTGCGAAGCCATTTTCTCTTGCCCAAACCTGAAATGCTGTCACAGTCGCAGGCACCACATCCTTGAGCGATACGATGCCGCGCTCCCATAGGAATCGAAAGAACGGACAAAGCAACTTGCGCACTAAACCCACATTACGGTACCTGAGCTTCGCTACACCTTCGAGATACTCGGAAACTAGCCCCAGGTACGGTCCGCAATGATCTTGGAGATACTTGCGCCGCTGGAATTCTCCTTTGTGCTTGACATTCACAAAATTGCTCTTGAAGCGAATTTTATTGCGATAACGAGAAAAGATCGTCCCGCATCCGCAGTCACATGCGAGTTGTACTTTCTGACCTCGAGCCGTTGCCGGTCTTGGTAACACGTTTTTCAAGACATCCCCCTTAGGTCGCTAATACAGCGATGACCCTAAGGGCTAATACCCAACCGGCATTCAGATCCTGATATTGGGTTCTACATTATTTTGTTAGAGCCCTTAAGCATTTTCGCCATACGCTGCAAGGAAATCGCCAGGGCTGAGGATATGCTTAGAACGGCCCGTCTTCGATTTCTCCTCCGCCCGGCGCATCGCCTGGTCATAGCCATGGCGGGCCTGGTCTGCATCCACCTTGGTGTAATGCATCATCGAGGAAGGCGACTTCCATCCCCCAGCTGCCATAATGGTGGGGAAGGACGCACCCCCGGATGCCAACCTACTGGCCATCGTGTGGCGGAGTCGGTGTGTTGACCATTCGTCCAGACCACTGGGATTGACTTGCGTGCCGCCGTGAATCTTGCAGAAGGTACGGCACAGTTCCCTGTGCATCGTGTCTGCGCGAGGCGGATCTCCCAATGAGTTGTGGAATAGGAAGTCGTGGCCACACTTATCATCTCTCTCGGACCTCCATTCCAGAATGTACCGGGCCGTTTTATCCGAAAAGGGAGCCCACCGTTCGCAGTCGGTCTTGTTTGGCAAACGGACAAACAAGCGGTGGCCCACGAGGTCGACGTCCTCTTCCCTCAAACGACAGATCTCACCGAGGCGCAGTCCCGATTCTTCACCGATTGCAATGATCGCTCGAAGACGACTGTTCCCGCGCTCTTCTGCTAGAGCCCAGATTATAGTCATCTCTTCCGCGGTGTACGGGCGAGGAAGGTGTTGTGCACGTTTCTTGCCATGAAATTTAGCGATAACCGGAGAGCCCGATTTGCGATGGCCGTGGCGAAGTGCCCACTTGAAGAAGCCGTTCAGCACTGAAATGTGTTGAGGACTACTCTTATAGTCAACCTCTGTTGCCCAAGAGATGAATTCCGTTACCGTCTTTGGAGTCACGTTCTCCAGATCGGTAATTCCTCGTTCATTCAGGAAAAGAATGAACGGGCAGACTGCCGCACGAATCGTTCCTTGATTCTTGTAGTGTTGCCGACAGAAGCCGTCGAGGTATTCTTTGATCACGCTGAGGAAAGAACCACACATGTCCTCGAGGTAGATCTGGGTCCGATGCCTGCCCATGTGTTCCAGGGAGATGTAGTTTGGTCCATGAGCATTGACGGCTCCGCTGGGACGCTGAAAATCTTGACCGCATCCACAACTACACTGGACGGTCACCTCTGCAATACGTTTGGTCTGATAGTCGGTGCCGCTTCGGGCCAGGTGTGCATTGGCTTTTACTAGACCTTTCATCGTGCCCTCCTCTGGGCCGTTTGCTTGTAGGTTTCGATCAGGATGTCCAGTTCCTTTGAATCGAAGCGGACCTCTCCCTTCAGCCGAATCACGGTGATCTGTCGCGTATTGATGAGTGATTGAACCTGCTCGTGCGATAGAGCGAGATACTTGTTTACTTGGTCCCTAGTCATCAGCCGCTTAGCCCGGATTCGTTCCTTGCTGACTCCGCATTCCCCGCAGGGTGCGACGGGGTCATCCCTTTCGCTGTTCACATGGTCATGTGCTAGCTGGGCGAAGAGGAGATCGCTCATGCCTTCCTCCGCCCCATGTTGGTGGTCCGTTCCGCAAGCCAGTCTGCTAACCGACGAGGATCAAAGAGATAAGCGTTTCCCTTACGGACTGCGCTGATCCGCCCAGCCCTCACCCATTCGCACAAGGTTCCACGTGACATGTCGAGGAGATCCATGGTCTCCAAAGTACTCAAGAAGGTGTTGCGCTGCCGTAGCTGTTCTATCAAGTCCATCGTTTAGCTCTTCTCCAGGTGCTCGATACAAGAACACCTGTTGGCTAATACCCGAATGGATGGTCGGCCCGGAATTATGGCCGAATATTTGGATTTGTTTTTGTTGCGGAACGACGCTCGTCAGCTCCTCATGGCGAAGACGTCTGATGATCGACTTCGTGAACCTGAAAGGGGTTATCGCTAACCAAACAACGTCGATCACGCTGCCCCCAAATTGAGCATCGCGAAGCTCGCGTTAACCTGATTACGAGTTCGCTCAGACCGCAAATCAGCTGCAGCTAGATACTTAAGGGTGCACGATAGGGACGAATGCCCGCACCATTTTTGAATCGTTCGCACCGATACGCCAGCTTCGCTGTGGAGAGTAGCGAAGGTCTTTCGGAACTTGTGGAGTCCCCATTCGGTACATACCGGGTGGTTGGCACAGCTCTTTTCGCTCTTTGTCACACACTCACCGCAGTTAAGTCCTGCGCGATACGCGAGCTTTTGAAGTACCCGAAGAAAGTGACCATTAGCTTTACCGATTGAGCTTGGGAACACCAGCATGGATGAACTTTGCTTCTTTCGCTCGATCAGCTTTGCAATCAGCCACTCTGGCACCGGAACCGAGCGCTCCTCCTTGTCCTTGATATGGAACCCAAGCTCAGGCTTCGATCGAACGTCGACAACCTTATCCTTGAAGTTGATGTTCTTCCAGGTTGTGTACATGACTTCCTGTTCACGGAGACCGGTGCCGAGAAAAAATTCGAAAACGATACGTTCCTCCGGGTCGGCTGCGGCGAGCAATAGCGCTAATTGTTCGGGTTTGTAAGCCTGTGCATCTCTTTCTTCATATCGTGGGATGTCAGTTGCCCGCAGCAGTCCCACGACACCCTGGCTACGGAGAAAGGTCAGGATCCGCTTGACGTGGTTGTGAGCTGTTCTGTTGCTCAGGCCTTGGTCCTTGAGAGAGGACATGTGGTTGAGAAGCTCTTTGCGAGTGATGTCTTTCAGCATTTTGTTCGGCAGACCTCGCTGCAGGAGCTTGAGCGTGTGCTTACAGCCAGCAAGCGTCTTCGGCGCACGAAAGCGCCGGATCTCCTCGAGGTAGTCCGCCACGGCTTGATCCAACGATATTGAGGCTGATGTCGCGACTTCCAGCTGGGCTTGTACTTCCGTACTCGACGCTTTACCTGAAGGCGGTCTTCCGAGAGCCAATGCCTGCAGGTCATGCTCTTTGTTCCGTAGCGCAACGAGCGCACCATCCGGATCAGGTCCCACCGATTCCCATAGCCGCTTTCCGGCGCTCAGGTAGCGCAGGTAGTAGGAGCCGTTTGGGTATCCAACAGATTTTCCGTCCACGGTGGCGTAGCCCCTTCGTAGGGTGCGATTGGCATTCCACGCGGGATCTAGGTAGCTGGTGCTTCCGTCTGGGCGACGGATGCGAATGTAGAGACGAACTTTGGGTGCCTTCACAAGAACTCCTTAAGGGCTAGTACCCGAAAGGAGCGTTCGACCAGCATTATGAAATGGAAATTGGCAAATGTGTCACACGGAGTGTAACCAGCCAAATTCCACTGTTGATTCCACAAGACTTAGAAGTCTATGGCGGAGGGAGAGGGATTCGAACCCCCGTTACCTTGCGGTAAAACGGTTTTCAAGACCGTCTGTTTCAACCACTCACACATCCCTCCGCAAGCTGCGGATATACAAAGGTTAGCAGGAAACAGTGCACCGCTGCGATACTGGATTGAATCGAATTAACAGGAATTATGGCAACTGAAAACAACCAACGGTCCACCAGCTTCGATAAAACTCTCGCCAGCGCGACCACAACCATCGCCTTCCGTGAAATTATCTCGCTCGCCATCGACAGCTTCCGGGCCAGCAAATTCCGGTTTCTGCTCACCATGCTGGGCATGGTTATCGGTTCTGCTTCCATCATCCTTGTTGTAACCGTCGGACTTACGGGCAAGCAATACGCCTTGGATACCATCTCCGGCCTGGGTCCAAACAAGGTGGAGATGCAGTACGCCGGCGGCGAAGTCATGGGGCCAAACAACGTCAGCACCCCTGATTTCATGACCCGCGACGATATGCGCGCCGTCATCGAGCAGGTTCCCGGCATCGTGGCGAGCTCGCCTATGCTGGAATACCACAACAATATCAGCATCGGAAACGGCGTAACGAAAAACGCCATGCTGCTCGGCGTGAGTCCCCAATATAGACAGGTTCGCAATCTAAAACTCATCGCCGGACGCTTCTTCGACGATCAGGATGCAACGACACACGCCAACGTTGTCGTCATGGTCGCACCACTGGCCAAAGAGCTATACGGCAGCACCCAGGCAGGCGTGGGAAGCACGATCACCGTGACCGGAATCCCCTTCACCGTCATCGGCATCTTCACGGAGAGCATCGATACCTTTGGAACTTCTGAGATTAGCGACCGCACGCTCCTAACCCCATACGAGGTGGCTCGGTACTTCGAGGGAACCGAGACCCTGAAGGAGATCTTCTTCAGCATGAAGGACTCCAGCGAGGTTGAGCCGGCGGCGAAACGGATTACGGAGATCATCCAGAGCCGCCATCGTCCAACCAGTGTTTACAAGGCGCAGACGCTGACCGATATTCTGGCTACGATGTCCAAGATTGCAAATATCCTGACTGTCGTCCTGACGCTTGCTGCGGGCTTTACCCTCATCGTGTCAGGCGTAGGCATCATGAATTCGATGCTCGCGAATGTGCAGGCCAGAACTCGTGAGATTGGGATTCGCAAGGCCCTCGGTGCAACGAATCGGGAGATTCGGCTTCAATTCCTTACGGAAGCTGTCTTTCTCTCTCTTGCAGGCGGCATCGTGGGATGCGCTTGCGGGATTGCCGTGCCGCTCAGCGTCACCTTTCTTACGCCCTTCAAGCTCCCCTTTGACTGGCTATCAGTGTTGATTGCCCTGTCTACTTCGGTTCTGGTCGGCGTTATCTTTGGTACTCTTCCTTCCAACAGGGCTGCAGCGTTGGACCCGGTGGAAACGCTAAAATACGAGTAGTCACAGCACAAAATAGCTGATTCATCCTGCAATAGAAATGCGGCCCGTAGGCCGCATTTTTGTTGCAGGGTGTCCGGAGTTACCAAAGACCCCAAGCGCGGCTGATGTAGTCGCTCAGTGTCATCGTGATCATGACGAGAAAAGTGAAGAAACCCGCACCGACCGTCATTTTGATGAGGCGCGACTGATACTTCACGTGCATGAAGAACAGGATAACCACGACAGCCTTGAAGGATGCGATACCGAGTGCCACGATGGGGTTGAAGACCCCGAGTTCAACATAAGCAGCGCCCACCGTGATCGCGGTGAAAAGTAACAGTGTGGCGAAGACGTAAGAGTACTGTAGCGGTGAAACGATGTGATGTTCTACGTGTTCCGGATTGTTGACGTTCGATGCATCATTTGCTTGAGACACGGTCTGCTCCCTTGTTTTTATTCAATGTGGTGCTAGTGCAGGGGGTGACGGTTGATGAGATAGAGGAGCGGAAACAAGAAGAGCCAGACGATATCGACAAAGTGCCAGTAAAGCCCGAAGTTCTCAATGGGCGCTACGTAGCCCGTGCTGAATTCACCCTTGTTCGCTCTCGCAATGAGCCAGAAAAGAATGACGATACCGATGATCATGTGAACGGCGTGCATACCGGTCATGGCGAAGTACAGGAAGAAGTAGATCTGTGTCTTCTGTGCCATGTCAGGAGGAAGCGGATTCTCGGTCGGTTTGCCCGTATTCGCATCAATGGGAGGATTTACAAACTCCTTCACGTTGAAGCTGGCACCCGGTACGTGGTGATCCTTGAACTTGGCCGTATACTCGATCCCCTTGACGCCCAGGAAGGCGATGCCAAAGATCGTTGTGAGCCAAAGCATAAGGACCAGAATCTTCTGGTTGCGGACTTCAGCAGCCCAGACGCCCACGGCCATGCAGAAACCGGACGAGATGAGGATGACGGTGTTGAGCGCACCCCACCCGATGACAAGGGTGTTAGAGGCCGCAACGAATGCGTCGTAGTACCAGTTGCGGTAGAGGAGGTATGCGAAGAACATGCCGCCGAAGAACATGATTTCGGTCAGCAGAAAGAGCCACATTCCGAAGCTTACGGCTTCGCGCTGTTGCTCCTCCGTCTCAAAGTGGTGGCGATGCTGAGGGAGTGCGACGTGGTCGTGATGACCGTGATCCGTCTCAAGCCCGGCGTGTCCATGAACGTCTTCGACGGTGTTAGCCAACGGTCGTCACCTCATTTGCAGTCTTGTTTGCGAGCCATTCATAGTCGTAGGCTTCGTGTTCGACGATCGGAACCTCGATGAAGTTCTCCGTCAACGGGGGAGACTGGATCTGCCATTCGAGGCCAGTAGCCTGCCACGGATTGTTACCGGCAATGGCACCGTACTTCAGCGACCATGCGAGGTAGAGCATTGGGAGAAGATAGCCCACGCCGAGGACGGTTGCTCCAGCGGTGGAGAGGACGTTGAGAACCTGGAACTCGGGGGGGTAAGCGTGATAACGGCGCGGCATGCCCAGGTAGCCGAGGATGAACTGGGGCAGGAAGGTCAGGTTGAAACCGATGAAGGTGGTGACGGCCGCAAGTTTGGACATCGACTCCGGATACATACGGCCCGTCATCTTCGGCCACCAGAAGTGAATTCCTGCGAGGAACGCCATCAGCATCCCGCCCACCATGACAAAGTGGAAGTGGGCCACGATGAAGTACGTCTCTGTCAGGTGAATATCCATTCCCAGCGAACCGAGAAACACACCCGTCAGACCACCAATGGTGAATAGCCCAAGGAAGCCGAAGGCATAAAGCATCGGGGTCTCGAAGGTGATGGAGCCCTTTTGGAGTGTGAAGGCCCAGTTGAAGATCTTGATTGCGGATGGGACTGCAACGAGCATGGTCAGAAGCGAGAAGACCAGGGCCGAGTAGTTCGAGACGCCCATGATGAACATGTGGTGCGCCCATACGAAGAAGCCGAAGAGGGCGATCGCTACCGAAGAGAAGGCAACGGCCGTGTAACCGAAGACGCGCTTACGGCTAAAGGTGGAGATCACCTCTGAGATCACACCCATACCGGGAAGGATCATGATGTAAACGGCAGGATGCGAGTAGAACCAGAAGAGATGTTGAAAGAGGAGAGGGTCGCCACCCTTGGTGGGGTCAAAGACACCGATTCCGATGAGCCGTTCCAGCGCGACCAGAACGATTGCGATGGCAAGAACCGGAGTTCCGAGAACCATCAGAATTGACGCAGCATAGTTCGACCAGACGAAGAGCGGCATGCGGAACCAGGTCATACCCGGTGCGCGCATACGGTGAATCGTCACGATGAAGTTGAGACCCGTAAAGATGGAGCTGAAACCTGCAATGAAGATTGCGGTGGCTGCCGTCACTACATGGGTGTTGAGGTAGTGCGTCGAGAGGGGGGTCGTGAAGGTCCAACCGGTGTCAACGCCGCCGAGCACCAGGGCCGCGAGGGTGAAGGTGCCGCCGGCCATGTAGAGATACCAGCTGAGCAGGTTGATCTTCGGGAAAGCCAGATCTTTTGCGCCAAGCATAATCGGAATCAGGAAATTCCCGAGGGTCGCCGGAACGGAGGGGACCAGAAACAGGAAGATCATGATGATGCCGTGCATGGTGAAGAACTTGTTATACGTATCGGAGGCCACGAGGTCAGGCTGAGGCGTCAGAAGTTCAAGGCGAATCAGACCAGCGAAGGCTCCTCCTATAAAGAAGAAGAAGGTGATCGAGATGAGGTAAAGCATCGCGATGCGCTTATGATCGCCGGTCAGCAACCAGCTCATCAACCCGTGCTCATTGTTGAGGTAGTTGCGCTTTGGCAACGTAGCCGTGCGCTGGTCTGGGAGATTGACGATCGTGGAAGAGGCTGCGCTCATTGCTTCACCATCCCCGGCGTTGTGGGCGCCGCAAGGTCCGACTGTGACGTACCCAGCGTCTGCTGGTTACGATAGTTGCTGTTCTGATTCTTGATGTACTCCACCAGGTCGATCAAACCGTCTTCGCTGATCTGCCCCTGGTAGGTCGGCATAATCGGCGCGTATCCCGCTGTGACGTGCTGTGACGGGTTAAGAATTGCGTCGCGAAGATAAGCGTCGTTGACCAGGACTTGCGATCCATTGGTCAGGGTGAGCTTCGAACCATAGACACCGGCCAGGTTTGGTCCGCGGGCGGCGGCCGTTCCTGAATGGCAGGCATTGCAACCCATGCTTGCGAAGAGACGCTCTCCGTTTTGGGCAAGGCTCATGCCGCTCGTCGACTGTTCGGTCCACTTCTGGTAGTCGGCAGGCGTGAGTACGGTAACTTCACCGATCATTCCGGAGTGCTTCGTTCCACAGTACTGAGTGCAGAAGATGTGATAGGTGCCCGGATCTGTCGCCTGAAACCAGACGGTGGAATAACGTCCTGGAATCACCTCACGCTTGACGCGGAAGTCAGGGATGGAGAAGCTGTGGAAGACGTCCTGCGAGATCATCGTGAGCTGAACAGGTCGGCCTGTCGGGACATGGAGATTGTTGATCTCGTGCTGCCCGCCAGGATGCTCAGCCTTCCACATCCACTGTTTGCCGACGATGTAGATGTTCATCGCATTGGCGGGCGGATTGTAGATCCGGAAGTAGAGCAGGGCTCCCCAGACGAACGTAACGAGGAAGATTGCGAGGGGGATGATCGTCCATGTCGCTTCCAGCAGCGTCGATCCTTCAACCTGGGTAGCCACAGGGCTACGAGATGCGCGGTAACGGATCGAGAAGCCGAAGACGAGTACTCCGACCAGGATGAGGCCGAAGATCGTCATACCGATCAGAAAGAAGTAGAGCGCGTCCGCGTACGGCGCGATCGTGGAGGCTTCCCGCGGGAACAGGGCGGAGGCCGCGAGCCACTTCGTCAAAAATTGCCACAAAACTGGACTGATATGCATCGTTACCCTTTATCCGTTTTCTCGGTGTCCGACCCGGTTAGATCATGTTCCCTTCCGAGCTTCAAATCCCGGCGGAACATAAGAAACATAAACCCACCCAGCGACGCCATCGTCACCATCCCACCAAACTGCACCACACGCGCCACAATCAGGGAGTGTTTGTTTGTTTGCGGATCGTAGTGGTAGCAGTACGTCAAAATGTTTGCGACCGGTGAACCGATCTTATTACCCGAAGCTTCGATCAAACCCAGAAGAACATCCTTGGGTGAGTATTCCACTCCGAGATAGTACTGAGCGAGCTTGCCATCGGTGGTGACAACCTCAAGCGAGCTGGCATGGGCGAACTGAGTGAGTTTTCCGTCCGGGCCTGGTACCCGCACGTAGCCGAAGCCGGTCGCGCTTGTCACCGCATCGATCGCGGGGCGCTGGCCGGTCAGAAAGTGCCAGCCTGCCGCGGTCTCGGGCCGGCCATAACGCTTGAGGTAGAAAGCTTTCTTCTTTGCCGCGGCCTCTGGCGTGTCGCTCGGGTCGATGCTGATGATGATGACATCGAAGTCTTTCCCCGGTGTCAGCTTGACCATCTCCAGCGCCGAGGTCATGCCGTCCAACTCTTCAGAACAGAGCATGGGGCAGTTGAAGTAAACGAGAGAAAGCAGCGCGGGCCGATGTCCGAAGTAATCGGAGAGGTGGACCGTCTTTCCCGTTTCATCGACAAACTCCGCACCGGCCGGGAGGGCCTGGTTGAGGTGCTGCGTGACGGCGACTTTTTGCAGAACCTGGGGAAGTTGGTCCCCGGTATTCTGACCGGTTTCCTTATCCCCATATGAGGAGACCTGAGCGGACAGCCCGGCGCTGAAGCCAGCGAGGAGCGCGGCGGATAGGACTCCCATCCACCAGCTTTTCCGGGTTGTAAGGCTCTTCGGCATCTCTCGTCTCTTCCTCTATGTTATGCCCCTGAGGGGTATCAAAAGCGGTGCGTCTAACGGATGGGCTTCAACTCTGCGTGGCTGGACTCTTCCTCTTTGGCGAAGCTCATCTTCTGAGCCCGGGCTTCGATGGTGTCAAGTTCGTAGCCGGTCCGAGCGAAGCCGCTCGTCAAAGGAACCAGAACTACGGGCTTGTGATCGCCTGCCAACTCCTGCCCGGACTGAGCGGCTGCTGTCACTGGAAGACCCTTCTGAACGACGAGCAGCATGGCGCGATCGATGGGAATCCGGATGCCTTGCTCGCCGGCGGTTGTGCTGTAGTGATCCAGCAGGAGATCCTCGCGCGCGTGGAGATCCGCCGTGTCCTGATTGCCGTCATCGGTCTGAAGACGGGGACCAGGAAAGGCTGCTGTCATCTGCTGCAACTGCTGTTGCTGAATGGCAGCATTGCTCTTCAGATCTTCGCGCTTGCCGCCGTTCGCCAGCGCGCCTTCGAAGATCGTGTTCTGGTTGTGCCATTTATCGACCGGACCGTCCTGCTTCTCAAGGGCTGTATTGATGGTCTTACCCATGAGGAAGCAAAAGGCAAAGAAGATCAAGACGAAGCCAAAGAGACCCGCGAGGAAGACTGCAACCCCTCCGGCATTGACGTCGGTGGTCTCGTAACCGAGTTTGACGCTCTCCGGACCACTGTCTGGATGGTTGACGATATCGCCTTTCGGTGGGGCATGCTCACCCGCATTGATCTTGCCGTCGTTAATGGGCATGTTCAGGCTCCAGAATCTCCTCAAGGTGAGGATCGTTGACGTTGACCAGGGGACGGCTCATCAGCTGGGTGCAGTAGTAGGCCCACCACAGAGCGATGACACAGACCGGCACGGTGAGATAGGCCAGGATTCCGAAGTTCCCCGCGAGATGCAGGTTGCTTGCGGCGTCCTTGAAGTTGGGCTCGATAATCCAGAACATATCGATGCAACGGGCCAGCAGCATGAAGCTGACGATCGCGGTGAGGCGCTTCTTGCTCCGCTTGAGATCACGCGAGAGAAGGAGGCAGAACGGGATCAACCAGTGGCAGACGAAGTCGAGCGTGCAGATCCACCACCAGTCACCGCGGATGCGGCTCAAGTACCAGGGAATCTCGTCCGGCACGTTGCCGGACCAGATGATCAGGAATTCGGCGAAGGTCAGGTAGATGTTCAACATGACGAAGGCAAAGATGAACTTGCCGAGGTCGTGCTGCTCGGTGGTGCGCAGCAGCGTCTTCATGGGCTCTGTCTTGGAGAGCTTGACGACAGTCAAGATACCAAGTGCGAGTACTGCGTAGCCCTGGCCGACCAGGAACTTGAGCCCCCAGATTGAGGAGTACCAGGTAACGTCAAGCGACATGATCCAAAGCAAGGCAGCATCGGTCAGGCAGACAACGTAGATGAAGATTCCTGGACCGCAGAGGTTCTCAAAACGGACGCGCCAGCGGTCATAGCTTGCAATGCTTCCGGCGGCAGGATCTGCGTCACGCTCAAGCGACCACTTGTTCAGAATGTAGGTCAAGGTGCCGAGCACGGCGAAGACGACAATCGTCTGGATGATGGCGCTGGTCGGATTGAACATTGCGTGCTTGGAGATGTCAGTCCAGGCCTGCTCCTTGTCGATCCAGCCGTGGGCCAGAGCATTACGTTCGTCAGCGATGCTGGGATAGCGCGCCCACTGGTAGAGGTGCTTCATGAAGAAGCCGATTGGCAGGATAAAGAGAGCCACGAGTCCGATGGTGCGGGTCATCGCCTCGAGCGGACGGCGCAGGAGCAGACCCCATTTACCGCCGGTGACATACTGCAGCATAAGCAGGACAAGTCCACCGCCGGCAAAGGAGAAGCAGATCATGAAGCCAAGCAAATAGGCTCGCAGCATGTGCGACTTTCCGCCGGGGACAAACAGGAAGACCAGTGAGATGACTGCAGCGATGACCGCAATCATCAGCGCACGGGTCCGCCAGACGGTGAGAACCTCGGGCGAGTTCAGCTTTTCGGGCAATACCTTCGGCCCGTGGTGGCCGTGTCCGTGATCAGCCTCGTGTTGTACGTATCCAGATGACATGCTTTTCAGGCCTTCGTTGAAATCGAGTTAGTCGAACAAATCAGTTGCTTGAGCTTCAGACGGCTTCCTATTCAGGATGGCCGGGGGATGTAGGGGTCATGGGGTAGCCCGTGCTGGTCTGGCCGTGAGGTACACCACTTGCGACGGGGTTGGCCCCCGGACTGGTGGGTGCCTTGGAGGCGACGGCCTGAGCCGGGTGCTGTGCCGAACCGCCACCTGCACTACCCATCTGATCGAGACTCAGAACATATGGCTGGCCGTTCGGTGTCCCGGTGACGGCGGTTGCAGGCGTTGTCCATTCACTGACAAAAGTGGCAGGCAGGCCTTCCCGCTCTGCGATATCACTGAGGCGCTCGACATGCTGTCCGGCTGCAACGGAACCCTGATCGGCGTTCTGGCTCAGCTGGAGTGCCTTGATGTACGCGACGACTGCCCAGCGATCCTCGGGTGTGAGTTGCGCCGCATAGTCCGGCATCGCTCCGTACCCGTTCGAGATCACGTTGAAAAAGTGGCCCAGCGGCGCTGCCTGAAGGCGGGCGGTATGGAAGTTTCCAGCTTGCGAGTATCCACGCTCCACAATCATCCCTGCGCCGTTGCCGACACGCGAGTGGCAGGGAGTGCAGTAGATGTTGTAGCGTTCCTGGCCGCGGGCCATGACATCCATCGTGACCGGGAACGGCATCGCGTTGCCTTCCTGACCGTTCTGCATACCGGTATAGAAGTAGGTATCTTCGTGCAGCTGGCCACGGGCGACGGTATTGTCAACCTGGGGACGTGCCGACCGGCCATCCGCGAAGAATTCAGTGCCTCGTTGCGGAACAAACTTGGGCTGGTTGTGCATATCCTGCCGACAGCCGAGGGCGAAGAGCAGCCCAAAGGTGGCGAGCGCGGCGGAAGCACGATGTACGGGATTGATCAACGTCGGATTAATGGTCCACCTCCACCACGGAGACCGCGGGGAACTGCTCGAGGAAGAGCCTGGTATCGGTAAGCGAAAACTTTGGATCGAAGGCCTCGATGCAGAGAAAGAACTTGTCAGTCGTCGCGCCGTTGCGAAAGTTTGGCGCGTTGAAGACGGGATGATAGGTCTGCGGCAGACCGCAGGAGGCAATCATGCCGAAGGCGGCCGACAGACCTGCGAAGAGAATCGTCCACTCGTACGCTGGAATGATGAAGGCAGGCCAGCTCTCCAGCGGACGTCCTGCGATATTCAGCGGATAAGCAAGGGTGTTGATCCACGTCTGCATCAGAAACGCAGTAGTGAGGCCCATGACGCCACCGAGCAGGCAGAAGAGCGGTACGCGATTCTTGTGGAAGCGCAACGCCTCAGCAGCTTCTTCGACCGGATATGGGGTATAGCACTCCATCCGGCGATATCCTTCGCGGTACGCAATCTCGGTTGCATGCACGAGGTCGCTTGGCGTGTTGAATTCGGCCAGAAAGCCGTAGACTCCTTCACGTGGTGGCATTAGAGGGCCTCATTCATGACGACTTCGGCATCCTCGCCGGTGGGTCGCACTTTGGTCTGCGGCAGCATCATGCGAACCTCAGACATTGGAATCATGGGAAGGAAACGGACGAAGAGGAAGAACAGCATCGTGAACAAGCCCATCGTTCCGACGTAGATCATGTAGTCCCATTTGGTCGCACGATAGGTTCCCCAGCTTGAGGGGAGATAGTCACGATACAGGCTGGTGACAACGATGACGAAGCGCTCAAACCACATGCCGGTGTTGACGATAAGCGACAAAATGAAGAGATAAGTAACGTTGACGCGGAGTTTGCGCGACCAGAGTGTCGTGAGAGGGATCGCAATGTTGGTCAGGATGAGAATCCAGTAGCCCCAGCCCATCGGCCCGAACATACGGTTCCACATCATGAAGAACTCCCAGTGGCTGGCGGAGAACCAGCTCATGAAGACTTCCATGCCGTAACCGTAGGCTACGATTCCGCCGGTCCCGATCATCACCTTCGCCATGTTGTCGAGGTGGCGGAGGGTGACGAAGTCTTCCAAGTGGTAGAACTTACGGAGCGGAATGGCCAGGGTCAGCACCATCGCAAATCCGGAGTACACGGCGCCCGCTACGAAGTATGGCGGGAAGATCGTGGTGTGCCAGCCTGCGAGGGATGCGACCGCGAAGTCGAAGCTGATGACCGTGTGTACGGAGAGCACGAGAGGCGTCGATAGACCGGCCAGAAGGAGGGATGCCGTCTCATAACGAATCCAGTGACGGGTCGAACCGCGCCAACCGAGTGAAAGCAGACCGTAGCTCCACTTTGCCAGGGGCATCGTAGCGCGATCGCGCAGGGTACCGAAATCGGGAATCATTCCGACGTACCAGAACACAATCGAGATCGTGGCGTAGGTCGATACCGCGAAGACGTCCCAGGCCAGCGGCGAACGGAACTGCGGCCAGACGTTCATCGTGTTGGGATACGGGAACAACCAGTAGGCAAGCCAAGGCCGGCCGACGTGAATGAGCGGAAACGTTCCCGCGCAGACTACGGCGAAGATGGTCATCGCCTCTGCGAAGCGATTGATCGAGTTACGCCAGGTCTGCTTGAAGAGCAGGAGGATGGCCGAGATCAACGTGCCGGCGTGGCCGATACCGATCCACCAGACGAAGTTGATGATGGCAAAGCCCCAGGCGCCGGGGATGGTGACACCCCAGATGCCGACACCCTTGAGGAAGAGCCAGGTGATGCCGACAACCACGCCAAGGGCGACCAGCGCGCCGATCTGCAAGCCGAAGAACCAGCCCATCGGCGTGTTCGACGTGAGCACGATGCCCGCGATCTTCTGCGTGACCGACTTGAAGTTGTGACCAGGTGCGATGACCGCGTATTCGCCCGTTATCGGGTCGATCATCGGGTCAAGCACTGGATCGTGGATAGGTCCCTTAGTAGCCATCTATGCCAGCTCCGGGTTCGGGTTGATGACGCCTGCCATGTACGAGGTACGGGGCCGGAAGTTGAGATCCGCCAACACCTGATAGTCGCGCTCTTCCGCTTTACGCTTTGCGACCTTGCTTGTTGGATCGTTCTGGTTGCCGAAGATGATCGCATCGGTGGGGCAAGCCTGCTGGCAAGCCGTGACGATATCGCCGTCTTTGATGGCGCGATTGTCCTTGTCCGCTTCGATCTTGACCGCTTCGATGCGCTGGATGCAGTAGCTGCATTTCTCCATGACACCGCGCGAACGGACCGAGACGTCAGGGTTACGCATGAACTTCAAGCTCTCCGTATCGTAGTCCGAGTACAGGAGGAAGTTGAAGCGGCGAACCTTATACGGGCAGTTGTTCGAGCAGTAGCGGGTTCCAACGCAACGGTTATAGACCATCGTGTTGATGCCTTCGGGCGTATGCACCGTCGCGCCGACCGGGCAGACCTGCTCGCAACCTGCATTCTCGCAGTGCTGGCATGCCATGGGCTGAAAGTGAGCCTTAGGTGCATGGAGATCGCCTTCGAAGTAGGTATCGATGCGGAGCCACTGCATGTTGCGTCCGACCTTGACCTGCTCACGTCCGACGACGGGAATATTGTTCTCCGCGTAGCAGCTTACGATGCAGGCGTTGCAGCCGATGCAACTGTTGAGATCGATCGACATGCCCCAGGCATTCTGTACCCGGAGGGTGGACTGGTCGGGATGATCGTACTTCCAAGCATCCGGGAAGAAGGAGTTGTCATGCTCCGGCTTCTCGCCTTCAGGACCGTATCCAACCTTATTGACCTTGGTGCCGCTGACGTTGCCATCATGTGCAAAGTCAGGATTCGCCTTGGCTTCGGTGACGGTTGCATAGCGGATGATACCGCGCTCTTCCGCTTCGTGGCCCGGCAGGGAGTAGGTACCCTTCTTGTCGTCGAGTGACTGCTCCAAGTCATGCTGCGCGTAGGTGCCGCGGTGCTCGATGGAGTGAACCTTGGTGACGCAAAGATCGTAGGTTCCCTTGCCGCGCGTGATCTGCGCGCCAAAAGCTACGAGAGGGGCATCGCTTGTGCGGAGTGTGTAGGCGTCGAAGCCGACACCCGAACCAACACGGCCTGCCTCACTGCGGCCATGTCCGAGATAAACCGTGACAACATCGTCCGGGTGGCCAGGAACCATCAGGATCGGTGCGACAACCTTGCGTCCGTTCAGCTCGATCTCGACCGCATCGTTCTCAGCAATACCGAGCTTCTGCTGGGTATTCAGGCTGACCAGAGCAGCGTTGTCCCAGCTGAGGCTGGTGACCTGCTTCGGCAACTCCTGCAACCAGCCGACGTTTGCGTAACGACCGTCGTAGATGGAAGGATCGTGCTTGAACGCGATCTCGAGACCAGCGGTAGCCGTGGCTGGCGCTGAAGGTGTAGCAGTCCCGGCACTGGGCGTCTTGGAAGTCGCCGCAAATGCCGTTCCTTCAACCCAGCCGTCATGCAGCGTCTTGCGCCAAGCTGTGGGGAAATCTCCCTTGATGTATGTCTTCGCGTTCGCGACGACCGCATCGTAAGCGGAGTTCTGCGGATTCTCGAGGAGACCCTGGATGATATCGTGGGAGCTTTTGCCGTCGTAGAGCGGAGCGATCATGGGCTGAATCACCGTGATTGTTCCGTCGTACGTCCGCGCATCCGTCCAGCTCTCGAGGTAGTGGGTTTTATTGATATGCCAAGTGGTGATGCTGGCAGTCTCATCCACATGGGTGCTGAGGCTGGCGGTGGTTGTGACCTTGCCTAGCGCGTCTGCGAAGTTCAGATCTTTTGGTGCCGTGTAGAGCGGGTTGACGCCAAGCAGGACCAGGAACTGAACCTTACCGGCGTTCATATCGGCAACGAGGGACTTGAGGTCTGCGAGTTGCTCGGTCGGCAGGGGGTTGACAGTCTCGGTATAGATGACGGTCTTGCCTACGGCTCCGAGGCTTGCATTCAGCTTGTAAGCGGCCGCATGAACAGCAGCCGAAGCGCCTTCACCAGGAATGACGACGCCCTTGCCGCCGGAGGCCTTCAGGTCCGCGAGCAGCTTGGTCAGGAATACGGATGCATCCGGGTTCGAGAAGCTGCCGCTGCCGCCGCTGGCCAGGGCTTCTGCGAAGACTGCAATCTCGCTGGGCTTGAGGGCCAGTCTGTGCTCGGCCTTGAAGCCTGTGACCGTCGGCATGCTCTCGACGACGTACAGGCGGTTCATGGTCTTGTCTTTTTCAAAGCGATGACGTTCCGCATACGCGGAGGCTAGCGGCAGGAAACCAGGGTGAGCGATGCCACCGAGGAAGTCAGCATCCAGCGAAAGGATAACGTCCGCGTCCTCAAGTTTGTACTGAGCGTCGGTATAGCTTCCGAACGCCGCCTTGGAGGCTGCACGGGAGGAGTCCTGGTTGATCGGCTCCCACTGGATGAGCTTCGTTCCGGGGTATGCGGCCTGAACGGACTTCCATTGTGTGGCCAGGGTCGGAGAGGTGATCGTCTCGCTCAGGAAGTAGACTCCCTGTCCCTGGGATGCCTTGACGGCTTTCAGCAAAGAATCCTGGAACTTGCCGAACTCGCCGTCCTGCCCACGGAAGCGGACAGTATGGGAGCGGTCCGGATCGTAGAGGTCGAGGAGGGTGGCCTGAGTGTACGCATCAGACTTGCCCTTGGACATCGGGTGATCCGGGTTGCCTTCGATCTTAATGGGGCGGAAGGCGTCCGACTTGACCAGAACGGGAATTGCGCCGGTCGGGAACGGATGTGCAGTCGCAAAGTACATCGGGCGGCCGAGGACGAGGTCCTCCGGCTGCTTCACATAGGGATAGATCGGCTCATCGGGCTGCTTGGTGCATCCGGAAAGGCCCGCAAGCGCGAACGACGCGCCCATGACCTTCAGGAAGCCGCGACGGCTGACCGCATCGGTCCATTCACCAGCCTGGCGGGGAAACTCCTCGCCCAGCATGTCGTTGAACTCCTGCGTTGCGGAGAGCTCTTCCAGATTCTTCCAGAAGCGCTTACCCGTCTGTCCGGCAAGCTTCGCCTGGACGGCGGCGAGGGTCATCTTCGCAGCCGGGGCGGGCGTGATGGAGGTTACGACCTGAACTGCCTCGGTCGCAACACTCGATCCCTGATGGGCTTCCATTGACTCTGTGTTCGCCATGATCTCCAGCGGTTCCATTCCGTTGCTCATCGGTGGCATACCTCGCAGCTCGAAAGCTCGTTTCCGCCACGTATGTGGTACATCCCGTTCAGGTAATGACCCAGGTCGTTCTGTGTCGTGAACTTCTTGTAGTTCAGGGCACCGGCCGGGAGAAGGTCGGCGGGCGGGGCGTCAGATGCTGTCACCCCAGGACTGCTCGCATGAGGATCTTGCTCAGTACCCGAACCGGCTGCTGCTTTACCCATGCTTCTGGGTCGAACTGAAAGCTCCTGCAACGATGCGATCTCAGGTCCGTTGCCGCTTGGGTCCTTGGTGGTACAGGAGACGCCCTGAGCCGTGGGAACATCGGTGCGAACCGTGTTCTTGGTCTCCGCGCACCAGACCGGCTTGTCGCTGGTCGGTCCGCCCCAGGCCATGTTGTAGATCTCGCTGGTGGGCCGGAGATTGACGCTTGGGTTGCGGTGGCAGTTCAGGCACCACTCCATCTGGAGCGAGTTCTCCTGGTACATGAGGGGCATCTCATCGACCCGGCCATGACAGCTTGCGCAGCCGATGCCCTTGTTCACATGGATCTCGTGATTGAAGTACACGTAGTCCGGCAGATCGTGAACGCGAATCCAGTTGATGGATTCACCCGTTGCCCAGCTGTGACGAACCGGCTCAAGGAGCTCCGCATTGGTCCAGATCTGCGCATGGCAGTTGATGCAGGTCTTGGTGGGCGGAATTCCCGCGTAGCTCGATTTCTCAACCGACGTGTGGCAGTACTGACACTGCAGGCCAAGGCCTTCCACGTGGTGCTTGTGGCTGAACGGAACCGGCTGATCGGGCCGCTGACCCTGCCGCGTTACCCACGGGGAACGCTGCAGCGAATTCAGGCCAACGCCGAGCGCGATGACGATGAGGCCGGTGAGCACAAGGCTCGCCCGGGCCAGCGCGTTCGAACTGCGGTCAAAAACTTGCGCCATGAGTGCTTCCTGCTTCCTCTGCGTCTAAGCCTTGTACGCCTTCTATCGGTGTACCGGCTGCTCTAAAGTTTGCTCGTGCCTGCTGTGATGCATGGTGCTAAAGCATCGATGCGTGCATTTTGGGGTGAGCTTCGGCCTAAGCCTCACTCGTGGAAATCCCGTCCCGAGGATTCAACTATAGCAGCGAGAAACGCCGGGAGAACCGATCTGGAAGTGGTCAAGGTCATTTTTTCTGGGCTTCAGTCGATTATCGGAACAGCAATTCCCGCGACACACAACATCTCGTACAAAGCCGGTTCAAGGCCCCAATTGTCCAGGAATCACGGAGATAACTGCTACCAGTTTGGTCCTATATATAGATAGCGATCATTTGATTGCTGTACTGTGACACCAGATGCCGCGCATTCTCGCCAGACCGCGACCGCCCACCTATGACTCCGCCCGCGCGGTCCGGGAGCTTACCGCAGCCGACCCGAAGTTGGGACGCCTCATGGAGCGAGCCGGTCCGTACACCCTCAAGCTCGCCAGCACGCAGTCGCCGTTTGAGGCATTGCTGGTCAGCATCATCTACCAGCAGCTCCATGGCAAGGCAGCGGCGGCCATCCATACTCGGCTGCTGGAAAGCTTTGGACACGTCCTGACGCTGGAAGGAAAGATGCTGGGCGACCATCCCTCCCCCCAGCACCTGTTGGACTGTCCCAACGAGCAGCTTCGCGCGGCCGGCCTCTCCCACAACAAGGCGCTGTCGGTCCGGGATCTGGCGGCAAAGACGATTGAGGGAACCGTTCCCAGCATGGCCCGTATCCGCAGGATGACGGATGAAGACGTCATCGAACACCTCACGCAAGTTCGTGGAATTGGCCGCTGGACGGTTGAGATGTTTCTGATGTTTCGGCTGGGCCGGCCGGATGTGCTGCCTCTTGGCGACTACGGCGTCCGCAAAGGCTTCGCACTCACCTTTCAGGGTCTGAAGCCGACTCAGAAGGTCACTCCCGACCTTCTCGCGACTCCCGAAGCGATGTTGAAGAGGGCCAAGCGATGGCATCCCTGGTGCTCGATTGCTAGTTGGTACATGTGGCGGGCCTGTGACCTGGCCAAACCAGCAAAGGATTGAACCGGCATCCACCTTCGCAGATCCGGCAGTTTTCCACTCCTTCTGGATGTCCTGAAGCCGGTTCCGGTAGCATCGAACCAGGCTCATGGCTAAATCCAACCGCAAACTCGACACCGCACCCGCACCCGCAGCCGCGTCCCCCCAGACTCCTACCCCGACCCGCTACGTGTGCGTCCATGGCCATTTCTACCAGCCGCCGCGCGAGAATCCCTGGCTGGAGACGGTCGAGGTACAGGACTCCGCCGCTCCGTACCATGATTGGAACGATCGCATCACAGCCGAGTGTTACGCACCGAACGGCGCATCGCGCATCCAGAATCTCGAGAACGAGATCGTCCGGATCGTCAATAACTACTCGCGGATGAGCTTCAACTTCGGGCCCACGCTGCTGAGCTGGCTGCAGGACAAGGCGCCGCGCACCTACCAGATGATCCTGGACGCAGACTCCGCGAGTGCGGCGCGATACAGCGGCCACGGCTCCGCGCTGGCCCAGGTCTACAACCACATCATCATGCCGTTGGCGAGCACGCGTGACGCCCAGACGCAGATCCGCTGGGGCATCGCGGATTTTGAATCCCGCTTCCACCGCAAGCCGGAGGGAATGTGGCTGGCCGAGACTGCCGTCAACCGGCATGTGCTCGACCTGCTGGCGCAGGAGGGCATCCTTTACACGATCCTTGCCCCCAACCAGTGCGCGCGGGTGCGTAATCTCAGCGCCTCCACACCGGCGGACTCTGCGCTTGCCGCCTGGACTGAGACGCCGAACGATTCCGTGGATACGACCCAGCCTTACCGGGTGCAGCTCGATGAGGGCCGCTCCATTGCAGTGTTCTTCTACAACGGACCCAACTCCCGCGCCATCGCCTTCGAAGGGCTCCTGGACAGCGGCGAGAAGTTTGGCTCGCGGTTGCTGGGAGGCTTCCACCCGGGTGAAAGCTCTCGTCCCCAGCTCTCTCACGTCGCTACCGACGGCGAGTCGTATGGGCATCACCATAAGCATGGCGAGATGGCACTGTCCTTTGCCATGCACTGGCTGGAGGATCAGCACCACGCCACCCTGACCAACTACGGCGAGTTCCTGGCCAAGTTCCCGCCGATGTGTGAGGCGGAGGTGGTGGAGGACTCGAGCTGGTCCTGTGCGCATGGCGTGGAACGCTGGCGGTCCAACTGCGGCTGCAACGGCGGCAAGCCGGGCTGGAACCAGCTTTGGCGTAAGCCGCTGCGCGATGCGCTGGACTACCTACGGGACAACACTGCGCCTCTCGCGGAGAAGCTGGCCAAGGATCTGTTGAAGGATCTTTGGGTCGCCCGCGACGCCTACATCCAGGTGGTTCTGGACCGTTCTACCGAGTCGATCGATCGGTTCTTTGCCGATCACGCAGCCCGGGCGCTGACTGCGGAGGAGCGCGTCTCCGTGCTGGAGCTGATGGAGCTGGAGCGGCACACGCAGTTGATGTACACCTCCTGCGGGTGGTTCTTCGACGAGATCTCCGGCATTGAGACGGTGCAGATCATCGCTTACGCCGGCCGCGTTCTGCAGCTTGCGGCCGAGTTGTTTGGTGCCTCCAGCAAGCATCTGGAGCCCGGTTTTCTTGCAATTCTTGCCGAAGCCAAGCCAAATCTGGCGGAGCTGAAGGACGGCTCCGAGGTGTACACCCGGTACGTGACCGGGATGCGGATTGGGCTGGAGCAGGTGGGCGCGCACTATGCCATCAGCTCCATCTTCCGGGCGTATCCGGAGGACGGCGAGCTGTTCTGCTTCGATGTCCACCGCGACTCGCACGAGGTGTTTACGTCCGGGCGCGGGAAGGTCGCGCTGGGGCGTGCGCGCATCCGCTCACGCATCACGGAGGAGGCGGAGGAGATCTGCTTCGCGGTGCTGCATCTGGGCGACCAGAACCTTTCGGCTGCGGTACGGCGTTCCAACCCGAGCGACGAGGCTGCCTTCGCCGAGTTCTCGTCCGAGGTGCGTTCCGCGATGCGGCGGGCGAACCTGCCGGAGGTGATCCGGCTGATCGACCGTAACTTTGCTCCTGATCGTTCCACGGCTCAGGAGCGGGCTTCCGATCGCGCTGCTTCCTTACGCGGACAGGCGATCGCTCCGGTTTCGGCTTTTGCGAGCAATGATGCGGCACCCCATGTCACGCTCGACCCGATCCATCCGGAGCCGGGTCAGGCGGAGAACGCTCCGGGAGCAGTTGAGCCGGGGATCGCGCATACGATCGACCCGGTGGAGGCTCCGCCGGCGCCGGTCAACGTGCCGAACATCCCGATCACCTACTCGCTCAGCTCGCTGTTTGCCGACGAGCAGCACCGCATCCTGCAGACCATTCTGAACCAGACCATCGGTGAGATGGAAGACTCGCTGCGGAACATCTACGAGGACCATGCTTCCCTGCTGCACTTCCTGACGGAGTCCGGCATGAATCCTCCACCCGCGCTTGCGCTGGCGGCGAGCTTCGCCATCAACGCCAGCCTGCGGCGGGCGCTGGAGGCGGAGGAGTTCGATCCGCAGGAGGTGGCGGATCTGCTGGCGCGAAGCTCGACGGATCACGTTAGTCTCGATGCCAATGTGCTGGCGTTCGCGGCCGGCCAGCGGATGAAGCGGGCGATGGTGAAGCTGGAGGCAGCGGCGGAGCACAGCCCTCAGGCGACCCTTGCGGCGTTGAACTCGGCGCTGGCGATTGCGGATATTATTCGCTTCATGCCGTTCGAGGTGATCATCTGGCAAGCGCAGAATATCTGGAACGATCTGCTGCGGCGGACGGATGCTCAGTACTGGTCCGAGGAGTGGAAGGACGGCTTCAAGAAGCTGGGCGAGGCGATGAATATCGCGGTGGATCAGCTTGTGATTGAAGAGGGTGTGACGACGTTCTAGTCGTCCCCCCCACCACCCCTTTCTGGGGCAAAGTATTCAAAGCATTGGGCTTAGGTCTGGACTGGGTTTTGGTCCGGATGCAGAGCCTCGTGTATGTGAGAAAAATTGATGCTATGACGTGACGGCCATCCCCTATGAGGAGATGGTTTGCGTTGTGTTTTGGGGATGCTTCTATTTTACAGGATTGGCGGGGGTGAATACGCCAACTATTTTTTGGCGCTAAGTGGTTTTGAGTGTTGAAGTTGCAGGGTTCTTCGAGGCCGTGGGGGCTTGACATCGGGATTTACTGGTTTTTTTTGGAAAAATAGTTGTAAGTGGTTCATGGGGTTTGGGTTGGGGACGCGTTTTTGCGGGTCCTTGGCTGGGTTGGCGTTTGTGCCGCGATAATGACAACTACTGAGGTTCTGCGCTCCGCGCAGAATGACGAGCTGGAACAAACAACTGCAGCGGCAACAGCAACTGCAACAGCAACTGCCAATACGGTGGTTCTTCGCTTCGCTCAGAATGATGTGTGCTGGTGTTGGGACTGCTGCGGTTAGCGATCGGGGCGGAGCAGGCCGTCTACGTCGTCGAGCTTGTCGTGGAGTTCCTTGACGCGGCGGGAGAGGGCCTGGATCTCGGTTTCGGCGCGGACGTTGACGTCGAAGTCCAGCTCTGAGCGGACGCGGTCCTTTTTGTCTTGACGGTTCTGGCTCATCATGATGACCGGCGCCTGGATGGCGGCGAGCATGGAGAGGAAGAGGTTGAGCAGGATGAAGGGGTACGGGTCCCAGGCCTTGCCTCTGAGAATGATGTTGATGGTGGTGTAGGTGATGAGGATGACGGCGAAGGTGATGATGAAGGTCCAGGAGCCGCCGAAGCTGGCGACCTTGTCTGCGATCTTTTCGCCGCGGGTCTCCTCTTCCTCGATGACGAGGTTGGGGTTGCGATTGGCGCGGAGACGGATGATCTCCTGCGAGGCGTGGAACTGACGGGCGAGGACGGTCATCATGTCCAGGCCGGCCATGGGCTTCTGGGTGAGGAGGACGGAGATGTCGTTGCGGTCTAACTCGACGCAGGTGGTCTCGATGGTGGCGACAGCGGAGGTGTGGTGGGGGGTCTGTTCCAGCATGGAGGCGAAGCCGAAGAACTCGCCGTGCTCTGGCGTGGCGACGAGGACCTCCTGCTCGTCCTGGTCGATGGTGGTGACCTGGACGCCGCCTTCAAGGAGGATGTAGGCGCGGTCGCCGGGCTCACCGAGTTTGTAGATGCGCTGGCGGGGGGCAAACTGGCGGATTTCGACCTGGGTGGCGAGGACGCCTAGTTCGTCGTCGTCAAGGAGGGCGAAGAGTGGGACGTGGCGGAGCTCGTGGCAGGTGCTGGGCATGATGTGGGGATTGTATCGGGTGGGGATGAATGGTGGGTAAGGCAGCCAGCGAGAGACGTGCTTACTGGATTTCTCTTGTGAAGGGCTGCTGGGCACCATGCCACACAGAGAGAATATCGACCGATCGAGCTGTTACATCGATGAGATAGATCACGCGATAGATGTGGGGCTTGTTGCCGAAGAGTAGATGGCGGAGCGAGGGGTATTCCGGAGTGATCGGATGTCGTTGAGGAAAGGTAGAGAGCCCATCGATTGCGTTGGTCAGACGCATAAACCAACTATGTGCAGCGGATGAACTGCGAGCCTGGATGTACTGGAAGATCTCCTCGAGATCTCGTTCCGCTCGTGGCATCAGCCTAACGCGATAGTCCATACTTTTCCCGCATGTAGTCCAAGAACTCCGAGGCGGGGCGGCCTTTACCGGCGGCTGATTCCTCAAGACCTTGACGGATTCCTTCGTGAATATCGGCGGCAGCGGCTAAATCACGGAGGCGTTGATATTCGGTGACATCCTGAAGGATGACCTCTGGCTTGCCATCGACCGTCAGGGTGACTGAGCGATGGGTGCCTTTGAGTTGCTGAATGATTTCGGCGGAGTTCTCGTGAAAAGTGGCGAGTGAGCAGGTCTCTTCTAGCGATTCCATGATGGTTCCTCCGCTGAAGGCAATTATAGGGTCATGGGTGATTGGGTTGGTTGGAGAGGATGTACTTGCCGCCGGAGTTGGCGATGACGTAGATGGGTTGGGGGAGTTTGAGGATGGGGCGGTCGGGGTCGTGGGGGTCTTCCCAGAGGAAGATTCTTTGGGGGCCGGGCCATTTGGCCGCGAGGGAGTCGCGGGTTTCGAAGATCTTTGGGGCTTCGGGGAAGAAGCTGCCGTACCAGAGGTTGGAGCTGCGGCCTTCCAGAATGTGCAGGTCGTTGCGGTGGAGGTAGAAGCCTAGGGTGCTGCCGGCTTCGTACTCGCCGTGGAGGACGATGAGGTCTTGTTGATGGAGTTGCGGGGCTATGGCCTGGGCCAGTTGGTGGCTGGTGAGGGTCGGGGAGAAGGTTCGGAGGCCTAGCCAGGAGGCGAAGAGGAAGAGGAAGGCGGAAGCGGCGATCACCAGGTTTGCGGCATGGACGTAAGTGCTTTCAAAGCCAGTCTGATATCTGGGTCGGCGTAGATACCAAGCGAGAGTCAGGCCGCCCCCAAGGGAGATCGCTGTCAGCGCGAGGGGTAGGCGGAACAGGCCCATTGCGCGAGCGTTGAGGTCGAGGAAGTGCCCGAAGGAGAGAGCGTAGTCGCCGGGATTTTGTTGGAGAAGTGAGGCAAGGTCCGTGTCTTGGGATGGTGCCTTAGTGTGCAGGATGAGATAAAGGCATACTGCAGCTGCACAGAGACCTACGAGGGCAAGTGCGCCTGCTGATCGTAGAGATGATGCACGGTGCTGCTTGGCTCGTCCCGAGTCAGCGAAGCGTTGGGCGAGCCATGCGGCGATGAGGAGGATCAGCGGCGGGAGCGAGGGGAGGACGTAGTACTCCTGGCGGGTGGAGAGGGAGAAGAAGAGGAGCGGGATGGCGGCCCAGAGGATGAGGAGCAGGTCAGTACGTTCCTGATTCGTCAGGGTCTTGGTGCGGAGGCGTTGGCGGAAGGCGGCGGTGCGGATGGGGAGGGCGCGTGCTACGGCGTGGAAGAGAAAGGCCGACCAGGGCATGAGCCAGATGAGGCAGAGGCCCCAGAAGAGAGCGAGTGGGACGGTGTCGTAGTCTCTCGGGACTCGCAGATTTAGATAACGTAAGACTTGTTCGTTGACGAAGTAGAACCAGGTCCAGCCGTGGACGTTGCCGTCGGTGGGGAGGGGGACGGACCAGTGGCCATTCAAGAAAGCCACGCCGCCCGGGTGGCCCTGGGTGGGGTTCGCTAGGGCGATGAGGATGTGCCAGGGGACGGCGATGAGGAGGAAGACGGCGAGGCTCGAGGCGGGGTGAAGCTGGCGGAGGCGGGTTAGGGTGCCACGGAGGCCTCGGGTGATGAGGAGATAGAGGAGGACGATTCCGACGGGGAAGACGATGCCGATGAGGCCCTTGGTGAGGATGTTGAGGGCGCAGGCGGCGGCGAAGAGGAGGCAGGGACCAAGGCTCAGGGACCGGGGACCAGAGGGCTCGGGACCAGCGTGCTCGGGTTGCTCGGTGAGGTAGAAGGCGTAGAGGGCTATGACGAGCCAGAGGCAGACCATGATGTCCGGGATGTTGATGCGGGAGAAGATGAACATGCCGAAGCTGGAGAGGGTGATGAGGCCGGCGTAGAGACCGGCTCGGGGGGTGCGGAAGGCTCGGCGGGCGAAGCTTTCCGAGATCAGTACGAGGGCCAGCATGGCGATGGCCAATGGGAGGCGGGAGGCTGCGGTTGTGGGGCCGAAGAGGCTCATCGCGACGGCTTCCGACCAGTAGAAGACGGGGGCCTTTTCCAGGTAACGGATGCCGTTGGCGTAGAGGGTGACCCAGTCGTGGCGGAGGAGCATCTCGCGCGCGACCTCGGCGTGGACGGAGTCGGCGTCGTCCAGCAGGGGCGGGGTGAAGAGGGTGAAGGAGCCGTAGAAGACGAACCAGAGAGCGACGAGGATGAGGCGGTTGCGGCGAAGTTGGGCGGGGGCTTCCACGTCCCTCAGGTTACATGGCGGGTATGATTCAGGGGTGGATATGACTTCCAACTTGCAGGGTGGGCCTCCGGCGGAGCTGATCTTTGGGGAGTGGTATCCGGCCGGGCGGTCTGCGGGGCTGAAGAAGGGGAAGACCACGACGGCGCTGCTGTGCGGGGTGCCGCTGTTGCTGGGGCGGAAGAATGACGGCACAGTCTTTGCTATGCGGGATCTTTGTCCGCATCGGGGGATTCCGCTTTCGGCGGGGTGGTTCGACGGCAACGAGGTGCAGTGCAAGTATCACGGGTGGAAGTTCGAGCCGTGCTCCGGGCAGTGTACGGAGATTCCGTCGCTGACGGGGCTGGATATCCTGCAGCCGACGAAGATCTATGCGACGAGCTATCCGTGCGAGGAGCGGGATGGGACGTGCTGGGTGTATCTGCCGGAGGCGGGTGCGGGGCGTCGGACTGCGGAGCTTCCGCCGGTGCCGGAGGTGCCGAAGTTCTCTGCGAAGTTCAGATCTGCGCATCTGACGGCGGATTTGCCTTGTAATGTCGATCACGGGATTATCGGGCTGATGGACCCGGCGCATGGGCCGTTTGTACATCAGGCTTGGTGGTGGCGGAGCAGGGCTTCGATTCATGAGAAGACGAAGCATTTTGAGCCGATTCCAGGGGGGTTCCGGATTTCATCTCATGCGCCGAGCGCGAACTCCGCTCCTTATAAGCTGCTGGGGGTTTATGGCGAGCCGATCACGACGACGATCGATTTTGTGCTGCCGAACCGGCGGTACGAGACGATTCGGGCTGGCGAGAAATGGTTCGCGAGCCTGACGACGGTGACTCCGGTGACGGCTTCGACGTGCCGGATCGATGTGTATGCGGCTTGGAATGTGTTTTACAACGTGCCGCTGGTGAAGACGATTGCCACGTTTTTTGGGGCGAGGTTTGTGCGGCAGGATCAGGAGACGATGATCGAGCAGGCGCAGGGGTTGAGGTTCCGGCCGGCGCTGATGCTGATCGACGACGCGGATCAGCCGGCGAAGTGGTATTTTGCACTGAAACAGGCGAGGTTGACGGGGATTGGGGAGCATCCGCTGAAGGGTCCGGTGGAGCTGCACTGGCGGAGCTAAAAAGCTTTAGCCTCATTCGGATGCAAGGCGAATCTTTTTGGCTGCTCGGAGCGTCTAAGATTGTGATATTCTGTGTTTCGCTCGGGAAGTGTGCCTTCGAATGCCCGACCTGCCTGAGGGCAAAAGGTCAAATGGGCTTGCCAACGCGGTTTATACCGCACTTTGCTCCCTGCGCCAGAACCACATTGAACTGATTTGTAAGGATGGGAGAGTCTCGCTTGTTTTTTGAGCCGAGCCTAGCTGTCTGTGAGACGCTAACCCCCATCTACTTTGAGTAGGAGTGCGCATAAACGTGGCCGAAGAACTGGATAAGTACGAAGACGAGATCGTAGAAGTTGGCAAAGAGAAGGGTTACCTGACATTTGGCGAGGTCAATGACCTGCTGCCGGGAGATATCACCTCTCCAGATGACCTGGACGACCTGCTGACGACGATCAACACCCAAGGCATCGAGCTGGGCGGCGATGAAGATCGCCGTGGACGCGACAAGTATGAGCCGGAGGCCGGCGAAGAGAGCGAAGACGTCGAGCTGGATCTCTCTCCCGGTACGCTCGAGAAGACGAACGACCCCGTCCGCATGTATCTGCGCGAGATGGGTACGGTTCCGCTGCTCACCCGTGAGGGCGAGGTCGAGATCGCCAAGCGGATTGAGCGTGGGCAGATCCGCGTGATGAAGGCGATCAGCCGTTCGCCGATCGTGATCCGCGAGATTGTGGCGCTGGGCGAGGATCTTCGCCGCGGCGTGCGCAATATCAAGGAGATCGTCACCTTCGACGAGGAAGAGCTGACGGAAGAGATTCTGCAGGCGCGCGTGCGTGCGACGGTTGGACGCATCGACGTGATCGTCAAGCACCAGAAGAAGGTGACCGCCCTTGAAGAGAAGCTGGAGCAGGCGGGCGCTCTGAAGGACGCGAAGGCGAAGACCAAGGAAGTGCGGAAGGTTCGCTGGCTCATCGGGCGCGAGCATGTGTACGTCAACCGCGTCATCCGCGAGCTGAAGTACACCAACGCCGAGAAGAAGCGGCTATTGGATAAGGTCAACAAGACTGTTGATGCCATGCGTACGCTGGAGCGCCAGATCAAGTCGCTCGAGGTGAAGTTCGAGTCGTCCAAGTCCGAGGAGCTCAAGAAGGAGTACAAGCGGCAGCAGAAGAACTGCAAGCTTGACCTGGAGCGCGTGGAGCAGGACGCCGGCATCTCGATCCCGGATCTGAAGCGCACACAGCGCGAGATGATCCAGGGCGATATGGACGCGGAGAAGGCCAAGCGTGAGCTGATCGAAGCCAACCTTCGTCTCGTCGTTTCGATTGCGAAGAAGTACACGAACCGCGGTCTTCAGTTCCTGGACCTGATCCAGGAAGGAAACATCGGCCTGATGAAGGCCGTGGACAAGTTTGAGTATCGCCGTGGGTACAAGTTCTCGACGTATGCGACGTGGTGGATTCGTCAGGCCATTACGCGTGCGATCGCCGACCAGGCCCGCACGATCCGTATCCCGGTCCATATGATCGAGACGATCAACAAGCTCATCCGTACCAGCCGTCAGCTGGTGCAGGAGCTTGGGCGTGAGGCATCGTCTGAAGAGATTGCACGACGTATGGATATTCCGGTTGCGAAGGTCCGCAAGGTCCTGAAGATCGCGCAGGAGCCGATCTCGCTTGAGACGCCGATCGGTGAAGAGGAAGACTCGCACCTTGGGGACTTCATCGAAGACCGTATGGCGGTTTCGCCCGCGGATGCTGTGATCTCCGTCAACCTGAAGGAGTACACGTCGCAAGTTCTCAGGACGTTGACCCCGCGCGAAGAGCGTGTGATCAAGATGCGCTTTGGGCTGGAGGATGGCTCCGAGCACACGCTCGAAGAGGTTGGCCAGAGCTTCCAGGTGACGCGTGAGCGTATTCGCCAGATTGAGGCGAAGGCACTCCGGAAGCTGCGTCATCCGAGCCGCAGCCGCAAGCTGAAGGCGTTTGTGGATGGCGTCAAGGAAGCGTAGTTTTGGATTCCCCATGTGAACTAAACCCCGGAGATATTTCCGGGGTTTAGTGTTTTAGGGGCCATGAGAATGATCTGAAAAAAATCGTCTTAATGATGTACGAAAGATGGAACCACTAAAGCTGCAACTACCAGTAGCGCGAAGATGAGCAAACCTACGAGAGCCCGCTTATATAGGCGGCTGCCTTTGGCCTGTAGTTCAATTGACGTTTGCTGATTTCTTACAGCTTCTTTATAGCTCTCCATGTGAAGTTTTTGCAGATCGCGAATCTCCCGTAACAGGGTGACTACTTCATCATTGTCCATTCCGAATATTCTCACGGCTTGAAGCGATCAGACAAAACTCTCAAGGTCGCTTCCAATTCTGTAACTCTGACTCTGGAAACGCCGGTAGAGTGCCATGCCCTTTCAGCTCCTGATCGAAGAAGCATAAGACCGTTTTACGGATGATGGTGCGGATGCGGTCGCCGGCGATGGAGCCGGTGGCTGTGACGCGCTTGATAGGGGAGAAGAGGGTGGCGTCGGTGAAGTCTGCGTGGCGTGTGCCGGTGATGTAGACGCGGGTGCCTCCGAAGCTTTGCAGGCTTTGGTCTACGAGGGCTTTGTCGGCTGTGTCGAGTTCCCACTCGGCTCCTGCGCCGGGCTGGTTGCCTTTGTAGGAGTCCTCGTACATGAGGAGGATGGGTTGCGTGGTGCGATGGTCCAGGCCGCCGAAGCTCCAGCCGTCCATGTTGATGGCGCAGCGGACGCGGGCGTCTGCGCCGAGCAGGGCGAACGATGCCGCTCCACCGAAGGAGTGGCCGAGCGCGCCGACGTTGCGGACGTCAAGACGGCCGGTGGCCCAGCCTCCGGCGTTCATGCGTTCGAGTTCGTCGAGGACGAAGCGGTTGTCGTCTACCCATACGGCGAGTTCTTTTTCCCATGTTGCGCGGATCTGTTGTGGGGTGCGGCCGGGAATGGTATCAATGGCCGTTTTCATGGTGGAGTAGACGACCTGGCCGTCGGCCATCTCGACGCGGGCGGCGTTGCCGGGGTGATCGACTGCGACGACGACGTAGCCGTGGCTGGCGAGGTCTTCCATGAGGAAGGTGTCCTGGGTTCGGCGGCCTCCCCACATGCCGTTGAAGAGGATGACTGGGAATGGGCCTTCATTCTTGGCCATCTCAGCGTTGTCGTAGGAGTTGGTCTGGATGCGGCTTTGATAGCGGTAGAAGGGGCGAAGTTCTTTGGAGCGGGCGTATTTCGCACGCCGACTGTCAAAGCCCCCGCTAAAGTTTGCCGGATACCAGACCTGCACGACGAGACTGCGGTCGCGGGTGAAGTCTGTCAGGTAGAAGGTCGAGGTCGAGGGTGGATTTTGGCCGGTCGGCGGGGGCAGGGTGAAGAGGGGAAGCTCAAAGGTGAGACCGGCGCTGAGGCAGGACAGGAGCGCGATGGCGAAGACGGAGATGCCCCGGGCTTTGGTCTGCTCCGGCGTGAAGGATGCATAGCAGAGGATCAGGAAGGCGAGGTAGACCGGGACGCGCTGCCAGTAGGTTCCTATCAGGATGAAGTGGGCTGCCAGGGCTGCGGCGAAGATCGCCATCAAGGCCCATAGGACTGCTCGGGGGGCTCCGAGCACCAGTAAGACGGCGCCCAGCAGGCCTAATGCGGGCAGGACCCAATCGATGATGCGCATGGTTCGACTTTAGCGTAAAGCGAACCACAGAGAGCACGGAGGGTAAGACGAGGACACGGAGAGATTCTCTCTTTTAATCTGTGCGCTCTGTGATTCGCTTTCTTATGTTGCTCTGGTGATCTTTCCGTCTTTGAGGCGGAACTCTTCGCCACGCCAGACTACGGTGTCGCCTGCGAAGCTCCAGAACCAGAAGAGGAGGCCGAAGAGGTCGCGGACGGGGAGCAGCCAGAGGTCACGGAGGACCTGTTCATCACGCAGGATGCCTACGCCTACGGTCAGAGCGACGGCGATGCGGGCGAGCAGCGAGAAGACCAGCAGCGAGATGCTCCAGAGCGCGCCGCCCGAGGCAATGACCGTCAGGATGGCCCACGGGACGCAGTAGGTGACGCCCAGGCCGACGTAGCCGAGCTTGCGGGAGTCCCGGGTGGAGCGGGCCCAGCGCATCTGGTGATCCCAGAAGTCCTTGAGGCCGTAGCCCGGGACGGTGGTCTCGACGACCTCTCCACAGAGCTCGACGGTGAAGCCGGCGGCGGCGATGCGCTTGCCGAGTTCGTAGTCGTCTGCGAGGTACTCGACCAGAGCCTCCATGCCGCCGGCCTTGGTCAAAGCCGTGCGGGACATGGCGAGGGTGGACCCGAGGCCGAAGCGGATTCCGCCTTCCAGCTTGCGGGCGGTGAGGACGCCGGGCATGAAATCGGTAGAGATGCCGAGCGCCTCCAGCCTGGCCCAGACTGTGCGCTCACGGCCTCCGAGACCGGTGCGGCCCAGGTATGGCGCGGTCACCATGCCTACGCGAGGATCTGCGAAGTAACGCATGACGCCGGTGAGATAGTGGGGCGAGACCAGGATGTCCGAGTCGTTGATGACGACGTGCTCATACTGGGCGGCGGCGAGCATCTGGACGAGGTTCGAGACCTTGCCGCTGGTGCCGAGGCGCTGGGTGCATTCGACGAGCTTGATGGCGGCTTCCGGGAACTCGGTGCGGAGGCGTTCCACCTCTGCGACGGCGGGATCGGTGAGGCTGTGGACGCCGAAGACGAGCTCAACGGGTCCGGCGTACTGCTGGCGGCAGTGGCTGGCCAGGCCGGCGTACATGCGGGGGTCGACACCTTTGAGGGGCTTGAGCAGGGTGACGCCGGGTGCGGCGTCCGCGGGTGCGGAGTGTTTTCTTACCGAGCGCACATACGCGCGGGCTCCCCAGAGCGCCAGGACCATGTACGCGAGGCCGCATGCCGTGAGCAGGGCTGTCGCCGCTTCAATCAAAAGAGGGAGAACTTCCACCCCCCTAGTCTATCGAACCGTCACAGGCCGAGTATCCGTAGGGTAAAGAAAACAAAGCGGGCAATGATCTATTCGTAACGGAGAGCCTCAATGGGATTGAGGCTGGCAGCCTTCCAGGCGGGGTAGATTCCGAAGATCAGGCCGATGGCGCAGGCGCTACCGAACGCCAGCAGGACCCAGAAGGTGCTGAGCTGCGAAGGCACCGGCGAGAACTGCATAACGAAGGCGAGGAAGCTGCCGATGAGCACGCCGATGATTCCTCCGACCGCGCAGAGCGTGACCGCTTCCAGCGTGAACTGGGCCATGATGGTTCGCTTGGTGGCGCCTATGGCCTTGCGGATGCCGATCTCTCGGGTGCGCTCCGTGACGCTGACCAGCATGATGTTCATGACGCCGACGCCGCCGACCATCAGAGCTACGCTGGCGAGTGCGAAGAGCAGCAGGAAGAGGCCGCCGGTGATCTGGTTCCAGAGCCGGGTGAGGGTGTCGGTGCCGAAGATGGAGAAGTTGTCCGGGGCTTCGTTGGCGACCTTGCGGCGGCGGCGGAGGAGCTCGGTGAGTTCATCCTGGACGAGCGACTGGTTCTTGGGGTCGTCGTACTTGAGCGAGATCCAGTAGTCGAGCTGCTCCGGGTGCAGCTTGTGGAAGGTGGTGATGGGGAAGTAAGCCTTATTGTCGTCCGGGTTCTTGCCGCCGCCGAAGGCCTGCTTCTTGCGCGCGGCGACGCCGACGACGGTGAAGGTCATGCCGCCGGCCTGGACCTCCTGACCGATGGCGTTGGTGCCGCTGAAGAGCTCGTCCGCGGTGTCCGAGCCGAGCACGGTCACGTTGGCCGATCGGGCCATGTCGTCTTCTGTGAAGAAACGTCCGCTGGAGAGTTCGATCTCGCTGACGGTTTCTACGTCCGGCGTATCGCCTTCCAGCGTGGTGTTCTGCATGGAATGAGTGCCGGCCTTGATGGACGTGGTGCCCAGGCCGCCGCCGATGTTGGAGCGGTCCGTGAACTGCAGGATGGGCGCGACGGCGACGACGTGCGGGAGATCGCGCATGGCGACTGCGTCGTCGTACGTCATCTGCTTGCGCGTGAGCATCTCCGTGGTGGGCCGGCCGGTGAAGACGGGAAAGCGGAAGATGAAAAGGACGTTTGAGCCGAGCGACTGGACAACGTTGGCGACGTTCGAGTTGAGGCCGTTGACCACGGACGAGATGACGATCACCGTCATCACGCCGATGACGATGCCGAGGATGGTGAGGCCGCTGCGCAGCTTGTTGGTGCGGAGCGTATCGAGCGCCATGACTACGGTTTCTTTTTGGTCTGCGAGTGCCATGTCAGTCTGCCCTCAGGGCTACGATTGGGTCCAGCTCGGCGGCCTTGCGTGCAGGGTAGACACCGAAGAAAAGGCCGGTAGAGAGCGCCATGAACAGACCGGCGAAGACGCTCCAGACGGCGACCGTGGAGGGGAAGCCGGCGAAGACCGTGACCGCCTCCGCCACGACCACGCCGCCGAGGACGCCGATGGCTCCGCCGGCAAGGGCGAGCAGGGCGCTTTCGATGAGGAACTGCAGCAGGATGTCGGTACGGCGCGCGCCGAGCGCCTTGCGGATGCCGATCTCGCGGGTGCGCTCCGTCACGCTGACCAGCATGATGTTCATGATGACGATGCCGCCAACCACCAGCGAGATGAGCGCGATGGCTCCGGCTACAACGCCAAAGGAACCGGTGATCTGCTGCGCGAAGCCGACGAGGGTGTTGTTGGTATCGAGCTCAAAGTCGTTGGGGGTGCCGGGTGCGTCGTGGCGCTGGGCGCGCATGAGGACGCGGACCTCATCTGCAGCCTCTTCAAGCGGTGGCCCTGCGGAGCCTGCCTTGACGTAGATGGTGACGGTCTTCTGGGTGCCGTAGGACTTCTGGTACGTAGTCAGGGGAACGCCGACGAAGTTGTCCTGACTTTGGCCGAAGGTGCTTCCCTGCTTCTCCGTCACGCCGACGACGGTGTACGGGGAGCCATCGACGCGAAGCTCCTGGCCGATGGGATCGACGCCGGCGAAGAGGTTTTCTTCTACGTCCGTGCCGATGATGGCGACGTGCGAGGCATGCTCCTCATCGGTATCGGTGAGGCCGCGGCCTTCGGTGATATCGAGATTCTGAAGCTGCGGCATCTGCCAGGTGTAGCCGCGGATCTGCGCGTCGGTGATGGCCTGCGTGCCGCGTACGAGCTTGCCGCTGGTGGCCTGCTGCGCGCCCATGCCGGCGCAGCGGCGGCAGTTTTCTTCCACATACTTATAGTCTGCGAAGAGGATGTTCTTGCGCTTGGCGAACTTTACGAAGTCGTCCACGTTGGTGATGACGGCGGGCTGCCGGCTGATGGTGAAGACGTCCGCGCCATAACGCGAAAACTTCTGGATGACGAACATGTTTGCGCCGTTGACCAGCGTCACCACCGCGATCACGCTGGCGACGCCGATGACCACGCCAAGCAGCGTCAGCACGGAGCGCATCTTGTTGGCCCAGAGCGACTGCAACGCGAGCTTCAGCGCTTCCTTAATCTCCATCTTGCAAACCTTCCGGTGATGCTCTGAGAGTACCAGTACGGTGGTGCATTACCTCTTTGCCTGCAACGCGGCGTCATAAATCTGACGCGAAATTTCAGCGATGACCCGGTCCCGGGTGGCGGTGTCGGCGCTGGCGTCCGTGACGAAGACCGCGACCGCGAGTCGGCGGCCGTCCGGCAAGGTGATGAGGCCGATATCGTTGGTCGCGTAGGCGACACCTGCAGGCGAAACGTCCGACGTGCCGGTCTTGTGCAGGACCTCAATTCCCTTCGGCAGAGCCTGAGCCACGCGCGAGGGACGATCCGGCGGCGTCTTCATCCAGCCGGTCAGCAAGGCGGTGTTCTGCCGGGAAAAGGGGGGCCGATCGTTGATCAGGCGGAGCAGCGCGACGGCGGCGGAGGGCTCAAACCAGTTGCGGTATTGTGCGAGGACGTCCTGGTGGAGGCCGGCTTCGTCGTCCTGGATATGAAAGCCTTCGATGCCGAGGCTATCGATATAGGCCTGCAAGACCTTTGGGCCGCCAAGAATACGCAGCAGCACGTCCGCCGCGCAGTTATCACTGAGGGAGACGGAGAGGCGGAGGAGTTCGCGGAGGGGGACGTCGACATCAGCCTGCGGGAACTCGTCCTGGAGCGGGCTGTAGGCGTTGGGGATGCGGTCGCTAGCTAGGAAGCGGATGGGCTGGTCGATGGTGAAGCGGCCGCGCTGGACCTGGTCCAGGATCGCCATGCCGAGGGGGAGCTTGAAGACGGATTGCATGGGCGGATGGGCGTCGGGGTGGAGATCGCAGTCCAATAACGTACCGGGCAGTGAGCAGGCGACCGAGACCTTGCCTTTGGCCTGCTCGGCCGTGGCGCGGATCTGTTGACGGAGCCCACCCTGGGCCATTGCACTTCCAACCACCAGACCGACACAGCAGGCCAGAATCCGCTTCATTGAAACTCCTCGATCCGATACAGAATGCTACGCAAAAGGCGCGTGAGCCGTTCCATCTAAGCTAAACTGAAGGAGCAGGCGGCCGGGCGATCGCTGCCGTTTTCGTTCGAAAGAGCGTTTAACGGGGGAGGAAAGTCCGAACTCCGCAGGGCAGTGTGCCGGATAACGTCCGGGACGGATGCTTCAAGGCATCCGGACGGCCAGTGCAACAGAGAGCAAACCGCCTTGGGCGCAAGCTTGAGGTAAGGGTGAAAGGGTGCGGTAAGAGCGCACCGGGCGACGAGTAATCGGCGCCGCATGGTAAACCCCACACGGAGCAAGACCAAATAGGCAGGGATGCGCCCGCCCCTCTCCAGGCGAGCGCAAGCGTATCGGCCCGATACGCCCAGGCGGAGAGATCCAACGCGCAAGCCGAGGAAGCCGAAACCTGCGGGTAGGTTGCTAAAGCGCCACGGTAACGTGTCGCGTAGAGGAATGATCGCCTAGAACAAAATTCGGCTTACGGGCCGCCTGCAAACTTCCCGTATCCAGCTCTCCGTCAAGTAAGGTGAAGATCATGTTCGCTCGCTGCTTTTCGCTTGCCCTTGTCATGTTCCTTTCGACTCTCTCCGCTGGATGCCAGTCTGCGCCGGTTCAAAGCTATAAGGTCGTCCGCACGTACCCGCACTCCACCGCCAGCTATACGGAAGGCTTCTTTTACCTGAACGGCCTGTTCTATGAAGGCACCGGGCTGACGGGCCACTCGCAGCTTCTGGTGGTGAAGCCTGAGACCGGCAAGCCTGTGCAGCAGCTTGACCTGCCGCCTGAGCTCTTTGGCGAAGGCATCGTGGACTGGGGGCCGAACCTCTACGAGTGGACCTGGAAATCGCACACCTGCTTCGTCTACGACCGCGCCACGTTGCACAAGATCGGGCAGCTCTCATACGACGGAGAAGGCTGGGGCATGACGCGCGACGAGCACAACCTCATCACCTCAGACGGGAGCACGCGGCTGAGCTTTCGCGATCCTGCGAGCTTCAAGGTCGTGCGCCAGATCGCGGTGAAGGATGGTGCGGAGGCGGTCAGCCAACTCAACGAGCTCGAGTACATTCACGGCGAGATCTATGCCAACGTCTGGCACTCGGATCGGATTGCACGCATCTCGCCACAGGACGGGCATGTGATTGCTTGGATCGACCTGACCGGCCTGCTGCCGGCGGACCAACGCGTAGATGCAGAGTCCGTGCTGAACGGCATCGCCTACGACGCGCAGCATGATCGGCTATTCGTCACCGGTAAGCAGTGGCCGAAGATCTTCGAGATCAAAGCCTTGCCGAAGACAAAGTAGCCGTTAGTACTTCCAGCTCGTCACATCCGCTCCGGCCGGCGCAGTCTTGGCGATGCGATCCAGGATCATGGGCACATACATCTGGTTGTAGTGCAGGCGCGAGTACCAGTTCGGCTTCTCTGGATCGCCGTTCCAGCAGTGCTCCGCGCGCGGGCCGTACTTGACCTCGCCGTCATACGCGACTCCGTGGCCGGGCGTGCCGGTCTCCTTCAGGAAGTCTTCCATCAGGTACACGGCGTTGTTCAGGAAGTACGTATCGTCAGACCCGACATACAGGTGGATCTTGCCCTGCAGTTTCGGGCCGAGCTTCGTCCAGTCGCGTTGCAGGATGGCGTTGAGATCATAGTGCTGACGCCAGTACTCGGCCGTGGTGTGGTCGATGGTGCCAGTGGTCTTGTTGAAGATCGGCCTGGGATATCCATCTGCGCCGACCGGAGAATACACCGCCTGCCAGATGTCGAACTGATCGCCTGAACGGGCGCTATCGCCCAGGGCTGCTTCATACGCCACGTTGTCGCGCATCGAGATCAGCGTCTGGCCGAGGTAGTTGCGCATGGCGGGCTGCTCGACGCGCTTGTTCGCACCCTGCTCGTAAAAGAGATTGTCCTGCTTGTAGAGATCGGCCGTCATGAACGCATGAAAGTCGACCGGATCAGGGCATGCGACGAACGCACCATTATAGTGCTCTGGATAAAACATCTGCACGGCCAGAGACTCCCACCCACCCGTCGAGCCGCCATACACAAAGCGCGCCCAGCCCTGACCGAGCGCACGAAACTCCTTCTCCACCGCTGGGATCAGCTCCGTCTCAATGGCATCGCCATACGGTCCCAGGTTCTCCGAGTTCACCGCATAGGAATCGTCATAGTACGCGTTGGCGTGCTGGATCTTGATGATCAACATGCGAGGTTTGTTGGGTGCGACCCAGTCCTTGTAGTTCTTGTACGCCTCCTCCTGCTGGATGCGGTTGTAACCCGCCAGGTGGAAGCGCTCAGAATAATCCGCCTTCAACTTCGCATCCGGAGGCGTCTCGCGAAAGTCACTGAAGCCGCTGACGAAGTGGTCATGGAAGATGACCAGCGGATAGTGCGCCTCCGTATGGGTGTCGAAGCCCTCGGGCACCAGCACCACCGCCGAAAGAAACATGGGCCGGCCCCAAAACCTTGTCAGCAACGCACTCTGCACCTTGATGTGGCGGATGTATTTTGTATCCTTCTCAGGCACATTTGGCGGAATCACCTGATCCAGCGAAACCGTAATCGGCATCGTGCCAGGGCCGATCTTCACCTTGCGTGGCTTCGACATCAGATTTCCTGGCGCGAGATTCCAGTGCTGGCCTTCGCCGCGATCCGGTGCGAGTTTGACCATCTTGCCGTCGCCGCGCTGGAAGGTTTCGTACACGTTGAGCACCGCCTGTACGGTGTACTCACCCGGCGGCACATCCTTGAGCGAGGCCCTTGGATAGCCCTGCGCATTCTCACCGATCATCATGGGGGAAGCAGGCTTCAGCCATCCACCGTCATTCCAAAGACCTGCTGCGACTTCTGCGTGTCGTTGATCTGCATGCGCGGGTCTTCGCTGGGATCGTTGGAGAGCAGAAGCAGCAAACGCCCGTCCAGTGGCTTGGCCGAACGTGCGTCCGGGTAGCTGACCCGGATGGTCTGGGCTGAGATCACCGGCACGGCAAGCAGGCATAAGGCTGCCGCAAGGAGAGAACGAAAGATCAGGCGCATAACGGCAGTATAGGACCAGATCCCTGCTCATCGAGGTTATTCATACGGCAACTGCGACCAACGTGCAATTGCCCAGGCGCACAAACGATGGGATGCTAAGGGGAACGACCGGAGACCACGTGCAGCCTTACCCCGACAGCAGAAGAAATACTCTCATGCTCGCCCTCAGCTTTGCCGTGCCGCTGCTGGTCTTGTGTGCCTACTGGTTCTTCTTCATCCGCGCGGACTACTACCCCAGCCGCGATGAGTTCTCGCTGCTCGTCGCCTCGACGAAGATGTTTCATCCGGCTATTTCGACCTGGTTCCTCGAAGGCTATAGCCGCTACTTCCTCTCGTACCCAGGGCTCTCGCATCCTGCCACCGACTTCATCCGCCCAGGCGCCAACCTGGCTTACTACGTCAACTCGCTACTCTTTGGTGCGAACTGGTCCTGCTATCTGCTGCTCAGTTACTTCATCCAGGCCGGGCTGGTCTGCATCACGGTCAAGCTCGCGCTCGAAGCCCTGAAGCTTCCACGCTCGCTGGCCGTGTTCGCTGGTGTGGCCGTGCTGCTGGCACCGTCCTTCGGTTGGGAGCAGATCTACATCCCGTCGTTCACCATCGATCTCCTCGGTGCGTTCTTCGTCATGCTCGCCCTGCATGAACTCTGGCGCAGCAGAAACGTTACCGCATGGCTCCTGCTCGCTGCCGCCATCTTCACCAAGGAGACCACGCTCTTCGCCCCGGTCATGACCGCGCTCGCCGTCTGGCTGCCCATAGGCAAGCCTTCTTCTATCGGCAGGCGCTTCACCGCCTCGATCCTCTGGCTCACTCCGATCTTTGTGTGGATGCTGCTGCGGCACTTCGCCTTCCACGGTGGAGCAGGCATCTATGTCTTCCAGAACATGGCGCTCAAGGGCACCCTGATGAACGTGCTGCATGGCTTCCTCGCATGGCCCTTTGGCACCCGCAGCATGCAGCAAAGCGTCCGTTATCGCTCTCTCTTCTTCATGCTCAACGCGGCCTTCTGGGCGGCTGTATTCTTTGCTGTTGTCCGCTGGCGGCGCGGGAAGGCTTCATCCGAAGCATCGTCAGAGATAACTTGTATGCCTGCGTTGTTGCTCTTTAGCATCGGCGCAATGGCGATGCCAGTTCTGCTCAACCTGCCGCAACGCTTCGGCGCGTCACTCTATCCGCTACTCTTCCTGACGCTGGCCACCATCGCCCACGCAGCAAGCGATCTAACCATCCGCAGACTAGCTGTCGGAGCCCTCGCCGCATCCACTCTCGTCGCCATCTATCAGAAGGCGACCGACCCTCTCACTCTCAAGGAATCCCGCGCCGAGTGGACGCTCTCCCGCAACTACATCCAGTCCATCCACGCCGTACGCTCCCCATACCTGCTGCTCGTAGACGACTCCAGCGGGGGCTTTGCCGCACCTGATCTCGTAGCTCGCTTCGCAGACTTCCACGGCACGCTTATGCGTAGCAATAACATCGAAGGCTTGATGCTGGATCATTGCGCTGGCCAACCCACCGTCACGAAGACGTCAGCCGATGAAGGCCACCTGGCCCTGACGTCAACCCTTACGCCGCCCTGCGGTTACTACGCCTTCGACAGCCTCTCGCCCCGCGAGCTTGAACGTGGCACTGACGGCCTCGTCACGCACCCGAACGATCGCGTCACATTGCGCATCGTCCCGCCTGCACTTCAGCCGTTGCCGCCGTCAGCAACGCCGGAGATGTGGGGGAACCTGACCGTATCGCTTACCAGCCCCGTCAAAGACACGGTTGTCTTAGTCCCTGACCTCAACACCCTCACCTACCATCAACTCAAATAACTGCGCTACCGAGCCACCTTCACCAGCACCAGCGCGTTCTGCTCCAGCTCCAACTTCAGGCGGCCATTCACCAGTGTTGTCTGCTCTGGCGCGGGCATGGCCGTTTCTTCGTTCAACTGCGTTGCCTGCGTGGGCGTTGGGTTGAGCGGCTTGCCCATCGCAGCCCACTTGGGCAGTACGTTGCCATGTTCGTTGTCCACGCGCTCGATCGTCACCTTCGCGTCCTTCGCCACGCCTTTGAACTCGAGTTCCATCGTGCGGTCCGAGCCATGCTGATCCGGGTCGACCAGGTTCCATGCCACCAGTGCCAGGCCGCCGTCCGCATCCTTCGTCACAATTACGTTGTCTGACTTGTTCGCGATCCGTTGTGGCCCAAGTTCATGCAGCAGACCGTAGGCGTAGTAGCTTGGCTTGTTGATGCCGTCGAAGGCGCGCAACCCGAAGTCTCCGCGAAACGGAGTCGTCGTCGGACCGCCCTCTTCAAAGACATCGGAGAAGGTCCAGAAGGAGAGCATATCGACGTTACCGTCGGCCTCGCGGACCGTGTTGGCCAGCGCCGGGCCAACATACGTCGTGTCCCGAGATTGCATCAGCCCGGGCACATTCCACTCCGTCCAATAGAGCGGCAGCTTAGGCAGAGGCGACTTGTTGATCTCGCCGCGCACCTTCGCCACGGCACGGCCTACGCGGTCATCCACGGCAATCTTCTCGTGCGTGTTGAACATGTTCTCGACGGTATCGTCACCGTATCCATGCGTGGTGACGAAGTCGATGGGAACATGATTCTCCGCCACATGTGCCAGGAACTCCGGCACCCACTGTGCGGCTGCGGTTGCGGGGCCGCCTACGCGCAGACGCGGATTCACGGCCTTGATATCGCGAGCCGTGTGGTCATACAGCTCAAAGTAGGACTCCAGCCGCGGGATGCCGTTCCAGAAGTCGATGTTCGGCTCGTTCCACACCTCGAAGTACCAGCTCGCCACCTCATCCACGCCATAACGATCGATCAGGTGTTGGGTGAAGGCGTGGATGAGGCCGTCCCACTTCTCCATGCTCTTGGGCGGCGAGACGTTCTGCTTGTACCAGAACGGGTGCAGCGCATCCGGGAAGGCCAGCTTCTTCGGCATGAAGCTGATCTCCACCATCGGCTTCACCCCGTTCTTCAGCAGCCCGTCGTAGATCGCGTCCACATACGCAAAGTTGTAGACGGGATTGCCATGTTCATCCTCGTTATAGACCCCCACCTCGTCATGAAAGATGGCGTGGAAGCGCACGTACTTGAAGTCCGCCACCTTCTTCACGGCCTTCACGTCATCGCGGTAGCTCTCCCGCAGCGTGAGGATCGCGCGACCGGAGCCGAACATCTGCTCCCAGAAGTGCGGAAACGGCTTCGCCGCCGCGTGAGCATCGACCACGACAGTCTCCTGCGCGTGGCCCACACCCGTCGCACACGCAGCCGCACCCAGCAGCAAACCCTTCAACCAGAACTGACGCACAGGGAACCTCCAGGATGGTGCAAACGTCTTTAGGCAATCGTTTGCACAGCACGGATTATCCTGCGGGAAGCAGGAGTGGGCTGTCAAACGAACATAGCCATATGCGAACCAAGTTTCGGAACACCATGAGCTTATGCCGAGCGTCCATCGTCCTAACCCGGCGTGGAGAAATCTTGATGAGCGCGCTCAAGTATAGAGCGGCTGCCAAGAACCTGTGCGTATCCGATACCGAAGCAAAGAAAAAAAAGCGCAATTTCGAAGGGAGTGCTGCCCTTTTTGTCTGGGGTGTTCCACCAACTGGATAGGTTCGGACGAGCAGCCAACATAACAGCCTGGAAGATTACAAGCGTGATCACATAGCCCAAATGGCGCCAAAGGAGACGCGGAATCTGCGGCCGAACTGCTGGACAAGTAAAAAGGTAGCGCCGGAGACTGCGGGTTGCAGCGAAGGTGAGGAAGATTTCAAAAAGCGTGTACTCGACCACGGATGCCTCTTGAATCCCGTATGGCTTGTTTGCCAAGAGGATGAAGAGAGTCAGGCTGCCAGCGGTCATAGATAGGAGCAGCATTGTCATCACGATGAAACGAGCGAATGAAAAAGATGCACTCCGGCAAGGGTCGGAATGCGGCCACGGCTGCACTGCTCTCGCCTGGGGCTTGAAAGAAAGAACGCGATCAATTGCGATGGATTGACGCTCTTGCTGGCTGTCAGCATGACGTCGACTGGGACTTATAACTTCGACGATAACTTCACGGTCTTCCTCGACATATTCAATAATTTCAACGGTCAAGTGTTCACCGTTCTCCAGCGTAAGAATGCCCACCGTACTTATTTCGGTTTCGTCCAACCATTGCGGAATTTCGGCACTTGGCATTTGCCAATCAGCATAGCAGTCAGCACCGCGATGAACAGGTGCCAGTGTTTGTTTCAGCACAGCCATGCTATGTAATCTCAAACCATGGCACCCAAGCCCAAATCCCGGCAAGCCCCACAGATCGACCACGACATCCTCACCGAAGACTTCGCCGCCCAACTAGACTCCGGCGCGGTCCACGATGCCCTCGCCGCTGACACCACCCTCCCGCCCTTCGTCAGCCCGCGCGGTCAGTCCGCACGTCTGGATCGATGCCTGTGGCGCAACGTCACCCTCACCGCCCCCAACGCGCGCGGCCTGCGCCTCTACGACACTCAGATCGAAGGCTCCGACCTCGCCAACCTCGATCTCACCGGCGGCCACCTCGAGCGTGTCGAGATCACCGGGACCCGCCTCACCGGAGCTACCTTCACCGAGGCCCAGCTCAAGAGCGTCCTCTTCCGTGAGTGCAAGCTCGACCTGGCCTTCTTCCGCATGGCTCGCCTGCAGCACTGCGTCTTTGAGCGCTGCAACCTCACCGACGCGGACCTCTACAACGCGGACCTGACCGGCACCATCTTCAAGGACTGCGACCTCAGCCGCGCCGAACTCTCCCACGCCAAGCTCATTCAGGCGGATGTCCGCGACTGCCGCCTCGACGGCCTGCGCGGCACGCCCGCCGACATGGCGGGTCTCATGATCAGCCCCGACCAGGCTCCACAGCTCATCACGCTCTTCGGCGTGAAGGTGAAGTGGTAAGCCCGCAGTCCTGAAGCCTAAGGATGCAGCGGAGGGTTCTGCGCCCGCAGCCACGCCAGCAGAGCAACCGGATCGTCAGAGATGATCGCATCAACCTTTGCATCCGCCATCTTCTGCCAACCCTCTGACGTGTTCACGGTGAACGGAGCGACCTGCCGCCCCATCGCATGGGCCGTTGCAACGGCCTCCGGTGTCACCAGGGTCTGATCCGGGCTCAGGATCTCAGCGCCGCTGACCTTCGCAATGTGTGCGAAGCTCTTGTCCTGATCCGCAATCCCGGTAAAGCCGTCATCCTTCGCCTCGAACAACGCTGACAGCCGAATGGCAGGATCAATCGCCCGCATCGCGTGCAGCGTCCTGAAGTCGAAGCTCTGCAGGATCACCCTTGCCTGCAAATGCCGCCGCTTCACTGCATCGTCGATCATCTTCACAAATGCCTCAGGGGCAGGTGTCAGCTCCGGATGGTTGGGATAGATCTTCGTCTCCACGTTGAACTGAAACGTCCCCTGCGGCGCCAGCTCCAGCACCTCGTCAAACGTGGGAATCGTCGTATGCGGCACCGCCATCTGCTTTGGAAAACGTTTCAGCGGATGGAGTCCGCAGTCGTACTGCTTCAACTGCGCCAGCGTCAGTGTATGGATCGCGGTCCCGGGCGGCAGCGCCGGCCCATCGCACACCCGCTCCTTCGCAACGTCCGTGTCCACCGGGTACGTCAGATAAGGCGAGTGCGACACCACCAGCACACCGTCTTTCGTCACCGCCAGATCAAGCTCCAGCACATCCGCGCCCACGTCTATCCCATGCTGAAACGAAGGAATCGTATTCTCCGGCCGGAGCGCACGCCCACCCCGATGAGCATGAACCAGAATCGTCCGAGGCGTGTTTCTTACAGCGTTCGTCTGAGCCAAGGCACTCACCACACCCATCAACATCACGCCAGCGATTTTCTTGAGCATGACAAACAGTATCAACCACCAGCCATCAACGCATCAGCCTTATGCGTGCGCCAGAAGCTCCGTCTTGTACTTCGGTGCCAAAGCCTCAGCCTGCGCGCGAAACGCCTTCTGCTCGTCCTCGCTCAAGGGCGGTGGCGCAGTCGTCCGCGTCGCAACCGGCACACCGATCTCCAGGAACATCTCCTCCTGCCCCGCAGGCGAGCAGATACAGAGCATCCGCACGGGCTTGTCTGAACTGTTATGAAACTGGTGCGGCGCATTCGACGGAATATGTACTGTCTCCCCCGCCTTCACGGCCATCTTCTGCCCACGGAAGATCGCGGAGAGCTCCCCGTCCAGCACGATGAAGGTCTCCTCAAAGTCATGCCGATGCGGCGGCGGCCCGCCACCCGGCGGCACATGCATATCGATCAGGCTCAGCCGCCCAGCCGTATCCTTGCCGGTCAGCAGCAGCGTGTACGTATCGCCCACCACGCCCAGATGGGGTAACTTCACATCGCCATCAGGCTGCGCCAGCTTCAGATATCGTTGCAGATCGTCCGCCGGAACTGCGGTTGCCTCAGCCATGGGTCATCTCCTCAAAAAAGGCGGCCCGCATCGCGAAACCGCCTCTCAATAGGATGCAATCTCCGCCTGCCTAGCGTGCCAGAACCTCGGCCAGCCCGCGCACTTTGGCCGCTCCTGCCATGGCCTTGATCTCGGGCTCGCCGTGACTCACATTGATAAAGCGCCGCGCGTCATCCGCCGGAACCGCCTTCGAGATGTGGAAGCCCTGGATCTCATCGCACCCCGCCTCCACCAGGATCTCCATCTGCTTCCGGTTTTCCACTCCCTCCGCGACCACCCGCAGGTGCAGGGTATGCGCCATGTCGATCATGCCCTCCACCAGCGTGCGTGACTCCGGCGAGATCTCGATATCCTTCACAAACGCCCGGTCGATCTTCAGCGTATGCACCGGCAGATCGCGCAGATAACTCAACGACGAATAGCCCGTCCCAAAGTCGTCGATCGAAAGCTTCACCCCGAACCGGCGTAGCAAATGCAATGATTCGTAGCTGCTGTCATGCTGCTGAATCAGCGCGCTCTCGGTCAGCTCCAGGTCCAGCAGCTCCGCCGGCAGCCCAGTCTCCTTCAGTGCCGTCAGCACGGTTGTCACAAAGTCCTTGTGCGCCAGTTGAATGGACGATACATTCACCGACATCTTCATCAGCTTGTTGCCCGTCCTGTGCCACTGCGCCGCCTGGCTGCACGCCTGCTGCAGGACCCACGCGCCCAGCGGAATGATGAGGCCGGTCTTCTCCGCAAGCGGAATAAAGTCCACCGGCGAAACGTCTCCGTGGACGGCGTCGTTCCAGCGCAGCAGCGCCTCAAACCCCAGCAGCCTGCCCTCTGTGCTGACGATCGGCTGGTAGTGCAGATGCATCTGGTTCTCCAGCACCGCGCTCCGCAAGCGATGCTCCATACTCATCTGGTGCAGCGTCTCCGCACGCATGTTCTCGTCAAAGACCATGAAGCTGTTGCGCCCGCTGTTCTTCACCTTGTACAGCGCCAAATCCGCATGGTGGAACAGGTCGGTCGCATCCTGACCCTCGTCCAGATGCAGGCAGATCCCGATGCTCGCGCCGATGCGTGCCGTGTGATCGCCCAGCGAGAACGGCTTGTTCAGGCTCTCTACCATCCGGCCCGCAATGCTTTCCGCCACCCTCGCGCTCGTGCATCCATCCAGCACCAGCGCGAACTCATCGCCACCCATGCGCACCAGCGTATCGTTCTTGCGGATCTGCGCCATCAGACGTTGACTCACCTGCCGCAGCAGCTCGTCGCCCACCTGATGGCCCAGCGTGTCGTTGACCTCCTTGAAGCGGTCCAGGTCGATCGCCATCAGCGCAAAGGGACGCGGCTCCTTGGAGCCCGGCATCAGCAGTTCGCCCATTAGCTTCTGGATCTGCAGCCGGTTTCCAAGCCCCGTCAGGGCATCGTGGTAGGCCTGATACAGCAGTAGCTCCTGGTCGGCTTCGCGCCGAGCCACTGCATGCAGCCACTTCAATCCCTGTACGCAGCTCGTGATCAGGAAGATGTCAAAGAACACCACCCACAGTACATGCTCCAACAACCGCCAATGGCTGGCCGTCGCGGTCCCGAAGATCGAAGCAGGCAGATAGTAGCCCATCGCCAGGTGGTCCACCAGCGTGACGAGCGTTGCCGTCGCCAGCACCTCCCAGTCCAGGTAGAACGCCAGGAACGCCAGCGATCCGAACACGTGAAAGTGCGTCTCAATCCGCCCGCCCGAAACATGAATCAGCAGTCCAGACATCAACATCTGGCAGGCGGCAATGATATGCCGCGTATAACGCTCGCCCGGCCGGAAAAACGCCAGCAGCACCGGCGGAACCGTGATCAGTCCGCCCAGGTACACCGCCGCGATCAGGTGCGGATGCACAGAGCTGGTCCCGCCCACCCAGGTGCGTGAAGATATCAGCAGAGCGGCCGCCACTGCGGCCGGCCACTGCAGACTCATCAGGATCGCAAACAGACGATCCGTCCTTGTGCAGACCAGCCGGTGCTCGCTTCTAAAAAGTCGTTCCGCTTCTTTTGCAACATTCACTGAAGTCACTCTTTCCGAGCTGAGAATCGATGGATTCATGGTCTACTCCGCTTCTCTGCAGCCTGGGGCTCGAGTGCTGCAAACAATCCACAACCAAACACCGGCGTCTTTGCGTGCTCCGGCTCACGGTCCAGCTTGAACGCACTCTTCAGCGCCTCAATCCCGTCATTGCCCCCCACCATCCCGCGCGAGCCCGTCACACCCCCGCTGAACAGCAGTCTGCGTCCCGCTGCACCCTTGGCCGCCGAATAGTACAGCACTTCACCGGACGTCTCTGCGCCAAACGCAGCCGAATACTGCCCGTCATCATCCAGCATCACCCGCGCATGCAGCGCCTTCTGCGCGTCGCGGTAGAGATCCACCTTCTGCCACTCGTAGTCCGAGCCCTTCGGCCGGTAAATCAGCAGCACCGCGTTATAGGGATGTCCAAACCCCTGCGCAGCCTCCTCAAGCTCCGCCAGCGTCGCCTGCGAGCACGAGCACCGCGGATGCAGCGCAACCACCAGCGTCGGCAGCGCCGCATCACCAACTTGAGGCATCCCCTTCGGCCAGCCGCGCGGCGCAGTGCCCTGGCTCCCGGCAGTATGTTCATACGCCAGCAGGTACCGAACCCCCGGCACCATCGCCAGCAGCCAGACCAAACCCAGCGCAGGCAATATCCCCTGCCTCAACCTCGATCTCAACCCTGCAGAAAGTAAAGCAGTCAAACCATCCTCGCCATCTTCATCACGGGGCCCAGGCAATCTCACGCAGCAATCTGGACAAGCGGGATACCCTCGCCTCAATACCCTTGCAAGCGTTAAGCATCTATCGGCTTTATAGATCGTCCCTTGAGCCACCACACTCCCCCTTCAGGGTATGCGCTGTACCTTTAGTACCATTTCCCACCCGCAAAGCCCGGAGGAACCTTGCGCGCGGCTCGTAACCCAACGGGTACTCCGTCAGCGCTCGGCCGCCCATCCAACGGCGCAGAAGGCACAAGCCATCCACGCGAAAGTAATCTCACCCCTCGCAACCTGCTTGTAATCACCAACCCATTCCCACCCGTCCAACCTTTTATATGATGCTCACCACCATCAGGATCAGGGTCCTCCACGGGATAGAAGAGTTGATCCTGGATCAGCCCGGCGTGACCTCCATCCCCGCCCTCGGCGACTCGGTCTCCTGCTTCGGCACCAGGGCCATCGTCACGGGCAGCACCATCGTCCATACCCCGGAAGGCCACCGCTCCATCCTCCTCCACGCAGAGATGCAGTCCCGCATCCTCAACGCCTGGAGCCGCCTCTATAGCGCATAGCCCCTGCGCCGGTATCCGCTAATCCACCGGCGTCTCATCCACCCGTTTGTAGTTCCCCGGCACCACAAACTGCTTCCCATCCGGCTCCCCGCGCTCCACATCAGAGACCGCCACGATCTGCTCGCCCGTACGCGGATCGTTGTGCTTGATGATCATGTAAATCTCCAGCTCAGCCGAGTACCAGTACTCATCCACCACCACGACATCCTTACCCGTCCCACTCACCGCAGCCGGCACCGTCCGTGATCGCCGAATCCCCCGCAGCATCACCGGCCCCAGAGCCTGTTCCCCAAGCTCCTCTTCTTTCAGCAGCGGATTCTTACCCACACCCATCCGCGTCGTCCCGTAGTTCGGAGCCACGGCAGCCTGCTTCATCCGAATCTCCTGCGCGATATGCGTCACCGGATTCAGGTAAGTGTTCAGGCGCGTCGATGGATCATAAATATGCGCCGAAATCAGCCGCGGCTCGCCCTGAAACGTCGGAGCCACCAACTGCCGCCGCTCGTTATAGATCCGCCCCGAGCTCTGCCGCGCAATATGGTTCACCGTCTTGCGAACCCGCACCGTCCCATCCGGCAACTGCTCCTGCGACACGATCTGCACCTTCGCCGTAAACGGAGCATTCACCACCGGAGTCACATAGATCCCCGGAATCCGCACCTGCACCCCGCCATACGCAGGCGGCAGCGGAGCCTCCCGATACTCCGGCAGCAAAGGCGCATCTCCAATCGCCCCCGGCGCTGCGGTCCCCTGCCCCCGCAATATCCCCACCGATGCACCCAGCACCAACAGCAAAGCAATCCCAAAACGACCCATCATCACGCTCATCCTCGCCAGAGGAGAATACCTCAACCTCCTGTATAGGCCCAGATAATCTTCAAGGCTGGCAGAAACAGCCTGTGGCGGTGGTTGCAACCAGAAACTCATTTCATCCACCTGTAAACTTGTGGTGAGTCCCCATGCGCGTCTTCCTGGCCGAGAAACCGTCCGTAGCCCGAGAGATCGCCCAGGCCCTCGGCTGCACCCATAAGGAACAAGGCTTCTTTCGCGGCAAAAACGACCTTGTCACCTGGGCCATTGGCCACCTTGTCCGCTTCGCGGAGCCCGGCGAGATGAACCCCGCATGGGGCAAGCCGTGGCGTCGCGAAGCCCTCCCCATGCTCCCAAAGGACGGCGGTTGGCTCCTCATCCCAGAGCCTCGGACGGAAGACCAGTTCAACGTCGTAGCCCGTTTGTTCGGGGATAAGCGCATCACCCAGATCGTCAACGCCACCGACGCCGGACGCGAGGGCGAAGCCATCTTCCGCCGCATCTACGCCCTCTCCGGAGCTTCCAAGCCCGTTCTCCGCTTCTGGACCTCATCTTTGACGGAAGAGGCTATCGCGTCTGCCCTTAGTCACTTAAGACCCGCCGCCGACTACGACAACCTGGCCTCTGCTGCGCTGACCCGCGCTCAGCTCGACTGGCTGATCGGCATGAATCACAGCCGAGCCGCGACGCTGCATAATTCAGTCACCTGCAGCGTCGGTCGGGTTCAAACTCCTACACTCGCGATGATCGTGCGGCGGCATCATGAGATAGCCGGGTTCATCAAGACCTTCTTCTATGAGGTCCATGCGGATCTCGGTGAGTTCGTGGCGAGAGCCGTCAACTCTCAGCAAAAGCACGACTTCGAAATCAAAGCCGAAGCGGAGACCATCCTCCGCGATGTGCCTTCTGACACCCTCGCCACCGTAACGCTGGTGGAGGTTAAGAAGAACCGCAAAGCGCCGCCTCAGCTTCACAACCTGGGTGAATTGCAGAAAGAGGCGAACCGGCGCTTCGGTTTTCCTGCGGACAGGACCCTGGCCATCGCGCAATCGCTCTACGAGAGCAAGGCGATCACCTATCCACGAAGTTCGTCGAGACACCTGTCCGAGGATATGGTGGACGGTCTGCCGGCGGTGCTGAAGGCGCTGCGGCTGGGTGAGGAGCGTGCGTCTTATGTGAAGCAGGCGCTGCACCGGGCACAGCATGGTCCCGCGCTGTCGAAGCGGTTTGTGGACGGGTCCAAGCTGTCCGATCACCATGCGATTATTCCGACGGCCAAGCCTGCTCCGGCGAGTCTGTCGGGCGACGAGCGGAAGGTTTATACGATCGTCGCGGAACGCTTCCTTGCGATCTTTCTGCCGGACAAGGAGACGGAGGATACGCGGATCGATCTGGAGATTGCGAAGCATCCGTTTCGGGCGCGTGGGTCGAGGCTGATCGCTCCGGGGTGGACGGTGCTGACAGGCAACCAGGACTTTGAGAACAAGGCGGCGGATGCGGAGGATCGTCAAGCGCTGCCGGCGGTGAAGAAGGGCGACGAGCTGGAGGTGGTGGAGTCCGAGCTGGTGACGAAGGAGCGCAAGCCGCCCTCGCGCTATACGGACGCGACGCTTCTTGCGGCGATGGAGACTGCCGGACGCGAGATCGACGACGACGAACTACGCGAGGCCATGAAGGGCCGTGGCCTGGGAACGGAGGCCACGCGTGCCGCGATCATCCAGCGTCTGCTGGATCTTGCTTACGTCATCCGCGATGGGAAGCAGTTCGAGCCTACCGGCAAGGGCATCGCACTCATCGCACAGGTTCTGCCGCATCTTGCGAGTCCGGAGTTGACGGGGGATATGGAGGCCAAGCTCAATCTGGTCGAAGCCGGGCAGCTCGATGCCGCCGAGATCCTTGCCGAGGTCTCCGAGAGCCTGCGCCACGAGATTCCGGCCGTCTTCCGCTCCAAGCCCATGCAGGCTCCTGATGCGCCCCGCATCACTGCGGGCAAGGATGAGCTTCTCTGCCCCAAGTGCAAGGCCGGTCTGGTCACCAAGCGCTCGACCCCTAACGCCAGTGCGCCCTTTTATGGCTGCGCCCGCTTTCACGATGGCTGCAACTTCACGATCAATACCGTCGTCGCGAAGAAGACCCTGACGGAGACCAACATCAAGGACCTCTGCTCGCCCACTCGGCATCACACGACCAAGATCATCAAGGGCTTTACGTCAAAGGCAGGGAAGAAGTTTGACGCGTTCCTGCAGCTCAGTTCCGCCACCGACTTCAAGACCGAGTTTGTTTTTCCTCGGTGAAATCGCCTTGATCAAGGCTTGAAGATGAAAGCGCATGTTTCCTCATAACAGTCCAAAAGCCCGCTCTTCGCCAGTCTGGCCGTTGATCCCTTCGGAAACATCTGAGGCAGCTGCATCTTCTCAATCATCTCCGCGCCGCCTTCGACTGTCTTGGCTCCCGTTGCCTCAACCCGCACGACCTTTTCATCCGCCAGAAGGACCTTGTACTCCGCCGCTCCGTCATGTCCCTTAGAAGACCCCAGCTTCACGGTCCTGAGTTCTTTCAACTCCTTCCCGGCATCCATGGAGGTACTCTTCCCGCCCGCCTTCTTCGCGTTGTTCTGCCGCTCATTCAGCTCCGAAGCAGGACCGCCGCCCTTCTTTGCCAGTTCAAAGGTTTGGATGGCCAGCGTGAACTCTCCCATTGCCATCTGGATGTCACCCAGATGCTCACCGACGACCGCGTGGCCTTCGTTGACCCACGCAGCTTCCACGTAGCTGCGGGCCTCCGAAAGCTTGCCTTCATGAAAGAGTATCCATCCCATGGTGTCCCACGCGGCTATCAGAAGAGAGGTCTGCTGCGCCAGAACCTGCGGCGATTCGTCGAGAGTCCAGCTTTCCGTCTCTGCATTCATTTGGCTCAACGCCTTGTGCATCGCCGTCTCAGAGGCAGGCAGTTCATGGCCGGTCTCAGACAGGAAGTAAGCAGCATCGTTCAGAACACCCGAGTCCTCAGAAGTCTTCAGCAGCTCCAGCATAGAGGCAGAGGCCTTGGCTTCCATTCCGTTCTTCATCTCTGCCTGGCAAAGTGCGAGGATCACACGGGGTTCAGTTCGTTTCTCTTCCGGAAGCTTCGCGATGGAAGAGTTCATAGTCTCTACCGCAGCCGACGCATTGCCATCAGCCAACTGCATGGCGCTCAATTGCATTGCCGGAGCCGGATCGCTCGTATCCGCTGTCTGCCAGCTTCGCAGCGTCTCCATCGCATCCTTGCGCTTGCCGGATCTTAACTGGCTTCCTACCAGGGAACGGTAGACCTGGTAGGAGTCTGGATGGAGGGACAACTCCTTGCGGTAGTCAGTGGCTGCCTCCTGCTCCGCGCCGCGCAGCTCAGCCAAATACCCATAGCCTGCCCAGAGCAATCGTTCCTGATCGTTGAGGCCTTTCGCCTTATCGAGCAAGGGTTGCGCCTCACCCACATCCATCTTCCTCATCGCTGTAAAGGCCTGCTGAATCAGCTTCACAGCCTCTGCGTTGGTCACGGCCGGCGCGGGGGGTCCGTTGGAAGTTCCGCCCTCTTTGCCTGATGCGTGATCCGTCCTGGCGTCGACTCTGGTCAATTGAATGAACGGGTCTCCACCAAGGCCGACCGCGTCCTGCCACTTTTTATAACTCTTCCAATCCTTTACCCCAATCTTCTGCTGAAGTACGACGACCTTGCGCTCCGAATACAAGGTCCCTTTATCAAAACGGAAGCTCATATCGTAAGTGGCAAAGGCCGCTTTCTCGTGGATAGCCTCTGGTAGTTCAACGCCCCAGCCAGACGGGAGCTTCATTTCAGCCGTACTTGATAGGATTCGCGGGACTCCCAGATCAATCGACTGCACCGGGGGATCTTTCTCATCGACCATCGGTAGGGAGACAGGCATCAGCTGCGCAACGATTCTGTAGTTATTCCAATCGCCGGCCTTTTCACGCTTGTAGTCGTAGCTCATCTCCAGTGGCCCCGCTGTATCTTCAGGGCGGCTGATCTCCGCGTGGCTGGCCGTGCCACCGTATCCCATGCTTTGGGAGACACGCTGCGTGAGTTCGTCGTACTGGGCGGGAGCAATCTGGTGCAGCACCGCGCGCAACACCAACTCGTCATCCCCCCGCACCGTCAAGACCAGACGAGAGTTGGAAACGCCATCCTGATCCAACATCCCCACTGCCTTCAACCTCTGGTAAGAGGGAAAGGGCGGGTCCGCGGGAGTCTTCTCCAGCTTCGCCGTGCCGGTCTCCGGCACCACCAGCGCCTGCTTGTCACGGATCGTGGAGTTCAACATCCGATAAGGGGCGACCTCCGCCGTCGTATCCAGCCAGGTCTCTTTGCCATCGATCATCACGTGCGTGATGAGGTGATTGAACGCGGCGGGCGAGGGTACGGCCTCATTGAAGCGGATGCCTGAGCCGATCAACACCGCATCCGGATGCAGCCCGAGCACAGTGAGCATCGCGGCCAGCAGCGTGTGCTTGTCCTTGCAATCCCCATACTGGTTTTCCAGCACTTCCTCAGCGTGATGCGGCTGGTACCGCCCCACCCCGAACGCGACGCCGATGTACCGGACCTGCGGGCCCACAAAGCCATAGACTGCGCGGACCTTTTCTTCCAGGGTCGTCTTCCCGGCCGTCAGCTCCGCTACCTTGGCCTTCAGGGTATCGTCCGGCATCATGCGATCGCCTTCCAGGCCGCGATACCAGGCTCCTACCGCCTCCCAGCTTTTGAAGGTCGTCCAGGCCACACTGGGCAGCGCTCCCTCCTTCGCATCAAGCTCCTGATCCGCGGTCCAGAGCTCTTTCTCCTTACGCTTCTTTTCAGCCTCCGCCTCGGGGCCGGTGGTCGGCTTGAGCGACTTCGACTCCCACCGGTAGACGTGCTGATTTCCATCAACCTTCTCGATTGGTTTGAGATTCAACGCTGGGTTGGTCCAGACATTGACGGAGGTGTCTTTGGGGATGCGAAGCTCGAGCGTCTCAGAGAGCGCGATCCCCTGGCTGACAAAGGTGTCCTGACTCCAGAACTGGCCCGGTGCCTCCGCCTTGGTGCGGGTGATGCGGACCTTCCACTCCAGCGTGTCGCCTGCGCGGAGACTCTTGACGGGAAGCTGCATCTGCTTCAGATCGCTGTAGAACGGGGCCTCGCGGGTGACCGCTTGTGGCTGCTCCAGAGCAGCGGATACGGCTGTCTGGAGGACAGTGCCATCCGGCCGGCGCACCCGCACATACTGGATCTCAACCTTCTCCGACGCACTCGCAAACGGGACGTTGACGATGCCAAGCTCGCGGACCGCGGCCTCTGACTGGACGCGGATCGCCATCGAATGCTCGCTATAGCCCGTGCCATCCGCATTCATTGCATAGATCAGCTCAGACCGATCAACCACGGCCGACTCGCCCGCATACTCGCTTGCAGCGCTCGCAGGTGAAGAAGGAGGCGGAGAGATGGGCAGCTTCTGGACGGTTACGTCCGCTGGAAGCTGCTGCGCGGGAAGGGTGGCAGAGACGAAAGAAGCAAAGCAGAGAAACAGGGTAGAGCTCAGATGAGAAGTTTGCATGGCCGGTTCAGCCTGTATAGCAGATCGAGCCGATCAATCCCATCCCTAATTCGGTGATGCTCCGCTAACCGGTCACGATTCCCATGGCCTGGACTCAAGTTGGCGGCACCCGATCGAGCTCGTTAGGAGCCATCCCTTGACGCATTCTTTTATGTATTCTCTTGGCGACAAACGGGCGGCGGATCGCCATAATGGCTTATGGAACTGGTCTCCCTTCATTCGACGCACCCTGATACTCGGCGCATGTCGTCCTTGAAGATGGCGTCGGTGGTGCTTCATGTTGTTGTGGTTGCGGCGCTTCTCTACAAGGTTCAAGGTGTTGCGAAGGCTCACCGTGCCAAGAGCGTTGCCCGTGTGCTGGTGCCCTATGCACCGGGCCACACTGCGGCGGCACAACCTCCCAAGCCAAAGATCATCCGGCCCAAGGTGGAGCCGAAGATTGCCCTCAAGGAGCCTGAGCCTCCACCTCCCGCAAGCGGCGGCGATCCAACGGGTGAGGCTGATGTGTCAGTGGCAATGGCTAACTTCTATCCAGCGCCCAAGCCTGATCTCTCAGAGCTTCCGCATGGCACGCACGGCGATATCGTCGTCGACGTGACGATTGATGAAGACGGCAAAGTTGTGTATACGCACGTCGATGAAGGCCTGGGACATGGCGTGGATGAGGCTGTGCTGGCCGTGCTCCAAACCTGGACCTTCTATCCCGCGACCAAGGCGGGCAAACCGGTGGCGAGCGTACAGCAGCTTCTGTTTCACTTCGATCGCGCTTAGGAGAGATTTTCTCGCGCCCTGAAGTGAGTAGTTCTACGGAGAGACCTTTTCCCTGAGGGACAGTTATCTGTTGATTCCAAAGCCTCTCTGGAGACGCACGGGTTGCTTGCTCAGAAGTAAGAGCCGTGTCGTTTACATTAGGACGAAATCCCTTTCTTTGGAGAGTTCATGCGTGCACCACGTGTTTTGGTAGCGGTGTCGATGTTGTCAGCCGTGGCATTGGCGACTGCTCAGGCACCGGCTATGAAGCCGGCGACAGCAAAACCGGCAACGACCGCTAAACCGGCTATGACAACAGCTCCTGCCGCGAAGACCGAGGATAGCAATCCGGCTCCAATCTCGCCGTTTCCTCAAGGGCCTCCGTCCAAGCCCGGCCTGGAGCTGAAGACGATCCACACAGAGGACCGGAAGTGGCGGGAGGCGCAGCGGGGCTACGTCGATCCGCGGAGGATGAACAGGATTCAGCCGAAGGAGCTCCGCTCCGTCGATGCGGCCACGCAGGCGAAGGAGTATGACCATTTGAAGGGCGTGATGGCGCAGCTAGAGAAGCTGCCGGTTGCGGAGATGAACGAGTCAGAGAAGATCAACCTGGAGATCTACCGTTATCAGATTGAATCGCAGATGTCCGGGCAGTACTTCAAGGAGTGGGAGAAGCCGGTGAGCTCACTGGAGTCGTTCTGGGCGAATGCGCAAGGGACGGGAGAGCGTGGGTTCCGGACCGAGCAGGACTACCTGAACTACCTGACATGGCTGGCGGATATTCCGCGGTACTACGACGAGAATATCGCCAACATGAGGGCGGGGCTGGCGCGCGGCTTCACACCGCCGAAGATTACGCTGAACGGGCGCGACCAGACGATTGCGCCCATCGCCAAGGCGACGAGTGCGGACCAGACGCCGTTCTGGAAGGCATTCGTGCATATGCCTTCCACCATCAACACGGCGGAGCAGGCAAGGCTGCGCGCGGAGGGGAAGAAGGTCATTGAAAGCACGGTGATCCCGGAGTATAAAAAGCTGCTTCCCTTCTGGACCGACGAGTATTACCCGAAGACGGTGACCTCGATTGCCGCGACGGATCTGCCCGATGGGAAGGCTTACTACAAGGCCCAGATCAAGCGTTATACGACGCTGGATCTGTCCGCGGATGATCTGCACGCGTTTGGCATTGCCGAGGTCGCGAAGATTCACCAGGAGATGTTGGACACCATGGTGGAGGCGAAGTTCACAGGCGACTTTGCCGCATTCCAGAAGTTTCTAAGGACCGATCCGCAGTTCTATCCGAAGACCAAGGAAGAGCTGCTGGGAGACGTCTCTTACATGATGAAGGAGTTCGACGATAAGTCTGACCGGTACTTTGGCTATCAGCCACGGGGACGGTTTGGCGTGCATCCGGTTCCGGATGAGGTTGCGCCGTATCAGCCGGCAGGCTTCGGCGGAGCAGGTGGTTTCTCGATCAACCTGTACGACCTTCCTTCGCGGCCGCTGTACGGAATGCCCGCGCTGGTACTGCATGAGGCAGCTCCGGGTCACTCCTGGGCAGGCTTGATTGCGCGGGAGCATGCTGATCCGGATGGCTTTCGCGGAGGCGGATCAGCCTTTGGCGAAGGGTGGGCGCTCTACTGCGAGCGGCTGGGCACCGAGATGGATATGTATCACACGCCCTATGAAAAATTCGGGATGTTGAGCTTCCAGTCCTGGCGTGCATCGCGGCTGGTGGTCGATACGGGCATGCATGCGATGGGCTGGACCCGTGAGCAAGGGCAGCAGTACCTTCGCGACAATACGGTGCTGAGTGAGCACGATATTGAAGAAGAGATCGACCGCTATATCTCATGGCCGGGACAGGCGCTGAGCTACTACATGGGGATGACTGAGATCCTGAAGGAGCGCAAGCACGCGCAGGAGGTGCTGGGGCCGAAGTTCAACCTTCGCGCCTTCCACGATGCGATTCTCGCGACCGGCGGGCTGCCGCTGCCGGTGCTGGATGAATATCTGGAGGCGTGGATCAAGGGCGGCGGCATTGGGCCGTATCCGGAGATGGAGAAGTAGCTCCCTCTGCCTGCAATGCAAATGGGCACCCATGCCTGGGTGCCCATTCTGCTTTAACGATGCGAGAGCTAACCGGTGACGATTCCCATGGCGTAGACACTAACGACGATGGCGATGATGTCCTCTGCGAGGGCTACGATGAGGTCCGGCCAGCCGAAGTCCTTGGTAAGCCAGATGCGGATGTGGTATCCGAGAAACGATCCTGCCAGGGCACCGAGTACTCCAAGCAGAAGGCCCTCCACCGGCGCTCCACGCAGGCTCATCGCGGCGATCGTGCCGACCAGGCCGCCGAAGCAGATGCGGGCTACCAAGGGGCCAATGGCCGTGCGGGCTGGGGTCATGGGGAGCTTGTCGCCGATTAGCTCACCGACCGCCAGGACACTGAAGACGCCGACCGAGATGGGGCTCGCGACCCAGAAGGCCCAGGAGTGATGGATGGGCATGTGGTGCAGGTAGGCGAACCAGCAGAGGACCGCCATGGGCATCATGGATCGCAGCCCCGTCATGAAACCCAGGGCCGGGATTGCGATCATCCAGGCCAGCATTGCTATCGCCACGTCATTCCACCTCTCACTGCTGTTTAGACCAACTGAAAACTACGCTTGTGCGCGGAGATACTCGTAGAGCGGGAACTGCTCGGCCAACTCCAGCACCTCTCCGCGGATCTTTGCGAGCGCCGCCGGATCGCTTCTCTGCTCCAGCGCGCGAACGATCCAGCCGGCGATGACGAGCATCTCCGCCTCTTTCATGCCACGCGTGGTCAGGGCGGGCGTGCCGATGCGGATACCGCTCGGCTTCATGGGCGGATTGGTGTCGTATGGGATGGCATTTTTGTTCACCGTGATGCCTGCCTCGCCCAAGGCGTGTTCGGCTTCAGAGCCCAGCATGCCCTTCTGGAAGACATCGACCAGCATGAGATGCGTGTCCGTGCCCCCGGAGACGATGCGGAAACCTTTTTCTGCAATGGCCTCCGCGAGGACCTTGGCATTTGTAACGGTTTGAGTTGCGTACTGTGCGAACTCAGGCTGGAGTGCTTCTTTGAAAGCCACGGCCTTGGCGGCGATGATGTGCATCAGCGGGCCGCCCTGCTGACCGGGGAAGACGCTGCGGTCAATGCCTGCGGCGAACTCTTGGCCGCAGAGGATCATGCCTGCTCGCGGGCCGCGCAGCGTCTTGTGGGTGGTGGTGGTGACGACGTGAGCGTGCGGGATGGGCGAGGGGTGCGCGCCGCCGGCGACGAGGCCGGCGAAGTGAGCCATGTCCACCATGAGGTAGGCACCGACCTTATCGGCGATGGCGCGGAGGCGGGGGAAGTCAAACTGGCGCGGATAAGCGCTGCCGCCGCCGATGATCATCTTGGGGCGTTCGCGTTCGGCCTGGGCTTCCAGTTCGTCGTAGTCGACGGTCTCTGTGTCCTTGCTGACCTGGTAGCCGGCGATCTTGTAGAGCTTGCCGGAGAAGTTGAGCTTGTGGCCGTGGGTGAGGTGACCGCCATGGGCGAGGTCGAGGCCGAGGATGGTGTCACCTGGCGTGAGGAGGGTCATGCAGGTGGCGGCGTTGGCCTGGGAGCCGGAGTGCGGCTGAACGTTGACGTGCTCGGCACCGAAGAGCTTCTTGGCGCGGCTGCGGGCGAGGTCTTCGACAACGTCCGCGAACTCACATCCGCCGTAGTAACGCTTGCCGGGGTAGCCTTCCGCGTACTTGTTGGTGAAGACGGTTCCGGCAGCTTCAAGGACGGCGCGGCTGACGAAGTTCTCGGAGGCAATCATCTCCAGGCCTTCGTGCTGGCGGTTGACTTCGTTCTCGATCTGCGCGGCGATCTCGGGATCGGCGGCGGAGAGGGTGGCGTTCAGGTCGATCGGCATGGGTCCATCTTATGTCAGGGGGGCAGGAATGCGGCCTGAAAAGGGTGGTTTCGAGGGTTAGATCGGCTGGATGTTGGTGAGAGTAAGAGTGAGATGCGGATTGTGCAACGGGGCGGACGTCTTCTAACCGATCTTAAGTAATGGCCCACTGGTTAGAACATGATGAGCGAACGTGTGATGGTCATTAGAGTCTTAGAAGGCGATCCTAAGTATGTCGAGGAGCCCAGAATGCTCCCGAGGAGGTTTACCCCATGCACTCTTTCCTGATCGCCGGATGTTTTGTTGGAATGATTCTTGCACCATGCGTTTTAGCGATGTTTACGCTACCTGGAGACTTCTAAACAAGGTCTCCAGGACCGCTTCTTCTATGAGACTGGCTTGAGATTTTCAAAGGCCAGCTTCTTGAAGGCGTCGTGAATGAAGCTGCCGAGATACCAGGCATCGATGTACTTGTAGGGCGTCTCGCCCGTGGTGTAGTGGCCGCAAGGCAACACGCGGGAGACGTAATCGATACCGTATTCATTGAAGTTTTTCAGTACGTCCAGAGAAAATTCTTCCAGGAACGTCAGGTCGTATTTGGCGTGGACGACGAGGACCCGCTTGGGATTCGCGGCAAAGCGGTCCATGTAGGCCATGGGACTGACGGCGCGGAAGACCTCTCGTGTGGTGATTTGCGTGAGGCCAGCCTGCTCAAGCGCTTCGCGAACATGCCGTGTGCTCTGGCCGGTCCAGACAACGTCTCCAAACCAGGTTGACGCGTGATTGAAGGCGCAGACGTTGAGACGTGCGTCGTGGGCGGCGGCGATGAAGGCGTAGCAGGAGCCCAGGCTCGTGCCGAGGACGCCGAACTGCTCGTAGCCCTGCTGCGAGAGCCAGTCGATGCAGGAACGGATGTCCACGACAGCCTGGCGGCAAGCGGCCATGGTGCGGCCGATGTTGGCGGAGACGGCATAGTCCGAGCGCTCCAACTCAGCGGGGCGGCGGATGTCGTGATACGGCTTGGAGAGGCGCAGGCAACTTATTCCGAAGCGATTGAAGATCTCGCAGAGTGCATTGTGGGAGAAGGCGTCGGCGTTCCACTGGGGCATGACGATCATGGCCTGGCGTGGCTTGCCGAGACGGCGGAACTTCTCTTCCTGCTCCGGGCTGGCGGGGTACCAGCGTGCGTTGACCTGATCGTTCTCCGGGTATGGCGTAGAGGCGGCTGAGGTAAAACGCAGGAACGACGCGGCTTTCAGCTTACCGGATGAGGCCTTGCGCTTGAGATCGGCGTCCTGCGCAAGGGTCTCCGGGCGGACATTAGTGGGAAAGAGCTGCGGATGGCGCTCTTCAAGCCGGAAGTCCGAGGGTGTAGCGTAGGCGAAGAACTCATCTGACTGCGCGGCGATCTGCGCGCTGAGGGCGGTCATCTGCGCTTCGTCCGAAGCTCCGGGCATGGGGGTGGTGAGGGGGGGGAGCCAGTCGAAGCCCCACTCGACGGGGCGGACGATACGGTTTGTGTCACGGGTGGTAAGCGCGGTCTCCCAGGCAAACATCCACTTCGCATAAAGCCGAGAGAACATGTTCAAATTTTACCCGGGTTGGGAGGAGGGTGTTTTCTGCATCACTTTTAGTGCGAACAAAAAGCGAACAAACACAGGCTGTGGACGATACGCGGAAAACTTATCTAGTTAGAGCCATTTTAAGCCTTAACAGACTGATGGAATTGAACTTACGGTTTTTTAGCCTCTCTGCAAAAATGGGGCTTGACACCCGTTTTGGGACCGACTATAACCTGGGAACTCTCAATGTGAGTTCGCTTGCTGGGCGATGGGATCGGTGGAGGAAAGAATCCCCTAAAGGTCTGGCGGAGACGGGCGGAGTCGCGAGGAGGATGGGGTCGTGAGTCTTCCCAGGACTTGCTGCGCCCGTAAGGACAGAGCAGTGCGGCAGAGCAGGGACCAGGGCGATGCTAAGCCCTGACGGCGAGCTCTTTCCGCGCTTTATAGCAACCTGTGCGAGTTCAGACGAGAAAGCCATACGGAGGCTCGCCAGGGGGGAACCATGTCTTCTGGAGACACACGATGAACGATGTTCGAATGGACCTGAAGGTATGTGAAGGGTGCGGGATGTTGTGGCTGCGCTCTGCTTTGGAAGCACGCGTTTACTGCCGCCGCTGCACGGTGAAACTGGCCGAGTTCCCGGCGGTTCGGGCTCGGCATATCCAGGTGAGAAAACCCCGCATCAACCGGGCGCTTCAGGTGTGTGCCGGAGGTGCGCGATGAGTGCAGCTCTTGTGATCCTGCCTGTGATCCAGGCGATGGCTGAGGTTGCTTCACGGCCGGCTGCGGGGCCGATCTCCGCGACGGGCGCGGCTTTGCGCAAGGGTCCTCATCGTCTGACGCTGGTGCGGGCTTCCGCCGCCGTCCTGCCGGATGCCGAGGAGCGGATTCGGCTGCGGCCTTCTCCTGAGCTTTCGTTCTACCGCAAGTACACGGAGGCGATGCTTAAGCGGTACACAAAGCTGTCCATGGAGGCCGGCAGGGCTCCTTCCCTGCTGGGCCGCGAGCTGTTTCGCGGTCATGTGACCAACTACAAGGTCAGCAGCTTCGACGACGTGGTGATCTATGTCCACGACGTAGAAAACTGCGTGGCAAAGCTGGGCCGGGGTCAGCAGTACCTTGTCCGGAAGATCGCGATGCAGGGGTACACCCAGCAGGAGACGGCGGCGATGATCGGGACGAATCTGAAGATCGTCATCAAGCGATACGTGGAGGCCATCGATCTGCTGACCCGCCTGTTTCTCGACCTTGGGCTGCTTGCTCCAACTGTTGCAAGTAAAAGGGTTACCGAGGGGCAGTAGCGAGTTTGGCCCATTTTTCACTTGTCAATAGGGCAAAATGGTTAAATTTGACGTAACTTGCTCATTCAAAAGGAGAAAAAACCTAAAAATAAATGGGGTATTTAGTTAACTGAACTTGGTATTCTGTAAAGGCAAGCTAAGTTGAAGGCAAAACGGGAGCGGGTCTAACGACCTTGGCTCCCGTTTTTGCGTTTGCGCCTTGCCTGGATTCGGGATGGGAGTTCGGGCGGGGAGCTTGCACTTGGGGGCTGAATGGCAAGGAAGCGGGTGGCGGGCCGGTTTGTAAAAGGAACGACCGACGAGCCGGAGGAATCGACGAGCCTCGGGCGCAAAGGGGTGAGGAACCCGAGGTTCTTCAAGACCTTTGCCCGGAAGCAGTTTGCCGAGGCTCTACCGGTGATTGTGTCCGTGCTTCTGGACAAGGCGAAGAGCGGAAGCGTGTCTCACCTGAAGCTGCTGGTCGAGTTGAGCGGGTTGGAGAAAGATCCGGACCCGAAGAAGATGAAACCGAGAGGCAAGAGCCTGGAGGCGATTCTGACGGAGCAGTGGGCGAAGGATAAGGCGGAGGCTGCTTTGAAGCCTGCGACGGGAGGATGGCGCTGATGGGGCTGGAGAGGACTTTGACTGGGGAGGTCGATCCGTTTGGGTTGGAGGAGTGAGGGTTGTGGCTGAGTTGGCATGGCGGGAGCGGTCGGCTTCGCCGAGGCCCACCCTAACCGCGATAGGACCGCGGTGAGGATGGGGCACACGGAACTTAATTGTGAAGGTGCAAGAAGCAAAGGGGAGGCTGGATGGCGTTTGAAAGTGGAGTTCACCGGGCGGCGGGCGTAAGGCGTGCGATGGCGAAGGGGCCGGCGCTGGAGATGCGGGCGATGGCGGTGGAGTTTCCGGAGGTGCTAGGTCAGCCGGGGAGGCTGCATCACCTGGAGCAGCGCGTCAGCCGCAACGAACAGGGCGTGCAGCGGATGCGCGGCATCACGGCGGCGTTCGGGACGGCGCTGACGATGATGCACTTTGCGATCAGCTACTTTACGGGCAAGCATCACTGAACGCATTGGCGCGGAAGTTCACACGCGAACTCTATAATGAGCCAATGGACGGGATGCCGCTGGTTGGCGTGGTAATGGGAAGCCGCAGTGATTATGCGGTGATGAAAGCAGCGGTGGATGTGCTGCGGGAGTTTGGCGTGCCGTATGAGGCCAAGGTGGTCAGTGCGCACCGCACGCCGGAGCTGATGGTGGAGTACGCGCAGACGGCGATCGCACGCGGTCTGCGCGTGATCATCGCCGGGGCCGGCGGGGCCGCGCACCTGCCGGGCATGATCGCCGCGCTGACGGTGGTGCCGGTGCTTGGGGTGCCGGTGTCCGCCACTTCATTGCAAGGTTTAGACGCGCTGTTGAGCATCGTGCAGATGCCCAAGGGCGTGCCGGTGGGGACGCTGGCGATCGGTGCTTCCGGCGCTGCGAACGCAGGTCTGCTGGCCGTAGCGATGCTCGCCACAACCGATGCGGAGCTGCAGCAGAAGCTGATCGCACGGCGCGAGGCGACACGGGATAAGGTGCTGGGCGAGTCGCTTGAAGAAGACGAGGTGAAGGCGTGAGCACGATGAAGGCTGGAACGCCCCTGCTGCCGGGCGCGACGATCGGGATCTTTGGCGGCGGACAACTGGGCCGCATGATGGCGATGGCCGCACGCGGCATGGGCTATCGCATCCTGGTGCTGGACCCCGACCCAGGCTGTCCGGCGCGGTTCATCGTCGACGGCTGCATTGAGGCCGGATGGGACGACAGCCGGGGCGCGGCGATGCTGGCGCGCGGCTGCGACGTCGTCACGCTCGAGATCGAGCAGATCGGCGAGCGCAGCATGGCCTCTGCCGCGACCTTCTGCCCGGTGCGTCCGGGTGGCGCGATGCTCGCCATCATCCAGGACCGGATCGAGCAGAAGAACTGGCTGACCAAACATGGTTTCCCCGTAGGCGAATTCCGCGCGGTGCGGTCGCTCGATGAAACGCGCGCGGCGATCGCAGAGCTGGGCCGCTGCTTCTGCAAGAGCGCAACCGGCGGCTACGACGGGCGCGGGCAAGGCAAGGTCGGCTTCAGCGCAGAGCCGGTCACCGAGGCGGACGTGCTCGGGGCATGGGAGGCTCTGGGCGAAGGGCCGGGAGTCGTAGAGAAGGCCGTCCACCTGGAGCGCGAGATCAGCGTCATGGTCGCCCGCAGTCCGCGGGGCGAGGTGAAGGTCTATCCCGCCGCCTGGAACCACCATGAAAACCAGATCCTGGACTGGAGCGTGATCCCCGCGCCGATTCCTCCATCCATGGAGGCCGAGGCGCGTGAGATCGCATACGAGATCGCCGATACCTTCCAGCTCGAAGGCCTGCTGGCCGTGGAGATGTTCATCACGCAGGATGGCGAGCTGCTGATCAACGAGCTCGCCCCGCGTCCGCACAACAGCTATCACGAGAGTGAACGCGCCTGCGTGACCAGCCAGTTCGAGCAGGCCATCCGCGCCGTCTGCGACCTGCCCCTGGGTGATGTCGAGGTCGTCCAGCCTGCGGCAATCGCCAATTTGCTGGGCGATCTATGGCTCAATCCCGACGGTTCAGCGCGCGAGGTCTGCTTCGATAAAGCGCTAGCCGTACCGGGCGTGGCGCTGCATCTGTACGAGAAGCTGAAGCCGCGCAAGGGCCGGAAGATGGGCCATTTAAGCGCAATCGGCGCAACAGCGGAGCAGGCCATCGAGCGCGTGCTGCGGGCGAAGGCTGCGCTCTAGCGTGTCCTCAAGCGGTACTGGTTACCGTTTAGTACCGTCATTGTTACTTATTTCGCCTTATCTTCGCCTAACAGCGTGGTACGCTCGTTGCCACTGGAGCATCCAATGCTTCAGTGGTAGCGTAGCGATGGAGCTTGAATGAACGGACGAGAGATTGAACGGCTGCTCACAATGATCGACGCAAATATCGCGGCGAATCAGACGATCCTCAAGGATGAGATGCTGCGGTTTATCGAATCCCATGAGGACCAGGTAGTGAACGAACTGCGTGCCCATGAGAGCGCCGACATTCCAACCTCGGCTGGAGTCATGACGATCAAGCTGTCCGATCTGCGGGAGCTTGTGGCCTGAGTGCTGGCAATCGGTTTCACCCTGCTGCTGGGTGCTTACCTCTTCGGCCCCGGATTGATCGCGCGGTTGATCCTCGGCTTTGCAGTCCCGCGTAAGACCCTCGTCCAAAGCAGAAGCGAAGAGGTCACTCGTTCGATCGTGCAGGCTGTCGTTCCCTTTGGAATCGCCCTGGTCTGGGCGCGTGCCACCGGCGCACTCCAGCAAAGCGGCCATCTCACCGATCTGCAAACCGTCTTCTCCGGCATCTACAGCACATCCTTCTTCGACGCGCACCGCCAGGACTTCTTCTCCAGTCTTCACGCCTTCTGCCAGATGAATCTGTGCCTCTTGTTGAGGCTTTATCTTCTGGTTGTTCTCTTCGCCCTCACGCTCAATCTTGCCATCCGCAACTACAGCCAGCTTCGAGCCAGACTGCCCCTGGGCTGGCAGAAGGCGCTGCTAGCCACGCTGGTCCTGCCGCGCGTCTCAGAGTGGCATGTGCTGCTCTCAGAGATGCTGCTGCCCGCCGGAGACTTTCTCGATGCGGATGTGCTGACGAAGTCCTCCGTCCTCTATCAGGGCAGGATTCAGGACAAGATGCTGGGAGCGGATGGCAGCCTGCAAAGCATCACGCTGGCCAAGCCGCGGCGATTCCTGCGAGACGAGTTTGAGAAGGCAAAGGAAGCCGATCCCAACGTGGACCGCGAGGCCTACTGGCGATCGATCGCCGGCAACCTGTTTGTGCTCATGGCGTCCGACGTCATCAACCTGAACCTGAAGTACATCCACAGAAATCCCATCGACTTCCGTTCCTCGCAGGAAGAACGCATCGTCCTGCGCAGACTGCTGGAGCGGCTGAGCAACGATGAGACAGACCGGGATCAGACCGACCGGCAGGCAGACTAAAACGGAAAAGGCGGCAGGCCCGATTGGGAGCCTGCCGCCTTTTACATTTATCCGACCTCGTACTTAGCCGATGTCTTCAGCCCAGTTCTCGAGATACGCCTTGAAGTCGCTCATGAACTTGCCTGCGTCCGCGCCGTCCACGATGCGGTGATCGAAGCCCAGCGTGAAGCGCTGCACGTTGCGGATGGCGATGGTGTCCTGCCCATCCTTATCCGTCAGCACCAGGGCTTCCTTGTTCAGGCCGCCGACGCCGAGGATGGCCGCCTGGGGCTGGTTGATGATCGGCGTGCCGAACTGCTCGCCGAAGATCCCCGCGTTGGTGATCGTAAAGGTGCCGCCGGAGACTTCGTCCGGAGCAAGCTTCTTGGTCCGCGCACGCTCGGCCAGGTCAACGATCGACCGTGCCACGCCCAGGAAGTTCTTCTCCTCGCAGCCCTTGATGACCGGGACGATCAGGCCCCACTCCAGCGCAACCGCGATTCCGATGGCGATGTTCTTGTTGTAGAAAATGGCATCGCCCTGGATGGCGGCGTTGACCACGGGGTGCTTCTTCAGAGCCTGCACAGCCGCGCGCGTGATGAACGGCATGTAGGTCAGCTTGGTGCCGTTGCGCTGCTCGTACTTGTTCTTCTCGCGCTCACGCAGCTTGACGATGCGCGTCATGTCCACCTTGAAGACGGTGTGAACGTGCGGGCTGGTCTGCTTGGATTCCACCATGCGCTTGGCAATGATGGAGCGCATCTTGGTCATCGGAACCAGCTCGCCCAACTGCTGCGTGGGTGCCGCGGCCTTGGCCGGAGCGGTCGTCGCAGGCGCAGACTGCACGGCCGAGACTGAAGGCTGCACCGTCGTCGGAGTAGCAGCAGCGGTCGAGGCAGGCTTGTCCAGATGGCCCATGATGTCGGCCTTGGTGATGCGCCCGGCGGAACCGCTTCCGGAGACCTGCTGCAGATCGATGTTGTTATCACCCGCAATCTTGCGGACCAGCGGCGAGGAGCGAGGCGTCTCGCCCTGCGAAGCCTGCGTGGGTGCGGCAGCAACAGCAGCGGGTGCCGCTGGGGCAACGGCGGCAGGCGCGGCAGCCTTGGGCTTGCTGCCCGCCGCTCCGCCGATCACCGCAACGATGGTGTTGACGGTGACGGTAGCGCCTTCCTTGACCCGGATCTCAGTCAACGTGCCGGCGACGGGCGACGGAATCTCAGCGTCAACCTTATCCGTCGAAATCTCAAAGATCGGCTCGTCACGCGCGACGGTATCGCCAATATTCTTGAGCCACTTGGTGATCGTGCCTTCGGTGATGGACTCGCCCATCTGCGGCATGGCGACTTCGGTACCGCCGCTGACTTCAGTTTCGGGCTCTGGAGCAGGAATCGCAGCCTCCTGGGCGGCGGTCGCTTCGGCAGCGGGAGTGGCAGAGTCAGCCTTCAAGTCAGCCGGTGCGGGTGCGGCGGCAGCAGCAGAGCCAGCCTCATTGATCGTGCAGACAACCGTGTTGATCTGTACGGTCGAGCCCTCGGGCGTCTTGATCTCACCCATGATGCCCGCGGCGGGCGAAGGAATCTCAGCGTCAACCTTGTCGGTCGAGATCTCGAACAACGGCTCGTTACGCTCGACGGGGTCGCCCGGCTTCTTGAGCCATTTCGTGAGCGTGCCTTCGGTAATGGATTCGCCCATCTGGGGCATGACTACTTCGGTCGGCATGTGTGTCCTTCTCGTCCGGATTCCGGACTGGAGATTGCAAAGCTGCGCCACTGGATTATAAGACTTGCGGTGCAAAACTGGCCGGCGTGGGCGATTATGGAACGCCTGCCGTCTCAGCCAGATGCGATGCCGCGCCGTCCGCCAGCAACGCCTCAAGCGAGTTCGCCGCAAGAACCTGCCGCCCAAAGACCTTGCCGAAGTTGCGCGAGGTACACAGCAGCGCCTCGGCGAGCGTAGGCACAGGCTCCAGCGGCGATTCCAGCTCCAGGCTGGTCACCTGCCGGTCCGTAATGCCGCACGGCACAATCCACTCGAAGTCCCGCAGATCCGTCGTCACATTCAGCGCAAAGCCGTGCGTGGTCACGCCCTGCGAGACATGCACCCCCAGCGCCGCAATCTTGCGCTCCTCCAGGCTGCCGTTGGCCAGCGTCCAGACACCCGTCCTGCCCTTGACCCGCTGCGTCATCACCCGGAACTCCCCGCAGGTGCGGATCAGCACCTCCTCCAGCAGCCGCACGAAGTCCACCGGCCCCAGGTGCGGTCCTTTCTTGCCCGGCAGGTCGCCGCGCAGATCGACGATGGGATACCCCACCAGCTGTCCCGGCCCGTGATACGTCACATCGCCGCCGCGGTTCACCTCATGCAGCTCCACGCCCTTGCTGGCGAGCAGCGCATCCGTAGCCAGCACATTCTCCCGTTTCGAGTTGCGCCCCAGCGTCAGCACCGGAGGATGCTCCAGCAGGATCAGCGTATCGCCCACCTGACCCGCCTTGCGCGCCGCGGAGACCCGCTGCTGCATGGCCAGCCCTTCCGCATAGGAGATTCGTCCAGGTGAGAGCAGGTGAAAGAACATGCTTCTATTTTGAACGCAACGACTTGCCTATGGCCAGACCCGCTCCGTCGAAGCAACGGACCACCCCGTATTTTGCCTTGACAAACGGATGGGCCGGGTTTCAGATGCCTCATGCAAAACAAGCTGAAACGCCGCACTGTGGAGAAACTTGGCCGGGCTGCGTCAGGCTGCGTGGTCGTACTGGGGCTTGGCCTCACCCTCTGCACGACCGGCTGCCTCTCCCCTCTCAACAAGCATGCCGTCGCCCTCTCGGCTGCCACCGCACCCGTCGTGGACGGCGCGGCGGTCGCGTATAACTCCGCGGAGAGCATCCACGATCTGCGCGAAAACTATGAAGCCGCCCAGCAGTTCGACGCAGCCTCTCCCGTCTACAACCCACGCAAGATTCAGCCGCTCCTCAACGATCACGACATAGAGATCCGCTTGTCCGTCCTGGCAGCTTTTCAGGCCTATAGCCGCTCGCTCGTCGAAGTCACCAATAACACCGACTCGCCCGAGCTTGACGCCGCCTCCAGGTCCGCCGGCGAAGGGCTCAGCGCACTCGGCAACTCGCTCGCACCCTCCATCGAGAACACCCTCGGAATCGCCTCCACCACCGCGACCCAGACCATCGTCACCACCACGACACCCGGCACCACGTCGACCACCTCCTCCCTTTCGACGACCCCTACGCCGGCCATCTCTCCTGCCGTGAGAACCGGAATCGAAACCGCGGTCAATGCGCTCGGCCAATATCTCGTCAGCAAGAAGATCAAGAGCCAGCTCCCCGCCATCGTCAAGACGATGGATCCCAACGTCACCGCGCTCTGCCAGCTTCTCGAACAGGATCTTGACACCCTTCAGAGCCAGGAGCAGCTCGACTTCAACTACATCATCAATACCCAGACGCTCTTCCTGCGCAGCGCCGGGATGGACGCTCAACACCCTGCAATCGATCCCGGCGTGCGTCGCGAACAGATCATGCAGCTTCCGGAGATCGTTCGCCAGCAGCGTTCCGCGGATATGCAACTGACCGCGCTGAAGGCCTCCGTCGTGAAGCTTGCCATGACCCACCACGCCCTTGCCGCCGCTGCCCAGGACAACAATCCCGAGTCGCTCAAAGACAAGCTCTCCGAGCTTGAGGCGGCCGGCAGCAATCTCGGAAAGTTTTAGCCCTGCCACGTCCTGATCGACCTGCGCCATCCAGAGAGCCCGGAGAAGACACTTGACCATCCAGCCCCCCATCCCACCCGCCCAAACCGTCGCGATCCCCCTGACCCCGGAGGTCAGGGCTGCCTACCAGGCTCTCTACGATGCCAACGAGGCTCTAATCGAAAACACCACAGACCCCGGATTCCTTGCGGCGCTCAATGACGTCAGCACCAACGTCGGGAACATCCTGACCAAGGACAATCTGTATCGCATTGAGGCCAACAACGCCCTCTTCCAAGCTCTTCAGCAGCAGATCAACAGTACCAACGCGAGCCTGCTCGCCCTCAAGAAGCAGATCCAGGCCGTAGCCTCGCATGTCTCTGAAGCCGGCACCGTGCTCAGCGCCATCGACAAGGTCGTCTCGCTCGCCACAGGCTGAAGACCCGGCGCAAACAAAAAGGGTGCCTCCGCATAACCCAGCTGAGGCACCCTTTGTTCTGCCGCACATAGTTAGACGTTGATCGCCATACCCTCAACGCTCGAGAAGCCGTCCAGCAGGCTCTCGCTCAGCGTCGGATGCGCGTGGATCGTGAACATCATCTCTTCCACCGTCGCCTCAAGCTCTAGCGCCGTGACGCACTCCGCGATGATCTCCGTCGCCTGCGGTCCGATGATGTGGACTCCCAGTACCTCGCCGTACTTGGCGTCGGACACCACCTTCACAAAGCCGTCGTGCGAGTCCAGAATCGTCGCCTTGGAGTTCCCCACGAACGGGAACTTGCCCACCTTGACCTGATAGCCCTTCTCCTTGGCCTGCGCCTCCGTCAGCCCAACCGAGCCGATCTGCGGATCGCAGTACGTGCAGCCCGGAATCCGCTGACGATTCACCGGCCGCGCATACTTGCCGGCCAGCTTGCTCGCCACGACCACGCCGCACATCGCGCCGACGTGCGCCAACTGCGGCAGCCCGCCCACGATATCGCCGATCGCATAGATCCCCGGCTCCGTCGTCTCCATCCACTCGTTGGTCATGATGAAGCCGCGATCCAGCGGAATGTTCACCTTGTCCAGCCCACAGTCATACGTGCGCGGCGCGCGTCCCACAGCCACCAGCACCTTCTCCGCCGTCTTGGTCTGCTGCTTGCCGGTCGAGTCCGTAAACGTGACCACCGCACCGCCGTCCTTCTTGTCGATCTTCTCCACCTTCGCGCTGAGGAAGACCTCAAAGCCGCGCTTCTTGTAGAGCCTCAGCAACTCCTTCGAGATCTCCTCGTCTTCGGCATTCACCAGGCGGGGCAGCGCCTCGATGATCGTGACCTCCGCGCCAAAGCTCTTGAAGATCGAAGCGAACTCAACCCCCACAGCTCCGGACCCGATCACCACCATCGACTTCGGCATCGCCGGCAGCGTCAGGATCTCCATGTTGGTCAGGATCGTGTCGTCGGCCTTATAGCCTGGCAGCATACGAGCGTCGGAGCCGGTGCTGAGCACCACCTTCTTCGCCTTGATCTCATCAACCTTCTGGCTGGTATAGCCCTCAGCCTGCGCATCCTTGCCGCGTCCGGAGGCCTTATCTTCGTCCGTCACGGTGATGGTGTGGATGCCGTCCTTGGCCGGTCCGGTCAGGCGGCCGTGTCCACGGAAGACCGTGATCTTGTTCTTCTTCATCAGGAAATCAAGCCCCTTGGTGTGCTTGTTCGTGATGTCGCTCTTACGCTTGATCAGGTTGTCCCAGTTGAGCTTCGGCGCGTCCACGTTGTCGATGCCGTAGTTCGCGGCATGCTTCAGGTGATCCCAGATCTCGGCTGAAAACAGCAGCGATTTCGTCGGGATGCAGCCCCAGTGCAGGCATGTGCCGCCCAGCTTATCCGTCTTCTCAATCAGCGCGACCTTCAGGCCAAGCTGCGCGGCGCGAATGCCGCAGGTATACCCGGCGGGTCCGCCGCCAACCACCACTAAATCGAAAATCGTATCTGACAAAGCCGCTCTCCATCCCGCCTATGCCGTTGCATGGCAAACAGATCTAATTTTACTCTTCACGTCAAGCACAGCCCGGAGCATACTGAATTCATGGCAACGCCCGTGCTCATCCCCGTAGAGCAGTACCTCTCCACCAGCTACGACCCGGACTGCGACTACATCGACGGAGAGGTTCAGGAAAGAAATAGGGGCGAGCGTCCGCATTCTCTTATGCAACTGGCTCTCTCAGCCATCTTCTACTCCAACCGCCGTGCCTGGAAGGTCCTTCCCATGCCGGAGCAGCGGGTCCAGACCTCCGCCACCCGCTTCCGCATCCCCGATGTTTGCTTGATCGCTGCCAGCGACCCAGCCGACCCCATCGTCCACATCCCACCCATCCTCTGCGTCGAGATAATCTCCTCAGGACAGACCTTGCGCCACATGCAGGAGCGCACGGACGATTACCTCGCTATGGGGGTCCAGCAGGTTTGGGTCCTTGACCCCGTCCGCCGCGAAGCTTTCATCCCAAGCCCATCTGGAGTCTTGCAGCCCTCCCCAGATAACCTCAACGTCAGCGGGACCCCAATCGAGCTCTCCTGGACCGAGATCCTCCGTGAGTACGACGATCTCGCCGCCGGCCGCTAGAAAGATCCTCTAGTCCCGCGCCATCCGCCGGTCCAGGCTTCCAGGGTTCGACCCCTCAGAGTTGAAGTTCTCAAACTTCCGCAGCTTGCAGTTATTGCAGATCGAGTCGAACAGTCCCCGCCAGATCAGGTTTACGCCCTTACGCGAGCCCACCGCGCCATATCGGCGACGGCAGCGCGGACAGCGGAACTCTCCCGCCCACCAGATCATCCCGCACGCCGCAACAAACCACCCGATGATGACCCCAAGGGTCAGGAAGGGCTGTTGCAGCCAAAACTCTGAGAGCAGAAACACTCCTAGAGCCACCGGAACCCAGCCAAAAAGCAGAATGAGTGCAAGATTCCGCCGCATCCGGTATGCGCTCCATTGTGCTCGGATCGACCCATTCGGGTTAACCGGCAGCGTTCTCTCTTCGACCTCATTCAACGTCTGCTGCCTCTCCACCGTTGTGTCCCCTTACCCCAGTGCCCGCCCCGCTTCTTTCGCGAAGTAGGTCACGATGAAATCAGCCCCGGCCCGTCGCAGTGAAAGGAGAGACTCGATAATCGCACGTTCTCGCTCGAGCCATCCACGTTCGAATGCAGCGACCAGCATACTGTATTCCCCTGAAACCTGATATGCCCCAATTGGGACTTCGTACCGGTCCCGTGCTTCTTTCAGCACATCCAGATATGGCATCGCGGGTTTCATCAGGATCATATCCGCACCCTCCAGCAGGTCCTGCTCGATCTCCCGCATCGCCTCCCGCCGGTTCGCCCCGTCCATCTGGTACGTCTTCCGATCCCCAAACTGAGGCGCGGAATCGGCCGCCTCGCGGAACGGCCCGTAGAACGCACTCGCAAACTTCGCCGCATAGCTCATGATCGGAGTCTGTTGGTGCCCTCCCTCGTCCAGCGCCGCGCGGATCGCCTCCACCCGTCCGTCCATCATGTCGCTGGGCGCGACGATATCCGCACCCGCCTCCGCCAGCGACGCAGCCGTCTTCGCAATCAGCCGCACGCTGGAGTCGTTCTCCACCGCATACTCCTCGCCGTCCCGAGCCACGATCCCGCAATGCCCATGCGACGTGTACTCGCACAGACACACATCGGCGATCGTCACCAGGCTCTTCAGCCCGCTTTCCCGCTTGATCGCCCGCAGCGCCGTCTGCATGATGCCCTGCTCGTCCCACGCCCCGCTGCCCTGCTCATCCTTCTCCGGCGGCAGTCCGAACAGCAGCAAGCCACCCAACCCCAGTTCCACGCACTCCGCCGCATCCTTCAGCGCCTCATCCACCGAGACATTGAACACCCCCGGCATGGACGAGATCGGCTTCCGCACACCCTCACCCGGCACAATGAACAGCGGGTAAATCAAGCTTTCCGGGCGCAGATGCGTCTCCCGCACCAGGCTCCGCAGAGCCTCCGTCCGGCGCATCCTTCGCATCCGCGTAACGTGTCCTGTCATATCCTTCATAAGTCCAGTTTACTGTGACCAGCGTCCAATCTTCGGATGGCACAATGGAAGGGCTATCATCGTCTTCCGGGCCTCTTGTGCCGGTCGCATCATCTCAGGAGTTCTTGCATGAAGGTAATGCTGTTCGGGGGAACGGGTATGGTCGGCCAGGGCGCGCTGCGCGAGTGCCTCCTCGATCCCTCCATCAAGGAAGTCGTCGCCATCACCCGCAGCACCGTCGCCCAGCCCATCCCCACCCCCTCGCCCAAACTGCGCCAGATCATTCGCAAGGACCTCTTCGACCTGGACGGCCTCGACGATGAGTTCGCCGCCGTCGATACCTGCATGTTCTGTCTCGGCGTCACCTCCTTCCGGATGAAGGAGGACGACTACCGCCACATCACCTACGACCTCACCCTCTCGGTCGCCAAGCGCTTCGTCCGCGTCAACCCCAAGGTCGTCTTCATCTACGTCTCCGGAGCCGGCACCGACTCCACCGGCGAGAGCAAGACCATGTGGGCCCGCGTCAAAGGCGAGACCGAAAACGACCTTCTCGCCCTGCCCCTGCGCGCCGCCTTCATGTTCCGCCCCGGCGGCATCGTCCCCCAGCACGGCATCAAGTCCAAGACCGCCGTCTACCAGGTCTTCTACTCCATCCTCAAGCCCATCATGCCGCTCTTCGAGCGCTTCTTCCCCAAGTACGTCACCACCACCGACCAGCTCGGCGGTGCCATGCTGCGCCTCGCCAAAAAGGGCGTGGCCCAGGAAGGCCCGCCCCGCCGCGTACTGGAAAGTGTCGATATCGCCCGCATGTAACCCAGACATCGCTCGTGTGTAAGCGCGGGCGATATCTTTCCCGTCTTCTGGCAAACGTCGTCATTCTGGCGAAGCCAGAACCTCCGTATTTGTTCTTGCCGTTGCTCGTTCTACCGCTAGACCCGTATCCCCTCTTCCGCAGCCGCCAGACCTTCATACTCCGCACCACCCGCCTTCGATCCCAGCACCCAAAGCGTATAGATTCCCAGCGCCGTGCCCAGCGGGATCTTGATCAGCGAAAGTATCGCCATGATGATCGCCAGCGGCCGGCCCCAGCTACGCCGCGTCAGCAGTCCATAGCCTGTCAACACGGATAACCCCGCCATGACGGTTGTCCCGAATGCGATGAACGGCAGCAGGCACTGAAACACCTCCGGCATAAAATCCGACCCATCGCCCCACCAGCCGTGGCGCGCCAGCGCATGCACGGCAAAGTAAGCGGCGATCCCCGCCACCATCCGGAACGCTCCCCAGACACACCAAGCCATGCCCAGCGGCTGCACATTCTGCCGCACACGCTGCCTCTGAGCCCCTGCAGCCGAGACATAACTGGCATACGGCGGCGGAGGAGGCACAGCACCTGCAGCAGCGGCCCCCAAAGGCATCCAGGCCTGCTGCCCAAAGCCAGGCCGAGGAGCATCTTCCATCACCCGGGCACCACAAGCCTTACAAAAGTGAACCCCGCCGACTATCTCGCAACCACAAGCCGCACAGACCATCGCACAACCTCCCGCACCCAACCTAACCGGCACGCAAGATCAAATACGCACCCACCCACCCACCAGTTCCACCTGTTTTCACCGATTTCACCACCATGACCGTCGTGTGCTCCACCCTCAGCGCGGCTTCTTGCGATTAGGGTGGGCATCGGGCAAAGCCCGACCGCTCCCGCCCATGCCAACGTACCCATCACCCAGTCGACAGTCAGCAACCCTCAAGCTGGCAGCTCAGGGCTGACAGCTGGCAGCTGGAAGAAACCACTCCCCTCAACCAGCCACCAGCCTCACCGTAGAAAGAGCCTTACCAAACCCGGCAAGCCGGCACATGCACCATGGCCTGCCCCGCCTTGCACTGAAACGCATTCTTGAACTCCGGCATATTCGACACAACCCCATTGATCCGCGCGAACCCAGGCGAGTGCGGATCGGTCGCCGCGCTCACCCGCAGGTTCTCCGGCCGTTCGTTCTCGCAAGCCCACTGCGCCATCCCGACGAAGAACCGCTGATCCGGCGTAAATCCATTGATCGGCATCAGCTTCTGTCCCGCAGTCTCCTTCTTCCACGCAATGTACGCGAGCAAAGTCCCACCCAGATCCGCCACATCCTCCCCGCTCGTCAGCTTGGAGTTGATATGGATGTCGTCGACCACCACATACCCCGCATACTGGTCGCGCACGCACTGGATCCTCTGCTCGAACCCCTTCGCATCCGCCGCCGTCCACCAGTCCCGCAGGTTGCCCTTATCGTCGAACTGCCGGCCCTCGTCGTCGAACGCATGCGTCAGCTCATGCCCAATCGTCGCGCCCGTGTTCCCGTAGTTCGGCGCGTCGTCTTCCTTCGCATCGTAGAGCGGCGGCTGCAGCACGCCCGCCGGGAAGTTGATGTCGTTCATCTGCGGATTGAAGTACGCGTTCACCGTCGGCGGCGTCATCCCCCACTCCGTCAGGTCCACCGGCTTGCCCAGCTTGTTCCAGTTCCGTGCATCCTCAAACCGGTACGCACGCACCGCGTCACCCGCATAATCATCCGGCTTGACCTCCAGCGTCGAGTAGTCCCGCCACGTATCCGGATACCCGATCTTGTTCCGGATCGCATGAAGTTTTCTCTCCGCCTCCACCTTCGTCTCCGGGCTCATCCAGTCCAGCCCTTCGATCTCCCCCTTCATCGCAGCCTCAATCTGCTCCGTCATCGTCCGCGTCTTGGCCTTCATCTCGCTCGAAAACGTCCGCCGCACAAACTCCTGCCCCAGCGCCTCGCCGAGCATCCGGTCCACGCCACCCGTGCAGGTCTTCCAGCGCGCCGGCATCGTCGGCACGCCGCGCAGCGTCTTCGAGTAGAAATCAAAGTTTGCCTGCACAAACGGATGCGAAAGATAAGGCGCGGCAGCCGTCAGCATATGGAACTTCAGATAGGCCTTCAGCGCCTCCACCGGCTCCGTCATGAGCTCCGCCTGCACCGCCTTCATGAACTCCGGCTGCGATACATTCAGCTTCGTAAACGCGCCCGCTCCCTGCGTCTTGAAGTACCCCGCCCAGTCGATCCCCGGCGCAAGCCCGCCCAGCTCCGCCAGCGTCATCATGTGATAGATCTTGTGCGGATCGCGCCGTTCCACCACCGTCAGCGACCCCGTCGCCAGCGCCGTCTCGATCGTCAAAATCGCCTTCGCATCCGCGCTGGCCTTCTCGCTCGGCTCACCCGCCAGCGTCATCAACTGCTGCACGTAAGCCACGTACTGCTCCCGCAGCTTCACGCTCTTCGCATCCGTCTTCAGGTAGTAGTCCCGGTCCGGCAGCCCCAGCCCGCCCGCGCCAACCTCCACAATCTCGGTCGAGGAATCCACCGCATCCTGCCCCACGCCGGACCCGAAGAAGAAGCTCCCCGCAACATTGTGGTGCAGCGTCGCAATCGCATGAGCCGCCTGCTCCCGGGTCGTGATCATGTCCAGCCGAGCCAGCCCAGCCTCCACCGGCTTCATCCCCAGCGCGTCGATCGCCGGCGTATTCATACACGCCGCATAGTAATCTCCCACCTTCTGCTGCACCGGCGTCCGATCCTTCGCCACCGCGTCATCCTTCAGAATCCCCCACAGGAACTGCTGATTGTCGATCGCCAGCTTGTGATAAACGCTCCAGCTCGCCTGGTCCGCCGGAATCGGATTCTTCTTCATCCACCCGCCGCAGGAGAACTTATAAAAATCCACGCAAGGGTCCACGGTCTTATCCAGGCTCGTCAGATCCAGCACCGGTGAAAACGGAATCGCACTCAGAGGCTGCACCACCGGCAGTACCGTACCCTGCGCACCCGCGCCCACACCACCCAGCAAACTCAGAACCGCCGCAGCCATCTTCAATTTCATGAACGTAAATTCTCCTGTGCAGCCATCGTATATCGCCTCCGCGCCGCAAAGCCGTACCATAAACAAGTGACCCAGCTTCTCCCCCAGATCCCGTCCCCGCTTCTTGAATCCAGCTCCCTCGCACTCGAGTGGCCGCGCCTCCGCGCCCTTATCGCCGCCAAAGCCATCAGCCCCCTCGGCCGCGCCTGGACCCTCGCACTCGAGCCCTCCACCGATCTCACCTGGATTATCGCGCAGCAAACCCGCACCTCAGAGCTCCGTTCCTTCCTGACCGGCGGCGGATCGTTCGACTTCCACGGCCTCTTCGACCCCGAAGCCCTCCTCGCCAAGGCCCGAATCGACGGCACCGCCCTCGAGTCCCTCGAGATCCTCACCCTCCTCAACCTCACCGAGCGCGTCGCCGCCTGGCGCTCCCTCCTCGCCGCAGCCGAGTCCGCCCGCCGCCTCGGCCCCTCCATCCGCGCCCTCTCCGAGCCCCTCAGCTACCACGACCTCGCCCCGCTCCTCCGCACCCTCCGCGGCAAGATCGAGCCCGACGGCAGCCTCTCAGACGACGCCAGCCCGGAGCTCAAACGCATCCGCCGCGCCATGGAGTCGCAGCACCGGGCCATCGAAGCCAGCCTCCGCCGCGCCGCCCGAGCCCTCCGCGAAGAGGGAAGCACCCAGTCCGACCGCGACGACCTCATCACCGTCCGCGGCGAGCGCTTCGTCATCCCCATCAAAGCCGAGTTCAAACGCAAGGTCCCCGGCGTCATCCACGGCAGCAGCTCTTCCGGCCAGACCGTCTACGTCGAGCCGCTGGAAACCATCGAGCAAAACAACGAACTAGTCCGCCTCCTCGACGAAGAACAATCCGAAATCCACCGCATCCTCGTAGCCCTGACAAGAGCCCTGGCAGCACAAGCCCACGTCTTAAGTATCGGCACCATCATCCTGGCAGAGGTCGAATCCCACTTCATCCGCGCCCGCTTCGCCCAGGACCTCGACTGCACCGCCCCCACCTTCACCCCCGGCCTGAGCTTGAAATCCGCCCGCCACCCCTTACTAGAACTCCGCATGAGAGCCGAAAATCTGGGTGCCCCAGGTCCGGACTCTCGGACCTGGGTTGGGACCACCGACACCCCCGAAAGAAAACCCACAAAACCAATCCCACTAACCCTGGCCCTCACGACAGAAGCCCGCCAACTCATCATCTCCGGCCCCAACACGGGCGGCAAAACCGTTTCCCTGAAAACCACCGGCCTTCTCGCCCTCATGGCCCAGGCAGGCCTCCTGGTCCCCGCCGAAGAAGCCACCTTCCCCCTCTTCACCGCCATCTTCGCCGACATCGGCGACGCCCAATCCATCGAGCGCAATCTCTCCAGCTTCTCCGCCCACGTCGTCAACGTGGACCACATCTCCCGCCACGCCGACGGCCACTCCCTCGTCCTCCTCGACGAGCTAGGCTCCGCCACCGATCCCGAAGAAGGCGCAGCCCTCGCCGTCGCCGTAGCCGAGCACTTCCTCAACCTCAACGCCTGGACCGCCATCACCACCCACCTCACCTCCCTCAAGGTCTACGCCGCCCAGCACACCGGCGTCCTCAACGCCGCCGTAGGCTTCGACCAGGCCACCCTCACCCCCACCTACGAGCTCCGCCTCGGAGTCCCCGGTGCCTCCGCCGGTTTGAACATCGCAGCCCGCCTCGGCATGGCCCCCACCATCATTGCCAGCGCCCGCGCCCAGATGACCACCCAGCAGGCCGACATCGGTGCCTTCCTCGATCAACTCCACGACCAGATCTCCGCCGCAACCTCGGAGCGCGTCTCCCTGAAACGCCGCACAGAGGAAGTAGCCACGGAAAGAGCCCGCCTCGAAACCGAAGGCCGCGCCGAACAAAAACAGCGCACAAGAGAGCTCGAACTAAAACTCAAAACCCTCCTCGAAGACTTCGAGACCCAACTCAAGGAAACCGTCAACGAGATCGAAGACAAGACGGTCGCCCGCAAAATCCAACGCGATTCAGCCTTACGCATGGCCCGCGTCCGCAGAGAATTCTCAGACCAGTTCAGCTCTACCGTCCTGGCCCACACCGCCGGAGCCGACAAGAACGACATCGCCTCCCCCCTCGCCCGCCGAGCCCTCACCCCCATCAAGGCCGGCGACTACGTCACCCTCAAATCCCTCCGCCGCCAGGCCACCGTCGTCCGCGTCATCGACGAGCACAACTTTGAAGTCTCCATGGGCCAGATGAAGATGCGCGTCCCCCGCACCGACATCGCCGACGTAGAAGTCATCAAGGTCGTCACCCCCGCCGAAGCCGCACGCCGTCGCGGCAACATCACCGTCCAGACCGCCAGCGGCGCGCCCCTCGGCGACTCCGACTACACCCCCAGAGAGATCAACGTCATAGGCCGGACTGCTGCCGAGGCGGAGGATGAAGTCTCCCGCTACATCGACAAAGCCTTCCTCTCCGGCCTGGAGCGCGTCCGCATCGTCCACGGCACAGGCATGGGCGTCCTAAGACGCACCCTCCGCGAGTTCCTCAAATCCCATCCCCACGTCGCCACCTTCGCCGAAGCCAGCCAGCAGGAGGGCGGCCAGGGAGCCACCCTCGTAGACCTGCGGCAATAGCCCGCCCTTACTTCGCGCCACAGACACAAGCCTTGAAGCCCTTGGCCGTCGCATTGTCCAGACCGCAAACATAGCCCGGCCAGCTCCCGGACAACTTCTTGCCGCTTGAGCCTTTGATGAAGTGTGTCTGATACGCGCGGCTCTCCTCGCCCTTGCCGCTCGTATCCGCACGCAGCCGCCCGATCAGGTCACTCAGCGGCTCCGCCGAGAAACTCGGCTCATGATACGTCTCGTCGAACCCATACTCCTTCGGCCAAGTCGTCCCAACACCGGTCGAGTTTGAAGCCTCATACACGCTGTAGTCCATCAGCTTCGCGGAAGCCGTTGCCACCAGCCCCACCGTAAACGAAGGAACATTGCCATCCACCGGCGAGACCGACCCCACCACCTTCACCGGCACGCCCGCATCCTTGCCCCTCAGTAGATGAAGCTCATCCATATGCGTATGGCCGAAGACCCCAAGCTTCAGCACATCGGCATACGCCGTCATCTCCGTGGCCAGGTCGTCGGTGGTCTGATACCTCACCACCTTGCCCTTGGTGCAGAACGAATCGCCCTTTTCAAGCGAGCTATCCGGGTTCACCGCTGGCGGCAGATGCCCCAGTAGCCAGACGCTCATCCCCTTCGTCCGGGCATCCTCCAACTCCTTCTGCAACCAGACCATCTGCTCCTGCGCGCCCTGCTGATCCTGGTCGTCAGCCTCGCAGTTCGCATACTTCGGCATCATGTAGATATCGTCCACTACCAGCAGACGAGTCCCGCTCATCACCCCAGGCATCGTCACCGCATAGTAGCCAGCCGATTCATACGTCCCCATTGCAGCCGTCTTCTCCGCCGCACTCACCCCCCGCAACCCATCCACCACCGCAGCCGCGGAAGCCTTCAAATACTCATCATGCAAACTCAACCGATTGTGATTGCAGCGCGAGTCATTGTTCCCCAGCGCCAGGTAGACCGGCACCGCCGCAAACGTCGCCTCCACCTTCTTCATCACATAAACCGTCGTCTTCTCCGCAAACGCAGCCGAGACCGCCTGGTCATCCCCCGCACTCGCCTCCAGCTTCATCGAAGCCGGATACCGGCAGTCCAGGTCATGCACCAGCAGATCTCCACTCACCATCACGAATCCCACAGAAGGCGTCTGTGCCTTGGCCGCCAACAGCGCACTCCGCAGAAGTGCATAGGAACTATCCGGATTCTCCTTCGCCTTGCACTGCGTCTGAATCGCCGCGAAGGCCGCAGCCTGCCCAGCAGAATCAGGCCCACCCAGTATCCGATCCCATTCCTCAAGCGGTGCCTTCACCAACAGCGGAACCTTCACCGGATCGTGGAACGGATCGAAGTGAAGATCGCTCAACATCACCACCGGAACAGTAGCCACCTTGGCATTCGCTGCTGAAGCCTGCGCCCCGGCAGAACCCACCCCAAGCATCATCACCAAACAACCCAAAACATATCTCTTGAACATCGCACCCTCGCTTCTTTCAAAACAAAGACGCCCCGAACGCATGGTAGCGCCCGGAGCGTCCGTCAGGTTCAACCTTACCGCTTCGGAGAAAGCCCGAACGTCACCGACAACATCACGCTCCGTCCCGGAAGGATCGACACCGCATCCGCCCCGGACAGCGGCGTGATCGGTGAAGCTGAGACAAAGGGGTTGTTGTAGGTATTCCCATTGGCGGTGATCAGCAGCGGCGTCGCCTTCGTCGCAAAGCTGTCGCCCGTGATGTTGTGGTTGTCGAAGATGTTATTAAAGCTCAGGCGAATCTTCGTCTGGTTGAAGTGTGTTCCACTCTTGATCGTGTAGTTCAGGAACACGTTCGTCAGCGTGAACGGATCGATCGTCCCCGCATTGTGAAACCCGCTGTTATCCAGGCTCATCGTTCCCACGCGCTTATTGAAGGCGCCAGCGTCCCATGACCTGTGCTGATACGTCAGACCTTCCGTCTCGATATCCGAAGGCGCATTCGAGATCCGTTGGCCGCCAGGAGTCGCAATCGAAAGCTGCGGTGTGCTGGACAGACAAGCTGCGGCCGTATTGCAGAACACAGTCGCATTGCCCGTGTACTGTGCGCGATTGTAGCTCGCGTTCAGGTACAGGCTCAGCCCATGCGTGATGTAAACGTTGCTCTCCCCTTCGATACCCTGCGTCACTGAAGGCGGCTGCAGGTAGTACACCGGCTCGCCCGTATCGATCGGCGTAAACGAAGAGTAGCCGCTATCGAAGTGAATGTGGAAGTAGTCGAAGTCGAACGTCACGCGCTTGAGCTTCAGCACCGTCCCCGTCTGATAGGTCAGGTTCTTCTGCTGCTTCGGCAGCGTTGCAACCGGCGTGCCGGTGGCTGACTGCGTAAAGTCAAACGTCCCGGAAGCAGGCACGATGCTGCCCGTAGCCACCTGCCCATACATGCTCCAGTTGTCGCGTATCCGATAGTTCACATCACCCGAAGGCAGCGATGAAAAGTAGCTGCCGCCGTTCGTGATGAACGCTGCCGGATTGTTGCTTCCTAGGCCGCCGATCTTCCCGCCGTTATCCGCAAACTGCTTCGTCCCGATCGTGTAATACGCAAACTTGATACCCGGCGTAATCGTCAGCTTCGGCGTCGCGTGGTACTGGTACTCCACAAACGGCTGATACGAATTCGTAACAAAGGTCTCGGCAAAGTTCGGCAGCGGCGCATCCAGCCAGTTCTGCAGCGGATCAGCAGGATACTGGTGCCGATTCGTATTCGCCCACTCATACCAGAGCCCTGCGCGGAAGATGCCGAAGTGCGACACCTGCGTCAGCTCGGACGTCTCGCCATACTTGCGATAGCTGTTGTACTTATCCACGCCGCACGTGTACTTGCTCTTCACCAGCGTGCTGCAGGTATTCGCAATCTTCACGTTCAGAGGCGCATACGTCGTTCCCACCAGCGCTGCGTTATCTGTGATCGGCACAGCATTCGAGTACTTCTCAGAGTTGTCGTAGTTATACGTGTAAGGCTTGATTGAAAACGTGAAGCCCTTGCCAAGCTCGCTCCGCACACCCACATACTCAAAGTCCGTAGGCACATGGTAGTAGTTGTACTGATTGTTCAGATAAAGCAACGGATCAGAGTTATTGGTCAGCAGGAAGTTGATTCCGGATCCCGCAAACGGAGCATTCGCCCCCGTGCATGTATACCCTGCCTGCGCCCCATACATCTGGCAGCGAGTCGCCGCAAAGTTCGGTGTATTCGCATCCAGCCAGATCACCGCGGAAAATCCAGTGATCGTCGTCTTATCCGAAGGCCGGTATTGGAACTGGATATCCCCCGCATTGCGAGTCTGATGGTTGAACGTCTGGTACCCGTCCGAGCCAAGATGATGAACATCCACATTCACATTGAACTTATGGGCCGGCCCAAAGTTACCCGAGTCATACTCGCCATCGAACAGCTTCGTATTGAACGAGCCATACGAGAATCCGCCACGCACATTCTGCATCGGAGAAAACTGCTTGGACAGCAGGTGGATCGATCCGCCAAAAGGCGTAGGTCCAATCGTGCTCGCCGTGCCCGGCGAGCGGTCAAAGTCAATCCCACCCAGAAACTGTGAAGGAAAGAAAGCCCACGAGTGATGCGAAGGCGTATTCGTGTCGTAGAACGGAATCCCATCGAAGTCGATATCGTAGTCGCCATCCGGGAACCCACGGAAGTATGTACTAGACTGCCCCAACCCCACGCCATTCCCGTTCGTCGTAAACGTCCCGGGAGCCATCTCAACAGCCTCGCCAAAGTCCGCCACCGGCGAGGTGAAGTTCTGAATGAACGCAGACGTAATCTCGGTCCGCGCCGACGTCGCCTCCAGCAGTGCATCCATCGGCGCAAGCGCAGCCGCCACGGAGCCTTGCGAGTTCGCCTCCACCGTCACCTGATCCGTCAGGTTGCCGATCGACAGCGACAGCGAAACCTCGTTCGTACCACCGTCCGTCACGCGCACGTTCTTCGTGATCGTGTTGAAGCCTGGCGCAGTCGCCTGAACCGTATACGATCCAGCCACCAGCCCGCTCAACGTAAAGCGCCCCGCCGCATCGGTGATCGCAGTCTGAGCCGCGCCACCCGCATCGTTCTTCACGGTCAGGCTGGCCTTAGGCAGGAGTCCACCCTTGTCATCCATCACCGATCCCATGACGGTGCCCCCGCCCGCTACCTGCGCGCACGCAATCGATGGGTTTGTAGAAAGGGATGACAAGCCGGACAGCACGCAACAGAACACAGCAGCGCGCACAAGACGTAACGAAGCAAAAGAAGACAAACGTTTCCTCCAGGAAACAGACATAGTCTGAAAGTCGATAGTCAAAACCTACCGGCCCCATATGTCTGCTCCATGACAGGACTGTTACGTCTCGTTGAACATATCCTTAAGAAAACCTTAAGGCTCAGTCTGAAAACTGTTCAATCTTGATTTCTTCTGGATGTTCCCTTGTCCTAAACTGCATGGACGCCCACCCATCCGCCTGCGTTCCCTCACGTCATGTCCTTGATGGACGAATGACCGCGGTCGATTCCCAACCCATCCCGCCGGCATGCCCATCTTGACGGAGTTATTCCGAAACGTCGTTAGCGGCTGTATATCTTCTGTCACGTCAATCATGGGCACGCCCCAGCATAGGTAAGATAACGCACCTTTTGAATACCTTCGCTGAATCGGCCTTAGCCCCGCTCGTAATGGAACCGGAACTCCTGCTCACTCGCCACAGGTTTCCCCTGCTTCATCGCCGGCGTAAATACCCACGCCCGAACCGTAGCCAGCACAGCCTCATCCACGGTCGCATTCACACTCTGCGTCACCACTAAACTCGCAATCTTGCCTTGTTCGTCGATCGTCGCATCCAGCACCACGTCGCCCTTGGTCCCATGCCCCATGCTGTCGAGAGCCGGCCGCGGCCACGGAAACTTCTGCGGCAGCGCAATGCTGATATCGCCGCTCCCCTGTCCACTCGCCCCGTTCGTACTGGAGCTGCCGACCGTCACCTTGGCCTCCGCAGTCTCCTGCGGCGGCATAGTAACCTTCGCCTCAGCGACAGCCTTGCGCACAGCCTTCGGCTTGGCGACGACCGGCGTAGCGGCCTTGCTCGCAGACCCATCCGGGCTGAAGTACGTCAGCAACTGCGTCCCCTTAGCCGTCCCCGGCAGCCGATACGGAGCAATCACCCGCGAAGAGTGGATCACGCCCACCAGCCCCGCGATCACCAGTACATGCACCACTGCCGAGACCGCCGCAGTCCTCAGCGACTTGTCCGAACCCAGCTTCTTCTCGTCGTCGAACATCGGCAGCCTCACTTCCCCGAATGATACATCCAGCCCCAACCCGGACCTATATGTCCCTAAACGGTTCGATTCATAGAATTTGACGTTGAAACTCCCAATTTCTCGCATAAAATCACGACTACCTTTGCGTCGCAATCCACTTGAGGCACGTCCAATGCGCATGAGCAGCCAAGCACAGACGCCCGATCCGACCTACGACGCCCAGCCGAGCTCTCCACCCACCATCCGCTGGCCCGGTCTCCACCAACCCTCAGATGCGGCCATCTTCGCCTCCAATGAGATCGTCATCCCCGCACCCATTGAGGCCATCTGGCCCTGGCTCATCCGCGCCGAGCTTTGGCCCACCTGGTACCCCTACTCCGCCAACATCCACTTCATCTCCACCTCCGGCCCGGACCTGCGCGACCGCACCCGCTTCCGCTGGAGCAAGTTCGGCGTGCCCATCACCTCAAAGGTCCGCGAGTTCGAGCCCCTCACCCGCCTCGCCTATGACATTCACGGCATAGGCGTCCTGGCATACCAGGCCTGGCTCCTGACCCCCCTGCCCGACGGCACCACCCACGTCCTCACGCAAGAGGTCCAGACCGGCTGGCTCGCCCGCATCGGCAAGCGCATCATGCCCCATCGCCTGGAAGACAAGCACCAGCACTGGCTGGAAGCCCTCAGCGTCAAAGCCCAGTCCGGCCCACCCGCCCAGCCCAGGCCTTTCCTCAAGGAAAGCTAAAGCGCAGGTGCCCCGGCGTAGTCCGTCGTGACCTGCGTCTGCAACGCCTTGACGATCGTTGCATCGGAAACATACAAACCCAGCTCCCGGTTATCCGTCATGGAGGGAATCGAGAAGTTGATCGAGCCCACGTAAACCATCTGCGTGCTCAGACCATAGTCTGCCACCAGCACCTTGGCATGGATGTAGAGCCCCGTCGCCGTACTCGCGTACAGGTGAACTCCGCATCCAGCCGCCTTCAGCGCCGCAAACTCCGTCTTGTAGGCAGTCAGGTTTGTCATGGCGACATGTACCGCAACCCCGCGCTTGCACGCCGCCTCCAGCGCGCTCACCACGTTCGCCGCGCCCATCTCTTCGTTCTCCACCAGCAGTGTCTTGGTCGCACCGTTGATGATTCCCAGCAGATCCGCCGTCGCCGTCGTCGGGCTCCAGATCAGATCCGTCCCCTTGCCCGGCTGATACGCAAATGACGTCGTCGACTTGAAGTCCGCATTGAACGTAGCCTCCACCGCCGCGATATCCGCCGCATCCGTCTCCACCAGCGCAAAGTCCCGCGACGTCGTGTAATACCGGGTCGTCAGGTTCAGCGTTATGATCGCCAGCTTCGTTCCATCCACGATCATGCTCTTCTGGTGCGTCGCCTGGAATGCCGGGTTCGCCCACGCCGCGCTGCAGTTCGTCGTCTTGTTCAACTGGTTGTAGGCCGCCGTATTGCTGGACTTCTCAAGATTCTGATCCAGGATCACCCGAACCTTCACGCCGCGCTTGCACGCCGCCACCAGGTCCGCGGAGAACACCGTGTCCACCAATTCGTACATCGTCATGTCGATCGTCTTCAACGATCCATTCACCAGCGCATAGAGCGGCGTGGCGCTGTTATTCGACTGCGGAAACGTATAAAGCACCCGCGTCCCGGAGGTCACAGTATCCACCCGGCCCGCATGCCGTGAATGAGTCCCGGCCTGACCCGCGGCACTCGCTGCCAGTACACCGATCAGCATCCAGCCCAGCACTCGCAATCCAGAACGCATCTCGCTCCTCCTCGTCGAACCTGGGGCGAATTATAAGGGCCTTTCATCAAATCCTGATGCTGCCTAGTAGCCGCAACCCTTAAAACTGACATTCGCCGTAAGCCGCCCGCCCGCCACCGCGCAATCCATCTTCAACTCGCCATCCAGCACCGGCCGGCCCTTAGGCTCTCTCGCCGGACCCTCATGCGGGGTGAATTCAAACTCGGAGCAGGCTGTCTTGTCGATCCGCCACCCCAGTTGCTGCTTGAACGTTCTCAGCACACCCGTGTATCCGTCGCCGTCCCGTTGCAAGTCCAGCCGGATCGGCGTGTCGTTCTTCCAGATGTCGTTATAGCCCGGGCCCGGTTCCAGGATTCGCAAATCCTTCCAGAGGAACGTAGCCACGGATCGCTGACCCTCATCCTGATAAGCCGAATCCCGTATGCAGCCCGCAGGCGGATGCGACCAGTTCCCCAGCGTCCCGCCGCTCCCCGCCACCACTCCCTTGCCGGAGTACAGCCGAGGCCCGCACCCCATCAACAACACCAATCCCACCAATGCCAGCTTCTTCATCGCGCCCGCACCGCAAGAAAGTAAACTCCGCACGCGCTCACCACGATCCGCCCCGGCCCAGCCATCACCACCGTATCGCCCGGAACCTCAGTCGTCGCGCCGGTCACATCCGCATCCTCATGCTGCAGGTCGATCTCCACCACCTCAGCCGCCTTGATCCCAAGCTCCGCCAGGTCCACGCTGTACTCGTCCTGGTACTTCCGCCGGCTCAGCGTACGCGAGAGCGCCTCCGCCACCTCGACCGTCCCGCCCTGCCACGTCATCCGCCCCTGCTCATACCGCAGCGTCGACCCCACCAGCGTCTTGGCCCGTTCCGCATCCCAGCAACCCACATTGTGCGTCGGCAGAATCCTCTCCACCCGCCACCGGCCCGTGATCGATTGCGGCACAGCCTGCGCCGCCGCTCCCTGCAACAGTCCACCTGCCATCAACAATCCGGCCCCAAGGCCCAGACGCATCCTCAACGTTCCACTCCTCCGTTCCAATAAATCCATACTCCCTCTGATGCAGCTTGCACGACACCCTTTGCCGAGCGCCTAACGAGCCACCGCATCGAACGGCAGAAACAGGCAAAAAACCGTACCCCGATGCCCCTCCGCCTGGCTGCTCCGCACCCGCAGCGCCCCACCATGCCGTTCCACGATCTCCTTGCTCACCCAAAGTCCCAGCCCCGTCCCGCCGATCCCCTTCGTCGTAAAAAATGCATCGAACAGCCGCTTCTGCGTCGCAGCGCTCATCCCGGCACCGGTATCCGCCACCGTCAGCATCAACCCCTTGCGGCCCGAGACCCAATCCGTCGCATTCCGGCTACGAATCACCAGCCGCCCTTCCCCCGCGCTCATCGCGTCGATCGCATTCCCAAGCAGGTTATTCAGTACCTGCCGTATCTCGCCGTCGAAGCACAGCACCGTCTCCGTCGCACGCTTCCGCTTCTGCACCGCAACACCCGAGTTCACAATCCGCCCTTGGTGTATCAGCAATGCACTCTCGAACAGGTCTTCGCAGCTCACCCTCTGCGGCTTGCTGGATTGCTTATGAAACCGCAGCGTCTGATTCGCAATCGCAGACACCCGCCTCAGCTCACGTTCCGCAGTCGAGAGGTACGTATGCGCCTCCTCCGACAAAGTCCCGCTCGTCATCGCCAGATAAAGCAAATTCGTCACCGACTCCAGCGGATTGTTCATCTCATGCGCAATCGTGCTCGCCAGCCGTCCCACCGCCGCCAGCTTCTCACTCTGCCGCAGCGCCTCCTCCGTCAACCGCCGCTGCGTCACATCCCGGTTGATCCCCACCACGCGCGCAACCTCTCCCGAGGCCTTCAGCACCGTACTGCCCTGCCCCACGATCAGGTGCGTCGAACCATCCGGCCAGACCACCCGGAACTCATTCTGAAACTCCCCCCCGCCCGCCAGGGAATCCGCCATCGACCCCTGCAAGACATGCAAATCCTCCTCATGCACACACGGTAGAACCTGGTCGATATGCGCCAGCTCCTCCGCCGGCCGCCCATAGATCCAAGCGCTATCCCCACTCCACGACAGCCGCCCCGATTCAACCTCCCACTCCCACGAAGCGATCTTCGCCGACTCCTGCGCCAGGCGAGTTGTCTCAGTCGCCTTGGCCTCAGCCGCAATTGCCTTGCGCAGCTCCATCATCGACATCACCTGCCGCGCCAGCGCCTCCAGCGCCCGGACCTGCTTCGCCGACAACTCCCGAGGCTCCGTATCGATCACGCACACGGTCCCCAGCACATACCCGTTCGCCTCCACGATCGGCGCCCCCGCATAAAACCGTATGTTCGGATCACCCAGCACCAGCGGATTATTCTTGAAGCGCTCATCCGTCCGCGCATCCGTCACGATCAGCGTCTCGCCGGTTGGCACCGTATAAGCGCAAAAACTCTGAGACACCGGCGTCTCCCGCGCCTCCAGCCCCCGGACAGACTTGAACCACTGCCGTTCCGCATCCACCAGCGAAACCAGCGCAATCGGAGTCCCGCAGATGAACGAAGCCAGCTCCGTCACATCCTCATACCCCTGCTCCGGCAGCGTATCCAGAATCGAGAACTGCCGCAGCGCCTCAAGACGTCTGTCTTCAGCCGTTGAGTCGGGTCGATTCGTGCTGCCCATATCCACTCTAGAAGTCTCTCACGCCCCAGACGCGCTAATTTGCGCTCGGCCGCTCGATGTGCTCAATCACGTAGTACTCCACAGGTCCCTTCTGAGCCTCGAGCTTCAATCCAAGCTGCTCTTTGACGGCGGTGAAAAGCGAAGGCTTCTCTGCCGCACCGCCGTCCGTGCCCTCCAGCCGAGGCGGCGTAAAGCTCAACGTGAAATCGAAGTTCTCCTTCAATCCCGTCTCGTCCACCACCGGCCTGCTCTCGGACTGCAGCTGCTGTCCGAGCCACCAGCTCAGATAAGACATCGGCACCCTATTCCCCACCGCGCCCTCCCCACTGTAGGTAATCGGAATCGCATAGCTTTGCTCGCTCAGGTCCGGCTTCATCTTCACGCCACCCTTGTCCACCGTCAGCGCATAGACCGGCCCTTCATGAATCTCCTTGCGCACCTTCAGGTGAAACCTCTCCGCCAGCAAGCCCCGGTACATCGTATGAAGATCGTCCAGGCTGTAGGACTTGTCCGCCTTCGCCTCCACGTCATACTTGTCCGTCTCCATCCAGTCCGGGCCACCACTGATCTGCCGCATCGGCACCTTGTACATCAGGCTGATCATCAGCTTCACCGGAATGTTGTGCGCCGTATACTCCGCCCCACCCGGCAGAGCCTTGATCCAACCATCGAGCTCCCCCGGCTTCGTCAGCCGCACCGTAGCCACCTCAAACGTCAACGGAGTAGCCTTCTCCTGGCTAAACCCATAAGCCGTCAACCCAAAACAGGTCACCGCAACCCATCGCCAAGCCTCGAGCTTCACCATCGGAACCACCTCCGCATCACTGCCGACGCGTCCATCCTACCAACACAAAAGCAAAAGGCCCGAACCGAAGTCCGAGCCCACGCCTTTACAATCCCCATCCACTCCACGTCTCATAGCCCTACCAAAGGAGCACACCGCGAAGCGGTCCAAAACTGTGCGAAGCACTCAAATCCTCATTGGCATTAGGATGTAGCGGTACTTGACGTCTTCGTTGCCGTCCTCCGGCCGCATCTGCCCTGCGCTCTGCGCGTCCTTGAACTCCAACCGAACCTCACCCGTATTCCCAATCGCCTTCAAAAAGTCGATCAGATACTGCGAGTTGAACCCGACGACCAGAGGATCGTAGTTGTAAGGCGTCTCAATCGTGTCCTCCGACTCACCCGAGTCAGTCGACGAAGACGAAAGCCGAAGCTCGTTCTGCTCCAGCCTGATCTTGATCGCACCCGAGCGCTCGTCGGCAAACTGCGCCACACGCTGAATCGCGCTCATCAGGTCTTCACTCCGCACGATGACGAACTTGTTATTATCCCGCGGCAGCACAGCCTCATAGTTCGGGAACTGGCCGGTGAGCTTCCGGCTCGTCAGCACCCGGCCACCCATCTTGAAGAACAGGGTCGAGTCGTCATCCGCAAACTGCATCGTCTCCGCGTCGGTCGAGTTCAGCAGCGAGGAAAGCTCGCTCAGCGCCTTCCGCGGAATCAAGGTCTTCTTCTCGCCGGAGATACCTTCCAGCGTCTCGCCCAGCTTCTCGACATGCGCCAGCCGATGGCCATCCGTCGCCACCATCGCCATCGACTCAGCCTTCAGCACCAGCAGCGCACCGTTCAGCGTATACCGGCTCTCCTCGTTCGAGATCGCAAAGATCGTCTTCGAGACCATCGTCTTCAAGCTCGCAACCGAAAGCGTATACGCCCCGCTCGCCGGAAACTCCGCCACCTGCGGGAAGTTCGCCCGCGCCATTCCAACCATCTTCGTGTTGGAGCGGCCCGCACGGATCTGCACCCAGTGGTTATCCATCAGCTTGATCGAGATCTCGCCCTCAGGCAGCAGCCGGATGTAGTCGTACAGCTTCCGCGCCGGAATCGTGCATGCCCCGGCCTTCTTCACCTTCGCCGCGCAGCTCGTCCGCAGGCTCTGGTCCAGGTCAGTCGCCGTAATCGTCAGCCGCCCCGTCTCCCCTTCGTTCGAGGCCTCGAACAGGAAGTTCGAAAGAATCGGAATCGTCGTCTTCCGCTCCACCACGGACTGCGCCGCGGTCAGCTCACGCAGCAGCTCCGCGCGAGACACCGTGATCTCCAGGTTGCCGGTCGGTGCCGCTACGTTCGTGTTGGTCTCGGAATCTTCGGTCAAGGTAGGCACAGGCTCTCTCCGGGCGGTTCATTGGTGCTGAAAACAATTCTAGTGACCTCACCCTTTTACACCCAGACATTATTTTGTGGGAAACCAGCCGATTGTGTGAGTCACAAGCCAACTCATGTCTCCGGCCATGGCTTTGCCGCTAAGCCCTGCTCTATCCGCACTTGCCTTACCCCATCCGCTTGAAGATCTATTCATGAAATCGCTTCGGCATTTGCATTCTCGACCGATCGAAACTCACTTCCGCCGCCCTCAGCTCCAACACCAAACTGCTACTAAGAAAAAACCATGAAACAAAGCTAAACAGCAGTAGTAGTAACCGTTGCCGCTGGATATGTGGATTTAACTCCAGGCACCCATCGATTCAACAACTTGCCTTCCTGTCCTGATTTCTAAAACTCTCAGCGTAAAAACGAACGCAAAGCAAACCAGGAAGGAAAACTCACGACCCGTCCCGCCTTCTCCCACTTCTTCACAACACAATTCCACCGCGCCTGAGAAGACTATTCCCCAAACGTGGGAACCCCGTACAACTCACACAAAACAAAGCCGCTTCCCCCCGGCCAGAAACCAACAGCCCACGGCCGGGACGAGGATAACCTGTCCCCAGCCCAAAAACAGACCCACATCAGTCCGGTAAGCCCTACTTCTTCTTGTCCACCTGAGTCGCGTCCACGTCGTACAGCTTGCAGCCCTCAGTCTCCTGGTGGAAGCGCATCGCACTCTTCGTCACCAGCCCAATCCGAGCCTCCCCGGTCCCCTCCGCAAGCTTCAGCAGCCAAACCCCATCCGGCTCAGGAGCCACCAGAATGTGCATAGCGAACCCCTTGTGGACATTCGCCACCAGGCCCCCACCCACCTTCACGTCCTTGGCCCCGGTCGTATTCACGTCCTGCAGGTTCCCGGTAGCCTCATCGATAGAAACCGTTCCAGCCATCGCGGCCACCAGCTTCTCCTCCACCGTACTCGCCTTCGCATCGTCATCCGGCACCACGTCGAACACGATCGTAGGCCGCCCCGCCACCATCACCCGCCGTTCATGATCGAGCTTCGCCAGCCGCAGCACATCCCCCGCACTGATGACGAGCCCCTGCGTCTTAGGCCGCTTATGGTCGCTAGCCGCCTCAATCTGCTTGCGAACGTTCTCATCCCGCTTCCTGATCTCCCCCTCGTTCAGCGCCCGTCCGTTCTTGGACACCTCCTGCGAGATCTGGAACCCGTTCACATAGAAGATCTCGCGCTCATCCAGGTAGCTCTTCTTGACCTCACCGTTGCCATTCAACTCGTCGTTCCTGATGAGTTCCTTGCAGATATACCGCTCCCGCGCCGCCGAGCTCTTCTGATAGCTCTCCAGAGCCCGCGCCCGCAGCTCCGCCACCCCAGGCAGCGCCTGCGCTCCCGCAACCCCACCACAAAGCGGCATCAAGGCCGCCACAGTCCCCACAAAAAGCAATCGCCGCATGATCCACCTCCAGGCCCATAAGCCCTTCAGCAAAACCATACGGCAATCACCCTCTCATTCCGAAGCGCTTACTGATCCCTAAGCCCTGTTCCCTAGGCTCTAGTCCCTGCACTTAACTCAACGTCTCCATCAGCTTATTGATCGTCCGGTTCAGATCCTTATCCGCCCGCCGCTGCTCGTCGATCTTCGCAATCGAGTGCATCACCGTCGTATGGTGTTTGCCCCCAAACTGCCGTCCGATCTCCGGCAGCGAAGCCTCCGTCATCTGCTTCGCCAGGTACATCGCAATCTGCCGCGGCACCACGATCTGCCTCGAGTTGTTCTTCTGCTTCAACTCCGGCACCCGCATCCCGAACTGCTCGGCCACCGCACGCTGAATCGCCTCGATCGTAATCTTGCGTACCTGCGTGTCGATGAACTGCTTCAAACACTGCTGCGCCACAGGCAATGAGCACTCAACGCCATGATGCGAGCACCAGGCAATCACCCGGATCAACGCACCCTCGAGCTCACGCACATTCGTCCGCACGTTGGAAGCAATAAACAGCGCCACATCCGTAGGCAGCGTCGTGCTCTCAGCCTCGGCCTTCCGCTGCAGGATTGCAACCTTCGTCTCCAGATCCGGTGGTTGAATATCTGCGATCAGGCCCCACTCAAAGCGGCTCCGCAGGCGATCCTCAAAGTCCGCCAACTCCTTCGGAGGCCGGTCACTCGCAATCACAATCTGCTTCATCGTCTCGTGCAGCGCGTTGAACGTATGGAAGAACTCTTCCTGCGTCCGTTCCTTGCCCGCCAGGAACTGAATATCGTCGATCAGCAACACGTCCACATTCCGGAACTTGTCCCGGAATGTGGTCATCTTGTCGTACCGAACCGAGTTGATCATCTCGTTCGTAAACTTCTCACCGCTCACATAGCTGATCGAGGTATGCGGCATCCGCCGCTTCACCTCATGCCCGATCGCATGCATCAGGTGCGTCTTGCCCATCCCTACGCCGCCATACAGAAACAGCGGGTTGTAAGCCTTGGAAGGCCTCTCCGCGACAGCCTGCGCAGCAGCCGCGGCAAACTGGTTCCCACTCCCAATCACAAACGCGTCGAACTGATACCGCGGATTCAACTGCGAAGCAGCATTCCAATCGAACCTCGCCTGCTCGGTCGAAGGCGCAGCCGGCGCGGCATTCCCACGCGCACCATTCTGCCGAATCGCCCCGGAGGTCGCGCCGTTCCCAGCCCCGTTCCCATTCGTACCGCCCGGCGTATTCGTCGCATGGCTCGGCATTGGCCCGAACCCGCCGTCCTCCCGCACCCGCGGAGCCGTCGGATCTTGCTGCGGCGTCTCAAACGTCACCGACTCGATCTCGAAGCCCAGCTTCTCGATAGCCTCTTCAATCAGATCCCCATACTTGTCGCCAATGTGTTCGAACTGCGCCGAAGGAATCCGGACGAACAGCGTCTTGCCCACCGTGCGCGAGTAGCGCGTTGGCTTCAACCACGTCTCGAAGGACTGACGGTTGATCTTCTTTTCGAGCGCACCGAGGATGCGGACCCAGTGATTCAGCACGGCTGTGGCCGTAGGAACAAATGACATGCGTTGACTTTCCTTGAAGATCTATTT